>NZ_JBWKOM010000001.1:476477-1191229 GCF_059416085.1 Pseudomonas sp. GW821-FHT09E12 | reverse complement strand
GGCCCGACCGAAACCGTGGTCACCCCACTGATCTGGAAGGCCAAGGCCGGCGATCCGTGCGACGCGGCCTATGCGCCAATCGGCAATATCGTCGGTAACCGCAGCGCCTACGTGGCCGATGCCAACCTCAACCTGTTGCCGGTGGGCGTGGCGGGCGAGCTTTACCTGGGTGGCCTCGGTGTGGCCCGGGGTTACCTGGATCGGCCGGGCCTGACGGCCGAGCGTTTTATCCCCGACCCTTACAGCACCAGCGGGGCGCGGCTGTACCGCAGCGGCGACCTGACCCGCTACCGCACCGACGGTCTGGTGGAATATGTGGGCCGTGTCGACCATCAGGTGAAGGTACGGGGCTTCCGTATCGAACTGGGTGAAATCGAGGCACGTCTGCTGGAACAGGAGCCGGTACTGGAAGTGGCGGTGATCGCCCAGCCCGGGCCAAGCGGCCAGCAGTTGGTGGGTTATATCGTGCCGGTGGACGCCGAGGTGGCGTTGAGCAACGAGCGTCAGGCGCAGTTACGCGAGAGCATCAAGGCCCGCCTGCGGGAAAACCTGCCGGACTACATGGTGCCCACCTACCTGCTGTTCCTCGAAGCGCTGCCGCTGACGCCGAACGGCAAGCTGGATCGCAAGTCGCTGCCGAAGGTCGATGCGCAGCTGATGCAGCAGACCTACGTGGCGCCGCAGAACGCGCTGGAGCAACAGATCGCGGCGATCTGGGCCGATGTGCTGAAGCTGGAACAGGTGGGCGTCACCGACAACTTCTTCGAGCTGGGCGGCGACTCGATCATCTCGATCCAGGTGGTCAGCCGCGCCCGTCAGGCCGGTATCCGCTTTACCCCGAAAGACCTGTTCCAGCACCAGACGGTGCAGGGGCTGGCCACGGTGGCGGAGCAGGGCGAGGGCGGCTTGCAGATCGACCAGGGTCCGGTGCGCGGCCAGATGGCGCTGCTGCCGATCCAGCAATGGTTCTTCGACACCCCGGTGCCGGAGCGTCAGCACTGGAACCAGTCGGTGCTGCTCAAGCCGCTGAAAGCCCTGGGTGCCAAGGCGCTGGAGCATGCCTTGCACGCCTTGCTCGAACACCACGACGGCCTGCGCCTGAATTTTGTCGAAGCGGGCGCAGCCTGGAGCGCGACTTATGCGCCGTCGGCGCCGGTGACTTCGGCACCGTTGGCCGCGATGCAAGCCGATGCGCTGCTGTGGCTGGTGGACGACGCCACTGAAGATTCGCTGCAAGCCCTGTGCGATACAGCGCAACGCAGCCTCAATCTGCAACAGGGGCCTTTGCTGCGCGCCGTGCTCTGCACCTTGCAGGACGGCAGCCAGCGTCTGCTGCTGGCGATCCATCACCTGGTGGTGGACGGCGTGTCCTGGCGGGTGCTGCTGGAAGACCTGCATCGGGCCCTGGTGCAGCAAGCGGCCGGGCAAGCCATCCGGCTGCCGGCCAAGACCAGCTCGACCCAGGCCTGGGCCGGGCAGTTGCAAGCCTATGCCAGCAGCACGGCGCTGCAGCAGGAGCTGGGTTACTGGCAGGCGCAGTTGCAGGGCGTCGAGTCGGGCCTGCCCTGCGACCGGGTAACGGACCGGGTGGCGATCAAGGATGCCCTGAGCGTCAGCACCGAGCTGGATCAGGCCTACACCCAGCGCCTGCTGCAGGATGCCCCGGCGGCCTACCGCACCCAGATCAACGACCTGTTGCTGACGGCATTGGCGCGGGTCATCACCCGCTGGACCGGCGAGGCCAACGCCCTGGTGCAACTGGAAGGCCATGGCCGCGAAGAGCTGTTCGACAGCATCGACTTGAGCCGCACTGTGGGTTGGTTCACCAGCGTGTTCCCGGTCAAGCTGACACCGCAGGCGGCCCTGGCCGACTCGATCAAGCAGATCAAGGAACAACTGCGCGCGGTGCCGAACAAAGGCATCGGCTTCGGCGCCCTGCGTTACCTGGGGGATGCCAATGCCCAGGCAACCCTCGCGGCCCTGGCGGTGCCGCGCATCACCTTCAACTACCTGGGCCAGTTCGACGCCAGCTTCGACGAGCCGGATGCCTGGTTTGCCCCAAGCGCCGAAGCCAAGGGCCAAGACCAGAGTGCCGAGGCGCCGCTGGGCAACTGGCTGAGCATCAATGGCCAGGTCTATGGCGGTCAGTTGAAGTTGGGCTGGAGCTTCAGCCAGACAATGTTCGAGCGCTCGACCATCCAGCGCCTGGCGGATGAGTACGCCGAGGAGCTCAGGGCGCTGATCGAGCATTGCAGCCAGCCCGAGCACCGTGGCGTGACGCCGTCGGACTTCCCGCTGGCGGGCCTGAGCCAGCAGCAACTGGATCGCCTGCCGCTGTCCCTGGCCCAGGTCGAGGACCTCTACCCGCTGTCGCCGATGCAGCAGGGCATGCTGTTCCACACCCTGTACGAGCAGCAGGGCGGCGATTACATCAACCAGTTGCGGGTGGATGTGGACGGGCTCGATCCCGAGCGCTTCCAGCAGGCTTGGCAAGAGGCCATCGACCGTCACGATATCCTGCGCAGCGGTTTCCTCTGGCAGGGCGAGTTGCCGGCGCCGATCCAGGTGGTGCACAAGCGCATCGCCCTGGATTGTGTCGAGCATGACTGGCGTGCCGTGGCATCGGCGGCCGAGGACCTGGACGCCCTGGCCGAGCAGGAGCGCCAGCGCGGTTTCGACCTGGCGGCGGTGCCGTTGCTGCGCCTGACCCTGGTACGGATCGACGACCAGCGTTATCACCTGATCTACACCAACCATCACATCCTCATGGACGGCTGGAGCAACTCGCGGCTGTTGGGCGAAGTGCTGCAACGTTACTCGGGGCAATCGGCGGGGGCGGCGCCAGGCCGCTATCGCGACTACATCGCCTGGTTGCAGCGCCAGGATGCCCAGGTCGGCGAGGCCTTCTGGAAAGAGCAACTGGCGGCTCTGGACGAGCCGACCCGCCTGGCCCAGGCCATCGGCCGCAGCGGGCAGAGCACCCTGGACAAAGGCCATGGGGCTTACCAGCAGCAGTTGGACGAGCAGCAGACCCGGCGCTTGAGCGAGTTCGCCCGCCAGCAGAAGGTCACGGTCAACACCCTGGTGCAAGCCGCCTGGCTGTTGTTGCTGCAACGCTACACCGGGCAGGACACGGTGGTGTTCGGCGCCACGGTGTCCGGGCGTCCCGCGGAACTCAAAGGCGTGGAGCAGCAGATCGGCCTGTTTATCAACACCCTGCCGGTGGTGGCCTCGCCGCGTCCGGACATGGCCGCCAGCGCCTGGCTGCAGCTGGTGCAGGAACGCAACCTGGCCCTGCGCGATTTCGAGCACACGCCGTTGTATGACGTGCAGCGCTGGGCCGGCCTGGGGGGCGAAGCCCTGTTCGACAACATCCTGGTGTTCGAGAACTACCCGGTGTCCGAAGCCCTGGCCCAAGGCGCTCCGGCGCAGTTGAGCTTCGGCGTGGCGGCCAACCACGAGCAGACCAACTACCCGTTGACCCTGTCGGTCTACCTGGGGCAGACCCTGGCCTTCGACTACAGCTATGCCCGCGAGCATTTTGCCCAGGCGGACATCCAGCAACTGGCCGGCTACCTGGAGCAACTGCTCATGGGCATGCTGGCGAGCCCGCAGGGCAGCATCGGCGAGCTGTCGTTGCTTGGCGCCACCGAGCGTCGGCTGATCGACGAGCAGCGCGGCCGGACCCCGGCGCGGGACCTGGCGCCGCAGTCTGTCCATCAGTTGATCGAGGCCCAGGCCCAGCGCACCCCGGATGCCGTGGCACTGCTGTGTGATGGCCAGCAACTGAGCTACGGCCAGTTCAACCAGCGGGCCAACCAACTGGCCCACAAGCTGATCGAGCAGGGCATCGGTCCGGATGTCCGGGTCGGTATCGCCGTGGAGCGCGGGCTGGACATGATTGTCGGCCTGCTGGCGGTGCTCAAGGCCGGTGGCGCCTACGTGCCGCTGGACCCGGAATACCCCCAGGACCGCCTGCACTACATGATGCAGGACAGCGGCATCCAGCTCTTGCTGACCCAGGCGCCACTGCTTGAACGCTTGAAGGACGGCGTAGCGGTGCCGTACCTGTGCCTGGACCTGCATGAGCACAGCCTGCGCGGCTACCCCCTGGACAATCCGCGCTCGCGGGCCCAGGCCGGCAACCTGGCGTACGTGATGTACACCTCCGGTTCCACCGGGCGGCCCAAGGGCGTGGATATCAGCCACGCTGCCTTGAGCCGGCACGCCCAGGTTTCCCGGGATTATTTCAAGATGACTGCCGAGGACCGCGGGCTGCAGTTCTCCACCTTCAACTTCGACGCCTTCGTCGAGCAGCTGTACCCGGCGCTGATCTGCGGCGCCTCGGTGGTGATCCGTGGCAAGGACCTGTGGGACAGCGAGACCTTCTACCGTGAGCTGATCGGGCAGGGCATCAGCATCGTCGACTTGAGCACCGCCTACTGGTTCATGCTCGGCAAGGATTACGCCAGCCGCGAACCCCGGGACTTCGGGCGCCTGCGCCAGCTCAACCTGGGCGGCGAAGCCATGGCGGCGGAAGGCGTGGCCGCCTGGAAAAAGGCCGGGTTGAAGGACGTTTGCCTGCTCAATACCTACGGGCCCACCGAGGCCACGGTGAGTGTCACCGCCCATGACTGCAGCCGCTACCTGCGGGACGAGGCACCCCTGCCGAGCCAGATTCCCCTGGGCAAGGGCCTGCCGGGCCGTTCCATCTACCTGCTGGACAACAGCGGCAACCTGACCCTCAAGGGCGCCACCGGCGAGCTGATGATCGGCGGCGAGCTGCTGGCCCGGGGTTACCACGATCGTCCAGGTCTCACGGCGGAGCGTTTCATCCCCGACCCGTTCAGCCAGGACGGCGGGCGCCTGTATCGCTCCGGTGACCTGGCGCGCTACGACGCCGAGGGCGTGATCGATTACGCCGGGCGTATCGACCATCAGGTGAAGATCCGCGGTTTCCGGATCGAGATGGGCGAGATCGAAGCGCGCCTGCTGGAACTGCCCCAGGTGCGCGAAGCCGTGGTGCTGGCCCAGGAGGGGGCGGGTGGTCCGCAGTTGGTGGCCTATCTGGTCGCCGCCGAGGGCGTGTTGGCGCAGCGCTCGGAACAAAACAGCCAGGACGACCAGGCCCGGTTGCGCGACGAGTTGAAAGCGGCGCTCAAGGCCGTGCTGCCGGACTACATGCTGCCGGCGCACCTGCTGTTCCTGGAAACGCTGCCGCTGAGCCCCAACGGCAAGCTGGACCGCAAGGCCCTGCCCAAGGCCGACGCCAGCCTGCTGCAGCAGGCCTATGTCGCGCCGCAGAGCGAGCTGGAACAACAGGTCGCGGCGATCTGGGCCGAGGTGCTCGAAGTCGAGCGAGTGGGCATGAACGATAACTTCTTTGAATCAGGTGGGCATTCCTTGTTGGTAACCGCGATGGTCTCTCGAGTCCAGCTCAAGCTTGGGCGTCAAGTCAGTGTGCAGATGGCGTTCGAATTTCCAACCCTGGGGCTGTTCGTCAGCCAGTTGCAGCAGGCCCCGGGCCAGGCGCAGGGCGCCGACCTGAGTGCGCTGGCGCTGTTGCTCGACGAAATGGAGGCTGTGTAATGGATAACGCCACCGCGCTGAAGATTGTCAAAGGCTTCATCCTGCTGCCGCTGGAGAAGCGCAAGGTCTACCTGCAGAAGATGCTGGAGCAGGGCATTTCCCCGGCCAACCTGCCGATTCCGCAGGTGCGCCTGGGCCAGGCGCGCCTGCCGCTTTCCTATGCCCAGCAACGCCAGTGGTTTCTCTGGCAACTGGCGCCGGACAGCACCGCCTATCACATCCCCAAGGCCCTGCGCCTGCGTGGTCGGCTGGACGTGGAGGCCTTGCAGCGCAGCTTCGACACACTGATTGCCCGCCATGAAAGCCTGCGCACGCATTTCGTCGAGGACGCCGACGCGGCGGTGCAAATGGTGCTGCCCGAGGTGCGCCTGGAAATCGCCCGCCAGTCGTTGCCGGCCATGGCCGATGAACGCGAGATCGACACCGCGGTGCAGGGCTTCGTGCAGGCCCAGACCCGGCAGTTGTTCGATCTGCTGCAAGGGCCTTTGCTCAGGGTCGGCCTGTTGCGGGTGGCCGAGGACGACCATGTGCTGGTCCTGACCCAGCACCATATCGTTTCCGATGGCTGGTCGATGCAGGTCATGGTGGATGAGCTGATGAGCCTCTACATCGGCTACAGCCAGGGGCAACAGCCCCAGCTGCCGCCGCTGCCGATCCACTACGCCGACTACGCCATCTGGCAGCGCAACTGGATGGAAGCCGGTGAGAAGGAGCGGCAACTGGCCTACTGGACGGTGCAGTTGGGGGGCGAGCAGCCCCTGCTGGAGCTGCCGCTGGATCGTCCGCGCCCGGCCGTCCAGAGCCATCGCGGCGCGCGCCTGGAGCTGATCCTGGAGCAGCCGTTGAGTGAAGCCCTGGGCAGCCTGGCCCAGCGTGATGGGGTGACCCTGTTCATGCTGTTGCTGGCCTCGTTCCAGGTTCTGCTGCACCGCTACAGCGGCCAGGCCGATATCCGCGTCGGTGTGCCCATCGCCAACCGCAACCGGGTCGAGACCGAGCGCCTGATTGGCTTCTTCGTCAATACCCAGGTGCTCAAGGCCGAGATCGACGGGCAGATGTCCGTAAGCCAGCTGTTGCAGCAGGTGCGGCAAACCGCCCTGGCGGCCCAGGCGCACCAGGACCTGCCTTTCGAGCAATTGGTGGAGGCGCTGCAACCGGAGCGCAGCCTGAGCCACAACCCGCTGTTCCAGGTGATGTTCAACCATCAGGTCGAGGCCGCGGCTCCAGCCGGCGCCCTCAACCTGCCGGGCCTGAGCATTGCAGCCCTGGACTCGGCGGGGCAGTCGGCGCAGTTCGACCTGACCCTGGACACCGTCGAGACCCAGGGCCGGATCGCCGCCGCGCTGATCTATGCGACCGACGTATTCGATGCCGCGACCATCGAGCAGATGGCCGGCCACTGGCGCCAGTTGCTGCAGGGCATGGTCCGCCAGCCCGAGCAGCGCATTGGCCTGTTGCCGATGCTCGACGCCGGGGAGCAGGCGCGGATCGTGGCCCAGTGGAATCCGCCGCCGCAGGCATTCCACTCGACGGCCTGCGTGCACCAGCTGATCGAGGCGCAGGCGGCGCAGGCGCCCGAGGCCATCGCCCTGACGTTCCAGGGGCAGCACCTGGACTACCGGCAGCTCAATGAACGGGCCAACCGCCTGGCGCACAAACTCATCGAGCAGGGCGTGGGGCCCAATGTGCTGGTGGGGCTGGCGGCGGAGCGTGGCCTGGAGATGCTGATCGGCCTGCTGGCGATCCTCAAGGCCGGTGGTGCCTATGTGCCGCTGGACCCGGCCTATCCCCAGGACCGTCTGCAACACATGATGCAGGACAGCGGCATCAGGCTGCTGCTGACCCAGGCGTCTCTGCGGCAGGGGCTGCCGGCATTTGCCGGCAGCACCCTGTTGCTCGAGCAGCCGCTTGAGGACTACGGGGTGCACAACCCCGAGGTCGGGGTGACCCCGCAGGACCTGGCCTATGTGATCTATACCTCCGGCTCTACCGGCAAGCCCAAGGGCACCTTGCAGCCCCATCACAACGTGCTGCGGCTGTTCGCGGCGAGCGCCGACTGGTTCCGCTTCGGCCCGCGGGATGTCTGGAGCCTGTTCCATTCCTATGCCTTCGACTTCTCCGTATGGGAGATCTTTGGCGCCCTGATGCATGGCGGGCGCCTGTTGATCGTGCCCCAGGAGGTGGCGCGTTCGGCCCAGGACTTCTACCCGCTGCTCTGCGCCGAAGGGGTCACGGTGCTCAACCAGACGCCGTCGGCCTTCCGCCAGTTGATGCACGTGGCCTGCGCCACCGGGCAGGGGCATGCGCTGCGCTACATCGTGTTCGGCGGCGAGGCCCTGGAGGTCAATACCCTGCAACCCTGGTTCCAGCGTTTCGGCGACCGCCAGCCGCAGCTGGTGAACATGTACGGCATCACCGAAACCACGGTGCACGTGACCTACCGCCCGCTGTCCCAGGCGGACGTGACGCTGGTGGGGGCCAGCCCGATCGGCGAGCTGATCCCCGACATGTCCTGGTACCTGCTGGACGGCAATCTGCAACCGGTGCCCAAGGGCTGCATCGGTGAGCTGTATGTCGGGCGCGCGGGGCTGGCCTGGGGCTACCTGAACCGCGGCGACCTGAGCGCCGCGCGGTTTGTCCCGGACCCCTTCGGTGAACCTGGCGCGCGCCTGTACCGTACCGGCGACCTGGCGCGTTACCAGGCCGATGGTTCGATCGGCTACATCGGCCGCATTGACCATCAGGTGAAGATCC
Organism: Pseudomonas sp. GW821-FHT09E12; assembly: GCF_059416085.1. Classification (NCBI taxonomy): domain Bacteria; kingdom Pseudomonadati; phylum Pseudomonadota; class Gammaproteobacteria; order Pseudomonadales; family Pseudomonadaceae; genus Pseudomonas; species Pseudomonas sp. GW821-FHT09E12. Next base: position 1,182,886 of record NZ_JBWKOM010000001.1, on the reverse strand, counting down.
GCGGTTTCCGTATCGAACTGGGCGAGATCGAAGCACGCCTGCTGGAGCTGCCGGCGGTGCGCGAGGCGGTGGTCCTGGCCCAGGAAGGGCCGGACGGTCCGCAACTGGTGGCCTATGTGGTGCCCACCGGCCTGGACTGGCACAGCCAGGACCCGGTTGCCGAGCAACTGCCACTGCGCGACGGCATCAAGGCCGGGCTGCGCGAGCACCTGCCGGGCTACATGGTTCCGGCCCATGTGCTGTTCCTCCAGGCGCTGCCCCTGACCGCCAACGGCAAGCTCAATCGCGCTGCCTTGCCGGCCATTGACGGCAGCCTGTTACAGCAGGTCCATGTGGCCCCGCGCAGCGAGCGCGAACAGCAAGTGGCCGGGATCTGGGCCCAGGTGCTGAAACTGGAAAAGGTCGGCTTGAGCGATAACTTCTTCGAGCTCGGTGGCCATTCGCTGCTGGCCACTCAGGTGATGTCCCGCATCCGTCAGGAGCTGGGCATCGAGGCACCGCTCAAGCTGTTGTTCGAAGGCGAGTCGCTGGAAGATTTCGTCCGCCTGCTGGGGCCGGAAACTGCCCAGCCCCTCCAGCCGATTCCCCTGGTGGATCGCCAGCAGCCCCTGGCGGTCTCCTATGCCCAGGAACGCCAGTGGTTCCTCTGGCAACTGGATGCCGACAGCAGCGCCTACCACATCCCCATGGCCTTGCGCCTGCGCGGTGCCCTGGATGACGCGGCGTTGCAGAGCAGCTTCGATGCCCTGATCGCTCGCCATGAAACCCTGCGCACGCGCTTTGTCGAGGGCCCCCAGGGCCTGACTCAGGTGATCGAGGCCCAGGCCCGCTTGCGGATCGAGCGACAGGACCTGTCGCTGCTGGTGCAAGCCGGCAACGCCGAGCAATTGATCCAGCAGGTGCTCGAGGCCCAGGTACGTCAGGCCTTCGACCTGCGCCAGGGGCCTTTGCTGCGGGCCACCCTGGTACGTCTGGCGGCGGACGAGCATGTGCTGGTGCTGGTGCAGCACCATATCGTCTCCGATGGCTGGTCGATGCAACTGATGGTCGAGGAGCTGATCCAGCTGTATGGCGCCCATGCCCAGGGGCAGCCGGCACAGCTGCCGGCGCTGGCGCTGCAGTACGCGGACTACGCGGCCTGGCAACGGCAATGGATGGACGCCGGCGAGCGTGAACGTCAATTGGGCTACTGGCTGCGGCAACTGGAAGGCGGCACCCAGGTGCTGGACCTGCCGCTGGACCATCCTCGCCCCTTGCAGCAAAGCCACCGCGGCGCGCGCCTGGGCATCAGCCTGGACGGCACGTTGCCGGGCGCCTTGAAACAACTGGCGCAGCGCGAAGGGGTGACCCTGTTCATGCTGTTGCTGGCCTCGTTCCAGGTGCTGCTGCACCGCTACAGCGGCCAAGCGGATATCCGCGTTGGTGTGCCCACCGCCAACCGCAACCGGGTCGAGACCGAGCGCCTGATCGGCTTCTTCGTCAATACCCAGGTGCTCAAGGCCGAGGTCGACGGGCAATCGAGCTTCAGCGACTTCCTTGGTCAGGTCAAAGGCCGTGCCCTGGAAGCCCAGGAGCACCAGGACCTGCCTTTCGAGCAATTGGTGGAGGCCCTGAACCCGGAACGCAGCCTGAGCTACAGCCCGCTGTTCCAGGTGCTGTTCAACCACCAGGCCGCCGCCCGTCAGGGCGCCCGGGGCCTGGAGGTGCCCGGCTTGCAGGTGGAGATGCTCAGTGGCGAGGAGAGCAGCACCCAGTTCGACCTGAGCCTGGATACCTTCGAGTCCGACGATGGCCTCTGGGCGTCCATGACCTACGCCACCGACCTGTTCGAACCTTCGACTATCGAGCGCCTGGCCCAATCCTGGGTGCAGTTGCTGCAGGGCATTGTCCAGCAGCCGCGCCAGCGCCTGGGGGACCTGCCGCTGCTGGGCGCTGCCGAGCAGAACCAGCTGCTGCACGAGTGGACCCCGGCGTCTGTCAAGTTCCCGGGCGATCACTGTGTGCATCAGTGGGTCGAGGCCCAGGCGCGGAAAACCCCCGAGGCCGAAGCCCTGCTGTTTGCCGGGCAAAGCCTGAGCTACCGGGAACTCAATGCCCGGGCCAACCGCCTGGCGTACAAGCTGATCGAGCTGGGTGTGGGGCCCGAGGTCCGGGTCGGAGTGGCCATGCAGCGCACCCCGGAAATGGTCGTGGCCCTGTTGGCGGTGCTCAAGGCCGGCGGTGCCTATGTGCCACTGGACCCGGATTATCCACAGGACCGCCTGGCCCATATGCTGCGCGACAGCCAGGCACAGATCCTCCTGACCGAGCGCGCACTGTTGTCGCTGCTGCCGGCTGTCGAGTCCCTGCAAACCCTGCAACTGGATGCGCAACCGGGCTGGCTGGACGCTTACTCGACCGACAATCCGGCGCCGCGAGCGACCGCGGCCAACCTGGCCTATGTGATCTACACCTCGGGCTCCACGGGCTTACCCAAGGGCGTGGCGATTGCCCATCGCAACGTGCTGGCGCTGATCGACTGGTCGAATCGGGTGTACAGCGCCGACGACCTGCAAGGGGTGCTGGCCTCGACCTCGATCTGCTTCGACCTGTCGGTGTGGGAGCTGTTCGTGACCCTGGCCAGCGGTGGCTCCATCGTCCTGGCGCGCAACGCCCTGGAACTGCCGGAGCTGGCGGACCGTGACCGGGTACGGCTGATCAACACCGTGCCTTCGGCGATCGCCGCGCTGCAACGCAGCGGGCAGATTCCGCCCAGCGTGCGGATCATCAACCTGGCGGGCGAGCCGCTGAAACAGGCGCTGGTGGATAGCCTCTACCAGCAGCCTGGGCTGGTGCACGTCTACGACCTGTACGGCCCTTCGGAAGACACCACCTACTCGACCTACACCCGCCGCGAGGCCGGCGGCCAGGCCAATATCGGCCGGGCCATCAGCAATACCCAGAGCTATATCGTGAGCCCGGACCTGCAACCGGTACCGGTGGGCAGCGCTGGCGAGTTGTACCTGGCCGGCGCCGGGGTGACTCGCGGCTACCTGGCGCGCCCGGGGCTGACCGCCGAGAAGTTCGTGCCCAATCCATTCTCCAACGACGGTGGCCGCCTGTACCGCACCGGCGACCTGACCCGCTATCGTGCCGATGGGGTGATCGAGTACATCGGCCGCATCGACCATCAGGTAAAGGTCCGCGGCTTCCGTATCGAGCTGGGGGAAATCGAAGCGCGGCTGGTGCAGCAGGCGGCGGTGCGCGAAGCCTTCGTCCTGGCCCATGACGGCGATAACGGCCAGCAGCTGGTGGCCTATATCGTGCCGAGCGAAACCACCGAGGCTATCGAAGCACAGGCAGCGCTCCGGGAAAGCATCAAGGCTGCCCTGAAAGAACATCTGCCGGACTACATGGTGCCGACCTATCTGCTGTTCCTCGAAGCGTTGCCGCTGACGCCGAACGGCAAGCTCGACCGCAAGGCCCTGCCCAAGGTCGACGCGCAGTTGATGCAGCAGGTGTATGTGGCGCCGCAGAGCGAGCTGGAGCAGCAGGTCGCGGCGATCTGGGCCGATGTGCTGAAACTGGATCGGGTGGGCCTGAGCGACAACTTCTTCGAATTGGGCGGCCATTCCTTGCTGGTGGCCCAGGTCGTGACCCGGGTCAAGCAGCAGTTCGGGGTGGATATTCCCATCAAGTCGCTGTTCGGCGCGGAGAGCCTGTCGGCCTTTGTCGAGAAGGTTCAGGCCCTGCGGGAAACAACCTCTTCGCTGCAGGATGAATTGGCTAAATCTTTGGAGGCCCTCAAACGTTTATCTCCTGATGATCTTGAAAAAATAATTTCTTAGGAGAGGTAGTACATGCAAGCTTTAATCGACTCGGTAGGCACGCTTTCTGCCAAAGAAAGAAAAGCCCTGGCGATTTTGCTTAAAGAAAAGGGCATCAACCTTTTTGGTATCGCTCCTATCTGCAGCCGCGGCGCCGATGAGGCGCCGGTTCTCTCCTATACCCAGGAAAGCCAATGGTTCCTTTGGCAACTGGAGCCCGACAGCAGCGCCTACCACATCACCACGGCGTTGCGCTTGACCGGAGAACTGGACCTCGACGCGCTGCGCCATGGGTTCGACAGCCTGATTGCCCGGCATGAAACCCTGCGTACTACCTTTTGCGAAGAAGATGGCATCGCGGTGCAGGTGGTTCATCCACCGGCGCCGCTGGACATCGAGGTCATCGATCTGCAAGCCGGCGGCCTGTCTTATGAGGAACAGGTCAACGCCCTGACCGACAGCAAGCGCCAGCCTCCCTTCGACCTGCGTAACGGCCCGCTGCTGCGAGCCAGCCTGTTGCGAGTGACGGCGGACGAACATGTGCTGGTCCTGACCCAGCACCATATCGTCTCCGATGGCTGGTCGATGGGGGTGATGGTCGATGAGCTGATCCAGCTCTATGCCGGCTACTGCCAGGGACGCACGGTCAGCCTGCCGGCCCTGCCGATCCAATACGCCGACTATGCCAACTGGCAACGGCAGTGGATGGACGCTGGCGAGCGTGAGCGGCAACTGGGCTACTGGCTGCAGCAACTGGGCGGGGAGCAGCCGCTGCTGATGCTGCCCCTGGACCATTCGCGCCCGGCGATCCAGAGCTATCGCGGTGCGTTGTTCGACATCCCGCTGGGAGATGAACTGCGGGTCGGCCTCAAGCAACTGGCGCAGCGTGAAGGGGCGACCCTGTTCATGCTGTTGCTGGCCTCGTTCCAGGTGCTGCTGCACCGCTACAGCGGCCAGACGGATATCCGCGTTGGCGTGCCCACCGCCAACCGCAACCGGGTCGAGACCGAACGCCTGATCGGCTTCTTCGTCAACACCCAGGTGTTCAAGGCCGAGGTCGATGGCCAGCTGGGCTTCATTGATTTCCTGCAACAGGTCAAGCAGACCGCCTTGATGGCGCAGTCCCATCAGGACCTGCCTTTCGAACAGCTGGTGGAGGCCCTGCGCCCCGAGCGCAGCCTGAGCCACAGTCCGCTGTTCCAGGTGATGTTCAACCATCAGACCGCGGTCAAGAAGGGCGCGCAGAGCCAGCGCCTGGACGATCTTGGCATCGAGACCCTGAGCTGGCAGGGGCGCGCCGCGCAGTTCGACCTGACCCTGGACACCTTCGAGTCCGAGGATGGCCTGTGGGCTTCGCTGACCTACGCCACCGACCTGTTCGAACCCTCGACCATCGAGCGCCTGGCCCAGTCCTGGGTGCAGTTGCTGCAGGGCATTGTCCAGCAGCCGCGCCAGCGCCTGGGGGACCTGCCGCTGCTGGGCGCTGCCGAGCAGAACCAGCTGCTGCACGAGTGGGCCCCGGCCACCGGTGAATTCCCCAGCGATGGCTGTGTGCAGCAACTGGTGGAAGCGCAAGCACTAAAAACCCCTGAAGCCGAAGCCCTGCTGTTTGCCGGGCAAAGCCTTAACTATCAGACACTCAATGCCCGGGCCAACCGTCTGGCGCACAAGCTGATCGAACTTGGCGTCGGGCCGGAAGTGCGCGTCGGCGTGGCCTTGCAGCGCACCCCGGAAATGGTCGTGGCCCTGTTGGCGGTGCTCAAGGCCGGCGGTGCCTATGTGCCACTGGACCCGGATTATCCACAGGACCGCCTGGCCCATATGCTGCTCGACAGCCAGGCACAGATCCTCCTGACCGAGCGCGCACTGTTGTCGCTGCTGCCGGCTGTCGAGTCCCTGCAAACCCTGCAACTGGATGCGCAACCGGGCTGGCTGGACGCTTACTCGACCGACAATCCGGCGCCGCGAGCGACCGCGGCCAACCTGGCCTATGTGATCTACACCTCGGGCTCCACGGGCTTACCCAAGGGCGTGGCGATTGCCCATCGCAACGTGCTGGCGCTGATCGACTGGTCGAATCGGGTGTACAGCGCCGACGACCTGCAAGGGGTGCTGGCCTCGACCTCGATCTGCTTCGACCTGTCGGTGTGGGAGCTGTTCGTGACCCTGGCCAGCGGTGGCTCCATCGTCCTGGCGCGCAACGCCCTGGAACTGCCGGAGCTGGCCGATCGTGACCGGGTACGGCTGATCAACACCGTGCCGTCGGCGATTGCCGCGCTGCAGCGCAGCGGGCAGATTCCGCCCAGCGTGCGGATCATCAACCTGGCGGGCGAGCCGCTGAAACAGGCGCTGGTGGATAGCCTCTACCAGCAGCCGGGTCTGGTGCACGTCTACGACCTGTACGGCCCTTCGGAAGACACCACCTACTCGACCTACACCCGGCGCGAGGCCGGCGGCCAAGCCAATATCGGCCGGGCCATCAGCAATACCCAGAGCTATATCGTGAGCCCTGATTTGCAGCCGGTACCGGTGGGCAGCGCCGGCGAACTCTATCTGGCCGGCGCCGGGGTGACCCGTGGTTACCTGGCGCGCCCCGGGCTGACCGCCGAGAAGTTCGTGCCCAATCCGTTCTCCAGCGACGGTGGCCGCCTGTACCGCACTGGCGACCTGACCCGCTATCGCGCCGATGGGGTGATCGAGTACATCGGCCGCATCGACCATCAGGTGAAGGTCCGTGGTTTCCGTATCGAGCTGGGTGAGATCGAAGCGCGGCTGGTGCAGCAAGCGGCGGTGCGCGAAGCCTTCGTCCTGGCCCATGACGGTGAAAACGGCCAGCAACTGGTGGCCTATATCGTGCCGAGCGAAACCACCGAGGCCGTCGAGGCCCAGGCCGCGCTCCGGGAAAACATCAAGGCTGCCCTGAAAGAACATCTGCCGGACTACATGGTGCCGACCTATCTGCTGTTCCTCGAAGCGTTGCCGCTGACGCCGAACGGCAAGCTCGACCGCAAGGCCCTGCCCAAGGTCGACGCGCAGCAGCTGCAACAGGTCTATGTGGCACCGCAAAGCCAGCTGGAGCAACGGATCGCGGCGATCTGGGCTGATGTGTTGAAGCTGGAACAGGTGGGGGGCACCGATAACTTCTTCGAGCTGGGCGGCGACTCGATCATCTCGATCCAGGTGGTCAGCCGCGCGCGCCAGGCTGGTATTCGCTTCACCCCGCGGGACCTGTTCCAGTACCAGACGGTACAAGGTCTGGCGGCGGTGGCCGAGCAGGGCGAGGGCGGGGTGCAGATCGACCAGGGCCCGGTACGCGGCAGCACGGCGCTGTTGCCGGTGCAGCAGTGGTTCTTCGAGGCGCCCATGAGCGAGCGCCATCACTGGAACCAGTCGGTACTGCTCAAGCCGGCCCAGCCGTTGCGCGCCGAGGTGGTGGAAAACGCCTTGCAGGCGCTGTGGGTGCAGCATGACGCCCTGCGCTTGCAGTTCAGCCAGGAGGCTAATGGCTGGTCGGCGCGTTTTGCCGATGCCGGCCAGCGGCCGGAGCTGCTCTGGCAGATCGCGGTGGATAGCGCCCAGGCCATGGAGCAGTCGGCGATCGAGGCACAGCGCAGCCTGAAGCTGCAGGACGGACCGCTGCTGCGGGCCGTGCTGTTCAGCCTGGCGGACGGCAGCCAGCGCCTGTTGCTGGTGATCCATCACCTGGTGGTGGACGGGGTGTCCTGGCGGATCCTGCTGGAGGATCTGCAACTGGCCCACGCGCAACTGAGCGCCGATCAATCCCTGGCATTGCCGGCCAAGACCAGCTCGACCCAGGCCTGGGCCGAGCAGATGCAGGCCTATGCCCAAGGCGCGGCGCTGCAACAGGAACTCAAGTACTGGCAGGCCCAGTTGCAAGGCGTCGAGTCGAGCCTGCCGCTGGATCGCCCCGTGACCGCGTTGCAGAACCAGCACGCCAGCAGCCTGAGTTCGCGCCTGGACAAGGCCCATACCCAGCGCCTGTTGCAGGACGCCCCGGCGGCCTACCGCACGCAGATCAACGACCTGCTGCTCACGGCCCTGGCCCGGGTCATCACCCGCTGGACCGGCGAGGCCAACGCCCTGGTGCAACTGGAAGGCCACGGTCGCGAAGAGCTGTTCGATGACCTGGACCTGACCCGCACCGTGGGTTGGTTCACCAGCATGTTCCCGGTCAAGCTCACGCCGCAGGCGGCCCTGGCCGACTCGATCAAGCAGATCAAGGAACAGCTGCGCGCCGTGCCGAACAAGGGCATCGGCTTTGGCGCCCTGCGTTACCTGGGGGACGAGGCGGCCCGGCAGGCCCTGGCGGCCCTGGCCGTACCGCGCATCACCTTCAACTACCTGGGGCAGTTCGACGGCAGCTTCGACGAGCAGGATTCCCTGTTCAAGCCGACCGGTGAAGCCAAGGGCGAAGACCAGAGCCCGCTGGCCCCGCTGAGCAACTGGCTGAGCCTGGATGGCCAGGTCTATGGCGGCGAGCTGAGCCTGAGCTGGACCTTCAGCACGCAGATGTTCGACGCCGCGACCATCCAGCGCCTGGCGGACGACTATGCCGAGGAACTCAAGGCCCTGGTGGCGCATTGCTGCGAGCCGGGCCAGGGCGGCGCGACGCCCTCGGACTTCCCGCTGGCCGGCCTGGACCAGCAGCAGCTGGACCGCTTGCCGGTGGCGCTGGCCCAGGTCGAAGACCTCTACCCGCTGTCGCCGATGCAGCAGGGCATGCTGTTCCACACCCTGTACGAACAGGCCGCGGGCGACTACATCAACCAACTGCGGGTGGACGTGGACGGGCTCGATCCGCGGCGCTTCCAGCAGGCCTGGCAGGCGGCCATCGATCGGCACGACATCCTGCGCACCGGCTTTATCTGGCAGGGCGAGGTGTCGGCACCGCTGCAGGTGGTGCACAAGCACATCGCCCTGGAGTGCAGCGAGCACGACTGGCGTGGCCAGCCACAGCCGCAGGAAGCCCTGGACACCCTGGCCGCCGCCGAGCGCCAGCGTGGCTTCGAGCTGGATGCGGTGCCTTTGCTGCGCCTGACCCTGGTGCGTATCGACGACCAGCGTCATCACCTGATCTACACCAACCATCACATCCTGATGGACGGCTGGAGCAACTCGCAGTTGCTCGGCGAAGTGCTGCAGCGTTATGCCGGCCAGGCGCCGAACCATGCGCCCGGTCGCTACCGGGATTACATCGGTTGGCTGCAACGCCAGGATGCCCAGGCCTGTGAAAGCTTCTGGAAAGAACAACTGCAGACGCTGGATGAACCGACCCGTCTGACCCAGGCCCTGTCCCGGGTCGCGGACATTCCGGCCGGCACCGGTCACGGCCAGCACCATCGCGAGCTGGACCTGGCGCAGACGGCGCGCCTTGGCGAATTTGCCCGCCAGCAGAAGGTCACCATCAATACCCTGGTGCAAGCGGCGTGGCTGCTATTGCTGCAACGTTGCACCGGCCAGGAAAGCGTGGTGTTCGGCGCCACGGTGGCGGGGCGTCCGGCGGAGCTTAAAGGCATAGAGCAGCAGGTGGGCCTGTTCATCAACACCTTGCCGGTGGTGGCCACGCCACGTCCGGACATGACCGTGAGCCAATGGCTGCAGGCGGTGCAGAGCCGCAACCTGGCGCTGCGCGACTATGAATACACGCCGCTGTACGAAGTGCAGCGTTGGGCCGGGCTGGGTGGCGATGCGCTGTTCGACAACATCCTGGTGTTCGAGAACTACCCGGTGTCCGAGGCCCTGGAAAAAGGCGCGCCGGCACAACTGCAGTTCGGCACGGTGGGCAACCATGAGCAGACCAACTACCCGCTGACGGTCGCGGTCAATCTGGGCGAGAGCCTGTCGTTCGAATTCATCTACGCCCGCGAGTCGTTCTCCGAGGCTTCGATGGTGCAGTTGGGCGGGCACTTGCAGAGCCTGTTGCTGAGCCTGATGGCGCATCCGCGGACGGGCCTGGGCGAGTTGCCATTGTTGACCCTGGAAGAACAGCGCGGCATCCGCCAGGACTGGGATCACACTGATGTGGTCTATCCGACCAACCGCTTTGTCCACCAACTGTTCGCCGACCAGGCGGCCAGGGCGCCGGAGGCGCCGGCGGTGTTGTTCGCCGAGCAGCGCCTGAGCTATCGCGAGCTGGACATTCAGGCCAACCAGCTGGCGCACAAGCTGATCGAACTGGGGGTCGGCCCGGAAGTGCGGGTGGCCATCGCCATGCCGCGTTGCGCGGAAATCATGGTGGCCTTCCTGGCGGTGCTCAAGGCCGGTGGGGTCTATGTGCCGCTGGATATCGAGTACCCCCAGGACCGCCTGCGCTACATGATGCAGGACAGCGGCGCGTGGCTGCTGTTGACCCAGAGCCATCTGCTGGATCGCCTGCCAATCCCGGACGGTTTGCCGACCCTCAGCGTCGAAGGCGCGGCCGATTTTGCCGGCTACCCCACCAGTGCACCCCAAGTGGATCTGGCCGAAGAAAACCTGGCCTACGTGATCTACACCTCCGGCTCCACCGGCTTGCCCAAGGGCGTGGCGGTGTCCCATGGCCCGCTGGCCATGCACAGCCTGGCTACCGGCGAACGCTATGAAATGAGCCCGGCGGATTGCGAGCTGCATTTCATGTCCTTCGCTTTCGACGGCTCTCACGAAGGCTGGATGCATCCGCTGATCTACGGTGCCAGCGTGCTGATCCGTGATGACAGCCTGTGGTCGCCGGAATTCACCTACGAACAGATGCACCGTTATGGCGTCACCGTGGGCGTGTTCCCACCGGTGTACCTGCAACAACTGGCGGTGCACGCCGAACGCGACGGCAACCCGCCGGCGGTGCGGGTCTACTGCTTCGGCGGCGACGCAGTGCCCCAGGCCAGCTACGACCTGGCCTGGCGGGTGCTGCGGCCCAAGTACATTTTCAACGGTTATGGCCCGACCGAAACCGTGGTCACCCCACTGATCTGGAAGGCCAAGGCCGGCGATCCGTGCGACGCGGCCTATGCGCCGATCGGCAATATCGTTGGCAATCGCAGCGCCTACGTGGCCGATGCCAACCTCAACCTGTTGCCGGTTGGCGTGGCGGGCGAGCTGTATCTGGGGGGCCTGGGCGTGGCCCGGGGTTACCTGGATCGGCCAGGGCTGACAGCGGAACGCTTTATTCCCGACCCTTACAGCACCAGCGGGGCGCGGCTGTACCGCAGCGGCGACCTGACCCGCTACCGCACCGACGGTCTGGTGGAATATGTCGGCCGTGTCGACCATCAGGTGAAGGTACGGGGCTTCCGTATCGAACTGGGTGAAATCGAGGCACGTCTGCTGGAACAGGAGCCGGTACTGGAAGTGGCGGTGATCGCCCAGCCCGGGCCGAGCGGCCAGCAACTGGTGGGCTATATCGTGCCGGTGGACGCCGAGGTGGCGTTGAGCAACGAACGTCAGGCGCAACTGCGGGAAAGCATCAAGGTCCGGCTGCGGGAAAACCTGCCGGACTACATGGTGCCCACCTACCTGCTGTTCCTCGAAGCGCTGCCGCTGACACCGAACGGCAAGCTGGACCGCAAGTCGCTGCCGAAAGTCGATGCGCAACTGATGCAGCAGACCTACGTGGCGCCGCAAAACGACCTGGAGCAACAGATCGCGGCGATCTGGGCCGATGTGCTGAAGCTGGAACAGGTGGGCGTCACCGACAACTTCTTCGAGCTGGGCGGCGACTCGATCATCTCGATCCAGGTGGTCAGCCGCGCCCGTCAGGCCGGTATCCGTTTCACCCCGAAAGACCTGTTCCAGCACCAGACGGTGCAGGGGCTGGCCACGGTGGCGGAGCAGGGCGAGGGCGGCTTGCAGATCGACCAGGGTCCGGTGCGGGGCAGCACGGCGCTGCTGCCGATCCAGCAATGGTTCTTCGACACCCCGGTGCCGGAGCGTCAGCACTGGAACCAGTCGGTGCTGCTCAAGCCGGCCCAGCCTGTGCAAGCGGCTGCCCTGGAGACGGCCTTGCAGGCGCTGACGGTGCAGCACGACGCCTTGCGCCTGCGGTTTGTCGAGGGTGAGGGGGGCTGGAGCGCAGCCTTCGCCGAGTTCGACGAGCAGACGCAACTGCTGTGGCAGACCAGTGTGGCCAACGATCAGGAGTTGCAGCAATTCAGTGAGCGCGCCCAGCGCAGCCTGAACCTGCAGGACGGCCCGCTGCTGCGTGCCGTGCTCTTTACCCTGGCTGACCAGAGCCAGCGCTTGCTGCTGATCTTCCATCACCTGGTGGTGGACGGCGTGTCCTGGCGGATCCTCCTGGAAGACCTGCAGGCGTTGCTGGGCAACCGGCCGCTGCCGGCCAAGTCCAGTTCGACCCAGGCCTGGGCCGGGCAGTTGCAGGCTTATGCCAGCAGCGCGGCCCTGCAACAGGAGCTGGGTTACTGGCAGGCACAGTTGCAAGGCGTTGACTCGAGCCTGCCCTGGGATCACGCCAGCGACGGGCTGCAGAACCAGCACGCGCGCAGTGTCGATACCCGGCTGAACAAGCGCGATACCCAGCGCCTGCTGCAGGATGCCCCGGCGGCCTATCGCACCCAGATCAACGACCTGCTGCTGACCGCGCTGGCGCGGGTCATCACTCGCTGGACCGGTAGCGACAGCGCCCTGGTGCAACTGGAAGGCCATGGCCGCGAAGAGCTGTTCGACAACATCGACCTGAGCCGCACCGTGGGTTGGTTCACCAGCGTGTTCCCGGTCAAGCTGACACCGCAGGCGACCCTGGCCGGCTCGATCAAGCAGATCAAGGAGCAACTGCGCGCCGTGCCGAACAAGGGCATCGGCTTCGGCGCCCTGCGTTACCTGGGGGGCGAGGCTGCCCAGCAGACCCTGGCGGCGCTGGCGGTACCGCGCATCACCTTCAACTACCTGGGCCAGTTCGATGCCAGTTTCGCTGAAGAGCAGGCGCTGTTCACGCCGGCCCGTGAAGCCAAGGGTGAGGACCAGAGCCCGCAGGCACCCCTGGGCAACTGGCTGACCCTCAATGGCCAGGTCTATGGCGGCGAGCTGAGCCTGGGCTGGAGCTTCAGCCAGGCGATGTTCGAGCCGGTGACCATCCAGCGCCTGGCGGATGACTATGCCGAGGAGCTCAGGGCGCTGATCGAGCATTGCAGCCAGCCCGAGCACCGTGGCGTGACGCCGTCGGACTTCCCGCTGGCGGGCCTGAGCCAGCAGCAACTGGATCGCTTGCCCGTGCCGGTGGCGCAGATCGAGGACCTCTACCCGCTGTCGCCGATGCAGCAGGGCATGCTGTTCCATACCCTGTACGAGCAGCAGGGCGGCGACTACATCAACCAGCTGCGGGTCGACGTGGACGGGCTCGACCCGCGGCGCTTCCAGCAGGCCTGGCAGGACGCCATCGATCGCCACGACATTTTGCGCAGCGGCTTTATCTGGCAAGGCGAGCTATCGACGCCGGTTCAAGTCGTGCACAAGCAGATCGTGCTGGACTGTGTCGAGCATGACTGGCGGGGCCAGCCTCAACAGCAAGAGGCCCTGGATACTCTGGCCGATGCCGAGCGTCAGCGCGGTTTCGAGCTGAGCGCTGCGCCGTTGCTGCGCCTGACCCTGGTGCGCACTGGCGAACACCGTCATCACCTGATCTACACCAACCACCACATCCTGATGGATGGCTGGAGCAACTCGCAGCTGCTCGGCGAGGTGTTGCAACGTTATGCCGGTCAGTTGCCGGGCCATGTGCCCGGTCGCTACCGCGATTACATCGCTTGGTTGCAGCGTCAGGACGCCCAGGCCGGCGAGCGTTTCTGGAAAGAGCAACTGGTGGCCCTGGACGAGCCGACCCGCCTGGCCCAGTCCATGGTGGCGGCTACGCAGGGGTTGAGCGCCAGCGGCCATGCCACCCATCTGCACAGCCTGGATGCGCAGCAGACCCGACGCCTGGGCGAGTTCGCCCGCCAGCAGAAGGTCACGGTCAACACCCTGGTGCAAGCCGCCTGGCTGCTGTTGCTGCAACGCTGCACCGGGCAGGACACGGTGGCGTTTGGCGCCACGGTGTCCGGGCGTCCCGCGGAACTCAAAGGCGTGGAGCAGCAGATCGGTCTGTTTATCAACACCTTGCCCGTGGTGGCCACGCCACGTCCGGACATGACGGCGCGCGACTGGCTGCAAGCGGTGCAACGCCACAACCTGGCCTTGCGTGACTACGAACATACGCCGCTGTATGAAGTGCAGCGCTGGGCCGGCCTGGGGGGCGAAGCCCTGTTCGACAACATCCTGGTGTTCGAGAACTACCCTGTCTCGCAAGCCCTGGAGCAGGGCGCGCCTGGACAATTGCGCTTCGGTAGCGTGGGCAACTTTGAGCAGACCAACTACCCGCTGACCTTGCTGGTGGGCGTGGGTGAAAGCCTGTCCCTGGAGTTCAAATACGCCCTGGCGTCGTTCTCCCCGGCAGCCATGACCCGGTTGGGCGAGTACCTGGAAAACCTGCTGCTGGGCATCATGCTCGACGCGCAGCAGTCCCTGGGCGAGTTGCCGTTGCTGGGGGCCGCCGAGCAGTCGCGGATTCTCCATGAATGGAATCCGCCGGCCAGCCAATTCCCGAGCGAGCGCTGTGTGCATGAGCTGATCCAGGCTCAAGCGGTTAAAACCCCGGATGCCCAGGCACTGATCTTCGGTGAGCAACGCGTCAGCTATCAGGCATTGAATGCTCGGGCCAACCGCCTGGCGCACAAGCTGATCGAACTCGGCGTCGGGCCTGAGGTGCGCGTCGGCGTGGCCTTGCAACGCTCGACGCAAATGGTCGTGGCCTTGCTGGCGGTGTTGAAGGCCGGCGCTGCCTACGTGCCGCTGGACCCGGATTATCCGCAGGATCGCCTGGCCCATATGCTGCACGACAGCCAGGCGCAGATTCTGCTGACCGAGAGCGCATTGTTGGAGGTCCTGCCGACCCTTGAGTCCGTGCAAACCCTGCAACTGGATGCCGACGCTGACTGGCTCGATGGGTACTCCGCGGAGAATCCACAGGCGGTGGCGACCCCGGATAACCTGGCCTATGTGATCTACACCTCGGGTTCGACCGGCCTGCCCAAGGGCGTGGCCATCGCTCACCGCAACGTGCTGGCGCTGATCGACTGGTCGCTGCAGGTCTACAGCCCGGCGGATCTGCAAGGGGTCTTGGCTTCGACCTCGATCTGTTTCGACCTGTCGGTGTGGGAGCTGTTCGTTACCCTGTCCGCTGGCGGTTATATCGTCCTGGCCCGTAATGCCCTGGAATTGCCTGAGCTGCCGGCGCGCGACCAGGTGCGCCTGATCAATAGCGTGCCGTCGGCGATTGCCGCTTTGCAGCGTGGCGGGCAGATCCCGGATGGCGTACGCATCATCAACCTGGCCGGCGAACCGCTGAAGCAGAGCCTGGTCGACAAGCTTTATCAGAACCCGGGGTTGCAGCATGTCTATGACCTGTATGGGCCGTCGGAAGACACCACTTACTCGACCTATACCCGTCGGGAAAAAGGCGGTCGGGCCAATATCGGCCGGGCGATCAGCAACACCCAGGGCTACATCCTCGGCGCGGACCTGCAAGCGGTGCCGGCGGGTAGCGCGGCAGAACTCTACCTGGCCGGTGCCGGGGTCACCCGGGGTTACCTGGCCCGCCCGGCGCTGACCGCCGAGAAGTACGTGCCCAATCCGTTCGCCACGGACGGCGGTCGCCTGTATCGCACGGGCGATCTGACGCGTTATCGCGACGATGGGGTGATCGAGTACATCGGGCGTATCGACCATCAGGTCAAGGTGCGCGGTTTCCGCATCGAGCTGGGCGAGATCGAAGCGCGACTGGTGCAACAGGAGGCGGTACGCGAAGCCTTTGTCCTGGCGCAGGATGGCGAAGGTGGCCAGCAACTGGTGGCGTACATCGTGCCGGCCGATGCCGAGGTAGCGCTCGATGTGGCGCGCCAGGCCAACCTGCGTGAGGCCATCAAGGCGCGGCTCAAGGACAACCTGCCGGACTACATGGTGCCGGCTTATCTGTTGTTCCTTGAGGCCTTGCCACTGACGCCGAACGGCAAGCTGGACCGCAAGGCCCTGCCCAAAGCCGATGCCAGCCAGGTGCAACAGGCCTATGTCGCGCCGCAAACCGAGCTGGAGCAACAACTCGCGGCGATCTGGGCCGATGTACTGAAACTGGACCGGGTCGGCCTGACCGACAACTTCTTCGAGCTGGGCGGCCATTCGCTGGATGCCTTGCGACTGGTCAGTGAGATCAGGCAGGCCTTGGGGCTGGAGTTGAGCCTCAACACCGTCTTCACCTCGCCCGATGTGCAGCAAATGGCCCGGTTCGCGACCACGCGCCAGGCGTCCAAGGCTGACAACATCATCGCGCTGGGCGGAACCGGGCAGCCGGTTTTCTGCTTCCACCCGGCGGGCGGGACCGTCTATTGCTACCTCTCGCTGGCGGCGCGGCTCAAGGACCGTTATGCGGTCTACGGGGTGCTGAACGAGGCCTATCTGCAGGAGGACTGGAGCGAAACCTCATGGCAGGCGATGGTGCAGCGTTATGTCGGCAATATCAGGAAGGTCCAGCCGCACGGCCCTTATCGTTTGCTGGGTTGGTCCCTGGGCGGCTCCATCGCCATGGACGCCGCCAGCGAACTGGAGGCCATGGGCGAAGAGGTCAGCTTCCTCGGACTGTTCGACCCAACCCCGCCCGAGGATGCCGCGCATCAGCAGGTCGAGCTGCAGGTACCTGCCGCAACATTGGCCGCCGAGTCCGAATGGCGGGCCGTGATCGACCAGCTGAGCCTGCTCTATCCGGCACAGGCCGGGCTGATTGGCAGTCGTTTGAGAGACGAGGCGCAACTGTCCTGGGACAGCATCTTTGCCTGGATGGTCGCCCATACTGACCTGCCGCGCGCGGAGCTGGACCGGGCGGTGACGCTGTTCAAGGCCGAGTTCGACAGTGCGCTGGTGAACACGGTGTTCAACGACCTGCGTCGTCTGTTTGCTGGCTATAGCTACCAGCCGCTGCGGGTCAGCCCGCATCTGTGGTGGTCCGCGGACTACAGCGAGGCCCGGGTCATGCGGCTGGAGGAGGCCATCAGTGCCCTGGCGGGAGGTCAGCGTCCAGGCAGTTCGTTCAGGGTCGAGTCTTGCCATGAAGACATGATCGGGTCGCCTGCCTTGCTCGACAGCCTCAGGGAGCGCTTTCTGGCTCAGCGTTAAGTGCCACGCCAAAGGCCCGGATCAGTGATGATCCGGGCCTTTTTCATTGCGCTCTGCTGAGTTTGCGGCCGCCCCGCGGGTGCCGATGACTTCCGGCACCTGGGGTGGGCTCGGCGATAGGCGCACAGGCATTCGGCGGCCGCTGCAACAACGGATGAGGTGTGGTTCGGTCGAGCGGGAAGGGGAGCGAGGCGGGGAGGGAAGCCCAGGATGAGCGCGGTCATCCTGGGTGGAGCCCTGGGTCAGCCGGTGGGCCGGGCAGGGCGGGCAGCGGGGTTCAAACGGGGTTCAAAGCGACCAGCGTACCGTCACCATGGCATTGCGCGGATCGCCATACTGGTTGGTGCCATAGACCGTGTTGAGGCCGATGCTCTGATAGTACTTCTTGTCGAAAACGTTATTGATGTTCAGGCGGATATCGACATTTTCGCTGGCCTTGTAGCTGGTCATCAGGTCGACCAGGGTGTAGGCCTCTTGTTCGATGCGGAAGTTGGTCGTCGGGGCATAGAAGTTGCTGCCCTGGTTGTAGATGGTGTTCTGGCGATACACGCCGCCACCGATGGTCCAGCGATTGAGATCGCCGGGCAGCTGGTAGGTGGTGAAGGCCTTGAACACATGGCGCGGGATATCGGTGTCGAACAGGCGACCCTTGTTGTCCGGGTTGGAGTCCTTGGTGTATTTGACGGAGGCGTAGGTGTAGCCGGCCCCCAGTTCCCAGCCCGGGGCCAGGGATCCGTTGATTTCCAGTTCGATACCTTGGCTGCGGACTTCGCCCGCGGCTTCATAGCAGGTAGTGCCTGCCGGCGTGCACTGGTTGGGGCTCACTTCCTTGGCGCGGTTTTCCTGGTCGATGCGGAAGATCGCCGCGCTGGCATTCAGGCTGCCGTCGAAGTACTCGCCCTTGATACCCAGTTCGTAGTTTTTGCCTTCGATGGGCTTGAGGGCGTTGTTGGAGGTATCGAGTTCGGTCTGCGGCTTGAAGATGTCGGTGTAGCTGACATAGACCGAGTGATGTTCGTCCAGGTCATAGATCGCCCCGGCGTAGCGGGTCAGGTGCCGCGTTACCTTGTTGGGCAGGCTGGAGGCATACGGCCTGCCGTTCCAGGCGGTGGTGACGTCGTATTTGTACCAGTCCAGGCGGCCGCCGAGGATCAGCTTGAGGTCATCGGTGAGGTTCAGGCGCGTGGTGACATAGGTGCCTTCCAGCTCGCTGGTGCGGTGCTGAGTCCAGGGGTTGGCGCTCATGTCCGGCTTGGGAATGCCGCTGGGGTTGTTCAGGTCGGTATGGGTCTCCAGGTCGATGGGCAAGCCCTTGCCGTTGAACGTCAGTTCGCGCTTGCTGGCGCCCACCACCAGTTCATGGGTACGACCGAACAGCGAGAACGGCCCGGTGACATAACCGTCGTAGCTGCTTTGCTTGTCCTTGTAGTCGTACCGGCCGATGTTCTGGCCGAACTCATTGTAGTCGGGGCCCATGCGCTCCGGGATGGAGCCGAGCATGCTCAGGTCGGACCAGCTCCTGCTGGCGGCCAGGAGCATTTTCCAGTTGTTGGCGAAGCGGTACTCCAGGCGGGTGAACGCGGTGGTGTTGTCCTGGTCCCAGTATTCCCAGTCGCTGCCCAGGTAAGTGGAGCGCTTCAGGTGCAGGTCGCTGCCGTCCTTGGCCACGGGCAGGCCGCCCCAGGCAGTATTGTTATTGGCGTTCTGGTTGGAGATGCCGAAGGTGAAGGTGGTGTCTTCGTTCAGGTCGGCCTCGGTGATGCCGTAGAACACCGAGCGCTCGGAGCTGGTGAAATCCTGGAAGCTGTCCTTGGTCTGGTAGGCGGTGACTATCCGCCCACGCAGGGTGCCACTGTCGTTCAAGGCATTGGAGGCGTCGAATTCGGTGCGGTAGTTGTCCCAGCTGCCGGCGCTGCCGGTGAGGGTGACCCGCGGGGTGGCGGTCGGGCGCTTGCGCACCATGTTGACCGCCGCCGAAGGGCTGCCGGCCCCTTGCATCATGCCGGTGGCGCCACGCACCACTTCCACCCGGTCGAAGATCGCCATGTCGGGGGTGGAGTTCATGTCCCGGCTGAGGTAGTGGCTCAAGTCATTGGGCAGGCCATCGGTCATCAGGTTTTCGATGGCAAAGCCGCGGGAGTAGAAGGTCGGCCGCTGCGGACCGTCCTTGGTCATGGAAATGCCCGGGGTGCTCTTGAGCACGTCCTCCAGGGTTTTCATGTTCTGGTCATCCATGCGCTGGCGGGTGATGACCGTGACCGATTGCGGTGTTTCCCGGGCCGTCAGGGCCAGCTTGCTGGCGGTCTGCATGGCCCCGGTGGTGTAGGAACCGGTGTCCTCGGTGGTCATGCCCAGGCCCTGGGCGGTGATGGTGCTGGCCCCCAGTTCCAGCGAGCCTGCGGAAGCACGGTTGAGAATGGTCACCGAGTTGCCCTTGAGGGAATAGGCGACCCCCGTGCCATTGAGCAGCACCGCGATGGCCCGCTCCGCCGAATAGCTGCCGGTGAGCGCGTTGCTGCGCTTGCCTTGCACATCGTCAGGGCTGTACAGCACTTGCAGGTTGGCCTGGCGCCCGAACTCCTGCAGGGCCGACGCCATGGATTGCGAAGCGATGTTGAAATGGACTTCCTGGGCCTGGACCTGCGCCATCAAGGGCAGGGTCAGGGCCAGGCCCAGGGTGCGCGAAGCCATTCTCGGCGAGAACGCCTGGCAAAGGAGGGCTTTGGCCAGAGGAGTCAGTCGATGTTGTGCGGGCATGCTCATGTGCTCTTAGAAGTCCGGCAGATGTAATGATTGTTAATGCTAGTAATTCTCAGTTCTGTCTGTATGACGCACCAGTGGCCATAAACCGGAAACAATCACGCCGGTTGCAGATCAGTCATCACTTTGCCGGCCTTCATGCGCACCAGTTGGTCGGCGATATCGAAGTAACGATCGTCGTGACTGATGACGATGATGGTCTTGCCCAGGCGCTTGAGATCCGGCAGCAGCTCGGTGTAGAAAATCCGCCGGAAGGCCGGGTCCTGGTCCGCCGCCCATTCGTCGAACACTAGCACCGGGCGCCCTTCGAGCCAGGCATTGATCAGGGCCAGGCGCTTGCGCTGGCCGGTAGAGAGATCGGTGGTGGTGAAGGCGCCATCCTTGACACTGACCTTGTGCGCGATTTCCAGGCGGTCCAGGTATTGGCTGGCGCTGTCCAGTGACTGCTGGCCGCCGCCCTGGACCAGGTCGTCGAACAGGTAGTAGTCGGCGAACACGGTGGTGAACAGCTGGCGGTAGTCGTCCCGGGTCGGGTCGGTCACGGCCTCGCCGTTCAGGCGTATTTCCCCGGCCTGGGGTGGGTAGAGCCCCAGCAGCAGCTTGATCAGGGTGGTCTTGCCACAGCCGTTCTCGCCGACGATGAACACGATGTCGCCCTGCTTGATGTCCAGGTTGATCGGCCCCAGGTGGAACGGCTCGCTGCCTTCCACCGCGGGCGGGCTGTAGCTCACGCCACGCAGTTCGAGGCTGTGCACCACGGGTTTCGGCGCTTCGGTAGCGTCCAGCAGCAGGTGGGGTTCGGGGGAAGAGAAGCGCTGGGACAGCTCGCTGATGCGGCCGAAGGCGATCTTCGCCTTGCCCACCACCGGCAGGTAGGACACCAGGTTTTCCAGCGGGCCTTTCATGTACAGCAGCACCAGCACGAAGCCGGTGATCACGGTCGGGTCCGGGTTCGGGTTGTAGGCCTGCATGGCCAGGGCCAGGCCGATGACCACGAAGAACAGCATCGAGCCGAAGGTCTTGGCCAGGATGTAGATGTTCACCGAACGCACCTGGATCGAGGCGATGCGGTCCGCGGTTTCCCGGATCCGGTGGGTGTTCATCCGGTAGCGGCGCGGGCGGTGCATGCGCAGTTCCTTGGCGCCCGAGGCAATGGCGTTGTAGTAGCGCTGCAGTTCGTCTTCCTGGTCGCGGGCCAGGTCGAAGCCGCGGATCCCCTTGCCGCCGGCCACGTACTGCACGCTGATGCCGATGATGATGGCGACCACCATCATCAGGAACATCGGCACCGACAGGTACGCCAGGTAGCCCAGGCAGCCCAGGGTGACGGTGGCGGCGATGGCCAGCGGGGTGAAGGCGAAGGAGAAGTCGCTGATGGTGTCGACGTCGTGGGTCAGCACCGGGATCAGGCGGTGGGAGCGGTAGCGCTCGATCTGGGTGATGGGCGCCGAGAGCACTTTTTCCCCCAGGTCCTTGCGCAGGGCGGCGATGATTCGCTGGCCCACGTAGTTGGTGCCGATATCCGAGACGATCGAGCTGGTCAGGGCCAGCAGGCACAGGGCGGCGAAGGTCAGCACCACGCCCTGGGTCATGCCGGTCGCCGAGTGCAGGGCGTTGTTGATGGTGGCCAGCAGCAGGGTGATGGCCAGGCCGCCTACCATGCCCAGGGCCACGGAAATCACCACAGTGGTACGAAAGGGTCTGAGCAGGGCGAGCAGTCCGTGAAAGGCTCCGCGCTTGGGGTCGGTCATAAGGGGTTCCCGGCAGTGAATGAAGGGTCGAGGCAGAAAGACCCGTACCCATGACAGACGAACCGTTGGCGGGAGTATTTAGCGCGGCCGCGGGCGTGGATAAATTGCCCGGCGCCTGATTCGTTCTTGTTCTGCAGGTGCACGCGTAACGACGTCGTGCCTGGCCCATTCAGCGAGAGCGAGCAAATGACGAAAAAGAATCTGGTGTATGTCTGGTCCCTGAGGAACGCGGCGGCCGACAAGGCCGGGCAGCCGGTGGCCTATAGGGATCACGAGCGCTACATGAAGTCGGTGCTGGAGTTCCTGGTGGAGACGCTCAACCAGACGCCCCTGGGCGACGCTTATAACCTGGTCGGGGTGGTGTATGACGACGACGAACAGTCGCCACGGGACCGGCAACTGGTGAGCGACTACGGCTTCGCCTATCAGCCCGGCCGGCAATGGCTGTACCCGGCGGACCTGCGCGTGCAGGGGCGCCTGGTCAATGACCTGCTGCTCAGCGTGCCGTCCACCTATCGCCGCCATCCGCGCGGCTCGGCCGAGCACATCGCCGGCAAGCAGGATTTCGAGCGTCGCCTGCACGACACCTTGGTGGAACTGAAAGCCGACATCGTGGTGCTCGACGGCCTGCTGGTGATCCTCGACGAGCTGGTGCGCCCGGGCGCGCCTTTCGCGCGGCGGATCATGAACATCCATCCGGGCATCACCCGCCTCGAGTCGCCCTACGAGCGCCGCGGTGCCTATGCCACCTGGAATGCGCTGTACGGTGCCCGGGGGCAGAAGGTGGTGGACTGGACCACCCGGGAAACCGAGCCGGTCGAGCCGCTGTACATGACCGGTGCTTCGTTCCACTACGTGGACAACGGCATCGATTCCGGCGAGGTGTTCCACGACGTGCTCAACACCGAGATCGCGCCCGAGGACACCATCCTCGAACTGCGCTGGAACAACTTCAACAACAGCCTGTTCCCGGCCTTGCATGAAGGCCTGGCGCTGCTGGCCGAGCAGCCGGTCGGCGAGTCCCGGGCCGGCGCCTGAGGCCCGCGGTGATCAAGCGCGACAGTCGCGCTTGATCGCTGTCGATCGGGCCTTTTACTGGTGCTGGGCGCCGGGCTGTTCCAGTTCGCGCACGACACGGAAGCTCAACCAATCCCCACGAACCTCGCGCTTGCGGCTGTTGCGGTTGCCCGAGCGGGAGAACACCGGGGCCTCGCCCCAGTCGTTGCCGCGAATCTGCGCGTCGAGACACACGCCGCCCGAGTCTTCCATCCAGGCACTGCCATCGGTGGGCGCGCCGACATAGTCGGGGTGCCAGCAGTCGGCGACCCACTCATAGACATTGCCGTGCATGTCATACATGCCGAAGGCGTTGGGCGGATAGCTGCCCACCGGGGAGCTGTAGCTGTAGCCGTCCTTGGGGCCGTAGGTGTTGGCGTGCTTGCTGATCTGGTACTGGCCTTCTTCATCGAACGGGAAGGGGAAGGAACCGGTGCTGCCGGCGCGTGCGGCGTACTCGCGCTCGGCCTCGCTGATCATCCGGTAGTGCTGGCCGGTCTTCTTCGACAACCACTGGGCATAGGCCTGGACCTCGGCATAGTCGACGCAGACCGCGGGCTGGCGCGGGCCTTGTTGATAGCGCGGCTTGCTGGCCTGGCACAGGCGACCGGGCCGGTCGTCACCGTCCTTGATCACCGTGCCGGTCTCGCGGATGTAGGCATCCAGCTCGCCGGCGGTCACGTGGAAACGGCTGATGGCGAAGGGCTTGCTGAAGGTCACCTTGTGCTGCGGGCCTTCGTCGGGTTCCCTGCCGACCTCGCCTTCGGGGGAGCCCATGACGAAGCTGCCGGCGGGCAGCACCACCATTTCCGGGCAGTTCTTGCAGTCCTTGAACACGCTGCCGGGCTTGGCGGGTTCGGCTGCCTGGGCAGTGAGGCTGACCAGGCAGCCGAGCAGCGCGGCGAGTGAGGAGCAGGCGATAGGTTTCATCATCAGTAACCTTGTGCGATGTAGAGAAAAGAGGTGGACGAGGCTCAGGCGGTCTTGCCGCCGCGCAGTCGCTTGCCCAGCAGGTCCATGGCGCGGTCGATATCCGCCTCGCTGTTGAGCAGGCCAGGCGCCATGCGCACCACGGGTCCCGCGTCGCGGTCCACCGCGTCCACCAGGATGCGGTTCTCGATCAGCCAGGCGGCGGTGGCGTCGGTGTCCAGGTTCGGGCCTCGGAAGAAGGTGAAGCCGGCGGACAGCTGCGGGCTCAGGGGCGTCACCAGCTCGATGCCCGGCAGTTCCTGCAGGCGTTGCTTGAGGTAGCTGTTGAGTTGGTGGATCCGCGCCTGGACGTTGGCCTTGCCCAGTCGCATGTGCAGTTCGAAGGCCTGGTCCACGGCCCAGCGGTGTTCGAAGCTGTGGTAGCCGCCAGGGGTCATGGTGGTGGCGAAGTCCTGGTTCTCGGAGAAGGTCGCCACCATCGGCGTCAGGTGCTCGAGCTTTTCCGAACGCGAGCAGAAGATCCCGGTGCCCCGCGGGCCGAACATCCATTTGTGGGTGCCGGCGACGAAGAAGTCGCAATTGAGGTCGGCAAAGGTGACGTCCTCCACCCCCAGGCCGTGGACGCCGTCGACGCAGTAGAGAATCCGCTCGCCCTCGTCGCGATTGCGGTTGTGCTGGTCCACCAGCTTGCCGATCTCGCCGATCGGCAGCTTCACGCTGCTACCCGATTGCACCCAGGTCATCCCCAGGACGCGAGTGTTGGGGCGGATGCTGCGGTCGATATTGCCCAGCACTTCGTCGATGGAGACCTGGTGGGGCGACTTGAACAGCTCGATGGTGCGCACCTGGGTGCCGTCGCGCTGGGAGCGGTACTTGAGTGCGTTGCGGGTCGAGTAGTGTTCATGCACCGTGGTCAGTATTTCCTGCCCGGGGCGCACGTGGATGCCGCCATACATCATGGCCAGGCCTTCGGTGGTGCTGCCGGTCAGGGCCACCTGGGCGGGCTTGATCTGCAGGTAGCGGCCGACGCTCTCGCGCACCTGGGCCTCGTGCTTCCAGGTGTACTGGGTGTCGTAGTCCATGGCCATGGCCGGGTTGCGATCCAGCACCGCGCGGTACTGTTCGATGGCCTCGCGCACGGGCTTGGGGTGCGAGGTGATAAGGAAGTTGGCCAGGTGCACATAGTCCGGGTCGAGGTCGAACAGCTGGCGCAATTGGGCCCATTGCTGGGGGCTGGTGGCGGGTGTGGCGGCGGCCCGGGCCTGGCCGATGGCAAAGCTGCCCAGGGGCAGGGCGGCGGCCAGCAGGCCCGCGTGCTTGAGGAAGGTCCGGCGATTGGTCACGGGAGGGTTCTCGTTCAGGGTTCGGTCGGTCATGGTTCAGTCGGCGACGACGGCGTGTTCGGTTAAGGCATGCTCGACGGCACGATCGACGGCATGTGCGACAGGTTGCGCGGTGGGTTGCGCCGGCTTGGCGAGTTTGCGCACCTGTTCCCAGACGCGCAGGTAGTTCTCGCCCCAGAGCTTGGCGATCTCGATGTCGGTGTAGCCGCGCTGGATCAGCTCGGCGGTGACGTTGCGGTTGTCCGCCACGCTCATCCAGCCGTTGACGCCGCCGCCCTCGTTGAAGTCCGAGCTGATGCCGACGTGATCGATGCCGATCTTTTTCACCGTGTAGTCGATGGCGTCGACATAGTCCTTGAGGCTGGCTTTGGGCTCTTCTTCAAGGATGCCGTACAGGGAGCTGGCGTACTCGCCGAAGCGCTGTTCCGGCCAGATGGTGATGACCGAGTCGCCCGGCATCAGGGCGTTTTCCAGGCCTGGCAGCGGGGCCAGGTCGAAGCGCTTGCGCAGGGCGTTGAGCTTGTCCAGGGTCGGCTGGCTGAGGGGGCGCAGGTAGGTGGAGAAGCCCACGACCTGGACCACCCCGCCGGTGGCCTTGATGACCTGCAGTTCCTTGTCGCTGAGGTTGCGCGGGATGTCCACCAGGGCCCGGGGCGCGGAGTGCGAGGCCACCAGCGGCGCGCGGGTCAGGGCCGCGACATCGTCCAGGGCCTTGCTGGACATCTGCGAGACGTCGATCACCACCCCCAGGTCATTGAGCCGGTGCACGGCCTGCTTGCCGATCGGCGAGAGGCCGCCGAGGGCGTCCCGGGTGTCGTTGAAGAACGGCAGCGGGCGCGAGGAGTCGGCCCAGTCGTTGTTGCCCACATAGCTGAAGCCGAACAGGCGCATGCCGCGGGCGGCCCACTTGTCCAACTGGTCGAGGTTGTCGCCCATGGCATAGGCATTGAGCAGGCTGACCACCACCGCCAGCTTGCCTTCGGAGGCGATGCGGCGCAGGTCGGCGGGGGTATAGGCGATGGCTACCTGGTTGGGGAAGTCGCGCACCAGGCCCTGGATGATCCGGTAGCGGGTCTCGCGCTGGTGCCGGGCTTCTTCGACGAAGCCGGCGGTGGGGCGGTGCGGGGCGTTGGGGCCGTTCCACATTTCCGGCCAGGCGAGAATGCTCAGGGCCACGCCGGACATCCTGCCGCGACCGGCCTTGACCAGGTCGAACTGACGATGGGTGTCCTTGTCCGCCTCGGTGCCTTCGGTGCCGAAGTCCAGGGGCACGGTGACATGGCTGTCGAAGGAGATGATGCGCTCCTGCAGGTCGTTGGCGCGCTTGACGATGTCGCTGGGGTAAGACACCCGGCCTTTCCAGTAGTAGTGCCAGGCGGCCCCGGTACCGACACCGAGTACGGCGACAATAAGTACCAGCAGGCTCAGGTAGAGGGTTTTCTTACCAGGTAATTTGATCATTGCTATCCCAGTCGCAGGCGGGCTGATGACGGGGTCGGGGCTGCAAGCGCGGTGCTTCCAGGTCCGACCTTTTGTGTACATCTATCCGCGATAAACGAGCTGGCCGGCGGCAAATTTAGCGGCCCGGGAGTGGCTCGCCGGTAAATTTCCGTGCAAATCCAACGTTCTAGCTAGATGCGTGACGCGCCACTGGATATAGGTAGAGCGATGAGGTTTTCGAGACGAGGATTTTTGACCGGTCTGGCGGTGACGGGGGCGGCTATTCCTGTGGCGCTCTACACCCGCAAGGAGTTGCAGCGCCAGGACGTGCGCCGTCAGGAAGAGCTGGAAATCACCCCGGGGGAAGCCAAGCTGGAAGTCGCCCTCGATCCGGGCGTGCGTCTCGCCGATCACCTGCGGGGCATCTGGGATATCGAGTTTCTGGACGCCCAGGCACCGCTACCGCGTCGCGGCTGTGAGCTGGTGCTCGATGTCGGTCCGACCGGGCGCGGCCTGCGCGGCTTTCTGGGGCATCCGCAAAGCCTGCGCGGTGACGGTCCGGTGGAGTTTCGGGTGCAGGGCGAGCTGGCGGCGGTGGACGCCGCGAAGTTGTGCTGGCGGCTGTTCGCCGCAGGCCAGATCGGCGGCGCGCCCAGCCATGAGTGCCAGGTGGCGCTCGACGAGGTCTGGGCGAGCTGGGGCAATGCCGGCAGCGGCACCCTCAGCGGCAGCCTGCAGTCGTTGCAGGTCTCGCCCCTGGCGCCGGTGTCCGCGGTGCGCTTCGTGGCGCGCAAGCGGGCCTTTCCCGCGGCCCGGGAGCAGAACGGCCTGAGCCCCGAGTTGCTGGCCTGGCTGGTGTCGCCGCAGCATCGCCTGTTCCACCAGCTCTGGCATGCCTCCCGGGATCGCTGGCATTCCTTGCCCAAGGACAAGCAAAACAGCCTGCGGGGGCTTGGCTGGCAGCCGGGACCGCTCAAGCACGAGCGCGATGCCCGTGGACGACGCAAGCATCGCAACGCCTCGGGAGTCGACTTCCTCTTCATGCACCGGCACATGCTGTTGCAGGCCCGTTCGCTACAGCCGGACCTGGTGTCCTGGCAGCAGCTGCCCTTGCCGTCGCCGCGCCTGGAGCAGGATCGCCAGGGCTTTATCCGCTACTACGAAAACCACGACGGCTGCTCGGTGCCGCCGGCCTGGATCGCCGACGACGATGAAGAGTTCACCCGATGGCTGCATGGCTTGAAGAGCGACGCGGCCTTCTATGGCAATTTCCAGGTCTGGGAGTCGCAGTACCAGGACCCCGAATACCTCAGCCGCCTGACCCTGGGGCAGTTTGGTTCGGAGGTCGAGCTGGGCCTGCATGACTGGTTGCACATGCGCTGGGCCGATGTTGCCCGGGACCCTGCCAACGGCATGCCGGTCATGGAGGCCCGGGTTTCCTCGGACTTCGCCGGACGCTGGTACCTGGCGCAGAACGACTTTCTCGGCGACCCGTTCTCGTCCCATGTGCATCCGATGTTCTGGAAGTTCCATGGCTGGATCGACGACCGCATCGACGATTGGTTCCGCGCCCATGAGCGCTTCCATCCCGGCGAAGTGCTGCGCCGCGAGGTCAACGGTGTGCCGTGGTTCGCGCCCGGGCGCTGGGTCGAGATCGACGACCCGTGGCTGGGGGCCTCGACCCATGGCTGCGGCCCGCTGGGCAACGCGCCTGGCGAGATGTCGCTGGAGATGGACCAGGAGGTCATGAAGCTGGCCCTGCGTATCGCCCTGAGCCGTGACGAGGAGGTGCCACAGTTGCTCAAGCGGGCACCGCGGCGTCCCTGGTACGCCCAGCACCTGAAGTTGTGAGCCGGTAAGGCCGCGGCGCGGGTCCTGTCGCAGGGCCCGCGCCGTTGTGTTTTCTGGAGCGCTTTATTGGGAGACTCTGTTATTGAGAGGCTCTTTATTTACAGGCTCTGGGTTCAGAGGCTCTTGGTTTCGAGCGTCTTCCAGCCACCGCCCAGGGCTTTGTACAGGGCAATGCTCGACTGCACCCGGGACAGCCGCAGTTGCACGTTCTGGTCCTGGGCGGCGTACAGGGTGCGCTGGGTTTCCAGCACGGTGAGCAGGTCTTCGGCGCCAGCCTGATAACGGCTCTGGGCGATCTCGAAGGCCCGCTGCGCCTGATTCAGTTCTTCGCCTTGCCATTGCCGCTGCTGGTCCAGGCCGCGAATGCTGGTGAGGGCCTTTTCCACATCGGCGAAGCCATTGATGATCGCCCCGCGGTAGCTTTCCAGCAGTTCCTGCTGGCGTGCCGTGGCCTTGTCGCGCTCGGCGCCCAGGCGGCCGTTGTTGAAGATCGGTGCCACCAGTGCGGCGGTCAGGTTGTAGAAGGGGCTGCGTAGCACGTCATTGAACGTGTTGGCGCCAGAGCCGAGGTTGGCGGTCAGGGTCACGTTGGGCAGCATCGCCGCCCGTGCCACCCTGACATCGGCCTGGGCCGCCGCCAGCCGGGCTTCGGCGCTGGCGATATCGGGGCGGCGGGCCAGCAGGTCGCTGGGCACTCCGGCATCGATGTCCGGCCAGTTCAGTTGGGCGAAAGGCTGGTCGCTCAGGGTCAGGCTCTGCACTGGCCGGCCGAGGAGGGCGGCGAGGGCGATCAGGGCTTCTTCGGCCTGTTGCCGGACCTGCGGCACCTGGCGCTGCTGGGCCGCCACCAGGCTTTTCTGCTGGGCCAGCTCGAGGGCGGTGGCCGAGCCCGCGTCGTAGCGGGTCTGCACCAGCCTGAGCACGCTCTGCGCATTGGCCAGGTTGAGCTCGGCAATCCGGCCCTGTTCCCGCAGCGACAGTACCTGGGCGTAACTGTTGGCCACGCCGCTGAGCAGGGTCAGTTCCACGGTGGCCCGGTCGAACTCGCTGGCCTGCAGGCCCAGCAGGGCGCTGTCCCGGGCGGCGCGCTTGCCGCCCCAGAAATCGATTTCATAGGTGGCGCTCAGGCCGGCATTGAAATAGTCCACGGCCTTGTTGTTGCTGTTGGTATCCAGCTGGCTGTAGCCGCTGCCCCGCAGGAGCTTCTGCCGGTTGGCGTTGAAGGTGCCGTTGACGGCGGGCAGCAAGGGCGCGCCGGCAATGACGGCGCTGGCCTGGGCCTGCTGGACCCGGGCCATGGCTGCCGCCAGGTCGTGGCTGCCGGCGCGGGCTTCGGCGATCAGGCGGTCGAGTTCCGGGCTGCCGAATTGCAGCCACCAGCGTGGATCTTGCTGGCGCGGCGCGAGGCTGGCGGCGGAGTGCCAGGCGGCGGGGGCGTGCAGGCCGCTGTCCGGGCGCGGCGCCGGGCTGCTGCAGGCGGCCAGCGCCAGGCTGGCGGCCAGGAGGGTCAGGTGCACTTTCATAGGTCGATCATTCACTGGTAAGGGCCTTGACCGGATCGAGCCGGGCAGCTTTGCGGGCTGGCATGAAGCCGAAGGTGACGCCGGTGATCAGGGCGCAGCCGAAGGCCCCCAGTATCGCGGCCAGGGAGAAGGCCACGGCCACCTCGCTGAGGATCAGGATGCCGCCGATGATCAGCGCCACGCCGATCCCGGCCAGGCCGCCGACCACCGAGAGCATCACCGCCTCGGTGAGGAACTGGCGCAGGATGTCGCGCTGGCGGGCGCCGGTGGCCATGCGGATGCCGATCTCCCGGGTGCGTTCGCGCACGGTCATGAGCATGATGTTCATCACTCCGATGCCGCCCACCAGCAGCGAGATCGCGGCGATGGCGCCGAGCATCAGCGACAGGGTGTTCTGGGTCCGCGCCTCGGCCTGGATCATGGCGGCGTTGTTGGTCAGTTCGAAGTCGCGCTTGCCGCCGTGCATGCGCAGCATCAGTTCGTCGATTTCGCGTTCGGTCTGCTTGACCCGGCTGGCATCGGCGGCGGCAATCGCCACGTACTGCGGGTTGTGGTCGCCGAACAGGCGGATGCTGGCGGCGGAGTAGGGCACGGCGATGCGGTCGTCGCTGTCGCTGTCGCCGGAACTGGCGCCCTTTTCCGAGAGCACGCCGACCACCTGGAACGGCACGTTCTCGATCAGGATGTATTGGCCGATGGGATTGGCCACGTCCTTGAGGAGTTTTTCCCGGACCTTGTGGCCGATCACCGCCACCGCCGCTGCCGAGCGTTCGTCGGCGTCGCTGAAGTAGCTGCCCTGGGCCACGGGCCAGTTGAAGATCTCCGGGAAGTTGGTGTCGTTGCCACCCACATAACTCATGTAGTCGGCGTTGCCGAAGCGGACCCCGGCCTGCGCGCCATTGACCGGCATGATGCGTTTTACCTGGGGCAGGTTGGCCAGGGCCGCGACGTCGTCCAGGGTGACGATGCCCGCGGGCGTGCGCGGGTTGGGCGAGTAGCCGCTCAAGTAGATGATGTTCGAGCCGAAGGCGCCCATCTGCGCCATGACCTGGCGTTTGCTGCCTTCGCCTACCGCCAGCATCACCACCACCGAGGCCACGCCGATGACGATTCCCAAGAGGGTCAGGGCGGTGCGGAAACGGTTGATCCACATCACCCGCCAGGCCGCCTGCACGGCATCCACCAACTCGCCTTTCCAGGCACCGTTGGGTTCGCTGCCGTCGGCCAGGCGCTGGCGCAGGTCCACTGCCTGCAGGGCGCCGCTGTTGGCGCTGGCCTGGACCTCGGGGTGCTCGTCGGCGGTGTCGCTGATGATCTCGCCGTCGCGGATTTCGATGATGCGCTTGGCCCGCGCCGCGACTTCGCGGTCGTGGGTGATTAGGATCACCACGTGGCCCTGGCTGGCCAGTTCGTCGAGCAGGCTCATGACCTCGGCGCCGCTGTGGCTGTCGAGGGCGCCGGTGGGTTCGTCGGCGAGGATGATATGGCCGCCGTTCATCAGCGCGCGGGCGATCGACACCCGCTGCTGCTGGCCGCCGGACAACTGGTGCGGGCGGTTGCCGGTGCGGCTGGCCAGGCCCAGGCGGTCGAGCAGGGCGGCGGCGCGGGCGTGGCGCTCGGCCGCCGGGGTGCCGGCATAGATCGCCGGCATCTCGACGTTTTCCTGGGCCGAGCCAGAGGGAATCAGGTGGTAGCCCTGGAACACGAAGCCGAAGGCCTCGCGACGCAGCCAGGCCAGTTCGTCGCTGTCCAGCCGGGCGACGTTTTCCCCGGCGAACAGGTACTCGCCCGAGGTCGGGCGGTCGAGGCAGCCGAGGATGTTCATCAGCGTCGATTTGCCGGAGCCGGAGGCGCCGACGATGGCGACGAACTCGCCGGCGTGGATCGACAGGTCGATGCCACGCAGCACGTCCACTTGCGGCGTGTCGCCGCCGCCATAGGATTTGCGGATGCCCTTGAGGTCGATCAGCGGGGTTTGCATTCAGCCTCCGCTGCTTTGCGCGGGACCGATCAGCAAGTGATCGCCTTCGGCGAGGCCGTCCAGGACCTGGATGCGCAAGCGGTCGCTGATGCCGACCCGTACCTTGCGCTCCTCGATCGAGCCGTTTTTCGCCACCACCCGGGCCAGCTGGACGCCGCTCTCGGTGCTGCCCTGCAGGGCGGCGATCGGCGCGGTGAGAACGTCCTGCGCGCGCTCGGCGACAAAAAACACCTGGGTGGTCATCTCGGCCATCAGCGCGTTGTCGGCGTTATCCACATCCAGCAGCACGGTGTAGAGCACCACGCGGCCACTGCCGCTCTTGCTCGAACTGTTGGGGCTGCCGCTGCCCTGGCTGCTTTCGTTCAGCGGCTTGGGCGGGATCGGCAGGATCTGCCGCACGGTGCTGGTCCAGCGCCGGGCGCCGCCGCTCAAGGTGGTGAAGTAGGCGGTCATGCCCGGCTTGACGTGGCCGATATCGGCTTCGGAGACCTCGGCCCAGACGGTCATCGGCGACAGCCGGGCGATGCGCAGGATCAACGGCGTCTGTTGCTGGGCGTTGAGGGTCTGGCCTTCGCGGGCGTCCACCGCGACCACGGTGCCGGACATCGGCGCGTAGATCCGCGTATAGCCCAGCTCGGCCTGGTCGCTGCGCAGGCTGGCCTGGGCCTGGCGGATCTGCGCCTGGATCATGTCGATCCGCGCCTGGGTGGCCTTGAGTTCGGCGCGGGCGGTCTGCACGTCTTCGTCGCGGGTTGCGCCGCCGGCGGCGAGGTTCTGCTGGCGCTGGTACTTCTGCCGGGCCAGTTCGTTCTGTGCCCGCTGCTCTTGCAACTGGGCCTGCAGGTTCTCGATGGAGAAACGGCTGGCATCGAGCTTGGCCTGCTGGGTGGCGGGGTCGATCTCCACCAGCAGTTGGCCTTCCTTGACCGGGTCGCCAGCCTCGACATGGATCTTGCGGATCTGCCCGGACGCCTGGGCGCCGACATCCACGTAACGCCGCGGTTGCAGGGTGCCCAGGGCGGTCACGCTGCTTTCGATGGTGCCGCGGCTGACTTGGACGGTGGCGAGCTGGTCGCGCCCCGGCGGCAGGAACTGCCAGGCGGCGAAGGCAACGACAGGAATCAGACACAGGGTGACAAGCAGGGCGCGTCGGGTATGACGGGGACGTTTCATGCAGGGTTCCGGCCAATGGAAGTCGGCCCGTCGTCCGGCCTGGCCCAGGGGGTGGGCAGGGCTGGAGGCTGCCGCCAGAGCGACAGATACGGGGAGCTGTCAGGTAGACGAGAAGCGCCGGAGGGAATTTAAGTCATGACACATGGCGTTACAGGTGCGGGGTTACAGGTTAGGCGACGAAAATAAAACCGGCGAATCGACACAGCACTTTAAATCTATATGAGAATTACTATAAATTACGCCACTTCTAAACTGCCATCATCGAATCGCCTGCCCAGGGGCGGAGTGCCGGTTGTGCTCAAGGACAAAAGCCGCGTATCGCGGTCGGGAGTCATGTTGGAAAACTACTATCGCGAGCTGGTGTGTTTCCTCAACGCCAAGCTGGGCAACCTGCAGGTGGCCGAAGATGTGGTGCATGACGCTTATGTGCGGGTGCTGGAGCGTTCCAGCGACACGCCGATCGAGCAACCGCGGGCCTTCCTCTACCGCACGGCGCTGAACCTGGTGATCGACGGCCATCGGCGCAATGCCTTGCGCCAGGTCGAATCCCTGGATGTGCTCGACAACGAAGAGCGCTTTTTCAGCCCCTCGCCACACACCTGCATCGACCACGGCCAGCGCCTGGACATGCTGCAACGGGCGCTGGCGGAGCTGCCGGCGCTGTGCCGGGAAAGTTTCCTGCTGCGCAAGCTCGAAGGCCTGTCCCACCCCGAGATCGCCGAGCGCCTGGGGATTTCCCGCAGCCTGGTGGAGAAGCACATCGTCAATGCGATGAAACATTGCCGGGTGCGGGTCCGGCAGTGGGACGCCCATTGATCCTTCTTTGTTAAATTTTTTTTCACTGTCCTCGTTCCTACTCAACAGACGACCTGCTGCCTCGCCATGGGCCGATCAGGTCACCGTCGATTTCTCCCCGCGTTGAGGGATTTATCCAGAGGACACTGGAAATGACACAGGCAATTGCATCGACCATCGTTCACGACCTGATCGGTATCGGTTTCGGCCCCTCGAACCTGGCGCTGGCTATCGCGCTGGAAGAACGTGGCCAGATTCAGGGTCCGCTGGACGCGCTGTTTCTCGACAAGCAGGCCGACTACCGCTGGCACGGCAACACGCTGGTGGCCCAGAGCGACCTGCAGATTTCCTTTCTCAAGGACCTGGTGACCCTGCGCAACCCGACCAGCCCGTATTCCTTCGTCAACTACCTCAAGCACCACGGCCGCCTGGTGGACTTCATCAACCTGGGCACCTTCTATCCGTGCCGCATGGAGTTCAACGATTACCTGCGCTGGGTCGCCGGGCACTTCCAGGAGCAGAGCCGCTACGGCGAAGAAGTGCTGGCCATCGAACCGGTGCTGCACAACCAGCAGGTCGAGGCACTGCGGGTGATTTCCCGCGACAGCCAGGGCCAGGAATTCGTCCGTACCAGCCGTTCGGTGGTGGTCAGCCCTGGCGGCACGCCACTGATCCCGGACACCTTCAAGGCGCTCAAGGACGACGGCCGGGTGTTCCACCACGCGCACTACCTGGAGCGCATGGCCAGCCAGCCGTGTGCCAGCGGCCAGCCGATGAACGTGGCGATCATCGGTGGCGGGCAGAGCGCCGCCGAGGCCTTTATCGACCTCAACGACAGCTTCCCTTCGGTGCAGGTGGACATGCTGATGCGCGGTTCGGCGCTGAAACCGGCGGACGACAGCCCGTTCGTCAACGAAGTGTTCTCGCCGGCTTTCACCGACCTGGTGTTCCAGCAGCCGAGCGGCGAGCGCGAGCGCCTGGTCCACGAGTACCAGAACACCAACTACTCGGTGGTGGATGTCGACCTGATCGAACGCATCTACGGGATTCTCTACCGGCAGAAAGTCTCCGGCATCGCGCGGCATGCCTTCCGCACCCTGACCACCGTGGAAAAAGCTACCGCCACCGCCCAGGGCGTCGAACTGGTGCTGCGCAACACCTCCACCGGCGAGCTGAGCACCCGCCACTACGACGCGGTGATCCTGGCCACCGGCTACGAGCGCCAGACTCACCGTGCGTTGCTGGCGCCGCTGGAAGCCTATCTGGGCGACTTCGAAGTGGACCGCAACTACCGGCTCATCACCGACGAGCGCTGCAAGGCCGGCATCTACACCCAGGGCTTCAGCCAGGCCAGCCACGGCCTGAGCGACACCTTGCTGTCGGTGCTGCCGATCCGCGCCGAGGAAATCGCCGCCTCTCTGTACGAGCACGACAAAGGCCGCCACAGCCGTTCGGTGCGCGACCTGCTGCTGGCCACCGCCAGCTGATTGCCCGGGTAACTTTGTAGGAGCGAGCTTGCTCGCGAAAAAATGGCCCGGCTTGCACGCTCCGTCGACTACTCCGACGCCTCGCGAGCAAGCTCGCTCCTACAGGATCGCGTTATCGTTGTAGGCGCGAGCGTGCCCACGACAGGGGGCATGACGTCCCCGCATTTCCTGCCTTTGGGGCCTGTCCGTAGCCCCTTCCTGAACCATCGCTGAAGAACTTTTCGATTCCCCCGCCAGCGCCTTGCCGTCGATTTACTCTGCAAAAACCGCGGCGTAAGCTGCGCGCGTTTTCCATCAAGCGGAGACCCACAGTGGGTACTTGTTCGAGTGACAGTAGTCGGCCGGTTTCGCTAACCGGCACCTTCCCGGCAAGATAACGCGCCCGCCTTGTGTGCCGTTGTCTCGCCATGACAGCGAGCGGCGGCTTCCCGATCGTGGCCTTCAGGGCCCGTTCCCGATGTCCTTCTCATCGACACTGCAACAGTGGGTGATGCCTGGCGCATCGCCGCGCTACGGCTGCGCCTGTTTGCGCGGCCGGCGAACCAGACCTGGCTGTGAGTTTCCCGGCGCCGACCGTTAGGGGACACACCATGAACCTCACCCTGCTCAAAGAGTTTTTTGCCGGCTTCCTGCGGACCCGGCACTTCGCCCGGCACTTTCGCCGCCTGGCCTTGCTGGAGAGCTTCAGCGACGCCAGCGTCAGCCGCGACCTGCCGCCGAGCCTCGCGCACACCCTGGTGGCTGCGGCCAACGACAATGCCACGGACCTGCTGCAACGCCTCGGCAGCCACACCGATGGCCTGAGCGAGGCCGAGGCCCAGGCCCTGCGCGAGCAGCATGGCCTCAACGAGGTCGAGCACGAGCAGCCGCTGCCGTGGTGGACGCATTTGTGGCATTGCTACAAGAACCCCTTCAACCTGCTGCTGACCCTGCTGGCGGTGATCTCCTGGCTGACCGAAGACATGAAGGCGGCCACGGTGATTTTTTCCATGGTGGTGCTCTCCACGCTGCTGCGCTTCTGGCAGGAGGCCAAGTCGAACAAGGCCGCCGATGCCCTCAAGGCAATGGTCA
The DNA here is from genome assembly GCF_059416085.1 of Pseudomonas sp. GW821-FHT09E12. NCBI lineage: Bacteria > Pseudomonadati > Pseudomonadota > Gammaproteobacteria > Pseudomonadales > Pseudomonadaceae > Pseudomonas > Pseudomonas sp. GW821-FHT09E12. The sequence continues at coordinate 1,146,710 of NZ_JBWKOM010000001.1, read as the reverse complement.
GCAACACCGCCACGGTGCTGCGGCGCAACGTGGTCGACGCCGCGCCGTCGGTGTTCGCCCGGCTGCATGGCGCGGCGGTGGCCAGCCAGGGCCAGCAACGCCTGGAACTGCCGATCCGGCAACTGGTGCCGGGCGACCTGATCCAGCTCTCGGCCGGCGACATGATCCCCGCCGATTGCCGGGTGCTCAGCGCCAAGGACCTGTTCGTCAGCCAGGCGGCGATGACCGGCGAATCGATGCCGGTGGAGAAATTCCCGCGCCAGCAGGACGCCGCCACCCTCAACCCGCTGGAGCTGGACAACATCCTGTTCATGGGCACCAACGTGGTGTCCGGCGCGGCCACCGCGCTGGTCCTGGCCACTGGCAACGCCACCTATTTCGGCGCCCTGGCGCAGCGGGTCGGGGCCACCGACCGGGCGCCGACTTCGTTCCAGAACGGGGTGAACAAGGTCAGCTGGCTGCTGATCCGCTTCATGTTCGTCATGGCGCCGCTGGTGCTGTTCATCAACGGCTTCACCAAGGGCGACTGGATGGAGGCGCTGCTGTTCGCGCTGTCGATCGCCGTGGGCCTGACCCCGGAAATGCTGCCGATGATCGTCACCTCGACCCTGGCCAAGGGCGCGGTGTTCCTGTCGCGCAAGAAAGTCATCGTCAAGCGCCTGGACGCGATTCAGAACTTCGGCGCCATGGACGTGCTGTGCACCGACAAGACCGGCACCCTGACCCAGGACAAGATCTTCCTCGCCCGGCATGTGGATGTCTGGGGCGAGGAGTCCGACGATGTGCTGGAAATGGCCTACCTGAACAGCTACTACCAGACCGGCCTGAAGAACCTGCTGGACGTGGCGGTGCTGGAGCACGTCGAAGTGCACCGCGAGCTGAGGGTCGGCACGGCGTTCCAGAAGGTCGACGAGATTCCCTTCGACTTCAACCGGCGGCGCATGTCGGTGGTGGTGGCCGAGAAGGAGCGTGCGCACCTGCTGATCTGCAAGGGCGCGGTGGAGGAGGTGCTGGCGGTGTGCACCCAGGTGCGCCATGGCGCCGCCGAGGAAATGCTCAGCGACGAGCTGCTGGCGCGGATCCGCCAGGTCACCGCCCAATTCAATGGCGAAGGCCTGCGGGTGGTGGCCGTGGCCGCCCGGCCGATGCCCCGGGGCCGCGACAGCTACAGCCTGGCGGACGAGCAGGGGCTGACCCTGATCGGTTACGTGGCGTTCCTCGACCCGCCCAAGGAAAGCACCGCGCCGGCCCTTGAGGCCCTGGCCGCCCATGGCGTGGCGGTGAAGGTGCTGACCGGCGACAACGAACTGGTGACGGCGAAGATCTGCCGCGAAGTCGGCCTGGAACAACAGGGCCTGCTGCTGGGCAACGACATCGAGCGCATGAGCGACACGCAGCTGGCCAAGGCCGTGGAAACCACCAATGTCTTCGCCCGGCTCACGCCCTCGCACAAGGAACGCATCGTCCGTCTGCTCAAGGGCAACGGCCATGTGGTCGGCTTCATGGGCGACGGCATCAACGACGCGCCGGCGCTGCGCACCGCGGATATCGGCATCTCGGTGGACAGCGCCGTGGACATCGCCAAGGAAGCGGCGGACATCATCCTCCTGGAGAAAAGCCTGATGGTGCTGGAGGAGGGCGTGCTGGAAGGGCGGCGGACCTTCGCCAACATGCTCAAGTACATCAAGATGACCGCCAGCTCGAACTTCGGCAACGTGTTCTCGGTGCTGGTGGCCAGCGCCTTCATTCCGTTCCTGCCGATGCTGCCGATGCACCTGCTGGTACAGAACCTGCTGTACGACATTTCCCAGATCGCCATTCCGTTCGACAACGTCGATGACGAAATGCTGGCCCGTCCGCAGCGCTGGCAGCCGGTGGACGTCGGGCGTTTCATGCTGTTTTTCGGGCCGATCAGTTCGATCTTCGACATCAGTACCTTTGCCCTGATGTGGTACGTGTTCGACGCCAATACCCCGGACCACCAGACCCTGTTCCAGTCCGGCTGGTTCGTGGTCGGGCTGCTGACCCAGACCCTGATCGTGCACATGATCCGCACGCCGAAGATCCCGTTCCTGCAAAGCCGCGCAGCCATGCCGCTGCTGGTGATGACCGGGTTGATCATGGCCATCGGCATCTTCCTGCCCATGGGCCCGCTGGCGCACTACTTCAAGCTGCAGGCGCTGCCGTCGCTGTACTTCGTGTTCCTGCCGGTGATCCTGCTGGCGTACATGGCGCTGACCCAGGCGGTGAAGGGCTTTTATATCCGTCGGTTCGGCTGGCAATAAGCTGCGGCTCGCGGCCGACGTTGCACAACATCCTGTGGCCGCTGCCGCAGGCTGCGATGGTCCGGGCCACGCTGTTCGCAGGGCCTCCGGCGTTGGCGGGATCGCCGCGGCCCTCCGGGCCGATCGCAGCCTGCGGCAGCGGCTACAGGGTTAACCGGTAATCGCCATCTGCTCGTAATGCCAGCCGGTGCAAGATACCCGGCACCCTGGCCGGCCTCATCGCGGACCCGTCGGATCGCCGCCCGCTCGCACCGGCAAAGTGCACCTATCCTTAACGGCAGCCGACCGCCGCGTACTCAAGGACTCCCTTCATGCAAGCACTCCAGAACATCAACCTGACCTCCCTGGTGGACACCCTGGTCAGCCTCAGCGCGGCCTTTATCCTCGGTGGCCTGATCGGCTTCGAGCGCCAGTACCGGCAACGCACCGCCGGCCTGCGCACCAACGTGCTGGTGGCGGTGGGCGCGGCGATTTTCGTCGACATGGCCAACCGCCTCGGCGGCGCCGAGGGCGCGGTGCGGGTGGTGGCCTATGTGGTGTCCGGCATCGGTTTTCTCGGCGCCGGGGTGATCATGCGCGAGGAGGGCAATGTCCGTGGCCTGAACACCGCGGCCACCCTCTGGGCCTCGGCGGCGGTGGGCGCCTGCGCCGGCGCCGACCTGATTCTCGAAGCCTTTCTTGGCACTTTGTTCGTGCTGGCGGCCAACACCCTGCTGCGACCGATCGTCAACAACATCAACCGCCAGCCGCTGGATGTGATCTCCGCCGAGGTCACCAACATCGTCTATGTCATCGCCCATCGCTCCAAGCAGAAGGCCGTGTTCGCCCTGCTCGAAGCGGAACTGGAACGCAGCAACTACCCGGCCAGCGACATCGATGTCCATGCCTTCGGCAACGACGACGTGGAGATCGAAGCCACCCTGGCCACCACCTCGGTGGACGGCGACGAGCTCGACGCCCTGGTGGCGCGCCTGTCCACCTCTGCCCTGGTGGAGCAGGCGTTCTGGAGCCCCAGCACCACCGAATAAAGCGCCCGTACAGGGGGCTTTCCTGGGAGAAATGTCTTGTGCGCGGCAATTTTTGGGAATTGTCTTAAAGAGTCGGCCAGGGGCCATCGGATAGTCTGTCGAGCCTCTGTGTTCAACCGATAGTTGCCACGCCGATGCCCAACAAGCGCTTGAGAATATTGATTGCCGATGCGTCCCGGGAGCAGTGTGGGCGCATCGAGCGTTTGTTGAATGGCCTGGGGTATTTCCGCGTCGCGGCGGTGGAGTCTTTCCGCGAACTGGTGACCCTGACTCACTATTCCTGCGACCCCTTCGAGAACTTCGATCTGTTGCTGCTCAGCGGCGAGCTGGCGTTCGCCGCCGGGGTGGACGCCGGCGCGTTCTGCCAGGGCAACCCGCAGATCCGCCATGCCATGATCTATGGCGGTCGCACCGAACAGGCATTGCCGGTGGTCCTCGGTGCCTCTGCGCTACAGGAGATTCTCTGGGTGCAGGGCGCCACGCAGGAGATCCTCCAGCGCTTCATTGCCCATATCAATCCTCCCGCCTCCTCGGGCAAAGACCGAACCTTCTGAATGCTGAATAGCCCTCCGCAGTTGCTGGGAACAGGGCTTGCGTCGCGCTACTGGAGGTGGAATCACCACCTGGCCAGCGGTTCTCCGATGGCCGCTACCGGGGCCGGGCGGGGTCTTTTGTTTCCATCCGGAGCGGGCAAAAAGCAGGATTCATGGCCGCCCATGGATAGCCGATGAGTGCCGCCGGTGTGGGCGGAAATACCAGGGAAACGAGCATTTCGGGCTCGAAAAGTAGGGGAAAGCCGCATTTTAGTAATTCGGAGTAGGGCTTTTCAGAAAACCCTTAGAGAAAACTATCGGCTGCTCCCCTAGCCTTTATTCATAGGCTTGGAGCCTGTCATCTCAGACTTTTTTCATGGTCGCGAACAAATGCCGAATAAAACGTTACGAATCCTGATCGCCGATGAACAGCATTTTCATCGAATGAAGATCGAGCGGGTGCTGAACCAGCTGGGCTATTACCGGATTGCACCGATGTATCGACTCGTCGAGGTGTTGAACGTCGTGGAATATGGCAGTGAGCCAATGGACCTGCTGATCATCAACGCTTCGCTGGGGTTGCAGGCCCGGCTCGATATCGTGGCGTTCTGCATGGATAACCCGCAGATCCGTCATGTGCTGGTCTATGACTCCGAGCTTCTCGGCGTGCCTTCGATTCCACTCGGTCCGCAGCGCAAGCTGTATATCAGCAGCCTGCCGCTGCCGGACCACGAGACCCTCAGCCGCTTGATGGCGGCCATCGACACCGGCCACCGGAGCAAGATCCCGGCGGCCGGAAAGTTTCCCAGCAGTTCCAATGAGGAAGAGATCGCCCCCGATGGCATTCGGTTGAATGCCGTGGTGCGTTAAGGCTTCAGTCCCACGCCGGTGCAATGCCGGCGGGGCTGGTCAGACGATGACCGCGCTCCAGACTGGCGATGCGTTGCATGTCTGCCTCGCTCAGGCTCAGGGCACAGGCCTTGAGGTTACTTTCCAGGTTCGCGCGCCTGGTCGAGGAGGGAATCACCGCATGACCCGATTGCATGGCCCAGGCCAGGGTCACTTGGGCCGGCGTTGCCCGATGCTGCTGGGCGATCTGCTGGATGACCGGGTCCTCGAGCACTTCACCGTAGGCCAGCGTCATGTACGAGGTGATGTGAATCCCCTGGTTTTGCGCGAACTCCACGACCTTGCGGTTCTGCAGGTAAGGATGCAGTTCGATCTGATTAGTGGCGATGTGCTCGGCACCGACCGCGGCGATGGCCTGCCGCATCAGGTCGATGGTGAAGTTGGAAACACCGATCTGCCGGGTCAACCCCAGTTGCCTGGCCTCCAGCAGCGCCGCCATGAACTCTTCGACCGGTACCTGGTTGTCCGGTGACGGCCAGTGGATCAGGGTCAGGTCCAGGTAGTCGGTCCGCAGCTTGCGCAGGCTGTCCTTGAGGCTGGGGATCAGCTTGTCGCGGGCGAAATGGGCGACCCAGATCTTGCTGGTGACGAACAGCTCGTCGCGGGGGATGCCGCTGTCGGCGATGGCCTGGCCGACCTCGGCTTCGTTCTCGTAGATCTGTGCGGTGTCGATCGCCCGGTAGCCCAGTTCGAGCGCGGTGCTGACCGAGTCGATGACCACCTGGCCTTGCAGGCGAAAGGTGCCGAGGCCGAAAGCAGGTACAGACATGGATGACTCCAGATGGCAGTGGAAAGGCCACGAGTATCCCGATCCGCACCCTTGAGAAAAACCGCCGGACAGGCAAAGCAATCTTTACCGCGAATCACGAATGCGCGGGCAGGCACGAACCCTGGTAGGCGCGAGCTTGCTCGCGAGACCTCCTCCCGGCCACCGCTGAGCGCAAGCCGTAGTTTTTTCGCGAACGGGCCCGCTTCTACAGACGCAGAGGCGGTTTCAGCCACGCGCTTCAAGAATCATGCAGGTGGTGGAGCCGGTGGCGTACAGGCGGCCATCGACGTCGTAGATCCGCCCTTCGGCCAGGGCGGTGGAGCGGCCCAGGTGGACGATCTTGCCTTCGGCGCGGATCGGCCCGCTGCTGCCGGTCAGGGCCCGCACATAGCTGATGCGCAGGTCCAGGGTGGTGTAGCCCTGGCCTTTGTTCAGGCGGGTGTGGATCGCGCAACCCATGCAGGAGTCCAGCAGGGTTGCGGCATAACCGCCGTGCACGCTGCCCAGCGGGTTGTAATGGCGGGCATCCGGGGTGCCCTGGAACACGAAGTGCCCGGCGGACCATTCGATGGGGATGAAATCCAGCAACGTGCCGATGGGCGGCGAGGGCAATTCGCCGTTGCCGATGCCGTCGAAGAACTCGGCGGGCGAGAGGGCGCTGACCTCGGCCAGGGACAGGCTGCCCGGACCGGCCAGGCGCGCGCGCATGGCCTGTTCCTGGGCAATCCACTGGGCCAGGGTGGCCTCGCGTGATGGGCTTTGCATGGGCGTTTCCTCACTGGGCGGAACAAGATGACGAGGAAAATATTATGTTCGAAATATTATTCCGGCCAGTGTCAAAAACGCCACAGGTCGGAAGATTCGGCCAGGCTTCACCTTGCGCGCATCCTCAGGTGATATCGCTGCGGCTGAACTCCTCGCCGAGAAAGTCGATCAGGGTGCGCACCGACGGCAGCAGGCCACGGCGCGACGGGAAGATCGCATGGACGATCCCGCACTTGGGCGCCCAGTCCGGTACCAGCTGCACCAGGCGTTCGGCGGCCATATCGTCGCGCACCACCACGCTGGGCAGGTGGACGATGCCGATTCCCGCCAGCGCCGCCTGGCGCAGGGCAATCAGGTCGTCGGTGACCATCCGCGGCTTGTGGCGAATCTGCGCGAGCGTCTCGTCGGGGCCGAACAGCTCCCACTGGTATTCGCGTTGCGCCGCGCCCCAATGCAGGCTCGGCAGGCCGCTGAGGTCGGCGGGCGAGGCGGGGCTCGACAGGCGCGCAAGAAAGTCCGGGTGGCCGACCAGGCACTGGGTGCTGTTGCCCAGAACCTTCATCACCAGGTCGCTGCTTTCCAATGGCGGGAAGCGCACCCGCAGGGCGATGTCGAAACCTTCGTGGATCAGGTCGACCCGGCGGTTGGTGCTCTCGATGAACAGCTCCACCAGCGGGTACTTGAGCATGTAGCGGGTCAGCATCGGCCCGACCCAGGAGTTGAGCAGCGCGGTCGGGCAACTGATGCGCACCAGGCCCTGGGGCTCGGAACGGTTGCGCTCGATGACTTCCGCGGCGCTTTCCGCTTCCACGCGCATGGCCAGGCAGCGCTGGTAGTACTCATGGCCGATCTCGGTGAGCGAGCAGTGGCGACTGGTGCGGTGAATCAGGCGCACGCCGAGGCGTTCCTCGAGCTGGGCAATGCGCCGGCTGAGCTTGGACTTGGGCATGTCCAGGGCGCGTCCGGCAGCGGCGAAACCACGGTGTTCGACGACCTGGGTGAAGTAGTAGAGGGTATTGAGGTCTTCCACCATCGTTCTCCAGATAGAACGCTAAGAGCGATTTTTGCAGTCTAGTGCATCAAAGGTATGGGTTTTAAGGTGTATCCAACGAAATAACTCACCCATTTCGGAGGCACCCGCATGAAAAACATCATCGGTATCTACACCAGCCCACGGGCCCATTGGGTGGGCGACGGCTTCCCGGTGCACACACTGTTTTCCTACGACAACCTGGGCAAGCACATCAGCCCGTTCCTGCTGCTCGACCACGCCGGCCCGGCTGAATTCACCCCGACCCAGGGACGGCGCGGCGTGGGCCAGCACCCCCACCGCGGCTTCGAAACCGTGACCATCGTCTACAAGGGCGAGGTGGAGCACCGCGACTCCACCGGCAGCGGCGGCAAGATCGGCCCTGGCGATGTGCAATGGATGACCGCGGCCTCGGGGATTCTCCATGAGGAGTTTCACTCCGCAGCGTTCGCCCGGTCCGGCGGCACCCTGGACATGGTCCAGCTGTGGGTCAACCTGCCGGCGCGGGACAAGATGGCCGCGCCCGGTTACCAGACCATCCTCGATGGCGACATCCCGGCCATCGCCCTGAAGGACAAGGCCGGCACCCTGCGGTTGATCGCCGGCGAGTACGACGGCGTCAAGGGCCCGGCCCGCACCTTCACGCCCATCGACGTCTGGGACATCCGCCTGAATGCCGGCAAGCCCCTGACCCTCGACCTGCACGAGGGGCGCAACACCGCCCTGGTGCTGCTGCGCGGCACGCTCCAGGTCAATGGCCAGGAAGTAGTGCGTGAAGGCCAGCTGGTGCTGTTCGAGCGTGACGGCGACCAGCTCAGCCTGGAGGCCAACAACGACGCGGTGGTGCTGCTGCTCAGCGGCGAACCGATCGACGAGCCCATCGTCGGTCATGGTCCGTTCGTGATGAACAGCGAGGCCGAGATCCACCAGGCCTTCGTCGACTTCCAGTCCGGTCGTTTCGGCCAGATGCCTGGCTGACCCCCACTTACCGACTTGCACAGGACGTGTCGGCCGGTTCAGGGCCAGGGATGGCTGTTGCCTTCAATAAATGCCCTAAACGAAAGAGGAACTGCACATGAACAACTTCAATGCTGCCAACTTCAATGGCGCCAAGCCGACCATCGACCCCAACGACGCAGCGATGCTGCTGATCGACCACCAGAGCGGGCTGTTCCAGATCGTCAAGGACATGGACGTGCCGCAATTGCGGGCCAATGCCATCGCTCTGGCGAAAGCTGCGACCTTGCTGAAGATGCCGGTGATCACCACCGCCTCGGTGCCCCAGGGCCCCAACGGCCCGCTGATCCCGGAAATCCACCAGGAGGCGCCCCATGCCCAGTACGTGGCGCGCAAAGGCGAAATCAACGCCTGGGACAATCCCGAGTTCCGGGCGGCGGTAGAAGCCACCGGCAAGAAAACCCTGGTGATCGCCGGCACCCTGACCAGCGTTTGCCTGGCGTTTCCGTCGATCGCCGCGGTGCATGAAGGCTACAAGGTGTTCGCGGTGGTCGATGCCTCGGGCAACCATTCGCGGCTGGCCACTGACCTGACCATCGCCCGCCTGGCCCAGGCCGGGGTGGTGCCGATCGACATCATGGCGACGCTTTCCGAGCTGCAGGGTTCGTGGAACCGCCCGGACGCCGAGCAGTGGGCCGCGGTCTACGCCCAGGCCATGCCGCATTACCAGTTGCTGATCGAGAGCTACCTCAAGGCCCAGCAAGTGGCGAACGAGCACGAAGTGCTGGACTCCCAGCGCTGAAGCTGCACCCCCACGCCGACGTCCAGTCGGTATCGACAAGAAGCGAGGACTACCCCATGACTACCGCCTACAAGCGTCTCGACAAAGACAACGCCGCCGTGCTGCTGGTGGATCACCAGGCCGGCCTGCTGTCCCTGGTGCGCGACATCGACCCGGACAAGTTCAAGAACAACGTGCTGGCCCTGGCCGACCTGGCCAAGTACTTCAAGTTGCCGACCATCCTCACCACCAGCTTCGAAACCGGCCCCAACGGCCCGCTGGTGCCCGAGCTCAAGGCGTTGTTCCCGGACGCGCCGTATATCGCCCGGCCCGGGCAGATCAACGCCTGGGACAACGAAGACTTCGTCAAGGCGATCAAGGCCACCGGCAAGAAGCAGCTGATCATCGCCGGCGTGGTGACCGAGGTTTGCGTGGCCTTCCCGGCGCTGTCGGCCCTGGAAGAAGGCTTCGAGGTGTTCGTGGTCACCGACGCCTCCGGCACCTTCAATGCCCTGACTCGCGATTCGGCATGGAACCGCATGTCCACCGCCGGCGCCCAGTTGATGACCTGGTTCGGCCTGGCCTGCGAGCTGCACCGCGACTGGCGCAACGACATCGAGGGCCTGGGCACCTTGTTCTCCAACCACATCCCGGACTACCGCAACCTGATCACCAGCTACACCACTTTGACCCAGGGCAAGTGACCTGCCAGCGGCGGCTACACAAGGCAGCGAGCACGACCGGGCTATCGGAGGTGTCGCGATTCCCTGTAGCCGCTGCTGCAGGCTGCGATAGGACCGAAGGTCCTTAAGCGGTTTCAAGACCCTGCGCCTGCTGCGCAGTCGATCGCAGCCTCGCAAGCTCGGCAGCGGCTACAGGGTTAGCGCCGATCGGTAGGTCACAACCCCTGTAGCCGCTGCCGCAGGCTGCGATAGGACCGAAGGTCCTTAAGCGATCTCAAGATCCTGCGCCCCCTGCGGGGTCGCTCGCAGCCTCGCAGGCTGCAGCGGCTACAGAGTGAGCGACATCGTTGCAGGCAGGGGCTTCCCATGAGGCCCCTGTTTTTGTTTCTGCGGCTATACCTGCAAGGTCGCTTGTGTGAGATTGTCGCGCCTCTGACCGTGCTGGAGTTGCTTGATGCCGAACCTGTTCGCCGACCACCCGCTGTTCGCCGCGCTGGTCCTGATCCTGCTGGACATGCTGCTGTGGCGCCTGATCGGCGCGCGGGGCGGTTACTGGAAGCTGCTGGTGCGGGTGCTGATCTTCACCCTGTACAGCGTGCTGCTGTTCAACCAGGGCCTGAACCCGATGCAGGCGGCGCCCTGGCCGGAGGACGTGCCGCTGCACCTGGCCGCCACCGGGTTGCAGATCGGTTGGTGGCTGTTCGGTGCGCGGACCCTGACGGTGTTGCTCGGCACCCTGATGATGCAGCGGGTCGGGCATACCGGGCGGCTGTTGCAGGACTTGATGGGGGCGGTGATTTTCCTGATCGCCATCATCGCCGCCATGGCCTATGTGCTGGAGCTGCCGGTCAAGGGCGTGCTGGCCACCTCCGGCGCGGTGGCGATCATTGTCGGCCTGGCGCTGCAAAGCACCCTCAGCGACGTGTTCTCCGGCATCGTGCTGAACACCACCAAGCCGTATCAGCTCGATGACTGGATCTCCATCGACGGCACCGAAGGCCGGGTCACCGACATCGACTGGCGCGCCACCCGGCTGCAGACCTCCCAGGGCAGCATGGCGGTGATCCCCAATTCCCTGGCGGCCAAGGCCAAGATCATCAACTTCAGCCGTCCCGCCGATATGCACGGGCTTTCCATCAGCCTCCAGGTCAGCCCCCATGAGCGGCCGCAAACGGTGATCGAAGCGCTGGAACGGGCCATGCTCGGTTGCCGTTTCCTGCTCCCCAAGCCGGCCCCCAGCGTGGCCCTGAAAAGCTCGGGCAACGCCGGGGTGGAGTACGAGATCAGCGGTTTCGTGGCCTCCATGGGCCAGAAGCGCGAAGTGCGCAACCAGCTGTTCGACCTGGCCTTCCGGCACTTGCAGGCGTCCGGCGTCAGTCTGTTGTCCAGCGGTGAAAGCAGCGTGGCGGCCCACCTGTCGCGCCCGCGGGCGCTGCTGGACAGCTCGAGCATCTTCTCCACCCTGCGCCAGGAAGAGAAGGAAACCTTCAGCCAGAACATGACCCTGCAGACCTTCCGCGCCGGCGAGACCATCCTGCCGGCGGGCGAGGTCAGCGATCACCTGCTGATCATCGAATCGGGGGTGGTCTCGGTCAGCCTGATCCGCGATGGCAAGCCCTTCGAGGCCGGGCGCATGGGGCCGGGCGAAGTGATAGGCGAGGCGGGGGTCGCCGATCAGGCGACCGCGGCGGACTTCTCGGCCAAGACCTTCTGCACCCTGTACCGCATCGAAAACGAATACCTCAAGCCGTGCCTGGATGCGCGGCGCGACATCAGCGACGCGATGAAAAACCTCCTGGATTTCCGCCAGCACATCGCCCAGACCCTGACCCAGGAAAGCCCGCGGCCGGCGGTGAAAAAAGGCTTTATGCAGTGGCTGCGCCGGCGCGCCTGAGCGTCCATGCACGCCCCCTGCAGGCGCGCAGCTTGCGCGCGATAGCGTCATCGGTGAATGGCCGCTGCGCGGATCGCGCGCAAGCTGCGCTCCTACGCAAGAGGGGGGGCATTGGTCACCTGGTCTTAGCCGGAATTGGTTATTGGTTGGGACCGGGCCCGGGCTTAACGTAGCGCCACATTCATTTGATCTGGAGCCACACCATGCAACCGCGTATCGACTTCTACACCGCTTCGCCAGACGCCCTCAAAGCCATGATCGCGCTGGAAACCGCGGTATCGAAACTGCCCCTGGAAAAGTCGCTGATCGAGCTGGTGAAGCTGCGCGCCTCGCAGATCAACGGCTGTGCCTTCTGCGTCGACATGCACACCGCCGACGCGCGCAAGAGCGGGGAAACCGAGCGCCGCTTGTACGCTGTCTCGGTCTGGCGCGAAGCGCCGTTCTTCACCGACCGCGAACGGGCCGCCCTGGCCTGGACCGAGTCCCTGACCCGGGTCAGCGAAACCCACGCGCCGGATGCCGACTACGAGCTGCTGAGCAGCCAGTTCAGCCCCAGCGAACAGGTCGACCTGAGCCTGGCCATCGCCACCATCAACAGCTGGAACCGCCTGGCGGTGGGTTTCCGCAAAATGCCCCAGGCCTGATTCCCGGGCTCACTGGCCGTCGGCTGGCGGATGGAGTGGGCCGCCAGCGCGGCGTCTGGCGAGAAGGGATCAGGGCCCAAGCGGAAGCAGTTGGCGCAATGCGTGGCGAAGACTATTGTTGGCAATCTGAATAACTGCCCGAAGAGAGCGATGCCATGAACACCAGTGATTTGCTTGAACAGTTGCTGCGCGCCGGCCAGGCTTCGATGACGCAGCAGGGTGGCGGGGCCTCGGCACCGCAGGATGGCCTGGGAGGCCTGGGTGGCTTGCTCGGTGGTCTACTGGGCGGTAGCAGCGGCGGCGGAGCGCCGGCCGGCGGGCTGGGTGGTCTGCTGGGCGGCTTGCTGGGCGGTTCCGGGTTGGGCGGCGCGGCTTCCGGTGGAGCCCCGCAGGGCCGTTCCGGCGGTGGCGCGAACTACGCGGCGCTAGCTTCCCTGGGGATGATGGCGTTCCAGGCTTATCAGGCCTGGCAGCGCCAGCAGCAATCGGCGGCGCCGCAACAGGCGTTGCGTACCGTCGACCAGCTGGCCGGCCCGGAAGTCGAAGAACACAGCCATGCGATCCTCCGTGCCCTGATCGCCGCGGCCAAGGCCGATGGCCGCATCGACGAGCAGGAAAAACAACTGATCAGCGCCGAGATCGGCCGTCACACCGATGACCCGCAATTGCAGCAATGGCTCGACGACGAAGTCGCACGTCCCCTGGACGCCGCCGACGTGGCCCAGTCGGCCGCGGGCGAGCCGGGCATGGCGGCGGAAATGTACCTGGCCAGCGTGATGCTGGTGGACGATCAGCAGGACGCCGAGCGCAGTTACCTGGACGAGCTGGCGGCGGCGCTGCGGATCGACCCCGAGCTGCAACTGCACCTGGAGCAACAGGCCAAGGGCCAGGTGGCCTGAGCCACGAGGACCGGCTCCGCCAGGGGCCGGTCCATTTGTCCGCGTCGGGCATGCCATTCGACGCCCGGCATGCTCGATCCGCATCCCGCCCAATCTCTGCTTGGCTCCGACGGCACGCCCCGGTGGCCGAGGTGGATTGTCGCAGCGTGGATTTATTCGCCATCTCCGGGGGCGGGCAGGGTGATAATGCCGGCCTGTCCATCATGCGAGCGCACCGTCGCCATGTTCGAGATCCAGCCGCAGAACCCCGAGCTTTTTCGCCAGCAGACCCGCCGCAGTACCTTGTTCATTGCCCTGATTTTCCTGTCCCTGGCCATGCTGCTGTCCAGCGCCGCGGTGCTGCTGTTCGGCACGCCTGGCGGCGATAACTTCAAGCTCAATGTCGCCGGCGTGCTGGCCGGGCTGGTGCTGAGCATGGTGCTGATGCGCGTGCGCTTCTGGTCGCAGCCGTGGATGGCCGCAGCGGTCTACGGCTGGCAGCTCAAGCGCAGCCTGATGAGCGTGACCAACGTCATGCACCACGTCACCGCGGGCGTCGAGGCCCAGGACCCGACAGCGATGAAACTGCTGCGCTTCTACCACCTGGGCCTGACCCAGATGCACCAGCTGGATGCCAACTCCAGCGCGTTGAGCCAGGTGGTGCATGAGATCGACCGGCACAAGGAGCGGATGCAAGCCCTGGGCATGGACACCGAGCAGAAGCGCTTGAATCCGGACTGGATCGAAGCGGTGAAGCGGATTCCGCTAGCAAAATGACCTGCAAAGGGCGCGCGGTTTCGAAGGTTTTCCCCGGCCGTTTCCGAGCCAATCTCGGCATGTGATGGGTGCATGCAATCCGCGGGTTGTATGCGCTGAATACATGGCAAAAAGGCAAAGAGTTATAACGTTAGATTTTATTTATATAAATGGACATAAGCATTAGCGCTATGCTGCCGCCAGTTTTTTACCTGGCCGCGGTTGATGCGTAGGGCTTATTGATGGATGTGGGTAATTTTGGTTTTGTAATCGCGGGCCTGTTGGTGGGTTTCATCGTGGGGATGACGGGGGTGGGAGGCGGGTCGCTGATGACCCCGATCCTGTTGTGGTTTGGTATCAACCCGGCGACCGCTGTCGGCACCGACCTGCTGTACGCCGCCATCACCAAGTCCGGTGGTGTGCTGGTCCATCAGAAAAACCGCAACATCGACTGGAAGATCACCGGCTGGCTGACCCTGGGCAGTGTGCCCGCGGTGCTGGCCACCCTGTGGTTCCTCAAGAGCCTGCACACCGATCCGCAAGCGCTGAACAGCGTGATCAAGCAGGCCTTGGGTTTTGTGCTGCTGCTCACCGCCCTGGCGATCCTGTTCAAGAAAAAGCTCCTGGCATTTGCCCAGAAGCATGCCGGCGATCACTACCACCTGAAGGACTCCAGCCTCAACGGCCTGACGGTGGTCACCGGCGTGGTCCTGGGCACCATGGTCGCCCTGACCTCCATCGGCGCCGGTGCCCTGGGCACCGTGGCGCTGTTCATCCTTTATCCCTTCCTCGCCACCAAGCGCCTGGTCGGCACTGAAATCGCCCACGCCGTGCCGCTGACCCTGGTCGCCGGCCTGGGGCACGCGAGCATGGGCAACATGGACTGGCAACTGCTGGGCTTTCTGCTGATGGGCTCGCTGCCGGGGATCTGGCTCGGCAGCCACATGACCGGCCGCGTCTCGGACGAACTGCTGCGGCCGTTCCTGGCGCTCATGCTGTTTTCCATCGGCTACAAACTGGCGTTCTGACCCCGCGCTGGCGGGTCGAGCCAAGAGCCTCCTGCGGGAGGCTTTTGTGTTTTTGCGGTTTGAGTGCGCACACTTGGGGTGGGCCGTGATGGACCCACCCCCAGGCCTCTCTCAGCGTTGCGCCAACCAGTAATCGTGCAGCCCACGGGCGGCCTGTTCGACGCTGGCCACGGTCTGGCGATGCTGAGCCAGATCGAGGTCGGCCGGCAGTTCGAAGTTGTCCTGTTCGGCGCAGGTGATGATGGCTTGCAGCTGGGCGGCCTGGGCAGCGGGCAGCTCGGGCCAGTTGCTCACGGCCATGGCGCGGATGTAGCCGAAACACCATTCTTCCGCCAGCGTCAGCGGCTGGTCCTGATGCTCGGTCTGTTCGAAACGCGGCTGAAAACTCGCCGAGTCATTCGCCAGCGCCGTGGCGAGGGCGTTCAGATGGCGCACGCTCAGCTCGATGAAGCGCTTGCACTCCTCGGGGTCCTGCCAGTCCGGGTTCTGCCCGCCCCAGATGGCCGGGAACCATTCGGCGATGTCCACCTGGGCCGGGCCGGACACCAGGGCGGTGCAAAAACCGTCGAGCTCGGCCAGGTTGAGCACGGAGTGGTCGTCGCCATACTTGAGCAGGGTGTCTTCGATGAATTTGAACTCGGCGGGGCTGAGCGGCTGGTTGTGCATGGAGGGTTTCCTTGGAAAAACGTGCAGCCCCAGGGGCTGCGCGGAAAAAAGACGCGGAGGATGGCGCGTTCCGCGGCTTTTATCCAGCGCCGATCATCGTCGCGGAGCGCGTTGTCATGGCTGCGACGCGCTCCTGGCCACTCCAGCGATCGGCCCGTTAACCGATCCGGTCGCTGTTGTTCTCAGGGTTGCGCGTCATCCAGTGCCTTGAGCAGGGCATGGGCGACCTTGACCCGTTCGGCGTTGGGGTAGTTCTTGTTCGCCAGCAGCACCAGGCCGATGTCCTTGCCGGGCACGAACAGCACATAGGCGCCGAAACCGCCGGTGGAACCGGTCTTGTTCAGCAGGGTATCGGCCCGCGGTGCCTGGGGCGGGGTGAACCAGCGGGTCGGGTGCGGTTCGAAGGCCATCTGCGACGAGTTGCCGGCCAGCAGGGCGTCCAGGCTGAGCGGGTAGGGGTAGAGCTCCCAGCCCAGTCCCTGGGTCATGCCCTCGACCTGGTAGTAGCCGGTGTGGGTGAGGGCGATGGCCTGCGGCCAGGGTTGCGCCAGCGACTCGGGCTTGAGGTTGGCCTGGACGAAACGCAGCAGGTCGGCGGCGCTGGTCTTGACCCCGTAGGCCTCGGCATCCAGGGCGCCGGGGCCGACCCGCACCGGCTTGCCGTCCTTGCCGTAGCCCTGGGCGTAATTGTCCATCTGTGACTTCGGTACCTGGACATAGCTGTGCTGCAGGCCCAACTGCGGGAACAGCCGCTGCTCCATCAATTGCTCGAAGGGCTGCCCCAGGCTTTGCGCGGCCAGGTAGCCGAACAGACCGATGCTCGGGTTCGAGTACAGGCGCTGGGCGCCGGGGGCAAAGGCCGGCTTCCAGCCCTGGTAGTAGCCGAGCATCTTGTCCTGGCTGTCCCATTGTTCCGGGAACTGCAACGGCAGGCCGCCGGCGCTGTAGGTCCCCAGTTGCAACAGGCTGATGTGCTCGAAGGCGCTGCCTTTCAACGCCGGCAGGTAGCGGCTGGCCGGGTCGTTCAGGGACAGCTTGCCGCTGGCCTGGGCATAGGCCCCCAGGGTCGCGGTGAAGAGCTTGCTCACCGACCCGACCTCGAACAGCGTGTCGGCGTCGACGGCCTTTTTCCCTTCTTTGGAGGCCAGGCCGTAGTTAAAGTAATGGGGCTGGCCCTTGAGGGTGATGGCCACCGCCATCCCGGCGATGTCCTGTTGTTGCATCAACGGGCGGATCGCCGCGTCGACCAGGGGTTTGAGCGCGCTGTCCGGCTGGCTGGCGGCCAGGCAGATGCTGGCGCCGGACAGCAGCAGGGAAATGGTGAAAAATCCGGATAGGGCTAGGTTTTTGTTGTGCATGATGGGCTGGCATTCCATGATTTTGCAGGGTGATGGCCGCTACACTCCGAGCGGCTTTTGCCAGCGCCTGCCCTTGCAGTCAGGGAACAGGGCGCTGCGAGCCGGCTCAATGTAGGCGGTCGGCGAAGGATCGGCAAACGACGATATTTCGCAGGAGCCATTAGAAAAACTAGGGAGTGGTCATGATCCGACCCCATCTGCCGCTGAATGCCCTGCGCGCTTTCGAGGCCTCGGCGCGGCATTTGAGTTTTACCCGCGCGGCTATCGAGCTGTGCGTGACCCAGGCGGCGGTCAGTCATCAGGTGAAAAGCCTTGAGGTCCAGCTCAACGTGACCCTGTTCAAGCGCTTGCCCCGCGGGCTGATGCTGACCAGCGAGGGCGAAACCCTGCTGCCGGTGCTGTGCGAGTGTTTCGACCGCATCGCCGAAACCCTCGGCCGCTTCGAAGGCGGGCACTACCGCGAAATGCTCAGCGTCGGCGCGGTCGGCACCTTTGCCGTCGGCTGGTTGTTGCCGCGCCTGGAGGACTTCCAGGCCCGCCACCCGTTTATCGACCTGCGCCTGTCGACCCACAACAACCGGGTCGACGTCGCCGCCGAAGGCCTGGACTACGCCATCCGCTTCGGTAACGGCGCCTGGCACGGCACCGATGCTGTCCAGCTATTGGAAGCACCGCTGTCGGTGCTCTGCGTGCCGGAACTGGCTCGGCAGTTGCGTAGCCCCGCCGACCTGCTCGGCCAGACCCTGCTGCGCTCCTACCGCACCGACGAATGGCCGGAATGGTTCAGCGCCGCCGGCTTGCCGGCCAGCACCCTGCCTGCGCGCAGCATCGTCTTCGACTCGTCCCTGGGCATGATGGAAGCCGCGCAGCAGGGTATAGGCGTGGCCCTGGCGCCGCCGCTGATGTTCTCCCGGCAGTTGCACGCTGGCAGCATCGTCCAGCCGTTCGCGGTGGGCATCACCACCGGCAGCTATTGGCTGACCCGCTTGCAGTCCCGGGCGCAAAGCCCGGCGATGCTGGCGTTCAAGGAATGGCTGTTGGGGACCGTGCAGGAAGGTTGAATAGCTTGATTCAACATTAAGTTGAATATTAAGCTTGGTGTTGATATTTTCGCCGAATTCTTTTTTCGCGAAACCGCCATGAAAACCCCCGACAGCCGTTTTTCCCCCGAGTGTGCCGCCGAACGCCAACTGGTGTTCAAGGTGCTGCACAGCACCCTGAGCATGCTCGGCAGCGTGGTGGGCCGGCACACCGAAATCGTCCTGCATGACCTGAGCCGGCCCGAGGCCTCCATCGTCGCCATCGCCAATGGCCATGTCACCGGTCGCCGGGTCGGCAGCCCGGTGTTGGCCGGGCCGCGCGAAGACCTGGGGTTTATCGCCGTGCGCCGGGCCATGGAGGATCGCTCCAGCAGCGAACCGGTGCTGGTGGAGAACTACCCGACCACCGCGCCCGACGGTCGCCCGTTGCGCAGCTCGACGGTGGTGTATCGCGACAGCAGCGGCCAGCCCTTCGCCACTCTGTGCACCAACGCCGACCTCAGTGGTATCGCCGCCGCCCATGCCTGCCTGGGCGAGCTGCTGGGCCTGGGCGCAGCCCCCGAACTACGCCACGACGAGCCCCAGGACATGGAGCAGTTAATGGCGCAAATCATTCAACAAGCCTGCCCCGGCGGCCGGGCCTTGATGAAGAAAGCCCAGAAGCTCGAAGCCGTGCGCCAGATGCAGGACCGCGGGCTGTTCATCGTCAAGGGTGGTATCGAGAAGGCCGCCGCGGCCCTCGGCGTCACCCGCTACACCATCTACAACTACCTGGACCAGATCCGGGCCACAGACCAAGCCAGTCAACAGGAGTGAAGCCGATGCAGCTCGATATCTTTCAGGTGGATGCCTTTTCCTCCACGCCTTTCGGTGGCAACCCGGCCGCGGTTTGCCCGCTGGACGCCTGGCTGCCCGACGCCACGCTGCAACGGATCGCCGAGGAGAACAACCTCTCGGAAACCGCCTACTTCGTGCGCAACGGCGAGCTGTTCGAATTGCGCTGGTTCACCCCGACCGTGGAAGTCGACCTCTGTGGCCACGCCACCCTGGCGGCGGCCTGGGTGTTATTCGAACAGCTGAACGAACCCAGCGAACTGCTGCGCTTCAGCACCCGCAGCGGCGAGTTGCGCGTACGCCGTGACGGCGAGCGGCTGTCCATGGACTTCCCGGCCAAGCAGCCGGCGGCCGTGGAGATGCCACCAAGCCTGCTGCACGCCCTCGGCCTGCCGCGCGCAGAAGCCCTGTACCGCACCGACGACTATTTGCTGGTGGTTGAGGACGAAGCGGTCATCGCCGGCCTCAAGCCCGACTTCGCTGCCCTGGCCAAGTTCGATGTGCGCGGCATCGCTGTCACCGCGCCGGGCAAGCAGTTCGATTTCGTCTCCCGCTGGTTCGGCCCGAGCGTCGGGGTCAACGAAGACCCGGTCACCGGCTCGGCCCACACCTCCCTGGCGCCGTACTGGGCCCAGCGCCTGGGCAAAACCCGGCTGAGCGCGGAGCAGGGCGGGGCGCGCAAGGGCCAGCTGTGGTGCGAGGTGCTGGATAACGGCCGGGTGCTGATCAGCGGCCAGGGCGCGCTGTACCTGAAGGGCACGATCTTTATCTGACGGCCTGGCGTTTCCTTCGCCAGGATCATCAGTGAACGAAGCTCGCCGGAACCGCTTCATGCGGCTCTGGCGTCCCATTCCGCTCTACGTCTTTACCGAACCCGCCTGCTGCCGGCGAAGGCCCAGCGCTTTATCGAGTTCCTGCGGGAGCGGCTGGAGGAGGGTTGATCGATTCGGCTCGTGCCTGGGCCCTTCAGGAGCGAATCACTGCTGAGTGGACGACACCTCTGTCAGGTAGCCCATGTACCCCTGGGAGAAGTCCAGGTACGCCCGCACGATGGCCGAGGGGTGACGGTGGGACGGGTAGAGCAGATTGATTTGCTGCTCGGGCAAGGGATAGTCGGGCAGCAGCGCCAGCAGCCGGCCTTCGCGGATGGCACGCGCCGCGAGGAAGGGCGGCAGTTCCGTCACCAGGTCACCGGCCAGCGCCCGGCTGCGCAGGTGCGCATAGTCGTTGGTGGCGAGCATGGCCCTGGGCTTGAAGGCCACCTCTCCCAACTGCCAGGTCCCCGGGCTGCCCTGGCTCCAGACTCCGCAGGGGTAAGCATTCAGCGCCTCGACGCTGCGGGGCGGGCCCAGCCGCTCAAGCAACGCCGGGCTGGCTACCAGCAGGTGGCGATAGCTCAGCAGGCGGCGGGCGACCATGGTCTCATGGGTAATCGCGCCGACCCGTAACGCCACATCCACGCCGTCTTCGATGAGGTCGATGCGTCGCTCCGTGGTATGGACGCTGACCTCGACCTGCGGGTAGCGGCGCTGGAACGCCGACAGCACATCCCACCAGGGTTCGAACGAGGGCGGCAACGACAGCCGCAAGCGGCCTTTCAACAGGGCCTGATCGCTGATCACCGCCTGTTCCCCTTCGATCAGCGCCTCGATACCGCGGCTGGCGTGTTCGTACAGGCGCGCCCCCGAGTCGGTGAGCTTGGTGCCCCGTACCGAGCGTTCGAGCAGTTGCACTTTCAGCTGCTGTTCGAGCTCGCGAATGCGTCGGCTCAAGGTGGGCAGGGGAATCTCCAGGCGCTCGGCGGCGGCGGAAAGGCTGCCGGCCTGCGCCACGCTGACAAACATCCGGACGGCGTTGAAGTCCATGGCTGATCCTCTCGTTTATGAGAGGAAGCCTATCTGTTGTGTGGATTATCTTCCAGTTTCGCTTGAAGGATAGTGACGCCACTGCCTTGACGGCAATCGCTCCGACCCACAGCGTACTTGAGGAATTCCAGCATGAAAGCTTATGTGATCGAACAGACCGGTGGCCCGCAAGTCCTGCAATTGCGGGATATCCCGTCCCCCGAGCCGACGGCCGACGAAGTCCAGATCCGCGTCCGCGCCTTTGGTCTCAACCGCGCCGAAACCTATCTGCGCGCTGGCAAGATGGGCGCCATCAGCGCACCTCGGGTGCCGGGCATCGAGGCGGTAGGTGAAGTCATCCAGGACCCCTCGGGTCTGTTGCGCACGGGCCAGCGGGTGGTCACGGCCATGGGCGGCATGCAGTTCACCCGCAATGGCAGCTACGCCGAGCAGGTGACGGTGCTACGCAGCAACGTGATTGCGCTGGATGACACTTCTTTGTCCTGGGAACAACTGGCTACGCTGCCGGAGGCCTACCTCACGGTATGGGGTGCGCTGGACAAGAGCCTGGGCATCCAGAAGGGCCAGACCTTGCTGGTTCGCGGAGGCACCTCATCGGTTGGCCTGGCCGCCATCACCTATGCCAAGGCTCGTGGATTAAAAGTCATCGCCACCACCCGCGCCCCGGAAAACAGCCAGCGCCTTTACCAGGCAGGGGCCGACGTGGTGGTGGTCGACAACGGCGATATCGCCCCGCGCATCCGCGAAATTGCGTCTGCTGGGGTCGATGCGGCCCTGGAAGTCGTTGGCGCGCCCACACTGCGAGATACCCTCAAGACCCTGCGCCCCTTCGGTGCGGTGAGCGTGATCGGGCTGCTTGGCGGCGCGCCGATTCTGGAGCAGTTCCACCTGATGCAGGACCTGCCCGCGGGCGTGCGTCTGAACTTTTTCCCGAGCGGCTTGTTCGGTACGCCGGCCCTGCCCTTGCAGGACACTCCGCTGCCGTGGCTGGCCAAGGAACTCGCCGCCCAGCGCATACCGTCCATCCATACCCGAACCTTTGCCTTTGACGAAGTCCGCGAGGCGCATCGCCTGATAGAAAGCGATCGCGCACTGGGCAAGCTCGTCGTCGTGCTTTGATCTCAAGGAGAACATCATGGGTATTCGATTGATCACATTGGTGCTTGCCAGCCTGTTGCTGTCCCTGGCGGCCCAGGCTGCCCAGCCAGCCGCCGAGGCAAGCGTGACGGCGGCGGTCACCCAACAGCTCAAGCGCTATGAAACGGCGTTGAACGCATCCGACCTCGACCACGTCATGACCCTGTATGCCGGCGACGCGGTGTTCATGCCGCAGAACAGCCCGCCGGCCGTGGGAAGTGACGCGATACGCGCGGCGTATCGGCAGATCTTCGACCTGCTCAGGCTCGACGTGCGTTTCACCATCGATGAAATCCAGCCGCTGTCACGGGACTGGGCGTTCGCCCGGACCCGTTCCAACGGTACGGTGAAGTTGCTGAGGGGGGATCAGCCTGCCAGCGGTGAAGGCAATCAGGAGGTTTTCCTGTTGCATCGAGAAAGCGATGGCCAATGGCGTTTTGCACGCTATATCTTCTCGACCACCCAGCCACGCAAGTAGCTGAAGGAAGCAGAGGCGCGGCGCTGCCTTGGAACAGGCCACGGATGGGGCTCGGTGTTCAAGCGCGCTGTTAGCGGGTGGGATTGGAGCTGGTCATGCTCCATCCCGCCCTTGCTTGTTTACCCGCCGATTACTTGCCCGCCAGCAACGCCGGAGTGCGCGGCGGGATCAGGCGTTTGCTGCCGGTGGACTCGTAGGCCGCCGCCAGGCGCAGCAGGTTCGAATCGTCGTAGGCGCGGCCGGCGAAGGTCAGCCCGACAGGCATGCCGATGTCCGGCATGACGCCCATCGGCACGGTGACCGTGGGCACGCCCAGGTGGCGGATGGCGAGGTTGCCGTTGGCCACCCAGACGCCATTGCTCCAGGCAATGTCCGCGGACGCCGGGTCGACATCGGCATTGGCCGGGCCGACGTCGGCCACGGTGGGGAAGATCACCGCATCAAGGCCGAGACGGTCCATCCAGTCCTCGAGGTCGAGCTTGCGGGTTTTCTCCAGGCCGCGCAGGCCGTCGGGCACGCTGGGGATCTGGTCCCAGGGGGTGATGCCGCGCTCGGCCATCTTCACGTACTCGTCCATGCCGGCGGCGAGGTCGCCTTCGCGATTGGGCAGGGTGCCCGGGTCGTGAGGGAAAATCAGCGGGCCGTCGACGTCCACCAGGCGATTGAGCTGCGGGTCGCCGTTGGCTTGCAGGAAGTCATCGAAGGCCCAGGCGGTCAGGTCCCACAACTCATGGTGCAGGAACTCCTTGGACACCAGGCCGCGGTTGAACACCGTCGGCGCGCCGGGGCGATCGCCCTCGCAATTGGACACCAGGGGGAAATCCACTTCGAGCACCTCGGCGCCGGCGGCTTCGAGCGCCTGGCGCGCCTGCTGCCAGAGGCCGATCACCGAAGGGCGGGTGTCGATGCGTTGCCCGGTCGGGCCACCGATCCCCGGCGCCTCGCTGGTGCCCGCCTCGGGGTCGGCGTTGATGTACATGCGCGGCACGCCGAAGCGCTTGCCGGCCAGGGCGCTGCTGCTGGCGGCCAGTTCCTGATAGGACGCCGGGCGCACCGAGGCCACGCTGGGAATCGGCACCCAGGGTTGCAGGCGCCACAGATCGCCACGGGTGTCCGGGTCCTCGGCGACCACCACGTCGAGCACTTCGAGCAGGTCGGCCATGGTCCGGGCATAGGGCACCACCACGTCCATGGTCGGGGTCAGCGGCCAGTTGCCGCGCACCGAGATCACCCCGCGCGACGGGGTATAGGCACACAAGCCGTTGTTCGAGGCAGGTCCCCGGCCGCTGGACCAGGTTTCCTCTGCCAGGCCAAAGGCGGCGAAGCTGGCGGCGGTGGCGGTACCCGCGCCGTTCGACGAGCCCGAGGCGAACGGTGCGGTGAGGTAGGCGGCGTTGTACGGGCTTTCCGCGCGGCCATAGACTCCGCGCTGCATGCCGCCGTTGGCCATGGGCGGCATATTGGTCTTGCCCAGGCAGATCGCCCCGGCGGCGCGCAGCCGTTCGATGGTGAACGCGTCGCGATAGGCGATCAGCCTGGCGAAGGCGGGGCTGCCGGAAGCCGCGGTGAGGCCCTTGACCAGATAGCTGTCCTTGGCGGTGTAGGGTATTCCATCGAGCGGACCCAGGGTTTCACCCTTGGCCCGGCGGGCGTCGGAGGTCTGGGCTTCCTTGAGCGCGTCGGGGTTGCGTACCACTACCGCATTGAGGGCGGTAGGCGTATCGGGGCCGTCGTAGGCATCGATCCTGGCGAGATAGGCCTGGACCAGTTCGACCGCCGTGGTCTGGCCAGCTTCGAGCGCGGCGCGCAGTTGGGCAATGGAAACCTCGGTGACTTCGATCATGCTGTTACCGCCGGCTGCTGAGGGGTGATGTAGTGAAAGTTGCCATCACACTGGCGCTGGGGTTGGGGCGGCTTGGGCACATCGCTTATCTCACAATGGGTGTTCATATTGGTTCTCGTTGCGCGGCACGACGCGACTGGGGCTGGGCTACAACCTGAGCGGGGTATTTTGCACCAAGTTGCCGGCGGGGAATCGTTAAAGGTTTCGCCGTCGTTGTTGGCGGCTGATCGGCGACTGGCGCCCGCCGTATAGCGGTTGCCGGGCATCGGCGGTTTTTACCTCACTCAGGCCCCAAAAAGTAAGTAGCTGTTTTAAAAACAAATTTATGCATCTTTGACTTCACAGACGACGAAAAAGTTGATAAATTTCCGCGCGTTCTTGCAGAGGCCCCCACGGGGCTTGCAGTGAAAGCAAGCAACAGCAGAGATAGGGGCGTCGCCAAGCGGTAAGGCAGCAGGTTTTGATCCTGCCATGCGTTGGTTCGAATCCAGCCGCCCCTGCCATCTCTCATCCCTCCCTCTATTTATCAAACGCTCCCCCCAAGGCACGGCCTCGGCTCCATCCGGATGCTCAAGCGGCCCGCTTTTGTGTGCCCGGAATATTCCCATCACCTCAGCTCTGGTTCGGCGGCTAGCGAAAGCGCGGCGCAATGGCCTCGGCAAACGGGTAGTGGACAAAGTAGGGACGGGCTTCGTCGATGACCCGCTGGAACGAGGGGCGCTGTATCAGCCGCTCGAAATAGGCGCGCAAATGGCGATGGTCATCGGCAAAGGCCACCAGCGTGCTGGCATAGAACAAGGCCGGGGCGGCGGCGCAATCGGCCAGGCTGAAGTCCGGGCTGGCCACCCAGGTCCTCGAGGCCAGGCGCCGTTCGAGCATGGTGTATGCGCTCAGCAGGGCTGCGCGTTCCCGGCTCAGGTCCCCATTGGTGCCATACAGGCGATCGGCGACTATCCGCTGCATCGGCCCCTGGACATGGCAATCGAAAAAACGGTCCCACAGCCGGACCTCCAGCGCGCTGTCCCAATCATCCGGAATCAATGGCTGCCGGCCCCGATAAAACCGATCCAGGTACTCGATGATCACACTCGATTCCGGCACATCGCGCTGCCGGGCGTGATCGCGGATGACCGGGAACTTGCCCAGCGGCCACAGGCTTTGCAGCTCGGCCCGGTCGGCGTCGTTGGCCAGGTCGATGATGCGTTTTTCAAAGGCGATGCCGTGTTCGTACAGGGCGATCAGCACCTTGTGGCAGAACGACGACAGGGGATGGAAATACAGGGTCAGCGGCATGTTCCGGTTCCTCGGTGAAGGGTGGGGCGCACGACGTGCCAGCAGGGAAACCCACACAGTATCGGCCTGCCTGGATGGCCACGCGTCGGCAGGCGACGAACCGGGCTACAGCCCCCCTGAATATTTCACCGCCGCCGCGGCCCGTGATGGCACATTGAGGATGCGCAGCAGCGACGACACATGGATGCGCACGGTGAAGGGCGAGATCTCCAGTTCGCGGGCGATTTCCTTGTTGGTCTTGCCCTGGGCGATCAGGCGCAGCACCTCGTGCTGGCGCGCGGTCAGGGTGGCGCCGGTGCCCAGCGGCAGCAGGCCGGAAGGGGCGAACTTGACCAGTACTTCGCCTTGGCGAATGGCCAGGACCGCCTGGCCGATCTCGTCGGGGGCGATGTTCTTGCCGATAAAGCCGTCGACGCCGGCGGCCATGACCTCGCCGATCAGCGTCTGGTCATCGACCATCGACACCACGATCAGGGTGGTGCGCGGCAATTGCTTGCGCAGTTCGGCCAGCTGGCTGACGCAGGTCAGGCCTGGAAAACGCAGGTCGAGGATCAGCGTGTCCAGTTCGTCACCGGCCCGGGTCAGGGCGAGTACCCTGTCCAGGTCGCCGGCCTGTTCGATCAGCGCATCCGGCAGCAGGCGCTGGACCGTGCGCAACATGCCCTCGCGAAACAGCGGGTGATCGTCGGCTATGATAATCCGGCATGCCATGGGGTGACTCTCCTTGGGTCGAGCTTTCCTTGAGGCAGCTACTTTAGCAGCGGGCCAGGCAACTGCCTGTGGTTCGTGTCGAGTACGACGACTGGCGCACAAGGATGTTCCCCATGAAATTCGAGAAAAACACCGAGCTCGACCAGGCCAACCTGCGCATTATTGTCGGTTCCTGTGCCGTGGCCTATATCGGCGTGCTGGGTTTCCTGCCCGGGCAGCGGGTCGATACCTACCTGCCGATCGTGATCTATATCGTCCTGTTCCTGCTGCTGTCGATCGTCCTGCGCCAGGCCATCGTGCACTGGCCCGGGCATTATCCGGCGCGACGGATCCTGAGCATGGTCCACGACTACACCGGCACCTCGTTCGGCCTGGTGGTCGGCGGGGAGGCGGCGTTGCCGCTGTACGCGGTGATGGTCTGGGTCAACCTGGGCAATGGCATGCGCTATGGCTCGCGCTACCTGGCGATTGCCACGGCCCTGGCGCTAATGGCGCTGCTGGTGGTCTATCGCCTGACGCCGCTGTGGCAGGCGCAACCCTTCATGGTGCTGATGCTGCTGATCACCAGCACGGTGATCCCGGTCTACGCCCATATCTTGCTGGAGCGCACGCGCAAGGCTTCGGAAGAGGCGATTGCCGCCAACCTGGAAAAGTCGCGTTTTCTCGCCCAGGCCAGCCACGACCTGCGCCAGCCGATCCACTCCATCGGCCTGTTCACCGCCTGCCTGCGCGAGGCGCGCCTGGGCGACGAAGAGCGGCGCCTGGTGGATAACATCGACCGCTCGCTGCTCAACGTCTCGCAATTGTTCCGCTCGATTCTCGACCTCTACACCCTCGACAACGGGCGGGTGCAACCCAGTTTCCAGACCCTGCACCTGGGCGAATTCCTCGCCGACCAGATGCGGCAGAACGCCGAAGCCGCACGCTGGGCCGGGGTCGAGCTGCGCCTGCGCCCCTGTTCGCACTGGGTCCGGGCGGACCCGGCGCTGCTCACCACCATGGTCCAGAACGTGCTATCCAACTGCTTCAAGTACGCGGCGCGGCGACCGGTGCTGATTGGCGTGCGCCAGCGGGGGGCGGGGCTGGCCATCGTCATCTATGACCAGGGCCGGGGGATTGCCGAAGAACACCTGCCGAACCTGTTCGAGGAGTTCTATCGGGTGCGCGAGCTACGGGACAAGGACGTCGAAGGCGTGGGCCTGGGCCTGTCCATCGTCAAGCGCCTGGGGCAGTTGATGGGGCTCGAGGTGGCGATCCGTTCGCGGCTGGGCCACGGCACGGCGGTGAGCCTGTACGGGTTGCCCCTGGCGCCACCGCAGTTGCAAGCCGCCAGCCTCGACGAGGCGCGGCAGGCGGGGCTGCTGACCGGCTTGAAAGTGTGCCTGGTGGAGGATGATCGCAACGTGCTGCTGGCCACCTCGGCCTTGCTCGAGCGCTGGGGCTGTGTGGTCCAGGCCGAGCTTTGCGGTAAGGACCTGGTCAGCGACTGCGACGTCATCGTCGCCGACTATGACCTGGGCAACCACGCCACGGGCATCGAGTGCATCGACAGCCTGCGCCGGCAGCGCGGCTGGGCGGTGCCGGCGCTGATCCTCACCGGGCATGAGGTGGAGAAGATCCAGGCCGCGTTGCACGACCGCAATATCGCCATCCTGTCCAAGCCGGTGCGCCCGGCCGAACTGCGCGGCAGCTTGCGGGCGCTGCGCCAGCATTCTGCGCCGGCGGTCATGCCCGAGGCGTGACAGGGCGGTTCGGCGAGCCCTGGCCGCTTCCTTCGCGCCGCAAAACCGTGGTGCTGGGGGAGGGGGGTCGATTAGCGCAAATGTGCCAGGGCGGTGATTCGCGAACCACTGTGAAAGGCACCGCGAATCAGGGCTCGGCTCCGTGCCGGGCTTTGCGTGTCTCAGGTGCATTGCTGAACATGAAGATTTCTACTCGAGACGGGTCGCTGTACCCGACCTCAAGTGCCACCTGCTCAGTGATTCGCAGGTATTCAAGGTATTGAGAGGGCGTTGGAACGTATCGGTAAGTGGCCATTTTCGCTGTCAGGGACGCATATTCCTGCGGCCTTGTCCGAGTGAGGTACTTATGTATTCTCGAGTCGTATATCTGTGCCCTATGGCCTTCGCTGGTCGTGATACCGCCAAAGTGCAGCAACTTGGTGGTGATGCCGTTCTTGACGTTGGGCAGTGAGTTGACCTGCTCGTATAGCTCGTCGTTCAAGGTGGCGCCTGGGCCAATCTGCTCGAGAATGAACGGGAGAGCGTTCAGTGCGTGTTGAAGCGTTCTGCCGCCCGGCAGCCCGCCACGCGGGAAGCCCCAGGCGATAGCGCTCAGAGCCCCCAGATGGGGATCCTGCTGGAATGCACTGAACACATCCGCTCTGCTCAGGGTGATTGCCTTGGCACCATCGAATACCGGTTGGAAGGCCGCGCCATAACGTTCGAAGCTCGACCACTTCATGCCGATGGACTGTCGCAGGGGGTCGATAGTCCGGGTGCCGCGGAGCAAGTCGACCAGGCTGACAGGAGTGGCAGCCGTCGTGGCTATTTTCTTGTTCACAAGAGTCATTCCAGTGGTAGTGAAATCGTTGAAGCGCTTTTTACCGCGATCCTTCCTGCACGCCCATGGTGAGCATGGCGCAAAGCGCCCGATGACGGCCTTGGATCATCCGTCCCCGTGTTTTTTACCTCACTTTCCACACACCTCCCGCACGCACTCGCGCAACCAGCGATGCGCCGGGTCGCTGTTCATGCGTGGATGCCAGAGCATGGACACGGTGATTTCCGGCGTGGCCAGCGGCAGGGCGAAGCTGTGCAGGCCGCTGCGCAGGTTGTGGGTGTGGCGCTCGGGGACGGCGGCGATCAGGTCCGAGGCGCGGACCAGGGCCAGGGCGGCGGAGAAACCGCCAACGACAGTGGCGATATCGCGCGTCAGGCCCGCCGCCTGCAACGCATCGTCCACCAGCCCGCGACCTGGGCCCAGGCGCGATACCAGCACATGCTCGCCAGCGGCATAACGGGCGGCGCTGATCGGCCCGCGGCTCAGCGGATGACCGTTGCGCACCACGCCGATAAAACGATCGCGGAACAGCGCGCGGGTATGGATTTCCGGGCTGGCGTTGGCGTCTACCACGCCGGTGTCGAGGTCGACCGTGCCGTCGCGCAGGGGCGTGCTGTCCTTGCTGGTTTTCTGCATGAAATGCAGGCGCACCCCTGGGGCTTCGGCGCGCAGGCGGGCGACCAGGGCCGGGCCGAAGTTCTCGACGAAACCGTCGCTGCTGCGCAGGGTGAAGGTGCGCACCAGGCGCTGCAGGTCGAGCCGTTCGACGGGGCGCAACATGGCTTCGGCGTCCTGCACCAGATGGCCGACCCGCTCGCGCAGTTCCAGGGCGCGCGGGGTCGGCACCAGGCCGCGGCCGGCGCGCACCAGCAGCGGATCGCCGGTGGTTTCGCGCAGGCGCGCCAGGGCCCGGCTCATCGCCGACGGGCTTAGCCGCAGGCGCTGGGCGGCGCGCGCCACACTGCCTTCGGCGAGCAGCACGTCGAGGGTGATCAGCAGATTGAGATCGGGTGTGGACATGGCGGCGGTCCTGTCTGGCACAAAAGTGAGATGGCGTCAGGCGCACGAATAACCTGCAAAGGCTGCGTCTTCCGCCATGTTAGACCGCGGGCTAGATTGGCGACAGCGCCATTTCGCGCGGGTCAGAGCGGGAGTGCAGAGTGAAGCCAGTCAGTAGCGGAACAGAACCGGACGTTGTGTCAGTCGGCTGGGCGCTGGCCAGCCTGTCGTTGTCGATGTTGCTGGCGTCGCTGGGCACCAGCATCGCCAATGTGGGCTTGCCGACCCTGGTGCAGGCGTTCGGGGCGAGCTTCCAGCAGGTGCAGTGGGTGGTCCTTGCCTACCTGCTGGCGATGACCGCGCTGATCGTCAGTGTCGGCCGGCTCGGCGATTTGCTGGGACGGCGGCGCCTGCTGCTGGTGGGGATCCTGCTGTTCACCCTGGCCTCGATGCTCTGCGCCGCCGCCCCGACGCTGGGGATGCTGATCGGCGCCCGGGCGCTGCAGGGCGTCGGCGCGGCGATCATGATGGCGTTGACCCTGGCCCTGGTTGGCGAGACGGTCAGCAAGGCCCGCACCGGCAGCGCCATGGGCCTGCTGGGCACGATGTCGGCGATCGGCACCGCCCTCGGCCCGTCCCTGGGCGGGGGATTGATCGCCGGGTTCGGCTGGCAGGCGTTGTTCCTGGCCTGCGTGCCGTTGGGCGGGCTGACCTGGGTGCTGGCTTATCGGTATCTGCCGGCTGCTGGTCAGGCGCGGGCCCTTGAACGAGGCGCGTTCGACCCGCTGGGCACCTTGCTGCTGGCCCTCACGCTGCTGGCCTACGGGATGGCCATGACCCTGGGCCGCGGCCATTTCGGCCTGCTCAACGCCGGGCTGCTGTTGGCGGCGCTGATGGCGGCCGGCCTGTTTGTCTGGGTGGAAGCGCGGGTGGCCGCGCCGCTGATACGCCTGGCGCTGTTTCGCGATGCGGCCTTGAGCGGCAGCCTGGCCATGAGTGCGCTGGTCTCGACGGTGATGATGGCAACGCTGGTGGTCGGGCCTTTTTACCTGGCCCACGGGCTCGGGCTGGAAACCTTTACGGTGGGCCTGGCGATGTCGCTCGGCCCCTGTGTCACCGCGCTGAGCGGCGTGCCGGCCGGGCGCATCGCCGATCGTTTGGGCGTGCGGCCGATGATCCTCGCCGGTCTCGGCGCCATGGTCCTCGGTTGCCTGATGCTGGCGTTGCTGCCGGCGAGCCTGGGCATTGGCGGCTACCTGGCGCCCATCGTTGTCATCACCCTGGGCTATGCAACGTTTCAGACCGCCAACAACACCGCGGTGATGAGCGAGGTGGGCGCCGAACAGCGCGGAGTGATCTCCGGCCTGCTCAACCTGTCGCGCAACCTCGGGCTGATCACCGGCGCCTCGCTGATGGGCGCGGTGTTCGCCGCGGTGACAGGGGACCTGAGCACGGCGAGCGCCGAGGCCGTCGGCAGTGGTATGGGCTTCACCTTCGCCCTGGCCGCGGGGCTGGTGGTCATGGCGTTGTCTGTTGCGCTGGCCAGCCAGCTGCGTGGGCGGCAGGCAGTGGATTCGACGGTTTAGCCCGCAGGCAGCGTCAGCCGACTGCAAACATCTTCTGTAGGAGCGAGGCGTGGCGGGGAGCGGCTGCGATTGCGTGGGACAATCGCGGGCCGTTCCTGGTCCGGTGGTTTTATTGGGCACTCTCGACGTTCACCGCGTCGTTGTTTGCGCCTTTCCTGACGGTGCCGTTGGTGGTTGTGCAGTTGGCTTTGTAGGTGCCGACAATGGTGTAGTTGCGCTCCAGGTCGTCGTTCTGGCAGCGCTCGCGCCTGGCGTAACCCAGGTTGATCGGGTCGTAGCGGGCCTCGGGTTCGCGCAAGGGATGAGGCGCCTTCAATTGGGGGATGTCCATTCTCAGAAACACACTGGCATGGACCTTGTCTCGTTCCACCGGTTTGCGGCGAATCAGCCCGGCTTCCTTGTAGGCGGAACTGATCACGTATTTGGCATCGTGGAATTCATCATGCAGCGGACCGCCGATGCACTCGGCCGGCCAGCTCGTGCTGTTGGCGAATAGGCCGTCGCTCTCGAGGTTCTTCAGCATCCAGCGCAGCGGGATGGTCTCCAGCCCCTGGCCGCCCTTGGCATACGGGCTTTCACCGCACTTGGCGGTGTCCGGGGCATTCAGGTAACCGCCCCCCACATCGGCATGCGCGCCGGCGAACCATACCTCTTCCAGTACCTGTGATTTCGATTGCTGCAGGCCGAAGCGCAGCAGGCGGAACGAGGCTCTCTGTTCGTCCAGGGACATGGCGTGGTAACCGCGCTCGGCATACAGCTCCAGGCGGTGTTCATCGGGCTCTTCCTTCAGATTGGTGCCCACCGCCGGTACGGTGTCGAATACCCCGATGACTTTGACCACGACTTTTTCAGCGCTCTTGTCGGGGGTGTCGCCATAGACCCTGATGCCGTTGTCGTGCCGGTACTGCGCCAGAAGCTTGCGCAGCTTGTCGTCGAACCCAGGCACGCCATCGTTTCTCGACTTGTAGATGTCGTACATGTCTTCGACCACATCGTGCATATGGCCGGTCCAGCCCCACAGGAAACTGTCGTCGCGGCTATCGGCTTTCAGGTTGCTGGGCAGGCCGGCGACTTCGATAAAACCGTTCAACGAACGAGCGGTGAAGGCGCCGCGGCTGAAACCGAAGATATAGATCTCGTCACCGGGCCGGTAAGCCTCAATCAGAAAGCGGTAGGCCTGGCGGATATTCAGGCTGACCCCGCTGCCGAACAGGGCACCGAAGGGAGTAGTAATGCTGGTGGCCACGCCCTTGTCGTAATAGGGAATGACCCTGGCCCCGTTCCTGGCCTGCTCGAGCGCCTGGTTGTACATGCGCCAGATATTGGTGTTGTCCTCCTTGGTGTTTTCCGTGCCGTCGAGCAGCACCACGAGTTTTCTGGGCTTGGCATCGCTGTACAGGCAGTCGAGGAGTTTCCAGCGCTCCCGGACTTTGAAATAGCCGTCTTCAATACCCTCGGTATCGAACGCATTCGCGCACTTTTGTGCTGAGGCCTGCGATGGGGCCGTTCGGGCTTTGCTCAGTAATTGGGTGTCGAGAGCTTGTGTGGTTTGCAGTTTGATCGCGCTGTTGTGTGGGGTGGAACAGGCTGACAGGAGGGCGAGGCTCAACAGAAGGGTGATGCGCATATCGAAGGTCTCCGTGACCGGATACGGAAGGCGTGGCAATGCAGCCGATGGAGGTCGGTGAGGGTGCCCCGCTGGCTGCTCAAGTGAACCTAGTCGAAGGTTGTCAAAATGCCATCATCGGGTCGGAATCAGGTTCCCCTGAGCGACGCCAGCGCCATGAGCGGAGAGGGCGGCCAGGAGTCACCCCGCGCTTTCCCCCACCAGCAACGCGCTGTAGGCCCGCAACCGCTGCACGAACTCACTCACCGAACCCTGGGGAACATAGGCCTGCTTGAGGAAGAACGCGGCGTACTCGGCCATCCCTGGTTCGGCCGCGGTCAGCAGCTGCGCATGCTCCTCCAGGGTGGTCGGCCAGCCGCGTTCCTGCTCGCCGCGCAGCAGGTTGGCCGAGCGCAGCGCCTTGCGCGCCGCGGCCCGTTGCAGGCGTTGCTGCTGCAACGGTTCGCGGCTTTGTTCCAGCTGCTGAGCGTAGCCTTCCAGCACTTGGGAGAAGTCGCCATTCAGTGCCAGGGCGATGGTCCGGCTCGGACGGAAGGGTTCGAAGCGCAGCCCCAGGTCATTGCCCCAGATGCAGCGGCACTGATGCTTGAGCCAGAAACCCCAGCGGTAACGATTGTCGGGCGCCAGCACTTCGCTGAGCACACCGATGTCGAAATCGATCTTCGACACCTCCGGGTGCCGCGCCTCCAGCGCCTGCCGCGTCTGCTCCAGCCGCTGGCGCTCCGCGGGGCTCGGTGCCCAGGCCAGGACCAGGGTCACATCCAGGTCGGAGGTGCCCGGCCGCGCGTCGCCACGGGCCACACTGCCGTACAGGTACAGGCCATCGAGCAGCGCCGGAAAACGCCGCGAGAGCATCGCACGCAACTCATCCACTAGGTGGCTGAACGCTGGTTGCAACGGCTGGTCGGGCAGGGACTGGATAAAACCTTCGGCGTCGACGCCTGGGTACTGCGACATGGTGATCTCGGTGGGGCAATGGCGATGAAAACCGCCCGGGCCAGGCGGGCGATTGGCAGACAGTCTGGCTGACTTCACGGATCGCGCAAGCCGGCGCGGTTCAACGCCACGCCGTCACGGGTCGAGGCTCGCCAGATCGTTACCGAGGGGCGTCGGCGACTCGCCGTTGATCGCGCACAACAGCGCCGTGATGGCTTCCCCCTCGACCATGCCGCGCTCTTGCAGCAGGTCCGCCACCGCGCCGACCGCCGGCCAGTAGCGATGCACCAGGCAACTGGCGCGGGCCAGGGCCCGGGATTCGGCGTCGAGCAGCTTGCGCGGTGGCAGCAGGCTGATCAGCTCATGAGCGCGGCTCAGGTCGCCGCGGCCGCTGCCTCTTATCAGCCTGTCGGATCGGCCGTGGCGGTAGATCGCTTCGGCCACCGGGCCGGCAAAGCAATGCAGCAGGTCGCGTTCGATGGCCTCGACCATCGACGGCAGGTATTCGGCGATCCCCGGGGCGTCGAAGGCCGGGCGCGGGACCAGGTAATCGGCTTCCACCAACCCCTCTACATAGCGCGGGTTGCCCCGCCGATCGAGCATCGGACCCGCGTCGGCTTCGGCCTTGGTGCGCACGGTAATGCGGGCGATCGGTTGACCGTTCCACCAGAAGGCCAGGGCGTGGCCGGCTTCGTGGATGGCCGTGCAACGCGGGCGCTGGTTCATGGTCTTCTCCCGTGCTCTGTACGCGTCGGGCGGACGAAAAGGGCGGGGCATCAGTCGCAAAAGCCGTCAGAGCCCCGCGGGGCTGTCCCTATCATTGGCTTCGGCCTTGGGCCCCGGGTAAAAGTTTGTCCCTATCAACAACCAATAGTCCGGCTATTAGCGATCCGCCACAGAGGGTCTAGCCTTAATTCAGCGCTGGCGCGAGCCGGCCGGATGAGACCTGATCAAGAGATAACGAAGAACGAGTCAGAAGCGTACTGGGCTTACCGTGGGCCACCGTCCTGGCAACTCGCTTGCCGCTCTGCAACATGCCCTGTGGCCACACCCATCAGTTGAGCGAACTGTGAGCCCCGCAACCTATGTCATTGCTTTCGCCTGTCGCTATTTCGTGCCCATCCGGGGCGGATAGCTGGATGAATACGACCAAAGGTAGCTCCTCATGGCAAACGAATCGAAATGCCCGTTCAACCACGCCGCCGGCGGTGGGGTAACCAACCGCGACTGGTGGCCGAACCAACTGAACCTGAAGATCCTGCACCAGCACTCGTCCCTGTCCGACCCCATGGGCGAGGACTTCAACTATGCCGAAGCCTTCAAGCGCCTGGATTTCCAGGCCCTGAAACAAGACCTGCATGCGCTGATGACCGACTCCCAGGACTGGTGGCCCGCCGACTTCGGCCACTATGGGCCGCTGTTTATCCGCATGGCCTGGCACAGCGCCGGGACCTACCGCGTCGGTGACGGCCGTGGCGGCGCCGGTTCCGGCCAGCAGCGTTTCGCCCCGCTCAACAGCTGGCCGGACAACGTCAGTCTCGATAAGGCGCGCCGGCTGCTGTGGCCGATCAAACAGAAGTACGGCCGCAACATCTCCTGGGCCGACCTGATCGTGCTTACCGGCAACGTCGCCCTGGAATCCATGGGCTTCAAGACCTTCGGTTTTTCCGGCGGTCGCCCGGACGCCTGGGAACCGGACGAAGACGTCTATTGGGGCTCGGAAAACAAATGGCTGGGCGGCGACACCCGCTATGGCAAACCGGATAAAGCCGCCATGCAAGAACCCGGCGAGGGCCAATTGGTGGCCGAGCCTGGCAATGAAGAAAGCCGCACCGACCAGGGGCGCAACCTGGAAAACCCCCTGGCCGCGGTGCAGATGGGCCTGATCTATGTGAACCCCGAAGGCCCCGAGGGCAACCCGGACCCGGTGGCCGCCGGGGTAGATATCCGCGAAACCTTCGCCCGCATGGCGATGAACGACGAAGAAACCGTGGCCCTGATCGCCGGCGGCCACGCCTTCGGCAAGACCCACGGCGCCGGCCCCGCCGACAATGTCGGCGCCGAACCTGAAGCCGCCGGCCTGGAACTGCAGGGCCTGGGCTGGAAGAGCACCTTCGGCAGTGGCAAGGGCGCCGACACCATCACCAGCGGCCTGGAAGTGACCTGGACCACCACGCCCACCCGCTGGAGCAACAACTACCTGGAAAACCTGTTCGGCTTCGAGTGGGAGCTGACCAAGAGCCCGGCGGGCGCGCACCAGTGGACGCCCAAAGGTGGCGCCGGCGCCGGCATCATCCCCGATGCCCACGACCCCTCCAAGCGGCGCAACCCGACCATGCTGACCACCGACCTGGCGCTGCGCTTCGACCCGATCTACGAGCCGATCTCGCGACGCTTCCTGGCGAACCCCGATCAGCTGGCCGACGCCTTCGCCCGCGCCTGGTTCAAGCTGATCCACCGCGACATGGGCCCGCTCTCGCGCTACCTGGGCCCGGAACTGCCCCACGAAGAACTGCTGTGGCAAGACCCGATCCCCGCGGTGGATCATGCCCTGGTCAACGACAGCGATATCGCCGCACTCAAGGCCAAATTGCTGGCCTCGGGCCTGTCGGTGTCGCAACTGGTGTCCACCGCCTGGGCGGCGGCTTCCAGCTTCCGTGGCTCCGACAAACGCGGCGGCGCCAACGGCGGGCGCCTGCGCCTGGCCCCGCAAAAGGACTGGCCGGCCAACCAGCCCGAGCAACTGGCCAAGGTGCTGGCGACCCTCGAAGGGGTCCAGAAGGATTTCAACAGTGCGCAATCCGGTGGCAAGAAAGTCTCCCTGGCCGACCTGATCGTGCTCGGCGGTAGCGCCGGCATCGAACAGGCCGCGAAAAACGCCGGCCTCGACATCAGCGTGCCGTTTTCCCCAGGGCGCATGGACGCTAGCCAGGAGCAGACGGACGTCGAGTCGTTCGGCTACCTCGAACCCATCGCCGATGGCTTTCGCAACTACCTCAAGACCCGCTACGCGGTACCGGCCGAAGCGCTGCTGATCGACAAGGCGCAACTGCTGACGCTCACCGCCCCCCAAATGACGGTGCTGATCGGCGGCCTGCGCGTGCTCGACATCAACGTCGGCCACACCCCCCACGGCGTCTTCACCACACGGCCGGGCGCGCTGACCAACGACTTCTTCGTCAACCTGCTGGACATGGGCGTGGAATGGAAACCTGTCTCCGACGCCCAACAAGAGTTCGAAGCCCGCGACCGCAAGACCGGCCAGGTCAAATGGACCGGCACCCGCGTCGACCTGGTCTTCGGCTCCAACGCCCAGTTGCGGGCATTGGCCGAGGTCTATGCCAGCGCGGATGGGCAGGGGCAGTTCGTGCAGGACTTTGTCGCGGCCTGGGTCAAGGTGATGAATCTGGATCGGTTTGATCTGAGGTGAGGGGAAGCGCCTTGAGGTCTGGAAACAGGGCTCTCGACCCGATGGTTCAGGTCGGGGGCACCAGGCCGGAGGTAGGCGCCTCATAAACCATTCGGTGTTTTTGAAAGTTGCTGACGCCTCCCAGTGTGGAGGCGTTTTTTTGTCCGAGGGGAAGGTAGCGGTGACTGTTCGCGGGGTGGAGATTGCCTGGGCTCATTGGGACAGAACGGGGGATATCCATCTCTTGATAGGTGTCGATGACCTGTCCTTTCTCTGACTGCTCAAGTGCATTTGATCTGATCAGGATCAGGTTTTCCTTACGGCAATTTTGGATAATTCCTACCCCTATACCTTCGTCTCTTTGGGTATGGTGGCAAGCCTGATTTGGACGCCTGATGTGGCGGCCACAGGCCCATCAGATCGGGCGTCGAGAACATGCAAACGGTGTGAGTGCGGAGTTGACCCTCGTGCATTTTTACAAATAGGTTGCTGCCGTCAAGGATGATGAGAACGGCAGTTACAACGGTTGGTTCCGCCGTGGCCTGCCTGCTGTGGTCGAAGGTCCGCTACGGTTTGCCGTGACACAGGAGTCATCTGGCAGCGGTGGGGACGGGACCGTTCCCACCGACTCCGGACTGGCCCCCGGCAGAGCCGGCATCAAGGCCAGCTTCCGCCAGGGCGGCAAGGGCGTCGGGCAGTACAACACCGACAAAGGCTACGAATATCAAAAAAGCTACAACGACAAACGTGCCCAATGGGCCACTCTCTATGGCGTTATCAAGATTGCCCAGCATGCTGACTGGGCAGGAGGTTCATGATGCGCCTGCGTCAGCTCTTCACTGTTCTTGGCATGGTCGCCTTGACCAGTATCACCAGTTGCACATCATTTTCCTCTTCTCGGAACTCTTCCATGGACAAGACCGGATGGATCACCCATTGCTTGGGCAGATTCCTGATCGATTTGCCGCCCCAAGCGGAAGTCAGAGCGGGGTATTACTTGCGTGGGCAGGTTATTGAGCCACTAAGGGACGATCTCGCTGCATTCACGTCCAGGATCGATCAGCACGAGCAGGAGCTTAAACGGCAGCAGCATGATACGAAGGGAAGCATGTTTGTGCGCCGGTATGATCTGGGCAAAGGCTCAACCGGGATCCTGTCTTGGGCTTCCGATGCCAGTATCGAGTCGTATTACCTGTACGCCTATGCTGTTTCAGAACCTGTGTGGCAGCCTTATTACTGGAGGATTGAGATGGAGCCAGATCGCGAGCCTCGTGGCATTGAGGTCGCGAAGAACCTGG
Organism: Pseudomonas sp. GW821-FHT09E12; assembly: GCF_059416085.1. Taxonomy (NCBI): domain Bacteria; kingdom Pseudomonadati; phylum Pseudomonadota; class Gammaproteobacteria; order Pseudomonadales; family Pseudomonadaceae; genus Pseudomonas; species Pseudomonas sp. GW821-FHT09E12. The sequence goes on along the minus strand of NZ_JBWKOM010000001.1, from coordinate 1,108,128 downwards.
TACGCGATCTTCGCTCTCGCGAACCCAGTGAAATTCCCACCGAGCCGGGTTTTTGCATTGATCGTGGCTATATCGCAGGCAACCACTTCCAGAGCGAACGTTTCGATATCGGCGTGACTTTCCCGGATCACCCCGGCGCCCACTTCGAATTCACCTCCAGCACCGGAGCAGAAGAGAACCGTCTGCTGGATCGGGTGAGTGGTTTCCTCGCAGATGCCGCCAGGACGGTGCTGGGGATCGAGACCCTGCGCAAAAAGGAGCGTGGCGGCGCGGTTCCTGCCGACGAATACCTGTTGGCCAGTACTGACAAGGGGCAACGCATCTATACGTTCGCCTGGGAAGCTCAAGGCAAAGATGACTCGATTACCGAGCCAAACATTTCAGCCGCGCTTGGTGTACTTCAACGTAGCCCCGACAGCAACGGCAGGCTGCCAGCGCCGCCATTCAAATCAGACAAAGAAGCGCTGGCGTTCTGGGACACCATCATCGGCTCCGTCCGCCTGCGCCCGGTGTCTTCGCGTGACGGTAATACAGCAGGCTCCTGAATATTTATCCTTCGGAGGGCGCAAGGAGGGAGGAGTGTTTGTGAGTACAACGGAAAAGGAGCAGACATGGACATCATCCGACTCGGCGATTCCACCAGTCACGGTGGAACCGTGATCGAAGCGTTCAACCAGACCGACCTGAACGGCAAACCCATGGCCGGGGTCGGGCACAAGGTCACCTGCCCTCTATGCAAAGGTGTGTTTCCTATTGCCGAGGGCAGTGCCTTGCTGGATGTCGGCGGTGTTCCCGTGGCGCTCCATGGAATGAAAACCGCCTGTGGCGCCAGCCTGATTGCCAGCGGACCGAAAGGCGATGCTGAGAGTTAGTCAGGTAGAGGGTGGTGTTTTTGTTTGCCCAAGGCGAGGGCGTAGTAACCGTTCGGCGAGTACAGATTGCTTGACGTTTCGGGTGGCGTAAGTGGGGATCTGCTGCTGGAGAGATGGACATAAACAGCGACGGTTTTAAGGTTGTTCGCCACCACCCAAAAAACTAGTCTGTCCCTGTCGCTGCAAAATCAGCGATCGGGCCTGAGAACCCGGTAAGATGCAGGCGCACAAGCGCCCGCCCACGATTGCAGGCGCATTTTTGTGCCCGTCTTCTCGTGTCATGGCGGCTGTGCGTGGGAGACCTTCGGGTCTGCCGGGTTCCTGTATCTCCGGTTTCTCAGCCTGCGCACAGCTGCCACCCATTCGCCTGAGAACGAACATGGCAGCTCTCTTTTGATATGGGAGGTTCAACCATGTACGCCCGCAATCTGTCTGTATTTCTCTGTCTTTCGTTTCGGCTTCGTCTGCTCAATAACACCTACTTCCTGGCGGTTGCAGGAGGTGCCTTATGAGCATGCCAACCCCCATCAAAACCCTGGGCGTCGTCACCTTCGGTAATTGCGCAGATCCTGAACAAAGCCTATTCCGCGTCAACGCCGACGTGCCCTTGCAACAAGCCCTGGAACACGCTTCGACCCTGCTGTACTACGCCAAGAAACTCGCATTGGACGCGGCCATGGAAGAACAGGGCGAGCGCTATGCCTGGGCTTCGCACTTTCTGGCAGAGATGGGGAAGGCGGTGATTGATGATGTTTGTTTGGGGGTGGGGGACGGGGGGATTTTGAGTTAAAGCTTTATAGCGTGAATCATGAAAACGCCGCTTATTGTTGGGTGATAAGTGGCGTTTTTTATTGTCGGGGAGGTAGCTTTCGGCTGTGGATTCAATCGGTCGATTCACGTTATTTATGACTGCGGCAATTTAATCATCAGATTCGTCAAGGCTTGCTTGGGGTAGGCTTCTTCAGCTTCGATGGTGATTGAACCACGGTTTCGTTTAGTGTTGGTTTTCGAGGTTTGGATTTGGTGACTGTTGGGGTTGAAGTTTTTACGAGTCTTCCAGTAGGTGATTTTGATTTTTTTCTCGCAGCTCCCGTAATGGACATGGAAAGTACTGTTCCACTACCGATTCGTTTGAAGTAAGCGACATTATCTTCATGCACTTTATCCATCGTCACCCAATCTCCTGAAGCCCCCAATGAATCAGCTCTGAACTCGTTGTCTTCAAGGACGCGCAACATCTGGGGGTAGCGCTTCTTATGGAAGTCCCAAGCAGCAAGAAACTTAACTCTCACTTGAGGCGAAGGGTGTGAGCGCATTTGTTCATGGATATGTTGGAGGAATTTAATCTGTCCGTAGACGTCAGGAGCTATATCGCCGACTGGGAGATCGAACACAGTGGGAAAATGGCCGAAGGTATGCATATTGAGCATCTCCAGTTGCCGATTGAGGTAAACGAAAGAAAAGTCGGAATTAAACTGATCAAGACGGAAGAACTGGTTGTACTTAGCGCACTCCTTGTCCATGAATAGCCCCAGAGACGGGATATCCTTCTCTGCCAGATAAGCTGTGATCAAAGCACTTCCAAAAAAGCACTCGACGTGATTGAGTTCGTAATGGAAAAAATCTCCGGCAACCAAAGCGGCCCTAAAGTAGATGTCCTGACCGATCAGCCGGTCATGTAGGTCTTCTGCGAACTCCGTCAAATACCAAACCAAATATCGCCTTTCTTCGTCATTAGTAGGTGATGTGACATTGTAAACTAATACTGTATCGGAAAAGACAATTGTCTTGAAACTGTTATGTCTGTGAACATTTAGCGAATCGAGGATTGAATAAACTCGCGCCACTTTCCTTGGGTCTTTGCGAACCATTTCGGTAAAACCCAAGATGTCGATATAGAGGAGGAATCGGTCAGCCATCCATTGCGCCCTTGTTGTGGAGTGGAGTTGAAGGAATTTCGATCAGGCTACAGTGTTTCACGTTCTACGGCCTGCCGTATGCTATCGGTCAATTCTGGGATCAGACAAAAAATAGTCTCGAGTAGCTGTCATTCTCTTGGTTGGACTTCTTTCTGCCCTAGCATCAGCGGCTGCTTTGGGGTGTTTTTCACCTGTCACGACCGACTGTTTTTGGCCGACTCTGTTGAAAAAGCCGCTATGGCTCGGCATTCGCCAAAATGGGGCTGAAAAACAGCTGTATGGGTGCGGTAGATATGAAGCCTGAGTCCCCAAAAGCAATGCAGATTTCAATTCTGAACGCCTGCATTTTGCCGCTAAAACTCAAGTCCGACTTTTTCAACAGAATAGGCCAAAAGCCACTATTTAAGGCTGAGCTTGATTCAGCACCTCCTCGGTTTGCATTAGTCGTTGTCGTTGCAGGTACGCTTGTTAGATAGCAAGGGGACTTCAAACCAAGAACGGCCACACTCCGGTCCCTGCTGGGGTGACCAGAACCCCCGCGCACCAAGCCCCGCCAACCGCCGAACTATAATTAACAAGCACCCCATCTGCCCGGCGAGTACCGCTGCGCCCATCGGTTACCCCGCAAGCTCACCCGCCCGGCAGAGGGCAGTCCAACCAATGGGACGGGACGCCCAACTGATGACACGAGAGGGACCCGCCATGAAACTTCATTCCTTCCAGCATTACTCCCATGGTCTGGAAATGGCCGTTCACGATGCATGGGTCACCACCAAGGTGAGGTCGGCACTGACCTTTGCCGAATCGACCCGTGGTTTGCCTATCCATGTCAAAACCCATGCCGGCATGGTTACCTTGAGCGGTCGGCTCAACACCCATAAACAGTGTGAGCAGGCTGTCAGCCTGACCCGTGGGGTACACGGCGTCGCCGGCATCGATGCCAGTGACTTGCAGACCCATATGTTCACCCCGGGAAGCCTGCCCGAAGCGCCCAACGCCGAAGAGAGCAGCGAATACCCTTCGCCGTCGGCGACGAAGAGGGACGACAAATGACCAAGGCGAAGGCTTGAGCGTCGCGCCGGGAGGCCAGGGCGGCGCTGGGTTCGCTAGCCTTTTCGGCGGGGCCTCAGGAGGATCGCCAGCACGTTGAAAGCCCTGCCCGGTCGGGTGGGGCTTTCTCTCAGTTGCCAAAGGGTTGCACCCAGCCAGGCTGTATCTGACCCGTTGCAATGCGCAGGCAGTCCCTTCAGCCCAGCGCGGCCAGCATCAAATCCAGATTCTCCACCGCCGCCCCCGCCGCGCCTTTACCCAGATTGTCGAACACCGCCGCCAACAACACCTGCCCCTCACCCTCGAACACCATCAAGCGCATCGCGTCGGTATCGTTCAGCGCCCGCGGATCAAGCCCCGTGAGTTCTTGTGCCTGCCGAAGCGACATCACCTGCACACAACCGCTGCCGACGTAGTGCTGTTCCAGGCAGGCATGAATGCGTGCGGCATCCACCCCCGGAGCAAGTAGGCGCAGCTGTAGAGGAATGGTCAGCACAATGCCCTGGCGAAAGGCACCGTAGGCCGGGACGAACAGCGGCCGTTCGCTCAGGCCACTGTGTTGCTGGATTTCCGGCACATGCTTGTGGGCCAGGCCCAGGCCATAGACCTGGAAAGGGGCGGCTTGGGAAGCATTCGGGCTTTCGTGGGCTTCGACCGCAGCGCGGCCGCCACCGGAGTAACCGGAGATGGCGTTGATGCTGATCGGGTAGTCCTTCGGCAGCAGTCCGGCTTGCAGCACGGGGTGCAGCAGGCCGATGGCGCCGGTGGGGTAGCAGCCGGGGTTGCTTACGCGCTTGGAGGTGGCGATGCGCTGTGCCTGTTGCGGATGCATCTGGGCGAAGCCGTAGGTCCAGTGGGGGTGGGTGCGGTGCGCCGAGCTGGCGTCGATCACCCGCACCGCCGGGTTGCGGATGCTGGCGACGGCGTCGCGGGCGGCATCGTCGGGCAGGCAGAGCAGGGCGATGTCGCAGGCATTGATGGCTTCGGCGCGACGTTGCGGGTCTTTGCGCTGGTCGGCGGCGAGGGTCAGCAGGTGCAGGTCGCTGCGGCCTTGCAGGCGCTGGTGGATCTGCAACCCGGTGGTGCCCTGGTCGCCGTCGATAAATACGAGGGGTGTGCTCATGCTGTGTGCTCGCAAGCGGGAATAGATTGGGCAAATCTTCCGGCTGAAGCTGAAATAGAGAAAGTTGAATTTAATAACACTAAGCTTCAGTTTTTCTGAATCTGGAGCAGACCATGCGTGAGATCAGCCTCGACCGGTTGCGCACCCTGGTGGCGATTGTCGACCTGGGGTCCTTTGCCGAAGCGGCCCGCGCGCTGAACCTGGCGCCGCCTACGGTCAGCCTGCATATCGCCGACCTGGAGGCGCGGGTGGGCGGCTCGCTGTTGTCGCGCACCCGGGGTCGGGTGCAGCCGTCGGCCATTGGCGAAACCCTGGTGGAACGGGCGCGGCGGCTGTTGGCCGATGCCGAGCAGGCGCTGGAGGATGTGCAGCGCCAGGTGCTGGGCCTGGCCGGGCGGGTGCGCCTGGGGGCGTCCACCGGGGCCATTGCTCAGTTGCTGCCCCAGGCCCTGGAAACCCTCGGCCAGCGCCATCCGGGCATCGACCTGCAGGTGGCGGTGCTGACCTCCCAGGAGAGCTTGAAGAAGCTCGCCGAAGGTTCGCTGGATATCGGCCTGGTGGCCTTGCCGCAAACCCCGGTCAAGGGTTTGCGCATCGAGCCCTGGCGCAAGGACCCGGTCATGGCTTTCCTGCCGGCCCGCTGGCAATGCCCCGATCCGGTGACACCGCAATGGCTGGCCGCCCAGCCGCTGATCCTCAACGACCACAGCACCCGGCTGTCGCGCCTGACTTCGGAGTGGTTCGCACTGGGCGGCCAGCAGCCCACGGCGCGCATCCAGCTCAACTACAACGACGCGATCAAGAGCCTGGTGGCCGCCGGTTATGGCGCCACCTTGCTGCCCCACGAAGCCGCCACGCCGCTGCCCGACACCCGGATCGCCATGCGCCCGTTGCAGCCGCCGCTGTGGCGCCAGCTGGGCATTGCCCATCGGGACGGCGAGGTGGAACGCTCGACCCAGCATGTGCTGGAGGTGCTGTGGGGGCTGAGCGCCGATTGATAACGGAGCGCCTTAGCCCAGCAGGTGCCTGGAAATGTGCTTCGAGATTTCCACCATCGAAGTCTTGCCAGTGAACTCGAACTTCACCTGGCCCAGCGATGAAAAGTAGATCTCCAGCTCGGAGTCCAGGTCGAAGGTGCCGGAGGTTTCCACCGAGTAAGCGACGATGTTTTTGTAGGGCAGGGAGGTGAAATCCTTTTTGCTGCCGGTGATGCCCTGAACGTTGACCGCGATAATGCGCTTGTTGGTAAACACCACGCCGTCGCGCATGGCCTTATAGGCGTCGATCACCTGCTCGCCTTCCAGCAACAGGTCGCTGACCCGCTCGGCGTATTCGTCGTTTTGCTTGAGCTTGAAGAAGCCTTTGTTGTTGAAGTCGATCATGGGGAGCGTCCTTATTTTTGAAGTAATATTCCAGGTTTTTGCTAGCTGTTAAGGCGTATCGGACCCGGCTCAGGTTCCATCGCCGCTTGGGTACAGCGTTATACCAAGAGTTTGCTGGTAGCAGATACCAGTTAAGGCGATGTCTCTGATGGCCTTTGAATTATTCTGATCGACTTTTAACTGGAATTAATAATTCATGAGGTAGCTACTACTTTGGATTGCACATGATTCTCGGCATCACTGGAAGAGCAACTATTAGGAACTGAAAGGATGAAACGGATTTTAGCGGTATGGCTGTTGATTGCCGGCAACATGGGGAGTGTTGCCTATGCTGGGGGCGATATTACAGCGGCCCGGCAGTCGTTGAAGAATTACGGCCTTGGCTATTGCATCGTTAATCAGTTCAAAAATGAGTCCGATGTGAAGAGCGATATAGAGTCGGCTATTGGCGCCTATTCCTTCATGGGGAGTGGTATGCACACCATTCTTCAGAATGAAGATACCCTGGAGACTCTGCATAATCCTTATGATGCAACGACGAATTTTGTATTTTCCATGTATGAGAAAACCCAAGCCAGTAGCAAATATACGGATAAGAAAGTCGTGTTCTATGCCTGCCTCGATATCTATAACTCCAAGGCGTTCGACGATTTTATCAAGACGCAGGACCCGTACATTACACAATGATGGGTAAAGAACTGGCCGAGCGCGATATCCCATATCGCGCTCGCCACCCTGACTTAAAACAACTTCCAGCTATAACTCAGCAACAACCGGTTCTCATTGATATCGGTCCGATAATTCGAGCGCGCCAGCACATTGCGCACCTTGATTCCCAGCCCGCCCAACGGGCCGGACTGGATCACGTAACCGATATCCAGGTCGCGCTCCCAGTCCTTGCCCTCAAAGCCTTTGCCGGTGTCGACGTTGTCGCCGCGGATGTAACGCAGGGTGGTGGTCAGGCCGGGCAGGCCGCTGGCGGCGAAGTCGTAGTCGTAGCGCAGTTGCCAGGAGCGTTCGTCGGTGTAGGCGAACTCGTAGGTGGGCACTTCGTTGCCCAGCGGGGTGATGTTGGCGAAGACCCGGGGAAAGGCGCTGTCGCCGAACATGCCCTGGTAGCCGATGTAGAGGGTGTGGCCACCGCGCTTGGCCGATAGCAGGGAGAAGAAGGCCTGGTTGTCGATGGCGCCGAGCAGCTGTTTGCCGTCTTCTTCGCTGTCGTAGTAGCCGAGGTTGGCGCCGAGTATCCAGTTGCCCAGCGGCTGGCTGTGTTTCAGGCCGAGGAAGCGCTGGTGGTAGATGTCTTCCAGCTGGCCGTACCAGGCGCTGACGCTGCTGCGTTTGTCGTTGAAGGCGTAGTCGGCGCCGGCGTAGTTGAAGGCGTCGCTGCTGACTGCGCGTTTCGGTACGTGGCCGAGCATGGCTTGCAGTTTGCCGTCGCCGGATTCGTTGCGCAGGCTGGTGGAGCGCAGGCGGCCGCCTTGCAGGGTCAGGCCGTCGATGTCGTTGGAGACGATGCTCGCGCCCTGGTAGGACGGCGGCAACAGGCGGATATCGCTGAAGCTCAGCACTGGCAGGTTGGGTTGCAGTTCGCCGATGCGCAGCTCGCTTTTCGCCAGCCGCAGTTTCAGTGCCAGGCCGAGGCGGCTGTAGTTGTCGGCGGCTTCGCCATCCTCCTGTACTGGCAGCAGGCCGCTGTTGACCCGGCCTTTGCCGCTGTCGAGCTTGAGCCCCAGGGTGCCGATGGCATCCAGGCCCAGGCCTAGGGTGCCGGGGGTGTAGCCGGACTTGAGGTTGAGGATAAAACCCTGGGCCCATTCCTGGGCCATGGACTGCTCGGTGCCGCGGATATCCGAATAGTCGCGGCTGAAGAAGTAGTTGCGGGCCTGGAGGGTGGCGGTGGCGTCCTTGATAAAACCGCCTTCTGCGGCCACCAGCGGCTGGGGCGCGCTCAGGCACACCGCGCTGGTGCCCAGCGCGGCGAGGGTCTTTGCAGGTTTCATTGCTTTTACTCTTATTGTTATGGAAAGCAGTTCACTGCCCGGCAGGCTAGGGGCGGGTGTGGGGCGGGTGCTATCCATTGCCTGCAGACCTGTATCCCTTTTCTGCAGGTGCGCTTTTTTGCGGTAAGGGGAGGTGGGCGCAACCGCGAGTCGGCTGCGCGCGAGGAGTCAGGCGTCGGGGTGTTCGGCGCGCAGTTCGTCGATCATGCGCAAGCAGTGGCTGAGCCCCGCCGACACATCGCCGACCCGCCGGCTGATGATGATCGGCGAGGTGGCGTTGGCTTCCAGCAGCGGGCTGAAGCCGATGTCGTCGCGGTGCAGCAATTGCACCGAGGCCGGCACCAGGGTGATGCCGATGCCGGCGCCCACCAGGCCGATGGCGGTCTGCAGTTCGTTGGTCCACTGCACGATGCGGATGTTCAGGCCGTGGGTGTTGAACAGCGCGATCACATGGTCGGCGTAGCTCGGGCGCGGGTTGCCGGGGTAGAGCACGAAAGGCTCGTCGGCCAGTTGCGCGAGGCTCACCGGCTGGCCGATCAGCGGATGGCCGGCGGGCAGGGCGGCCACCAGGCGATCCTCGGTCTGCACCTTCTGCACGATGGCCGGGTCGTCGATGCGGATCCGCCCGAAGCCGATATCGATGCGCCCGGCCTTGAGCGCTTCCACCTGTTGCAGGGTGGTCATTTCCGACAGCCCCAGTTCCAGGGCCAGGGTCTCGTGGCTGCGCAGGCGGCGGATCAGTTCCGGCAGCAGGCCGTACAGGGTCGAGGGGGCAAAGCCGATGCCGAGCCAGGTCTTTTCGCCGTGGCCGATGCGCCGGGTGTTGTCGCAGACCTTGGCCAGTTGCTCCAGCAGCACGCTGGAATGCTCATAGAAAAAGCGCCCGGCTTCGGTCAGGCGCAACGGCCGGCCGCGCTCCAGCAACAACACCCCGAGTTCTTCTTCCAGTTGCTGGATCTGCCGGCTCAGGGGCGGCTGGGCGATGTGCAGGCGCTCGGCGGCCTTGGTGAAGTTGAGGGTCTGGCCCAGCACCTGGAAGTAACGCAGATGACGCAGTTCCATAAGGCCTCCGCGGGCAAAGGTTGGATACCTTCAAGGTATCGAGCCAGACCAATTCTATATTGGAACCCCGGAAAAAGCCGTACGAGAATCGGTTCCATAACTTCAAGAACCTGATGGGTATGGAAATGCTTTCAAGTGTCATTGAATCGATCGAAACGATCATTGTCGATCTGCCCACCATCCGCCCGCACAAGCTGGCGATGCACACCATGCAGAACCAGACCCTGGTGCTGATCCGCCTGCGCTGCGCCGACGGCATCGAAGGCCTGGGCGAAGCCACCACCATCGGCGGCCTGGCCTATGGCAATGAAAGCCCGGACAGCATCAAGACCAATATCGACCGCTTCTTCACGCCGCTGCTGCTCGGCCAGGACGGCGCCAATATCAATGCCGCCATGCAGCGCCTGGAGCGCAGCATTCGCGGCAACACCTTCGCCAAATCCGGCATCGAAAGCGCCTTGCTCGACGCCCAGGGCAAACGCCTGGGGCTGCCGGTCAGCGAACTGCTCGGCGGCCGGGTGCGCGACGCCTTGCCAGTGGCCTGGACCCTGGCCAGCGGCGACACCGCCAAGGACATCGCCGAAGCGGAAAAGATGCTCGACCTGCGCCGCCACCGCATCTTCAAGCTGAAGATCGGCGCCGGCGAGGTGGACCGCGACCTGGCCCATGTGATCGCGATCAAGAAGGCCCTGGGCGACCGCGCCAGCGTGCGGGTCGACGTCAACCAGGCCTGGGACGAAGCGGTGGCGGTGCGTGCCTGCCGGGTGCTGGGCGGCAACGGCATCGACCTGATCGAACAGCCGATCTCGCGCAACAACCGCGCCGGCATGGTGCGCCTGAACGCCATCAGCCCGGCGCCGATCATGGCCGACGAATCCATCGAATGCGTGGAAGACGCCTTCAACCTGGCCCGCGAAGGCGCGGCCTCGGTGTTCGCCCTGAAGATCGCCAAGAACGGCGGCCCGCGCGCGGTACTGCGCACCGCGGCGATCGCTGAGGCGGCGGGCATCGGCCTGTACGGCGGCACCATGCTCGAAGGCGGCATCGGCACCCTGGCGTCGGCCCATGCCTTCCTGACCCTCAATACCTTGAGCTGGGACACCGAACTGTTCGGCCCGCTGCTGCTGACCGAGGACATCCTCGCCGAGCCGCCGCTGTACCGCGATTTCCAGCTGCACGTATCCCGGGCGCCGGGCCTCGGCCTGAGCCTGGACGAGGAGCGCCTGGCGTTCTTCCGCCGCGACCAAGCCTGAACTGCCATTCATCACGTCTTAAGGAGAGCACCATGCTGTTCCACGTCAAAATGACCGTGAACCTGCCGGTCGACATGAACCCCGAGCGCGCCGCCCAGCTCAAGGCCGACGAAAAGGCCCTGGCCCAGCGCCTGCAAGAGCAGGGCAAGTGGCGGCATCTGTGGCGCATCGCCGGCCTGTATGCCAACTACAGCGTGTTCGACGTCGACAGCGTGCAGGAACTGCACGACCTGCTGATGCAACTGCCGCTGTACCCGTACATGGCTATCGAAGTGAACGCGCTGTGCAGGCATCCTTCGTCCATTCGTGCGGATGACCGCTGAGCCCGCGCCAGCCTGCTCCACACTCTAATAAATACAAGATGAGGAATAACCATGAACGTCCGAATTTCCCACACTGCCAGCGCCCAGAAATTTCTCGAAGAAGTCAGCGGCCAGTTCAACGATCAGGGCAACCCACGCACCAAGGCCCTGGTGTACCGCATCCTGCGTGACACGGTGAACATCATCGAGGACCTCGATGTGACCCCGGAAGAGTTCTGGAAGGCGGTCAACTACCTCAACGTGCTCGGCGCGCGCCAGGAAGCCGGGCTGCTGGTGGCCGGCCTGGGCCTGGAGCACTACCTGGACCTGCTGATGGACGCCGCCGACGAACAGGCCGGCAAGACCGGCGGCACCCCGCGCACCATCGAAGGCCCGCTGTACGTGGCCGGCGCGCCGCTGAGCCAGGGTGAAGCGCGCCTCGACGATGGCGTCGATCCGGGCGTGGTGCTGTTCATGCAGGGCCAGGTGCGCAACACCGCCGGCGAACCGCTGGCCGGGGCCATTGTCGATGTCTGGCACGCCAACACCGGCGGCACCTATTCCTACTTCGACACCACCCAGTCCGAGTTCAACCTGCGTCGGCGCATCGTCACCGATGCCGAAGGCCGCTACCGTTTTCGCAGCATCGTGCCTTCGGGCTACGGCTGCCCACCGGACGGTCCGACCCAGCAGTTGCTCGACCAGTTGGGCCGCCACGGCCAGCGTCCGGCGCATATCCACTTCTTCATCTCGGCCGATGACCACCGTCACCTGACCACCCAGATCAACCTCGATGGCGACGAATACCTGCACGACGATTTCGCCTACGCCACCCGTGACGAACTGATCGCCAAGATCACCTTCAGCGACGATCAGCAGCGTGCGGCGCAATACGGGGTCAGCGGGCGTTTCGCCGAGATCGACTTCGACTTCACCCTGCAGTCGTCGGCCCAGCCCGAGGAGCAGCAACGCCTGGAGCGGGTGCGAGCGCTGGAGGACTGACAGCGCGGCAGATCCCGATTCGGGGCCACGGGATAACGTGAGTGATCCCGTGGTTTTTGCCGTTGTGAGCCGTGGTCGAAGTCTTGCGTGATGGGCCAGCGGTGGCGAACGATCACCGCCCGGCAATAACAATCCCAATAACAAAAACGGGGAGTGACCCGCTTATGGAAACCCATCTGTTGAGTGAGCGCAGCCGGGTATTCGCCCAGGCCGATCCCTACGCTGTGTCCGGCTATGTCAACCAGCATGTGGGCAGCCACTGCATCCGTTTGCCCAAGGCCGGCAGCCCCCAGGCCAGCCTCAATCATCGGCAGTTCGCCAGCCTTGACCTGTGCTCGATCAGCTACGGCGGCAGCGTGCGCGTCACCTCGCCGGCGCTGGAAACCATCTACCACCTGCAAGTGTTGCTACGCGGCCACTGCCTGTGGCGCGGCCATCGCCAGGAGCATTACTTCGCCCCCGGCGAGCTACTGCTGATCAACCCTGACGATCCGGTGGACCTGACCTACTCCGACGATTGCGAGAAATTCATCATCAAGGTGCCCACCCGCCTGCTGGAGTCGGTGTGCGATGAGCAGCGCTGGCTGTATCCGGGGCAGGGCGTGCGCTTTGTGGGCAACCGCTACCAGCTGGATGAGCTGGAAGGTTTTATCAACCTGCTGAACGTGGTCTGCCGCGAAGCCGAAGCCGCCGAATGCATCCCCCGGGTGCAGGAGCATTACGCGCAGATCGTCGCGAGCAAGATGCTCAGCCTGATGAAGACCAACATCCGGCGGGTGGGCCTGGGCTCGTCGTCGGCGACCTTCGAGGCCATCGCCGACTACATCGAGCGCAACCTCAAGCAGGACATCGGCTGCGAAGAGCTGGCGCAACAGGCGCAGATGAGCCTGCGTTCGCTGTATGCGCTGTTCGAGCGCAACGCCCGCACCACGCCCATGCGCTACATCCGCCAGAAGAAACTCGAGCGGATCCACGCCTGCCTGCGCGACCCCGGCTGCAACGTGCGCAACATCACCGAACTGGCCATGGACTTCGGTTTCCTGCACCTGGGACGCTTCTCGGAAAGCTACCGCAAACAGTTCGGCGAACTGCCGTCCGACACCCTCAGACGCCGGCCTTGATCCAGATTGTGTTTCTGTAGGAGCGGCCGGTGGCGCTCGATTGCCGGCGATCGGGAACGACGCGTTGGTGTCTGATCCGACGTCATCGCGAGCAAGCTTCGCTCCTACAGAAGCCGTGCCCGCCGCGTCATTCCTGATTCTTCATACGGATGTAGGACTTGCCCTACAAAACTCTGCAGAAAACGGATAGTGGTCTGCACGCAACGGATATTGCCCCCGCACACCCCGCCCTAGCATGAGCCTTGCCTGAATAAAAACAATGGAGGCGGCGGCCATGACCCTGCGACCCGAATACCTTCACTCCCTGCTTGAAGAAGACCGTGACCGGGGCGTCTACCGCTGCAAGCGGGAGATGTTCACCGACCCCCGGCTGTTCGACCTGGAAATGCAGCACATCTTCGAGGGCAACTGGCTGTACCTTGCCCACGAGAGCCAGATCCCCAACAACAACGACTACTACACCACCACCATGGGCCGGCAGTCGGTGTTCATCGCGCGCAACAAGGACGGCGAACTCAATGCCTTCCTCAATGCTTGCAGCCACCGCGGCGCCATGCTCTGCCGGCACAAGACCGGTAACAAGTCGTCCTACACCTGCCCGTTCCACGGCTGGACCTTCAACAACTCCGGCAAGCTGCTCAAGGTCAAGGACCCGGCCGCCGCGGGTTACCCCCCGAGCTTCAACTGCGAAGGCTCCCACGACCTGACCAGGGTCGCGCGCTTCGAGTCCTATCGCGGCTTCCTGTTCGGCAGTCTCAACCCCGACGTACTGCCCCTGGTGGAGCACCTGGGCGAGTCGGCGAAGATCATCGACATGATCGTCGACCAGTCCGCCGACGGCCTGGAAGTGCTGCGCGGTTCCTCGAGCTACATCTACGAAGGCAACTGGAAACTCACCGCGGAAAACGGTGCCGACGGCTACCACGTAAGCTCGGTGCACTGGAACTACGCGGCCACCCAGAGCCAGCGCAAGCAGCGCGAAGCCGGCGAAGAGATCAAGACCATGAGCGCCGGCAGCTGGGCCAAGCAGGGCGGCGGTTTCTATTCCTTCGACAAGGGCCACATGCTGCTCTGGACCCGCTGGTCCAACCCCGAGGACCGCCCGCTCTACGAGCGTCGCGATGAGCTGGCCCGGGACTTCGGCCAGGCCCGCGCCGACTGGATGATCGAGAACTCGCGCAACCTGTGCCTGTACCCCAACGTCTACCTGATGGACCAGTTCAGCTCGCAGATCCGCATCGCCCGGCCGATCTCGGTGGACCGCACCGAGATCACCATCTACTGCATCGCGCCCAGGGGCGAAAGCGACGAAGCCCGCGCAACGCGCATCCGCCAGTACGAGGACTTCTTCAACGTCAGCGGCATGGCCACCCCGGACGACCTGGAGGAATTCCGTTCCTGCCAGATGGGCTATCAGGGCTGCAACAGCGCCTGGAACGACATGTCCCGCGGTGCCGAACACTGGGTCGAGGGCGCGGACGATGCGGCCCGGGAAATCGACCTGCAACCGATCCTCAGCGGCGTGCGTACCGAAGACGAAGGCCTGTTCGTGATGCAGCACAAGTACTGGCAGCAAACCATGCTCGAGGCGGTGGCCGCCGAAGCCGCGCGAACCATTGCCGTGGAGGCTGTGTGATGAGCATTTCCCATGACACCGTGCGCGATTTTCTCTACCGCGAAGCGCGCTACCTGGACGACAAGGACTGGGACAGCTGGCTGGAACTCTATGCCGCCGACGCGACCTTCTGGATGCCGTCCTGGGACGACAACGACGAACTCACCGAAGACCCGCAGCGGGAAATCTCGCTGATCTGGTACGGCAGCCGCTGCGGCCTGGAAGACCGGGTGTTCCGGATCAAGACCGAGCGCTCCAGCGCGAGCATTCCCGACACCCGCACCTCGCACAACCTGAGCAACATCGAGCTGCTGGAGCAGGCCGACGGCCTGTGCAAGGTGCGCTTCAACTGGCACACCCTGAGCTTTCGCTACAAGACCGTCGACAGCTACTTCGGCACCAGCTTCTACACCCTCGATGTGCGGGGCGAGACCCCGCGGATCCTGGCCAAGAAAGTCATCCTGAAGAACGATTACGTTCGTCAGGTCGTCGATGTCTACCACCTCTGAGGCGACCGCCATGACTCATCACATCGCACTCAATTTCGAAGACGGGGTGACCCGCTTCGTCGCCGCCAACGCCGGCGAAACCGTGGCCGATGCCGCCTACCGCCAGGGCATCAATATCCCCCTGGACTGTCGCGACGGCGCCTGCGGCACCTGCAAGTGTTTCGCCGAAGCCGGGCGCTACGACCTGGGCGAGGAATACATCGACGACGCGCTGACAGCGGCTGAAGCCGAGCAGGGCTTCGTGCTGACCTGCCAGATGCGCGCCTTGAGCGACTGCGTGGTGCGGGTGCCGGCTTCGTCGCAGGTTTGCCGCACCGCCCAGGCCACCTTCGACGCCACCATCAGCGCGGTGCGCCAGCTATCCGACAGCACCATCGCCCTGTCGATCAAGGGCGAGGCCCTGAGCAAGCTGGCGTTTCTGCCGGGGCAATACGTCAACCTCGGCGTGCCCGGCAGTGAGCAGACCCGGGCCTATTCCTTCAGCTCGCTGCAGCGCGACGGCGAGGTCAGCTTCCTGATCCGCAACGTGCCGGGCGGCCTGATGAGCAGCTTCCTCACCGGCCTGGCGAAAGCCGGTGACCCCATGAGCCTGGCCGGGCCCCTGGGCAGCTTCTACCTGCGCGATATTCGCCGGCCGCTGTTGCTGCTGGCCGGGGGCACCGGGCTGGCGCCGTTCACCGCGATGCTGGAGAAAATCGCCGAGCAGGGCAGCGAGCATCCGCTGCACCTGATCTACGGGGTGACCAACGATTTCGACCTGGTGGAAATGGATCGCCTGGAAGCCTTCGCCGCGCGCATCCCCAACTTCAGCTTCAGCGCCTGCGTGGCCAACCCCGAGAGTCGCCACCCGCTCAAGGGCTACGTGACCCAGCATATCGAGCCCAGGCACCTGAACGACGGCGATGTGGATGTGTACCTGTGCGGCCCGCCGCCGATGGTCGAGGCGGTGAGCCAGTTCATTCGCGAGCAGGGCATCGCCCCGGCCAATTTCTACTACGAAAAATTCGCCGCCAGCGCGGCCTGACAGCCCCCGCGCCCTATGTAGGAGCGAGGCTTGCCCGCGATGGCGATAGTGGGGCAACGCTGACCTTTCAGCCTGTCGGCTGATCGCGGGCAAGCCTCGCTCCTACAGATGAAGGGGGGTGGTGCGTCGGTACATTGGCATGAGGTTTTGAGATGAGCAGATTCGAGGAAAAAGTCGCCCTGGTCACCGGGGCGGCGCAGGGCATTGGCCGGCGGGTCGCCGAGCGCCTGGCCGAGGAGGGCGCGCGGCTGGTGCTGGTGGATCGCTCCGAGCTGGTGTTCGAGTTGCAGGCCGAGCTGGCCCCCAGGTTCGAGGTGCTGGCGTTGACCGCCGACCTTGAGCAGTACGCCGGATGCAGCCGGGCGATGGCCGCGGCCGTCGAGCGTTTCGGGCGCATCGACGTGCTGGTCAACAACGTCGGCGGCACCATTTGGGCCAAGCCGTTCGAGCACTATGCAGAGCAGCAGATCGAAGCCGAAGTGCGTCGTTCGCTGTTCCCCACCTTGTGGTGCTGCCACGCGGCGCTGCCGTACATGCTGGAGCAGGGCAGCGGTGCCATCGTCAATGTGTCGTCCATCGCCACCCGCAGCATCAACCGCGTGCCCTATGGCGCGGCCAAGGGCGGGGTGAATGCCCTGACCGCCTGCCTGGCGTTCGAGACCGCCGGGCGCGGGGTGCGGGTCAACGCCACCGCCCCCGGCGGCACCGAAGCGCCGCCACGGCGCATTCCACGCAACAGCGCCGAGCAGAGCGCCGAGGAACAGGTCTGGTACCGGCAGATCGTCGACCAGACCGTCGATAGCACCCTGATGAAACGCTACGGCACCATCGACGAGCAGGCCGCGGCGATCCTGTTCCTGGCCTCCGACGAGGCGTCCTACATCACCGGCCTGGTCATGCCGGTAGGCGGTGGCGACCAGGGCTGAAGTATCAGGCGTCATCGAAAATCGCACCCTGACTGTAGGAGCGAGGCTTGCCCGCGATGGCGTCCGGCCTGGCACACCGCAGCGCTCCAATCGCGGGCAAGCCTCGCTCCTACAGGACTGCGCAAACGCACATCCGGTTTCTCATAAAACAACAACAAGAGTCAGATGCCATGCGAAACATAGACAGCAATCAATTGATCGACGGGGCACGCTTCAATGCCTTTCACTGGCGCGTGCTGTTCTGGTGCGCGATGATCATCATCTTCGACGGCTACGACCTGGTGATCTACGGCGTGGTGCTGCCGGTGCTGATGCAGGAGTGGGGCCTGAGCCCGCTGCAGGCCGGGGCGCTGGGCAGTTATGCGCTGTTCGGCATGATGTTCGGCGCGCTGTTTTTCGGCACGCTGTCGGAGCGCATCGGCTGCAAGAAAGTCATCGCCATTTGCGTGGTGCTGTTCAGCGGTTTCACCCTGCTCAACGGCTTCACCACCACGCCCACCCAGTTCGGCATCTGCCGCTTTATCGCCGGCCTCGGCATCGGCGGGGTGATGCCCAACGTGGTGGCGCTGATGAACGAATACGCGCCGAAGAAAATCCGCAGCACCCTGGTGGCGATCATGCTCAGCGGCTACTCGGTGGGCGGCACGCTGTCCGCCGGCCTGGGCATCGTGCTGCTGCCGAATTTCGGCTGGCAGGCGGTGTTCTATGTGGCGGCGATCCCGTTGTTGCTGTTGCCGCTGATTCTCAGATTCCTGCCCGAATCCCTGGGCTTCCTGCTGCGCCAGGGCCGGGACGACGAAGCGCGCCAGGTGCTGCAATGGGTCGAGCCGGGCTTCGTCGCGCAACCCGGCGACTCGTTCGTCAAGGCCAACCTCAAGACCGCCGGCGCGCCGGTGGTGCAGCTGTTCCGCGAAGGCCGGGCGCTGAGCACCCTGATGCTCTGGGTGGTGTTCTTCTGCTGCCTGCTGATGGTCTACGCGCTCAACTCCTGGCTGCCCAAGCTGATGGCCAGCGCCGGTTACAGCCTGGGCTCGAGCCTGATGTTCCTGCTGGTGCTGAACCTCGGGGCGATTTTCGGCGCCGTGGGCGGCGGCTGGATCGGCGATCGCCTGCAGCTGCAAAAGGTCCTGGTGGCGTTTTTTATCGTGGCCGCGGTGTCCATCAGCCTGCTTGGCTTCAAGAGCCCGCACGGGTTGCTGTACGCCCTGATCGCGATTGCCGGGGCCACCACCATCGGCACGCAGATCCTGGCCTTCGCCTGTGTCGCCCAGTTCTATCCGGTGACGATCCGCTCCACCGGCATTGGCTGGGCCTCGGGTATCGGCCGCAGCGGGGCCATTGTCGGGCCGCTGCTGGGCGGTGCCTTGGTGAGCATCGAGCTGCCGCTGCACTATAACTTCATGGCCTTTGCCATTCCGGGGGCGGTGGCGGCGCTGGCGATGTGTTTCGTCTACCCGCGGCCCGCCAAGGCGCTGCCGGTCAGCCAGGCCAGCGCGCCGTCCCTGTAGCTGGGGCCATGACCGGCGCGGGCGCCCAGGTGCCTGCGCCGGTGGTTCAGTCATGCCATGCCTCAGGGCTTCGGGGCTTGCATGCAGCCGTTGATCGAGGATTTTTCATTGTCGGCGCTGGTGGCCGGGTTTATCGCCACGCTGATTTCCTATGCCGGGCCGCCGGTGATCATCTTCCAGGCGGCCCTCGTCGGGCTCGCCCTGTTCGCCGCCCTGGCCGTACCGCGGGATCGCGAGGCGGCGTTGATCACCTTCCTGGTGACGGCGTCGGGCATGTCGCTGTTCGGTTTGTCGGCGGCCTTCTGGGGGCTGCTGTTTGGCCTGGTGGCCCGTGGTGTGCTGACTCTGCGTCGTCCGCAGGGGTTACCGGCGGCGGGGGAGGCACAGGCGCGTAATTGACAGTGCCGCGGCATTGGCCATGTATCGAAATCCTTGCACAGGCCAATCACCTCCGGCCCGGCCAGGGGCTGCGGGGTTGCCGTTCGCTGCTGCCGAAATGAGCGTGCAAGTCCCTGGAAATCTGTGGGTTTTTCGATACAACCCTTACCCATTCTTTACCTTCATGCGGTGCTCGATGTCGCACAAACGCTGTCTGAAACGGCGAGAAACTTGTGGTTCTCGTCCTGAAAGAGAGTGAAGCGATGATATTGAGTCGAGTTGCAAAAGTGGCGGTAGTGATCGCCTTGTTGTCGTCCCTGTCGGGCTGCTGGATGTTCTTCCCGCCGGGTGGCGGCGGTGGCGGGCATGGCGGCGGTGGCGGCGGCCCGCATGGCGGTTTTGGCGCAGGTCCCGGCGGTGGCGGTCCACGCTGACCACGACTGACCTGCTTCTGTAGGAGCCAGGCTTGCCGGCGATCGAGGCGCCGCGGTGTATCAGGCCGGACGCCATCGCGGGTAAGCGGCTGGTCGGATACGCCGTCGCGAACCCCTTCTCGAGCCTGGGGCGCAAACCCCCAGCACCTATACTCAATCCAGGCATGGTCGTGTGGTATCCGGTTGAAGCCTGCCCCGTCGTGAGCGGGTGGCCGTGGTCGACGCTGTGCGAGGGTTGCCATCTTGTACCTGCGTGCGCTGATCGTCGTGATGCTGCTGGTGCTGGCCGGATGCGCCGCGACCCAACGTGTCCGCGAGGTGGTGGCGCCGGTGGTGGTGCCGGCCAGCACCTGGCGCCAGGTGGACCGGGAGATTGCCGAAGCTTCGCAGCAGGCGGTGATCCAGGTCAAGGTCTTTGCCCGCGGCTCTATGGAGCACTGGCGGGTGCGGGTCTATGCCGTTACCGAGGAAACCTTCATCCCCTGGTTCAGCAGTTACTGGACCCAGGAGTGGATGGCCATGAAAGTCAGTTGGTACAGCCTCACCGCCGGCGACGAGCAGGACGCGGCGGCGACGCGGCTGGCGGAGTACCTCAAGGAACAGTATCAGGAGCAGGTGCTGGCACCGGTGGCGGTGGAGATCGACCCGGATGCGATTCTCAACCAGGCCACGGAGTTCTATATCGAGCTGCTGGACAAGCAGGTGCAGGTTATCGCCCAGCGTTATCGGTTGCCGGCCAGGCAACTCGATCAACGGCTCAATGGCATCCAGGCGATTCGCCTGGGGCCGCCGCCGGCGCGCGATGCGTCGTTGTATCAGGTGTTGCATGCCAAGCCCCTGACTACGCTGCCGGCCTACTCGGCGCTGTACCAGCAGATCCATAGCGCGCCGGCGGGCACCGGCGAGGTGTCGTCCGAGGCCGGGATTGTCTCGGTGGCCAGGCAGGCCAGCGAAAAATTCGAAGCGCAGATGGCCGGCCGTGGCATTGCCGGCGCCGCGTCGGCGGTGGCCGGCAAGGTCGCCGGCGCGGTGATCTCCCTGGGCGCCGCGGGGTTTCGCGCGATTGCCCATGAGAGCGACCGGGCCGAGACCGAGGCGCAGATTCGCCAGAGCCTGGGCAAGGCGTTCGACCAGGCCTGGTTCAAGCTGTTGAACAACACCGGCAACGGGGTGATGGCCGGGGTGTATTACCTGGCCGGGCATATCGAGGGCGAACTGGGCCAAAGCGCGGTACCGGAGCCCCCGCTGGAGACGGTACCGGGCACTGTGCATCCGCCCGCGACGCCGGGCCTGAGCGCCCCGCAAACCGGTTGGCAGCCGGAGCCATGAAGTCCGGCGGTCGGCCGATTCAGGTTTTTTCGCGCCGACTTGTCGATTGTCGGCGATGCGGATCGACCAGTTCCCAGAGTGACCGACAGCAAGGTCGGGATCCGATGTTCAACCCCAATCAGCAGGAGCAGGATCATGTCTTATGTCGATGGTTGTGTACTGGCGGTACCCACCGCCAACCGCGAGGCCTTCAAGCAGCATGCGCAGGTCGCGGCGAAGGTGTTCAAGGAGTTCGGCGCCTTGAGCGTGGTCGATTGCTGGGGCGACGACGTGCCCGAGGGCAAGCTGACCTCGTTCCCCATGGCGGTCAAGCTCAAGGCGGACGAGACGGTGGTGTTCAGCTGGATCATCTGGCCGTCCCGTGAAATCCGCGACGCGGGCATGCAAAGAGCCATGGAAGACCCGCGGCTCAAGCCCGATGTCTGCCCGATGCCGTTCGACGGCCAGCGCATGATTTATGGCGGGTTCACGATGCTGGTGAATGCCTGAGGCGTCACCAGCGGAACATCGGTAGCGGCCGCATCGGCGTACGCAGCAACTGTCGGGCCGAAGCGCGTGCCAGCATCCAGTGAAACCCCTGGTCGGGGTAGCGTGCCTGTACCTCGCGGATAAACGGGCGGGGCAGGCCGAAGTTGAGCAAGCCCAAGGAGACGTCGATCGTGTCGGCCTGCCGGAACGGTTCGACGCTCGCGGCGTGGGCCTAGCGATAAGGGCGCAGTTTGTGATGCTGCTCGATCAGCGCGCTGACTTGCTCAGCCAGCTGTGACTCGCCGCGCTCGGCCAGAAAGGCCCGGGCCAGTTGGATCGACGGCGCCAGGTAGTCGAGGGTGCCGTGGGTCCAGATACCCAGGTCATGAAAGGCCGCGGCGATCTGCACCGCGCAGGACAGCGGCCGGTCCTGCGGATTGAGCGCGGTGTAGAAGCTCAGCACGCGATACACATGATTGCGATAGCCGGGCAGGTCCTTGCCGATCACCGTGGCGAAAAAGGCAAGGATCTGTTCGGTGAGCGGGCATTCGAGAACGACGTCCATGTGGTCTGCCCCGGGTCTGGAGGGGCGACAGTATAAGGCTCGGCGCAGGGCTTGAGGATGCGGGCGTCGCGGCGTATTCGGCAGGTCGCGGATCGATTCAACGCCAGGAACAAAGGGCGGACCCGATGCTGGCCCGCCCTTTTTTCATTGCGCCGTTCGCTGGCGGTATTCGGTGGTGGTCATGCCGGCGTAGCCCCAGTTGTCGGTGTCGACTTCTTCGATGACGATGTGGGTCAGTTCCGGGGCCTTGTTCAGCACCCGTTGCAGGGTTTCGGTGATCTCGCGGATGACCTGGGCTTTCTGTTCGCGGGTCACGCCGTCACGGGTGATGCGGACGTTGACGAAAGGCATGGCATTACTCCTGAGGAAAAGATGGGGTTGCAAGGGACGGGAGGCACGCGGGCCTCCCACCGGGTTTACCATTTGCCGCTGCTCATGCCGCCGTCCACCGGCAGCACCACGCCGGTGGTGAAGCCGGCGCCGGACAGGTAGAGCACCGCGTCGGCGATTTCCTCGATGCGTCCGACCCGTCCGGCCGGTTGCAGGCCGTCGAGGAAGGCACGGTGCGCCGGGTCGTGCATCGGCGTGTCGATGATCCCCGGGGCCACCGCGTTGACCTGGATGTTGAACGGCGACAGCTCCAGGGCCAGGGCGCGGGTCATCTGGTTCACGCCGCCCTTGATCAGCACCGGCAACGCCGCCGGGACCGCCAGGTTCGGTTGCAGCGCGACGCTGGCGCTGATGTTGATGATGCGGCCCCGGCGCCGCTCGATCATGTGCCGCGCGGCGGCCTGGGAGGCGTAGACCACGCCCTTGAGGTTGGTCTGCAGCAGGCTTTCCAGCTCCTCGGGGCTGTAGTCGATAAACGCCTTGGGCAGGAAGAAGCCGGCGTTGTTGACCAGCACATCGACCTGGCCGAAACGGTCGATGGCGCGTTCGACCAGTTGCGTGGCGGTGGCCGGGTCGGCGATGTCGCCTTCGACCCCGAGAAAACGCTCGCTGTGGCCCAGGGTTTCGGCCGCCGCGGCCAGCCGCTGTGCCGAGCGGGCATTGCCGACCACGTTGTAGCCGCGGGCCAGGTAGGCCTGGGCCAGGCCGAGGCCGATGCCGCTGGAGGCGCCGGTGATGATGACGGTGCTGTTGTGGTTCAGGGTGTGGCTCATGGGGATAGTCCTGTTTTGCGGTGAGAGGGGTTCCAGCGCTGTTGGGCAGAACTATATTTGTGTGCCGAATGCTGATAAACAGCGCGTCAGGTACTTCACTTGATACATGGTGTAATCAATGAGTCGGCAATTCGACGACGTGCTGCTGGGCAGCATCGAGCTGTTCTGCATGGCGGCGGAGATCGGCAGCTTTACCGGCGCGGCGCTGGCGGCCGGGGTCACGCCGGCGGCGGTCAGCCGCTCGGTGTCGCGCCTGGAAGAGCGGCTCGGCGTCCGCCTGTTCGTGCGCACCACCCGCAGCATCCGCCTGACCGACGGCGGGCGTGACTATCACCAGCAATGCCGCAGCGCGCTGAACCAGATGCTCGAAGCCGAGCGCCAGTTGACCGGGCAGCAGCTGGCGCCTTCCGGCACCTTGCGCATCAGCCTGCCGACCACCTACGGCCATCTGCGGATCCTGCCGCTGCTACCGGAGTTTCGCCGGCGCTACCCGCAGATGCGGGTGGAGGTCAATCTGAGCAACCGCAATATCGATTTCGTCGAAGGGGGCTACGACATGGCGATCCGGGTGCGCGCGCAGCCGGATTCCGGGCTGGTCGCGCGGTTGCTGGAGGACGCCGAACTGGTGGTGTTCGCCGCCCCGGATTACCTGGCGCGGGCCGGTACCCCGCAGCGCCTCGACGACCTGGCGCAGCACGAGTGCATCCAGTTCGAGCTGCCCAGCAGCGGCCGGCGCATCGCCTGGCTGTTCAACGGCGCCGATGGCCCCTGCGAAGTGCTCGCCGAGGGGGCCTACGTGTGTTCGGAAGACCTACAGGGGGGCGTGATCTTGGCCAGGCACGGCGCCGGCCTGTTCCAGACCTACCGTTTCATGGTCGAGCGCGAGCTGGCCGAGGGTTCCCTGGTGGAGGTGCTGCAGCCTTACGGCGGCCGTTCGCGGCCCTTCAGCCTGCTGTATCCCCACAGCCGGCACGTGCCGTTGCGCCTGCGCGCCTTTATCGATTTCCTGCTGGAGAAACAGCCGGGCTGGAAGACCTGAAGCAGGGATGGGCAGCCCGGGATGGATTGGTTAGTATGGCGGCCGGGCTTCCTGGGCGCCCACCTCGCGAAAGCGCAAGCACCTTCAATTCCCGCAAGCAGCACGCTTGCATACCCCCTCCGGGCCAATAGCGAGCAGGCCGATTCTCTTGGAGTTGGTATGCCTATCCAGAAATCCGTTCCCCGTTCACCCGCCAGTCAGGCCGCCAGCCTGGTACTGCGCGAAGCCAAACGCCTGCATCGCACTGCGACCAGCGGTTCGCTGGCCGGCGCCTTGCCGATCCTGCGGCGCTTGCTGGCGAGCAACAGTTTGCCTGGCCTGTCGTTGCCCGAGCTGTATCGGCAGCGCGACAAGGTGCAGCGCAAACATCTGTTGCGCACCCTGGCCAGCGAGGCCGGTTTTGCCAGTTGGGAGACCTACCGCCAGGTTCTCGACGAGCTGGCGCCCGAGCAGTTGCAGCATTTTGAACTGGTCTACCGCCAGGCGGGCCATCTCAACTGCTGGTTCTCGTCGCCGGACGAGGCCCGGGAGTATGTGGCCCATCATGGCGGCCGGCTGTTGTGCGTAGGGCAACAGGCGGTGGTGCTGGTGGATCTGCCGGCGGCGTAAGGCGCTATCCATTGCGGTACAGAAGCACGGCACCCGGGGTTTCCCGGGTGCCGTTTTGCGTTTTCAGGGCACGACGCCGACATGACCCTGTTACTTGCACGATTCTCCTTTATTTACGTGCCTCGAGAATCAGGTTGAACGGCGTCTCTGCGGCCCGGCGGAACTGGCTGAAGCCGGCTTCGCTGAAGACCTGGCGCAGGCGCGCTTCGCCGGCCTGGGCACCGAGCCCCAGGCCGACTTCCTGGGACAGCGAGTTGGGCGTGCAGATAAAGGTCGAGGCGGCATAGAACAGCCGGCCGACCGGGGTGATGTTCTGGTCCAGTTTATCGTTGGCGAACGGTTCGACCAGCAGCACGCTGCCGTCGTCTTTCAGCGCCTGGAAGGCATGTTGCGCGGCGCCCACCGGGTCGCCCATGTCGTGCAGGCAGTCGAAGAAGCAGATCAGGTCGTAGTCGTTGCCGGGGTAGGTCTTGGCGCTGGCCTGGGAGAACTGCACGCGGCCGGTCACCCCGGCTTCCTCGGCCCGTTGCGTCGCGGTGGCGATGGAGGGCTGGTGGTAGTCGAAACCGAAAAACCGCGAGGCGGGGAAGGCCTGGGCCATGATCACCGTCGAGGCGCCATGGCCGCAGCCGATGTCGGCCACCTTGGCCCCGGCCTGGAGTTTTTCCACCGCGCCGTCCAGGGCCGGCAGCCACTCGGCCACCAGGTGCGCCCGATAGCCGGGGCGGAAGAAGCGCTCGGTGCCGCTGAACATGCAGGGGTGGTGATCACCCCAGGCCAGGGCGCCGTCGCCGCGCATCGCCGCCAGCAGTTTGTCCTTGTCGTGAAACAGCGCAGAGACCACCACGGCGCCACCGGCCACGTACACCGGCGAGTCCTCGATGGCCAGCGCCAGGGCTTGTTCTTCCGGCAGGCGGAACTGGCCGCCCTGGTGTTCCATGTAGCCGGACGCGGCATGGGCGCTCAGCCATTCGCGCAGCAGCCGCGCGTTGCAGCCGGTCTTGGCGGCCAGCGCCTCGGGGCTGACGAAACGACTGTCGGCCATGGCCCGGTACAGGCCCAGTTCTTCGCCGACAATCATATTGGCGAGCATCGCCGCGCCGCCCATGTCTGACACCAGCTTGCCCATGAAATCGTTGAGCTTGGCTTCGTCCATGGCCTGGTCCTCCGCTGTGAGGGGCACTGCCGCCGACGGCCCGGCAGTGGCCGGATGGAGATACGCGGCGTGCGCGGGGAGGCCATGTCCCGGCGCTGCCGAATGAGCGGGCCTGGCAGGGCCGGCCCGTGTTCTGAAGAACTGACGCACGCCTCCCGCGGGGGACGGGGTGCGTGCCTACCGTTCAGGCAGATGAGGCTGGCCATCGGGCCTGGGCGTCGAACCCGTGGCGGCAGGCGAGGCTGCGCGTGGGTTCCGGGACGCCCGGAGCAAGCGATTGCTGGTCGGTAGATGAGTCAGTTTAGTTGCCCGGAGGGGGCGTCGCGGGATTGGCCGATGAGGGGGCGGGGCGCCGCTGACGGCGCCCCGGGGCAAGGTCGGTCAGGCCGTCAAGGCGTGCCGAACATCGCGGTCCAGTAGATGCCGGCATCGCTTTTCGGATCGACCGCATAGGACGCGCCCAGCTCGCGATACTGCGGGTTCATCAGGTTGGCGCAATGGCCCGGGCTGGCCAGCCAGCCATCGACCACCTTGCGCACGCTGTCCTGGCCGGCGGCGATGTTCTCGCCGATCTGCTGGCCGGCATAACCCGCCAGTTCGGCACGGTCGCCGGGGGTGCGACCGTCGCGGTCCTTGTGATCGAAGAAGTTGTGATTGGCCATGTCCCGGGTATGGTCCTGGGCCGCGCTGGCCAGGGTGGCGTTCCAGGCCAGCGGGGTGGCGGCGGCGAAGATCTGGTTGCCGCACTGGCGCGGTTGCGCGCGGGCGCTGTTGAGGCTTTCCAGGAGCTTCTGGCCCTCGGCCTGCCAGTCGCCGAGGCGTGCGGTCAGCAGTGGCCGGGCGAGGACGATGCGCCATTCCTGGCCGGTGCGGCTGACACCGATATCGACGAACTGCGGGTCCAGCACCACCTGGCAGAAACTTTCCTGCACCGCCTTCATGGCCGCCTGGGCATTGCGCGGTCCGGACAGGCTGATGGCCTGCACATTGACCATCGGGTAGGCACTGCTGGCCAGGGCCTGCTGCAGGTTGCCGATGCTGTTGGCCGGCAGCACCAGGCGCGGGTCGGCGGCCAGCGGCGGCAGTTCCTGGGACACCTGGCCGGCGCAGCGCTGGACCTGGCTGCGGTAGCTATTGATCGATGTCACCAGTTGCGTCTCGTCGCTCGCCACGGCAGCGGTGGCGAAGGCCATGCTCAGCGACAACAGGGTCAGCGGCAGAACGGAGGACAGGCAGCGCATGGAGGTCTCCCTTGAGCGAATTGCGCCCATGATGCGCGATTTTGCCCCGTTCGGCGCAAGGTCTTTTTGCCGAAAACCGGCGCCGTTATCCGTCCTTGCCGTTGCCGGCGCGGTGCAGGTTACGGGTGGACGGCGGCGAACTACACTCAAGTCCAGTCGCTGCCGGCCGGCAGGCTGGCGGCGGCTTTCCCGTGCCCGGATCGGGCTTTTGGCGAAGGTACGAGCATGCGTCCGACAGCGATTGCCGGCGGTTTTCTGATCCTCCTGTGCGGAGGGCTGGCGATGGCCGAGGCTGAAACAGCGGACCCCGAAGTGGCGCAGGACAAGGCCCAGGTCCTGGAGCAGAAAGCCGCGGACCAGCAGCCGGCGCCACGCAGCGAAACCATTACCCCTCCCGAGGCCCAGGCGGTGGACCCGGCGGGCGCCGCGCCGCTGGACGACGCCATTACTTGCCTGGCGCGGTCCATCTACTGGGAAGCCAAGGGCGGGGCCGCCGCCGACATGGAAGCCGTGGCCAGCGTGGTGCTCAACCGGCTCGGCCATGAGGGGTTTCCCGATACGGTGTGCGCGGTGGTCAAGCAGGGGTCGGAGCAGCGCGCCTGTCAGTTTTCCTGGTGGTGCGACGGGCGTGCGGATCAGGTGAAGGAAGATGAGCCCTACATCGCGGCCAAGGAAATCGCGCGCAAGGCGCTCAACCAGCAACTCGCGGACCGCACCCACGGCGCCCTGTATTTCCATGACCGGCGCGTGCGGCCCGATTGGGCCAGGCAATACCGCAAGACCGCCGAGACCGGCAAGTTCCTGTTCTACAAACCACGAGGCGACAGCGCCCGTTAGCCCGGTTTACCCAGGCCATCTGTAGGAGCGAGCTTGCTCGCGATAGCGTCCGTGCTGACACGCCGCATCGCGAGCAAGCTCGCTCCTACAGGGACTGCGTCAAATACGCGGGCGGAGTATCATGCCGGCCCGCCGCCGACGCCTGCTGTCCCAGGCGTGCCTCAACCTTTGGAGCCCACCGCGCAATGCCGATCATCAGCCACTTCCAGACCCCGTGCCCGGAAGCCGTCAACAGCCAGATCCTGCAAATGGTGGTCGACTACCTGACCGACATCAGCGCGGTAGCGATCCCGCCCAGCAACCTGCTGTACAACATCTACCAGTACGCCATCGGCTTTGAGGTGCATCTGTATCTGCAGGCCCTGGACGGCTCCCGGGGCATCGCCGTGGAACTGCTGGTGGCCACTGACGAGGACGACCCGCAGCAGGTGCTGGGTTTTGTGCTGTACCTGCCGGTCAAGGACGATCCCGAGGCGTGCGGCGTGGCCTATATGGCGGTGCGTGCCAGCCATCGCCGGCAGGGGATCGCGCGGGCGCTGCTGGCACGGATGCGCGAGCGCTACCCCCATGCCGAACTGACCTGCGCGGTGGGCAAGGTGGCCTGGTTCGAAGCGCTGGGTTTCCAGGTGCTGGGCGTGCGTGGCCCGCAGGTGCTGATGAATACCCGCGATCACGCTACCGACGGTTTGATGGGCCTGCTGGACACGGCGCCGATCTATCGCTCGCTGGAGGTACGGCAGATCCACAGCTACCTGCTGCAAAAGCATGGCAAGCGGGCAATGCTCGATGCCGAAAAACAGCGTGACCGCCACCTCGACCAGATGACCCGCAACGCCCAGGCCCTGGTCCGCGAGCGCCTGGGGCAGGGCTGAAGCCGCCCGGTTTCACCTGCCAGGTTTCAGCCGCAAGACTCCTGGTACCGGGCGGTCAGGCTGCTTGTACTGGTCGGCGGCCATGATCGACGGCGTCAGGGAAATCCCCGTGAGCAGGCAGATGGCCGTGAGCGGCACCTTCTGCTTCTGGAAGGTGTTGGCCAGGTCCTGGACGGCTTCCTTGACGTTGAGGCCGAACTCCTTGATGACCTCGCTCTGATCGAACAGGAATCCGTAGGCCAGCAGTTCCGGGGTGCGCGATTCGTCCTTGGGCACTATGACGATTTTCCAGAAGCGGGTCGGGTAGCGCACCGGGCCCTTGCCGAAGTCCTGTTCCACGCAGGAGGTCTGGTCCAGTACCGGGCCGGCGAAGATGATCGCCTGGCCGCCGCCCGTTTCGATCTGCTCGGCCAGCTCGTTTTCGAAGTAACCCCAGACCCCTTTGCGATTGCGGTATTCGGCACCGTCGGGCGATTCCTGGTTGAACAGCTCGTGCTGCGGCGTGCAGTTGGTCCAGTGGTAGGTGTCGGCGTTGGCGTACTCGGTATCGAGCCCCGGCTGCCCCCAGCAGCTGTCTTCGCGGCGCACGATATGGCCACGATCGAAGTTGCCGGCCGGCCCGTAGATATCGCCGTTGGTGAGCTGGTAGCGGCTCGGCACCCGGCGGTCGAGGCGCCAGCTTTCGCCACCGTACTTCTTGCGCGCGCGGGTATCGCCACGGACCTCGGGCCGGTAGTCGACATTGCAGGCGGTCCACATCGGCATGCGGTAATCCTTGTTCATCACCAGCGAATAGTGGTGGTAGGGCAGGGCCAGCGGCGCCTCGTCATCCAGGCCGGCAAGCGGCACTGGCGGTACGTTGCGGGCCGAGGCGAGGTGTTCGCGGTAGTCGCCGACCCGGTAGAGCTGGGCCAGCCGCATGCCCTCGATAGCGGGCGGCGGGACGGGCACCCCAAGAAAATCCGGGTCGTAGCCTTTGCGGGCGGCGTAGTCGAGGTCGAAGGTCAGGGTCTTTTCCAGCGCCGCGGCTGCCGGAGCCGGCGCGGCAGGCACCGGCTCGGCAGGCGCCAGATTGAGGATGGGCATGACGCTGGCCGGGCTGTCCGCGGCGTGGCTGACGATGCTGATGGTGGTGGGGCCGGAGATATGAAAGATGTTCTGCGACATATCGGGCGCTCCTGGGCGGTGTGGCGCCGCGGGCAGGGTTTCGTTGGTGCTGAGCACGGCTAGCGGGTCGGGGGTCAGCTCCATGAGCTGGGCCAGCAGCTCGGCCGGCCTGCCACTCAGTTGCAGGGCCTTGAGCGCGCCAATGATGCTGCTGACCCGGGTGCCCTCGTTGGCCACCCAGTCCACCGTGCTTTCCTCGTCCCCTTCGGGGTTCCAGATGCTGTGGTCGGTCTTGAGGATGTTGCCGGCTTCGTCGGTCCTGGGGATGCCGCAGTGGTGCAAGGCGATCAGCTCCCAGTTGTCGCTGAACACCGGGGAGCCGGAAGCGCCTTCGGCGGTGTCGGTTTCGTAATGCAGGAAGCCCTGGTCGAGGATGTCCAGCAGCCGGTTGTGGGTGGTGGCGTACTGGCGCGGGCCGCCATCGGGGTGCTGGATGATGTTCATCGGCCGGCCACGCAGGGTCTTGCCGGTGGCTTCGATCAGGCGGATGCAGCCGTAGTCCGACAGCGCCTCGCCGCGTGAGCCCTGCGTGGAGATGGCCACCAGGCAGAAGTCCAGCGCCTCGTCGGCGAAGTAGAACTGGTCCGGCTGCAGGTTGAAGTAGGTGCCTTCGTTGATGCCGCGCTCCTGCCTTTCGTAGAGAAAGTTGGCGGCGCAATCCACGGCATCCACATACCGGGGAAACACATGCTGGTTGGTCAGCAACAGGCTGGGCGAGACCAGGAAACCGGTAGCGAAACCCTCGACCACCGTGCCCGGGCGTGGCGCATTGACCAACCGCGCCACCGGCCTTGCCGCCTGGCGGGCGGCCTCGCTGGGGGCGTAGAAGGTTGGGTCCCAGGTGCCGATCCGGCGTTCCAGCCCGGCCCGGGTCAACAGGGCACGGGCGTTCTCGCGGGCGATCCACTTGGCCAATTGCTGCGGTGAGTCGCCGGCGCCCGGGCCCAGTTCGCGGATGCGCGACTGCGATTCGCTGCGTGCTCCGGCCTGCTGGTTCCAGCGTTGCAGGGCTTTGGCCATGTTGCTTCGGCGGGCAGTGGCAACGGCATCTGGCGTCTTGCTCATGGGCAGCTCCTGGCGAGTACGGGATTCCTTTCAGGCTAGCCATTTGAGCGTAGACAACCAGCGCGCTGGCAGACGGCTGGCGGCATGCCGGCTCGTCGGATCCACCGGCCTTTACGCGCCTTTGCCGGCGCGCTCCTGCAAGCGTTCCAGCAACACCTTGGCCACGCCCTGGGCCGAGCCCGGGTTCTGCCCGGTCACCAGCTCGCGGTCGATCACCACGTTCTCGCTCCATGGCGAGCGGTTGCTGCGGTACAGGCCGCCGGCCTGTTCCAGGGCGGTTTGCGGGTAGAAGCGCATGGCGCCGCCGCCCAGCAGGCCCTTGGCCAATTCCTCTTCCTGGTTGCTGATCACCGTGAACCGGTAGCCGGCGTAGATCCAGCCTGGGGCGCTGGCCTTGCCGCCGTTGGCCAGTTGCCGGGTGAAGTCCTGCGCCTGGGGCAGGGTCGACAGCAGGGCGATCGGGCCGTGGCAGACCAGGGCGGTGGTTTTGTTGTTCTGATGGAAATTGCTCAGCAGCCGGCCCAGCTCGGGGCTGTGCAGCAGGTCCTGCATCGGCGCGTGGCCGCCGGGCACATACAACGCATCAAAATGCTCGTAGCCGATCTGCTCGACCCGGGCCAGGCTGATCACCGGCGATTCGCCGGAGGAGGTGATTTTCAACTGGTCGAGCAGCGCCTGGTGCGCCTGCAGCGCGGCGACATCGTTGTTGAAATACATCTTGTCGGTGGACGAGCGGTCCAGGGTCGGGGCCTTGCCCTGCGGGGTGGCGAAGGTCACCGAGTGGCCGGCGTCGAGCAGCTGTTTGACCGGCTGCATCAGTTCGTTGAGGTAGAAGCCGGTGGCAAACACCTTGCCGTCCTTGAGGTCGAGGTGGTCGGCGTCCGAGAGCACCACCAGGACGTTTGCGGCCTGGGCGTTGAAGGTGGCGGCGGTGATGCTCATGGCAAGAGCGAGGGTACTGAGTGGGCGCATGTGGGTTTCCAGGGTGTGAGGTCAGGGAGCCGGCGGTGACCGACGGGTGATTCACTGTATTCATGCCTTTGTGGGCGATAAACTCGCGCCACTGGAAATCACTTGTTCCCTGGAGATAAAGGTGAGCCGTCGATTCGATTATCTGGCTGACGTCGAGGTGTTCGTCAGCGTGGTGGAAAAGGGCTCGTTGAGCGCCGGCGCGGTGGCCTTGGGCACCACGCCTTCAGTGGTCAGCCGGGCGATTTCCCGGCTGGAGGCGCGCCTGGGCGTGCAGTTGCTACGGCGTACCACCAGACGCCTGAGCCTGACCGAAGCCGGCCTGTTGTACCTGGAACAGTCGCGGGCGGCGTTCGAGTTGATCGACGGCGCGGAGCGCAGCATCCAGGGCCAGGACGGCGAGCTGAACGGGCGAGTGCGCCTGAGCGTGCCGACCACCTATGGCCATTACCGGCTGCCGGCGCTGCTCGGCGGCTTTGCCCGGCACTACCCGCAGGTGCGCATCGAGCTGAGCATCAGCAACCGCAATGTCGACCTGGTGGCCGAGGGTTACGACCTGGCGATCCGCCTCGGGCCACTGCCCGACAGCGGCCTGGTCGGGCGCAAGCTGGAGGACGCGCCGCTGTGCCTGGTGGCGTCCCCCGACTACCTGCGCCGCGCCGGCACGCCCCGGCGCCTGGAGGACCTGGCGGCCCATGCCTGCCTGCCGTTCATCATGCCCAGCAGCGGCCGGGTCGGTGCCTGGCTGCTGCGCGAGCAGGGGCGGGACCTGGAGTGGACGCCCCAGGCGAATATCCAGGTGGCCGACGATGTGCTGGGCATCGTGTCCCTGGCCGAACACGGCATGGGTATCTGTCAGACCTACGAGTTCATCGTTCGCGAGCGGATCGCCAGCGGCCGCCTGGTGGAACTGCTGCCGCAGGCGGGTGGACGTTCGCGGCCGTTCTCGGTGATCTACCCGCCGCACCGCCAGCTGTCGGCAGCGGCGCGGGCCCTGATCGATCACCTGACCCAGGCCGTGGCGCAGTGACAGGCCGACTGGCCATCAGTCCCGCCGTTGCTCGGGAGAAGGATTAAAAAAGCGCCAACTCCCGTGGGGTAGGGGATTTACTGAGAATCAGGCGCTGATTACAATGATAATCATTGCTATTCATGTCCTTCCCTCCCTTGAGTGCACACCTTGAAGTCATCCTGTCCGCGTGCCCGCCGTAAAACCCTGATCAAACGCCTGTTGCCGACACTGTCCTGCTGTCTGGTCGCCAGCCCGCTGTGGGCACAGGAGGCGGTCGAACTGCCGACCACCGATATCCAGGCCGATCGCCTCGGCCAGGACACCGGCTACACCACGTCGCAAGCCAGCACGGCGAGCAAAAGCAATGTGCCGATCAAGGAGGAGGCGCAGTCGATCAACGTGGTGACCCAGCAGACCCTGGCCGACTATCAGGTGCGCTCGCTGAACGACGCCATGAAGTTCGTCAGCGGCGTCAGCCAGGGCAACACCCTGGGCGGCTCCCGGGACTCGCTGGTCAAGCGCGGTTTCGGCACCAACGACGACGGCTCGATCCTGCGCGATGGCGTGCGTTCCAACCTGGGGCAGAACTTCAGCGCCACCACCGAGCGGGTCGAAGTGCTCAAGGGCCCGGCGTCGATGCTCTACGGCGCCCTGGAACCTGGCGGCCTGGTGAACATCATCAGCAAGCAGCCGCAGTATTCCCAGAGCACCACCCTCAGCGGCTCGGCCTACAGCGAGGGTGGCGGCAGCATGGCCCTGGACACCACCGGGCCGCTGGGCGATACCGGCCTGGCCTACCGCCTGATCGCCGAGCGCGGCCATGAGGACTACTGGCGCAACTACGGAGTCAACGAGCACACCCTGGTGGCGCCGTCGCTGACCTGGACTGGCGAGCGCGCCAGCCTGACCCTGAACTACGAATACAACGACTACTCCAGCCCCTTCGACCGCGGCACCGTGTTCACCAACGGGCACCCGGCGGACATCGACTACGACAAGCGCCTGGACGAACGCTGGGCGAAAAGCGTGGGCATCCGCGAAGTGGCCAGCGCGCGCTTCGAGTACCAGCTGAGCGACGCCTGGAAAACCCGCGTCACCTACGGCTGGAACAACGACCGCTACAGCCTGTCGATCGCCCAGCCCAACAGCCTGACCGGCAACACCCTGCGCCGGGCCGCCAACGGCGCCCACTACGACGACGAAACCCG
This sequence comes from Pseudomonas sp. GW821-FHT09E12, assembly GCF_059416085.1. NCBI lineage: Bacteria > Pseudomonadati > Pseudomonadota > Gammaproteobacteria > Pseudomonadales > Pseudomonadaceae > Pseudomonas > Pseudomonas sp. GW821-FHT09E12. The sequence goes on along the minus strand of NZ_JBWKOM010000001.1, from coordinate 1,073,945 downwards.
CTATGCCAGCTGGGACTTCATCGGCCAGCAGGAGCTGTTCGGCCAGCGCCACGACCTGCTGGTGGGCGTCGACAGCGAGCACTCCGACCAGTACCGCGGCAAGACCTATCGCAACACCGCCCAGGGCGGTTTCAACATCACCGCGCCGGTCTACGGCAACCTGGCCGAGCCGAGCCTGGTCAGCGCTGCCCAGAGCAACCTGCGCAACCAGCTGACTTCGAGCTCGCTGTACTTCAAGGACAACTGGCATTTAAGTGAACAGTGGATCCTGGTCTTCGGTGGCCGCCAGCAGCATTACGACCAGTACAGCGACCAGGGCCTGGGCAAGAGCTACAAGGTCAACCGCGACAGCAATGGCGATACCTTCGTGCCATTCCTCGGCCTGGTGTTCAAGGCCACCGACAGCCTGTCGCTGTACGGCAACTACAGCCGTTCGTTCAAGCCCAACACCGATGTCGACGACACCGGTAAGACCTTCGATCCGGAAGAGGGCCGCAGCTACGAGGTGGGGGCCAAGTACGATCCGCTGCCGGGCCTGAACATCAACCTGGCGCTGTACGACATCGAGAAGAAGAACGTGGTGACCACCACCACGGTCAATGGCGTGAGCCTTTCGGAAGCCGCCGGCAAGGTCGGCTCCCAGGGCGTGGAACTGGACGTCACCGGGCGCATCGCCGAGCGTTGGGACCTGATCGGCACCTACGCCTACAACCACACGGAAATCCTCGACGACCCGAGCAATGAAGGCCACCGTCTGGCCAACGCACCCAAGCACACCGCCAGCCTGTACCTCAGTCATCACCTGAACGTACCGGCCGAATTCGGCGCCTGGCATGCCGGCGGCGGCGCGCGTTACGTCGGCGAGCGCGCGGCCAACAACGCCAACGACTTCTGGCTCAGCAGCTACACCGTGGCCGATGCCTTCGTGCGTTGGGAGTCGCCGCTGTTCGGCTACCAGACCAGCTTGCAGTTCAACGTCGACAACCTGTTCGACAAGCAGTACTACCCGTCGTCCACCGGCAGCCAGCTGCAGGTTAATGTCGGCGAGCCGCGCACCGCGCGCCTGAGTGCCAGCGTGACCTTCTGATCCTGTTCTGAGCGGTGCCCGATCGACCTGTTGCGCCGCCTGCGTTGCGCGCCCAACGCAAACGATAAAAAGCCCCGCATTCGCGGGGCTTTTTCATGGGCGGGAACGGATCAGCCGGGTGGCAGGCTGGCGCGGATGTGGCCGACGCGTTGTTTCACGCCTTGCCACGGCGCCTGGCCTGCCAGGTCCTGGCGCAGGAAGCCCAGCAGGTCGGCGATCTGCTGGTCGTCGAGGCTGTAGCGAAAGGCCGGCATGTAGCCCAGCGCTGGGTTGGCCGGCTGGGCGATGCCTTCGAGGATCACGCGGATCGCGTTGTCGGGGCTGTCGGCGTAGAGGTTGCTGTTGAGGGCCAGGGAAGGGCGCACGCCGGTCAGGGTCGGGCCTTTTTCCTGGGCGTGGCAGGCCATGCAGGCCCCCGAGAACAGGCGTGCGCCGGGGGAGGCGAGGGGCTCGGTGCGCTGCTCGGCCTGGCGGTTCAGGGTGGCGGCGTCGGGCTGTTCGCCGCTGACCGGTTGCAGGCTGTGCAGGTAGTGGGCGATGGCTTGCAGGTCGGCGTCCGGCAAGTGCATCAGGCCATCGTGGGTCACCGGCGCCATGGGGCCGGCGGCGACGCCGTGGCGCGGGCTGTAGCCGTGGCGCAGGAAGTCCAGCAGGTCCTGCTCGGTCCAGGCCAGCGGCGCATTGCCGCCGGCCAGGGCATGGGCACTCCAGTCTTCGGCGATGCCGCCGCTGAGGTGGAGGGCACCGCCGCGTTCGCCGAACAGCGGGTCGCGGGGCGAGTGGCAGGCGCTGCAATGTCCCAGGCCCTCGCTCAGGTAGGCGCCACGGTTCCACTGGGCGCTGCGCCCGGGATCGTCGGCCATGGCGCCGGGCCTGAGGTAGAGCCAGTTCCAGGCGAGGATGCCCGGGCGGATATTGAAGGGGAAATGCAGGTCGGTCTGCGGTGGCTGGTGGCGGACCGGCGGCTGGCTCATCAGGTAGGCGTAGAGCGCCTTGAGGTCTTCGTCGCGGGTCTTGGTGAAGGCGGTGTAGGGGAACGCCGGGTACAGGTAACGCCCGTTGCGGTCGATGCCGTGGCGCATGGCGCGCTCGAAGGCCGGATAGGACCAGCTGCCGATCCCGGTCTCGGGATCGGGGGTGATATTGGTGCTGTACAGGGTGCCGAACGGGATGCGCATGGCCAGGCCACCCGCGTTGCGTGCTCCGCCCGGCGCGGTATGGCAGACCGCGCAATCGCCCACGGCCGCCAGCTGCTCGCCCCGGGCGACTTGCTCATGGCTGAAGTACTGGGTGTCGTGATTGTCCAGCGGCGCGATAGCCGGCTGCCAACTGAGAAAGGCGCCCGCGGTGGCGACCAGGCTCAAGGCGGTCAGGCTCCAGCCGGCGATGCTCTTGAATTTGCTCATGGGCGAGCCTCCTGGCCAGGGCGGTCAGTCTCGGGAGCTCGCTGCAAGGCTTGCAACACCCGCTCCGGGGTAAAGGGCACTTGTCGCAGGCGCACGCCGACCGCGTCGAAAATCGCGTTGGCGATGGCCGCCGCGCTGGGTACCGAGGCCGATTCGCCGGCGCCCATGGACGGTTCTTCCGGGCGGTCCAGCAGCTGCACATCGACCTCGGGCAATTCGTCGAAGCGCAGGATCGGATAGCCGCCCCATTCCAGGGAGGTGCTGCCGGAGCGGTCGAAGCTGACGTATTCCTTGAGCACCCGGCTGCACGACTGGACGATATTGCCGTGCACCTGGTGACGCACGCCGGCCGGGTTGACCATGCGCCCGCAGTCGTGGCTGACGAAGATCTTGTCCAGGCGAATCTGCCCGGTGCGCCGGTTGACGCTCAGGTCGCAGACCCACGCGGCCCAGGCGGCGCCGAAGCCGGGGAACTTGCTGTGGAAATACCGGGCATAGGCAAAACCCCGGCCCTTGGCCCATTCCTGCGAGGTCGGCGCCGGGTAGCGGTGGGCGCTGCCGTCCTGCCAGTCGGCCTGTTTTTTCAGCGCCTCGATCAGCGCCAGGGCGCGCGGGTCGTCCAGGTAGCGCAGGCGGAAGGCGATCGGGTCCTGCTGGGCGATGTAGGCCAGCTCGTCGATCCAGGATTCGTGGGCGAAGACATTGGGCAGCGCGGAGACCCCGCGCATCCACGAGGCGCGAACGATCGGCGCGGCGTCCTGGCAGACGATGCGCATCTGCGGGAAGCGGTATTGCGGGATCGCCGTGCGGTCGCCCATCTGCTGGATGTCGGGACGGTTGGCGACGGTGCCGGTGAGCAACAGCGCCAGGGTGCGGGCGTTGTTCGAGGGGTAGCAGGTTTTCAATTCGTAGGCGGCCACTTCGCGTTTGCCGTCCAGGCCACCGCGGACCTGCATCAGCTGCGCGGTGCCCTTGGGTTCCCAGCCGGCTTCCTGTTCGCGCATCAGTTGCACCCGCACCGGGCGCCCGACCGCCTGGGAGAGCAGGGCGGCGTCGGCGGCCACGTCGTCGGCGCAGTTGCGTCCGTAACAGCCCGAGGCCTCCATGCGGTTGATCTGCACCTGTTGCGGCGCGCGCCCCAGCAGCAGGGCGATGTCCTTGCGCAGGTCATGGGGGTTCTGGCTGCCGGTCCAGACCTCGGCGCGCTCGGCGTCGATCATCGCCACCGCGCAGGACGGGCCGATGGAGGCATGCAGGTGGTAGGGCCAGACATAGTCGACATCGAGCGGGCTGTTGAGCGTGCCCAGGCTGCTGTCGATACCGGGATCGTCACGCAGCACGCGGTCCTGCTTGGGGTGGGCCTGGAGCGTTTCACGCAGGATGTCCGGCCGCAGGTCGGGCAGCGCGTCCCAGGGTTTCCACTGGACCTTGAGCTGGCGCATGGCGTCGATGGCCTGCTCCTCGCGCTCGGTGACGATGCCGACAAAGTCACCGATCACCACCAGTCTGACGATGCCCGGCAAGTGCGCGATGGACGCTGCGTCCACCGCGATCAGTGCGTGGCCCAAGGGCGCGCTGGCGTCGGCGCCGGGGTAGGGCGGGCGTACCACGCGGCCGTGGAGCATGCCGTCCAGGCGCAGGTCGTGGACATAGGTCAGTTGGCCGGTGACCTTGGCCGGGATGTCCACGCGCGGGGTGGACTGGCCGACATAGCGACCGGCGCCGACCGCCTTGAGTTTGACGCGCGGGTCCAGGGGCAGGTGCAGGTCCTGCCCGCGGGCCAGTTCGGCGTAGCTCAGGCGCCGTTTGGGGCGAGCGCTGGCGTAGATCTGTCCGCGCTCGACCCGCAACCCGGCAATCGGCTGGTCGAGGATTTCCGCTGCGCCTTCCAGCAGCCACTGGCGCAACTGGGCGGCGGCCTGGCGCAGGGGCAGGGCGCTGACCTGCAGGGTCGCGCTGGCGATGGTCGGGCCCTGGTCCGGGGTGCTGGCGGTGTCGCCGAGGATCATCCGCACTTGCTCGAAGTCGACATCCAGTTCGTCGGCGACGATCTGTGCCAGCGCGGTGCGTACCCCGGTGCCGAGATCGACATGACCGCAGAACGCGGTGACGTGGCCGTCGGCGTCCAGGGCGATAAAGCTGTCGACATGGTCCGGCGTCGGGTCCGCTGGCAATGCGCTCGAGTTAAGAATCTCGGCCGTGGCCAGCAGGGGTTTGGGCAGCAGGGTGCTGATCATGATCAGGCCGCCGGCCTGGAGCAGGCGGCGACGGGTCAGCGGCAGCTGGTTCATGCCGACCTCCGTCCTGCCAGCAGCTGGCGCGCCCGGGTGGCGGCCCGCAGGATCTCGAAGTGCGCGCCGCAGCGGCAGAGGTTGTAGGCCAGTTCGTTTTTGATCCGCTGCTCGTCGGCCTCGGGTTCGCGCTCGAACAGCGCCACCAGGGTCATGATCATGCCGTTGCTGCAATAGCCGCATTGCACAGCCTGCTTATCGATAAAGGCCTGCTGCACCGGGTGCAGGCGCTCCTGTTCCGGCAGGCCTTCCAAGGTGGTGACCTGTTTGCCTTGCACACTGGACAACGGCAGGGTGCAAGAGCGGGCGGCAACACCCTCCACCAGCACCGTACAGGCACCGCATTGCCCCAGGCCGCAGCCGTACTTGGGGCCATTGAGGCCGAAGTCGTTGCGCAGGGCGTACAGCAGCGGCGTGCCGGGAGGCAGATGGTCCAGTGAACGCGGGTGGCCGTTGAGGATAAAGGTCATGGCGGCTTGGGTCCTGTGGCTGAGTGACGTGGCGCTGTTCTCGTCCAGACGCGAAGCGCGACAGCGCCTGGAAGCGGCAACGTGCTCCGGTAAGGGGCTGGACCGCGGGGAGGGCGGTCAGGTTCTGGGCAGGTTTGCGGAGGCGAAGCGTGCGGGTTTTGCGGCGGGGGGATAAATCAGACATTTCTTATTTTTTGGTAGGGCTAACGGCAAGGGATAAGTCTGTTTTGTCTGATGTGTTGAGGAAGGTTGGGACAGGTTGCAGAGCATCAGGTGAATGAGCGGAGGTCGCTTCAGTAACCTAATGGGTACGTGCGTGTATTTCCGGGGCGGGGCTACTCTGCCTTTATCTTGTTAATCGAGTGTTTGCTCAGTTTTAGCGCGGAATCCACTATGAGCGACGATCGCATTGACTCATGGTTTCGCCTTGAATGCCGGGTAGCCAGACAACCAGTCTGTCCCCGTACCAGATGCGCACCCAGTTCGCCGGCCAGGAGAACTCCGCACCAGAGTTTAGCCGTGTAGATCAACGGACTTTCCAGGTCCTTCCGCGCCTCAGGGGATAAGTTGTTATAGCCCTCCATCTTGACCAGCGAATCATGAACTCTTCCCGTGATTTTTCAGGGAGTCTTGCAATGTCAAAAGTAAAGTCTCTGGGGGTGAGTTTATAGCGGGGCGGGATCAATCTATCTATATCCTTGTGCTTGGCGCTTCTTGTGCTCTATCAACGAAGTAGGCTGCAGGGCTTTTACTCGACTCACTATTTCCTCCTTTTCTTAGCTCATGTGCACTTGGTCAAGCTGCGAACCCAGAGATCTCTAATCTCTGCTGGTCACGACTGTTAGTTGAAGTCGAGCGGCGCAAATATATCAAGCATTTCAGGTGTCAGGCACAAGGCGTAACCCCTGTGGGATTCCTCCTACCACATCTCAAGAGTCCCTCCTACAGACCAATGTTCTGCACTCGAAATAGTCTGATGCCTACAGAGAAGTTGTATGGAGACGCCTCTGTAAAAATGAATCATGAGCGTTTCTTGTTCGGCTGATTGTCAGTTTCTATTGTCCTGAGAGGTAAGCATCGAAAACGGAGAGTGCCATGCAGAACAGTTCATAACCTAAGCAGGGGAGGCTGTTGTGCAGTTCATGATCACACTTTCAGTGCGTGTAGCATTGAAATTAATGCAGGTATCGACTGCGACTCAATACTTTGCACTCGACATTGGCAATGTGAAAATAATTTTTGATGAGTGAGGAATAAATATGACTGTTTGGGATAATGTAACCTCAATCGCAGATGTAGCTATCGACGCTAACAATGGGACATCAACATCCGGTACGGTGTTTACTAACGGAAACCATCAACTACCACTCTCCTTCAAAGTCCTTTTCAATCTTAAGGATGAGACCCAGCCAGGACCCAGTGATAAAGATGTTATAGATGCTCTCACTTGGATAAACTACGATGATGCCACTCCAGTGAACGGTCTGTCTATTGAGACGGGTAACTCTGGTGAGTACTGCCTCTACTACTACGACGGTGCTTCTCTCTCCAACAATAAAGATAACCTTGAAAGCGACTATGGCAACACCATAGCCTACCAGATAAAAGCCACATCTGGAGCTGCTGGCAGCAAGTATAAGCTCGCTATTAAGCTACAAGGGGACAGATCCAGTGGTGAGCCATTCATATATCAATCGAATTCCACGAGTGGTTCGCTATCTGCATTCTTCAATGTAAACCTTGTTCCAAATAAAACCTATGCAGCCCCGAACGACTCCGGCAGCAATTCACACAGGTTGAAATTTGATAACGTTACTTATTCATATAATTATTCAAATAATGGGAATCAAGACTATGCTTCACTTTCTTCCCGCTTGTATAGAGTGTATATAGACACCGTCGCTGACCACGGCTCATCATTTTATCTCTCTCATATTGATGACATTGAGAATTATCACACGGCAAAAGATAGCTACTTTGCTCCATGCCGTATGAGTGAGTTTAAAGACAAGACGATGTGGAACTATTTCAAGCAGCTTGTATTCTGGTCGATGGATCGGAAAAATACAGCCGACAATGCTGATATCAATAATAACAGTAGCATTCAAAACGACCAAGTCATCGCCAAGCTTTACATGTGGGACGATGGCGGTGGCTTGTATGAGGGAGGGACTATTACATCAAAGGGCGTCAATAGCTTGCAGCCTTACAGCTTTGTCATGGCGTGGGCGAATATCGAGTATGAGCATACATCGGACAATGTTTCAACTTTTGGGCAGGATACATATACAGTTCCATTTCTCGATAATTATGGAAATAAGTTGAGTGTCATCGTTGGTTTCAATGACGACAATACGCCAAAAATAAACTCCGTAGCTTAATCAACAAAGATAAAAGCACCCTGCCTCTCTAAAGGCAGGGTGCTTGACCTTAATGGGGCTCCGATCAGATGAACTCAAGCTATTACACTCAAACCCCTAATTTCATCAGCGCAACATCTAATGATGTCGACCCCCGTACCCGCCTTTTCGGCTTCCAGCAGTCGTTGGGCAAGGTCACCGGAAATAACGGTATGGGGCCTGAGTTAGACCTGATGATGACCTATTCACCAACCTCTTCCACTGACGATTTTCTACTCGGTATTGGGGTTGTGTTTTCGTTCACGACGTATGATAAAAACAGTTCGACACTAAGTCTGGATACTGGAGAAGTATTCAAGGTTCTTGAGAATACGGGAACCGCCGACACTTATTTTGAAATAAAACAACAAAAGATCAAGACCTTTGTTGCCCAGAAGCTGGATGCAAAAAACTACCGCGTCATCAGTCGGAACGGCAATGTTACGGACTTGCGGGATATTGGTGGAGGCAGTTGCCGGCCGGTAAAGATTTACTCACCTCTCGGAAATATCCTGACATTGGATTGGGGGTACGATAATTTTGGTCGATCCTATCTGGCTAGGATTACAGATAGCACTGACACATTATATTCTGCGGTCTACGATAATAAATACAAGTATCTCACCATCACGTTTTGGCCAGAAACCTCTGAGTCCTATTCTCTCGTATGCTATACCGGCAATGGGTACCTTACTCAAATCGCCAGCACTGCACTTCCTACCAATGCCAGTTGGCGTTATTTTTATAAGGAAGTAGGGGTCAGTGGCCTGTACACACTATTCAAGACTCAGACGCCGACAGGGCTGACAAAAGAAGCCATCTATAATAACGGGCTGACCGACTGCATTATGGCGTTTCCCGATGAAGCCAACTTACCGCCGCTTCCAGCTGTAACGTCGCTTACAGTCAACCCAGGCCAAGGGCAGAGTCCTATAGTGACAACCTATGCCCCCACCAAAGGATACTTCCCAAATTACCTGGGGTATGGCGGGAAACTAGGTGCCTCTTGGTCTCCCGATAGTGATAATTTATACGGGGTTTTGGATGCGGATTACCAATATCAGACTACTGTTACGCAGCTAGCCGTCGACGGCGGTAGCGACCTCGTTACTAAGTACACCTATGATAGTTATCATCTGCTGCTCTCCACCGAGGCGAACCAAGGTAGTACCCGCCATGTCACCGAGATGAGCTACTATGCGCAAGGGTATGCCAGTTTTGACGAACAGCCCGCGCAGTTTCAATATCCCTTTAAGCAAGTCGAAACTTGGACAGACACTTCATTGCCCGTTGGGGGGGATTCTCGCAGTGAAACCACTTTGTTTGAGTATGACGTCGATGGTAACTTGATCAAACAAACTAGTCCGGACCAGGCTGTGACAACTTGGGAGTACTATGCGGCTGCCGGGGAAATTAACAATGCAGACGAATCGACAGGATGTCCGGCTGACCCAAATGGTTTTGTTCGTTGGATAAAAGCTCAGACTACGTATCCGCCACTACTGTCTGGGTACTACGATGTTCCAACAAGAGCAGTTCGTTATCGTTATACGAGCGCTACCACAATCAATGATAGTCCACTAGGTTTTGCTGTGCTCCCTGCGCAAGAGACCTTCATGCAACTAGCCTCTGCCAGCACTCTTGAAAAGACATTGCATCGCCAATTGCTGTCATATCAGACTGATACGACTTCGCCGGACTATGGCAAGGTTAAAAAGGTATTGCTCAGCATGCCCAGCACCGCTGGTGATGACTATGTACAGACAATAGACATCGGCTATCTGCTGCAGAACGACACTCTGATCCAAAGCACTACGTTAACCACTCACGATAATCTGTGTCTGAGTAGCTCTCGCAGTAACTCGCGTTTTACCGATCAGCTACGGTCCCATACTGACGAATTGGGTAATAAAAAAGATTTTACCTACGACGACCTTGGTCGCCTGTCCTCTTGGACACATAATGCTGGTACAGACTATGAGGTGAACTATAAACAGACTTATTCCCTGAATGTCGGTAGCGATGGTATCGCTTCGGCGATTTACACCATCCATACTGATGAGAAAGGTAATGCCTGGGAGGAACATGTTGATGGCATGGGACGCCCGATCACACGCAAAAGCAATGATGTCGACAATGGTATTGTTGAGTGCCAGTTCACGATCTCGACTGTAAATTACGACGGCTGGGGGCGACCGTACGAACAAGTAGCGACGGATTACCTCGACACTTCAGATGCAAGCAGAACTGTCGCTATTAGTGCCAGCGCGCTATTCGACGACTGGGGGCAACAGTATTTGGCGCAGTACACATCGGGACAGAGTGCATGTCAGCTATTTGATCCAGTTAACCACCAGTCAGTAACGAACTTGCAGGTTATTTCTGGAAATCTGACGTTAGGCTCACAACGTACTGATTTTAACGTGCAGGGACTCCCGATCGCCGTAAGCAACTTGGATAGCACTCAGGCTCAGTACTCCCAGTCCTTCAGCGAGTTCGATGGTCTGCAACGGTTACGTAAACAAACAGATGAACTAGGGAATATCACCCTGTATTCATACGATGAATTTGACAGGCTGATGACCCAGACCCTGCCAGACCAGTCGACGGTGACTCGAACCTACGCGCCATTTTCAACCAGCGAGTTGCCGATAACGATCACGGTGACCGATCCGTTGACTCAAAAAACGGTGACGATGGGACAACAAACATTTGACGGGCTGGGACGCCTGACAGGGAGTTCCTGTGGTGGACGAACTCTGGCCAGTGTCTACAGTGGGGTCAATCAAGTCCCGACCACAACCACCGATGCAGCAGGACAAACACTGACCTACAGCTATATTCCCCAGCTCGGCAACGCCCTCAGCACGGTGGCAGGTGGGGCGCTGGCACAAAGTTTCAGCTATGAAAAAGCAACCGGGCGACTCTTGTCTGCCAGCGAGAGTGGAAGTCAGAGCGAATCGCGGACGTGGTCTGCCTCCGGACAGCTCAACGATCAGCAGTTCACACCAATCAGTGGCCTCGCCCGCGAGGTGGGATATGCCTGGTCACTGCAGGGGCTACCGCTGAGTTACTGTGACATCAGGGGTAACACACAGACTATTACCTATGATGCATACGGCCGCCCTCAGACCCTGGTAGACCCCCAAGTCACTGTTGCGCTGACCTATGACGATGCCGGCCGCCTGAGCACCCAAATCGTCACAGCCAATAGCGCAGGGGACACCTTGAAAACTGTTCTGTCATGGGACGATTTCAGTCGGGAGGTCCAGCGCGATATTGTCCCATCGACAGGCGAAACCCTGACCATCAAGCAGGCTTATCGAAAGAACCATCAATTGGAGTGCCGAACGGTGTTACAGGGCAGCACTAGCACTTCCCTACGGCACGAGCTTTTCTCCTATGACAACCGCAACCGGCTGACTCAATACACATGCAGCGGCAGCGTGCCGCCGGTGGATGCCTACGGTAAACCCATCGCCGAGCAGAAATTCACCCTGGATGTTTATAGCAATATAAAAACATGCGTCACCACGTTGGCGGACGGCAGCATTGATACTGCCAGTTATGAGTTCACCAACGCCGACGATCCGACTCAGTTGACAGCAGTCACTCATACGCTGACAAGCCATTATCCGCTCAGGATTGACCTTAAATACGACGCCAACGGACGCATGACGGTGGATGAAACCGGACGGGTGCTGACCTATGACGTCGCAGGCCGGTTATCCAGCATCAGTGGCGAAGATGGCATGAGCCAATACGGGTATGACGGTTTTGATCAGTTGGTCATGCAGTCCCTCAATGGCAACGAAACGCGACAACTTTATTACCAGGGTAGCCATCTGGTGAATGAGGTGCACCTGGAGCAAAACCAACACAGTCGCTTTATCCCCGGGGCCACCGGACATGCTGCGGTCAGCGATGAGCCACTGCAATAAACCGTAATTGGCGTCTCCGAGAGCATTTCAGAAGACGGGACGCCTATATCACCGGAGTTTCGATATGAACTTGCAATTAACCGGTAGTGACAACCGTGGCAGCCTGGTGCTGTCCTCGAGTGGCGGTGTCATCTCAACCTTTGCGTATTCACCATTCGGGGCCACGGCCCCACGGACCGGCTCGGCAGCGTCCTTGCCGGGTTTTAACGGGGAGCGCGCAGATCCGTTCTCCGGGGTGACGCACCTGGGGAACGGCTACCGGGCGTACAGCCCGGCATTACGGCGTTTTACCTGCCCAGACAGTGAAAGTCCGTTCGGCATCGGAGGGGTTAATCCCTACGTCTACTGTGACAGCGACCCTATTAACCTGAGTGACCCCAGCGGGCATGGCCCGATTACCTGGCTACTAAGGAAGGCGACGACATTGGCCATTCGATGGGGGATGAAAGCCGCCATGGCTGACAGCCTTACCGCAGCGGCTGCCGTGACTGCAAATGTTGAAAGTGGATTCGCCATCGCCGCAGGAGCCGCCTCAGCGGCAACAGGAATAGCCTCTGAAGCAACAAAACAAAGTAATCCGGAAGTGTCCCAGAAACTGAAGTGGGCATCGTTGGGGCTGGGTGTGGGTTCGGCAGTGTTCGGGATGGGGGCAGGGGCGGCCAAAGTACAGAAAGGTCTACGCGGGCTCTCTGGGCGGTTGGGGCGAATCAAGGAGCAGGGGCTTAGTGGCCGAGGGGCCACAGCTGCCGGAAGGGAGATGGCAGCTGAACGCAATTCACCATTACGCTTACGGGGTGGTGGTAATGATGAGACAGTTCTCTATCGTGGCGACTCTCGCTCACCAGGTGCAATAAGAAGTGCAGGGGGATTCACTCCCAAAAGCGGTAAAAGTGCTTCAGGTGTTCGGCAAGAATATTATGACAAATTAAGATCGTCGCCTGACGGTGTTGCTCGAGACCATGTCGCTTTCAAAAATCCAGATTTCGTTTCAACGGCTGTTGACGAGCAATGCGGCGGTTATTCCAGTGGCTATATATATAAAATTAAAATACCTAATTTCAATGTTCATAAGTTTGGCCCCGATATCTTAGGCGCTGGAGCCAACCCATTGAGGTCAGGCAGATTATTTCCGCACTTGATGATGAGTGGAGAAACGTACTCTGGGTCAGAACTTGTGGCTATACAGCAACCTCTTCAGTCCGACTCGCCTGAGGTTTCCTTTCTAACCTCTATACCCAATAGGTACATAACCAACTGGCGTAAAGGCAATGGTAATGAATGGAATGTCTTTTAACCCCCGAAGCCCTTTCAAGACGTAGGGAACTTCCGCAGGAGGTTTAATATGAACTTGCAATTAACCGGTAGTGACAACCGTGGCAGCCTGGTGCTGTCCTCGAGTGGCGGTGTCATCTCAACCTTTGCGTATTCACCATTCGGGGCCACGGCCCCACGGACCGGCTCGGCAGCGTCCTTGCCGGGTTTTAACGGGGAGCGCGCAGATCCGTTCTCCGGGGTGACGCACCTGGGGAACGGCTACCGGGCGTACAGCCCGGCATTACGGCGTTTTACCTGCCCAGACAGCGAAAGTCCGTTTGGCATCGGAGGGGTTAATCCCTACGTCTACTGTGACAGCGACCCTATTAACCTGAGTGACCCCAGCGGGCATGGCCCGATTACCTGGCTACTAAGGAAGGCGACGACATTGGCCATTCGATGGGGGATGAAAGCCGCCATGGCTGACAGCCTTACCGCAGCGGCTGCCGTGACTGCAAATGTTGAAAGTGGATTCGCCATCGCCGCAGGAGCCGCCTCAGCGGCAACAGGAATAGCCTCTGAAGCAACAAAACAGAGTAATCCGGAAGTGTCCCAGAAACTGAAGTGGGCATCGTTGGGGCTGGGTGTGGGTTCGGCAGTGTTCGGGGTGGGGGCAGGGGCGGCCAAAGTACAGAAAGGTCTACGCGGGCTCTCTGGGCGGTTGGGGCGAATCAAGGAGCAGGGGCTTAGTGGCCGAGGGGCCACAGCTGCCGGAAGGGAGATGGCAGTTGAACGCAATTCACCATTACGCTTACGGGGTGGTGGTAATGATGAGTATCCAACTAGGTTGCCATTGGATAATAAAAGATATCCACCGTCCGAAGAAGTTGAGTTCATAAGGGGCAGGTTTAATGCCGAGCCTGGAAGAAATATCGCTTTTATGGACTACGACGTTGAGGGGCAGCTAGGTACTTTTTCCAGTGTAAGTGGTCAGGTCAAGAGGTTGGGGACAGTCAGCCCACCGGTAAGACGCAGGTTCAGAACCTTTGCCGTTGGACATTCTCGGGATTACGACACCGAGGTGAAGCTGCTTGAAAAATTCCAAAGAGTATTTCCGGATACTAATGCAAGAGGAGCAATCTACTTACACTCTCAGCTTCCCATGTGCAAATCATGTCTTTCTGTATTGAGTCAATTCAGTAGGCAGTACGAAAAAGTAGCCGTTTACGTTGGGGAGGGAACTAAACCTGCAACTAGGTTTCGGCCATCTTAGCGGGTGTCCATAATCATCAAGTTCTCATGAGCTCTTCAATTTTTCTTGGGCTTCTTGGGGTCTTTACAGGCCCTGAGGAGCAAGAAACAAGAGCACCGACTTTGTTGAAGGTGCTCTTTCTGAGTCCTGGGAGAACGAGATTTTGGCTGAAGATTATCGGTCAGCTAGTTTTTATCTGTGAAGACCTGGTGTTTTTCAGGTGCTGGTTGCTCTCTGGAAAAACACGAGCGAATGCCTTATTTGCAATGATTGAAGAGGCATCCACTATATTTGCCCACGGTCAGTCATATCCAATGCCCCACAGATCATCCCTATCAGGTCTCCGTTATGATCATGAATGGGTGTAGTCCAGTACTGGACAATCATGCGTCGTCCACCAATATGCAGCACTAGATTGTCGTTGTTAGTCTTGATCTGACGAATCATAAGAAAGTATTGGGTTTTGAAATTTTCTATTTCATCAAATGGTGGCCAACCTAGATCAGCGATCTGCTTGCCATATATTTCGGCTTCGCTCTTGTCGATAAAGTCACAGAACGCTTGGTTGCAAAATATTAAACGTCCTTCCGTGTCGCATGCATGTATCTGCAAGAGCATGGAGCTGACGATGGAGTGGGATATGTAAAGCTCATTCTCGGCTTTCAATGTTTCATGCAGGGCGGGGCGAATCTTGCGTGTGTTGTTTTCTCCGTGAGCAAAGCTGTTTCGATTGTAAACTTCGATAACTTCAATCAATGAGGTTACGTTAAGCTTCTGCATCAGCCGAGTCTTGTACGTGCTGACGGTTTTAAAACTGATGGACAACAGGTTGGCTACACCTTGATTCGTCAGTCCTTGTGCCAAATATTGCAATACTGTCAACTCGCGTTCAGATAACTGGTGCAAAGCCTCATTCTCCGAGGGCTTGGTTGCGAGCAATCCCTCGGCACCGACAGGAAAATAACTGCGCCCAGAGAGGGCAGCCTTCACACCCCTGTCCAGTTCTTCCAAATCATCGTCTTTACTCACAAAGCCGACAGCTCCTGCTTGTAGGCAGCGCCCTGCAAAATATTCCGCATTCTGAGAACTGAAAATCAATATCTTGAGACTGTTATGGTGTATTCGCATTCTGCGAATCAAGTCCAATCCGCCAATTTTTCGAGTATTGAGCTCCAGGATTACCAGGTCAGGGTGCAACTCTCGATGTACTGTAAGAGCCTCTAGCCCGGTTCCTGATTCAGCGACAATTTCGTGTCCCAGACTTTCAAGTCTTGTGCGAACGGCATATCTGATAACTGGATGTGAATCGATAATCATGATTCGGCACATCTATCCACCCCTTTATTGATCTTTGCGCTTCTGCATACAGCTAGGGATTAAGCAATTGACCTGTAGGTTAATTGTGTTGCGGTTGTTGTCTGGAATAGCAGGTCTGGCATTGTACTCAATATTTTTAGTGCACTCTACAAAGTTGGGGTGGGATTACTCCTACAGACTTGTTCTGAGTGCTTGTGGATACTAATGTCTATTTCAGGTTTTTATGGGGGGCAATCTTTATTGCTCCGCCCAAAGAACAGTGCTTGATTCCGTGAGCTCGTTCCGGGTTTACCCACCGTGCCTGCTCCAGCACTTTTCACTGATATTAAACATTCAGGTATCGGCCTGGCGCATAAAGGTTCTCGGCAGCACTGGCAGCTATAACTCCGACGTAATGGGGTACGGGCTTTTGTTGATTATCTGCTGAGCGTATTCTGCTGGCCGGGTGTAGTCAGGTCGCGCTCCGTCACCGGCTATCCTTCCATCCGAACCAATTGCCGCCTTTAATAAGAAGCATTACTATTCACGCCTCCCCACCCTCAGCACACCGCAATGACCCCCAAGCTGCCTCGCCGACCAGGCTTTTTCGAGCACTACGAAGAGTTGATCGGGACCTGGACGCGTCGGCTGAAGAACCGTTCGCGGGCCGAGGACCTGGCCCACGACACCTTTGTCCGGGTGCTGGAGTCGGATGCGGCGGCGGTGCAGCAGCCGCGGGCGTATCTGCACCAGACGGCGCGCAATATTGCGGTGGATGCTTACCGTCGCGAGGACCGGCGCGGCGCCATGGAGGCGGAGGCGGTGTATCCAGTTGCGTCGCCTAGCGGCGACCCGGAGCATTTCATGCATGCGATCCAGCTGGCCGACTCCATCGAACGGGCCCTTGGCGAGTTGCCGTTGAACTGCCGCAAGGTGTTCGTCTGGCAAAAGCTCGAAGGGCTGACCCAGGCCGAGATTGCCGAGCGCCTGGGGCTGTCAAAAAACATGGTGGAAAAGTATATGATCCGCACCCTGCGGCATCTGCGCGAGCGCGTGGACGGGCCGCGCTGATGAATGCCATGACTTTTTCACCCCCAGCCCAACAGGATGTTCCATGACGCAGACTCGTGAGTGCGCGTGCGGGCAGGCGACGGTTCGCGATGAGGCGGCGCTGTGGTTTGTGCGCCTGCAAGAACCGGCGATCGATGCCGAGGAGCGGCAGCGTTTCGACGCCTGGTTGGCGCAGCACGACGCGCATCGGGACGAATTCCAACTGCTGCAATCGCTGTGGGCGGCCACCGACCTGGTGCCCAAAGAGCGTTTGCAGGCGCTGTGCGCAACCCCCGTCGCTTCCCTCAAGCGCCGCCCGCTGCTGCGTTACGCGGTGGCCGCCAGTGTGCTGGCGGTGGCGCTGGGCCTGGGGCTGTTCAGCGGCCTGGGCCGCTCCGGTGTCTACAGCGCCGAGTTCGCCACGGCCTTGGGCGAGCGCCGGCATGTGGCCTTGCCCGACGGTTCCCTGGTCGACCTCAACAGCCGCAGCCGCTTGCTGGTGCGCTTTGAAAGAGGCCAGCGCAGCGTCGAGCTGAGCGAGGGAGAGGCGATGTTCAGCGTCGAGCACGACAGCAGTCGGCCCTTTGTGGTGGCGGCAGGCCCGGGCAAGGTCACGGTCACCGGCACGCGTTTCGACGTGCGCCGCGATGCCACGCAGACCCGGGTGGCGGTGGAGCAGGGCACGGTGAAGGTCCAGGGCCGCGAGGCTGCCGACGGCGAGTTCGTCAGCCTGACCGCGGGCCTGGGCACCGCGGTCGATGCTCGGGGGCGGGTGGCCGCGGCTTATGCGGTCGACTCGCAAGCGTTGACGGCATGGCGCAGCGGCAAGCTGGTGTTCAACAACGCCAGCCTCAGCGACGTGGCCGCCGAAGTGTCGCGTTATCGCCAGCAGCCGCTGCGAGTCGGCAACGAGGCAGTGGGCCGGTTGCGCCTGACCAGCGTGTTCAAGGCCGACGACACCGACGCGCTGCTCAAGGCCTTGCCGAGCATCCTGCCGGTGGCGGTGAAGACCCATGCTGACGGCAGCCAGGAAATAATTGCGCGATAGATTCAGGTTTTTTTCGAGCTCTTCGTCTTCTTGTCCAACTGCAACTGGTTTGCATTAACAGCCGCATCTTCTTGCGATCAACAGGACTGCTCGAATTTGAAACGCCACGACCTGAATAACAACAATCCGTCCCTGCCTTCCACCCGCTGGCTGCCGCTGGCCTTGGCCCTGGCCCTGGCGGTCAGTGTCGCGCTGCCCCAGGCCCATGCCGAGCAGGCGCCGAGCGCCATTCATATCCAGGCCCAGCCCCTGGGCGAGGCGCTGAGCCAGCTGGGGCTGCAAACCTCGCTGCAGGTGTTCTTCAGCCCCGAGCTGGTGGCCGGCAAACAGGCCCCGGCGGTGGACGGCAACCTGTCGCCGGAGCAGGCGTTGCGCCAGTTGCTGCAAGGCAGCGGCCTGCAATATCAGATCGATGCCGGCTCGGTGACCCTGAGCCCGGCGCCGTCGGCCGCGGCGGGCGCCCTGGAGCTGGGCTCCACCAGCATCAGCGTGGTCGGCGACTGGCTGGGCGACGCCAACGAGGCGGTGGTGCAGAACCACCCCGGCGCGCGCACGGTGATCCGCCGCGAAGCCATGGTCGAGCAGGGCGCGATGAACGTCGGCGACGTGCTGCGCCGGGTGCCCGGGGTGCAGGTGCAGGACGCCAACGGCACCGGCGGCAGCGACATTTCCCTCAACGTCGGCGTGCGCGGCTTGACCTCGCGCCTGTCGCCGCGCTCCACCGTGCTGATCGACGGCGTGCCGGCGGCCTTCGCGCCTTATGGCCAGCCACAGTTGTCGATGGCGCCGATCTCCTCGGGCAACCTCGACAGCATCGACGTGGTGCGCGGCGCCGGTTCCGTGCGCTATGGGCCGCAGAACGTCGGCGGGGTGATCAACTTCGTGACCCGGGCCATCCCGGAAAAAGCCACCGGGGAAATCGGCACCACCCTGGAAACCTCCCAGCGCGGAGGCTGGAAGCATATCGACACGGCGTTCCTCGGCGGCACCGCGGACAACGGCATCGGCGCGGCGCTGCTGTACTCGGGGGTCAACGGCAACGGTTATCGCGCCAGCAACAACGGCAACGACATCGACGACGTGATCCTCAAGACCCATTGGGCGCCCACCGACCAGGACGATTTCAGCCTCAACTTCCACTACTACGACGCCAAGGCCGACATGCCCGGCGGCCTGACGCAAAAGCAGTACGACGCCGACCCCTATCAGTCGGACCGCGACTGGGACAACTTCAGCGGCCGCCGCAAGGACGTGTCGTTCAAGTACCTGCGCCAGATCGACGACCGTACCCAGTTCGAGGTGCTGACCTACTACGCCGACAGTTTCCGCGGCAGCACCATCGCCGCCCGCGACCAGAAGACCCTGGTCTCCTACCCGCGCACCTACTACACCTTCGGTATCGAGCCGCGGGTGTCCCATGTGTTCGACCTTGGCCCGACCACCCAGGAAGCCAGCGTCGGCATGCGCTACCTGAAAGAAGGCATGCACGAAGAGGCCAGCCGCCTGGCCCTGGTCAACAACCAGCCGGTGGTGCGCCCGGGGTCCGACGGCCATGTGTACCAGGACCGCACCGGCGGCACCGAGGCCACGGCTTTCTATATCGACGACAAGATCGACGTCGGCAACTGGACCGTCACCCCGGGCATCCGTTTCGAGAACATCCGCACCGAATGGCACGACCGCCCGGTGCTCGGCACCAATGGCGCGCGGGTCGAGGAGAAGCGCCGGGAGATCAACAGCAACGAGCCGCTGCCGGCGCTGAGCGTGATGTACCACCTCTCCGATGCGTGGAAGCTGTTCGCCAACTACGAGACGTCGTTCGGCAGCCTGCAGTACTTCCAGCTGGGCCAGGGCGGCGTCGGCGACCAGACCGCCAGCGGCCTGAACCCGGAGAAGGCCAAGACCTACGAGATCGGTACGCGCTACAACGATGAAGTGTGGGGCGGCGAGCTGACGGCGTTCTACATCGACTTCTCGGACGAGCTGCAATACATCAGCAACGATGTCGGCTGGACCAACCTCGGCGCGACCAAGCACCAAGGGATCGAGGCATCGGTGCACTACGACCTGGCCGCGCTGGACCCGCGCCTCGACGGCCTGACCGCCAACGCCGGTTTCACCTACACCCGTGCCACTTATGAAGAGGGCGGTTCGGCGTTCAAGGACCGCGACCTGCCGTTCTACTCGCGCCAGGTGGCGACCCTCGGCCTGCGCTACGACATCAACCGCTGGACCTACAACCTCGATGCTTTCGCCCAGTCCAAGCAGCGTTCGCCGGGCAGCATGGTCAACGCCGACGGCAGCTTCAACAACAACTACATCACCGAAGGTACCGCCGACGGCCAGTACGGTGACATACCGGGCTATGTCACCTGGAACGTGCGCGGGGGGTATGACTTCGGCTCGCAGCTGTCGAACCTCAAGCTCGGCGCCGGGGTGAAGAACGTCTTCGACAAGCAGTACTTCACCCGCTCCAGCGACAACAACGCCGGCATGTACGTCGGCGCGCCACGGACCTTCTTCGTCCAGGCCAGCGTCGGCTTCTGACCGACCGTGTCGCGCCCATCGCGGGCAAGCCTCCCGAGGATTGCCCGCGATTTTTTATGCCCGGCGCAAATCCCTGTAGCCGCTGCCGCAGGCTGCGCAAAGGCCCGCAGGGCCTTCCTGCAATCTTGAAAACACAGTGGGCGCTCGATGGCCCGCGAAAGGGCTCACACCTTCAACACTTTCCCACTGGCCGCCACGCCGATCAGCATCACCGCGATAAGGCCGAAGGCGATGCTCAGGCTGCTGCCGTGGGCGATAAAGCCGATCAGCGCCGGGCCGGCGAGGATGCCGGCGTAACCCAGGGTGGTGATGGCCGGCACGGCGATGGCTTCGGGCATGACGGTCTGTTTGCCCACCGCGGTGTACAGCACCGGCACGATGTTCGAGCAGCCGACGCCCACCAGCGCGTAACCCACCAGCGCGGCTTCCCAGGCCGGTGCCAGGGTCGCCAGCAGCAGGCCCGCGGCGGCCACCGAGCCGCCCATGACGATCACCCGCGTGGCCCCCAGCTTGTGCACGATGGCATCGCCGGTCAGGCGGCCGACGGTCATGGTCAGGGCGAAGGCCGCGTAACCCAGGCCGGCATAGGCGGCATCCACCTGGCGCTCGGCGCTGAGGAACACCGCGCTCCAGTCCAGCACCGCGCCTTCGGCGAGGAACACCACGAAGCACAGGCAGCCAATGAACAGCACCACGCCGTGGGGCACGGCAAAGGCCGGGCCCGAACTCCGGCTGCCATACGGCAACATGTGCGGCGCCGCCTTGAGCAGGGCGACGACCAGCAAGGCCACCACCACCAGGGTCGCGCCCAGCGGCGACAGGCCCAGGCCGAGCATGGCGCTGACCCCGGCCGCGCCGACGATGCCGCCGAGGCTGAACAGGCCATGGAAGCCCGACATCATCGGCCGGCCGCTGGCCCGTTCGACGATCACCGCCTGCAGGTTCACCGTGGAATCCACCGTGCCCAGCCCGGCGCCGAACATGAACAGCCCGGCGATCAGCAGCGGCACCGTGCTCACCGTGGCCAGCAACGGCAGGGCCAGGCAGATCAGCAGGCTGCCGGCGGCCATCACCCGCCGGCAACCGAAGCGCCCGGCCAGCACCCCGGCGATCGGCATCGCCAGGATCGAACCCACGCCCAGGCACAGCAGTAACAGGCCCAGGGTGCCTTCATCGAGCCCGGCCCGGGCCTTGGCGTAGGGCACCAGCGGCGCCCAGGCGGCGATGCCGAAACCGGCGATGAAAAAGGCGATGCGCGTGGCCATCTGTTCCAGGCGGCCGGGGCTGATCTGTTGCTCTGAGGTGTGGGTGTTGAGGGCTGTCATAAAAATCCTTGGCGGTCAGCTCCAGGCGCCTGTCGGGCAATCGGCGGTTGCCGCTGGAGGACCGGGCCGGCCGTTTCACCGACCCGTTGTTGATACACCGCCGGCGACATGGCGCCTTCGGTGTGGATAAGCAGGACGCGCGAGTGGGCGTCGAGGTGCGCGACTTTGCGCCGCGCGCCATCCTTGCACATCAGGCTCAGTCCCGCGAGGCCCGCGGCAGCGGATTCGCCGGCCAGCAGGGGAATGTCCCGGGCGCTGCCGGTGGCCAGCTGGCACATGGCGCCGGCGGTGAGCGCGTCGGGGAGTGTGACCAGGCAATCGTTCGAAGGTTGCAGGAAGCGCCAGGCCGGGCCAGCCATCGACGAGCCCAGCGCGCCACTGGCCAGGCCCCGGCTCGCAGCCCTGGAAATAATATTGCGTGGCTGGCGAATTTGTTTCGCATAATCGCCAGCCTTTGCACAATTTCATTCCATTGATTGCCCACCACTGATTGCCCGCCCATGGATTGCCCGCATGACCACCAGCCTGGATGCCTACGACCTGAAACTGCTCGCCGAACTGCAACGCGATGCGCGCACCCCGCAAAGCGAGTTGGGGTTGCGGGTGAACCTGTCCACCGCGGCGGTCAACCGGCGCCTCAAGCGCCTGAGCGATGAAGGGGTGATCGAACGCTACAGCGCGGTCATCGCTCCCGAGGCCCTGGGCTATGAGTTGAGCATCATTGTCGAGGTGGAGGTGGAGAGCGAACGCATCGATCAGCTCGATGCGCTCAAGCGCAGCTTCCAGGCCTGCCCGCAGGTGCAGCAGTGCTACTACGTGGCGGGCGAGTGCGATTTCGTGCTGATCTTCGCCGTGCGCAACATGGCCCAGTACAACGAATTGACTCGTGAGCTGTTCTTCGAGAACAACAACGTCAAGCGCTTCAAGACCCTGGTGGCCATGAGCCGGGTCAAGGTCGGGCTGGATGTGCCGACCCAGCCTTGATGAGTGATTGGCCCCGGTTTGCCAAAAACAAAAGTTCTTCTGTAGGAGCGAGCGGGCGGCGATTCGACTTGCTCGCGATAAACGAAAACGCGGTCTGTCAGGCGGACCGCGTCGTTCTTATCGCGAGCAAGCTTCGCTCCTACAGAACCCAGGGTAGTTCTGGCTGGCTGGTAAAAACGACAACGCGGCGCCCTTGGGCGCCGTGTTGTCGTGGGGAGGCCGATCAGCCCTGGCGACGGGCATCCAGGCTGAAGCGACCGGCGCCGAAGGCCACCACTTGCAGCAGGCCGCCGGCCATGGCGATGTTCTTGAAGAAGTGGATGAACTGGTTCTGGTCGCCCAGGTTGTTGTGGAAGGCCAGGGCGGTGGCCACGCTGAACACGGCCAGGCCCAGGGCGACCAGGCGGGTGCGATAGCCGGCGATCAGCAGCAGGCCGCCACCCAGTTCCACGGCGATGGCGATGCCCAGGGCCAGTTGCGGGAAGGGCAGGCCGACCGACTGGATGTAGCCGACCATCGCGGCCGGCGCGGCGATTTTCGAGAAACCGGAAAGGATGAAAATGGCGCTGAGCAGGACGCGCCCGATCAGGCTGATGCTGGCGTTGCTGTTCGAGGTAGTGGACAGGCTGTTGGTCAGTGTGGACATGCTGGATTCTCTCGGTGGATTCGGCCTCACCACCTTGGTGCGCCGCGATGGAGAGAAGTTTGCCACTGGCGTTATGAACGTAATAGCCGAATAATTTCGAGTGTCAGGTTCGATTTTTTAGAACGTAGCCTTTGCGAGAACAGCCCCATGTCCAGCAACCCCGGTACGCCCACCCTCGATCAATTGCGCATCTTCCTCACCATCGTCGAGGTCGGCAGCTTT
The DNA here is from genome assembly GCF_059416085.1 of Pseudomonas sp. GW821-FHT09E12. Taxonomy (NCBI): domain Bacteria; kingdom Pseudomonadati; phylum Pseudomonadota; class Gammaproteobacteria; order Pseudomonadales; family Pseudomonadaceae; genus Pseudomonas; species Pseudomonas sp. GW821-FHT09E12. Next base: position 1,050,727 of record NZ_JBWKOM010000001.1, on the reverse strand, counting down.
GCCGGCGCGGCGCGCAAGCTGCATCGCGCCACCTCGGTGATCAGCTATTCCATGGCCAACCTGGAGCTGCAACTGGGGGTCAGCCTGTTCGACCGCAAGACCACCCGCAAACCCCAGCTCACCGAGGCCGGGCGCACGGTGCTGGCCGAGGCGCGGAGCATCTATAACGGCATCGACGGCCTGCGGGCCAAGGTCAAGGGGCTGCTGCAAGGCCTGGAAGCAGAGGTTCACCTGGTGATCGACGTGATGTTCCCGGCGGCGCGCATCGTCGATGCGCTGAAAAACTTCCGCCGCGAGTTCCCCACGGTTCAGCTGCACTTGCACATGGAGGCCCTGGGCGCAGTGGCCGAGATGGTGCTGGCGGGACGCGCCGCGGTGGGTGTCAGCGGCATGGTGCACCGCGATCTGGGCGGTATCGAGCGGGTGCAGGTGGGGTTCGTCCAGCTGATTCCGGTGGCGGCTCCGGAGCATCCGCTGGTGCAAGCATCGGTCAACCTGCCGGGGGCTGGTCGCGAACATGTGCAGCTGGTGCTGTCGGACCGTTCCGAGCTGACGCGCAACCAGGATTTCGGCGTGGTCGGCACCCACAGCTGGCGCCTGGCGGACCTGGGCTCCAAGCATATGCTGCTCAGGGAAGGCATCGGCTGGGGCAACATGCCGGCGCCGATGGTCGAGGAGGACCTGGCCAGCGGGCGCCTGGTGCAACTCGATCTGCCGGGCAGCCAGGGCCTGCCTTATGGCTTCGACGCCATCTACCGCCTCGACACGCCACCGGGGCCGGCGGCGTCCTGGCTGATCGATTGGCTGGTGGCCCAGGCTCAGTCCGCCTGAGGCATTGCCTGATCGGCTTCCTGGAGTGGGCCGAGGGCCTGGGCCAGGAAGTCGACGAAGAAGCGGATTTTCTGCGACACATGGCGATTGCTGGCATACACCGCGTAGATGGTCCGGCGCGGCATGGAATAGCAGGGCAGGACCCGCTGCAACTGGCCGCTGTCGAGCAGTGGCTGGGCGATGAACGAGGGCAGGGCGCCAATGCCCAGCCCGGCCTGGAGCATGTCGCTGAGCATCAGGCTGTTGTCCACGGCAAAACGCACCGGCAGTTCCAGGCGGCTGCTGCCTTGCGGGCCTTCCAGCTGCCAGTGGCCGGGGTGTTCGGCCAGGCGATAGGCCAGGCAGCTGTGCTCGCGCAGATCATCGACCGTCTGTGGGCTGCCCTTGGCCTGCAGGTAGACCGGGGCGGCGCAGATCACCTGTTCGATTTCCCCCAGGCGCCGGGCGATCAGCGACGAGTCGCTCAACTGTCGGCGTATCCGCAACGACACGTCGAAGCCTTCGCTCACCACATCCAGCAGGCGGTCGTCGAGGGTCAGGTCGATGTGAAATTGCGGGTAGCGCCGCATGAAGTCGGCCAGGATCGGCGACAGCACCTTGAGGCCGAACGACAGCGGCGCGTTGACCCGCAAGCGGCCGCCGGGCTCGCGGGTGCCGGCGCGGGTCGCGCATTCCAGGGCCGTCAGTTCGTCGAGCAGGTGGCAGCACTCGCTGAAGTAGGCCTGGCCGGCGTCCGACAGGCTCATGCGACGCGTGGTGCGCAGCAGCAACAGGCTGCCCAGGTGTTCCTCCAGCTGGCGCACCTGCTTGCTGACCGCGGCGGTGGATTGCCCCAGGTCGTTGGCCGCGAGGCTGAAGCTGGCGCGCTCCACCACGCGGCGAAAGGTGCGCATGGCTGCCAGCACATCCATATTGTTTCTCCTGGGTTGAATATGTCTTAACGAAACGGCTGATTATCGCCGAATTGTTAATCCATACCATGGACACTTCATTTCACAGGAGTGTCGTCATGGCTGTTTCCCGTTTGTTGCCTGTCATCCCCGGCCTGGCCGCCTTGTCGCTGTTCAGTGCGCTGTGCGGCGCCGCGCCCCAGGCCGAAGTCGGCGTCAGCCCCTGGGGGCCGAAGGATGAGATCGGCCGCCTGAACCTGATCACCGAGCAGTCGCGGGCGGCGATCATGGCCCGGGTCAGCGGCAGCCAGGCCTATGACCTGGCAGTCGAGTATTTCGTCGGCATGCCCAGCTGGCAGGCGGCGGGCGATCCGCCGTACCAGATGTGGATGACCCACACCCCCCACGGCAATGTGATCGCCGACCCGATGCAGGTCGGCGAACCGATGAACCGGCATGTCAGCTATACCGGCTCGGCGGTGTCGATGTACGCCCATATGGGCACCCATATCGATGCGCTTAACCACTTCGGCCTCGACGGCAAGATCTGGAACGGCTTTCGCGCCGACCAGCACCTGGGCGATCGCGGCTGGAACGTCACCGGCGCGGAAAAACTGCCGCCGATCGTTGCCCGCGGGGTGCTGATCGACGTCGCCGCGGCCAAGGGCGTGGACATGCTGGCGGACAATTACCGGGTGACCCGCGCCGACCTGCAACAGGCGCTGAAGGCGCAGAAGGTCAGCCTGGAAAAGGGCGACGTGGTGCTGATCCGCACCGGGCGCATGCGCGACTATGAAAAGGCCCAGGCCTATATGGCCAACCCGCCGGGCATGAGCCTGGACGCGGCGAAGTTCCTGGTGGAGGAGGGCGGCGCGATGGTGGTGGGCGCCGATAACCTGAGTTTCGAGACCTTCCCGTCGGAGGTGGAAGGCAACTACTTGCCGTTGCATACCTACCTGCTGGCGATGCAGGGCGCGCCGATCCTGGAACTGGTCAATCTCGAAGGCCTGTCGCGGGACCGGGTGTACCAGTTCGCCTTTATCGGTGCGTCATTGAAGTTGCGCGGTGCCGATGCCGCGCCGATTCGGCCGATTGCCTTGCCGATTCGCTAAACGCCTGCCGTCCGGTCAGCCCGATGTTTGTGTAGCCGCTGCCGCAGGCTGCGATCGAGCGGCACGCTCGCGGGGATCTTGCGGGCGCCGAGACCCTGCGGGTCTATCGCAGCCTCGCGGGCTCGGCAGCGGCTACAGGGAACGGGGACTCCCTCGATATTCCGGTCAGGCTCGATGCTTGTGTAGCCGCTGCCGCAGGCTGCGATCGAGCGGCACGCTCGCGGGGATCTTGCGGGCGCTGGAGGCCCTGCGGGTCTATCGCAGCCTCGCGGGCTCGGCAGCGGCTGCAGGGGCTGTCGGCGTTAGTCTTGCTCGCACAACGTCCGTAAGGCCGGGTCGCGCACGCGCATCAGCTCGAACAGCCCCAGGGCCCTGAGCGCCGGCAGGGCGGCCAGCAGATCTTCCTCGGCCACGCGGCGCTGCTGCGCCGAGGTGCCCGGGTCGCTCCACAGCCGGGCATTGATCAGGAAGGCCCCCACCGTACCTTTGCGTACCTGGGTGCCATTGAAGTCGCCATGGTTGAGTTGATCGGGTAACAGGTCTTCGGCGCGCATGGATCGATCCTCGTGTGAATGAGCGTTCAGTCTGCGGTCCGAGGATTGGCTAAACTACCTGGTTCTTGCCGTTGAATAACGTGAAACAGCCAATGTCCCAACCTTTGGTTTCCCCCTTGCTCGCTCAAGCCGAGAGCGGTCCGCTGCTGGTCGCGGCGTGGCAACACAGCCCGATCGAACGGCAGACCGCCGCCCACAGCCACGCCCGCGGCCAACTGCTCGGCGCACGGCGCGGCCTGTTGTCGGTGACGGCGGCCGACAGCCAGTGGGTGGTGCCGGCGACCCATGCTGTGTGGGTGCCGCCCCGCTGCGAACACGCCTTGCGTTCCCATGGCCCGTTCGACGGCTGGAGCATCTATGTCGAGCCCGAGGCCTGCCACGAACTGCCGGCGCAACCACGGATCATTGCCACCTCCGGGCTGTTGCGGGAGGCGGTGATGCGTGCGGCGAGCTGGCCACAAGGCGCGCTGGATGAGCCGCAATTGCGCATCGCCCGGGTGATCCTCGATGAACTGGGCAGCCTGCCGGTGGAACCCTTTGGCCTGCCATTGCCTGTGGACCCGCGGTTGCGGCGGATCTGCCAGGTGCTGGCCGACGACCTGGCGGACAGCCGCGGCCTGGAGGCCTGGGCGCAATGGGCGGGGATCTCGCCACGAACCCTGGCCCGGCGTTTTGTCGCCGAGACCGGTTTTGCCTTCAGCCAGTGGCGGCAGCGCGCGCGATTGCTGCGGGCCCTGGAGCGCCTGGCGGCGGGCGATGCAGTGACCCGGGTGGCGCTGGACCTGGGCTACGACAATGTCAGCGCCTTTATCGCCATGTTCCGACGTCAGTTCGGGGTGACGCCGGGGCGCTATTTCGCCCGGCACGGAACAGGCTGAGCGCCGCTACCCCGATAGACGCGGGCGCATGCCCTCACCCCGCCGAAAACCGCTCCCGGCTGTTGCTCAGGTGGGTCCACATCGCCGCCCGTGCGGCATCCGGGTCCTGGCGGCGGATGGCGGCGTAGAGGGTTTCGTGTTCCTGGTTGGCCAGGGTCGCCAGTTGCGCCAGGTCGACATCGCCGCGCTCGGCGTCGCGCACCCGGGTCCGGGGGATCAGGGCGTTGCCCAACGATTGCAGGATCTGCACGAAATAGGGGTTGCCGGTGGCTTCGGCGATCAGCAGGTGGAAACGCTGGTCAGCCTCCACGCAACTGTCGTTGTTGGCCAGCAGTTGCTGGTAGTCGTCCAGCGCCTGGCGCATCTGCGCCAGTTGCTCGGCGCTGCGCCGGCGGGCGGCGAGAGCCACCGCCTGGGTTTCCAGGCCCAGGCGCAATTCGAGGATGTCGCGCACGCTCAGGGCGGTATCGACGTTCAAGCGCAGGCCGTGAGTGTCCTGGCGTTCCAGCACGAAGCTGCCGACGCCATGGTGGGTTTCCACCCAGCCGGCGGCCTGCAGTTTGGAGATGGCTTCGCGCACCACGGTGCGGCTGACGCCATGGGCGCGGACGATGGTGCTTTCCGACGGCAGCTTGTCACCGGGCTTGAGCAGGCCGCGCATGATCTGTTGGGTCAGGTCGCTGACCAGGTCATGGGCCAGGTTGGTGGAAGGGCGACGGCGGCCCGGGGCGATATCGGATTCGGTGCTCATGGCAAGGTCGCGCGGGGAGGAAGCAAAAAGCTTATCACCGAAGTGGCCGGGCAGGGCTCAACTTGTCTGACATGTATGACAAGTTATCGGATAAGTCACTTCAGGGTTCAGTGCAGGTTCTCAGCGCGAGTGCAGCCTGAAAAATATTTCTGTGCCTATATTTTTTATTTATATGAATTAAATCAATTGGTTGAGTTTATTTCTCAACATTCTCTTCGATCAACAAAGCCTCGAGTACCGACTTCTGCGACGAGTCTGCGCTTGTGACGCTATTTTTCTACTTGTATGATGACTGTCAACTAGGGCGCTCGCCCAGTCACCCGCACACAACAACAAACAAGTGGGAGAGGCATCGTGAATACCACCCTCAATCCGGCCGGCGACGATTCCCTGCTGGCCATCGCCGTGGCGAAGGTCAAGCGCCATGTGCTGCCGCTGTTCGTCATCATGTTCATCGTCAACTACATCGACCGGGTCAACATCGGCTTCGTCCGCACCCACCTGGAACATGACCTGGGCATCGGCGCCGCGGCCTACGGTTTTGGCGCCGGGCTGTTCTTCATCGGTTACGCGTTGTTCGAAGTGCCGTCCAACATGCTGTTGCAGCGGGTCGGCGCGCGGATCTGGCTGACCCGCATCATGTTCACCTGGGGGCTGGTGGCCACGGCCATGGCCTTCGTGCAGAACGAAACCCAGTTCTATGTGCTGCGCTTCCTGCTGGGGGTGGCCGAGGCCGGGTTCTTCCCCGGGGTGATCTATTACTTCACCCGCTGGTTGCCCGGGGTGGAGCGGGGCAAGGCGATCGCCATTTTCCTAAGCGGTTCGGCCGTGGCTTCGCTGGTCTCCGGCCCGCTGTCCGGAGCGCTGTTGCAGATCGAGGGCCTGGGCTGGCACGGCTGGCAGTGGATGTTCATCATCGAGGGCATGGCTTCGGTGCTGCTCTGCGGTTTTGTCTGGTTCTGGCTCGACTCCACGCCCCGTGACGCCAAGTGGCTGAGCCCCGGCGAGCAGGAGGCGCTGGTGCGGGCGATCGACGGCGAACAGCGCGAGCGCGAAGCGGCGATGCCGGTCAAGCCGTCGCTCTGGACCCTGCTCAAGGACCGGCAGATCCTGCTGTTCTGCCTGATCTACTTCTGCATCCAGCTGACCATCTACGCCGCGACCTTCTGGCTGCCGAGCATCATCAAGAAGATGGGCGACCTCAGCGACCTGCAGGTGGGCTTCTTCAACTCCATTCCCTGGCTGATCTCGATCATCGCCATGTATGCCTTCGCCGCGGCGTCCGGCAAATGGAAGTTCCAGCAGGCCTGGGTCGCCAGCGCCTTGCTGGTGGCGGCCGTCGGGATGTTCCTGTCCACCACCGGCGGGCCGGTGTTCGCCTTCGTCGCCGTGTGCTTCGCCGCTATCGGCTTCAAGTCGGCATCCGCGCTGTTCTGGCCGATTCCCCAGGCCTACCTGGATGCGCGCATCGCCGCCGCGGTGATCGCCCTGATCAACTCCATCGGCAACCTCGGCGGCTTCGTCGCCCCGGCCACCTTCGGCCTGCTGGAACAACGCACCGGGTCGATCCAGGGTGGCCTGTACAGCCTGGCGGCGACCTCGATCATCGCCGCGATCATCGTGTTTTTCGCCCGCACCCGGCCCAAGGCCCATGTCATGCCGACGCCCTTGGACGATGCCCGCCCGCTGCTGGACAAAACCCACTGACCTTTGCCGACAGGAACCGCCCCATGACTTTTGAATCCACCCATCATCACCCTGGCCAGACACCGCTTGTCACCCGACTGCAAGTGGTGCCGGTGGCCGGGCATGACAGCATGCTGCTCAACCTCAGCGGCGCCCACGGCCCGTTTTTCACCCGCAATATCGTGATCCTTACCGACAGCGCCGGTAACACCGGGGTCGGTGAAGTGCCGGGGGGCGAGCGGATTCGCGCGACCCTCGAAGAGGCCCGGGAACTGCTGGTCGGCCAGCCCATCGGCCATTACCAGAAGCTGCTCAACCGGGTGCGCCAACGTTTTGCCGAGCGCGATGCCGGCGGGCGGGGCCAGCAGACTTTCGACCTGCGCATCGCCATCCATGCGGTGACCGCGCTGGAAGCGGCGCTGCTCGACCTGCTCGGCCAGTTCCTCGGGGTGCCGGTGGCGGCGTTGCTCGGCGAAGGCCAGCAGCGCGAATCGGTGAAGATGCTCGGCTACCTGTTCTACATCGGCGACCGGCGCCAGACCGACCTGGCCTACCGCAACGAAGCCGAGGCCGACGATGCCTGGCTGCGCCTGCGCCATGAACCGGCGCTGAACGCCGAGAGCATCGTGCGCCTGGCCGAGGCGGCCAAGGCGCGGTATGGCTTCAACGACTTCAAGCTCAAGGGCGGCGTGCTGCGCGGCGAAGAGGAAATGGAGGCCGTCACCGCCCTGGCCGAATGCTTTCCCAAGGCGCGCATCACCCTCGACCCCAACGGTGCCTGGTCGCTGAAACAGGCGATCGCCCTGTGTCGCGATCAACACCGGGTGCTGGCCTATGCCGAAGACCCCTGCGGCGCGGAAAACGGTTACTCCGGGCGCGAGGTGATGGCCGAATTCCGCCGCGCCACCGGGCTGCCCACGGCGACCAACATGATCGCCACCGACTGGCGGGAAATGGGCCACGCGATCCAGTTGCAAGCGGTGGACATTCCCCTGGCCGATCCGCATTTCTGGACGATGCAGGGTTCGGTGCGGGTGGCGCAGATGTGCCATGAATGGGGGCTGACCTGGGGCTCGCATTCCAACAACCACTTCGACATTTCCCTGGCCATGTTCACCCATGTGGCGGCCGCGGCGCCGGGCGAGATCACCGCCATCGACACCCACTGGATCTGGCAGGACGGCCAGCACCTGACCCGCAATCCGCTGCAGATCGTCGAGGGCTGCGTGGCGGTGCCGCAGACGCCGGGGCTGGGCGTCGAACTGGACCTGGACGCGCTGGCCCGCGCCCATGAGCTGTACAACAGCCGGGGCCTGGGGGCGCGGGACGACAGCGTGGCCATGCAGTTCCTGATCCCGGGCTGGCGCTTCGACAACAAGCAGCCGTGCCTGGTGCGCTGAGCCAGGCAGGAGAAGCTTGGCCGGGCCGCTGCATTCACAGTAATGTCAGCGGCCCGTCTGCTTTTGGAGCCCTGCAATGACTGCTTTCTACGATGCCCGCGGCAATCTTTACGGCGTGGTGGCGCCCGAGGCGGTACGCCGGTTGGGGATCGCCTTGCCGGCCAGCGCGGCCGAGGCGGCGCTGGCCCGGGCCAATTGGAGCGAGCAGGCCATCGAAGCCCTGTGCAGTTGGCCCTCCGGCACCCGGCCGGAAGGGGCCAAGGCCCATCGCAGCGACGGTTTGCTGGTCGGGCCGTTCCAGGACGCGCCGCCGTTCGACCTGCTGATCGTCAACACCGACGGCACCCTGGCCGAGCGCAGCGGCAACGGCCTGACCATCTTTTCCCAGGCCTTGACCGAGCAAGGGCTGCTGCCGGCCCAGGGGCCTGCGCAGCTGCGGGTGCATCACGACAAGCCGGACGGGGTGTCGCCGCTGGCGACCCTGGTCGAGCCGGCGCAGGTGGCCGGGGTGTCCGGTTTCTGGCTGGACCTCGGGCAACCGGCGTTCGGCCCGCACGCCGTGGGTGCGCAACACGGGGTCGAGCATGACGGTTCGAGCTGCGTCGAGCTGAGCCGGGTGCGCGGGCTGGCGCGGTTGCACCCGCAATGGTGCCGTAGCCAGTTCGTGCGTATCGGCAACCCCCATTGCGTGACCCTGGTCAGTGACGCCAGCGCCTTGCCGGGCAACCGGCAGATGAGCGAAGCGCCCCTGGCCGAGGCCCTGACCCGTATCGCCTACGCCCTGCCCACCGGCAGCGGTGAACCCTGTCCGGCCGGGGTGAACCTGCAATGGGCGTGGCTGGAGGGCCCGCAGCGCATCGCTGCACGGGTGTTCGAACGCGGCGAAGGCCCCACGGCATCCTCCGGCACCAGCGCCAGCGCGGTGGCCAGCGCGGCGTGGCGGGTCGGTTGGGTCAAGGCCGGCGAAGTCGCGGTGGTGATGCCCGGCGGCACCGCGCCGCTGCGCCTGGAGGAGCGGGGTGGGGAGCTGGTGCGGGTGAGCCTGTTCGGGACGGCGCGCCTGATTCCGTAGCCGCTGTTGCAGGCTGCGCAATAGTCCGCAGGACTTTTCGGAGAGCTTGAAGAGCGTCTGTAGAGGTTCAGGCACGATGATGCTTGGGATAACAACTCAAGGGTGGCGATTGTGTGCCGATTAGTGTGTTGTGAAAGGCATCTCGTCTTTTGTGCTGATCTTCGGAGTATTTGTGACGCTCAGAGTAATTATTGCCGCATTGGCGATATTGGCCGGATGTGTGATTGCTGTTCTTAATGCTTGCGATAGTGCCTGGTTTTCCGCTGCGGTGGCGCTTGAAGCAGGTTTTCTGGCTGGCTTCTGCGTGCTCTTGGGGTTCTCCGGGTCCAGAGAGTCCGTGTGGGTCAAGTTGGGCGGTGGTCTTTTGCTGTTGTTGGGCATTCTTGCCGTCGTTAACGAAAAACCTGCTTTTGATCTTGACCGATCGAAAGCCAATCAGCAGTTGGCCCTGGCTTTTGCAAACCGAGACGTTGAATGCACCAGTGAATATGCAGAGATGCAGCGGTTGCGTGATAGGGGGATCTCAGCCTGTTCTACTCAAGGGGCCAAGGATATACGGGAGGCGGCGACAGAGCTGTCCAAGGCACAGCATCTAGGTGCCGGGGCGACACTGGCCGATGGTGCTTATACGCAGATAAAAGGTTCCGCCTCGGATCATTGTTTTGAGGCGTATTTGGCAGCCAAGAAGCTATGCCCGAATGCGTTCTCTTCGCTTGAAAAGCCTGTCCGGATCATTCTGGAAAAGTACGAGTCCAGTCGTAAACCCTGATTCGAAAAAGTGTTGAGTCAGATGCCGCCTTCGCGGGCAAGCCTCGCTCCTACAGAGGAATATGCAACCTGCTTCTGTAGGCGCGAGGCTTGCCCGCGATGATGTCAGCGGCCGTTACACAAACCCCGCATCACCTGGCAGCTCGACCTGGGCCATCTGCCGTTTCATCAGCACCTTGCCGTCGCGGATCGAGTACAGCGGCAGGCCTTGGCTGCGGATCATTTCGTAGTCGCTGTCGGCCGACAGGATCAGCAGGTTGGCCGGCCGGCCTTCCTCCAGGCCGTAACGCTCACCCAGGGCCAGGGCCTTGGCGCTGTTGTCGGTGACCAGGTCGAGGGCGCTCTGCAGGTTGCGGTAGCCGAGCATGTGGCAGATATGCAGGCCGGCTTCCAGCACCCGCAGGATGTTGCCGTTACCCAGGGGGTACCAGGGATCGACGATCGAGTCCTGGCCGAAACACACGTTCATCCCGGCTTCCAGCAGCTCGTTGACCCGGGTCACGCCGCGGCGTTTCGGGAAGCTGTCGAAGCGCCCCTGCAGGTGGATGCTTTCGGTGGGGCAGGAGACGAAGCTGATGCCCGAGTGGCCGAGCAGGCGGAACAGCTTGGCGCAGTAGGCGTTGTCGTAGGAGCCCATGGCGGTGGTGTGGCTGGCGGTCACCCGCGAACCCATGTCGCGGCTGCGAGCTTCCTCGGCCAGCACTTCGAGAAAACGCGAATGCGGGTCGTCGGTCTCGTCGCAATGCACGTCCACCAGGCAGCCGGTGCGTTCGGCCAGGTCCATGAGGAACTTCACCGAGCTGACGCCCTGGTCGCGGGTGTACTCGAAGTGCGGGATACCGCCCACCACATCGGCGCCCAGGCGGATCGCCTCTTCCATCAGTTCGCGACCGTTGCGGTAGCTTTCGATGCCTTCCTGGGGGAAGGCGACGATCTGCATGTCGACCAGGTGCGTGCTTTGCTCGCGCACTTCGAGCATGGCCTTGAGCGCGGTCAGCTCCGGGTCGGTGACATCGACATGGGTGCGCACGTGCTGGATGCCGTGGGCGGCGAGGGCGCGCAGGGTTTTCCGGGCGCGGGCCTTGGTGTCTTCCTGGGTGATGGTGACCTTGCGCTCGCCCCAGCATTCGATGCCTTCGAACAGGGTGCCGCTCATGTTCCAGCGCGGCTCGCCCGCGGTGAGGGTGGCGTCCAGGTGAATGTGCGGCTCGACGAAGGGCGGCACCACCAGGTTGCCGCCGGCGTCGAGGTCGTCGGGGCCCAGGGTCGGGGCTTCGGTCTGCCGGGCGATGCTGGCGATGCGACCGTTCTCCAGGTGCAGTTCGTGCAGGCCTTCGCGGTTGCGCAGGCGGGCGTTGATGATGAGCATCGGAGCGATTCCTTTTTCAATCCAGGCGGTCAGGGTACGGCGCTCGGGCCGGCGGCCGCAACGTCGCGTGGCCCGGGCTCATGCCTGGATGTCCGCGGCGGTGGTGGCGCGTGCGCCGAGCAGGCTGCTCAGCAGCATGTAGCTCAGGGCGGCGGCTGCGATGCCTACCAGTGGAGCGACCCAGGGCGAGCCGAAGGCCGCCACGGTGCCGATGGCATAGGCGCCCAGGCCGGCCCAGTTGAACGCCGGCAATTTGCTGTCGGCCAGGCGCGGGTACTGGCCGCGATAGCGATAGAAGAAGTCGGCCATGATCACCCCGCCAATCGGCGGGATCACCGTGCCCAGCAGAATCAGGTAGGGCACCAGCATGTCGTACATGCCCAGCAGCGCCAGCAGGGTGCCGATCACCGCGCCGGCCAGGGTCACGGTCTTGCGCCGGCCGGTGCGCAGCAGGTTGCAGCCGGCGACGGCGAAGTTGTAGATGGTGTTGTCCTGGGTGCTCCAGATATTCAGCAGGAGCATGGCCATGGCGGCCATGGCGAAGCCCTGCAACAGCAACACTTCGACCACGTCCGGCTGCTGGTAGACGATGGCGCCGTAGGCACCGATCAGCACCATCAGGCCGTTGCCGATAAAAAAGCCGATCAGGCTGGCCAGCACGGCGACCCTGGCCGAGCGGGAAAAACGCGTCCAGTTGGTGGCCTGGGTGGCGCCGCTGACGAAGGTGCCGAACACCAGGGTGATGGCCGTGGACAGGTCGAGGCTGGCGCTCGGCACCACGGCCAGCAACCCCTCGAGGCCGCCGACCTTGACCGTGGCCACCCACATCGACAGCAACAGCAGCAGGGCCATGGCCGGCACCGCGATCCAGGAGAGGATTTCCAGCCCGCGATAACCGACGTAGGCGGTGGCGCAGAACACCAGACCGAACAGCACCATCAGCCCCAGCACGGTGTCCTGGCCCAGCTCGAAATACTTGCCCAGCACCACCGCGGCGGTGGCGGTGCCCCAGGCGTACCAGCCGATCTGGGTGAACCCGAGGATCAGGTCGCTGAGCTTGCTGCCCACCTCGCCGAAACAGAAGCGTCCCATCAGCACCGAGTTCAGGCCGCTCTTGAAGGCGATATAGCCCAGGCCCGCCGCGTACAGGCCCAGCAGCAGGTTGCCGAGGACGATCACCCCGAGCATCTGGCCAAAGCTGAAGGCCACGCCGAGCTTGCCGCCGGCGAACATGGTGGCGGTGAAAAAGGTGAAGCCCAGCAGCACCATGGCCGTGGAGGCCAGGCCCTTGCGCGCGTGCATCGGCACTTCGCTGAGCGGGTAGTCGTTGCCTGGATCGTTCTGCGTCATGTGCCTTCCCCTGATTGGCCCAGGCGTGGCCTGGTGCGTAAGCGACGCAGGCATCTGCTGCAGTCGCCGTGCCAACGCCCCCAGGGTCAGGGGCGTTCGGCTGGCGCTGTGCAACCTGCAGGAGATTTATAGACAAGCAGGGGATTTTTGCTTTCCGGCGCGGCCGATTGGCCGGCTCAGGCGCGAAAGCGGTGCGCCGGTGAGACAAATTGGATCACGGACGCCCGATCAATCGAACAGGGTCAGGCGGGTTTCGCCGCGGTGGAAGGCAAAGGCGGCTTCGATATCGCTTTCCACGGTGCGGCCGCGGGACAGTTCGGGCAGGGCGTCGAGGGCGAAGAACCCGGCGTCGCTGACTTCCGAGCCGGCCACCGGGGCGCTGCGCTCACTGCGCTCGCAGAGAAAATACAGCTTGTAGAAGTCCCGGGTGTCGGGGGTGAAGGGGCCCTTGGCCTTGTGCCGGACGCTGTAGAGGGCGCGGGCCGAGACGCTGAGCCCGGCCTCTTCGTGGATCTCCTTGACGATGTTTTCGGCGGCCGACAGGCCGATGTCGGCATACCCGCCGGGCATGGCCCAGCGCCCGTCGGTCTGTTCGCGGACCAGGAGGATGCGCTCGTCTTCGATCAAGGCGCCGCGCACATCCACCAGGGGTGTCGAGTAGCGTTTGGCGAAGTCCGACACCAGGCCGGCGATGCGTTCCAGGGGCACGTCGGCCAGTTGCGCGAGCATGCTGTGGGCGATGTCGGCGACTTCCTGGTAACGCTCGCGATCGAACGGGTCCTTGCAGAAATGCAGCCCGGTGGAGGCCAGGGCCTGCAAGCGTTTGGCGTGGGTGAGCCAGGTGTTTTCCATGGTGCGTGTCCTCAGGTAATCGCCGGGGCTGAATCCGTCACTGTAGGAGCGAGCTTGCTCGCGATGAGTCTTCAAGGCCGAAGCAATGCTCAGAGGCCTTATCGCCAGCAAGCTGGCTCCTACAGGGGGCGTGCCGGTGGTTGCTGGGCGAGGTAGGCGGCCAGGCGCGGCAGGGCTTCTTCGGCGCTGCCGCTGTGGCCGGCCCAGGTGCAGGCCAGCATCAGGTTGCGCGGCAGGTGGAAGTCCTCCACCAGGAAACCTTCGGCGTCGCGGCCGTCGGCGTCATGGGGCACCTGTTCGCGCAGGGTCGCGGGCGCCTCGAACCAGGCCCACACCGGTTTGCCCAGGGCGATGGCCATGCCCACCTCGAAGGCGGTGCCGGAGTCCGGCTCCAGGCCGCGAAAGTCGTTGAGGTTGGCCAGCACCGCGTCGCAGTCGCGGATCATCTGCATGTTCTGCTGGCAGATCAGCTGCGCGGTCTGCTCCGGCGTCGGCTGGGCCGGCACCTGCTGGTCGAAGGGGTAGAGGCCTTGCAGGCCCTGGGCCTGGCACAGGTGCTTGAGGTATTCGCCGCGGGCGATGGCATCGCGGCGAAACAGGTCGAAGCCGGCGAGGTAGATACGTGGGCTCATGCCTGGCTCCCGGCCTGGGGCAGAAAGCGCAGCAGCGCGGCGATGATGGCTTCCGGTGCGTCTTCCTGCAGCAGGTGGCCGGCGTTGGGCACCGCCTGGAACCGTGAGCCGGGGATCAGCCGGTGCAACTGGCGCCCGCGTTCGATGGGGATCCACTGATCGTCCTCGCCCCAGAGGATCTGGGTCGGGCAGCGAATGCCGGGATAAAGCCCGGCCACCTCCGCGGTATAGCGCTCGTCCATTTGCGCGATCTGCCGGTAGAAGGCGGCCTGGCCGCTGGCGCCGAGCCAGGGCTGGACGTAGGGCGCCAGTTCCCGGTCGGGGATCTCGCGCTGGATCGCCCCACGAATGTAGGCCGGCACTATGGCGCGCTGGATATAGTCCGGCACCCCGCTGAAGGCCTGTTCATGCTGGCGCACGTGCTGCACGAACGGCGAGCCCCAGGGCGACAGCGCCACCGGGTCGAGCAGGGTCAGGCTGCGGTAGTCCTTGCCGTTGAGCAGGTGGGCGCGCAGGGCGGTGGCGCCGCCGAAGTCGTGGGCCACCACGTCCGGGCGCTCCAGGCCCCAGTGCTCCAGCAGTTCGGCCAGCAGCTGGTTCTGCACGCCGAGGGACACATCCTGGCCGGCGGCCTGTTCCGATTGGCCGTAGCCCAGCAGGTCGAAATAGTGCACCCGGTGGCTGGCGCTGAAATGCGGGGCGATGCGGTGCCAGACGTAGGAAGAAAACGGCGTGCCGTGCACCAATACCAGAGGCGGGCCGTCGCCGTGAATGGCGTAGCGCACCGTTTGCCCCTTGAAACGATATTGCCGATCCAGCAGCCAGTCGGTCATGGCGATCTTCCTCTGGGCACAAGAGGCAAGAGCATAAGCCAAAACGACGGGTTATCTGTAGGAGCGAGCTTGCTCGCGATAAATCCGCAAGGGCGATGCCGTCTTCGAGGACCTCATCGCGAGCAATCGAGCGTCGACCGGCTGCTCCTACAAGGGTAGGTTGGGGCGTTACTCGCCGCGATAGATGCAGCCGCTGGTGCAGGTCTCGTGAATGCGGATCGCACTCAGCTCCGGCAGCAGGGGTTTGAGCTCGTTCCAGATCCACTTGGCCAGCACTTCGCTGGTGGGGTTTTCCAGGCCGGGGATGTCGTTCAGGTAGTTGTGGTCCAGGCGCTCGTAGAGCGGCTTGAAGATCTCCTTGATCTCGGAGAAATCGCGAATCCAGCCGGTGTGCGGATCGAGGTCGCCGCTCAGGTGGATGGCCACCTTGAACGAGTGGCCGTGCAGGCGCCCGCACTTGTGGCCTGCAGGCACGTGGGGCAGGCGGTGGGCGGATTCGAAGGTAAATTCTTTGAAGATTTCCACAGTGTCGGTCAGCTCGGTCAGGTGGCTATCGCCGCGGGCGATGTAAGGCAGGCGGCGAGTTTACCAGCTTGGTTATACGGTTGCGGGAAAACACTGACTAAAGGGTCAATAGCTGTTCGCCGAGACGACCGCTACCGGCCAGCTCAAGGAACTCGTCGCCCAGGCGCCGGCTTTCGTCCATCGCGCTGCGCCAGTATTTCTGGCGGCTGGCGTCGTCGCCCATGAAGCGCTTGAAGTCGTTGCGGTCCGGCAGTTTGCCGTAGGGCAGGCGCGCCAGGTATTCCTTCGACGGTGCCAGCAGCAAGACGTCTTGCAAACGGCCCGGGTTGCCGCGGCGCCAGGGCAGGGTCTTGTCGAACCAGCCGGGAATCACCCGGTCGGTGAAGTGCGGGTAGAGCACGATATCGTCGCCGCTGTAGGGCAGGTCGAGGTGGTAGTCCAGCAGGCCGCCGTCGCGGAAGGTGCCGGCCCCGGCCCCGGGCAGGTCGCGCACGCCTTGCATGACCATCGGGATCGAACCCGAGGCCAGCAGGGCCTGGCGCAGGTTGCCGGTGTCCAGCGGCACGAAGCGCGAGGGGAAGTCGTCGAGAGCATGCAGCGGCGGCGCCAGGCGCGGGTCATGCAGCACCAGGCGTTCGAAGTGCCGCGCCAGGCGCGCGCGACCACGCAGGTTGTCGGCGATCACCGAGGACAGCCCCAGGCCCAGCCGCCCGCGATGGTCGTCGGCGAGCAGGCCGTGGCTTTTCACCACTATGATGTTCAGCCGGTAGTGCGGGTTGTCGAGAATGCTCGCATCGCGGCCGTCGAGCAGCTCGTGCAGCATGCGCTGCGAGCTCTGGCTGATCTGCGCCATGGTCACGTCCTTGGCAAAGCTCTGGGCGTTGTACAGCTGGCCCAGGCGGCGGATGCCTTCGGCGGCGTCCGGCAGGCAGGCGCTGGCGAAGCGCCAGGAACCCACCGAGGCGCCAATCAGCGAACGTTCCCGTGGCGCCGCTGGCAGCCATTCGCCGAACAGCGCCAGGTCCAGCCCCTGGATGCCCAGGGCTTTCGGCCCGCCGGCGGCGCCGGGCAGGGTGCCGACCTCGGCCGCGCTCAGGCCGTTGGCGCGAATGCGCGCCAGGGCGCGTGGGCCGGCCTTGAGGGTCAGGGCAGGGAACTTGATGTGGATAGCGGTCATACCGGCCTCAATCTCGAGCGACAGCCGAGTATAAAAGCTCGGGCCAGCGGCGCCGAATGAAACCTGCGCGGCGTCGATGATGGCCATTCAGTTTCAATTAAGTTCGACCGGCTATCGTGAGCCCCGTAGCAACACATAACGAGAAATTCGGAGACACCCCATGAAAACCCTGACTGCCCTGTTCAGCGCGACCCTCATCGGCATGACCGCCAGCCTGGCCCATGCCCGCGACCTGGGGCCCGATGAGGCCCTGAGACTGCGCGACGCTGGTACCATTGTGTCCTTTGAAAAACTCAATGCCACGGCATTGGCCAAGCACCCGGGCGCGACCATCACCGAAACCGAGCTGGAAGAGGAGTACGGCAAGTACATCTACCAGATCGAGATGCGCGACCCTCAAGGGGTTGAGTGGGACCTGGAATTGGACGCAGTGAGCGGCCAGGTGCTCAAGGATCATCAGGATACGTAATGAAGGTGAATCTACGCGCCGGCAGCAGGGTGGCCCTGGCGCTTCTGGCTTTTTGCTCGGTGGCGCTGGCCCGCGACCTGGACCAGGACGAAGCCCTGCGCCTGCGCCAGCAAGGGGTGATCCTGCCGCTGGAGCAATTGCTGCAGCAGGCCCTGGACCGTTACCCCGGGGCCAAGTTGCTGGAAGCCGAGCTGGAAGAAAAACACGACGTCTATATCTATGAAGTCGAGCTGCTGACCACCGAGGGCGTGGTCCGCGAGCTGGACCTGGAAGCCACCACCGGCCGCTTACTGAAAGACAAGGAAGATGACTGATGCGCCTGCTCCTGGTGGAAGACCACGTCTCCCTGGCCGACGAACTGCTGGCCGGGCTCAACCGCCAGGGTTACGCCGTGGACTGGCTGGCCGATGGCCGTGACGCACTGTACCAGGGCGCCAGCGAGCCCTACGACCTGATCGTGCTCGACCTCGGCCTGCCGGGGGTGCCGGGCCTGGAAGTGCTGGCCAAATGGCGCGCCGGCGGCCTGGCGACCCCGGTGCTGATCCTCACCGCCCGCGGGTCCTGGGCCGAGCGCATCGAAGGCCTGAAGGCCGGTGCCGACGACTACCTGACCAAACCCTTCCACCCGGAAGAATTGCACCTGCGCATCCAGGCGCTGCTGCGCCGTTCCCATGGCCAGGCCAACCAGCCGACATTGCAGGCCGCCGGGCTGCACCTCGACGAAGGCCGCCAGTGCGTGCTGCGCGACGGCGTGGACATCCAGCTGACCGCCGCCGAGTTCCGCCTGCTGCGCTATTTCATGCTGCACCCGGAGCAGATCCTCTCGAAAAGCCATTTGGCCGAACACCTCTACGACGGTGAGACCGAGCGCGATTCCAACGTGCTGGAAGTCCACGTCAACCACCTGCGGCGCAAGCTCGGGCGCAGCGTGATCGAAACCCGCCGCGGCCAGGGCTACCTGTTCGGCGGGAACGCCCAGTGAGGTCGATCCAGCGCCGCCTGAGCCTGGGTCTGATCAGTGTGATGGTGATTGTCGGCCTGGTGCTGGCGCAGACCAGCCTGTGGCTGTTCGAGATGGGCTTGCAACGCTACCTGGAAGCCGGCTTGCGCAATGACAGCGAAAGCCTGCTGGTGGCGCTGGTCCGGGGCCCCCAGGGTTTGCAGCTGGACGAGCGGCGGTTGTCGCCGGCCTATCAGCGGCCGTTTTCCGGGCATTACTTTCGCATCGACTTCGATGACGTGCACTGGCGCTCCCGCTCGCTGTGGGACCAGGACCTGCCTGCACTGGCACAGACCGGACTGCACAGCAACCTGCAACTGGGGCCGGAAGGCCAGCGCCTGCTGGTGCTGCGCACCGACTACCGGCGCCTCGGGCAATCGATTTCCATCAGCGTGGCCCAGGACTACACCCCGGTGCGCGAGAGCTTCCTGCGCATGCAACAGGTGGGCTTGGGCCTGGGCCTGGCCGGCCTGTTGCTGATCCTGATCCTGCAGCGGGTCACCGTGCGCCGCGCCTTGCGCCCGCTGGAGCAGGCCCGCGAGCAGATCGCCCAATTGCAACGCGGCCAGCGTTCGCAACTGGACGAGCAGGTGCCGCTGGAGCTGGAACCGCTGGTGGCGCAGATCAACCATTTGCTGGCCCATACCGAAGACAGCCTGAAGCGTTCGCGCAATGCCCTGGGCAACCTCGGGCACGCGCTGAAGACCCCGCTGGCGGTGCTGCTGAGCCTGGCGTCCAACCCCAAGTTGCAGGCGCACCCGGAGCTGCGCCAGTTGCTCGAGGAGCAGCTGGAGCAGGTGCAGCAGCGGCTCAACCGCGAGTTGAACCGCGCGCGCCTGGCCGGCGATGCGTTACCCGGCGCGCTGTTCGATTGCGACGCCGAGCTGCCGGGGCTGCTGGCGACCCTGAGCATGATCCATGGCGAGCACCTGGACCTGAGCTATCAGGCGGCCCCCGGCCTGCAACTGCCCTGGGACCGGGAAGACCTGCTGGAACTGCTGGGCAACCTGCTGGACAACGCTTGCAAGTGGGCCGATGCCGAAGTGGCGCTGAGCGTGTGGCAGACCGCCGAGGGTTATGGCCTGGCGGTGGACGACGACGGGCCGGGGATTCCCGAGGAGCAGCGCAGCCAGGTGTTCAGCCGTGGCACGCGCCTGGACGAACAGACCGACGGCCACGGCCTGGGCCTGGGCATCGTGCGCGACATAGTCGAAAGCTGGGGTGGGGTGCTGCGCTTGCTGGAAAGCCCGCAGGGCGGGCTGCGGGTGTTGATCGAGTTGCCTGGGCGCTGATATTGCCGGTGCTGAATCCCTGAATCCCTGTAGCCGCTGCCGAGGCACGAGGCTGCGATCGGGTTGGGCGGCATTCCGACGAAGCGCCCGCCAACCCTATGCCTGCGGTGTATCTGATCGACCGAGTCGCCGGGTCTACGACTGCTGCGCAGCCGATCGCAGCCTCGTGCCTCGGCAGCGGCTACACCGAGGCGTTTTTGAAAGGGGAGGTCAGACCCGGAACTGGTCCATCAGGCTCTGCTGCTGGTTGGCCAGGCTGTTCAGCGACTGGCTGACCCGCGCCGATTCGTTGGCCTGCTCCGACAGCGATTCGGTGACGTCGCGAATGGTCGCCACGTTGTTGTTGATCTCCTCGGCCACCGCGCTTTGCTCTTCGGCGGCACTGGCAATCTGCAGGTTCATGTCGCTGATCACCGTCACCGCGTCGCCGATCTGCCGCAGGGCGGTGACCGCCTGGCCGACCTGCTCGACGCTGCCCTGGGCCTGGCGATGGCTGTTGCCCATCGAGCCGACTACTTCCTGGGTGCCGCTTTGCAGCTGCTCTATGACCTGGCGGGTTTCCTCCACCGATTCCTGGGTGCGCCGGGCGAGGTTGCGCACTTCGTCGGCGACCACCGCGAAACCACGCCCGGCCTCGCCGGCGCGGGCGGCCTCGATGGCGGCGTTGAGGGCCAGCAGGTTGGTCTGCTCGGCGATGGCGCGAATCACTTCCAGCACCGAGCCAATCTTTTCACTGTTGGCGGCCAGGCCTTCGACCTGGGTCATGGCGGTGCTCATATCGGCCGCCAGGTGATCGATGCTCGCGGTGGTGCGGTCGATCACGCTCAGGCCCTGGCGCGTGGCCTGGTCGGCATCGCGGGCGGCCTGCGCGGCCTGGGCCGCGCTGCGGGCGACGTCCTGGGCGGTGGCGCTCATCTCATGGGAAGCGGTGGCCACCTGGTCGACCTGGCGATACTGCTGCTCCATGCCGGCGCTGGTCTGGGTGGCGATGGCCGAGGACTGGTCGGCGGTGCCGCGGGCGTCCTGCACCGAGCGTTTCACCTCGGCGATGATCGGTTGCAGCTTGTCGAGGAAGCGGTTGAACCAGCCGGCCAGTTGGCCCAGTTCGTCTTTCTTGTCATAGGCCAGGCGCCGGGTCAGGTCGCCTTCGCCGCTGGCGATGTCTTCCAGCATGTGCGCCACGCCGAGGATCGGCCGGGTCACGCTGCGCGCCATCAGCCACACCAGCAGCAGGCCGAGCACCGCGGCCAGCAGGCCCAGGCCCAGTTCGACCAGGGTGCCGGCTTTATTGCTCTGGTCCAGCTGGTTCTTCAGGGCTTCGGCCGGGCCCACCAGGACCCGCTCCGGCACTTGCAGCAGCACGCCCCAGGGCTTGCCGCCGGGAATCGGGGTGAAGGGCGCGAGTACTTTCAGGGCGTTGTCGTTGTGCAGGCTCTGGGTCTGGGGGCTGGCCGACAGCAGGCGGATCAGTTCGCCACCGTTGGTTTTGTCCAGTTGGTCCAGGCGCTGGCTGAGCTTGCTGGCGTCGGCGCTGTAGCCGGCGAGCAGGCCGACCGGGCTGATGATGCTGACCATGGTCTGGCCGTCGTAGAGCTCTTTGCTCGCTTGCTGGCTGACCGATTGCAGGCTGTTGAGGTTGATGTCCACCGACAGCGAGGCGATGACTTTGCCGTTCACCAGCAGCGGGAACACGATGCTGGTCATCAGCACGTTCTGGCCGTCGATCACATAGAAGTAAGGCTCGATCACACAAGGCTTGAGGGTGTTGCGCGGGCAGGTGAACCAGGCGTTGGCCGGCTGGCCGCTGGGGCCGGTGGTGGTGTCGCTCATGTCGCTTTCCGGCAGCGCCATGGAGCTCAGCTTGCCCGGGGTCGGCTGCGACCAGTACAGGGCGAAGCGGCCCTTGTCGTTGCTGCCCAGTTCGTTCTGGTCGCTGAAGAGTTCGTCCTTGCCGTCCAGCGCGTTGGCTTCGAACACCAGCGACAGGCCGAGCAGGTCGGGGTTGGCCTGCAGCGCCGACTTCACCTGGCGGGTCAGGTCCTCGCGCAGGTCGAAGGCATCGAGGAAGCGCTTCTCGGCCTGCTCGCGCAGGAACAGCACCTGGCGCGAGAAGCCGTGGCCGTATTGATAGGCGTCCATGAATTGCTGGCGGATGCCCAGCGCCTGGACCTCGCCCTGGGCCTCGATGCGGGCCTGGGCGGCTTCGTTGAGCATCTCCATGCTCGAGGCTTTCACCAGGGCGGAGCTGTGCACCATGCGGTACAGCGAAAGCCCCACCAGCAGGGTCACTACAGCGGCCAGGCAGAGGCCGGCGAGCAGGGTGATTTTCCACTGGATGGAAAGTTGTCTGAGCGACATGGAGACGTCCTTATTCGATATTTATTTGAGACTTTGCAGCGTATCGGCTGAAGAACGGCCTTCTTTAAACGCTCGTTCGAATGCCGCTCCCTGTAGCCGCTGCCGCAGGCTGCGATCGAGTGCGCAGCACTCGCAAAGGCACGCAATGCGACTGGCCTGGAAGACTCGATCCTCAGCCCGGCGTCCGCTGCGCGGCCGATCGCAGGCTGCGCCAGCGGCTACAAGTGATGGCGGAGCTGCCGGCGCAGGCGGTAGTCGGTCGGGCAGCGAATGCCCGCCGGTTTTGACAAGCGTTGCCCGCTGCTGCAAAGTGCGCGCCCTCTAATAAGACCCTCCTTTTTCAATCCGGCGTCGGCAATGGTTGCCCTCTGGCCGGACTCATTCCTTTTGCGGCGTTTTCCCGCCGCAGTGCCATGAGGTAACGATGATTAATGCAGTAATTGCCGCGGTTGGCGTCATGCTGGTCCTCAGCCTGTCCCGCGTGCATGTGGTGATCGCGCTGATCGTAGGCGCGCTGGTGGGAGGGCTGACCGGTGGCCTGGGCATCGAGGCGACGCTCAAGGCTTTCAATAACGGCCTCGGCGGCGGGGCGACGGTGGCCCTGTCTTACGCCTTGCTCGGCGCCTTTGCGGTGGCGATCGCCAAGTCCGGCCTGGCCCACGCCCTGGCGGACAAGATCCTGCTGCTGGTGGACCGCCAGGACGCCAACGGCGTCGGCAACGTCAAATGGCTGCTGATCGGCCTGTTGTGGGTGGTGGCGATCGCCTCGCAGAACATCCTGCCGATCCATATCGCCTTCATCCCGCTGCTGGTGCCGCCGCTGTTGTATGTGCTGAGCAAACTGCAGTTGGACCGACGGTTGATCGCCTGCGTCATCACCTTCGGCCTGATCACCCCGTACATGTTCCTGCCGGTGGGGTTCGGCAATATCTTCCTCAACGAGATCCTGCTGGCCAACGTCGCCCGCAGCGGTGTGGACATCAGCAACATCAATGTCACCCACGCCATGGGCATTCCGGCGCTGGGCATGGTCTTCGGCCTGCTGCTGGCCTTTGTCAGCTACCGCAAGAAGCGCGTGTATGACCTGGAACTGATCGAGAAAGTCGAGCAGGTAACGGTGCAATACAACCCGCGCACGCTGTTGGTGGCGGGCCTGGCGATTGTTGCGGCCTTTGTCATCCAGCTGTTGCTGGACTCGATGATTATCGGCGCGCTGTCCGGCTTCCTGATCTTCTCGGTGTCGGGCATCGTGCGCTGGCGCGAGACCGACGACCTGTTCACCGAAGGCATGAAGATGATGGCGATGATCGGCTTCATCATGATCGCCGCCGCCGGTTTCGCCGAAGTGATGAAGGCCACCGGCGAGGTGAAAAGCCTGGTGGAGTCCTCGGCCAGCTGGATCGGCCACAGCAAGGGCGTGGGTGCCTTGCTGATGCTGCTGGTGGGGCTGCTGGTGACCATGGGCATCGGCTCGTCGTTCTCCACCGTGCCGATCCTGGCGACCATCTTCGTGCCGCTGTGCGTGCAGCTGGGCTTCAGCCCGCTGGCCATCGTCTGCATCGTCGGCACCGCCGGCGCATTGGGCGACGCCGGCTCGCCAGCCTCGGACTCGACCCTGGGCCCGACCTCCGGCCTGAACATCGACGGCCAGCACCACCACATCTGGGACACCGTGGTCCCGACCTTCCTGCACTACAACCTGCCGCTGCTGGCGTTCGGCTGGGTGGCCGCCATGGTGCTCTGAGCCCGCGGGGGTTCAGTTGCAGCGCGTTGTTCCTTTCGCGAGCAAGCTTCGCTCCTACAGAAGCATCAGATATCTGTAGGAGCGAAGCTTGCTCGCGAAAGATCTCAAGGGCGCTGCGCGTCCGCAGATTCAGCGCATCGTCCTGCGGGGCTCAACTTTTGTTCCGGCGTGCCGTTAAGGCTGTATCACGCCAACAACATCAAGAGTGAACCTCCTATGCGCTTAAGTCTGAAGGGCAAAGTCCTGTCCCTCGCGGTCCTCCCGGTCCTGTTGTTTGCGCTGGTGATCAGCCTGACCACGGTCGTCATGCTCAAGGAGCAGGCGCAGAACGAGGTGGACGAGACCCGGCAGCGCCTGCTCGGCGAGGCCAAGACCACGCTGCAAAGCTATGTGGAGGTGGCCTTGAGCACCGTCAAGCCGCTCTACGACGCGGCGGCGCCCGGCGATACCGCGGCCCGCGCCCAGGTAGTGAAGCTGCTGTCGAACATCACCTACGGCAAGGACGGTTACTTCTTCGGCTACGACTCCGAGACGGTGCGCCTGTTCAAGGGCAACAGCCCGGACGGCGTCGGCAAGAGCTTCAAGGACAACCGCGACCCCAACGGCGTGTACGTCAACCGCGAGCTGGTCAAGGTCGGCAAGGACGGCACGCATTATGTGCAGTACAGCTCGACCCAGCCGGGCAGCGACGTGCTGGTGCCGAAGCTGGGCTACACCGAATACCTGCCCAAGTGGGACCTGATTGTCGGCTCCTCGGTGAACCTGGACGGCATCGACGCCCAGGTGGCCGAGGTCGAGGCCAGCGTCAACCAGCGCATGCGGGGCATGGTCCTGAGCATCATCGGCATCGCCGTGGTGGTGCTGCTGGTGATCGCCGCCATCGGCCTGCTGGTAGCCAACACCATCCTGCGGCCGTTGAACCTGATGAAGCTCAACCTCGACGATATCGCCGCCGGCGAGGGCGACCTGACCCGCCGCCTGGCCATCACCAGCCAGGACGAGCTGGGCGACCTGGCCAGTTCCTTCAACCGTTTCGTCGACAAGATCCACGGCCTGGTGCGGCAGATCACCGAGATGACCGGCCAACTCACCGGCCTGGTGACCCAGGTGTCCGAACAGGCCCAGCGTTCCGAGCAGGCCATGGAGCGCCAGCGTCACGAGACCGATCAGGTGGCCACGGCGATCAATCAAATGTCGTCGGCGGCCCAGGAAGTGGCGCGCAGTGCCCAGGGCGCGGCCGTGGCGGCGCAGCAGACCGACGAGGAAGGCCAGGCGGCCAAGCGCGTGGTGGATGGCAGCATCCAGCAGATTCACGCGCTGGTCAGCGATATCCGCAGCAGCGGCACCTCCCTGGACAGCCTGCAGAAGGACGTGGCGTCGATTGTCAGCGTGCTCGACGTGATCCGTTCCATCGCCGAGCAGACCAACCTGCTGGCCCTCAACGCCGCCATCGAGGCGGCGCGGGCCGGTGAGGCCGGGCGTGGCTTCGCGGTGGTGGCCGACGAGGTCAGGGCGCTGGCCAGCCGCACCCAGCAGAGCACCCAGGAAATCCAGGGCATGATCGACCGCCTGCAACAGGGCACGCGCACCGCCGTGGAGGCCATGCGCCGCTCCAGCGATGCCGGCGACGGCACCTCGCACCAGGCCAACGAGGCCGGGGCGTCGCTGGATGCCATGGCGCAACTGATCGGCACCATCAACTCGATGAACGCGCAGATCGCCAGCGCCGCGGAAGAACAGACCGCGGTGGCCGAGGAGATCAACCGCAGCGTGCACCAGATCGCGGTGGCGGTGGACAGCGTCGCCGACGAAACCCAGCTCGGCGCCCAGACCTCACGCAGCCTGGCCGACCTCGGCCAGCGCCTGGGCAAGCTGGTGGGGCAGTTCCGTATCTGACGCTGGAGGCTCTCTTGTAGCCGCCGCCGCAGGCTGCGATAGGCCGGGGTCGCGCTCGACCCGCAGGACGTTCCTGCGATCTCAAGAGCACGGCTCCTTTGGAGCCGATCGCAGCCTGCGGCAGCGGCTACAGGGGCTGTCAGGCATTTACATCGAGCCAGCCCCTGTAGCCCGATAAAAACCGCCTCACGGCTTGCGCGGTTTGCCGCTGCCCGGGATATGCAGGTAGGACATCACGCTTTCGGTCAGCTCGGTCGCCAGCTTGACCGCTTCCTTGTTGCGCGCCATCACCCCGGCCACCAAGCCTTCGATCAGGGCCAGCACCGCGATGTTGGAGCTGGTCATCACCGGATGGTCGGCGGGGGCGAACAGCACATGTTCGGCAATGCTGGCCAGCGGCGAGGCGGGCGAATCGGTGATGGCCAGCACTGAGGCGCCGCGTTCGTTGGCGAAACGGGCGAGTTGCAGGGTATCGAGGGAGTAGCGCGGCAGGGAGATGGCCAGCAATACGTCCTGATCGGTGATCGCGGCCAGGCGGTAGGCGGCATTTTCGTTGCCGCCCTCCATGCTGATGGCGGTGGCGTCGGCACAGAAAGGCATCAGGGTCGAGGCGGCGAGGCCGGCGAAGTAGACGCTGTTGCCAAAGCCCAGGATGTAGATCTTGCGCGCCTGGACCAGGCTGGTGACGAAGGCGTCGAAGGTCTGGGCATGATTGTTGGTCGCCGCCATGGCGAGGTTGCTGCTGGCGCTCTGGATCTGCTCGTGCAGGCCGAAGGCGCCACCGGGACGATGGGCCAGTTCGTTGCGCAGCTTGTCGACCGGCGAGACCATTTGCTGCAGCGTCGTCACCAACTCGGCCTTCATGCCGGTGTAGCCGCCGAGATCGAGGGTCTTGGCCAGTCGGTTGACCGCCGCCGGCGAGGTCGAGGTTGCGTGGGCCATCTCCTCGATGGTCAGCGTCGCGGCCTTCAACGGATGGCGCAGGATAAAGTCCGCGACCTTGCGCAGCGACGGCGGCAGGTCGGCAACGATTTGTGCCAGTTTGCGCATCACCGGCGCGGCATAGACCGTGGTGTCTTTCAGTGGGGTCGGCATATCCGGCTCAACATGTCCTGAGGATGGGAGGAGGGGCACAAGGTTGGCGGAGTGTATCCGAAGCCGCCCCCTGGCGTGCAGCGCCAGGCCAGGGGGCGCCGCGTCGGGTTATTTCAGGCTGCCGGCGAGGAACTGCCGCAGGCGTTCGGACTGGGGCCTGGCCAGCACTTCGCGCGGCTCGCCGCGTTCTTCGACCAGGCCCTGGTGGAGGAATACCAACTGGTTCGAAACCTCGCGGGCAAAACCCATTTCGTGGGTCACCACGACCATGGTCCGGCCTTCCTGGGCGAGGTCCTGCATCACCTTGAGCACGTCGCCGACCAGTTCCGGGTCGAGTGCCGAAGTCGGCTCGTCGAACAGCATCACTTCCGGCTCCATGGCCAGCGCCCGGGCAATCGCCACGCGCTGCTGCTCGCCGCCCGACATATGGGCCGGCCAGGCGTCCATACGGTGCGCCACGCCGACCTTGTCCAGGTAGTGCCCGGCCTTTTCCCGGGCCTCCTGCTTGCTCAGGCCCAGCACATGCACCGGTGCTTCCATGACGTTTTCCAGGGCGCTCATGTGCGACCACAGGTTGAAGTGCTGGAACACCATCGACAGCCGCGAACGCATGCGTTGCAACTGCCTGGGGTCGGCCGCCTTGAGGCTGCCGAGTTTACTGGCGCGCAGTTCGAGGGGTTCGCCATTGAGCACGATGCTGCCTGCGCTGGGCTGCTCCAGCAGGTTGATGCAGCGCAGGAAGGTGCTTTTGCCGGAACCGCTGGAGCCGATGAGGCTGATCACATCGCCGGCTTTCGCCTGCAGGGACACACCCTTGAGCACCTGGTGCGCGCCGTAGCTTTTGTGCAGGTCCTGAATTTCAAGTTTGTACATGGTTGCGATTCTCTGGAGTCAGTCGCTGAGCAGGCGACCCTGGCGGATGGGGGTATTGCCGGCCACCTTGGCCAGCCACAGACCGGGTTGGGCAAAACGCAGGCGCTCGCGGGCATAAAGGATGCCGTTGGTCTCGGCGCGCACCAGGCTGTGGTGATCGGTCAGCGGGTCGATGACCTCGAACAGCGGGTCGCCGACCTTGACCCGGGCCCCCAGGGGTTGCAGAAAACTCACCACCCCCGGGTGCGGCGCATAGGCGTACTGCGCGCCGGCGAAGGGCGTCGCTTCGCAGATGCACGGTGGCGGTGTCGGCCAGCCGCCGCTGATCAGGCCCTGGTCGGCGAGGTAGCCGAGAATGGCCTGGGCGCTGTCGGCGCAGGGCTCGCGTTCGGTGTCGGCCATGCCGCGCAATTCGATGGTGGTGGCCACGCACGCCAGCGGAATATCGGCCGCCGGAAAGCGCTCGGCCAACTGTAGCCAGGGGATCGCGCAGGCTTCATCGAAAGCGCTGCCGCCCGCGGCCTCGGCCAGCAGGGCGACCCCCGCGTACAGGCGCGCGGCCAGAGAGCGCAGGTGTGGCCAGTTCTGCGGCATGGCGTACAGCAGCATCACCGACTCGAAGTCGCAGTGCAGGTCCAGCACCACATCGGCATCGCAGGCATGCTGCAACAACAGGCGGCGCAGGCCGTCGAGTTCCGAGGCCGGCGCCGGCATGTCTGCCAGGGCATCGAGCAGGGCGCGGCGGATCAGCGCGATGTTGGCGCTGGCGTCGTCGCCCAGCCGGCCTTCCAGCAACGGCGTCACGGCCTCGGTCAGCTCCGGGAAATCGCGATTGAAGTTCTTGCCGCTGCCGAACTCGAAGCGGCCTTGGTGGGTGGCCTGGAACATCTGGGCGATGCCGATCGGGTTGGCCATCGGCACCAGCTCTATCACCCCCGTCAGGCGGCCTTGTTCTTCCAGTTCGAGCAGGCGCCGCTTGAGTTCGACGGCCACCCGCATGCCCGGTAGCTCGTCGGCGTGCAGGGACGCCTGGATGTAGGCCTTGCGCGGCCCGCTGCCGAAACGAAACAGCGTCAGCTGGCGTTCGGTGCCCGAAGCGCTCCAGGGCAAGCGGTATTGAATGTGTTCCATAACAGCTCCTCAGTGCTTGCGCGGTGCCAGGTACGCCAGCCAGCGGCGCTCGGCGAGCTTGAACAGGCGGACCAGGATGAAAGTCAGGACCAGGTAGATGAGCCCGGCGGTGATGAACGCCTCGAACGGCAGGTAGAAGCGTGAACTGACGGTGCGCGCGGCGCCGGTGATGTCGACGAGGGTGACGATGGAGGCCAGGCTGGTGGTTTGCAGCATCATCAGCACTTCGTTGCTGTACTGCGGCAGCGCCCGGCGCAAGGCCGAGGGCAGGAGAATGCGCCGGTACAGGGTCAGGCGCGACATGCCCATGGCCCTGGCGGCCTCGATCTCGCCGTGGGCCGTGGCCTTCAGGCTGCCGGCCAGCAGTTCGGCGCTATAGGCGCCGGTGTTGAGCGCGAAGGCCAGGCAGGCACAGAAGGTGGCGCTGGAGAGGTAAGGCCAGAGCAGGCTCTGGCGTACCACTTCGAACTGGGCCAGGCCATAGTAGATCAGGAACAGCTGCACCAGCATCGGCGTGCCGCGGATCACGTAGGTGTAGAGCCAAGCCGGGAAGTTGATCAGCGGCGAGCGGGACACCCGCATCAGCGCCAACGGAACCGCCAGCAGCAGGCCGCAGGCCAGGGAAATCAGCAGCACTTTGAGGGTCACCAGTACGCCACCGAAATACAGCGGCAGGTTCTCCCAGATCAGGTGGTAGTCGAGAATCATGGGGGCTCCCAATCACAGTTCGGCGGCTTTGAGGCCGACCGAGTAGTGTTTTTCCAGATAACGCAAGACCAGCAACGACAGGCTGGTCAGCAGCAGGTACAGCGCCGCCACGGCGAGAAAGAAGGTGAAGGGTTCATGAGTGGCGTCCGCCGCGTTCTTGGCCTTGAACATCATGTCCTGCAGGCCGATCACCGAAATCAGCGCGGTGGACTTGGTCAGTACCAGCCAGTTGTTGGTGAAGCCGGGAATGGCGAAGCGAATCATCTGCGGCACCAGAATCCGCCAGAACACTTGGGCGCCACTCATGCCATAAGCCGCGCCGGCCTCGGCCTGGCCCTTGGGGATCGCCATGAAGGCGCCGCGAAACGTCTCCGAGAGATAGGCGCCAAAAATGAAGCCCATGGTGCAGACGCCGGCGATAAACGGGTTGATGTCGAAATAGCGGGTGTAACCGAGCGCCAGGGCAAGGCGGTTCACCAGATCCTGGCCGCCGTAGAAGATCAGCAGGATCAACACCAGGTCGGGAATCCCGCGAATCAGGGTCGTATACCCTTCGCCCAGCATCGCCAGCCATTTCAGCGGCGACAGGCGAAAGGCCGCGCCGACCAGGCCCAGGGCAATGGCCAGGGTCATGGAGGTCAGCGCCAGGTTGATGGTCAGCCAGGCGCCATCGAGAATGCTCGATCCGTAGCCGTGGAGCATGATGAAGTTCCTCAAGCGAGCGCCGCGAGGCGCAAGGCGGGCGCGGCACCGGCAACGGGCCGGCGCCAGGGCCCTGGGTCAGGCTTATTCGCCGTAGATATCGAATGCGAAGTAACGGGCCATTACCTGCTGGTACTTGCCGTTGGCGCGGATGGCGTCGATGGCCGCATTGAGGCGCGCGGCATTGGCGCTATCGCCCTTGCGCACGGCGATCCCGGCGCCCCTGCCGAAATAGTTCGGGTCGCTGATGTCCGGCCCGACCAGGGCGAAACCCTTGCCTGCCGCGGTCTTGATAAAGCTCTCGTCGGTGTTGACGATGTCGGCGAGGGTGGCGTCCAGACGGCCCGAGGCGAGGTCGAGGAAGGCTTCGTTCTGCGAGGCATAGCGAACCACCTCGATCCCGGCGTTGGCCAGTTGCTCGGTGGCGAAACGGTCGTAGGTCGAGGAGCGTTGCACGCCGACTTTCTTGCCCTTGAGGTCCTGCACCGGGTCGTTGATCACATTGCCGGCCTTCATCGCGAACTTGCCCGGCGTGTGGTAGTACTTTTTGCTGAAGTCGACCGACTTCATCCGGTCCTCGGTGATCGACATCGACGACAGCACGGCATCGATCTTGCGCACCTTGAGCGACGGGATCATGCCGTCGAATTCCTGGATGACCCACTCGCATTTCACCTTCATCTCTGCGCACAAGGCGTTGCCGATGTCGTAGTCGAAACCACTGACGTTGCCCTCCGGCGTCTTGAAGGAAAAGGGCGGGTAGGCGGCTTCGATGCCGATACGCAGGCGGTCTTCGTCGGCGTGGGCCAGGAAGCTTGCGGCGCACAGCGCCAGAGCACCTAGAAGTTCTGTCTTGTTCATATTGTTGACTCCTTGGAGGGGCGTTGGGGTGGTACGGGTACAAGCCGTCCGTTCTGGCGTGATTCGGTCCTGGTGATTTTGGTGTGGCTATAGATGACATGTATTATTTCATAAATCAATATTGTGAAAATAATAATGTCAGAATGGCCCGTGCGGATATCCGGCCGCACCGGTCGGCGCAGCCTGTTGGGATGGATTTGGGGGAGGGGGCGTACGTGATGCAGGGGCAGGGTTATTGCGGTGTAGAAGCGAGCGGGCGGCGATCCGGCTTGCCCGCGATGGCGTCATCAGCGACGCCACCTCAATCAGGATTAAACCGCGCTGTTCGCCGTCACATCGCGCATCAGCAAGGCAAAGCGCAGATCCACGGCGTCCGGGATCGGCAGGTACACCGTATGTCCGTCCCCCGGTGCGACCTCGATCGGCTCGCCGCGCACGTTCTGCAACTGGTGCAGGTCGAAGTGGAAGTTGCCCTTGGGGGTCATCAGTTCCATATGGTCGCCCAGGGCAAAGCGGTTCTTCACCTTGACTTCCGCCAGCCGGTCGCGGCGTTCGCCGGTGAGTTCGCCGACGAACTGCTGGCGTTCCGACACCGAGCTGCCGTTCTGGTAGTTCTGGTACTCGTCATGCACGTGGCGGCGCAGGAAACCTTCGGTGTAGCCACGCTGGGCCAGGGACTCCAGGTCGTTCATCAGGCTGCGGTCGAACTCGCGGCCGGCCACCGCGTCGTCGATGGCCCGGCGATAGACCTG
Source organism: Pseudomonas sp. GW821-FHT09E12 (assembly GCF_059416085.1). Taxonomy (NCBI): domain Bacteria; kingdom Pseudomonadati; phylum Pseudomonadota; class Gammaproteobacteria; order Pseudomonadales; family Pseudomonadaceae; genus Pseudomonas; species Pseudomonas sp. GW821-FHT09E12. The sequence goes on along the minus strand of NZ_JBWKOM010000001.1, from coordinate 1,019,166 downwards.
GGTGGTGCGGGCGCAATAGAAGTGCGACTTGGTGCGGCCCTCGATCTTCAACGAGTGCACGCCCATGCGCGTCAGGCGCTCGACGTGCTGCACCGCGCGCAGATCCTTGGCGTTCATGATGTAGGTGCCGTGCTCGTCCTCGAAGGCCGGCATCGCTTCGTCCGGGCGATTGGCCTCGCGCAGCAGGAACACCTGGTCGGTCGGCGCGCCCAGGCCCAGGGTCGGTTCCGGCTGGAACTGCCGGACGATCTCGCCGACGGTATTCTCCGTGGCTGACTCGGCTTGGTATTTCCAGCGGCAGGCATTGGTGCAGGTGCCCTGGTTGGCATCGCGCTTGTTCATGTAGCCCGACAGCAGGCAGCGCCCGGAATAGGCCATGCATAGCGCGCCGTGGACGAATACCTCGAGCTCCATGGCCGGCACTTGCTGGCGGATTTCCTCGATCTCTTCCAGGGACAGCTCGCGGGACAGGATGATCCGGCTCAGGCCCTGTTGCTGCCAGAACTCGACGCTGGCCCAGTTCACCGTATTGGCCTGCACCGACAGGTGGATCGGCATCTGCGGGAAGTGCCGGCGCACCAGCATGATCAGCCCCGGGTCGGACATGATCAGCGCGTCCGGGGCCATGGCGATCACCGGCTCCAGGTCCTTGAGGAAGGTCTTGAGCTTGGCGTTGTGCGGGGCGATGTTGACCACCACATAGAAGCGCTTGCCCTGGGCCTGGGCCTCGCGAATGCCGAGGGCCAGGTTGGCGTGGTCGAATTCGTTGTTGCGCACCCGCAGGCTGTAGCGCGGTTGGCCGGCGTACACCGCGTCGGCGCCATAGGCGAAGGCGTAGCGCATGTTTTTCAGGGTGCCGGCGGGGGCGAGCAGTTCGGGGCGGGTCAGGGGCGTCATGGCGATTGTCGATGGCAAAAGGTCGCGAGGGTAAGGCCAGGGTCGGTTGGCGGCATTGATCTGGGTCTATGCTCGACGAATAAAACAGGGCACTTGGCCGAACGCCGGCGGACTAACGCTGTAGGAGCGCTTTGCGGCGTCCTGGACTTTATTGACGGGGAGCGGACATGAACCAGCACCTCATGCAACACAAAAGCCTGTTGCTTCTGCTGACCCTGGTGACCGTCGCCTTTATCTGGCTTCTGCTGCCCTTTTACGGCCCGGTGTTCTGGGCGGTGATTCTCGGCATCCTGTTCGACCCGCTGCAACGGCGCCTGCAACTCAAGTTCGGTTGGCCACGCAACCTGACCGCCCTGTGCACCCTGAGCATCTGCCTGGTCATCGCCATTCTGCCGGTGGCGATCATCAGCACCTTGCTGGTGCAGGAGGGCGCCAACCTCTACCAGAGCATCGAAAGCGGCAAGCTGGACATCGCCGGTCACCTGGACCGGTTCAAGCACAGCCTGCCGCCGTACTTCCAGCAACTGCTGGACCGTTTCGGCCTGGGTGAGCTGGAGAGCGTGCGCGAGAAAATCGTCAAGAATGCGCTGCAAGGCAGCCAGTTCTTCGCCACCCAGGCGTTCAGCGTCGGCCAGGGCACCTTCAAGTTCGTGGTGAGCTTTTTCGTGATGCTGTACCTGTTGTTCTTCTTTTTGCGCGATGGCCCCGAACTGGTACGCAAGGTGCGCATCGCGGTGCCGTTGGCCGAGCACCAGAAACGCCGGCTGCAGCTCAAGTTCAATCGGGTGGTGCGGGCCACGGTGAAGGGTAACGTGCTGGTGGCGATCAGCCAGGGGCTGCTGGGCGGGTTGATCTTCTGGTTTCTGGAGATTCCCAGCCCGTTGCTGTGGGCGGTGCTGATGGCCCTGCTGTCGTTGTTGCCGGCGGTGGGCGCGGCGATCGTCTGGGGCCCGGTGGCCCTGTACTTCCTGTTCAGCGGGGCGATCTGGCAAGGGGTGCTGCTGGGCTTGTACGGGGTGTTCGTGATCGGCCTGGTGGACAACGTGCTGCGCCCGATCCTGGTGGGCAAGGACACCAGGATGCCGGATTACCTGATTCTGATTTCAACCCTGGGGGGCCTGGCGATCTTCGGCCTGAACGGCTTTGTCATCGGGCCATTGATCGCCGCGCTGTTCATCTCCAGCTGGGGCCTGTTCGTCGATACCCGGCCGCGGCCACAGCTGCCGTTGCCTTAGGCATGCAGGACGCGCTGCTCGATCTTTTGCGACAGGGCCTGGGCGGCGGTCAGCGAAGTGAGCGGGCCGCTGACCGGCTCGCCGTCGCGCACCAGGTACCAACACGCCAGCAACCCCAGTTCCCTGAGCGAGGTGGGAACGGCGCTACCGATAACGGACATGATCTGAACCTTGGGCATAAGTACCTCCATCAATCTGTGGAGTTACCTTACGGACCGGCAGGTGCTACGAAAAATCACCGCGCTCGATAGTGGACATCGATACCGGCGAAAAAAGCGCCAGCCCGATCAGTCGACGACCTGATCGAGCATGTAGACCACTTCCGGGTCGTGCAGCAGGCCCTTGCGCACCAGGTGCTCGGCCAGCAAGGCCAGGAACTTGGCGCTGCGGTGGCCTTCCAGGTGCTTGAGTTCGGTCAGGGCGCTGTACACCTTGCTCGCGGTACCCAGGGTGGGGGAGTGATGGGGGTTCTGTGTCGGCATGGGAGTCGTCCTTGTTGTTATGGGGCTGTTTTGTGGACAGATCCGATCTTGCGGACCTGGCATGACATAAATATGACAGTCGTGGGCTCGCCTGCACGGGCTGCCGTTGGGCAACACTATTGCCGGATTGAATCGCAAAAACTGTTCCAGCAACGACCTTTGCAAGATTTATTCAGACGTTTGGCAAAACGCAACAGGCCCCGCTGGCGAAGGCGGGGCCTGTAGGTGTGTGGACGCCTGGCTTACCAGCGGCCGGGGCCATAGTAGTAATGGCGGGGCGGGCCGTAGTAGCCGCGGGGTGGGCCGTAGTACACCGGGGCCGGGCGGTAATAGACCGGCGGGCCTTCCACGTACACCGGCTGTGGCTGGTAGTAGACCGGTGGCGGCGCGGCATAAACCGGCTGCGGCTGGACGTAGACTGGCTGTTGCACGTAGACCGGGCGGCTGTGGCTGGCGATCACCGAACCCACTACCGCGGCGCCGACCACCGCACCGACTACCGCCGGGCCACCCCAACCACCGCCACCGTGGGCGGACGCTTGACCGGCGACAGCAAGTGCACCAATGAGCAAGGCTATCTTGGGGATTTTACGCATCATGGCTATTCCTCGGTTCCGACCCCAGCGCTCGGTCTGCAATAGACGCGAGGACTGTCGCGGGGATACTTCTAAGACCGCTTTTTTCTGAAAAACTGCACAGCCGCCGGGTAAATTTTGTGTAAGGTCTGTACCGGTTTATTGACCCTCGTCCGTGGGCGGCAGGCCCGTTTTTCAGGCACGTCGATATGATCGGGCAGAACCCGATGACTGACTAATCCCGTCTATCCGAAAGTGCGTTCCAAGGAGATCAACATGCAGATGAACCCCAACAAAGACACCCAGTTGTGTATGTCGCTGTCAGGGCGTCCGGGGAATTTCGGCTTGCGCTTTCACAATCACTTGTATGAACAGCTGGGCTTGAACTTCTACTACAAGGCCTTCAGCAGTCAGGACCTGCCAGGCGCCGTCGGCGGGATCCGCGCCCTGGGCATTCGCGGCTGTGGCGTGTCCATGCCGTTCAAGGAAGCCTGCATTGCCCTGGTGGACGAACTGGACGCCTCGGCCAGCGCCATCCAGTCGATCAACACCATCGTCAACACCAATGGCCACCTCAAGGCCTACAACACCGACTACATTGCCGTCGCCCAGTTGCTCGAACACCATCGGATTCCCAAGGACACCCGCTTTGCCCTGCGCGGCAGCGGCGGCATGGCCAAGGCGGTGGCCAGTGCCTTGCGCGATGGTGGCTACCGCGATGGCCTGATAGTTGCCCGCAATGCCCAAGCCGGGCAGGCCCTCGCCGACTCCCTGGGGTATGCCTGGCAGGCGGAGCTGGGCGAATTGCGCCCGCAGATGCTGATCAACGTCACCCCGATCGGCATGAGCGGCGGTCCCGAGGCCGATCAGTTGGCATTCCCGGTCGAGGCGATCGAGGCCGCGCGCACGGTGTTCGACGTGGTGGCGGTGCCGGCGGAAACCCCGCTGATCCTGCGCGCCCGGATGGAGGGCAAGCAAGTGATCACCGGCCTGGAAGTGATCGCCATCCAGGCCCTGGAGCAGTTCGTGCTGTACACCGGTGTGCGCCCCAGTACCGAGCAATTCCAGCGGGCGGTGGCCTTCGCCAGGGCCTGATCGGTGGTTGGAGCGGGGCAGGTCGGTGGGACGCAAAGCCCTGCCTATACTGGTCGCCAGCAAGCTCAGACTTGCCCCTGTTCCCTGCCACCGTGATCGAGGTCTGTATGCCACCTGCCATTCTCAATCTGGATCAGGCGGACCTTCAGCCGCTGCCTGAAGCCCTGAGCCCCACCGGCGAGACCGCCGGCCGTTATGTCCAGCGCATCGCCCGCATCGGCCAGCAACTGGGCGCCCAGAAGCTCGGCTACCGGCTGATTGCCCTGGGCCCGGGGATGCGTGCCAGCCCCTTCCATAACCATCGCGTCAATGAAGAGATGTTCTACATAGTCGCCGGCGAGGGCGAGATCCGCCTCGGCGCCGAGCGTTTTGCCATCCGCGCCGGCGATGTGATCGCCTGCCCGCCGGGCGATATGGACAGCGCGCACCAGATCATCAACACCAGCCAGGGCGAGTTGCGCTACCTGGCGGTCAGCACCCAGGAAGCGCCGGACATCTGCGAATACCCGGACTCCGGCAAGTATGTGGTGATGAAGGACTTCAAGATCGACGATGAGGGCAACGCCTCGGGATTCGTCGCGGTGGCGCGGCATGCGGATGGGGTGGATTACTGGGACGGGGAGTAGCAGGAAGTCTTCTGAGGCGTTACCCCGACTGCGTCGGCGATCGCAGCCTGAGGCAGCGGCTATAAGGCGCTGCCGCAGGAGCGGGGATCAGCCTTCGAGTTTCGCCAGGCGTTCTTCGAGGGCGGCGATGCGCGCTTCCAGCTCTTCGATGCGCTCCACCGATACGCCGCTGGCCGAGCCGCGTTCCACCGGGTTCTGCCGGGCGGCGAGGATCGCTTCGATATCCGCCGGGTCGCCCAGGGCATGCATGTAGCGATCTTCGCGCTGGCCGGCCTGGCGCGGAATCAGCAGCGCCAGGCCACGGGCGATCAGGCGTTCCAGTTGGTGCACCACCTGTTCGCTGTCTTCGAAGTCGTGCATGCGGCCGCTGCGGGTCAGCAGTTCGTTGACGGTCTGCGGACCGCGTAAAAACAGCAGTCCGGCCAGGGCCACCTGTGCCGGTACCAGCTCCAGCGCCTTGTCCAGGCGATGCTCCCAACGATCGGCGCGGCTGCCCATCACCAAGCGGGCGAAGCCGCGGTTTTCCAGGGCGCGCAGGCTCTGGCCGACCTGGCCCTGGGTGAGGTTCATCACCGGTTCGCGGCTGGTTTTCTGGTTGCAGGCGATGACCAGGGCATTGAGGGTCAGCGGATAGGTTTCCGGGCTGGTGGCCTGCTTCTCGATCAGCGATCCGAGAATGCGTAGTTCGGTGCTGCTCAGTTGCAATTGCTCGCTCAAGGTTTCTTGCTCGATGCTCATCGCGCGTTCCCTATGCTGTCGAAGGCGACTAGCCTAATCCTTGCTGGATAAAAGACAAGCCGCCGGCGGCACCCAAGCAGGTCTATAATCGCGCCACCTTTGTTTGTGCTTTTTTCCGTCAGCCTGTCGAGATCACCATGACTATTTCCCTGTACGCCGCCTCCGTTCCTGTCTTCAAGCAAATGCTCAACGCCCTGAGCGATGTCCTGAACAAGGCCGAAGCCCACGCCACCGCCAAGAACATCGACCCGAATGCCTTCCTCCAGGCGCGCCTGTACCCGGACATGTTCCCGCTGATCCGCCAGGTGCAGATCGCCGTCGATTTCGCCAAGGGCGTTTCCGCTCGCCTGGCCGAAGTCGAGCTGCCGAAATACGACGACACCGAAACCACCTTTGCCGAGCTGCAGGCGCTGCTGGCCAAGGTCCTGGCCTTTATCGACGGCATCCAGCCAGCGCAGATCGATGGCAAGGAAGGCATCGAGATCGTCACACGTCCGGGCACCCCGAAAGAGAAGCGCTTCAGCGGCCAGTCGTACCTGCTGACCTACGGCCTGCCGCAGTTCTTCTTCCACGTCACCACCACCTACGCGATCCTGCGCCACAATGGCGTGGAAATCGGCAAGCGCGACTACATGGGCGCTTTCTGATGTAGTTGGGGGCCAAGCCCATAAAAAAAGCCCGGCAAGGTGCGAGCCTTGCCGGGCTTTTTAGTGCGCGCTATTCGTGCAGGATCAGGCGGTCTGGCGGACCTTCTCTTCCTGGGCCATGCATGCGGCGGCGGTGAAGAGCACATCGGTGGAGGAGTTCAGCGCGGTTTCCGCCGAGTCCTGCAGCACGCCGATGATGAAGCCGACGGCGACCACCTGCATGGCGATTTCGCTGGGGATGCCGAACAGGCTGCAGGCCAGCGGAATCAACAGCAGCGAACCGCCGGCCACGCCGGAAGCGCCACAGGCACAGATGGCGGCGACCACGCTGAGCAGCACGGCGGTGGGCAGGTCGACGGCGATACCCAGGGTATGCACGGCCGCCAGGCTCAGCACGGTGATGGTGATGGCGGCACCGGCCATGTTGATGGTGGCGCCCAGCGGGATCGACACCGAATAGGTGTCTTCATGCAGGCCCAGGCGCTTGCTCAGCTCCAGGTTGACCGGAATGTTGGCCGCCGAACTGCGGGTGAAGAAGGCGGTGATGCCGCTTTCGCGCAGGCACATGAGCACCAGCGGGAACGGGTTGCGGCGGATTTTCCAGAACACGATCAGCGGGTTCATCACCAGCGCGACGAACAGCATGCAGCCGATCAGCACCGCCAGCAGGTGCATATAACCGAGCAGGGCGCCGAAGCCGGAGGTGGCCAGGGTCGAAGCCACCAGGCCGAAGATGCCCAGCGGGGCGAAGCGGATCACTACCCGCACGATCAGGGTCACGCCGTTGGACAGGTCGTCCAGCACGGTGCGGGTGGTGACGCCGGCATGGCGGATGGCCACGCCCATGCCGATGGCCCAGGCCAGGATGCCGATGAAGTTGGCGTTCATCAGCGCGCTGACCGGGTTGTCCACCACGCTCAGCAGCAGGCTTTGCAGGACTTCGCTGATGCCGCCGGGGGCGGAGATGGCGACATCATGGGTGCTCAGCACCAGGGAGGAGGGGAACAGGCTGCTGGCGATCACCGCCACCACCGCCGCGGCGAAAGTGCCCAGCAGGTAGAGCCAGAGGATCGGGCGGATATGGGTTTCCTGGCCGTGCTTGTGGTTGGCGATGGAGGCCATGACCAGCACGAATACCAGGATCGGCGCGACGGCTTTTAGCGCCGAGACAAAGACCTTGCCGATAAAGGCGGTGGATTTCGCCAGTTCGGGGGCCAGCAGCGCCAGGGCGATACCGGCGATCAGGCCAATGACGATCTGCGTGACCAGGCTGGTGCGTTTGAGTTTTTCCAGGAGCGACGGGGGCGAAGCAGTCATAGCGGTATCTCTGATTTTTTTAATATGCCGTGCGTCGACGTGGGACGCCGTGCTGATGAGTTGCTGAAGGTACGGGGTGTTGCGGCAGGGGGCGGACTTTATCACACGGGGTTCGCCCACGGATGTGACGATCTGCCACCTGAGCCTTCAGGGTAGCCTGCGGTTTTTTCGCCGCTGCCCCAGACATGGGCGGACACATTCTGTTAGGATTCGCCATCCTCTTCTCATCTCCAGTCAGCGGGCCACCAGGCCATCGCTGATGTCGTCGTTTCCGGAGTTTTCCATGCTGTTGCCCATTCTGCTGTTGTCAGCTGCCGGTTTTACCGTGCTGACGACGGAGTTCATCATTGTCGGCCTGCTGCCTTCGATTGCCCGGGATCTTGCGGTCAGCGTGCCCCAGGCCGGCCTGCTGGTGACCTTGTTCGCCTTCACCGTGGCGGCGTTCGGGCCGTTCCTGACGGCCTATTTCGCCCGTTTCCAGCGCAAGCGCCTGTTCATTTCGGTGCTGGTGATGTTCGGCCTGGCCAATACCCTGGCGGCGCTGGCGCCGAATATCTGGGTAATGGCGGTGGCGCGGCTGATCCCGGCGCTGGGCTTGCCGGTGTTCTGGGCTTTGGCCAGCGAAACCGCGGTGGACATCGTCGGCCCCGACTACGCCGGGCGGGCCATCGCCAAGATCGGCTTCGGCATCGTCTGCGCCACGGTGTTCGGCATTCCGGTGGGTACGCTGATTTCCGATGCCTTCGGCTGGCGCGCCGCGTTCGGCATCCTGGCGCTGGTGGCCTTTGCCAAGGCGTTGCTGCTGTATGTCTACCTGCCGCAGACCCGCGTGCACAACGAGCAGGCCAGCCTGCGCTCGCAGTTCGGCATCCTGCGCAGCCCTTTGATGCAGGGGCATGTGCTGCTGTCGATCCTGGTGTTCAGCGGCATGTTCACCGCCTACACCTACCTGGCGGATATCCTCGAGCGCCTGGCCGGTTTCAACGGCACGCTGGTCGGTTGGTGCCTGATGGGCTTCGGCGCGGTGGGGCTGATCGGCAACTCGCTGGGCGGCCGCGCGGTGGACCGCCATCCGTTGCTGGCTTCCATGGGCTTCTGCGCCTTGATGATCGGCGGCATGGTGGCGCTGGTGCCGAGCATCCACTCGCCGCTGGGCCTGGCCGCGGCCATGGGCATCTGGGGCGTGACCCAGGCGGCGCTGTTTCTGGTCAGCCATGTCCGCCTGATCAAGGCTGCGCCCCAGGCACCGGCGTTTGCCGCTTCGCTGAACATCGCCGGAGCCAACCTGGGCATCGGCCTGGGCGCCATGGTCGGCGGCCGGGTGATCGACACCCTGGGGCTGGGCAGCCTGGGGTTCGCTGCCGCCGGTTTTATCCTGGTGTCGATCCTGCTGGCCCTGCTGTTGATGACCCTCAAGCCACAGGCCAGCTGCGCCTGACTCTCCTCAAGCGCCCATGGCGGTGAACAGCTCGCGGCGGGCGCCTTCGGTGATCGCCACGATGCCGGGGTGCTTGACCTTGCGTTCGACCGAAATGGCGTAGAACGACTCGCTGACCGCATCGGTCTGGCCGATCAGTTGCACGCCGTATTGGCGCCGCACTTCGTCGGCGATCACGCTGGGGCTGATAAAGATCCCGCTGCCTGATTGGCCGAATGCCTGCATCAAGGCACTGTCGTCGAACTCACCGATGATCCTGGGCTGTATCTGTTGCTCGGCCAGCCAGCGTAGCAGCCGGCTGCGCACCACAGTCTCCTGCCCGGGAATCAGCAGCGGAGCGCCATGCAGGCTATGGGGAAAGTTCGTTCCATAGCGCTCGGCCAGTTCTTCGGTGGCGAAAAAACTGATGCCGCATTCGCCGAGTTTCTGGCTGTAGCCCTTGATGTCCAGGTGCGAAGGCATGGGGCTGTCGGAAATCACCAGGTCCAGGCGCTGGATGGCCAGGTCGGCCAGCAGGCGTTCGAGTTTGTCCTCGCGGCAGGTGATGCGGATCGGTTCGTTCAGCTCCATGGTCGGGGCGATCAGGCGGTAGACGATCGATTTGGGCACCACATCGGCCACGCCGACCCGAAACAGGATCTGCTGTTCGTTGGGCTGGGCCTGGAGCATGGCTTCCAGTTCGCCGCCGAGCTGGAACATCTGCTCGGCGTAGGGCAGGGTCTGGCGCCCGGCTTCGGTCAGCTCCAGTTGCCGGCCGACCCGGCGAAACAACTCGATGCCGTAGGTTTGTTCGAGCAGGGTGATCTGGCCGCTGATGGTTTGCGGGGTCAGGTTCAGTTGCTCGCAGGCCCGGACGATGCTGCCGGTCTTGGCGACGACCCAGAAGTAGTGCAGTTGGCGATAGTTGAGCATGGCTGGCTTTAATTCGTAAAAATCGAAGTATAGCTGTTAAAAATACGAATTTTCCTGAAGTGTCAGCCTCCATAGAATGCCTCGCTATTGACGGGCCATCATCTCGGCCCGGTCCGTTCTAACGAGGAAAGCGCAATGACTTATAAATCCATCGCCGCATCGTTGCTGGCGTTGTCGTTGATCACCCTGGCCGGTTGCGAGCAGGCGGAAAAAAGCGCGCAGCAGCTGTTGGGCAAGGCCGCGGAAAACGCCAAGCAGGCGATCGACGACACGCACAAGGCCGCCGAACAGGCGATCAGCGACGCGACCCAAGGCTTGATCAGCAAGCAGGAAAAGCCGGCTGACGAGGCCAAAGAAGCTACCTCGTCGTCCCAGGAAATCTGATTCCCCCATACCCCGACTCAGGACTGAGCCATGGAATACCTTTTACAACTCGCCGCCAGCCCCACCGCCTGGGTCGCCCTGGCAACCCTGGTGGTCATGGAAATCGTGCTCGGCATCGATAACCTGATCTTCATTTCGATCCTGACCAACAAGCTGCCCGAGCAGCACCGGGCCAAGGCCCGGCGGATCGGTATCGGCATGGCCCTGATCCTGCGTCTGGCACTGCTCAGCACCATCGCCTTCATCGTGCAACTGACCGAGCCGGTGATCGATGTCTTCGGCCAGGTCTTCTCCTGGAAGGACATGATCCTGATTGCCGGCGGCCTGTTCCTGCTGTGGAAGGCCACCACGGAAATCCATCACAGCATGGACCCGGAACCACAGGACAGCAAAAGCGAGACCGCTGGCGTGTCCTTGGGGTTCGCCGCGGCGATCGGCCAGATCCTGATGCTGGACATGGTGTTCTCCATCGACAGCATCATCACCGCGGTCGGCATGACCGAGCACTTGCCGATCATGATCATCGCGGTGGTGGTGTCGGTACTGGTGATGTTGCTGGCGGCCGAGCCTCTGGCCAAGTTCATCAATGACAACCCGACGGTGGTCATGCTGGCCCTGGGCTTCCTGATCATGATCGGCATGACCCTGATCGCCGAAGGTTTCGGTGCCCATGTGCCAAAAGGTTATGTGTACGCGGCCATGGCCTTCTCGGCGGCCATCGAGGGGCTGAACATGCTGGCTCGTCGTGCCCGGCAGAAGCGGGTGGCGGCGGAGGCGGAAGTCGAAGCCTGATTTACGGCAATAACCGACGGCGGCCTGTGTTCAAGGACACAGGCCGCCGTTTTTTATTGGGCAGAAGAAAAAGTGCCAGTCAGTGCGAGGTGGCGTGATGCCGGGACGGTTTTGCGGTTTTCGCCGCGGGAGTCGGCAAACGCGGATGATGGTGCCGGCGAACGATCCGCAAGACCCCCCAGAGCATGGCAGCGGCAACGGCCAGCCAGCCGCCGATCAGCATCAGGATTGTCGTTGTCAGGCTCATGCATGCCTCCTTGTTGCCCTGTCCAGGGCACACACTCTTCGCAATGGACAGTCTAGTCGCGGATGTGTTTCAAGCCATTGACCAATAGTCGAGTGTCATCGACCGCTTTGCTCTATGGGGCGCAAATTACCGCGGCTTAACGCTATACCCCTGCATCGCGGCGCCCTATGATCAGCGTTTCGGCCGGGGCTCCTGGCTTGGCGTCTGCACAAGAGAGTCATGATGGAACGGATGTTTCTGCGATTTCGAACACTGTTGTTGGTGGGCGCTTGCGCCCTGACGCTGGCCGGTTGCGCCAGCAGCGTGCAGCCGGAGATTCAGCGCCTGCCTGAGCGGGTGGAACTCAACGGCGTGCCGTTTTTCCGCGGCGAAACCTATCAGAGCGGCCCTGGCACCTTGGCCAGCATGCTGTCCCAGCAAGGCATCGCGATCACCCCAGGTCTGCTGGACAAGCCGCTGCATCTGCCAGGCGCCGAGGCGAAGTTGCAGCAGAACATGCTGACCCTGGCGCGTGAGTACGGGATGGTGGTCTATCCGCTGGACGGCAATTTATCGGCGCTGCTGACTCAGGTTGCTGCCGGATACCCGGTGATGGTGCGTTACACCGAAGGTTCGGCGTTCTGGGCCGAACCTCGCTATGCCGTGCTAGCGGGCTATAACCGGCACAAACAGACGGTGCTGCTGCGAGCGGGAATGAATCGTCGTCTGTTGATGGACTTTGCCAAGTTCGAATCGGCCTGGAGCAATGCGGGATACTGGGCGGTGTTGATTCAGGGGCCGACCCAGGTGCCAGCCCAGGTCGATCGCCAGCGTTGGTTGAAGGCAGCCGATGAGTTGGCCCGGGCCGGGCAGGAGAGCGCGGCGGCACGGGCGACCAAGGCGTTGAGCGCCAACTGAGGTTGCAGAAACGCTGACGGCGCCCTTGGGCGCCGTCCTTTGAACTGGCTGCGATCGACGGATCTGCAGCCTTTTTTGTATCTGCCGGGTTCTATTCGGCAGTTTGGGCGACGCCGCTCTGACGGCTTTTCAGGTTTTTGCCGGCCTTGTAGCTCAAGGCGGCATTCGGTACCGAGCCGCTTTTACCGGTTTCCAGCCACTGGCGGATGCGGCTGGCATCGGCGAAGTGTGTGTATTTGCCAAAGGCGTCGAGAATGACCAGGGCGACCGGGCGGTTGCTCATGCTGGTCACCAGTACCAGGCAGTGGCCTGCTTCATCGGTAAAGCCGGTCTTGGTCAGCTTGATGTCCCAGTTGGCCTTGTTGACCAGGTGATCGGTATTACGAAAACCCAGGGTGTAGTTGGGTTTGCGGAACGCCACGGTCTTTTCCTTGGTAGTGCTCAGCTCGCTCAGCAGCGGGTATTTGCGTGCCGCCAGCAACAGTTTGCTCAGGTCGCGGGCGGTGGACACGTTATGGACCGACAGGCCGGTCGGCTCGACATAGTGCGTGCTGGTCATACCCAGTGCCTTGGCCTTGGCATTCATGGCGGCAATAAAGGCTGCGTACCCGCCCGGGTAGTGGTGGGCGAGGCTGGCGGCGGCACGGTTTTCCGACGACATCAGGGCGATCAGCAGCATCTCTTTGCGCGGGAGTTCGCTCTTGAGCTTGACCCGGGAAAACACGCCTTTCATTTCCGGGGTGTTGCTGATGTCCACGGAAATGTACTCATCCAGCGGTTGTTTGGCGTCGAGTACGATCAGACCGGTCATCAGCTTGGTCACCGAAGCGATGGGTACGACCACGTCGGGATTGCTGGAGTAGATGACCTTGTTGGTCTGCAGATCCAGCAGCATGGCGCTGCCGGAGGCGATGTGCAGTTGGGAAGGGTCGCGCGGCGCTTCGGTGGTTTCGCGAGCGACGGCGCTCTGCGTGATAAAGGTGCCTGTAAATGCAAAAAATAGGCTCAGGATAGAAAGACGGATTTTCACGCGGGCGGACTCATGAAGTGGATATGCCGTTCTGCAACGGGCTGCTTTCAGAAAAACGTTACATTTTATGAGTATGTGCCAGGAAAGAGCTACACGCCCGTAGGTAAAGGGCTTCAGGTAAATTAAATTTCATCCTGTATCAGTTTTGTATCAGTTCGGTTCCCTCCTTTCTGATGAGTTGATCGTCACTGCAAGCGGGGGGGGGGGGGTACTCGCTTCAGGTTTTCGGTGAGCAGAAACAAAGAACCCCGCCAGTGGCGGGGTTCTTTTATCCGGGCTACTTCCCAGCGTCAGTCGTGCAGCGTTTCTGCCGCATACAAGGTGTTTTCCAGCAGGCAGGCGCGAGTCATCGGGCCAACACCGCCCGGTACCGGGGTGATCCAGCCGGCGCGAGGCAGGGCGGTCTCGTAGACCACATCGCCCACCAGCTTGCCGTCTTCCTGGCGGTTGATGCCGACGTCGATGACGATGGCGCCTTCCTTGATCCACTCACCCTTGACCAGGCCCGGCTTGCCGGCGGCCACGACCACCAGGTCGGCACGCCCGACGTGGCCGGCCAGATCCTTGGTGAAACGGTGGGTAACGGTAACGGTGCAGCCGGCGAGCAGCAGCTCCATCGCCATCGGGCGCCCGACGATGTTAGACGCACCGACCACTACCGCATCCATGCCGTACAGATCGGCACCGGTGCTTTCCAGCAGGGTCATGATGCCTTTCGGCGTGCATGGGCGCAGCAGAGGGATACGTTGGGCCAGGCGACCGACGTTATAAGGATGGAAACCATCCACGTCTTTATCCGGGCGGATGCGCTCCAGCAGCTTGGAGGCATCGAGGTGTTCGGGCAGTGGCAGTTGCAGCAGGACGCCATCGATGTTCGGGTCATCGTTGAGGCGGTCGATCAGGCCGGCCAGTGCTTCTTGAGTGGTGTCAGAAGGTAAGTCATAGGCTTGTGAAAGAAAGCCGACCTCTTCGCAGTCTTTACGCTTGTGCGAGACATAAACCTGAGAGGCCGGGTCGCTGCCGACCAGGATCACCGCGAGGCCTGGAGTACGCAGGCCTTGCTGGCGACGCTCGGCGACACGTTTGGCGATCTGCTGGCGCAGGCTAGCGGCGATCGCTTTGCCGTCGATTAGTTGTGCAGTCATGACGCGTGATTAACCATCGAGAGGGAGAGAAAAAGAGAACGCATTCTCGCATGCCAGGACGTGAGGGCAAAGGCGCTTGGTCTGCAAATTCCCCTAACTCCTTTAATTAAATGAATTTTTTTCAAAAAAGAGTTGACGACCTAACGGCTCGTCTATAACATTCGTCGCACTTGTCGGGCACAGCCTAGCACTGGTTAAGAAGGTCGGGCAGAGTTGATGTTTAACTCGTAACGACTGAAAGCACTTAGTTTGTAGTCATTAAAGAATACAGATTAATAAGGCGCCCGTAGCTCAGCTGGATAGAGCATCCGCCTTCTAAGCGGATGGTCGCAGGTTCGAGTCCTGCCGGGTGCGCCATTAGGCAGCTTTGGCACAGGTAACGCAACAACGCAACAACGCAATATGGTGGGCGTAGCTCAGTTGGTAGAGCACAGGATTGTGACTCCTGTTGTCGTGGGTTCGATCCCCATCGTCCACCCCATATTCCGAAAGGCGCCAGATTAATAGTCTGGCGCCTTTGCTTTAAAAGCTTGATACGCGGACGTGGTGGAATTGGTAGACACACTGGATTTAGGTTCCAGCGCCGCAAGGTGTAAGAGTTCGAGTCTCTTCGTCCGCACCAATTAAGTAGCTATTTATATAGCAGATAACGGCGCAGCACCTGAAAAGGGCTGCGCCGTTTTCGTTTCAGAAGTCTGTATTTCCAGCAGGTCGCAGGTGGTGGGCCGGGGAGGCGACGAAACACTCGTCCTTTTGTCGCTGGAATGCTGAAGGTTTACCGGTCGGGCTGTGGTTTGGCCCGGTCATCCGGGGTGTGACGCGCCGTTCCTTCTATATATAGAAGCACGGGTGCAGAGGCCCTGGTTTGATTCGCTGTATTTGCTCTCAGGGCGCGGCTCAACCGTTGGTCCCCGCCTTTAAATCGCCAGCTGTTTTTTTACCCGTTTTCAGTAGGGTGACTTCTTGAGTTTGACCCACTAGAATGCATGCCCTTGATTCTGGGGTCGGAAACGGCCGGCTAACGTCTGTGCAACGAGGAATATCCATGCAAGTTTCTGTTGAAAATACTTCTGCTCTTGAGCGCCGCATGAGCATCACCGTGCCGGCTGAGCGCATCGAGACACAGGTCAACAAGCGTCTGCAGCAGACTGCCCAAAAGGCCAAGATTCCAGGCTTCCGTCCTGGCAAAGTCCCAATGAGCGTGATCCGTCAGCGTTATGAAGCTGATGCGCGTCAAGAAGCTGTGGGCGACGTGATCCAGGCTTCCTTCTACGAAGCTGTTGTCGAGCAGAAGCTGAACCCGGCTGGCGCTCCTTCGGTTGAGCCAAAGGTTCTGGAGAAGGGCAAGGATCTGGAATACGTTGCAACCTTCGAAGTGTTCCCTGAGTTCACCGTTGCCGGTTTCGAGTCCATCGCCGTTGAGCGCCTGAGCGCTGACGTGGCTGATGCCGATCTGGACAACATGCTGGAAATCCTGCGCAAGCAGAACATTCGCTTCGAAGTGGCCGACCGCGCCGCCCAGAACGAAGATCAACTGAACATCGATTTCGTCGGCAAGGTCGACGGTGAAGTGTTTGCTGGCGGTTCCGCCAAGGGTACTCAGCTGGTGCTGGGTTCCGGCCGCATGATCCCAGGCTTCGAAGAAGGCCTGGTTGGCGCCAAAGCGGGTGAAGAGCGTGTTCTGAACCTGACTTTCCCAGAGAACTACCAGAACCTGGACCTGGCTAGCAAAGCCGCCGAGTTCACTGTCACCGTCAACACCGTTTCCGAGCCTAAGCTGCCAGAGCTGACCGAAGAGTTCTTCGCTCAATTTGGTATCAAAGAAGCCGGTCTGGAAGGTTTCCGCGCCGAAGTTCGCAAGAACATGGAGCGCGAACTGCGTCAGGCCATCAAGTCCAAGGTCAAGAACCAGGTAATGGACGGCCTGCTGGCTGCCAACCCGATCGAAGTGCCTAAGGCTCTGCTGGACAACGAAGTGAACCGTCTGCGCGTTCAGGCCGTTCAACAGTTCGGTGGCAACATCAAGCCTGATCAACTGCCGGCCGAGCTGTTCGAAGAGCAAGCCAAGCGTCGCGTTGTACTGGGTCTGATCGTGGCCGAAGTGGTCAAGCAATTCGACCTCAAGCCTGACGAAGCCCGCGTGCGTGAGCTGATTCAGGAAATGGCTTCTGCTTACCAAGAGCCAGAGCAGGTCGTGTCCTGGTACTACAAGAACGAGCAGCAACTGAACGAAGTCCGTTCGGTTGTGCTGGAAGAACAAGTTGTGGATACTGTTCTGCAGAAAGCTAGCGTGACCGACAAATCGGTCTCTTACGAAGAAGCGGTCAAGCCGGTAGAAGCACCACAAGCCGACTGATTTTTTACTCGTTCGAAAATACACACCATAAGCCAGCCTTCGTGCTGGCTTATGCGTATTCAAGACATGACTATTTGGGAGTGACTGCAGGACATGTCCCGCAATTCTTATTATCAGCAGAGCTCTGACATCCAGGCCGCAGGCGGCCTGGTCCCGATGGTTATCGAGCAGTCCGCCCGTGGCGAACGCGCCTATGACATCTACTCGCGCCTCCTCAAGGAGCGGGTGATCTTCCTGATTGGCCCGGTAGAAGACTACATGGCCAACCTGGTCGCGGCACAATTGCTCTTCCTTGAAGCGGAAAACCCGGACAAGGACATCCATCTCTACATCAACTCGCCAGGCGGTTCGGTGACAGCAGGCATGTCGATCTACGACACCATGCAATTCATCAAGCCGGACGTTTCCACCATCTGCATCGGCCAGGCCTGCAGCATGGGGGCCTTCCTGCTCGCCGGTGGCGCAGCGGGCAAGCGTCATTGCCTGCCTAACTCGCGGATGATGATTCACCAGCCATTGGGCGGTTTCCAGGGGCAGGCGTCGGATATCGACATCCATGCCAAGGAAATCCTGCACATCCGTTCGCGTCTGAACTCGCTGCTGGCTCATCACACCGGTCAGAGCCTCGAGACCATCGAGCGCGACACCGAGCGCGACAACTTCATGAGCGCAGAGCGTGCGGCTGAATACGGCCTGATTGACTCCGTGATCACCAAGCGTCAAATGCCTGCCTAAGCAACTCAAATGTAGGTGGTTGGTTTAACCGGCCACCTGTGGGCTTGAAAAAGCCCGCAATTGCCTTCATCTTGTGTTGCAAGCCTATCGGATTTGGATCGATCGAATGACTGACACCCGCAACGGCGAGGACAACGGCAAACTGCTTTATTGCTCCTTCTGTGGCAAAAGCCAGCATGAAGTACGCAAATTGATTGCCGGCCCCTCGGTCTTTATCTGCGACGAGTGCGTCGACCTGTGCAATGACATCATCCGTGAGGAGGTGCAGGAAGCACAGGCCGAAAGCAGCGCGCATAAATTGCCTTCGCCTAAAGAAATCAGCGGCATCCTTGATCAGTATGTGATTGGTCAGGAACGTGCGAAAAAGGTTCTGGCAGTAGCGGTATACAACCACTACAAGCGCCTCAACCAGCGTGACAAAAAGAATGACGAGGTCGAACTGGGCAAGAGCAACATCTTGCTGATCGGCCCTACAGGTTCGGGCAAGACTCTGCTGGCAGAGACCCTGGCACGCCTGTTGAATGTACCGTTCACCATTGCCGACGCCACCACCCTGACCGAAGCCGGTTATGTGGGTGAGGACGTCGAGAACATCATTCAGAAACTGCTGCAGAAGTGCGATTACGATGTAGAGAAAGCTCAAATGGGCATCGTCTATATCGATGAAATCGACAAGATTTCCCGCAAGTCTGACAACCCTTCGATTACCCGTGACGTTTCGGGTGAAGGCGTTCAGCAGGCCCTGTTGAAACTGATCGAAGGTACTGTGGCTTCCGTTCCGCCTCAAGGTGGTCGCAAGCATCCGCAGCAAGAGTTCCTGCAGGTCGATACGCGCAACATCCTGTTCATCTGCGGTGGTGCGTTCTCGGGTCTGGAAAAGGTTATTCAGAACCGTTCGACTCGCGGCGGCATCGGCTTCAATGCCGAAGTGCGCAGCAAGGAAGAGGGCAAGAAGGTCGGCGAATCCCTGCGTGAAGTCGAACCGGACGATCTGGTCAAGTTCGGCCTGATTCCGGAGTTCGTGGGTCGTCTGCCGGTTCTGGCAACCCTGGACGAGTTGGATGAAGCAGCGCTGATCCAGATCCTCACCGAGCCGAAGAACGCCTTGACCAAGCAGTATGCCAAGCTGTTCGAGATGGAAGGCGTCGATCTGGAGTTCCGTACCGATGCCCTCAAGTCGGTCGCCAAGCGTGCGCTTGAGCGCAAGACCGGTGCTCGCGGATTGCGTTCGATTCTCGAAGGCGTGTTGCTCGACACTATGTATGAGATCCCCTCGCAGTCCGAGGTGAGTAAAGTAGTGATCGATGAAAGCGTTATAGAGGGTAAGTCCAAGCCACTGTATATCTATGAAAACAGTGAGCCGACTGCCAAGGCAGCCCCGGACGCCTAAGCGCCGGACTGCTGGTTTGACAGAAGGGGCCTTTGGGCCCCTTTGCTTTTACTGCCTTTAAAGTACTGTCTTTGAGCTTGTTTTTTTTCGAGGCAGCCCCCATCTTGGTTTCAAGCTTACTTCCATCTGTTTACGGCCTTATGGCCGCCGTAGAGGCGAAATCATGAAGACAACCATCGAATTGCCTCTCCTGCCATTGCGTGATGTCGTGGTTTATCCGCACATGGTTATCCCGCTGTTCGTGGGGCGCGAGAAGTCTATCGAAGCCCTCGAGGCCGCGATGACGGGCGACAAGCAGATTCTTCTGTTGGCTCAGAAAAATCCTGCTGATGATGATCCCGGTGAAGATGCACTCTATCGCGTAGGTACCATTGCCACTGTTCTGCAATTGCTCAAGTTGCCCGACGGCACCGTCAAAGTACTGGTCGAGGGCGAGCAGCGGGGCGCTGTGGAGCGTTTCAGCGAAGTGGATGGGCACTGCCGTGCCGAAGTCTCCCTGATTGACGAGGTGGACGCTCCTGAGCGCGAGTCGGAAGTCTTTGTCCGCAGTCTGCTGTCCCAGTTCGAGCAGTACGTGCAGTTGGGCAAGAAAGTCCCCGCCGAAGTGCTGTCGTCCCTCAACAGCATCGATGAGCCGAGCCGCCTGGTAGACACCATGGCCGCCCACATGGCGCTGAAAATCGAGCAGAAGCAGGAAATTCTCGAAATCATCGACCTGTCGGCGCGTGTCGAACACGTGCTGGCGTTGCTGGATGCGGAAATCGATCTGTTGCAGGTCGAGAAGCGCATTCGCGGTCGCGTGAAGAAGCAAATGGAGCGCAGCCAACGCGAGTACTACCTGAATGAGCAGATGAAGGCCATTCAGAAAGAGCTGGGCGACGGTGACGAAGGTCACAACGAAGTCGAAGAGCTGAAAAAGCGCATCGACGCCGCCGGCTTGCCAAAGGATGCCCTGGCCAAGGCCCAGGCCGAGCTGAACAAGCTCAAGCAGATGTCGCCGATGTCGGCTGAAGCCACAGTGGTGCGTTCGTACATCGACTGGCTGGTTCAGGTGCCCTGGAAGGCCCAAAGCAAGGTTCGTCTGGACCTGGCGCGTGCCGAAGACATCCTTGACGCCGATCACTATGGCCTGGAAGAAGTCAAAGAGCGGATTCTCGAATACCTCGCCGTGCAAAAGCGCGTGAAGAAGATTCGTGGTCCGGTACTGTGTCTGGTCGGACCTCCAGGGGTCGGTAAAACCTCCCTGGCAGAGTCGATTGCTCACGCCACTAACCGTAAATTCGTACGCATGGCCCTTGGCGGCGTGCGCGATGAAGCGGAAATTCGCGGCCATCGTCGTACCTATATTGGTTCGATGCCGGGAAGATTGATTCAAAAGATGACAAAAGTGGGCGTTCGCAACCCGCTGTTCCTGCTCGATGAAATCGACAAGATGGGCAGCGACATGCGCGGCGATCCGGCTTCGGCATTGCTCGAAGTGCTCGATCCCGAGCAGAACCACAACTTCAACGACCACTATCTGGAAGTCGATTACGACCTCTCCGATGTGATGTTCCTTTGCACCTCCAACTCGATGAATATTCCGCCAGCGTTGCTGGACCGGATGGAGGTGATTCGTCTGCCGGGTTACACCGAGGACGAGAAGATCAACATCGCGGTCAAATACCTGTCGCCGAAGCAGATCCAGGCCAACGGCCTGAAGAAAGGCGAGCTGGAGTTCGACGAAGAAGCCATTCGCGACATCATCCGCTACTACACCCGCGAAGCCGGTGTACGTGGGCTGGAACGCCAGATTGCCAAGGTTTGCCGCAAGGCGGTGAAGGAGCACGCGCTGGAAAAACGCTTCTCGGTGAAGGTCACTTCCGACCTGCTGGAGCACTTCCTCGGCGTGCGCAAATTCCGCTACGGCCTGGCCGAGCAACAGGATCAGATCGGTCAGGTAACGGGCCTGGCCTGGACCCAGGTCGGTGGCGAGCTACTGACCATCGAAGCCGCCGTGGTACCTGGCAAAGGTCAGTTGATCAAGACCGGTTCGCTGGGCGACGTGATGGTCGAATCGATCACCGCGGCACTGACGGTGGTGCGTAGCCGTGCGAAGAGCCTGGGAATCCCCTTGGACTTCCACGAGAAGCGCGACACCCATATCCATATGCCGGAAGGGGCGACCCCGAAAGACGGCCCTAGCGCTGGCGTAGGCATGTGCACGGCTCTGGTTTCTGCACTGACCGGTATTCCGGTGCGGGCTGATGTGGCCATGACCGGGGAAATCACCCTGCGTGGTCAGGTGTTGGCTATCGGTGGTTTGAAAGAGAAACTTCTTGCAGCACATCGTGGTGGAATCAAGACCGTCATCATTCCAGAAGAGAATGTGCGCGATTTGAAGGAAATTCCTGACAATATCAAGCAGGATCTGCAAATTAAGCCAGTTAAATGGATTGACGAAGTCCTCCAAATTGCGCTGCAATACGCGCCGGAGCCCTTGCCGGATGTGGCTCCAGAGATAGTTGCAAAGGATGAAAAACGCGAGTCTGACTCTAAGGAAAGAATTAGCACGCATTAGTACGCATTAGCCTGGGGGGCTTCCTTGACAGCTTTTTAGAGCCCTTGTTATAAAGCGGCTCTTAAGTGTCTGTAGGCCATTCAGCACTGGTTTTTGCTTTCACCAAAAAACTTAGAATCATACTCAAATAGATATATAAGGGGACTTAGAGTGAACAAGTCGGAACTGATTGATGCTATCGCTGCATCTGCTGATATCCCGAAAGCTGCTGCTGGCCGTGCGCTGGATGCAGTAATCGAATCCGTCACTGGCGCTCTTAAGGCTGGCGACTCCGTTGTACTGGTTGGTTTCGGTACTTTCTCTGTTACCGATCGTCCTGCTCGCATTGGTCGTAACCCACAGACCGGTAAGACGCTGGAAATCGCTGCAGCCAAAAAACCAGGTTTCAAAGCCGGTAAAGCACTGAAAGAAGCCGTTAACTAAGCCTCCTTCAAGCCTTTGCCTACCCGGGTCGGGGTCTTTCCCGACCTGGCAGCGGAGCGGTAGGGCAGCCGGTTAGAAATCCGGTTTGTCACATCGGGGATCGAAGGTTCGAACCCCAGTCCGCTCCGCCAGTTACGAGAAAGGCGCATCCTCGGATGCGCCTTTCTTCTATCCGGACTCTACCCACGCTCCACGGTTGCTTAATTTGAAGTACAACCGTTTCTGGGGGACGCATGCTGCAGAATATCAGGGACAATTCACAAGGCTGGATTGCCAAGACCATTATCGGGGTCATCGTCGCACTGATGGCGCTGACCGGTTTCGATGCCATTTTTCAAGCCACTTCCACTAGTCAGGACGCGGCCAAGGTCAATGGCGAAGAAATCACCCAGAATGAGCTGAGCCAGGCGGTTGATATGCAACGCCGCCAGCTCATGCAACAACTGGGCAAGGATTTCGACGCTTCCTTGCTCGACGAGAAGCTGCTGCGTGAAGCCGCTCTCAAAGGTCTGATCGACCGCAAGCTGCTGCTGCAAGGCGCGGAAAACTCCAAGTTCGCTTTCTCTGACGCCGCTCTGGATCAAGTGATCCTGCAAACGCCGGAATTCCTGGTGGACGGCAAGTTCAGCCCTGAGCGTTTCGACCAGGTGATCCGTCAGCTGGGTTATAGCCGGATGCAGTTCCGTCAGATGCTGGCTCAGGAAATGCTGATCGGCCAGGTACGCGCCGGTCTGGCTGGCAGCGGTTTCGTGACCGATGCCCAGGTGCTGGCATTCGCTCGTCTGGAAAAGCAGACCCGCGATTACGCTTCCCTGACCATCAAGGCCGACCCTGCGGCAGTCAAGCTGACCGACGATGAGGTCAAGGCTTACTACGACGAACACGCCAAGGAATTCATGTCGCCGGATCAGGTGGTTATCGACTATCTGGAGTTGAAGAAGGCTTCCTTCTTCGATCAGGTCAGCGTCAAGGACGAAGACCTGCAGGGGCTGTATCAGAAAGAAACCGCCAACCTGTCCGAGCAGCGTCGTGCCGCGCACATCCTGATCGAAGTGAACGACAAGGTGAACGAAGCGCAGGCCAAGGCCAAGATCGAAGAGATCCAGGCGCGCCTGGCCAAGGGCGAAAGCTTCGAGGCGCTGGCCAAGGAGTTCTCCCAGGATCCGGGTTCGGCGAACAACGGTGGCGACCTCGGTTATGCCGGCCCTGGCGTCTATGACCCGGCCTTCGAGGAAGCGCTGTACGCCTTGAGCAAGGACCAGGTATCGGCACCGGTACGCACCGGTTTCGGTTTCCACCTGATCAAGCTGCTGGGCGTCGAGGCACCTGAAGTGCCAAGTTTCGCCAGCCTGAAAGACAAGCTGACCCGCGAGCTGAAAACCCAGCAGGTCGAGCAACGTTTTGTCGAGGCAACCAAGCAGCTGGAAGACTCCTCGTTCGAAGCCTCGGATCTGGCCCAGCCGGCTCAAGAGCTGAAACTGACCGTACACACTTCCGCACCGTTCGGGCGTGAAGGGGGCGAGGGCATCGCCGCCAACCGCGCCGTGATTCAGGCTGCTTTCAGCCCTGAAGTGCTGGATGAGGGTGCCAACAGCACCGCTATCGAGCTGGACCCGGAAACCGTAGTGGTCCTGCGCGCCAAAGAGCACCGCAAGCCAGAGCAGCTGCCGTTGGAAAGCGTCGCCAGCAGCATCCGCGCGCAATTGGCCAAGGAGCACGCCAGTGCTGCCGCCAAGGCCAAGGCCGATGCCTTGATCGCCAGCCTGCGTGAAGGCAAGACTGCGCTGAAGGCGCCTGTCGACGGTCAGAGCTGGAAGGTTTCCGAAGCGGTGACCCGTGGCCAGGAAGGCGTCGAGCCGATCGTGCTGCAGACCCTGTTCCGCATGGCCAAGCCAGCGGCCAAGGACAAGCCGACCTTCAGCAGCGTGACGCTGCCGAACGGCAGCCTGGTGGTCTTGCAACTGAGTGGTGTGAACGAAGCCGCTGCTCCAACCGATGAAGAGAAGGCTCAGTACCGTCGCTTCCTCGCGTCGCGTGTGGGTCAGCAAGACTTCGCCGCGTACCGCAAGCAGTTGGAAAACCAGGCTGACATCAAGCGCTTCTGATGCCCGACTGAAGTAACAAACAGGGACCCCGGCCAACGCGCCGGGGTTTTTGTTTTCAGCGTATGGCGGGAAACCCATGGCGTCGGGCGTTCACGGCCACCAGCAGGCAAGCCAGCAACAGGCCGATGATCACCCAGGGAAACGACAATACGCCCGGGCCTTCCAGCAGCACGCCACCCACCAGCCCGCCCCCGGCGATCGCCAGGTTCCAGGCGGTCACCAGCATCGACTGCGCGGCATCGGCAGCGCTCCCGGCAGCCTTGGCCAGCGCGGTTTGCAGCAACGTGGCCAGGCCTCCGAACGACAATCCCCAGAGGGCTATCGAGGCATAGACCGCCATCGGCGTATCGGCCTGGAACGCCAGCAGCAGCGCCGAAAGAGCGAACAGGACGCAACTGACCAGTACCAGTTGACGCAACCAGCGATCGATCAGCAGGCCGACGGTCCAGATGCTCAGCAGTGCGCTCAGGCCGAACGTCAGCAGCACCCGGTCAATTTGCCCGCCGATGCCAGCCGGCTCCAGAAACGGTGCGATATAGGTGTACAGGATGTTGTGGCCCAGGACATAAGCGAAGGTCACGAACAACACCGGCTTGACTCCGGGCAAAGCGAACACGCCCGTGAGCGGCAAGCGTTTGTCGGCGCGCTGGCCGGGAAAGTCCGGCACCTGCCAGCGCACCCAGCCGAGCAACAACAGCGTCAGCAGAGTCATCAGGGCAAAGCTCACCCGCCAGCCCACCAGCGTACCGAGCAGTGTGCCCGCGGGGATCCCCAGGGACAGTGCCAGTGGTGCGCCAAGCATGGCCACGGCGATGGCCCGCCCCTGCAGGTGCGGCGCGACCATACGGCTTGCGTAGCCGGCTAGCAGGGCCCAGAGCAGCCCGGCAAATACCCCGGCGAACAAGCGGGTGACCAGGGTCAGGCTGTAGTTGGTGGAGATCGCGGTGACACTGTTGACCAGGGCAAAGCCGCCGATTGCGATCATCAGCAAAGGGCGGCGGCGCCAGCCTTGGGTGAGGATCACCAACGGGATCGCCGCCAGTAGGGAGCCAATGGCGTACAGGGTGACCAGTTGGCCGACCAGCGCCGGGGACACTGCCAGGTCCTGGCTCATCTGCGGCAGCAGGCCCGCGGGCATGGCCTCGGTAAGAATGGTGATGAAGCCGGCGGTCGCCAGCGCCAGCAGGCCACCCAGTGGAAGTCGGTCGCGACGCCTGGACTCGATGTCCAGCAGGTCGGCGGTGCCAAGAGGTTTGGTCATGGTGTCAGGCTCGCTACAGGTTTCAGGAAGTAGGGAGGCTGAGGGTAGGGCGCTGTGGTAAAGAGAAAAATAGGCTAAGGTTCCGAACTTATCGGATATCTGTGTCCGTAATGGTGAGGTCGGCGATGGACTGGTTGAGCAATATCTCGGTCTTCCTGCATGTGGCGAAAACCCGCAGTTTCACCGAGGCGGGGCGGTTGTTGGGGGTATCCTCGTCGGCTGTCGGCAAGAGCATCGCGCGACTCGAGGAGCGCCTGGAGACCCGGCTGTTCCATCGCAGTACCCGCAGCATCACCCTGACCGCCGAAGGCGCGAGTTTTCTCGAGCGCTGTCGCAGAATTGTCGCCGAGGCCGAGGCGGCCGAATTCGATCTGTGCAAGTCTTCCAATGCCCCTCGGGGCAAGTTGCGAGTCAGCCTGCCGCAGGTTCACGGCCTGGTGATGCCAGTATTGGTGGAGTTCATGCAGCGTTATCCGCAGATCGAACTGGATATCGAACTGACGGACCGCATAGTGGATGTCGTGGAGGAGGGCTTCGATGCCGTGATACGGACCGGCAGCCCCGGCGACTCACGGCTGATGGCCCGGTCGCTGGGCCAGTTCCGCCTGGTGCTGGTGGGCACGCCTGGGTACTTTCGCGAGCGAGGCGTTCCGCAGGCCCCCGCGGACCTGGCTAACCACGGGTGCTTGCGGCATACCTTCCATAACACCGGCAAATTCGAGCATTGGCCGCTGCGGCGAGCGGTCGATGCCCCGGAGCCGCTGTTGCCGACGCGTTTTGTCAGTACCTCTATCGAAGCGGTGGACCACGCCGTGCGCAGTGGGCTGGGGATCGCCTGCCTGCCCGATTTCATGGTGCGCGAGGCGGTTGCACGGGGCGAGTTGCAGCAGGTGCTCGATGAGCATCTGGAGCACAGCGGCACCTTCTGGCTGCTCTGGCCTGCGAGCCGGCACACCGCCGCCAAGCTGCGGGTGTTCATCGATCATCTGTGCGCGCGACTTTTTCCGGCAAACCGTGGTCAGTAACCTTGTATTGATTTTTAAGACACTAATCCGCGCGCCCTGTGGCCTCGAACTGTTGCACAATACGCCCCGGACCGTTTTCCTCAGGATTTTCGATGCATAGATCATTTCACCTGCGTGCTGCCGGGTTGACGCTGCTGCTGGCGGCCGTCGCCGGTTGTTCGTCGCAGAAGACCGCCATTTACGAGCATGAAAACTTCGATGATTCCGGCACTTTTTCGCGCAATTACCCGGTGAATGAGACGGCGTCCTGCGAGGCCGCCCGTCGCGCCTTGCTCAGCCAGGGCTACATCATCACCAGCAGCGATCCGAAGCTGGTCAGTGGTCACAAGAGCTTCCAGCAGACCGGCGAAACCCACATGGAGATCAGCTTCAGCGTGGTGTGCGCCCAGGATGGCAACAGCGGCCACCGTTCCACGGTGTTCGCCAACGCCCTGCAAGACCGTTATGCCCTGAAGAAGGTCAACAACTCGGCAAGCCTGGGGGTGGGTGTGCTGGGTTCGGTGTCGATGCCGATCGGCTCGACCGACGACTCGATGGTCAAGGTCGCCAGCGAGACGGTTTCCTCAGCGAAGTTCTACGAGCGTTATTTCGCCCTGGTGGAGCTGTTCCTGCCGCAGGAAGCGAAAAAGGCCGCGCACATCATCGAGAAACCCAAGACCGATCTGGGCGTGCCTGAACCCAAGCCCGCCGAGCCTGCCGCAGCGCCGGCCCCGGCGCCAGTGACGGCACAACCGGCGCCTGTTGCACCGACCTCCGAGCCGGCCCCGGCCACCCCTCCGGTTGTGCCAGCCGAATCGAACCTCTCGCAACCGCTGGCACCACCGGCGGAAGCGGCGCCCATTGCGCCGGGCGCACCTGCCGAGCCGACGCCGCCCACCGAGATCGTTACCCCGCCTCCCGCCAGCACCTTGCCGGCCCCGACAGAGCCGATTCCGGCGCTGCCACAGTAAGCATCTGCAGATAGCTGCGAGATCGACCCAGGTGTCGATCCCGCGGTTGCCGAGCCTCTCTGAAAATTTCTTTGCCAGCCCACGGTAAATCCGTTGCCAGCTGCTACGTTCCATTTAAGGGGCGCAGATTGCGCGCGGTATTTTTTCTGTCATACCGGCACTTTATGCTGGTGGCCAAGGTCAGTAAGAAGACTACTCAGCGAGCAGATTACCTACACCCCACACACAAGGAGTCCGCCATGGACGATTACCAAGAAGAACTGCTGGAATTCCAGGCTTTCGAACTGGACCCGCTGGAACCCGCAGAAGACGCCACCGAGCTGTAACGCCGGTGGCGTTTTTTTTAGGCGGACTGCCGGTGGCTGCGACGAAATTCACCCGGTGTCTGGCCGCTCCAGCGCTTGAAGGCGCGTTGAAACGCCTCGGCTGAGGCAAACCCCAACAGATAGGCAATTTCCCCGAAGGCCAGTTCGGTATCGCGAATGTAGGTCATGGCCAGGTCGCGACGGGTGTCGTTGAGAATGGCGCGAAACTGCGTGCCTTCCTCGGCCAGTTTGCGGCGCAAAGTCCAGGTTGGCAGCTTCAGGCGTGCCGCCACTTCTTCCAGGTCGGGTTCCCGGCCACCATTGAGCAAAGGCCCCAGCAACTGAGTGATGCGTTCACGCAGGCTGCGGGTACGGGTCAGTTGCTCCAGTTCCCGTTCACACAGTTGCAGCAGATGGCGCCAGGTACTGGGGCAGTGCTCGACATTGCGCTGGGCCAGGGTGGCCTGGCTCAGGCGTAGCTGATTGTGCTCGGCGCCGAACTGGATCGGGCAATCCCCCAGGCTGGTGTAGCGTTCGCGGTAATCAGTCTGGGCAAACTCGATCTCGATGCGTTCGGCCTTGACCGGTAAACCGAGGCTGCCCAGTTGCTGGAGCCAGCCGGCCAGGATCGAATCCACCACAAAGCGGTTGTAAGCGTTATAGGGGCTGATGGAGTAGAAGCGCAGCCAGGCGCCGTCGGCGTCTTCGTGGAAGCTCGACTGGCCGCGATAGTTCGAGCCATACAGGGCCTCGAAGCGGGTCAGGCAGCGTGCGGCTTCACGTACGGTCGGCGCCTGGGCGGCGGTGACGCCCGCCAGCCCGGCCTGGCTCAGGCGGCTGAGCTGGCCCATACGCAGCCCCAGCGCCGGATCGCCGGTCAGTTGAATCGCCGCGTGGCCCAGGCGCATGTAACGGGGAATCGACAGCCGCGCCCCGGCCTCGGCCAGGCGTGCGGTATCCAGTCCGTATTGTTCCAGCAGCGGCTGCGGGTCGAGGCCATGGCTGCGCACGGCGTCGGCCAGGCTATGGACGAAGCCCACCGACAGGTCTCCGAGGCGCATCGGCTGGGGCTTCATGGATTTACAACCAGATATTCAGCAAGCGCGCGCCACGGGCATCGCCATCGGCGAAGTGCTCGCCGTTGCTGTTGATGAAGCTTTGTCCGGCGCTGCCCTGATCCCAGAACTGGCCGCGCAGAAACACGCTGACGCCGGCGCTGGCCAGGCTGCTGGGCGCGCGGCTGGTCAGGGTCAGGCGGCGCCAGGCTTCGCCTTCGCTGACTTCTTCCGGCTTGAGGCTGACCTCGCTCGGGGTCGAGAGGTTCTTGTAGCCACGCCACGGCCGGTCCCAGGCGCCACGACCCATGACGAAGGCTGGGACCGCCACCAGTTGCGCGCCCTGGGCGTTGAGCTTGCGGTAGTTGTCCGGGTACCAGCTGTCGCTGCCGATCAGCACCCCCAGGCGGCCGGCCGGGGTGTCGACCACTTGGACAGCCTGGTCGGTGCTGGCCTGGATAAAACCGCGCTCGTCGAAGGTCGGGTACAACTGGCGTTGCGGCTGGCCGATCGGCAGGCCGTCGCTGCCGAAGACCAGGGTGGTGTTGTACAGCGCGCCGCTGCCGATGCGCAGGTTACTGCCTTCGATCACCGGCTCGGGCAGGACAATGGAGCCGGCCACCAGGGTGATGCCAAATTCCTTGGCCAGGCCACCGAACAGCCGCTGGTATTGATCGGCCATGCTCCTGGCCTTCATCCGCAGGTGCGCGTCGTCCAGGCGATTGTCACCCTTGGCAGTGATCAGCGCGCGCAGGAAGGGCAGGGGGTTGCTCACCGCCAGCCAGTTCATCGCCTCTTTCAGGCTGGCGGCCTGGTACAGCTCGTTTTTCTCGCCGCTGACCATCAGCCAGGTGCCGATGTGCTCCGGCAGCACCACCACGGTCTTTTCATTCAGCAGCCCCTGGTCCCGGGCCTGCTGCAGGTAGGCCGCAAGCTTGCGGTGCAGGCGCTCGGGGCTCTGGTAATCGGTGGGGAACAGCTCGGGCTGGATGCCCAGCAGATTGCCGTGATCGGCGGGAGTGCCCTGGTCCACCGCGAGCTGGATGCGCAGGTCGGAAAGGTAGTGACCGATCGGCCGCTCGCGGGTCCACAGGGCGTAGCTGGTGATGGCGGCAATCAGGGCCAGGGTGAAGGTGAAATAAAGAAGTTTGCGCATGGGAAGACAGTCGGCAGCCGTGTGCGGGATTCGCTGACTAGGGTAGGGCCCATGTCCGCGATTGCCAAGGCCGGGCTGCGCATTTGGATCAATAAGTTGTCAGTTACGGTCATTGAGCGCCTTGGGGGCTGCTCTTAGTCTGTCGAACATGACCGACGGAGGCCGCAGAGCTTCCGCATTTTTTCCGTGATCGTTCGATGTGGAGTTACCGATGGCCGCCGCTCACTACCCGCATTTGCTGGCCCCGCTGGACCTGGGCTTTACCACCCTGCGCAACCGTACCCTGATGGGCTCGATGCACACCGGCCTGGAAGAAAAGCCCGGTGGCTTCGAGCGCATGGCCGCCTACTTCGCCGAGCGCGCCCGCGGCGGCGTTGGCCTGATGGTCACCGGCGGCATCGGCCCCAATGACGAAGGCGGCGTGTACTCCGGCGCGGCCAAGCTGACCACCGAGGAAGAAGCGCTCAAGCACCGCGTTGTCACCCGTGCGGTCCACGAGGCGGGCGGCAAGATCTGCATGCAGATCCTCCACGCCGGGCGTTATGCCTACAGCCCGAAACAGGTGGCACCGAGCGCGATCCAGGCGCCGATCAACCCGTTCAAGCCCAAGGAGCTGGACGAAGAAGGCATTGAGAAACAGATCCGCGACTTCGTCACCTGCTCCAGCCTGGCGCAGCAGGCCGAGTACGACGGCGTCGAGATCATGGGTTCCGAGGGCTATTTCATTAACCAGTTTCTCGCCGCGCACACCAACCACCGGACCGACCGCTGGGGCGGCAGCTACGAAAACCGCATGCGCCTGCCGGTGGAAATCGTCCGCCGCGTGCGCGAAGCGGTAGGCCCGAACTTCATCATCATCTTCCGCCTGTCGATGCTCGACCTGGTGGAAGGCGGCAGTACCTGGGAAGAAATCGTGCAACTGGCCCAGGCCATCGAGCAGGCCGGCGCGACCCTCATCAACACCGGGATCGGCTGGCACGAAGCGCGGATCCCGACCATCGCCACCAAGGTGCCGCGTGCCGCCTTCAGCAAGGTCACGGCCAAGCTGCGCGGTTCGGTATCGATCCCGCTGATCACCACCAACCGCATCAACACCCCGGAAGTGGCCGAGCAGATCCTTGCCGAAGGCGACGCCGACATGGTTTCCATGGCGCGGCCGTTCCTCGCCGACCCGGAGTTCGTCAACAAGGCGGCCGCGGGGCGTGGCGACGAAATCAATACCTGCATCGGCTGCAACCAGGCCTGCCTGGACCACACCTTCGGTGGCAAGCTCACCAGCTGCCTGGTCAACCCGCGGGCCTGCCACGAGACCGAACTCAACTATTTGCCGGTGCAGCAGATCAAGAAGATCGCCGTGGTCGGCGCCGGCCCTGCCGGGCTGTCCGCCGCGACCGTGGCGGCCGAGCGTGGCCATCAGGTGACGCTGTTCGATTCGGCCAGCGAAATCGGCGGCCAGTTCAATGTCGCCAAGCGCGTGCCGGGCAAGGAAGAGTTCTTCGAAACCTTGCGCTACTTCAAGCGCAAACTGCAGACCACCCACGTCGAGCTGTGCCTGAACCGCCGGGTCGATGTCGAGCAACTGGTGGCCGGCGGCTATGACGAAATCATCCTGGCCACTGGTATTGCCCCGCGCACGCCGGCGATCCCGGGCGTCGACAACGCCAAGGTCCTGAGTTACCTGGACGTGCTCTTGCAGCGCAAGCCGGTGGGCCAGAAAGTGGCGGTGATCGGGGCCGGCGGCATCGGCTTCGACGTCTCCGAATTCCTCGTGCATCAGGGCGTGGCCACCAGCCAGGACCGTGAAGCGTTCTGGAAGGAGTGGGGCATCGACACGCACCTGGAGGCCCGTGGTGGCGTCGCCGGCATCAAGCCCGAGCGTCATGCCCCGGCGCGCCAGGTGTTCCTGTTGCAGCGCAAGACTTCCAAGGTCGGCGACGGCCTGGGCAAGACCACCGGCTGGATCCACCGTACCGGCCTGAAGAACAAGCAGGTGCAGATGCTCAACAGCGTCGAATACCTGAAGATCGACGACGCCGGCCTGCACATCCGCATCGGTGAGAGTGGCGAACCGCAAGTCTTGCCGGTGGACAACATTGTTATCTGCGCCGGCCAGGACCCG
The DNA here is from genome assembly GCF_059416085.1 of Pseudomonas sp. GW821-FHT09E12. Classification (NCBI taxonomy): domain Bacteria; kingdom Pseudomonadati; phylum Pseudomonadota; class Gammaproteobacteria; order Pseudomonadales; family Pseudomonadaceae; genus Pseudomonas; species Pseudomonas sp. GW821-FHT09E12. The sequence goes on along the minus strand of NZ_JBWKOM010000001.1, from coordinate 987,269 downwards.
CTGCGCGAACTGCACGAAGGCCTGGTGGCCGCCGGGCAGAACGTGCACCTGATCGGTGGCGCCGACGTGGCCGCCGAGCTGGACGCCAAGCGCGCGATCAACCAGGGCTCGCGCCTGGCCGCTGAACTCTGATCCAGCGGTAATCATGGCCACTGCGATTCCGGATCGCGGTGGCCTTGTTGCGTCCGCTGCGCGGCCGATCGCAGCCTGCGGCAGCGGCTACGAAGTAGGGGTGTAGCCGCTGGCGAAGCCTGCGATCGGGGCCGTAGGACCCGCTATCAGGGACTCCGCGGTTTTGCTGATAGACTCCCGCCTCACTCCTTCCAAACCTCCCCATCCATGGCGTTTCCTGCTTCCTTCGACTGGCTGCCCAGCGCACCCTTGCAACCCCTGGACCTCGACTGGCTGACCGAGGCCGGGGTCGAGGTGGCGGTCCTGCGTCTGGACCAGATCGACCCGCTGATCTCCGGCAACAAGTGGTTCAAGCTCGCCCCGCATCTGGCGGCGGCTCGCCAAGCCGGCGCCGAGGGCATCATCAGCCTGGGCGGCGCGCACTCCAATCACCTGCATGCGCTGGCGGCCGCCGGCAAGCGTTTTGGTTTCGCCACCGTGGGGCTGCTGCGCGGCCATCCGCAGGACACGCCCACCGTGCTCGACCTGCAAGGCTTTGGCATGCAACTGCACTGGCTCGGTTACGCCGGCTACCGGGCGCGGCATGAGCCAGGGTTCTGGCAACCCTGGCAGGCGCAGTACCCCGGGCTGTTCCCGGTGGCGGAGGGTGGCGGTGGCTTGCTCGGGGCGACCGGCTGCATGCCGCTGGTGAAGCAGCTGCGCAGCCAGCTGGATGCCCTGGGTTGGGACGACTATCACGGCTGGTGGCTGGCCGCCGGCACCGGCACCACCCTGGCCGGACTGGTGTTGGGGGAAGCCGGTGCCCACCCGGTGTATGGCGCCCTGGCGGTGCCGGACGATCATGGCGTCGCGCAACAGGTGGCGGCGATTGTGCGGGAGGCGGGGCTGCAGGCTGCGGGCTATGAACTGCTCGATAGCAGTCGTGGCGGTTTCGCCAAGGTCGACCCGCTGCTGCTGGCGTTTATCGAGGAGAGCGAACGGCACAGCGGCATCCCCCTGGAGCCGCTGTACACCGGCAAGGCCTTGCTGGCCCTCAAGCAACAGGTCGAGGCCGGGCGGTTTGCCGCCGGCAGCCGCCTGCTCTTCGTGCATACCGGTGGCTTGCAGGGCCGCCGGGGGTTCGCCGCGCCGGCGCAGCCTTAGCCGCGCTTGGGCAGCATGCGTTGCAGGGTGTTGTCGCGCATAAAGTAGTGGTGATAAAGCCCGGCCACCGCATGCAACCCGATCAGCCAGTAGCCGACGGTGCCCAGCAGCACGTGCCAGCCTTCGACCTGCTTGGCGAATTGTTTGTCTTCAGCCACCAGCAGCGGCAGGTCGATGCCGTAGAACATCACCTGATGGCCTTCGGCGCTGGTGATCAGCCAGCCGAGGATCGGCATGGCGATCATGAACAGGTACAGGGCCCAGTGCATCAGCTTGGCCAGGACCGTCTGCCAGCTCGGCGGGGTCGGCAGGATCTTCGGCGCCACCCCCAGGCTGCGGGCGAACAGGCGTAGCCAGACCAGCACGAACACGGTCAGGCCGAGCATGAAATGCGCTTCCTTGATCAGCGTCCGGCCACCGCTGCCCTTGGGGAAAATGCCGCGCAGTTCGATGCAGGCGTACACCGCGATCAACAACACCAGCATCAGCCAATGCAATGCAATCGACACCGTACTGTAACGGCTGTCGGAGTTCTTCCAGGGCATAGATCCTTCCTCGTTCATCAGGTCAGTTGTCTCCGTTCTTAACGACGGAGTGCTGTAACTGTAATCCTGTTTCCGAGGCTCTGCCTGGGGCAAATGCGCGGTTTGAGCGGGTAGCGGAAAAAAACGGCAGCCGCGGATCGGGGCTGCCGTTGGGGGGCAAGTGGCTGATCAGCTGCTTTGCGGCATCTCGCCGTTGGCCAGGCGCTGGTTGATGTCGGCGATCACCTGCGGCAGGTCGCTGATGGTGTCGATCATGTAGTGCGGGCGCGAGCCTTCGAACAACGCGTGGATGCGCTGGCGCTCGCTGGCCAGGGTGTCGCTGCCCAGGGCGCGATAACCTTCGTAGGTCAGCCCCAGGGCATTGCCGGAGCAGATCAGGGCCACGGTCCACATGCCGGCGCGACGGCCTTCGAGAATGCCCGGCACGGTGTCGTCGATCTTCACGCAGGCGGCGACATCGTCGATCCCCAGGGCGATCACGTTGGCCAGGGCCTGGGCCGGCCATGGGCGGCCGTTCGGCACTTCATCGGTGGCGACCACATGGTCGGCGACGTAGCCATGGGTCGCGGCCAGTTCCACCACCTTGTCCATGACCTGCTTCGGGTAGCCGGAGCAGGAGCCGATCTTTATGCCTTGCTGGCGCAGGTTGGCGATGGTCTCCAGGGCGCCGGGAATCAGCGCCGAATGTTCGGCGATCTTTTCGATCTGCAGCGGCATGAAGCGCTGGTAGATGGCGGTGACATCCTCATCGGTCGGGGTGCGGCCGAACACCTGGCGATAACGCTCGGCAACCTGCGGCAGGTCGCACAGGGTGCGGATATGGTCCCACTTGCCCATGCCCATCGGGCCGCGGGCTTCTTCGATGGAGACCTGCACATCGAACTCGGCGAAGGCTTCGACGAAGATCTGGGTCGGTGCGAAGGAGCCGAAGTCGACCACGGTGCCGGCCCAGTCGAGGATGGCGGCTTGCAGCTGGTTGGGGGTGTTGTAGTTCATGTGTCGAAGACCTGTGTGGGGGCGAGGCTTGCCCGCGATGAACGATGATGAGGTTGACCTGAAAGAGCGCGGTGCCCGCAATTGCGGGCAAGCCTCGCTCCTACAGGTTGTGTGTCGGGGTCAGATATCCAGTACTTGCATTTCCCGCAGCACGTCGGCGATGGCCTGGACCGCGGCGCGCATCCCGGCCGGGTCGACATGGCCGATGCAGCCGACGCGGAAGGTTTCGACCTGGGTCAGCTTGCCGGGATAGAGGATGAAACCCTTGGCCTTGACCCGTTCGTAGAACTCCTTGAACTGGTAGCGCGGATCCTTCGGCGCGTGGAAGGTGACGATGATCGGTGCCTGGATCGCCGCCGGTAAAAAGCTGCGCAGGCCCAGTCGCGCCATGCCGTCGAGCAGCGCCTGGCAGTTGGCGGCATAGCGCTGGTGGCGCGCCGGCAGGCCGCCTTCTTCGTGGTATTGCAGCAGCGCTTCGTGCAGCGCCGCGACCACATGGGTCGGCGGTGTGAAGCGCCATTGCCCGGTCTTGACCATGTAGCCGTGCTGGTCGTGCAGGTCCATGGCCAGCGAGTGCGAGTTGCCGGCGGCCGCGGCCAGGGCTTCCTTGCGGGCGAAGACGAAGCCCATGCCGGGGACGCCTTCCAGGCATTTGCCGGACGCGGCGATCAGCGCGTCGAACGGCACGTGCCGGGCATCGATCGGCAGCGCGCCGAAGGAACTCATGGCGTCGATGATCAGGCGCTTGCCATGCCCGGCCACGACCTGGGCGATCTCCGGCAGCGGGTTGAGGATGCCGGTGCTGGTTTCGCAATGGATCAGCGCCACATGGGTGATGGTGGCATCGGCGCGCAGCAGGCGATCGACGTCGGCGGCGCTGGTCGGCTGGTCCTCGGCGGTTTCGAAGGTGCTGAAGTCGCGCCCCAGCACTTCGCAGATCTTCGCCAGGCGCTTGCCGTAGGCACCGTTGATCAGCACCAGCACCTTGCCGCCCCGTGGCACCAGGGTGCCGATGGCGGCTTCCACGGCGAAGGTGCCGCTGCCTTGCAGGGGCACGCAGTGGTGGCTGGCGGCGCCGTTGACGATGGCCAGCAGCTGTTCGCAGAGGCTGGCGGTCAGTTGGTTGAAACGGTCATCCCAGGAACCCCAGTCCACCAGCATCGCCTGGCGGGTGCGAGCCGAGGTGGTCAGGGGGCCGGGGGTGAGCAGGATGGGCGCGGCAGTACTCAATTCGGGTGTCCTCGCAGAAGCGCTGTGGGATGCGCTTGGGATAAAAACTACGGGGCCTAAATTGCAGTTTGGCTCTTTATCAATCAAATTGTTTATCGTTATGCCAGCCATAAGTGAGGCCGATAGATATGAACCTGTTCCAACTGCGCGCATTCGATGCCGTGGCCCGTGAAGGCAGCTTCACCCGCGCTGCGGCGCGGCTGTTCATCAGCCAGCCGGCGGTCACCGGGCATATCAAGGCGCTGGAAGAGCACTACCAGATCACCCTGCTGCGCCGCACCGCGCGACGGGTCGAACTGACAGAAGAGGGCACCCGGCTGGCGGCGATCACCCGCGCCATGTTCGGCTTGGCCGAAGAGGCCCAGGCCATGCTCGAAGCCAACCGGCAACTGCTCACCGGGCGCCTGGAAGTGGCGGCGGACGGCCCGCACCTGGTGATGCCGATGCTCGCCAGCCTGCGCGAGCGCTATCCGGGGATTACCGTCAACCTGCGCCTGGGCAATGCCCAGGAAACCCTGGCGGCGCTGCTTTCGGAGCACGCCGATGTGGCGGTGCTGACCGAGGTCGAACCGCGCAAGGGCCTGCATCTGCAGAGCCTTGGCGAGTCGCGGATCTGCGCGTTGGTGCCGCAGGGCCATCCATGGCTGACCGAGCCCGAGGGCGTGCGGCTGGAGCGACTGGACCAGGTGATCATGGTCCTGCGCGAACCCAGCTCGATTACCCGCCGCACCTTTGACGCGGCCTGCGCCCAGGCCGGGGTCAACCCCAAGGTGCTGCTGGAGCTGGACAGCCGCGAGGCGGTGACCGAGGCGGTGGCGGCGCAGCTGGGCGTGGGCGTGGTGTCGTCGCTGGAACTCAGCCCCGACCCGCGGGTGCGGGCGGTGCCGATCATCGGCGAGGGGCTGTTGAACCGGCACATGCTCGGCTGTATGGAGCGGCGCCGGGACTTGCGCTTGATCCAGGCCTTCCTGGGGCTGGCCCCCACAGGCTGACACTGAACCTGTAGCCGCTGCCGCAGGCTGCGATCGGCCCGGAACGGGACGCGCTCTTGAGGCCCCGGGAAGTTTGTCGCAGCCTGCGACCGCGGCTACAGGTCGCGGATCTGACTTTTTGGTCGATTGGTGCCTTCAGGCCGTATAAACTTGCCCATCGCGTCGGCCACATCCAACTCGACGCCACAGATCAAAGAGAGTGAGTAATGGGCGCACAGTGGAAGGTTAAACACAAAGAAGCAGCAGCCAACGCCAAGGGCAAGATCTTCGGCAAGCTGGTCAAAGAGATCACCATTGCTGCCCGCAACGGCGCTGACGTCGCCACCAACGCACACCTGCGTCTGGTGGTGGAGCAGGCGAAAAAGGCCTCGATGCCCCGCGAGACCCTGGAGCGTGCGATCAAGAAAGGTTCGGGCCAGCTCGGCGAGACCGTGCAGTACCACCGCGTGACCTACGAAGGTTTCGCGCCGCACCAGGTGCCGCTGATCGTCGAATGCGTGACGGACAACATCAACCGTACCGTGGCGGAGATCCGCGTGGCCTTCCGCAAGGGCCAGCTGGGCGCTTCCGGTTCGGTGTCCTGGGACTTCAACCATGTCGGCATGATCGAAGCCGCGCCGGACAGCCCGGACGCCGATCCGGAGCTGGCGGCCATCGAAGCCGGGGCCCAGGATTTCGAGCCTGGGGACGAGGGCGCGACCCTGTTCCTGACCGAGCCTGCCGACCTCGACGCGGTGCAGAAAGCCCTGCCCGAGCAAGGCTTCACCGTGCTCTCGGCCAAGCTCGGCTACCAGCCGAAGAACCCGGTCAGCGGCCTGTCCGACGAGCAGATGGCGGAAGTCGAAGCCTTCCTCGAAGGCCTGGACAACCATGACGACGTGCAGGACATGTTCGTCGGCCTGGCGGGTTGAGCCCGGCCCGGTGAATCGCGCTACCTGAGCGATTCTTGCGCCAGCCGGCAAGCTCCAGCAGGAGCGAGTTGGCTGGCGATACTCTTCAAATCCCCCGCAACACGTCCCCGACTTCGGCAAATCCCGGTCGCGCCAGCACCTGCGGCTGACAGCAGTCGTTGACCAGCGCCGCCAGGCGTTCATGCTGCCGCGGGCTCAGGCCCGACTCGATCCTTGCCAGCAACTCTTCCAGCAGAATGCCGAAGGCCCGTACTTCGATGCGTTGCAGGGCCCGGGTTTCCTCGGTGTCGGCCAGCGCATGGAAGGACGCCGCGCCAAAATCCCCCAGCAGGCACTCGCCCTGTGGGTTCCACAGAATGTTATGGCCGTACAGGTCGCCGTGGGTGATGCCCTGGTGGTGCAGGTGCGCGCCGACCGAGGCGATGCCGCGGGCCATGCGCAAGGCCGCGTCGGCGCTGAAGCGGGTGCGCTCGTCGTAGATGTCCCGGGTGCAGGAGGCCAGGCTCGGCAAGGCCGCCAGGTTGCGGTAGCTCGGCTCGATCAACTGCATCACCAGGCCGTTCTGCCCTTCGGGATGATCGCTGATCCGGCCTTCGACCCGGATCAGGTTCGGGTGCCGGCCGGCGCTGATGCAGGCGTTCATTTCATGTAGCGGCGAGCCGTCGCTGGTCATGCTGCCCTTGTACAGCTTGACCGCCACCTCGCTTGGTGCTTGCCCGGGGGGCTGCCAGCGGGCCTGGTGAATCACTCCGGACGCGCCTTCGCCCAGGCGCTGCTGCACTTCCAGCTCGGCCCAGGGAATGCGTGCCACCGATTCCAGCGCCGCGGCGTCGGCCTCGGATTCCAGCGGGTTGCCGGCATAGGCCAGCCAGGTCAGGCGCGGCAGGCCAAGCAGGAAGGCCGGCAGTGCGCTGAGCCGGTTGGCGGCGATGCGGATCAGCTCCAACTGCTGGCATTGGCCGAGGCTCTGGGGCAACCGGGTCAAGCGGTTGCCGGAGAGCATCAACTTTTGCAGGTTCGGGCGTTGGCCCAGCTCGTCCGGCAGTTCCTCGATGCGGTTGTCGGTGAGGATCAGCCAGCGCAACAGCGGCGGCAGGGCGGCGGCGGGCACCCGCTCGATGCGGTTGGCCTTGAAGCCGACCATGCTCAGTTGCGCGCACTGGCCGACACAGGCCGGCATCTCGGTGAAGAGGTTATCGGAGCAGAACAGCACCCGCAGGCGGGTCAGGCGGTGCAAGTCGTCCGGCAGGCTGCTCAGGGCATTGCCGCTGAGGTTGAGGACTTCCAGCGAGTCCGCCAGGTCGAAGATTTCCCGGGGGAATTCGCTCAGCCCGCAAGACAGGTCCAGACGCTTGAGCCCGGTCAATTGGCCGGCTCGCAGTTGGGCAAGGGTATCCATGAACAGGTTCGACACTCAGGCAGGAGGAGGGCGCATGGCCCTGGAAATGGCCGCCATGATAGCGGCGTGGAGCGGTGGGTGGGGACCGCCGGTTCAGCTCGGCGGCGTATCCGCGCTGATTTCCTGCAGCTGGCCCAGGCGGCTGCGGGTGCGCGCCAGGTCGATGGCGTTACCGCCCAGGCTTTCACGCAGGGAGCGTTCGCCGATCAGGGTCAGGTGCTTGTCCTGGTCGTACAGCACGTCGATCAGGTTGATAAAGCGTTGCTGCACGGCAATCGGGCATTCGCCCAGCTCGGGCAGCTCGTCGATGATCCAGTGGTCGAAACGCCGGCTCAGCTCCAGGTAGTCCATGACCGCGGTCGGCTGTTCGCACAGGTCACTGAAGGCAAAACCCACGCTGTGTTGTTCGCACAACCGTACCTGGAGCTGACGCGCGCCGACCATCAGCGCCGAAGTCGGGCCGTTGCGCCGCGGCAGGCCCAGGCTCAGGCGTTGCTGCTCGTTGCCGGGCCACAGGTAACGGCCCTGGGTGAACACCTGCTGCGAATGGCTGCGGGGCTGGCTGCGATAGTCGTGGGGGCCGCCGACCTCCATCACCTGCATGCGGCTGCCGATCAGGTCGATCACTGGCTTGAAGCGCGCGTGGTAGAGCGGGTTGGGCAGCAAGCCCTGGGGGGCGTAGTTGGAGGTCACCAGCAGCAGGATGCCGCGTTGGAACAGGGCCTTGAACAGCCGCGTGATCAGCATCGCATCGCCGATGTCGTGGACATGGAACTCGTCGAAGCACAATACGCGGCAGTCGTTGAGCAGTTCGTCGAGGGTGGCCTGCAGGGCGTCGGGCTGCTCGCGGTGGCGGAACATGCCCTGATGCAATTGGGCGAAGAAATCGTGGAAATGCAGGCGCTGTTTTTCCGCCAGCGGGATGGCGCGGAAGAAACCGTCCAGCAGCCAGCTCTTGCCCCGTCCCACCGCGCCATACAGGTACAGGCTGCGGCTGGCGTTTGGCTTGGCGTCTGGCTGGAGCAGGGCGTTGGCCTGCTGGGCCATGTAGTCGATCACCCGCTGCTGGCTGTGGCTCAGGGTGTAGCCCTGGTCGTAGGCCTTGTGCCGGAAATACTCGTGAATCACTCGGCCGTGGCTGGTGCTGGCGGCGGGCCGGGCGAAGGCCTTGCCGAAGAACGCGCGCAGCCTGGGCCAGCGCGATGGGCGTAGCGAGCGGTTTGGCGGTAAAGCGGCCAATGGTGTCACCCCGATGGTTCCAGGCCCGCTCCCCCCCTGGAACCGGCGCGGTAATTTAACCAATCCCCGGCCCGGCATCCAGCGCTGTCTGAAGGCGCTGATTTATTCTACGAAAAGTTCTGATCGGTACAGTTTTTTGCCCGTGTCACTGTGTTCGACCCTGGTGCATCGGGCACCCAAGGGGTTGTTTCATTGGCGGGCGGCTTGCCCCCGGCGCTGGCGATTTCCCCGGCGCTGACTAACCTGAGCTGTACCTATCGTTCCTCAAAAGGATTGAGGCGTTGAATGGCAAGCCGGTTTTTTGCAGTCATGAGCATGCTGCTCGCCGCAACAGCATCGGCCGTGGAACTCCAGGTGGAGGTCCGGGTCGACGTGCAGCGTGGCTGCCAGCTGGTGGGACAGCAGCGCGACGCCGGCGTCGAGCAACTGGGCGTGCTGGATTTCGGCAGCAGCCCGCGTCTCGACAACCCCGCCGGCCCCCTCAGCGCGGCGTTGCTCGACACTCGCCTGCCCAGGCTCGAGTGCAACCCGGACACCCCTTATCAAGTGCGCGTCGATGGCGGGCAACACGGGGGCGTCGGCGAAGTGCGCTACCTGGCCGGCAGTGCCGCACACAGCAAGCCCATTCCCTATCGCCTGTACCAGGACGCGGCCCGGCGCATTCCGCTGCCGGTGAATGTGCCGGTGAGCGGCCGGGTGCCGGACTCGGGTTCGGTGGACCTGCCGTTGTACGGGCGGATCGAGCCGCTGGCCGAGATCCCGCGGGTCAGCCGTTATTCCGATCTGCTGAAAGTGACGGTCACCTGGTAGTGGCGGCGCGGGAGCTGCCCGGTGGAACCGGGCAGCGCAGGGAGACCGCGCACCAAGGGCGGTCAAGGTGAGAGAACCCATGGTTCCAGGAGGGCGGCGATGACGATCAGAAGCTGGGCGCTGGCCGCCCTGGGTTCGTTGCTCCTGCCGGCTGGCGACACGCAAGCGGCGATCAGCGGGCAGATACACGCGCGGCTGACCATCATCGCCGGCTGTGAAGTGACCAATGGTGCGACCCGCACGCCCGAGAATCCGGTCGACGACTTCGGCCTGCTGGATTTCGGCCAGCATGGCCCGACCTGGAGTGCGCCCCTGAGAGCCAATGTCAGCGGTAGCGGCAGCGGGCGCCTGGAGGTGGCCTGCAACCCTTCGGTGACCGGTTTCACCGTGACCATCGACGGCGGCCGCAATGGCGACGGCAACACCCGGCGCCTGAGCAATGGTCGCCAGACCATTGCCTATCGGCTGTTCCTCGATGCCTCCGGCAGCGACAGCTACAGCATCGGTCAGCAACGCAATTTCGCCGTTACCAGTGGGGCCCAGGTACCGATCCCGGTGTTTGGCTCGGTGGTCGCGAATAGCCATGCGCTGCCGGCGGGGGTCTACACCGACACCCTGACGGTGACGCTGGATTGGTAAACCCAAAGAGGACGAATGTCATGCACATGCTTGTATCCCGGATCGCCTTGTCGCTGCTTGGACTGGCCATGTTTTCCGTGGCCCAGGCCGCGACGGTCACCGGCCAGATCACGTCCAGCCTGATTCTCACCAGCAGTTGCCAGGTCAATGGCGCGGGCGGCAGCAGCGGCCTGAACTTCGGCACCCTGAACTTCGGCACCACCGACAGCCTGTTCACCCAGGCCACGGCCCAGGTGCTCGGTGGCGGCGGCGGGGCCTTGTCGATCCTCTGTTCCAGCGGCACCAGCCCGGTGGTGACGGTCCGCGCGGGCGCCCATGACGGCCAGTCCGCCGGCGGCACCCGGGCCCTGGCCGATGGCAGCGGCAACTTCGTGCCTTACGACTTGTACACCGACTCCGGGCACTCGCAGCTCCTGGCCATCGACGATGCCATCAACCTGGCTACCAGCACCGGTGTGGCGCAGACCGTCAATATCTACGGCAAGGCGCTCGGCAAGGCTGGCCTGCCGGCGGGCACCTACACCGATACCGTCGCCGTCGAACTGACCTTCTGACGCCATGGCCCGTCACGCGTGCGCGGTGCTGGTGCTGCTCGGTGCCAGCAGCCTGCCGTTGCCCCTGGCGGCGGTGACCAGCCAGAGCTTCCAGGTCAGCGCCACGGTGGTCGCCGGGTGCCTGGTGGTGGGTGGCGTGAGCAATTACGGCAACCTGAACTTCGGCAGCCAGTCGGCGTTGTCCACCAGCACGCTGCAGGTCGCGCTGGCGAACAGCGTGCAACTGCAATGCACGCCGGGGGTGACTCTGAACATGAGCGTCGACGGCGGCCAGTACAACAGCAGCGGACGGCACATGCAGCTCGACGGCGGCAGTGCGCGGGTGGCTTATCAGCTGTTTCGCGACGCGGCATTCAGCCAGAGCCTGGGCATCGGCCAGAGCGTGGCGGTGGCCTATAGCGACGCGAACAACATCAGCCTGCCGATCTACGGCCAGGTGCAATTACCGGGTAATCAGCCTGGGGGGACGTACAGCGATGTGCTGCAGGTGCAGCTGTCGTGGTGATGGGGCAAGACCATAAGGAGTAGCGGTATGTATTCGACTTCCCGGCGGTTGCAGGTCGTTGGTTGTGCCGTGCTGGCCATGGCGTTGCTGGGGGCGGTTCAGGCCAGGGCCGCCAGCTCGGTGCTGATCTGGCCTATCGACCCGGTGCTGGAGGCCGACCAGCAGGCCAGCGCGCTGTGGCTGGAAAACCGCGGCACGGAAACCGCGAACCTGCAGATCCGGGTCTTTGCCTGGAGCCAGAGCGGCTTCGAGGACCAGTACCAGAACCAGCGGGAGGTGATCGGCAGCCCGCCGGTGGCGAAGATCGCGCCCGGGCAGAGGCAACTGGTCCGCCTGACCCGGACCCGCGAAGTCCCGCCCGGCCAGGAGCTGGCCTACCGGATCATCATCGATGAAATCCCCTTGGCGCAGCCGCCGATTGCCGAAGGCGAGGGCAAGACGGCGGCGGCCATCCGTTTCCAGATGCGTTATTCGGTGCCGCTGTTCGCCTACGGTGCCGGGCTCTGGAGCAAGGAAGACAGCACTCGCCAGCGTGATCCGAAAAGCGCCGGCGTGCCCCAGCTGAGCTGGCGCAAGGTGGCGGTGGATGGCCGCAATTACGTCGAGGTACGCAACCAGGGCGCGGTGCATGCGCGCCTGACCGACGTGGCGCTCAAGCAGGCGGGGCAGACCCGGCCGCTGGTGGAAGGGCTGCTGGGCTACGTGCTGCCGGGGGCGATCATGCGTTGGCCGGTGCCCGCCGCGCCAACCGCGGACGCGGCGTTGCAGGTGCGGGTCAATGGCGCGCCGCAGGTGCAGAACGTTGCGCCGGCCCGCTGAGGCCATCTACCGCTGCGGGCAGACAAGGTTGCGGGGCTGTCCGGCGATCGGCGATTCAGGCTGACCGGTAGCGGCAGTCACTGCAAGCCATGGAAGAAAGGTGTCCATCGATGGGCGTAACGCTTCAATGAACCTCGGCGCGGCTCGTCGTTTCTGGCGCCCGGGGTGGGCGGTGAGCGGGCTGTGTTGCTGGGTGTTCGCCTCCGGCAGCCTGGGTGGCGAACTGCCGCCGCCGCCCAGCGGCATGGAAGCGATCAGCGATGCCCAGCTGTTTCTGGAACTGGTGGTCAATCAGATGAATACCGGGCGAGTGATCGCCGTCGAGCAACGTGCCGGACGCCTGTTCGTGCCGGCTCAGGCTCTGCGGGAAAGCGGGATGAAATTGCCCGACGGGCTCGACGCCCAGGTCGCCCTCGACAGCCTGCAAGGGCTGCACAGCGACTACGACAGCCAGGGCCAGCGGCTGTTGCTGGAGGTGCCGCCGGACTGGCTGCCGGAGCAATTGATCGGCAGCCGCCAGGCCTATCCACGAACCCCGGCGCTGAGCAGTTTCGGCGCCTTGCTCAATTACGATCTGTACCTCAACGACACCGACGATGCCGGCACCTACCTGGCGGCCTGGAACGAGGTGCGGCTGTTCGACGGCTGGGGCACCCTGTCCAACACCGGCCAGTACCGGCGCACCTTTTCCGGCCTGGGCGAGGGCACGCTGAACAACGGCTACCGGCGCTATGACACCACCTGGCGTTACTCCGACGACGAGCGTTTGCTGACCTACGAGGCCGGCGACCTGGTCAGTGGCGCCTTGCCCTGGAGCAACTCGGTGCGCCTGGGCGGTGTGCAACTGTCGCGCGATTTTGCCGTGCGCCCAGACCTGGTGACCTACCCCTTGCCGCAGTTCGCCGGGGAGGCGGCGGTGCCGTCCTCGGTGGACCTGTTTATCAACGGCTACAAGTCCAGCAGCGCCGACCTGCAGCCGGGGCCCTACACCCTGACCAATATCCCGTTCATCAACGGTGCCGGCGAAGCGGTGGTGGTGACCACCGATGCCTTGGGGCGACAGGTGTCCACCACCGTGCCGTTCTATGTCACCAGCAGCCTGCTGCAAAAAGGCCTGAGCGATTTCTCGGTGGCCGCCGGGACCCTGCGCCGCGACTACACGCTGCGGGATTTCAGCTACGGCCCCGGCGTCACTTCCGGCAGCCTGCGCTACGGCCTGAGCGACAACCTGACCCTGGAAGGCCATGCCGAGGCGGCGCAGTCCCTGACCCTCGGCGGTTTCGGCGGCAACCTGCGCCTGGGCAACTTCGGCGTGCTCAACAGCGCCATCAGCCAGAGCCGCTTCGACGGCCAGGGCGGGCAGCAGGTCAGCCTCGGTTACCAGTACAGCAGCCAGCGCTACAGCCTGTCCTACCAGCGCATGCAGCGCCGCGACGGCTACGCCGACCTGACGGTGGTGGACAGCCCCTACGCCAGCCTCAGCCAGCGCAGTGAGCAACTGACCCTGAGCCTCAACCTCGAGCGCTACGGCAGCCTCGGTGTCGGTTATTTCGATGTGCGCGCCACGGACGATTCGCGCACCCGCCTGCTCAACCTGACCTGGAGCAAGCCGCTGTGGCGCAGCAGCAGTTTCTACCTGTCGGCCAACCGCGAGATCGGCGACAGCAACTGGGCGGTCCAGGCCCAGCTGGTGATTCCGTTCGACCTTCACGGCAGCCTGAGCCTGAGCAGCGAGCGCAGCAAGGACGGGCAGGACCGGCAGCGGGTCAACTACAGCCGGGCGGTGCCCAGCGAAGGTGGCGTCGGCTTCAATCTCGGTTATGCCCAGGGCGATGCGCCGGCCTACCGCCAGGCCGACCTGACCTGGCGTTTGCAGTCGGTGCAATTGCAGGCCGGGGTCTATGGTTCCAGCGAGGCCGAAACCCGTTGGGCCGATGCCAGTGGTTCGCTGGTGTGGATGGACCATCAGGTGTTCGCCGCCAACCGCATCGACGACGCTTTCGTGGTGGTCAGCACCGACGGCTACCGGGATATTCCGGTGCGCTATGAAAACCAGCTGGTGGGACGCACCGATAAGAACGGCCATCTGCTGGTGCCCTGGAGCAGCGCCTATTACCGCGGCAAATACGAGATCGACCCGCTGAACCTGCCGGCCAACGTGCAGAGCCCGGTGGTCGAACAGCGGGTCGCGGTGCGTCGCGGCAGTGGCTACCTGGTGGCGTTCCCCTTGACCCGCATCGTCGCCGCCAGCGTGGTCCTGGTGGACGCCCGGCACCAGGAGCTGCCCCTGGGCAGCCTGGTGACCCACGAGCAGAGCGGCGCCCAGGCGGTGGTGGGCTGGGATGGCCTGGTGTACCTGGAAAACCTGGCGCCGAACAACAGCCTGCGGGTCAGCCTGGCCGACGGCAGCAGTTGCCAGGTGAGCTTTACCCTGGAGCCGGAGCAGGAACAGGTGCCGTTGATCGGGCCTTTGGTGTGTCAGTGAGGATTCATGAACGGAATCGGGAGGCGGTGAACATGGACAGGTTGTGTCGCTATTGGGGCCAGGGGCTGTTGCTGATGGCGCTGCTGTCGCCGGGGGCGGCCCAGGCCCTGTGTTCGGTGGTCAGTACCTCGCCGGCGAGTTTCGGCACCCTCAGCTCGATCCTGGTGCGCACCACCTCGCAGTCCGCTTCCAGCACCAACGCCGGCCTGGCCTGTACCGGCTCGTTGGCGACCCTGATGGCCAGCAACGACCATTTCTACGCCACCATCACCTCCTCGCAGAGCGGGCTGCTGGGCCCCACCGGCGATGTCATCGGCTATACGATCTACGGCGACAACAGCACCAACTACCCCATCAACCGTGGCGTGCAGTTCGACTTCGCGCGCAACTCCATCGTCGATGCCCTGGGGCTGCTGGGCAGCCCGACCGTGGCCAAGGCCATTCCGGTCTACCTGGGTAGCATCACCGGCAGCAACGTCGCCGCCGGCATCTACACCGAGACCCTGAGCATCGCCTGGAGCTGGAACTACTGCGCGGGGATCGGTGTGCTGGGCGCATGCCTGGGGCGCGATATCGGCAGCGGCGTCGCCAGCCTGACGGTCAACCTGACGGTGGCCAACGACTGCGTGATCACCGCACCCAACATCAGCTTCGGCAGCGCGCCGGTGATCAGCGCCTTCGCCACCGTCAGTGGGCAGACCATCAACCTCGCCTGTACCAAGGGCAGTGCCTACACCGTGGGCCTGGACGATGGCCAGCATGCCGTCAGCGTCGGCGGGCGGCGGCGGATGATCTCGGGGAGCAATTACCTGGCCTACGACATCTTCAAGAGTGCCGGCACCACCCGCTGGGGCAGCGTGGGCGCGGCGCGGCGGGCCAGTTCCGATGCCGAGGTGAACCCGGGCAACGGCCTGGGCACTGGCAGCCAGGTGTTCAACTACAACGCCCGGATCTACACCGACCAGGCCACGCCGCCGGCGGGGACCTATATCGACAATGTGGTGCTGGATGTGGGGTTTTAAGGGAGGAGGGACCCTATTGCGCTAGTCGCAAGTGTTTGTGGCGTGGCGCAGATCCTGCGGCTGCTTCGCTGCCGATCGCAGCCTACGGCAGCGGCTACAGGAGGAGGTGATGGACCGGATGACGGGGTCGATGTAGCCGCTGCCGCAGGCTGCGATAGGTCCGAAGGACCTTTGGCGGTTTCAAGGCTGGCCCATAGGGTGCGGGCACTGTGGCTCAAAATTTCTGGGTGTCCTGCAGCCGCTGCGCCACCGCCGAACCACTGGGGCTGACCATGGCGTAGTTGTAGCCGCTGTCGGACCAGTAGTCGGCCTGCAGTTCGCCATCGCTGCGGCTGCCCCGGGGCAGCAGGTAGTTTTTCGGTCCCGGCGGACGGATATAGAAACTGATCCTGTGCCCGCCCTGGTCCTCGTACAGCACCATAGCCGCCGGCCCTTGATCGGTGCTCAGCAGCCGCCCGCTGACCGCCTGGAACCCGGATTCGCGCAGGTCCGGCAGGCGCTCGGCCTGGGTGAAGTAACGGTCGAGCCAGGCCTGCATGGCGCCATTGCCCTGGACCTTGAGGTCGGCCGGGAGGACGCCTTGCTGGGCAAACAGGCGGTAGGCCTGCAGGGCGTCGGTCATCGGCAGCGGGGCGCTGGCCAGGGTCATTTCCCGCGCCTGCCAGCCACTCAGGCCGCCGATGCCGAGGGCGATCAACAGCAGCGCGGCATTGGCCAGGTGGCGGCGCGACTGGCGCTTGAGGCGTTGGCGAATCAGCGCCGGGTCGAGGTCGGGGTTGGCCGGTTGTTGCAGGGCGCCGCCGAGGGCCGCGCGCAACTGCTGGGCGTCCTGCTGCCAGGCCTGGACCTGGGCGGCGAGCAGCGGGTGGCTGCTCAGGTAGGTTTCCAGCAGGCGCCGGTCACTCTCGTTGAGCCGATGATCGACATAGGCGTGCAGGTCGCGTTCGCTGGGGGGCAGGCTGATCATTTGAGTATCCGCAAAGAAGGGCTGCTGATTTCGCCGTCGCTGAGCTGGCGCAGGGCCTGGCGCGCCCGGGACAGGCGAGACATCACAGTGCCGGTGGGCACCTCGAGGATGGTGGCGACTTCCTTGTAGCTCAGGCCTTCCACCGAGACCCAGAGCAGTAGCGCGCGCTGTTCGGCGGGCAGGCGGTCGAAGGCTTCCAGGGTCGATTGCGCGACCACGCTGCGTTCCACCGAAGGCTGGGCGTCGTCACGCCCGGTGAAGAATTCCAGCATGCGTGCATAACGCCGTGAGCGGCGGTGCGCGTCGAGAAACTGCCGGTAGAGGATGGCGAACAGCCAGGCCCGCAGATCGCCCTCGGGGCGTTTTTCGCTCCAGCTCGACAGCGCCCGTTCCAGGCTCGCCTGCACCAGGTCGTCGGCGCTGCTGGGCTGACGGCTCAGGGACAGGGCGAAGCGCCGTAGCCGGGGGATGATTTCACGCAGCTGTTCGTCGATATCGTTCATGGGTTCCTGCGGGTCGTTGGCCAGTCGCTACGCTTGCAACAGCACACTTGCGCCAGACGCCCGGCAACGCAGGTTATTCCCGTGCCGGAAAAATAAATAGCGGGCCAGGGAATAACCGCCGCCGGGGCTCGTCTGACCTGTCCTTTCCACCTGTGGCCCGCGGCCCTGGAGATATTCATGGTAGATCGCCCATCACCCCCTGATCGTCCGCCCTTGAGCGCGGCCAGCCTGAGCCTGCGTCTGGGCGGGATCGCCCTGGTGGTCGCGGCCCTGGCCGGCGCCATGGCCTACGTGCACGGCACCTTCGATCCGCAGCGCCTGACCCCCAAGGCCCTGGTGGATGTGCTGGAGAAAAACAACGGCGTGCATCCGGGCTTTCGTCGCAACCACGCCAAGGGCGTGTGCGTGGCCGGTTATTTCGAGAGCAGCGGCGAGGCCCGCAGTTATTCCAGCGCCCAGGTGTTCAACGAAGCGCGGACCCCGGTGGTCGGGCGTTTCGCCTTGCCCCCCGGCAACCCCTATGCGCCTGACGGCAGCGTGCCGATCCGCAGCCTGGCCCTGCGTTTCACCCAGGCCAACGGTCAGCAGTGGCGCACCGGGATGAACAGCATGCCGGTGTTCCCGGTGGGCACCCCCGAGGCGTTTTACCAGTTGCAGCAGGCCAGTTCGCCCGACCCGGCGACCGGCAAGCCGAACCCGGCCAGCGTGCCGGCGTTTTTCGCCGCCCACCCCGAAGCCATGCCGTTCCTGCAATGGATCAAGGGCGCCAAGCCCTCGGCCAGCTATGCCACCGAGACCTACAACGGCATCAACGCGTTTTACCTGGTGAGCGCCAGCGGGCAACGCCAGGCCGTGCGCTGGGGCGTGGTGCCGCTGACCCAGGACGCGCCCGGCGCGGTGGCGCCGCAAGGCAACGACTTCCTGGAAAAAGACCTGGTGCAGCGCCTGGCCGCGGGGCCGTTGCGCTGGCGCTTGAACATCACCCTGGCCAACCCGGGCGACCCGACCGACGACGCCAGCAAGGCCTGGCCCAGCGAGCGCAAGGTGCTGAATGCCGGGACCCTGGTGCTGGAGCGCAGCCAACCGCAGAACGATGGCGAATGCCGCGACATCAACTACGACCCGCTGGTGCTGCCGAGCGGCATTGTCGCCTCCGACGACCCGCTGCTGGCGGCCCGTTCGGCGGCCTATGCCAGTTCCTATCTGCGCCGCACCAGTGAAGTCGGCCAATTGCCCCGCGCTGCCCAGGAGTCCCGCCCATGAGCGCCCAACCGAACCACTTCGCGCCACTGGCGCGCCTGCTGCACTGGCTGATGGCGCTGATGATCATTGCCATGCTGTTTATCGGCGCCGGCATGGTGGCCTCGGTGTCCGAGCGTCACCAATGGCTGATCCACCTGCACAAGCCGCTGGGCATTGCCATTCTGTTGCTGGTGATCGTGCGTCTGGTCGTGCGCTTTTCCACCCGGCAACCGCCGTTGCCGGCGGACCTGCCGGGCTGGCAGGCGGTGGCGGCCAAGGCCTCCCATGTGCTGCTGTACGTGCTGATGCTGATCCTGCCGCTGCTGGGCTGGGCGATGATTTCGGCGGCGGGCGACCCGGTGATGCTCGGCAGCTCGCTGCAGTTGCCGGCGATCCTGCCGGCCAATGCCCAGCTGTTCGCCTTTTTGCGCAAGGCTCACGGCTTTCTCGCCTACCTGCTGTTTTTGACGGTGCTGCTGCATCTGGCGGCGGCGCTGTTCCATGGCTGGGTGCGCCGCGACGGGGTGTTGGAGAGCATGCTGCGCGGCAAGGAGTGAGGGTGGGGGCGGTGCGGTCGAGAAGGACCGCACGGGCCCCGTCTCAACCGGCACACACCAGGGCTTTGCGCGGGTTCAGGCTCCACAGCCAGTACAGCAGCGCCACGCCATTGATCGCGGCGCCCAGCAGGCACACCCCGGTCCAGCCCGCCCAGGCGTACATGGCCGTGGCGCCGATCGAGCCGCTGGCGCTGCCGATCGAATAGAACAGCATGTAGCCCGCGGCCAGGCGGCTCTGGGCCTCTGGGCGGGTGCTGTAGATCAGGCTCTGGCTGGTGACATGCACCGCCTGCAAGCCCAGGTCGAAGACGATCACCCCCAGCAGCAGGGCCCAGAGTGACCACTGGGTGTAGGCGATGGGTAACCAGGAGGCCAGCATCAGGCTCAGTGCCAGGCCGCTGGTCCATTGGCCCAGGCCACGGTCGGCCAGGCGTCCGGCGCGCGAAGCACCCAGGGCCCCGGCCGCGCCGGCGAGGCCGAACAGACCGATCTCGGTATGGGACAACGACAGCGGCGGGGCGCTCAGGGGCAGCACCAGCGGGGTCCACAACACGGTGCCGGCGCCGAAGATCAGCATCGCCAGCACCGCCCGATCGCGCAGGATTTTTTCTTCGCGAAACAGACCGAACAACGAGCGGATCAGTTGGCCGTAGCTGTGCAGCGCCGCCGGTTGCTCGACCTTGGGCAGCACCCGCCACAACAGCAGCGCCATGACCAGGGTCAGCCCGGCCGACAGCAGGTACACCGAACGCCAGCCGGCCAGGTCGGCCATGGTGCCCGATACCGTGCGCGCCAGCAGGATCCCGAGCACGATGCCGCTGGTCACGCTGCCCACCACCCGGCCACGTTCGCCCGGCGCGGCCAGGTTGGCGGCATAGGCCACCAGTACCTGGGTCACCACCGCGAGCAGCCCGGTCAGGGCCATGCCCAGCAACAGCCAGGTGCTGTCCGCGGCCAGCGCCACCATCAACAGGGCCGCGACCGACAAGCTCGTCTGGCCGACGATCAGCCGCCGCCGGTTCAGCAGATCGCCCAGCGGCACCAGGAACAGCAGGCCGAGGCCGTAGCCGACCTGGGTCAGGGTGATGACCAGGCCGATGGTCGCCGGCGGCATGCCCAGGCTGTGGGCCATGGCATCAAGCAGGGGTTGGGCGTAATAGACATTGCCCACCGCCAGCCCGCAGGCAATGGCAAAGAGCAGCACCACCGACGCCGGAATGGTGGCGGATGGCAGAGGGGCAATTGCGGCGGTCATGCTCGGCTCCGTGAGTTCTGGTTGCGTTATGAAACTAGTTGTACGGTAGAGAGGCTGGTTTTATATTGCAACCACTTTCCTGTCGCGAGTCTGCATCATGGTCAAACGCACAAGCCTGGAGGGCGCCGAATGCCCGGTGGCCCGTTCCCTGGACGCTATTGGCGACTGGTGGTCGCTGCTGATCATTCGCGATGCCTTCGACGGCATCCGCCGCTTCAGCGAGTTCCAGCGCAACCTGGGGATGGCCAAGAACATCCTCGCCGCCCGCCTGCGCACCCTGGTGGCCCATGGCATCTTCGAGGTGCTACCGGCGTCGGATGGCAGTGCCTATCAGGAGTACGTGCTGACGCAGAAGGGCAACGGCCTGTTCAACCTGATCATCGGTTTGCGGCAGTGGGGCGAGGCGTATTTCTATGAACCGGGGGAGGCGCATTCGCTGATGGTCGACCGCGAGCAGGGGCAGCCGCTGCGACCGCTGGAATTGCGCTCGGCGGACGGGCGCCTGCTCGGGCCCGAGGATTGCCGGCGGGTGCCGGTGCAATAGGCGCCGGCCGCGGGTCGAGCCGCGGCCAGTGCAGCAGGATCAGCGCAGGATGCCGACCATGTCGGCCACGGTGCTGAGGACGTCCTTGCCCAGCTGCATCGAGCGTTTGCCCGACCAGCCGGTGAGCGGGTTGGGGTTGTCGTCGTGGTCCTTGAACGGCATTTCCAGGGTCAGCGACAGGCAGTCGAACTTCTCGCCGACGCTGTTGCAGGCCAGGGTCATGTTGGCTTCGCCGGGCTTGTCCCTGGTGTAGCCGTGGGTGGTCTGGAAGTCCCGGGTCTTGTGTTTCAGGTGGCTGCGGAAATGCTCCTCGAGCTTGGCCAGGCGCGGCGTGTAGCCCGGGTTGCCTTCGCAGCCGGCGGTGAACACGTGAGGGATTTCTTCGTCGCCGTGCACGTCGAGGAACAGGTCGACGCCGTACTGCTCCATCTGCTGCTGGACGAACAGCACTTCCGGGCTGAGCTCCTGGCTGGCGCTCTGCCAGGCGCGGTTCAGGTCCTGGCCCATGGCGTTGGTGCGCAAATGGCCGTGGAAAGCGCCGTCGGGGTTCATGTTCGGCACCAGGTACAGGTCGGCGCTGGCCAGCAGCCTGTTCAGCTCGGCATCGTCACGGTGCTGCAGGCGCTCGATCACGCCCTCCATGAACCATTCGGCCATGTGCTCGCCAGGGTGCTGCTGGGCGATGATCCAGACCTTGCGCCGGCCTTCGCCGCCGTTGCCTTTGCGCAGCAGTTGGATGTCACGACCCTCGACACTTTTGCCGGTGGCCAGCAGTTCGGCGCCGGCCTTGGTCAGTGCCTGATCGATCAGCCAGTCGTGCCGACCGCGGCTGTAGGGTTCGAAGTAGGCGAACCAGGCGTGGGTCTGGGTGGCTTCCAGGCAGAAGCGCAGGGTGTCGCCTTCAAAAATCGTTGGCACGCGGAACCAGTTGACGTGATCGTAGGAGGCCACCGCCTGGTAGCCGCTCCAGGCCTTGTTGTACGAGGATTTGCTGGCATTGCTCAGGCGGAACCAGTGTTCCTGGCCGACATGCAGGCCGCTGGCCTTGAAGTGGAACCACTGGAAATGCGCGCTGCGGGTGTCGGGCTTGATGGCCAGCAGGACTTGCGAGGGGTTGCTGGCATCCAGTACTTCGATATTGCCGCTGTCGAAATTGGCAGAGATTTGAAACGAGCTTTGGGCCACGGTCATGATTCCTGAGCAGGATTTTTATGACCGTTACTTTAGCAAGGCGGGGGAGTTACAGGGGGGCAATTTCGGCGGGAGAGGGGGGCGTCGTCCTTGACGCGAAAGCAGCTTAGAAGCTATGCGATTGATTCTCAAGCGCTGTTTTTGCATTTGCGAGCCGTTGCGGCGGGCGTTGGCTTGCAATGAGGCATTCTTTTGCTATCATCGCCGCCAATTTAGCGGTACCCAGTCTTCATTAGCCTGAAGCCAAGCCAGAAAAACTGGCAGAAAAAAAAGACCCGGCAAAAAGCCGGGTCAAAAACCGTGATTAGCCTGATGAGGAGATAATCCAGGAGTCCGACCTAAGGTCTCTTGGGTTATCGACTGATCTCGCGACCAGCTGCTTGCAATAATAATCATTATCATTTGCAAGTCAAATGTTTTTCCCCGCCTTTTAGAAAATAATTTCCTGCCCCTGTTGCCAGCCCTGTTCATCGGCCGGATCGCCCGTGGCGCTCATTCCGGGCGATGGCTGTCCAGCGAGCGATCCACCAGCGCCTTGGCCATGTCGATCATGTGCACCACGGAAAACGCCAGGTCGCGGCGGGTACCCCGCAGGTGGTCGGCGGCCTCGTAGGCACTGGCCGCGGCGCAACGCAGCAGGTCGGAAGCGTGGATCATCGCTTCCTCGCTGCTGATGCTGTGTTTGACCTCGAAGAACTTCTCGTCGATCGACGATTCTGCAATAGCCGGTTTCAAGTAGTAGTCCATGGCCCGGCGAGCGGCCTCGCTGTCCTTGAGGGCGTTGAAGCCGACATCGGTTTCCAGTTCCGGTGCATCTTTGCTGGTTGTGCTCATGAGCGGTTCCATCCTTTGACGTGGAATAAGAGGGTCTGAGGAATGGTAATACTTAATGTATTTGTGACTAGGTTTCAAATACTACAACTTGTGTGTTGAGGGCCGAAATACACAACGTATTGTTCCGCTCCATGGACAAATGGATCGAGTTGGTTAAATCCAACATGAAGGACCGCAAGGTCACACAAGAAAAGCTCGCGGAACGCCTGGGCATGTCCCAGGGCGGCATCGGCCACTGGCTGAGCAAACGGCGCCAGCCGAAGATCGAAGACATGAACCGGGTGCTGGAAGAAATCGGCCTGGGTTTTCTCGAAGTCGCGCTGGTGATCCGCGAAAAACCACAGGTGGATGACGAGGGCCAATTGCTGCTGGAAGGGCCGTCGTTGGTGCAGAAGTACAACCCGTACTTCCGCTATCCGGTCAGCGACTGGCGGGGCGTTGGCGAGGTGCGCGAGGCCGGTGGCGTGGGCTACGCCAGCGAGCGTTACGAGCTCTCTGACTACCAGGCCGAAGGCTCGGCTTTCTGGCTGGTCGTGGTGGGCGACGCGATGATTGCCCCCAGTGGCCTGAGCATCGCCCAGGACATGTTGATCCTGGTGGATCCGGCGGTGGAGGCGGTTCCCGGCAAGCTGGTGATCGTGCAATGCCCGGGCAGTACCGAAGCGATTTTCCGCAAGCTGGTGGAGGAGGGTGGGCAACGCTATCTGGTGCCGCTGAATCCGACTTACCCGAAGGCGCTTTACAGCGATGACTGTCGGATTATTGGTGTCGTGGTGCAGGCTACCGCTAAATTCTGACGTAAAAATACGATCGTTCCCGCAAGGCTGCGGGAACGATCTTCTGCCTCAGGAGCTTATTCCAGCTCCACCAGGGCACTTCCCTCACTGACCATCTCGCCTTCCTGGCAATACAGCGCCTTGACCACCCCGGCTTGCGGTGCGCGGATGCTGTGTTCCATCTTCATCGCTTCCAGGACCACCAGTTGCGCGCCGGCTTCGACACTCTGCCCGGCTTGCACCAGAACCCGCACGATGCTGCCGTTCATGGGCGCGGTCAGGCCGCCATGATGGCTGTGGCTGGCCTCCACCGCGGCAATCGGGTCATAGGCCGTGACCCGGTGCATCTCGCCCTGCCACTGCAGGTACAGGCTGTCGCCCTGGCGAATCGCCCGGTGCTGCTGGCGCAGCCCCTTGTGTTCGATCGACAGCTGTTCGTCATGCAAGGCCATGGCCGTGTTGTGGGGGTCCAGCGTGATCGCCCGGTCCTGGCCCTCGCAGTCGAGGTGCAGCACTGTTTCCCGCGGCAGGCCGATGCGCAGGCCGCTGGCCTTGGCCCAGGGCGAGTGACGGTCGTCGGTGCGCGTCTGGTCCGGCTGGCTCTGGGCGAACGCCTGGGCGGCGGCTTGCCAGAACTCGTCGCTCAAGGCGCTGGCCGGTGGCAGCAACTGGTCCTGATAGCGCGGGATAAAGCCGGTATCCAGCTCGGCGGCGGCGAAGGCCGGATGGGCGATGATGCGCCGCAGGAACGCCAGGTTGGTCTTCAGCCCGCCAATGGCGAACTCGTCGAGCATGCCCAGCAGGCGCAAACGCGCCTGCTCGCGGTTTTCGCCCCAGGCGATCAGCTTGCCGAGCATCGGGTCGTAGAACGGCGACACGCTGTCGCCTTGCTCGACACCGCTGTCCACCCGACGTCCAGGACCCGCCGCCGATTCGCGGTACAGCGCCAGGCGCCCGGTGGCCGGGAGGAAGTCATTGCCCGGGTCCTCGGCGTACAGCCGCACTTCGATCGCGTGCCCGATCAGCGGCACCTGGTCCTGGGTGATCGGCAGCGCTTCGCCCTGGGCCACGCGGATTTGCCAGGCCACCAGGTCCAGCCCGGTGATGGCTTCGGTGACCGGGTGCTCCACTTGCAGGCGGGTGTTCATTTCCATGAAGAAGAATTCGCCGCGCGAATCCAGCAGGAACTCCACGGTGCCGGCGCCGACGTAACCGATGGCCTGCGCCGCGCGCACCGCGGCTTCGCCCATGGCCTTGCGCTGCTCGACACTCAGGCCGGGGGCCGGGGCTTCTTCGACGACTTTCTGGTGGCGCCGCTGGATCGAGCAGTCGCGCTCGTTGAGGTACAGGCAGTTGCCGTGCTGGTCGGCGAACACCTGGATCTCCACGTGACGCGGCTTGAGCACGTACTTTTCCACCAGCATCCGCGAATCGCCGAAGGACGACTGCGCCTCACGCTGGGCCGAGGCCAGGGCTTCGGCCAGCTGGCTGACGTCCTCCACCACTTTCATGCCCTTGCCGCCACCGCCGGCGGTGGCCTTGAGCAGCACCGGGTAGCCGATGCGTTCGGCGGCGACGCGGAAGGTTTCCAGGTCCTGGGCTTCGCCGTGGTAACCGGGGACCAGGGGCACGCCAGCGGTTTCCATCAGTGCCTTGGCCGCCGATTTGCTGCCCATGGCGTCGATGGCCGACGCCGGCGGGCCGAGGAAGATCAGGCCAGCGGCTTCGATGGCGCGGGCGAAGCCGGCGTTCTCCGACAGAAAACCGTAGCCCGGGTGAATCGCCTGGGCGCCGCTGGCCTTGGCGGCGGCGATCAGTTTGTCGATCTGCAGGTAGCTGTCGGCGGCCTTGCTGCCGCCCAGGTCGATGCGCAGGTCGGCTTCGCGGCTGTGGCGGGCGTCACGGTCGGTGGCGCTGTGCACGGCCACGGTGGTCAGGCCCAGGGCCTTGGCGGTGCGCATTACGCGGCAGGCGATCTCGCCGCGGTTGGCCACCAGCAGGGTGGTCAGGACAGGGGCGCTCATTAACGCGACTCCTTGGTGATCTGGTCGGGCTGCCAGCTGGGCGAGCGCTTTTGCAGAAAGGCGCGCAGGCCTTCCTGGCCTTCGGGGCTGACGCGGATGCGGGCAATGGCGTTTTCGCAGTAGCGGCGCAGGGCCGGGGTCAGGGCGCCGTTGCCGACTTCGCGCAGCAGGTCCTTGCTGGCGCGCATGGCGCACGGGCTGTTGAGCAGCAGGTTGTCGATCCACGACGCCACTTGCTGTTCCAGCTCGGTCGCCGGGTAGCTTTCCGCCAGCAGGCCGATTTCCCGGGCCCGCTGGCCGCTGAAGCGCTCGGCGGTCAGGGCATAGCGGCGCGCCGCGCGTTCGCCGATGGCTTGCACCACGAACGGGCTGATCACCGCCGGGGCCAGGCCGATGCGTACTTCCGACAGGCAGAACTGCGCGTCGTCGGCACCGATGGCCATGTCGCAGCAACTGATCAGGCCCAGGGCCCCGCCAAAGGCCGCGCCTTGTACCACGGCCAGGGTCGGGATCTTCAGCTTGGCCAGGTTGTACATCAGCTCGGCCAGCTCGCGGGCGTCGTCGAGGTTGGTGTGGTAGTCGAGTTCGGCCGACTGCTGCATCCAGGCCAGGTCGGCGCCGGCGCTGAAGTGCTTGCCGCGGCCGCGCACCAGCAAAAAGCGCAGGGCCGGATCGCTTTGCACCTGATCCAGGGCGAGGATCAGCTCGCGGATCATTTCGGCGTTGAAGGCGTTGTTCTTTTCCTCACGGCTGAGCCACAGGGTGGCAAAACCACGCGGGTCCTTCAGCAGTTCCAGGGTGTTGAAGTCGTTCATGTCGGTTTCGCTCCGGGTCACATGCGGAACACGCCGAAGCGGCTCTGTTCGATAGGGGCATTGAGGGACGCGGACAAGGCCAGCGCCAGGACGTCGCGGGTCTGCGCCGGGTCGATGACGCCGTCGTCCCACAGCCGGGCGCTGGAGTAATACGGATGGCCCTGGTGTTCGTACTGGTCGAGGATCGGCTGCTTGATCTCGGCTTCCTGGGCGGCGCTGAACGTCTGTCCGCCGCGTTCGGCCTGTTCGCGCTTGACCTGCGCCAGCACCCCGGCGGCTTGTTCGGCGCCCATCACGCCGATCCTCGCGTTGGGCCACATCCACAGGAAACGTGGGTCGTAGGCGCGGCCGCACATGCCGTAGTTACCGGCGCCGAAGCTGCCGCCGATGATCACCGTGAACTTCGGCACCTTGGCGCAGGCCACCGCGGTCACCAGCTTGGCGCCGTGCTTGGCGATGCCGCCGGCTTCGTATTTCTGCCCGACCATGAAGCCGGTGATGTTCTGCAGGAACAGCAGCGGGATGCCGCGCTGGCAGGCCAGTTCGATGAAGTGCGCGCCTTTCTGCGCGGCCTCGGCGAAGAGGATGCCGTTGTTGGCGAGGATGGCGATCGGGTAACCGTGCAGGTGGGCGAAGCCGCACACCAGGGTGGTGCCGAACAGCGCCTTGAACTCATCGAAGACCGAAGCGTCCACCAGCCGCGCGATGACTTCGCGCACATCGAAAGGTTGTTTGGCGTCCGCCGGGATCACTCCGTACAGCTCGTCGCTGGCATACAGCGGGGCGATCGGCGCGCGTTGCTGCAACTCGCCCTGTTTGCGCCAGTTGAGGTTGGCGATGCTGCGCCGGGCCAGGGCCAGGGCGTGTTCGTCGCTGTCGGCGTAGTGGTCGGCGACACCGGAGATCTTGCAGTGCACATCGGCGCCGCCCAGGTCTTCGGCGCTGACCACTTCACCGGTGGCGGCTTTCACCAGCGGCGGGCCGGCGAGGAAGATGGTGGCCTGTTCGCGGACCATGATCGCTTCGTCGGCCATGGCTGGCACGTAGGCGCCACCGGCGGTGCAGGAGCCCATGACCACGGCGATCTGCGGGATGCCCTGGGCGCTCATATTGGCCTGGTTGAAGAAGATCCGCCCGAAGTGCTCGCGGTCGGGGAACACCTCGTCCTGGCGCGGCAGGTTGGCGCCGCCCGAATCCACCAGGTAGATGCAGGGCAGGCGGTTCTGCTGGGCGATGGTCTGGGCGCGCAGGTGTTTTTTCACGGTCAGCGGGTAATAGGAGCCGCCTTTCACCGTGGCGTCGTTGGCCACGATCATGCATTCGACGCCTTCGACCCGGCCGATGCCGGCAATCACCCCGGCGGCCGGCACGTCTTCGCCATACACCTGATACGCCGCCAGCTGGCTGACTTCGAGGAAGGGCGAGCCCGGGTCGAGCAGGCGGTTGATGCGCTCGCGTGGCAGCAGTTTGCCACGCGAGGTATGCCGTTCCTGGGCCTTGGCGCCACCGCCTTGCTGGACCTGGGCGAGCAGGGTGTGCAGGGCGTCGACCTGTTTGAGCATCGCTTCGCTGTTGGCGACGAACTCCGCCGAACGGGGGTTGAGCTGGGTATGCAGGATAGCCATGGACAGCTCCGTTAGCGGGTTTCGTTGAACAGTTCGCGACCGATCAGCATGCGGCGGATTTCGCTGGTGCCGGCGCCGATTTCATACAACTTGGCGTCACGCAGCAGGCGGCCGGCGGGGAACTCGTTGATGTAGCCGTTGCCGCCAAGGATCTGGATTGCGTCCAGGGCCATCTGGGTAGCGCGTTCGGCGCTGTAGAGGATCACCCCGGCGGCGTCCTTGCGCGTGGTCTCGCCGCGCTCGCAGGCCTGGGCCACGGCATACAGGTAGGCGCGGCTGGCGTTGAGCTGGGTGTACATGTCGGCGACCTTGCCCTGGATCAGCTGGAACTCGCCGATGCTCTGGCCGAACTGCTTGCGGTCATGGATGTAGGGCACCACCAGGTCCATGCAGGCCTGCATGATCCCGGTCGGGCCGCCGGAGAGCACCACGCGCTCGTAGTCCAGGCCGCTCATCAGCACCTTAACGCCGCCATTGAGCACGCCGAGGATGTTCTCTTCCGGCACTTCCACATCGTCGAAGAACAGCTCGCAGGTGTTGGAGCCGCGCATGCCCAGCTTGTCGAACTTGTTGCTGCGGCTGAAGCCTTTCCAGTCGCGCTCGACGATGAACGCGGTGATGCCGTGCGGGCCTTTTTCCAGGTCGGTCTTGGCGTAGATCACATAGGTGTTGGCGTCGGGGCCGTTGGTGATCCAGGTCTTGCTGCCGTTGAGCACGTAGCGATCGCCACGCTTGTCGGCGCGCAGCTTCATCGAGACCACGTCGGAGCCGGCGTTGGGTTCGCTCATGGCCAGGGCGCCGATGTGTTCGCCGCTGATCAGCTTGGGCAGGTAGTGGCTTTTCTGTTGGTGGTTGCCGTTGCGGTTGATCTGGTTGACGCAGAGGTTGGAGTGGGCGCCGTAGGAGAGGGCGACCGAGGCCGAACCGCGGCTGATTTCTTCCATGGCCACCACGTGGGCCAGATAGCCCAGGCCGGCGCCGCCGTATTCTTCCGGCACGGTGATGCCCAGCAGGCCCATGTCGCCGAACTTGCGCCACATGTCGGCGGGGAACAGGTTGTCGATGTCGATCAGTGCCGCCCGTGGCGCCAGCTCGGCCTTGACGAAGGCCTGCACCTGGTCGCGGAGCATGTCGATGGTTTCGCCGAGGGCAAAGTTCAGGGTCGGATAGCTCATGGGGGCACCTTCAAACTTGTTTTTATGTAAGGGAGTCGGGCTGTGGAGAGCGGCTGATTCGGCTCTCACCTTTACGTTAACGTAAGCCTGCGACGGGTGGCTGTCAATCACCCTTTACGTAAACGTCAACTTGCGCGAATCTGTAGGAGCCGAGCTTGCTGGCGATGAAGGATAACGCGGTCGTATAGCGACACCGCGGCGCTCCAATCGCGGGCAAGCTTCGCTCCTACAATAAAGACAATAGGGGGTCATCATGGATCAACCCGCATCCGCGCCGGGGCGCAGTTACACTCGCGGCACGCAGGACAAGGCCTTGCTGGCGCTGACCATCGGTCAGGCGTTCGATCGCACGGTGGCGTCATACCCTCGGGGCGAAGCCCTGGTGGTGCGTCATCAGCAGCTGCGCTACAGCTGGCAGCAACTGGCCGAAACCGTCGATCTGCATGCCCGGGCGCTGCTGGCCCTGGGGCTCAAGACCGGCGACCGGCTGGGCATCTGGGCCCCCAACTGTGCCCAGTGGTGCATCAGCCAGTTCGCCAGCGCCAAGATCGGCGCGATCCTGGTGAACATCAATCCGGCCTATCGCAGCTCCGAACTGGAATACGTGCTCAAGCAGTCCGGCTGCCAGTGGCTGGTGTGCGCCGGCGCGTTCAAGACCTCTGATTACCACGCCATGCTCCAGGGCCTGGCGCCCGAGCTGGCGCAGCAGTCCATCGGCCAACTGCAAAGCGAGCGCCTGCCGGATTTGCGCGGCGTGATCAGCCTCGATGCCCAGCCGCCGTCGGGCTTTCTGCCCTGGTCGCAACTGGCCGACCTGGGGGCCGGCGTCAGCGTCGAAGCGCTGCGCGAACGCCAGGACAGCCTGGACCCCGACCAGGCGGTGAATATCCAGTACACCTCCGGCACCACCGGGTTCCCCAAGGGCGCGACCCTCAGCCACTACAACATCCTCAACAACGGTTACATGGTCGGCGAGAGCCTGGGCCTGGGCCACGAGGACCGCTTGGTGATCCCGGTGCCGCTGTACCACTGCTTCGGCATGGTCATGGGCAACCTGGGCTGCGTGACCCACGGCACGACCATGATCTACCCCAACGATGCCTTCGATCCGCTGCAGACCCTGGGCGCCGTGGCCGAGGAAAAGGCCACCGGGCTGTACGGTGTGCCGACCATGTTCATCGCCATGCTCGACCAGCCACGGCGGGCCGAGTTCGACCTGTCGAGCCTGCGCACCGGGATCATGGCCGGGGCCACCTGTCCGATCGAGGTGATGCGGCGGGTGATCAGCGAGATGCACATGAGCGAAGTGCAGATCGCCTACGGCATGACCGAAACCAGCCCGGTGTCGTTGCAGACCGGCCCGGCGGACGACCTTGAGCTGCGCGTGACCACGGTCGGCCGCACCCAGCCGCAGCTGGAAAGCAAGATCATCGACGAGACGGGCAATATCGTGCCGCGCGGCACCATCGGCGAGCTGTGCACTCGCGGTTACAGCGTGATGCTGGGCTACTGGAACAACCCCCAGGGCACGGCCGAAGCCATCGACCAGGCCGGCTGGATGCACACCGGCGACCTGGCGACCATGAACGAGCAGGGTTACGTGTGCATCGCCGGGCGTAACAAGGACATGATCATCCGCGGCGGCGAGAACATTTATCCGCGCGAGCTGGAGGAGTTTTTCTTCACCCACCCGGCGGTGGCCGACGTGCAGGTGATCGGCATCCCGTGCTCGAAATATGGCGAAGAGATCGTCGCCTGGATCAAGTTCCACCCCGGCCATAGCGCCAGCGAGGAGGAACTGCAGGCCTGGTGCAAGGTGCGTATCGCTCACTTCAAGACGCCGCGTTACTTCAAGTTCGTCGAGGAATTCCCGATGACCGTGACCGGCAAGATCCAGAAGTTCAGGATGCGCGAGATCAGCATCGAGGAGTTGCGCGGGCGTTCCTGATCCTGTTCCAGCAGGCTCCCGCACGTGAATACCTGCGGGAGCGGCTCGCGAGCCGTTTTGGAGGCCGCAGCCGAGCCAGGAGAGGGGGGAAACAGGAAGGCCGGAAAGCACAAAGGGGAGCCGAAGCTCCCCTTTAATTTTTGTCGTTGCGTGCTCTTTTTTTATTATTGAGGGGCGGTCTGTTGTTGTTTTTGGCAACCGTTACCCTTTACCGCTGTTTTTGGCGATCCCCATCCGGGATCAAGAGCAAACGTATTTTTTTGAGCGCTGATCTATTTTCTCGCTTGAGCGACCAACCAGTTCGGGAGCTACCTTGGGGTAGTTTTATTGTTCTCTGCCCGGTTGCGGGTGGCTCTTATTGTTAAAGACACCCTGGAAAACACATCCTCTCCAAAAAAATCTGTTAGCTGCGTCTCTGCCGTGTTGTTTTTGTTATGTCAGAGTCGTTTCGTCTTATTTTTATTAGCTTTGCTGCTTTTTATTCTTGTTATGCCAGAGATATAGCAGAAGCCATGCCAACTTTTTAAAATCCTTTAAAATCAATGGTTTGATAAAATTGGTCTTTCATCTGTACCGCTAGAAAATCGACAAACTGTTTCCGTGTTACCCGTTTCGAGCGTGCGCCAGGGCGGCCGGTAACACCCTGAAACAGGCGTGCCCCTCAACCTGGGTAACGGGCCTTGGCGACGCGCGAGCCGGTGGGCCGCCCCAGCACCGAGCAGATCTGCTGGCCGGCGAGGATCAGGCGCTCCATGTCGATACCGGTTTTGATGCCCAGCCCGTTGAGCAGGTACAGCACGTCCTCGCTGGCGACGTTGCCGCTGGCGCCCTTGGCATAGGGGCAGCCGCCGAGCCCGGCGATGGAGCTGTCGAACACCGCGATGCCTTCCAGCAGGCTGGCGTAGATATTGGCCAGGGCCTGGCCATAAGTGTCGTGGAAGTGCCCGGCGAGCTTGTCCCGCGGAACATGGGCGGCCACCACCTCGAACATGCGGCGGGTAGCGCCGGCGGTACCGGTGCCGATGGTGTCGCCCAGGGACACTTCGTAGCAGCCCATGCTGTACAGCTCGCGGGCGACCACGGCGACCTGTTCCGGCGCTACCTCGCCTTCGTAAGGGCAGCCCAGCACACAGGACACGTAACCGCGCACGGTAACGCCGTGCTGTTTCGCTGCTTCCATGATCGGCACGAAGCGTTCCAGGCTCTCGCTGATGGAGCAGTTGATGTTGCGCTGGGAGAAGGCCTCGGAGGCGGCGGCGAACACCGCGACTTCCTTGACCCCGGCGGCCAGGGCGTCTTCGAAACCGCGCAGGTTCGGGGCGAGGGCGCCGTAGGTTACCCCCGGCTTGCGCTGGATCTGCGCGAATACCTCGGCGGACCCGGCCATCTGCGGCACCCATTTGGGCGAGACGAAACTGCCGACTTCTATATAGCCGAGCCCGGCCGCGCTCAGGGCATCCACCAGTTGCACCTTGTGGGCGACGCTGATGGGCTGGGCTTCGTTCTGCAAACCGTCGCGAGGACCGACTTCGACCAGGCGGACATGGGTGGGGAGGGACATGAGAGCTTTACCTATATTAAGTGGGCACTAATGTAGCCGCTGCCGCAGGCTGCGCTCGGCGACGAAGTCGACGCAAAACCAGGCGCTACGGTCTGTCTGGCAGATTGTCTGTGTTGCTGGCGCGGCCGCTTTGCGAGCGATCGCCGCCTGGGGTGGTTACTGCACGGCGCTTTTCTGATTCTGGATGGTCTGCTCCAGCGCCTGGGTGCAGCGCTCTTCCGCGGTGTCCAGCTCCAGCTTCATCTGTTCGATGTCCAGCAACTGTTGCTCTAGCTGCTCACGGCGCTCGGCGATTTTCGCCAGCATGCTGTGCAGCTGTTTCAGGTTGCCGCTGCTGGGGTCGTAGAGTTCGATCAGCTCGCGGCATTCGGCCAGGGAGAAGCCGATGCGCTTGCCGCGCAGGATCAGTTTCAGGCTGACCTTGTCCCGTGGCGAGTAGATGCGTTCCTGGCCACGGCGTTCGGGGGCGAGCAGGCCTTGTTCTTCATAAAAACGGATGGCCCGGGTGGTGATGTCGAGCTCGCGGGCGAGGTCGGAAATGCTGTAGGTCTGGCTGCTCATGGGGGCACTCGAAAAAGGTCTTGGCGTTAAGCTAATTCGAGGTTGACGTATACGTCAAGCAGGATGCCGCCCTATCCGTAGGGGCGAGGCTTGCCCGCGATGGGTCCGCAGAGGTTTCCCTGAACCACCACGTTCTCCCTGATCGCGGGCAAGCCTCGTTCCTACCGGTCACTTCTCGAGTTTTTTCTCGTGGGCCGTCACCTGCTGGCACAGCTCGATCATCTGCTCGCGCATCCAGCGGTTGGCCGGGTCCTGGTCGGTGCTTTCGTGCCAGTAGAGGTGGGTTTCCAGCGGCGGCACGTCGTTGACCGGCAGGTTGAACGCCAGCAGGTCATGGCGGCGGGCGAAGCGCTCGGGCACGGTCATGACCATGTCGGTCTGCTGCAGCACTTGCGAGGCCATCAGGTAATGCTGGGAGCGCAGGGCGATCTTGCGCTGGATGCCCATCTTGCCCAGGGCCAGGTCGACGTAACCCAGGCCGCTGCGACGGCTGGAAATATGGATGTGGGTCAGCGACAGGTAGTCGTCGAGGCTGAGTTTTTCCTTGTTCGCCAGCGGGTGGCTCTTGCGCATGGCGCACACATAGCGGTCTTCCATCAGCTTGACGTGGCGGACCTGCGGGTCGGTGTTGAGCGGGGCATCGACGGCGAAATCCAGGCGGCCGGCGGCCAGTTCCTTGGTGGTTTCCCGGCGTTTGGACAGGAAACTCTCGATGATCACCGTGGGCGCCAGGCGCCGCAGGCGCTGGAACAGCGGCGGCAGGATCACTGCCTCGGTCAGGTCGGTCATGCTGATGCGGTAGGTCTTGACCGCCTGCAAGGGGTTGAAGATGCGGCTTTCCTGCACCGACACCCGCAGCAGCGAAAGGGCGTTGCGCACCGGGCCGATGATGTTCTGCGCCATGGGCGTGGGCACCATGCCCTGGGCGGTCCGCACGAACAGCGGGTCGTTGAAGGTCTCGCGCAGGCGGGCCAGGGCGTTGGAGACAGCGGGCTGAGTGATGCCGACGATTTGTCCGGCGCGGGTCAGGTTGGCTTCGGTGTAGATCGCGTCGAAGACGATGAAAAGGTTGAGGTCGACCTTGCTCAGATTCATTGCGCTGCACTCTTATTGTTAGGGGCCGGTATTGTTAGGGGCCGGAGGCTGGACTGATTGGCCTGCCCAATCAGTCAATCATATATCGGTGATGAATGTTAATACACGCCGAGAATAGGCTAGGTAAATTTTCGTAAGCTGTTCTAGCATCGGTTCCATGCCCTCAACCACCTCGCCAAGAAGGTAGCTGCCCATGGATTTCGCCTATTCACCCAAGGTTCAGGAACTGCGTGAGCGCGTGACCGCGTTCATGGACACCTATGTCTATCCGGCTGAAGCGGTGTTCGAGCGCCAGGTCGCCGAAGGCGATCGCTGGCAGCCGACGGCGATCATGGAAGAGCTCAAACTCAAGGCCAAGGCCGAGGGGTTGTGGAACCTGTTCCTGCCCGAGTCGGAACTCGGCGCCGGCCTGACCAACCTGGAATACGCGCCGCTGGCGGAAATCATGGGCCGCTCCCTGCTGGGGCCGGAACCCTTCAACTGCTCGGCACCGGACACCGGCAACATGGAAGTGCTGGTGCGTTACGCCAATGAAGAGCAGAAGCAACGCTGGCTGGAGCCGCTGCTGCGCGGCGAGATCCGCTCCGCCTTCGCCATGACCGAGCCGGACGTGGCGTCGTCCGACGCCACCAACATGGCGGCCCGCGCCGTGCGCGATGGCGACGAATGGGTGATCAACGGCAAGAAGTGGTGGACCTCGGGGGCCTGCGACCCGCGTTGCAAGATCCTGATCTTCATGGGCCTGAGCAACCCGGACGCGCCGCGCCACCAGCAGCACTCGATGATCCTGGTGCCGGTCGACACCCCCGGGGTGAAGATTGTCCGGCCGCTGCCGGTGTTCGGTTACGACGACGCACCCCACGGCCATGCCGAAGTGCTGTTCGACAATGTGCGGGTGCCGTACGAGAACGTGCTGCTGGGCGAAGGCCGTGGTTTCGAGATCGCCCAGGGCCGCCTTGGCCCGGGCCGGATTCACCACTGCATGCGTTCGATCGGCATGGCCGAGCGCGCGCTGGAACTGATGTGCAAGCGTTCGGTAAGTCGTACCGCATTCGGCAAGCCGCTGGCGCGCCTGGGCGGCAATATCGACAAGATCGCCGACTCGCGGATGGAGATCGACATGGCACGCCTGCTGACCCTGAAGGCGGCGTACATGATGGACACCGTCGGCAACAAGGTGGCGAAAAGCGAGATCGCGCAGATCAAGGTGGTGGCGCCGAACGTGGCCTTGAAGGTGATCGACCGGGCCATCCAGATTCATGGTGGGGCCGGGGTCTCCAACGATTTCCCGCTGGCCTACATGTATGCGATGCAACGTACTTTGCGCCTGGCCGACGGCCCGGACGAAGTGCACCGCGCGGCCATTGGCAAGTTCGAAATCGGCAAGTACGTGCCCAAGGAAATGCTGCGCAGCGGGCATTAAAGCGATCGCGGGCAAGCCTCGCTCCTACGGAAGAATCTGTAGGAGCGAGGCTTGCCCGCGAAGCGGCCTCGATTACACCGCTGGTTTCTCTCTCAATACACCCAGACTTCCACCCGCCGATTCTTGATCCGCCCCTCGTCCGCGGTATTGGCCGCGACCGGCATCTGCGCGCCAAAACCGCGGATCTCGCGCAACACCACACCGTTTCTCACCAGTTCCCGGCGCACGGTCATGGCTCTGAGCTTGGACAACAGCGCCGCGCGTGCCGGATCGTTCTTGGCATCGCCGAAGCCGACCAGGGTCACGCGCTTGGCCAGCTTGTCGTGCCGCTTGAGAAAGTCCAGGACCCGTGGCAGGTCCTGGCGCGCCTTGTTATCGAGGGTGGCGCTGCCTTCCTCGAAACGAAAATTCACGGTCAGGCGCTGCGCCTGCCGGGCGATGGCCTGGTAACCCTCGGGCATCTGCGGGGCGGGGGCGACACTCATGGCCAGCACCGTCTGGGCAATAAAACCGTTGGCCGCGACTATGGCCTGGCCCCTGGCACTTTGGGCGAAACGCACCAGGGCCCTGGCCCAGGGGTTTTGCTCATCGGGCGGCAGGTAGAAGTACAGGCGCCGTGACAGTGGGTAGTCCTCGGTGGCGATCAGGCTGTCGAGGGGCAGCATCGGTTGCGAGCCGCCATCGACAATCGCCACGGTCTTGGCCTGGCGCACATAAGGCAGGCCGATAAAACCGATGCCCTGGGGATCGCGGCTGACCGCGTCGGAGAGTCGTTCGCTGGACTCGAAGCGTTTCGCTGTGGCGCTCAGGTTCTTGTTGCGGCGTGCCAGCACCAGTTCCTTGAAGGTGTCGTAGGTGCCGGAGCGGTCATCGCGGGCGTATAGGTGAATGGCGCCGCCGACGCCGCCCAGTTCTTCCCAGGTTTTTACCTCGCCGCTGAACACCCGCGCCAATTGTTCGGTGTCCAGCCGCGCCAGCGGGTTGTGCGGGTGGAGGATGATGGCCAGGCCGTCGATGGCGATCACCTGTTCGGCGTCGGGGTCTTTCAGGTCGCCGAGGGCTTCCAGCTCCACCAGTTCGCTGTCCTTGATCGGCCGTGACGCGGCGGCGAGGTCGGCGCTGGCGTTCTTCAACGCGGCAAAGCCGGTACTGGAGCCATGCGCGGCGATCTCGACGACAACGCGCTGGCCTTGGGCACTCTGGCCGGTCACCCGACGTTCGTTGTCTTTACCCGTCGCCTCGATCCGTATGTCGAGCAAACCCTGTTCTTGCATCAGGCCCTTGACCAGGGCCGGGCCCAGCGCGGCACCGATGGTGTTGGAGCCCTGGATGCGCAGCACCGGCTGGTTGTCGCCGGCCAGGGGCAGGGCGGCGAACACCGACCAGGGCAGGGCGTAGCAGACGAAGCCGACCAGCAGCAGGAAGAGGGTTCGGCACCAGAGGTCCGGTTCACTGACGGTACAAACGCGTGACATGCGGCAATGGCCTTCTATGGCGGGAGCGAGTGCGGCGAGATTAAGTCAGGGAGGTGACGGGGATGTGACGGTTGATGGGGGTAATCGGAGCGTTCCCCTGGCTTTTCAGAATGCTCTTAAAGACCCGGCACGGCGGGCTCAGTACAGTTGAAAACTTTGTCTGGAGGGGAATTGGCGCACGCTGACTCTCGTCGTCACCAGGCGTCGATGCAGCCCTGGCTGCAATTTGCTTGTGTCAAAGGAGTATGAAATGAGTGGCTGGTTCGAGCTGAAGCAATATGGCAGCGGTGGTTTCAGGTTCTTGCTGAAGTCCAAGGACGCGCAGACCATGCTTCAAAGCGACCGTTACCCTTGTCGTGAGAGTGTCGAGGCAGCCATTGCGCTGCTCCGCAAGCACTGCACGTCCCCGGGTAGTTACGAAAAGAAGATCGCCCCCGGTGGCAAACCTTACTTCAATCTCAAGGCCGGCAAGGAGGTGATCCTGGTCAGCCACTTGTATGACTCGGAGCCGACCCGTGAGTCCGCCATCGAGGCCATCATGCAGGCTGGCACCAGCACCCGGGTCGAGCTGTGTTGAGACGCTGAAGCCATAAAAAAGCCCATCTCAGGATGGGCTTTTTTGTGCCGGGCGATCAGCTCAGCTCGAGCCAGATCGGTGCGTGGTCGGAAGGTTTCTCCATGCCGCGCAGGTCGTAGTCGACCCCGGCATCCTTGATCCGTGGCAGCAGGCCGCGAGAGGCCATGATCAGGTCGATGCGCAGGCCGCGCTTGGGCTCGTCCTCGAAACCGCGGCTGCGGTAGTCGAACCAGCTGAAACGATCGGCCACCTCGGGGTTGAGGTGGCGGAAACTGTCCACCAGGCCCCAGTTCTTCAGGCGGGCCATCCACTCGCGCTCTTCCGGCAGGAAGCTGCACTTGCCGGTTTTCAGCCAGCGCTTCATGTTGTCCGGGCCGATGCCGATGTCGCAGTCTTCCGGGGAAATGTTCACGTCGCCCATGACCACCAGCGGCTGCTCGTTGCTGAAGCGGGTTTCCAGCAGGTGCTGCAGGTCGCTGTAGAAACGTTGCTTGGCCGGGAACTTGGTGGGGTGGTCGCGGCTTTCGCCCTGGGGGAAGTAGCCGTTCATGATGGTCACCGGGGTGCCATCGACATCGGCGAAGGTGCCCCAGATAAAACGCCGCTGGGCATCTTCATCGTCGCCATCGAAGCCTTTGTACAGGTCCAGCGGCGCCTGGCGCGAGAGCAGGGCGACGCCGTAGTGGCCTTTCTGCCCGTGGTAATGCACGTGATAACCCAGCGCCTGGACTTCGGCCAGGGGGAACTGGTCGTCCGACACCTTGGTTTCCTGCAGGCCGATGACGTCCGGTTGATGCTTTTCGATCAGCGCCGCCAACTGATGGGGGCGGGCGCGCAGCCCGTTGATGTTGAACGAGACGATCTTCATGGTCGGCAGTCCTGGCAAAACTGCGATGCTAGCCGACAAGTCGCGCGGCGGCCAGCGTGGCAGCAGGGCAGATGCGCTGCTAAGGTCCATGGGCGGTGGAACGATCATGAGCCTGAAAGGTTCGTAGCTATAACAACCGCGCAGAAGAACGCCGCCGCCCAGCGCGGCCACTTCAAGCCGGGCCCAGGGGGAGACCAATCGCCATGCCTGAAACCTCGACTGCCATCGCCGACATTCACATGCTCGACAGCGGCTATGCCCGCGAAGCCCGTTCCCTGCTGTATCAGGCTTATCGCCACGAGCCGACCTTCGCTTATCTGTTCGAGTCCGAACGCCCGGGTTACGAACAACGGGTGAGGGCCACGGTACGGGAGCTGGTCAAGCAGCACTTCATTCAGGACCTGCCGGCCATCGGCCTGTTGGTCAATGACCGGCTGATCGGCATCGCCCTGATCGCACCGCCCCAGCGTCGCCTGGGCATTACCGAGAGTTGGGCCTGGCGCCTGCGCATGGTGCTCAGTACCGGTTTCCGTTGCACCCGGCGTTACCTGGACTATCACGCCGCGGTGCTGGGTTGCCTGCCCAGCGATTCGGTGCACGTCCTGCCCTTGCTGGGGATTCATCCGCAATTCCAGGGCAGGCACTTCGGTGAGCAGTTGCTGCAGGCGGTGCACAACTGGTGCGCGGTGGATGAACACTCCCAGGGTGTGGTGCTGGACACCGGCAACCCGCGTTACCTGGCGTTCTATGAGCGCCAGGGTTATGAAGAGATTGGCGAGATCGCCGTCGGTCCGGTCCGCGAGCACGTTTTCTTTCACGCCAACCCGCAGGTTCTGCAAAGCGCGACCGGCTGAACAGAACTTTCCTCACATTTGTGCGCTCTATCGGGCTCCCAGCTCGTGATAGCATTCGCGCCTATGAAGTTTTCAGGAAGATTCACCAGCGGCTTGTTGCTGCTGTTCACAAGCTGTGCGGCACTGGCGCAAAGCGAATTGGACGTCAGGGTCAAACCCTCCAACGATGAACTCAAGGCCAATGTGGAAGGCTACATCGGCGGGGTGGGCGATCGCGACGAGGAAGCCCTGCTGCGTTTCAGCCGTGGCGCCGAGGAGCAGGCCCGCAAGGCCGCCCAGGCCCTGGGCTACTACCAGCCGCAGATCAGCAGCGAAGTCAAAGGCGGCGAAAAGCCGCGTTTGGTGCTGAATATCGATCCTGGCGAGCCGGTGCACCTGCGCAACGTCACCATCCGGGTCGACGGCCCGGCGGCCTCCCTCAAGGGCTTTCGGGTGCCCAGGAGCGACCAGCTGAAAAGCGGCGCGGTTCTCAATCACGGTCATTACGAAGACGCCAAGCGGCTGATCCAGAACCAGGCGTCGCGCTACGGCTTTTTCAGCGGGCGTTTCACCCGGCAGAAGCTGGCCGTGGACCCCCAGGCCGGGGTGGCGGATATCGAGCTGGTCTACGAAAGCGGTCCGCGTTATGCCCTGGGCAAGGTCAGTTTTGCCGGCGATACACCGTTCGACGAAGACCTGCTGCAACGCATGGTGCCGTTCAAGGCCGGTACTCCCTACGATTCCGAGCTGATCGCCGAGCTTAACCAGGCATTGCAATCGAGCGGTTACTTCGAGGGCGTGCGGGTCGACGCGGCGCCGACCGCGGCCGCCGCCGAGGTGATTCCGGTGGCGGTCCAGCTGGAAACCCGCAAGCCGCGCACCATGGGCCTGGGCCTGGGCTTTTCCACCGACGTCGGGCCGCGGGCCAAAGCCAACTGGACCCGGCACTGGGTCAACGCCCAAGGCCACAGCTACGGCTGGGAGGCGGAAGTCTCCGTGCCGCGACAGAACGTCGGCCTGTTCTACGACATACCGCTGGACCCGCCGCTGACCGACAAGCTGCGTTTTGCCGGCGGCTACCAGAACGAAGAAATCGCCAATACCGACACCCTGAGCAAGCTGCTCACCCTCGGTCCCGAGTGGCACAGCAAGTTGCCCAGCGGCTGGCAGCGAGTCATCTCGTTGAAGTGGCAACGCGAGGAATACCGCCTGGGCGACGACTCGGGCCTGAGTACCCTGTTGATGCCCGGCATCAGCTATTCCTACCTGCGCAGCGATAACCGCATCGACCCGCACAACGGCTATCGCCTGCAATTCGACAGCAAGGTGGCCAAGGAAGGGCTGGGTTCGGACACCAACCTGTTATATGGCACCGTGCTGCTCAAGGGCCTGACCACGGTGTGGGACAACCATCGCTTCCTCGGCCGGGTGCAGTTCGGTGGCAGTGCCACCAACGGTTACAAGAAGATCCCGCCGTCGCTGCGCTTTTTCGCCGGTGGCGATCAGAGCGTGCGCGGTTACGACTACCAGAGCCTGTCGCCGGAGAACTCCGACGGCGACCGGATCGGTGGGCGCTACATGGTGGCCGGCAGCGTCGAGTATCAGTACTCCATCGCGGAAAAATGGCGCCTGGCGACCTTTGTCGACCAGGGCAACTCCTTCGACAAACTTGAACTGCCGAACCTCAAGACCGGGGTCGGTGTCGGCGTGCGCTGGGTGTCCCCGGTGGGGCCGATCCGCCTTGACCTGGCCCATGCGCTGGACGATGACGGCGGCATTCGCTTGCACTTTTCCATGGGGCCTGAGCTGTGAAGCGTGGTTTGAAGATCGCGGCGCTGGCGCTGCTTGTGTTGGTGGCGGTGCTGGTACTGGCGCTGGCTTCGATACTCGGCACCCAGGCCGGCAGTCGCTGGGCCCTGGGCCTGGTGCCGGGCTTGAGCGTGGATAACTTCGCCGGCCGCTTGGGCGGACAGTGGAGCGCCGATCATCTGCTGTGGCAGCAGGACAGCAGCCGGGTCGAACTCCAGGCGCCGAAATTCGCCTGGTCGCCGGCGTGCCTAATGCGCATGACCCTGTGCATCGAGCAACTGGACGTGGAGCAGGTCAGCCTGCAATTCCCGCCGGGCGCAGAAGAACAAAGCAGCGGCCCGATCAGCCTGCCGGATCTGCAGTTGCCTGTGGCTATCGAGCTGGGGCAGGTACGGGTCGGCAGCCTGCAGTTCAATGGCAGCGAGGAACTCAAGGGCTTGCAGCTGGCGGCGCAGTGGACGGCCAAGGGCCTGCAGATCGACTCGGTGAGCCTGCAACGCGACGACCTCAGCCTCAAACTTTCGGGCTTGTTGTCGCCCAGCGGCGACTGGCCACTGAGCGCCACCGGTACCCTGACCCTGCCGGCGCCGGGCAGTGAACCCTGGGCGCTGGCGCTGAAGGTCGATGGCGACCTGTTGAAGACCCTCAAGCTTGCGGCCGACAGCAGCGGTTACCTGCAAGGCCAATTGAGCGGTGAGCTGCAACCGTTGGTGGAGAACCTGCCGGCCGAGGTGCGGATCACCGCCGATGGCTTCAAGGCCAGCGCCGAGCTGCCCGATACCCTGATGCTCAACCAGCTGGAACTGACTGGCAAAGGCGACCTCAAGGCGGGTTACCAACTGCTGGGCAAGGCCAGCCTGCCGGCCGAGCAGGGGCCGGTGGCCCTGGTGCTGCAAGGCAAGGTCGACGCCAAGGGCGCGCAGATCGCCGCGCTGGACCTGAGCGCCAACGACAAGCAGAACCTCAAGCTGACGGGCCAGCTGGACTGGAGCCAGGGCCTGAACGCCGAAGCCAGGCTCGACTGGCTGGATTTCCCCTGGCATCGCCTGTCCCCGCTGATCGAAGAGCCCGCGGTGGCGGTGCGCCGCTTCACTGCCGAGGTCGCCTACCGCGATGGCAACTACCTGGGCAACTTCAAGGGTGACCTCGATGGCCCGGCGGGGGCGTTCAGCCTCAGCAGCCCGTTCAGCGGCGACCTGACGAAAATCTTCCTGCCCCAGTTCAAGCTGGCCGCCGGCCAGGGCAAGGCCGAAGGCCACCTGAACCTGCAATTCGCCGACGGCATCGCCTGGGATACCGCCCTGGATCTGTCGGCGATCAACCCGGCGTACTGGGTCGCCGAGCTGCCGGGCACTTTGGCCGGGCCGCTGCGCAGCCAGGGCGAAATGAAGAACGAGCAACTCAAGCTCAACGCCGACCTCGACCTCAAGGGCAAGCTGCGCGGCCAGCCCGCGGTGCTGCAGGCCAAGGCCGATGGCGCTGGCGAGCAGTGGAACCTGAACACCCTGGACATCCGCCTGGGCGACAACCGCATCAACGGTTCCGGCCGCCTGCAACAGCGTTTGGCCGGGCAACTCGATATCAAGCTGCCGCGTCTCGGCCAGCTGTGGCCCGAGCTGCGTGGCCAGCTCAACGGCCGCCTCGATGTGGCGGGCACCCTGAAGGCGCCGCAGGGCAAGCTCGACCTGCAAGGCCAGCAACTGGTGTTCGCCGACAATCGCCTGCAGAGCCTCAAGCTCGATGCCAACCTGGACAGCGCGCAACGGGCGCAAATCGACCTCAAGGGGGCCGGCATCCAGGTCGGTGAAACCGCGCTGGGCACACTGACGGCCAGCGGCCAGGGCGATATCAAGAGCCAGAAGCTGCAACTGGACCTGCAAGGCCCGCAGCTCAAGCTGGCACTGGGCCTGGACGGCAAGCTGGACCAGGGCAACTGGCGCGGGCGCCTGGCCAGCGGCGATATCCAGACCGGTGGCCAGGACTGGAGGCTGCAAGCCCCGGCCAAGCTCGAATATCTGGCCGACGGCAAGCTCAACTTCGGCGCCCATTGCTGGGCCAGCGGCGATGCCAGCCTGTGTGGCGAGGATCAGCGGCTGATGCCCGAGCCCAAGTTGCGCTACCACCTCAAGCAGTTCCCGATCGACAGTCTCGCGCAGTGGTTGCCCAAGGACTTCGCCTGGAAGGGCCGGCTCAATGCCGATATCAAGCTGGACGTACCGGCTGGCGGCCCGCAGGGGCGGATCCTGCTGGACGCCAGCGGCGGCACCTTGCGGGTCAAGGAAAAGCAGCAGTGGCTGGACTTCCCGTACCAGACGCTGAAACTCGACACCACCCTCAACCCCAAGCGTATCGACACCCAGCTGGCGTTCAGTGGCGGCAAGCTCGGTGAGCTGATGCTGCAGGCGCAGATCAATCCGCTGCCGAAAAACAAGCCGCTGTCCGGCGAGTTCCGCCTCAGCGGCCTGGACCTGGCGGTGGCGCGGCCGTTCGTGCCGATGGTCGAAAAGCTCACCGGCACCCTCAATGGCAGCGGGCGCATCTCCGGCGGTCTGCTGGCGCCGCAGGTCAATGGCAACCTGGCCCTTAGTGGTGGCGAAGTTTCCGGCCCTGAATTGCCCATCAGCCTCCAGGACCTGCAATTGCAGGCGCTGATCGCCGGTGAAAGCGTGCAGTTGAACGGCGGCTGGAAGAGCGGCAAGGCCGGCCAGGGTAGCCTGAACGGCAATATCGCCTGGGGCCAGGCGCTGGTGGTGGACCTGAGCCTGAAAGGCTCGCAACTGCCGGTCACCGTCGAGCCCTATGCGGTGCTGGACGTGGCGCCGGACCTGAAGATCTCGATGAAGGACGACAAGCTGGCGATCGCCGGCAAGGTCCATGTGCCCAAGGGTGAAATCACCATCCGTGAATTGCCGCCATCGACGGTCAAGGTGTCGGACGACACGGTGATCATCGGCCACCAGA
Organism: Pseudomonas sp. GW821-FHT09E12; assembly: GCF_059416085.1. Taxonomy (NCBI): domain Bacteria; kingdom Pseudomonadati; phylum Pseudomonadota; class Gammaproteobacteria; order Pseudomonadales; family Pseudomonadaceae; genus Pseudomonas; species Pseudomonas sp. GW821-FHT09E12. Next base: position 943,229 of record NZ_JBWKOM010000001.1, on the reverse strand, counting down.
CCGAGGAGGGCAAAGCACCGATGGCCATGGCGATGGACATCGATGTGGTGGTCGGCGAGGACAAGCTCAGCTTCACCGGTTTCGGCCTGACCGCCAACCTGCAAGGCCACGTGCACATCGGCGACAACATGGACACCCGTGGCGAGTTGTGGCTCAACGACGGCCGCTACCGCGCCTACGGCCAGCGCCTGACCGTACGCCGGGCGCGCCTGCTGTTCGCCGGGCCGATCGACCAGCCGTACCTGGACATCGAGGCGATCCGCCAGACCGATGACGTGATCGCCGGCATCCGCCTCAGTGGCAGCGCCGAACAGCCGACCACGCAGATCTTTTCGGAACCGGCCATGAGCCAGGAGCAGGCGCTGTCCTACCTGGTGCTCGGGCGTCCCTTGAGCACCACCGGCGAGGACAACAACATGCTGGCGCAAGCTGCCCTGGGCCTGGGCCTGATGGGCAGCTCGAACATTACCGGCGGGCTGGCCAAGGACCTGGGGATCGACGACTTCCAGCTCGACACCCAGGGCAGCGGCAACACCACCAGCGTGGTGGCCAGCGGCAATATCTCCGAGCGGCTCAGCCTGCGTTACGGGGTGGGGGTCTTCGAGCCGGCCAACACCATCGCCCTGCGCTACAAGCTGAGCAAAAAGGTCTACTTGGAAGCGGCCAGCGGCGTCGCCAGTTCGCTGGACATCTTCTACAAGCGCGACTTCTAGCTCGTCGACAATCCAGTCCCCTTTGGCGAGGGGGCTGGTGTTCACCACGCCGCTCCTCCAGCCGGTAATTCTCCCGCCGATTCTTGACTTCAAGGCTTTCCCATTAATTAGCTTAATAGTAAGCATGCTAATTATTGTTTGGATATTGGCTGCCTAGGCAGTAACATCTCGACATACTTTCGCTGCCTAGGCAGCTAACAGGTGGTCAGATGAAGCACTTCACCCCAGACGATTTCCACAATTGCCACCTCGGGCTCTTGCTGGGCCGCGCGGCCCTGCTCAAGGACCGGATCATCGACACCCACATGGAACCCCACGGCATCACCTCCGCGCAGTTCAAGGTGCTGATCATCATGGCCCAGTTCGGCGTCGACACCCCGGCCGAGCTGTGCCGCCACCTGTCCCTGGACAGCGGTTCCATGACCCGAATGCTCGATCGCCTCGAGCAGAAGGACTTCCTCGCCCGCCAACGCTCGGAGCACGACCGCCGCCAGGTGCGCCTGGTGCTCACCGAGGAGGGCCAGAAGCTCGCCGACTGCCTGCCGCACATCGGCGCCAACGCGATGAACCAACTGGCCGGCGCCATCACCCCCGAAGAGTTGAAAACCCTGGAACAGATCCTCAAGAAAATTTTGCTGGCGGCCGGTGACCCGATCACCGTGTTGCGGGTAGGTGATAAGTAAATGAGCAGTAAAACCTTGCGTGCCCGTTTGAGCCTGGTGCTGCTGGCCATGAGCCTGGCGGGATGTGCCAACTACAGCGGCCTGACAACCGAAGGGGTGAGCCTCGATGCCAAATCCCTCAAGGCCGGACAATCCCTGAATGGCGTGACCCTGTCGCCGGCGGCCTGGCCGAAGAGCGACTGGTGGAAGAGCCTGGGCGATCCACAGCTCGACGGCCTGATCCGCGAGGCCCTGCACGACAGCCCCGACATGCAGATCGCCAGCGCCCGCGCCCACCAGGCCAGCGCGGCGGCCTATGCCGCGGACGCGGCACGCATGCCGACCCTGGACGCCAGCGGCAGTGTCAGCCGCTCGCGCCTGTCCCGTTCGCAGGACCCGAGTGGGCAGGGCGACAACTACAGCACGATGCGCAGCCTGACAGGCAACTTCAATTACACCTTCGACCTCTGGGGCGGCCAGCGCGATACCTGGGAAGCCGCCCTGGGCCAGGCGCGCGCCGCCGAGATCGATCGCCAGGCCGCGCAACTGACCCTGGCCGCCGATGTGGCCCGGGCCTACAGCGACCTGGGCCAGGCGCATATCGTCCATGACCTGGCCACTGAAGACCTCAAGCGCACCCGGCAGATGCTCGACCTGAGCCAGAAACGCCTGAGCTCGGGCATCGACAGCCAGTACCAGTACCAGCAGACCGAAAGCCTGGAGGCCAGCTCCGAAGCCAGCCTGATCGATGCCGAGAAAAACCTGCAGAGCGCCAAGATTGCCCTCGCGGTATTGCTCGGCAAGGGCCCGGACCGGGGTAACGAAATCGCCCGGCCGAAAGTCTTGCAGGCCAGCGCGGTGGCGCTGCCGTCGGTGCTGCCGGCGGAACTGCTGGGCCGCCGTCCGGACCTGGTGGCCGCGCGCTGGCGGGTCGAGGCGGCGAGCAAGAGCATCGACGCCGGCAAGACCAACTTCTATCCCAACCTCAACCTGAGCGCCGCTGCCGGCACTCAAGCGTTGCTGGGGGACGCGATGTTCGGATCGGCCAGCCGCTTCTTCAATATCGCCCCGACCGTGTCGCTGCCGATCTTCGACGGTGGCCGCCTGCGCGCCGACCTGGATGCCCGGGACGCCGACTACGACCTGGCCGTGGCGCAGTACAACAAGAGCCTGGTGAATGCCCTGGGGGATGTCAGCGACACCCTCTCCCAACTGCGTGACATCGGTCGGCAGATCGCCGCCCAGCAACACGCCACCGACATCGCCCAGGACTCCTACGACACCGTGGTCCAGCGCTACGGCTCGGGGATCGGCAATTACCTGGACGTGCTCAGCATCGAGCAGCAATTGCTGCAGGCCCAGCGTCAGCTGGCGACCCTGAATGCCCAGCAGATCGACCTGTCGATCCAACTGATGCAGGCCCTGGGCGGTGGTTTCCAGACCGACAATCTGGCCGCGGCCGCCCCGACCCCAGCCTCGCGCACTCAATAATTCAAGGTACTCATCATGGCCACTGCCGAAACCAACAACGCTCCTGAAAACACCCCGGACACCGCCAACCCGCGCAAGCGCAAGGTCATGCTGCTGGGCCTGGTGGCGCTGATCGTCCTGGGCGGGCTAGGGGTCTTTGCCTGGTATGAACTCTACGGACGCTGGAACGAAGGCACCGACGACGCCTATGTGAACGGCAACGTGGTGGAAATCACCCCGCTGGTCACCGGTACGGTGGTCAGCATCGGCGCCGACGATGGCGACCTGGTCCACGAAGGCCAGGTGCTGATCAACTTCGACCCCAACGATGCCGAGGTCGGCCTGCAAAGCGCCGAGGCCAACCTGGCCCGCGCCGTGCGCCAGGTGCGCGGGCTGTACAGCAATGTCGACGGCATGCGCGCCCAGGTGGCGGCGCAGAAGGCCGAAGTGCAGAAGGCCCAGGACAACTTCAACCGTCGCCGGACCCTCGCCAGCAGCGGGGCGATTTCCCAGGAAGAACTGTCCCACGCCCGCGACGACCTGACCTCGGCGCAGAACGCCCTGGCTAATGCCCAGCAGCAGCTCAACACCACCAACGCGCTGGTGGACGACACCGTGGTCTCGAACCATCCGGACGTGCAGGCGGCCGCCGCGCAATTGCGCCAGGCCTATCTGACCAACGCCCGCAGCACCCTGATCGCCCCGGTGACCGGTTATGTCGCCAAGCGCACCGTGCAACTGGGCCAGCGGGTGCAGCCGGGCACCGCATTGATGGCGGTGATCCCGCTCGACCAACTGTGGATCGACGCCAACTTCAAGGAAACCCAGCTGCGTGACATGCGCATCGGCCAGCCGGTGGACATCGAGGCCGATATCTACGGCAGCGAGGTCAAGTACAGCGGCACCATCGACAGCCTCGGCGCCGGTACCGGCAGTGCCTTCGCCCTGTTGCCGGCGCAAAACGCCACCGGCAACTGGATCAAGATCGTGCAGCGGGTACCGGTGCGCATCCATGTGAATGCCGAAGAACTGGCCAGGCATCCGCTGCGGGTCGGTCTGTCGACGGTGGTCAACGTCGACCTGCATGACCAGAGCGGCCCCGTGCTGGCCCAGCAGCCGCCACAAAAGGCGTCGTTCAGTACCAGCGTCTACGACCGCCAGCTGGGCGAGGCCGATGCCCTGATCGCCCGTCTGATCCACGACAACAGCGCCGCTATCGGCAAGACCGCGCAGCGCTGATTCGCCGATCCCTCTGCTGCGGCCGTTAGCGGCCGCGGCACCTGCCTCGCTTCATAGGATTCGCGATGAGCAATAACGCCTCTTTCACGCCGCCCAGCCTGTTGCTCAGCACCATCGGCCTGTCGCTGGCGACCTTCATGCAGGTGCTCGACACCACCATCGCCAACGTGGCCTTGCCGACCATTTCCGGCAACCTTGGGGTGAGTTCGGAGCAGGGCACCTGGGTGATCACCTCGTTTGCCGTGAGCAACGCCATCGCTTTGCCGCTGACCGGCTGGCTGAGCCGGCGCTTCGGCGAAGTGAAGCTGTTTATCTGGGCCACCCTGCTGTTCGTGCTGGCCTCGTTCCTCTGCGGGATTTCCACCTCCATGCCCGAGCTGGTGGGCTTTCGTGTGCTGCAAGGGGTGGTGGCCGGGCCGTTGTACCCGATGACCCAGACCCTGCTGATCGCGGTCTACCCGCCGGCGAAAAGGGGCATGGCCCTGGCGCTGCTGGCGATGGTCACGGTGGTGGCGCCGATTGCCGGGCCGATTCTCGGCGGCTGGATCACCGACAGTTACAGCTGGCCGTGGATCTTTTTCATCAACGTGCCGATCGGCCTGTTCGCCGCCTGGGTGGTCAAGCAGCAACTGAAGGCGCGGCCGGTGGTGACCAGTCGCCAGCCGATGGACTACATCGGCCTGCTGAGCCTGATCGTCGGCGTCGGTGCCTTGCAGATCGTGCTCGACAAGGGCAACGACCTGGACTGGTTCGAATCCAACTTCATCGTTATCGGCACGCTGATTTCGGTGATTGCCCTGGCGGTGTTCGTGATCTGGGAAATGACCGACCGCCATCCGGTAGTCAACCTGCGGTTGTTCGCCCATCGCAACTTCCGCATCGGCACCATCGTGCTGGTGGGCGGTTATGCCGGTTTCTTCGGTATCAACCTGATCCTGCCGCAGTGGTTGCAGACCCAGATGGGCTATACCGCGACCTGGGCCGGCCTGGCGGTGGCGCCGATCGGTATCCTGCCGGTGCTGATGTCGCCTTTCGTCGGCAAGTACGCGCACAAGTTCGACCTGCGCTTGCTGGCCGGGCTGGCGTTCCTGGCGATCGGCCTGAGCTGCTTCATGCGCGCCGGCTTCACCAACGAGGTGGACTTCCAGCACATCGCCCTGGTGCAACTGTTCATGGGCATCGGCGTGGCGCTGTTCTTCATGCCGACCCTGAGCATCCTGATGTCGGACCTGCCGCCGCACCAGATCGCCGATGGCGCCGGCCTGGCCACCTTCCTGCGGACCCTGGGCGGCAGCTTCGCCGCGTCGTTGACCACCTGGATCTGGATCCGCCGGGCGAACGAGCACCATGCCTACATGAGTGAACACATCAGCAGCTTCGAGCCGGCCACCCGCGATGCCCTGAACTCCTTGGGCGGTGCCAGCAACCAGGCCTACGCGCAACTGGACCAGGTGCTGACCGGGCAGGCGTACATGATGTCCACCGTGGACTACTTCACGTTGCTGGGTTGGAGCTTCATGGCGCTGATCCTGTTGGTGTGGCTGGCCAAGCCACCGTTCACCGCCAAGGCCGGGTCGGCGTCGGCGGGGCATTGATGGTGCGGTAGTGCAGAGAAATTATCGCGAGCAAGCTCGCTCCTACAGGGGAGGTACCTTTTTGTAGGAGCGAGCTTGTTTGCGATAGAACGCGCAGCGTTCGCCTGGAAGGCCTCGCAAGGCCCTTCGGGCCTTATCGCAGCCTGCGGCAGCGGCTACAGGCGGGGCAATGCCTGCTGTGACGGCACGAAGTCGAAAGCCGCCAGCTGGAAACCCTGTTCATCCACCTGTAAGGCCCAGCCCTGACGGTCCCAGTCCCCCAGCACGATGCGCTTGGCGGCCTGGTCGCCGATCTGCAACTTGTGGATGGCCGGGCGGTGGGTGTGGCCGTGGACCAGGGTCCGCACCTTGAACGCCTGCATGATCCGCGGCACTTCGTCCGGGGTCACGTCGACGATGTCGTTGGCCTTCATGCGGGTTTGCGCGCGGCTTTCATTGCGCAGCTTGCGCGCCAGCTTGTGCCGGGTGCGCAGCGGCAGGTGCCTGAGGATCCACAACGAAACCGGGTTGCGCAGGTAGCGGCGCATGCGCATGTAGGCTTCGTCGCGGGTGCACAGGCTGTCGCCGTGCATCAGCAGCACCGGCTCGCCGTAGAAGTCGACCACGCTCGGGTCCTTGAGCAGGGTCGCGCCCGCGGCCTTGCAGAAGGCCTTGCCAAGCATGAAGTCGCGATTGCCATGCATCAGGAAAACCTGCGTGCCGTTGTCGCTGAGCTCGCGCAGTGCCTGGCAAATGGAAAGCTGGTAGGGGGTCATGGCGTCGTCGCCGATCCAGACCTCGAAGAAATCTCCCAGGATATACAGCGCTTGCGCCGAGCGGGCACGCCCGCCCAGTAAATCCAGAAACGCCCGGGTAATGTCCGGGCGTTCCTCTTCCAGATGCAAATCTGAAATCAGCAGTATCACTCAACGATCTCGGCTTTCTCGATGATCACGTCTTCTGCCGGTACGTCCTGGTGGCCGGCCTTCATGGTGGTGGCCACGCCTTTGATCTTGTCGACCACTTCGGTGCCGGCGACCACTTTGCCGAATACTGCGTAGCCCCAGCCCTGCACGGTCTTGCCGCTGTGGTTGAGGAAGCTGTTGTCAGCGACGTTGATAAAGAACTGCGCGGAAGCCGAATGCGGCTCCATGGTGCGGGCCATGGCGACGGTGTACTTGTCGTTGGAAAGACCGTTGTCGGCTTCGTTCTGGATGCTTGGACGCTTGTCTTTCTTTTCTTTCATGCCTGGCTCGAAACCGCCGCCCTGGATCATGAAGTTACCGATGACGCGGTGGAATACGGTGTTTTCGTAATGACCGGCTTTAACGTATTCGACGAAGTTGGCCACGGTGACCGGGGCTTTCTCGGCGTTCAGTTCCAGCACGATGTCGCCGTGGTTGGTGGTCAGTTTGACTTGGGTCATGATCGGTACTCTTTATAAGGAGGAGCGTTTTCAAGGAATTCCCGGGTTCCGGGAGGCAGGCCTGGGGCCCGCGGGCCGGAACCGCGCTGGCAAAAATCCGCCAAGGTGCGCAGTTTAGCGTGACGGGCGTGAAATTCGAGGCTGTTTTTTCATTTGCGACGGATTAATCGCGGCAGATTTAAAGCCCGCTCTGTCAGGGGCTTGACCGCATCGGCTATGATATCCGTTTTGATTTATCAGGCCGCACCGGCCGCGCACTTGTACGTTCAAGGATCCTATGAGCAAGCCCACTGTCGACCCTACCTCGAATTCCAAGACCGGACCGGCCGTTCCGGTCAACTTCCTGCGCCCGATCATCCAGGCGGACCTGGACTCGGGTAAGCACACACAGATCGTGACCCGCTTCCCGCCGGAACCCAACGGCTACCTGCACATCGGTCACGCCAAGTCGATCTGCGTGAACTTCGGGCTGGCCCAGGAATTCGGCGGCGTCACCCACCTGCGTTTCGACGACACCAACCCGGCCAAGGAAGACCAGGAATACATCGACGCCATCGAAAGCGACGTCAAGTGGCTGGGCTTCGAGTGGTCCGGTGAAGTACGCTACGCCTCGCAATACTTCGACCAGCTGCACGACTGGGCGGTGGAGCTGATCAAGGCGGGCAAGGCCTATGTCGACGACCTGACCCCCGAGCAGGCCAAGGAATACCGTGGCAGCCTGACCGAGCCGGGCAAGAACAGTCCGTTCCGCGATCGCAGCGTCGAAGAGAACCTGGACCTGTTTGCCCGCATGCGCGCTGGTGAGTTCCCGGACGGTGCACGCGTGCTGCGGGCCAAGATCGACATGGCCTCGCCGAACATGAACCTGCGCGACCCGATCATGTATCGCATCCGCCATGCGCATCACCACCAGACCGGCGACAAGTGGTGCATCTACCCGAACTACGACTTCACCCACGGTCAGTCGGACGCCATCGAAGGCATCACTCACTCGATCTGCACCCTGGAGTTCGAAAGCCATCGCCCGTTGTACGAATGGTTCCTGGAAAACCTGCCGGTGCCGGCACAGCCGCGCCAGTACGAGTTCAGCCGCCTGAACCTGAACTACACCATCACCAGCAAGCGCAAGCTCAAGCAACTGGTGGACGAGAAGCACGTCAACGGTTGGGACGACCCGCGCATGTCGACCCTGTCGGGCTTCCGCCGTCGTGGCTACACGCCGAAATCCATCCGCAACTTCTGCGAGATGGTCGGCACCAACCGTTCCGACGGCGTGGTGGACTTCGGCATGCTGGAGTTCAGCATCCGTGACGACCTCGACCACAGCGCCCCGCGCGCCATGTGCGTGCTGCGTCCGCTGAAGGTGGTGATCACCAACTACCCGCAAGACCAGGTCGAGAACCTCGAATTGCCGCGTCACCCGAAAGAAGACATGGGTGTGCGGGTACTACCGTTCGCCCGTGAAATCTACATCGATCGCGACGACTTCATGGAAGAGCCGCCAAAGGGCTACAAGCGCCTGGAACCGGCCGGCGAAGTGCGCCTGCGCGGTAGCTACGTGATCCGCGCCGACGAGGCGATCAAGGACGCCGATGGCAACATCGTCGAGCTGCGTTGCTCGTACGACCCGGACACCCTGGGCAAGAACCCGGAAGGGCGCAAGGTCAAGGGCGTGATCCACTGGGTGCCGGCCGCCGCCAGCGTCGAGTGCGAAGTGCGCCTGTACGATCGCCTGTTCCGTTCGCCGAACCCGGAGAAGGCCGAAGACAGCGCAAGTTTCCTGGACAACATCAACCCTGACTCCCTGCAGGTCCTCACTGGTTGTCGTGCCGAACCCTCGCTGGGCAACGCACAGCCGGAAGACCGTTTCCAGTTCGAGCGCGAAGGTTACTTCTGCGCGGATATCAAGGACTCGAAACCGGGCGCACCGGTATTCAACCGTACCGTGACCCTGCGCGACTCCTGGGGTCAGTGATCAGTTAAGGAACTCCTTGTGCTAACGATCTACAACACGCTCACCAAGAGCAAAGAAGTCTTCAAGCCGCTCGATGGCAACAAGGTGCGCATGTACGTGTGCGGCATGACCGTGTACGACTACTGCCACCTGGGCCACGGCCGCAGCATGGTCGCCTTCGACCTGGTGACCCGCTGGCTGCGTTTCAGCGGCTACGACCTGACTTATGTGCGCAACATCACCGACATCGACGACAAGATCATCAATCGGGCCAACGAGAACGGCGAGTCGTTCGAGGCGCTGACCGAGCGCATGATTGCGGCGATGCACGAAGACGAAGCGCGCCTGAACATCAAGAAGCCGGACATGGAGCCGCGTGCCACCGACCATATCGCCGGCATGCACGCGATGATCCAGACCCTGATCGACAAGGGCTACGCCTATGCGCCGGGCAACGGCGACGTGTACTACCGGGTCGGCAAGTTCCTCGGTTACGGCAAGCTGTCGCGCAAGAAGATCGAAGACCTGCGCATCGGCGCGCGGATCGAAGTCGACGAGTCGAAACAGGACCCGCTGGACTTCGTGCTGTGGAAAGCCGCCAAGCCGGGCGAGCCGAGCTGGGAATCACCATGGGGCGCCGGGCGTCCGGGCTGGCACATCGAATGCTCGGTGATGTCGACCTGCTGCCTGGGCGAAACCTTCGACATTCATGGCGGCGGCAGCGACCTCGAGTTCCCGCACCATGAAAACGAGATCGCCCAGAGCGAGGCGGCCACCGGCAAGACCTACGCCAATGCCTGGATGCATTGCGGCATGATCCGCATCAATGGCGAGAAGATGTCCAAGTCCTTGAACAACTTCTTCACCATCCGCGACGTGCTCGACAAATACCATCCGGAAGTGGTGCGTTACCTGCTGGTGTCGAGCCACTACCGCAGCGCGATCAACTACTCGGAAGACAACCTCAAGGACGCCAAGGGCGCCCTGGAGCGTTTCTACCACGCCCTCAAAGGCCTGCCGGCTGTACCGGCCGCCGGTGGCGAAGCCTTCGTCGAGCGTTTCACCGAGGTGATGAACGACGACTTCGGCACGCCGGAAGCCTGTGCGGTGCTGTTCGAGATGGTGCGCGAGATCAACCGTCTGCGCGAGAGCGATCTCAATGCGGCGGCCGGTCTGGCGGCGCGCCTGCGGGAACTGGCGGACGTGCTGGGTGTGCTGCAGCTGGAAGCCGATGACTTCCTGCAGGCCGGTGCCGAAGGCCGGGTCGACGCGGCGCAGGTCGAAGCGTTGATCCAGGCGCGCCTGGCTGCCCGGGCCAACAAGGACTGGGCCGAGTCCGACCGCATCCGCGACCAGATCACCGCCATGGGCGTGGTGCTGGAAGACGGCAAGGGTGGGACCACCTGGCGCCTGGCTGACTGATCGTTGTACTGGCGACAAACAGAAACCCGCCTTGTGCGGGTTTTTGTTTGCCTGCGATTTATCTGTGCGGGATCAAACCAGAATGGCCAGGGAGCTGTACTTGGCGACTAGCGGGTCGGCGGTCAGCAGTTTCATCGGTTCGCTGATCGCGGTGGCCACAATCAGCCGGTCAAAGGGATCGCGGTGGTGATGTTCAAGGTCTTTGACCGCAATGGCGTGTTCCGAGGTGATGGCCAGTTCGATGAAACCGCTCGCCAGGCAATATTCGCGAATCTCTTCCAGGTCCACATCAAGCTTGCCCAGGCCAACCTTGATGGCCATCTCCCAGAAAGACGCGGCGCTGATATAGATTTCGGCAGCGCTTTCAATCAGCTTTCGGGCCTTGGCCGACAACTTCGGATCGTCGCTGAGGGTCCAGAGCAGAATATGCGTGTCGAGCAGGACTCTCACTCCTGAGTACCTTCGAAGGCGTCGAGCATGTCGTCCGGCAGCGGGGCGTCAAAGTCGTCGGGAAGCACCAGTTTGCCTTTCATTGCACCAATGCGCTGCCCCGACGGTTTGCCGACGGGAACCAGGCGGGCGAGGGCACGACCGTGTTTGGCGATGGTAATGACCTGTCCTGCCGCGGCATCGTCGACCAGTTTGGACAGGTTGTTTTTGGCTTCTGCCAGCGGGACAGTGATCATGAGGTTTCTCCAATATTCTGGACAAATATAGCCAGAATATTTGATCCCGGCCAAGCCGAGGCAGACGGCAGGTCAGGTTTTATGTATCCAGCTGTCGCAAGCGCTTGTACAGGGTATTGCGACTCACCCCCAGGCGCCGGGCCAATAGGGAGATGTTGCCGCCCACGGCCTTGAGCTGGCGGTGCAGGTCGGGGGTGTCTTGCAGGTCGATGTCGCCGGGCGGTTCGTGGCTGGTGGCTGGCTCCATGTCCAGGTCGACAAAAAAGTCGTCCGGCAAGTGCTCGGCGCGGATCGGCTGTTCTTCGGCCATGGCCAGCGCTACCTGCATCACGCTGCTGACCTGGCGCAGGTTGCCCGGCCAGGGATGGCGCTCGAACAGTTCCTGGACGTCGCGGCTGAGCCCGGCCCATTGGCCGGGCTCGCGATGCTGTTCCCAGATGCGCTTGAACAGCGCCTGTTTGTCGCTGCGTTCGCGCAGGGGCGGCAACTCCAGGGTCAGGCCGCCGATGCGGTAATACAGGTCCTCGCGAAAACGCCCGAGTTGTACCTGTTCGCGCAGGGAGCGGTTGGTCGCCGAGATGATGCGGATGTCCACCGGGAACAGCTCGCTGCTACCCACCGGTTGCACGCAGCGCTCCTGCAGCACACGCAACAGGCGGGCCTGGGTCGGCAAGGGCATGTCGCCGATTTCGTCGAGGAACAGCGTGCCTTTGTCGGCCTTGCGGATCAGGCCGATGCTGCCTTTCTGGCTGGCGCCGGTGAAGGCGCCTTTCTCGTAGCCGAACAACTCGGACTCCACCAGTTCGGCGGGAATCGCCGCGCAGTTGACGGCAATGAACGCCTGTTTGCTCCGCGAGCTGGCTTGATGCAGGGCCTTGACGAAAACTTCCTTGCCGACGCCGGTTTCGCCGTGGATCAGCAGCGGAATGTCCTTTTCCAGCAGCCGTTCGGCCTGGCGCACGGCTTTCTCCACCCGGCTGTCGCCGAAGTGCAGGGTGTTCAGGCTGATGGCATCTGTGTTGGCGGGAGCCGGACGGGAAGGTGGCTCGACGAAGACTCGGGCCTGGATCGGCATCTGCCTTGGACGCTTGAGCAGGCAATGGAAGCGGTTGCGACCGGCAGCCTGCAGGGCGAAGGGCAGGCCTTCGGGCTGGTTGAGCAATTCCAGCAGTGACGCCTTGAACAGGCTTTCGATGCCGACCCGCGACAGGCTGATGCCCAGCAGGTTGTCGGCGCGGCGGTTGGCCGAAAGCACCTGGCCGCTGTCATCGAAGATCAGCAAGCCGGCCCACTGGCTGTCGAGGTTGTTCAGGCCGGTGTTGAAGGTCAGCTGGAAATGCCGGCCTTCAAACAGGTTGAGGATCAGCCGGTTCTCCACGGTCTGGCTCATCATCTTGACCATGCCCAGGGTGTGGGAGGGCGGCAGGTAGCTGTCGCTGGAGACGTCCAGCACCGCGATCACCCGGCGCTCGGCATCGAAGATCGGCGCGGCCGAGCCGGTCATGAAGCGGTTGGCCTTGAGAAAGTGTTCATCGTGCTCGATATGCACCGCCTGTTCGCAAGCCAGGGCGGTGCCGATGGCGTTGGTCCCGCTGCAGTGTTCCAGCCAGCTGGCGCCGGCGCTGAAACCACGGGCCAGGCTCGGCTGGATAAAACGCTGGGTGCCCCAGGACGTCAGCACCTGGCCCTGGTTGTCGGCGAGCATGATCAGGCAATTGGAGTTGCTGAGGATGTTCTCGTAGTAGGGGAGGACTTCCTGGTGGGTGGTCTGCACCAGGGCATGCTGGCTCTCCAGCAACTGGGCGATGCGCTCGGCGGGCAGTTGATCGAAGGCCGGTGTGCTCTGGTGGCTGAGGCCAAAGGCCCGGCAGCGACTCCAGGAGTCCTTGATGATGGTCTCGTGAGACAGCGGTGAGGCAGGTGCGCTCATGGCGGTAGGTCTCTGAAAACGCTTTTATTGTTGTTATTGGCCTATGCCCGGAACTGTGGCGTTTACGGGCAAAAGCGTCCATCCAGTGTTGTTCACTCTTGTTCATTGTCAACCGCCGGACTGTTCAGTTGTTCAGTGCGGGTTGTTCATTTCTGTTCAGCTGTGAACCTTCCAATAGCCGGTCTTTTAATAAATATCAGGCTTATCAGGGGCTTGGTTTGGTGCCACGGTTCTGGCACGAAAGTCGCTCTGCTGCTGCGGTCGCTTGACTCCAATAATAAAAAAGGCCGAGCCATGTCATTAACGCTGGAGCACGTCAGCCGTGTCGTCGAGGGCCAGACCTGGATCGATGACATCTCGCTGCGCTTTGAACCCGGTTCCTTCAATGTCCTGCTGGGGCGCACGCTGTCCGGCAAGACCAGCCTGATGCGCCTGATCGCCGGGCTCGACAAGCCCGCCAGTGGGCGCATCCTGATGAACGGCGTGGACGTCACCGGGCGCCCGGTGCGGCTGCGCAATGTGTCGATGGTCTATCAGCAGTTCATCAACTACCCGACCATGACCGTGTTCGAGAATATCGCCTCGCCGCTGCGCCAGGCCGGCGTTTCGGCGCAACTGATCGAGAGCAAGGTGCTGGAGACGGCGAAGATGCTGCGGATCGAGAAGTTCCTGCAGCGCCATCCGCTGGAGCTGTCCGGCGGCCAGCAGCAGCGCACGGCGATGGCCCGGGCGCTGGTCAAGGATGCCGAGCTGATCCTGTTCGACGAGCCGCTGGTCAACCTCGACTACAAGCTGCGCGAAGAGCTGCGCCAGGAGATGCGCGAGCTGTTCCAGGCCCGCCACACCATCGCCATCTACGCCACCACCGAGCCCAACGAGGCGCTGGCCCTGGGCGGTACCACCACCATCCTCCACGAGGGGCACCTGGTGCAGAGCGGCAAGACCGCCGAGGTCTATCACCAGCCCCAGACGGTGCTGGCCGCCGAGCTGTTCTCCGAACCGCCGATCAACCTGATGCCGGGGCGCATCGCCGGCAATGAAGTGAGCTTCGCCAATTTCGTGCACTTTCCGCTGAACGTCGATCTGCGCCCGGTCGGCGAGGGCGAGTTCCGCTTCGGCGTGCGGCCCAGCCATATCTCCCTGGTACCGAGCAACGACGACGACCTGGAGCTGGCGGTGACCGTCGAGGTGGCGGAAATCAGCGGCTCGGAAACCTTCCTGCATGTGCGCAACGAACAATTCCTATTGGTGCTGCACCTGCCCGGCGTGCACGAATACGACGTCGACGCGCCGATCCGCATTTATATCCCCACCCACAAACTGTTCGTCTTCGATGCCCAGGGCCGTCTGGTCCAGGCACCGGGGCGGCGCGTCGCGAGGGTTGCCTGATGGCCGAGATCCGTTTGCACAACCTCGCCCACAGTTACACCAGTACCCCGGCCGGTCCCGAGGACTATGCGATCCGCGAGATGAACCACGTCTGGGAGCAGGGCGGCGCCTATGCCTTGCTCGGGCCGTCCGGCTGCGGCAAGTCGACCTTGCTCAACATCATTTCCGGGCTGCTCAGCCCTTCCCAGGGGCAGGTGCTGTTCGATACCCGGGTGGTCAACGAGCTGACTCCCGAGAAGCGCAACATCGCCCAGGTTTTCCAGTTCCCGGTGGTCTACGACACCATGACGGTGTTCGACAACCTGGCCTTTCCGCTGCGCAACCAGGGCCTGGCCGAGGCCAGGGTGCACAGCAAGGTGCAGGAGATCGCCGAGGTCCTCGACTTGCAGGCGCTGCTGAACAAGAAGGCGCGCAACCTCAGCGCCGACGAAAAGCAGAAGGTTTCCATGGGCCGCGGCCTGGTGCGCGACGACGTATCGGCGATCCTGTTCGACGAGCCGCTGACGGTGATCGACCCGCACTTGAAGTGGAAGCTGCGGCGCAAGCTCAAGCAGATCCACGAGCAGTTCAACATCACCATGGTCTACGTCACCCACGACCAGCTCGAAGCCTCGACCTTCGCCGACAAGATCGCGGTGATGTACGGCGGGCAGATCGTCCAGTTCGGTACCCCGCGGGAGCTGTTCGAGCGGCCGAGCCACACCTTTGTCGGCTACTTCATCGGCAGCCCGGGGATGAACCTGATCGAGGTCCGGGCAGAGGCCGGCGGTGTCAGGTTCGCCGGCACCCACCTGCCATTACCTGAAGCCTTGCAGCAGCGAATCGCCGAGATCGATTACCAGAGCCTGAAAGTCGGCATTCGCCCGGAGTTCATCCATGTCTGGGACGAGCCTTACGAGGAGGCGCTGCAGGCCGACGTGGTCCACATCGAGGACCTGGGTACCTACAAGATCATGACCCTGAACCTCGACGGCGCGGTCTTGAAAGTGCGGCTGGCCGAAGACAAACCGGTGCCGCAGGGCAGGGCCTGCATCAGCTTCCCAGCGCAGTGGCTGATGGTCTACACCGACGAATACCTGCTGGAGGCCCACGCCACGAACGAGGTTCAGCCATGAACAAAGTGCAGAACAACAAAGCCTGGTGGCTGGTATTGCCGGTGTTCCTGCTGGTGGCCTTCAGTGCGGTGATCCCGATGATGACCGTGGTCAACTATTCGGTGCAGGACATTTTCGACCAGTCCAGCCGCTATTTCGTCGGCGCCGACTGGTACCGCCAGGTGCTGCTCGACCCGCGCCTGCACGACTCGCTGCTGCGCCAGTTCATCTATTCCGCCTGCGTGCTGTTGATCGAAATTCCCTTGGGCATCGCCATCGCCCTGACCATGCCAAGCAAGGGACGCTGGTCGTCGGTGGTGCTGATCATCCTCGCCATTCCGCTGCTGATTCCGTGGAACGTGGTGGGCACCATCTGGCAGATCTTCGGCCGAGCCGACATCGGCCTGATGGGCTCGGCGCTGAATGCCCTGGGTATCGATTACAACTACGCGGCCAACACCATGGATGCCTGGGTCACGGTGCTGGTGATGGACGTGTGGCACTGGACCTCGCTGGTGGCGCTGCTCTGCTTTTCGGGGCTGCGGGCGATCCCGGACGTGTATTACCAGGCGGCGCGCATCGACCGGGCGTCGAACTGGGCAGTGTTCCGCCATATCCAGTTGCCGAAGATGAAAAGCGTGCTGCTGATCGCGGTGATGCTGCGTTTCATGGACAGCTTCATGATCTACACCGAGCCGTTCGTGCTCACCGGCGGCGGGCCGGGCAACGCCACGACCTTCCTCAGCCAGACCCTGACCCAGATGGCGATCGGTCAGTTCGACCTGGGCCCCGCCGCAGCGTTCTCCCTGGTGTACTTCCTAATCATCCTGCTGGTGTCCTGGCTGTTCTACACCGCCATGACCCACTCCGACGCCAATCGCTGAGGACGGCCGCCATGACCAAGCGCAAGCTGATACCGCTGCTGATCTACATCCTGTTCCTGCTGGTGCCGATCTACTGGTTGCTGAACATGTCGTTCAAGAGCAACAACGAGATCCTCGGCAGCCTGACCCTGTGGCCCCAGGACTTCACCTGGCACAACTACAAGGTGATCTTCACCGACCCCAGCTGGTACACCGGCTACCTCAACTCGCTGTATTACGTCAGCCTGAACACGGTGATTTCCCTGAGCGTGGCGCTGCCGGCGGCCTATGCGTTCTCGCGCTACCGCTTCCTCGGCGACAAGCACCTGTTCTTCTGGCTGCTGACCAACCGCATGGCGCCGCCGGCGGTATTCCTGCTGCCGTTCTTCCAGCTGTATTCGTCCATCGGCCTGTTCGATACGCACATTGCCGTGGCCCTGGCCCACTGCCTATTCAACGTGCCGCTGGCGGTGTGGATTCTCGAAGGCTTCATGTCCGGGGTGCCGAAGGAAATCGACGAGACCGCCTACATCGATGGCTACAGCTTTCCCAAGTTCTTCGTGAAGATCTTCGTCCCGCTGATCGGTTCGGGGATCGGCGTGACGGCGTTCTTCTGCTTCATGTTTTCCTGGGTCGAGCTGCTGCTGGCGCGGACTTTGACCTCGGTGAACGCCAAGCCGATCGCCGCGGTGATGACCCGTACCGTGTCCGCCTCCGGTATCGACTGGGGCGTGCTGGCGGCCGCCGGGGTGCTGACCATCCTGCCGGGCATGCTGGTGATCTGGTTTGTTCGCAACCATGTGGCCAAGGGCTTTGCCCTGGGCCGGGTATGAGGAACCGTTGATGGAATGGATGAACTGGACCGCCCCGACGGCGGCATTCTTCGGTGTCATTGCCTTGATCATGCTGGGCATGACCACTTGGGAGCTGCGTTCGCCGAGCATCCCTCGGCGCGGCTTCCTGCCGATTGCCACCACCCGTGGCGATCGTCTGTTTATCGGTCTTCTCGGCAGCGCCTACCTGCATCTGCTGGTAATCGGCGCCACCGAATGGAGCATCTGGGTGGCGTTCGTGCTGTCCCTGGTGTGGCTGTTGGCTGTGATGCGTTGGGGCTAGCCGGGCGCGTGCGCGGCAGTCCTGCTTCGAAATTCAACCGGGAGGTCTCTATGTTCGACAAAAACAATAAGCTGCGACATAGCGTTTCATTGGCGGCCATGCTGGCATTGAGCGGCCTGAGCGCGACGGCCTGGGCCGACGCCTACGAGGACGCCGCGAAAAAGTGGATCGGCAGCGAGTTCAAGCCATCCACCCTGACCGCGGAACAACAGCTGGAAGAGCTGAAGTGGTTCATTAAAGCGTCCGAGCCGTTTCGCGGGATGAAGATCAACGTGGTCTCGGAAACCATCGCCACCCATGAATACGAGTCCAAGGTGCTGGCCAAGGCTTTCAGCGAAATCACCGGGATCAAGCTGACCCACGACCTGCTGCAGGAGGGCGACGTGGTGGAGAAGCTGCAGACCCAGATGCAGTCGGACAAGAACATCTATGACGGCTGGGTCAACGACTCCGACCTGATCGGCACGCACTTTCGTTATGGCAAGACCGAATCCATCACCGACCTGATGGCCAACGAAGGCAAGGACTACACCTCGCCGACCCTGGACATCAAGGACTTCATCGGCATCTCCTTCACCACCGCGCCGGACGGCAAGATCTATCAGTTGCCCGACCAGCAATTCGCCAACCTGTACTGGTTCCGCGCCGACTGGTTCGAGCGGGCCGACCTGAAGGCCAGGTTCAAGGAGAAGTACGGCTACGAGCTGGGTGTGCCGGTGAACTGGTCGGCCTATGAGGACATCGCCAAGTTCTTCAGCGAGGACGTCAAGGAGATCGACGGCAAGCGGGTCTACGGGCATATGGACTACGGCAAGAAGGACCCGTCCCTGGGCTGGCGCTTCACCGATGCCTGGTTCTCCATGGCCGGCGGCGGCGACAAGGGCTTGCCCAATGGCTTGCCGGTGGACGAGTGGGGGATCCGCGTCGAGGACTGCCATCCGGTGGGCTCCAGCGTGACCCGCGGCGGCGACACCAACGGCCCGGCGGCGGTGTTCGCCACCACCAAATACGTCGACTGGATGAAAAAGTACGCGCCACCGGAAGCGGCGGGCATGACCTTCTCCGAGTCAGGGCCGGTACCGTCCCAGGGCAATATCGCCCAGCAGATCTTCTGGTACACCGCGTTCACCGCCGACATGACCAAGCCGGGCCTGGCGGTGATGAACGCCGATGGCACGCCGAAATGGCGCATGGCGCCGTCTCCGCGTGGACCGTACTGGGAAGAGGGCATGAAGCTGGGGTATCAGGACGTGGGTTCCTGGACCTTCATGAAGTCCACCCCGGAGAAGCAGAAACTCGCGGCCTGGCTCTATGCCCAGTTCGTGACCTCGAAAACCGTGTCGCTGAAGAAAACCATCGTCGGCCTGACACCGATCCGCGAGTCGGACATCAACTCCCAGGCGATGACCGACCTGGCACCGAAGCTCGGTGGCCTGGTGGAGTTCTATCGCAGTCCGGCCCGGGTGCAGTGGACGCCGACCGGCACCAACGTGCCGGACTATCCACGCCTGGCGCAGCTGTGGTGGAGCCATATCGCCGAAGCGGCCAGCGGCGAGAAAACCCCGCAACAGGCACTCGATGGCCTGGCCAAGGACCAGGACGCAATCATGACCCGGCTCGAGCGCTCGAAAGCCCAGGCCACCTGCGCGCCGAAAATGAACCCCGAGCGCGACGCGCAATACTGGTTCGACCAGCCGGGCGCGCCGAAACCGAAACTGGCCAACGAGAAACCCAAGGGGGAAACCGTGAGCTACAACGAACTGCTCAAGTCGTGGGAGGC
The DNA here is from genome assembly GCF_059416085.1 of Pseudomonas sp. GW821-FHT09E12. Taxonomy (NCBI): domain Bacteria; kingdom Pseudomonadati; phylum Pseudomonadota; class Gammaproteobacteria; order Pseudomonadales; family Pseudomonadaceae; genus Pseudomonas; species Pseudomonas sp. GW821-FHT09E12. The sequence continues at coordinate 923,911 of NZ_JBWKOM010000001.1, read as the reverse complement.
AGCGCGCAAATAAGGTTGTGGATCGGTAATTCGCAACGGCACCTTCGGGTGCCGTTGTGTTTTGGGAATGGCTGTTGTGCTGTCAGGGCAATCGCTGTCGCGGGCAGACCTGGTGGCGAAGACACTGCTTGTCTGTAGGAGCGAGGCTTGCCCGCGATGATGTCCCTCGAACCGGCGCAGATCTTCAGGCCAGTGCTGCCAGCCGCTCCACCGTATCGGGAAAGCGCTGTACCAGGCGGATCAGGGTGGTGGCCTGAGCGTTGGGTTTTGCCCGTCCTTGCTCCCAGTTCTCCAGGGTTCGAGTGTTGGTGCGCAGGTACATGGCAAATACCGATCTGGACAGGTTCAGCTGTTCGCGCACTGCCAGCACTTCTTCGGCGGTGATCGGGAGCAATGCGCTCAGCTTGACCTTGTGGCTACGCAGCGTGAGCTTGCCTTGGCGCTCTTTGGCCAGGGCGTCGAAACCTTCGACCAGTTCGGAAAAGATGTCACGTTTCATGATGGGTCCTTGCCTCGACTTCTCTGTTCAACAGTTGCTTGAGCAGTTTTTTCTGTTGGGGTGCCAGGTCGTTCTGCTCGTTCTTTGCGTAAAGGGTGAAGAGCCAGAACTGGGCGCCTCCGGACCACCAGTAATAGATCACCCTGATTCCGCCGCGTTTGCCCTTGTGTCTTCGCTCATCGACAAAACGGATCTTGCGCAAGCCACCGGTTCCTTCGATGAGATCTCCGGCTTCGGGGGCTTTGAGCAATTCAAGCTGCAGGCTACGAAAAAGCTCGTCGTCCAGATAGTCCTGTCGATAGCGCTGGAACGGGGGTAACTCAATAAAAAGTGCGTCCATGCTTTGTACGTAACCTGCGTATATTTTTGATTGGATAGGTCAAGAGGTCAAGGCGTTGCGCATGACACTCGTCGCCTTTTAATGACCTTAGACTTAGCAATCAGGATGAGACGTAGGACGCGTCTTTAAAGCCTGAAAGGCAATTCCTTTCAGGCGGCAGGAGGAAGGGCAGGGCGGTTTTCTTCGGAAAACAAAACGGCGCCCGAAGGCGCCGTCTTGTTTTACTGCGGATCGTGCTTGAGCGATCAGCCCGCCAGACCGGATTGCTGGACCAGGATCAGCAGCGGTTGTGGGTAGACGCCGAGGAAGAACGCCAGGACCGCGATGGCCAGCAGCATCACGCCGCCGGCTTTCTGTTCCCAGTGCAGCTGGGCGTCGACGCGGCGCAGGTTCGGCTCGATCAGGTACAGGGTGACCATGACGCGCAGGTAGTAGAACACGCCGATGGCGCTGCCCAGGACCAGGGAGCCGACCAGCCACCATTGGTGCGCTTCGACACCGGTGGCGATGATGTAGAACTTGCCGATGAAGCCCGCGGTCAGCGGGATGCCGGCCAGGGACAGCATCATCACGGTGAGCACGGCGGTCAGGTACGGACGGCGCCAGAACAGGCCGCGGTACTCGTACAGGGCATCCGCGTCGCGACCCTTGTAGGGCGAGGACATCAGGGTGATCACGCCGAAGGCGCCGAGGCTGGTGATCACGTAGGTGACCAGGTAGACGCCGATGGCTTCCATCGCCAGGCCCTTGCTCGCCACCAGGGCGATCAGCAGGTAACCGAAGTGGGCGATGGACGAGTAACCCAGCAGACGCTTGAGGTTGCTCTGGGTCAGCGCCAGCAGGTTACCGAACAGGATCGAGGCAATCGCGATCAGGGTCAGCACGGTGTTCAGGACACCGCTGCTGGCCACCGGCGAGATCTGGAACAGACGCACCATCACCGCGAATACCGCCACCTTGCTCGCGGTGGCCAGGAAGGCCGCCACAGGCGCCGGGGCCCCTTCGTAGACGTCCGGGGTCCACAGGTGGAACGGTACCAGCGACAGCTTGAACGCCAGGCCGATCAGCATCATGCCCAGGCCCAGTTGGGCCAGCGGGCTAGGCAGGCCGGTCGCGGCCAGGGCCTGACCGATGCCGTTGAAGCTCAGGCTGCCGGCTTCGGCGTAGAGCAGGGCCATGCCGAACAGCAGGAACGCGGAACCAGCGGCCGACAGCACCATGTACTTGATGCCGGCTTCCAGCGAACGCTTGTTGAAGAAGGCATAAGCCACCAGGCCGTAGACCGGTACCGAGAGCAGCTCCAGGCCGATGAACAAGCCGGCCAGGTGCTGTGCGCTGACCAGGACCAAGCCGCCGGCGGCGGCCATCAGGATCAGCAGGTACAGCTCTTCGCGGTTGCCCGGGTAGCCGGTGCCGCCGTCGCCCAGATAGGCGTGGGCGAGGGTGACGCAGGCCAGGGTGGCCACCAGGATCAGCGCCATGTACAGGCAGGCGAACTGGTCGATCTGCAGCAATGGAGTCACCGCCAGAGGGGTGACTTTCAGGGCCGGCAGAATCGACAGCAACGCCAGGTTCAGACCGGCGACCGACAGCAGGAAGGTTTGCGAATGGTTGCGACGCCAGGCGATAGCCAGCATCACCACAATGATGGTGAGGCTGGTGATCAACAGCGGCGCAAGCGCGATAAAGTGTTGAATCGTAAAGTCCATAGCGCTCTTACCGGGCCGAAGCGAGTTGAGTGAAGGCGGTGCCGAGCCATTGCTGCACGCCATTCATGGTGGCGGCAGAGGTATCGAGGAACGGTTGCGGGTAGATGCCGATGTAAATCAGCAGCGCCGCCAGTCCGACCACCATGATCAGTTCGCGAGCGTCCATGCCGTGCAAGACCGCGTCCGACTTGGCCGGGCCGAAGTAGGCGCGGTGAATCATGATCAGCGAATAGACCGAACCGAACACCAGGCCGGACGTCGCGAGCACGGTGACCCATGGCGCGCTGGCGAAGGTGCCGATCAGGATCAGGAATTCGCCGACGAAGTTACCGGTTGCCGGCAAGCCCAGCGAGGCCGCGGCGAAGAACAGGCTGATGGCTGGCAGGTAGGCGATCTTCGACCACAGGCCACCCATTTCACGCATGTCGCGGGTGTGGGTGCGTTCGTACAGCTGGCCGCACAGGATAAAGAGTGCTGCCGCCGACAGACCGTGAGCCAGCATCTGGATCACCGCGCCCTGCAGGGCCAGCTGGCTGCCGGAGTAGATGCCGATCAGCACGAAGCCCATGTGCGAAACGCTGGAGAATGCCACCAGGCGCTTGATGTCGGTCTGGGCGAAGGCCAGGAAGGCACCGTAGAAGATCCCGATCAGACCCAGGGTCATGGCGATCGGCGCGAATTCGGCCGAGGCGTTCGGGAACAGCGGCAGGGCGAAGCGCAGCAGGCCATAGGCCGCGGTCTTCAGCAGGATCCCCGCGAGGTCCACGGAGCCTGCGGTCGGTGCCTGGGCGTGGGCATCGGGCAGCCAGGAGTGGAACGGCACCACCGGCAGCTTCACCGCGAAGGCGATAAAGAAGCCGAGCATCAGCACGTACTCGGTGGTGGTCGACATCTTGGTCTTCAACAGGTCGGCGTAGTTGAAGGTAATCACGCCGGTGTCGTTGAAGTTGACCAGCACCAGACCGAGGATCGCCACCAGCATGATCAGGCCGGAAGCCTGAGTGAAGATGAAGAACTTGGTCGCGGCGTAGATCCGGGTTTTCTTGCCGTCCGAAGAACTGTGACCCCAGAGCGCGATGAGGAAGTACATCGGCACCAGCATCATTTCCCAGAAGAAGAAGAACATGAACAGGTCGAGGGCGAGGAACACGCCGACGACACCGCCCAGGATCCACATCAGGTTCAGGTGGAAGAAGCCCACGTGACGCTGGATCTCTTTCCAGGAGCAGAGGACGGACAGCACGCCCAGGAGGCCGGTCAGCAGGATCATCAACAGCGACAGGCCATCGAGGGCCAGGTGCACGTTGATGCCGAAGCGCTCGATCCAGACGTGCTTGAACTCCAGGGTCCAGGTCGGATCGGCGCCAGGTGCCGGAGCGAATGAATAGTCGCCATGGGCCCACAGCCAGAGGCCGAGAGCGAGTTCCAGGGACATGGTCAGCAGCGCAATCCAGCGGGGGAGGGTGGCGCCGAAGCGCTCACCCATCCAGCACAGCAGGCCGCCGATGAAGGGGATCAGGATTAGCCAAGGCAGAATCATGACGGGCTCAATTCCTTTCGCAAGTTCGCAAGGTTCATATCAGACCGCTACCAGCACGACGGCGCCGATAACCAGCACGGCACCAGCAGCCATCGAGGCGGCGTACCAACGCAGTTGACCGGTTTCCGTACGGCTCAGGGAGTTGTGGCCCCCTTTGGCCAGGCGCGGGATCAGACCGATGGTCTGGTCGAGCGGGTCTTTGCGCAGTACATGGCTGATCGCCAGATATGGCTTGACGAACAGTTTGTCGTAGATCCAGTCGAAGCCCCAGGCAGCGAACCACCAGGCCGAGAGGATGCGGCCGATGCTGCTGTTGGCGACGGCGGTAACGAAGCGACGCTTGCCGAGGAACAGCAGCGCGGCTAGCAGGATACCGGCGATGGCGATGGCGCCCGACGCCAGTTCCAGGCTGTGCTTGGCTTCGCCACCGGCATGGCCGACGCTTTGCGGCAGTACGCCGTGCAGCGGTGGAGTGATCATGGCGCCGACGGCGGTCGACAGAATGATCAGCACCGACAGCGGCAGCCAGTGGCTGATGCCGTGGCCGGCATGGGCTTCGGTCTTGGCTTCACCGTGGAAGGTGATGAAGATCAGGCGGAAGGTGTACAGCGAGGTCATGAAGGCCCCCACCAGACCGGCATACAGCAGGCCGTGATTACCGCTGGCGAAGGCTTCCCAGAGGATCTCGTCCTTGGAGTAGAAACCGGCGGTGACCAGTGGCAAGGCCGCCAGGGCCGCGCCGCCGACGATGAAGCTGGCGTAGGCCAGTGGCAGTTTCTTCCACAGGCCGCCCATCTTGAAGATGTTCTGCTCGTGGTGGCAGGCAACGATCACCGCACCGGAGGCAAGGAACAGCAGGGCCTTGAAGAAGGCGTGGGTCATCAGGTGGAAGATCGCGCCGTCCCAGGCGCCAACGCCCAGGGCCAGGAACATGTAGCCGATCTGGCTCATGGTCGAGTAGGCGAGAATCCGCTTGATGTCGGTCTGGACCAGCGCGGCGAAGCCGGCCAGGACCAGAGTCACGCCACCGACGACGCCCACCAGGTGCAGGATATCCGGCGCCAGGGCGAACAGACCGTGGGTACGGGCGATCAGGTAGACACCGGCAGTCACCATGGTTGCGGCGTGGATCAGTGCCGAAACCGGAGTAGGACCGGCCATCGCGTCCGCCAGCCAGGTCTGCAGCGGCAGCTGGGCGGATTTACCGACCGCGCCACCCAGCAGCATCAGGGTCGCCAGGACGATCCAGAAGTCGCCGGCCTGGAACTTCGCAGGCGCCGCGACCAGCAGTTGCTGGATATTCAGGGTGCCCAGCTGCTGGAACAGGATGAACAGGCCGATGGCCATGAACACGTCGCCGATGCGAGTGACGATGAAGGCCTTGAGTGCCGCGTTACCGTTGTTGCGGTTGCTGTAGTAGAAACCGATCAGCAGGTACGAACACAGGCCCACACCTTCCCAGCCGAAGTACAGGAACAACAGGTCATCGCCGAGCACCAGGAACAGCATGCTGGCGATGAACAGGTTGGTGTAGGCGAAGAAGCGCGAGTAACCGTCTTCACCGCGCATGTACCAGGACGCGAACAGGTGGATCAGGAAGCCCACGCCCACCACCACGCCGAGCATGGTCACGGACAGGCCATCCAGATACAGGGCGAAGGTCGGCTTGAAGTCGCCTACGGTCATCCACTGCCACAGCACCTGGGTGTAGTGGCCACCTTCCGGCGGGGCGACGTTGAATTGCCAGATCACATAAGCCGCGACAATCGCCGACAGGCCAACGGAGCCGACACCGATCAGGGCGGCGAGGTTTTCCGAGAGGCGTCCACGGGAGAACGACAGCAGCAGGAAACCGATCAGGGGGAACAGGAAAGTCAGATAGAGAAGGTTCATCCGCGCATCTCGCTGGCAGCGTCGATATCGAGAGTGTGGAAGCGGCGATACAGCTGCAACAGGATCGCCAGGCCAATGCTGGCCTCGGCGGCTGCCAGGCTGATCACCAGGATGAACATGATCTGTCCATCCGGCTGCGCCCATCTGGCACCTGCGACGATGAAGGCCAGGGCGGAGGCGTTCATCATCACTTCCAGGCTCATCAGCACGAAGAGAATGTTGCGGCGCACCATCAGGCCGACCAGGCCGAGGCAGAACAGGATGCCGGCAACGGCCAGGCCATGCTCCAGAGGGATAGTTCCGATAGTAGGCATGGTCTTACTCCTTCGCCTCGTTGCGGCCCAGGTGGAACGCCGTGACGGCTGCGGCGAGCAGCAGCATCGAGGCGAGTTCGACCACCAGCAGATAAGGACCGAACAGGCTGATGCCCACGGCCTTGGCGTCCACGGTGGTGTGGCCGACACCGGTACCGCTCTGGTGGCTGAATAGCACGTACAGCAGTTCCACCAGCAGCAGGGCGGCAAGCACCACCGGCCCCAGCCAGATTCCCGGCTTGAGCCAGATGCGTTCCTGCTGAACCGAGGCAGGCCCCAGGTTCAGCATCATCACCACGAACACGAACAGCACCATGATGGCGCCAGCATAGGCGATCACTTCCAGTACGCCGGCGAACGGCGCGCCGAGGCTGAAGAAGGTCATCGCCACGGCGATCAGCGAAATGATCAGGTAGAGCAGGGCGTGCACAGGGTTGGTGTTGGTCACCACGCGGAGCGTGGAGACAACGGCGACACCTGACGCGAAATAGAAAGCGAATTCCATCTTTCTTCCTTAAGGCAGCAAGCTCTTCACGTTGATCGGCTCGGCTTCGTTTTGCGCGGAGCCTTTTGGCTTACCGGCAATGGCCATACCTGCAACACGATAGAAGTTGTAATCAGGGTTCTTTCCGGGGCCGGAGATCAGCAGATCTTCTTTCTCGTAAACCAGGTCCTGACGTTTGAACTCGGCCATCTCGAAATCCGGGGTCAGCTGGATCGCGGTGGTCGGGCAGGCTTCCTCGCAGAGGCCGCAGAAGATGCAACGCGAGAAGTTGATGCGGAAGAAGTCCGGGTACCAGCGACCGTCTTCGGTTTCAGCTTTCTGCAGCGAGATGCATCCCACCGGGCATGCCACGGCGCACAGGTTGCAGGCTACGCAACGCTCTTCGCCATCGGGGTCGCGGGTCAGCACGATGCGGCCGCGGTAGCGGGGCGGCAGGTAGACCGGCTCTTCCGGGTATTGCAGGGTGTCGCGCTTGCGAAAGCCATGGCCGAAGACCATCACCAGGCTGCGCAGTTGGGTACCAGTACCCTTAACGATGTCGCCAATATATTTGAACATGGGTCAAATCCTCACTGAACCGCGCCTGCTGGCGTGTTCAACAACACAAGCGCAGCAGTCACCAGCAAATTGATCAGGGTCAGCGGCAGGCAGAATTTCCAGCTGAAGTCCATCACCTGGTCATAACGCGGACGCGGGATGGAAGCGCGCAGCAGGATGAACAGCATGATGAAGAACGCGGTCTTCAGGGCGAACCAGACGAAGGACAGTTGCGGCAGGATGCCGAACGGACCGTGCCAGCCACCGAAGAACAGGGTGACCAGCAGTGCCGAGATCAGGATGATGCCGATGTACTCGCCAACGAAGAACATGCCCCATTTCATGCCGGCGTATTCAATGTGGTAACCGTCGGCCAGTTCCTGTTCCGCTTCCGGCTGGTCGAACGGGTGACGGTGAGTCACGGCCACGCCAGCGATGAAGAAGGTACAGAAGCCGAAGAACTGCGGAATGATGAACCACAGGTTCTGCGCCTGGTAGTCGACGATGTCGCGCATGTTGAACGAACCGACCTGGGCCACGATGCCCATCAGCGCCAGGCCCATGAACACTTCATAGGACACGGTCTGGGCCGAGGCACGCAGGCTGCCGAGCAGGGCGAACTTGTTGTTGCTCGACCAGCCGGCGAACAGCACCGCGTACACCGACAGGCCGGCCATGGCGAAGAAGAACAGCAGGCCGATGTTCAGGTCCGCCACGCCCCAGGTCGGGGTGATCGGGATGATCGCGAAAGCGATCAGCAAGGCGCTCATGGCCACGACCGGTGCCAGGGTGAAGATCACCTTGTCGGCAAACGGCGGGGTCCAGTCTTCCTTGAAGAACATCTTCAGCATGTCGGCGGCGATCTGGAACATGCCGAACGGGCCAACGCGGTTCGGACCGTAACGGTCCTGCCACCAGCCCAGCAGGCGACGTTCGACAAAGCTGAGCAAGGCACCTGCGACCACCACGGCCAGCATGATGACCAGGGCTTTGACGACCGCCAGGATCACGTCGATCACTTCGGGGGTGAACCAGGTCATTGCGCTGCCTCCTGCAGACCGTCAACGGATTTGCCAAAGAACGCCGGTGGAATGCCCGCCAGGCCTGCCGGCAGGGCCACCAGGCCAGCGCCCAGCTCTTCGTTGATGCGCAGCGGCAGACGCAGGGTCTGGCCCGCCACGCTCACGGCGAGCAGCGCGCCATCGTTGACGCCCAGGCGGTCGGCTTCGGACTTGGCCAGGGAGACGTAGGCGGCCGGGATGCGTTCCTGGACCGGAGCGGCTTTCGAAGAGTTCTCCTCGCTGCCGAACAGGTGGTAGAACGGCACCGCCTGCCAGGTGCCCTGGGCAGGAGAGAAGGCGCGCGGCACGCTGGCGAACCAGCCGAGGCTGTCGCCCTGGCTTTCGATCAGGCGGGTGCCCGGATCGCCAGCACGCAGATGACCACCGACTTCGTCCTGGAACTTGTTCCAGGCTTGCGGCGAGTTCCAGCCCGGCGACCAGGCGAACGGAACCTGGGAGCGCGGTTCCACGGAGCCCGAGTAACCTTCCATGGAGAAGGAAAACGCGGTGTCCTGGTCCTGCGGGGTACGTGGCTCGTGCACGCTGATATCGGCGCGCATGGCGGTACGGCCGCTGTAGCGCAACGGTTCGCGGGCCAGCTTCAGGCCCTTGATGCGGAACGACGCCGATGGCGCGGCATCGACGATGTGCGCCAGTTGCGGGTTGCTCTGGGCGCAGGCGGCGGTCACGTGGTCCAGCTGGGTCCAGTCCACCGGCTTGTTCAGCAGGGTAGAGCGCAGGGCATGCAGCCAGCGCCAGCCTTCGTGAACCAGGATGCTGGCATCCATATAGGTTGGATCGAACACCTGGAAGAAGCGCTGGGCACGGCCTTCCTGGCTGACCAGGGTGCCGTCGCCCTCGGCGAAGCTGGCCGCTGGCAGGACCAGGTGCGCGCGATCGCTGGTGGCGGTCTTCTGGTGGTCGGCGACGATCACCACTTTCGCGGCGTTCAGCGCGGCATCGACCTTGGCAGCGTCGGTGCGGGTGTACAGATCGTTTTCCAGCACAACCAGGGCGTCGGCCTTACCGTCGATCACCGCTTGCAGCGCGGCGTCCACCGATTCGCCACCGAGCATGGCCAGGCCGAGGCTGTTGGCCTCGGGCACGATCAGGCTGATGGAACCGTTCTTCTCGCGCAGCTTGAGGGCCTTGGCAATGTTCGCCGCGGCTTCGATCAGCGCCTTGGAACCCAGGGAGGTGCCGGCGATGATCAGTGGGCGCTTGGCGGCGAGGAGGGCGTCGGCGATGCGCTTGGCCAGCTCAAAGGCTTCGCTGTCCAGACCTTCGACGGCCGGGGCGCTGGCATCCAGGGCGTGGGCCACGGCAAAACCGATGCGCGCCAGGTCGTCGGGAGCGGCGTGTACACACTCTTCGGCGACGTCGTCGAGCTTGGTTTCAGCGATGCTTGCAATGAACAGCGGGTTCAGCGCGTGCTGGCCGATGTTTTTCACCGCGGCGTCGAGCCATGGCTGGACGCGCATGGCGTCGGCCATCTCTTCGGCCTTGCCCTTGACCGACTGGCGCAGGGCCAGGGCCATGCGGGCGGCGGTCTGGGTCAGGTCCTCGCCGAGGACGAACACCGCATCGTGGTCTTCGATGTCGCGCATGGTCGGCACAGGCAGCGGGCTGTTTCTCAGCACTTGCAGGACCAGGCGGATGCGCTCCAGTTCGGCGGCTTCGATACCGCTGTAGAAGTGCTCGGCGCCTACCAGTTCACGCAGGGCGTAGTTGCTTTCCAGGCTGGCGCGAGGCGAACCGATACCGACAATATTGCGCCCGCGCAGCAGGTCGGCGGCCTTGTCCAGCGCCTGGTCCAGGTTCAGCTTGGTACCGTCGTTCAGCAGCGGCTGGCGTGGACGGTCTTCGCGGTTGACGTAGCCGTAGCCGAAACGGCCACGGTCGCACAGGAAGTACTGGTTCACCGAACCGTTGTAGCGGTTCTCGATGCGCCGCAGTTCGCCGTAGCGCTCGCCCGGGGAAATGTTGCAACCGCTGGAGCAGCCATGGCAGATGCTCGGCGAGAACTGCATGTCCCATTTGCGGTTGTAGCGCTCGGAGTGAGTCTTGTCGGTGAACACACCGGTCGGGCAGACCTCGGTGAGGTTGCCGGAGAATTCGCTTTCCAGGGTGCCGTCTTCAACGCGACCGAAGTACACGTTGTCGTGGGCGCCGAACACACCGAGGTCGGTGCCGCCGGCATAGTCCTTGTAGAAACGCACGCAACGATAGCAGGCGATGCAGCGGTTCATCTCGTGAGCGATGAACGGGCCGAGTTCCTGGTTCTGGTGGGTACGCTTGGTGAAGCGATAACGGCGCTCGTTGTGGCCGGTCATCACGGTCATGTCTTGCAGGTGGCAGTGACCGCCTTCCTCGCAGACCGGGCAGTCGTGCGGGTGGTTGGTCATCAGCCATTCGACGACACTGGCGCGGAAGGCCTTGGATTCTTCATCGTCGATGGAGATCCAGGTGTTGTCGGTGGCGGGAGTCATGCAGGACATGACGATGCGACCACGGGTGTCGTTCTCGTCGGTGTACTGCTTGACCGCGCACTGGCGACAGGCACCGACGCTACCGAGAGCGGGGTGCCAGCAGAAATAAGGGATGTCGAGGCCTAGTGACAGACATGCCTGTAACAGGTTGTCCGCCCCATCGACTTCGAGCGCTTTGCCGTCTACGTGGATAGTGGCCATGGTTCAAAGTTCTTCGTTGGCCCGGTGTCAGCGGGCGTGGCTAATGGAATCTTGGTGCTCGCCTGGCGCGTCGCGGCGTCTTCAGGCGATACGAGGGCGGCACGGACCACCCTCGTTCGATACGTTTACGCGCCGACTACGATCGGCCGGGCCAGGGGCGGGACGGCTGCAGCACTGGTGGCTGCGATGCCGGCCTCGAACTCTGGACGGAAATACTTGATGGCACTGCCCAATGGCTCCACGGCGCCCGGTGCGTGAGCACAGAAGGTCTTGCCTGGGCCGAGGAAACCGACCAGACCCAGCAGGGTCTCGATATCGCCGGCTTGCCCTTCGCCTTTCTCTAGGGCGCGCAGCAGCTTGACGCTCCACGGCAGGCCATCGCGGCAAGGGGTGCAGAAGCCGCAGGATTCGCGGGCAAAGAACTCTTCCATGTTGCGCAGCAGCGAGACCATGTTGATGCTGTCGTCGACTGCCATGGCCAGGCCGGTACCCATGCGGGTGCCTACCTTGGCGATGCCGCCGGCGTACATTTGCGCATCCAGGTGCTCGGGCAACAGGAAACCGGTACCGGCGCCGCCGGGCTGCCAGCACTTGAGCTTGAAGCCGTCGCGCATGCCACCGGCATAGTCTTCGAACAGCTCGCGCGCGGTCACGCCGAACGGCAGCTCCCACAGGCCAGGGTTCTTCACTTTGCCGGAGAAGCCCATCAGCTTGGTGCCGTGGTCTTCACTGCCTTCGCGAGCGAGGGATTTGTACCACTCCACGCCGTCGCCGATGATCGCCGGCACGTTGCACAGGGTCTCGACGTTGTTCACGCAGGTCGGCTTGCCCCACACGCCGACGGCGGCAGGGAAGGGCGGTTTGGAGCGCGGATTGGCACGGCGGCCTTCGAGGGAGTTGATCAGTGCGGTTTCTTCACCGCAGATGTAACGCCCGGCGCCGGTGTGGACGAACAGCTCGAAGTCGAAGCCCGAGCCGAGGATGTTCTTGCCCAGCAGGCCTGCGGCCTTGGCTTCTTCCACGGCACGGTTGAGGTGCTTGGCGGCGGTGGTGTACTCGCCCCGCAGGAAGATGTAGCCGCGATAGGTTTTCAGCGCGCGGGCGCTGATCAGCATGCCTTCGATCAGCAGATGGGGCAGTTGCTCCATCAGCATGCGGTCTTTCCAGGTGTTGGGTTCCATTTCATCCGCGTTGCACAGCAGGTAGCGGATGTTCATGGATTCGTCTTTGGGCATCAGGCCCCATTTCACACCAGTGGGGAAGCCCGCGCCGCCGCGGCCCTTGAGGCCGGCGTCCTTGACGGTCTGGACGATGTCGTCCTGGGACAGGTCGGCGAAGGCCTTGCGCGCAGCGGCGTAGCCGTTCTTGGCCTGGTACTCGTCGAGCCATACCGGCTCGCCGTCGTCGCGCAGGCGCCAGGTCAGCGGATGGGTTTCCGGACTGCGCTGGATGCGGTTGGCAGGGCCGAAGGATGTCAGGGTCATACGTAGCCCTCCAACAGTTTGGCCACGCCAGCAGGCTGCACGTCGCCGAAAGTGTCGTCGTCGATCATCAGCGCCGGGGCCTTGTCGCAGTTGCCCAGGCAGCATACCGGCAGCAGGGTGAAGCGGCCGTCGGCGGTGGTCTGGCCGAGGCCAATGCCCAGCTCGCTCTGGATCTGGCTGACCACGGACTCGTGGCCGCCGATGTAGCAGACCATGCTGTCGCAGACACGGATGATGTGACGGCCGACCGGCTGACGGAAGATCTGGCTGTAGAACGTCGCCACGCCTTCTACGTCGCTGGCCGGGATGCCGAGGATCTCGCCGATGGCGTAGAGCGCGCCATCAGGCACCCAGCCACGTTCCTTCTGGACGATCTTCAGGGCTTCGATAGACGCCGCGCGCGGGTCTTCGTAGTGATGCAACTCGTGCTCGATGGCCGAGCGCTCGGTTTCGCTCAGGGCGAAACGGTCTGTCTGGATGAGCGTGCTGTTCATGCTTAGCGGTCCACGTCGGCCATAACGAAGTCGATACTACCCAGGTACGCGATCAAGTCCGCGACCATGCTGCCGCGGATCACCGAAGGGATCTGCTGCAGGTGGGCGAAGCTCGGAGTGCGGATCCGGGTGCGGTAGCTCATGGTGCCGCCATCGCTCGTCAGGTAATAACTGTTGATGCCCTTGGTCGCTTCGATCATCTGGAAGGACTCGTTGGCCGGCATGACCGGGCCCCACGAAACCTGCAGGAAGTGCGTGATCAGGGTCTCGATGTGCTGCAGCGTGCGCTCTTTCGGTGGCGGCGTGGTCAGCGGGTGGTCCGCCTTGTACGGGCCTTCCGGCATGTTGCGCAGGCACTGGTCGATGATCTTGATGCTCTGGCGCATCTCTTCGACGCGGACCATGCAGCGGTCGTAGGCATCGCCGTTGGCCGCCAGCGGAACTTCGAATTCGAAGTTCTCGTAGCCGGAGTAGGGGCGCGCTTTACGCAGGTCGAAATCGCAACCGGTGGAACGCAGGCCGGCACCGGTGACGCCCCATTCCAGGGCTTCCTTGGTGTTGTAGGCGGCGACGCCGATGGTACGACCCTTGAGGATGCTGTTCTGCAGGGCGGCCTTGGTGTATTCGTCGAGGCGCTTGGGCAGCCAGTCGACGAAGTCTTTCACCAGTTTTTCCCAGCCGCGCGGCAGGTCGTGGGCGACGCCGCCGATGCGGTACCAGGCCGGGTGCAGGCGGAAACCGGTGATCGCTTCGATCACGGTGTAGGCGCGCTGACGGTCGGTGAAGGTGAAGAACACCGGGGTCATGGCGCCGACGTCCTGGATGTAGGTGCCCAGGAACAGCAGGTGGCTGGTGATCCGGAAGAACTCGGCCATCATGATGCGGATGACGTCGACCTTCTCCGGCACCTTGATCCCGGCCAGTTTCTCGACCGAGAGCACGTACGGCAGGTTGTTCATCACGCCGCCGAGGTAGTCGATACGGTCGGTGTACGGGATGAAGCTGTGCCAGGACTGACGCTCGGCCATCTTCTCGGCGCCACGGTGGTGGTAGCCGATGTCCGGTACGCAGTCGACGATCTCTTCGCCGTCCAGCTGCAGGATGATGCGGAAGGCACCGTGGGCCGAAGGGTGGTTCGGGCCCAGGTTGAGGAACATGTAGTCCTCGTTGGCGCCGGAACGCTTCATGCCCCAGTCTTCCGGCTTGAAGCGCGCGGCTTCTTCTTCCAGTTGTTGCTTGGCCAGGGTCAGGCTGAACGGATCGAACTCGGTGGCGCGCGCCGGGAAGTCCTTGCGCAGCGGGTGACCTTCCCAGGTCGGCGGCATCATGATGCGCGACAGGTGAGGGTGGCCGGCGAAGTCGATGCCGAACATGTCCCAGACTTCACGCTCGTACCAGTTGGCGTTCGGCCAGATACCGGTCACGGTCGGCAAGCTGAGGTCGCTCTCGGACAAGGCGACCTTGATCATTACGTCACTATTACGTTCGATCGACAGCAGGTGGTAGAACACGCTGAAGTCGGCGCCTGGCAGCCCTTGACGCTTGGTGCGCAGACGCTCGTCCACGCCATGCAGGTCATAGAGCATGACGTACGGCTTGGGCAGGTTGCGCAGGAAGGTCAGGACTTCGACGAGTTTGGCACGGGTAACCCACAGCACCGGCATGCCGGTGCGGGTGGCCTGGGCGGTGAACGCCTCAGGGCCAAAACGGTTATTGAGTTCGACGACCACATCCTGGTCGTCTGCCTTATAAGGCGGGATGTACAGAGCACTGCCTGTAGTCATGGTTTTTTATCGCTTTCGGTCAACGTAAAGAATGAAGCCAGTTTTTCGTTCTTTGTAAGAAGCGTTCTGGAATCAGACTTCGTCGGGGCTGCGCAGGTTGGTTACCTGAATACGCTGTTCGCGGCGCTGTTCCTTTTGCGACGGCATTTCGGCGCGATACACGCCTTGGTCACCGACGACCCAGGAAAGTGGGCGACGCTCCTGGCCAATCGACTCCTGCAAGAGCATCAGGCCTTGCAGAAAAGCTTCAGGGCGGGGCGGGCAGCCAGGCACGTAGACGTCCACGGGCAGGAACTTGTCTACCCCTTGAACGACGGAATAGATGTCGTACATGCCACCGGAGTTGGCGCACGAACCCATGGAGATGACCCACTTCGGCTCGAGCATTTGCTCGTAGAGACGCTGAATGATCGGCGCCATCTTGATGAAGCAGGTTCCGGCAATAACCATGAAATCCGCCTGGCGCGGTGATGCCCGGATAACTTCGGCGCCGAAGCGCGCGATGTCGTGGGGCGCCGTGAAGGCAGTGGTCATTTCCACGTAGCAGCAGGACAGGCCGAAGTTGTACGGCCACAGGGAGTTCTTACGCCCCCAGTTGACCGCGCCGCTCAGCACGTCTTCCAGCTTGCCCATGAAGATGTTTTTGTGGACTTGATCTTCTAACGGATCGGAAACGGTTTCCCGTTCGCCGATCGGATACTGCTCGTTAGGAGCATCGGGGTCGATCCTGGTGAGATTGTATTGCATCGCCAAAGCCTCATTGTTTTAGCTTCGCCTGCCGCTTACGGCGACCTTCCGGAGCCCAATCAAGAGCCCCCACCCGCCAAAGGTAGACAAGACCTGCCAACAGAATTGCTATGAAAACGAGAGCTTCGACGAATCCGGTCCAGCCGCTTTCGCGGACGGACACAGACCAGGCAAAGAGAAAGAGGGCTTCGATATCGAAGATCACGAAGAGCATCGCGACCAGATAGAATTTGGCTGAGAGCCGCAAGCGGGCGCCACCGGTAGGTAGCATGCCGGACTCGAACGGTTCGTTTTTGCTGCGGCCCCAGGCTTTTGACCCGAGGAGGCTGGAGACGCCGAGCATGAAGGCGCAGAGGCCGCCTACACCCAGAAGGAAAATGGCAAAGCCCCAGTTGTGGGCCATGAGTCCTGTCGCTTCGGGCATGCTGGTAATCCTTAACAGAGAGCAAAGGTCTCTGAGCTTGATAAAGAAATAAAGCAGTGACGATATGTCGCAGTGCAATCAATCGCCGTGATTTTATGGCTAAACACCGGGCAAGTAAATTTTCATGGCGAAATTATTTAGCGGAATAAGGACGTAGCTCCCCTTGCAAGCCCCGTAAGCCACGGCCTGTGGGCATTAGCGGGTGTTTTGTTAATTATGTTTTGTCCTCGCTGTAACGAACATTATTGCTTCTAAATGATAATCAATATTATTTGGCGCCGCTTTTAAACAATGGTTTCCATGAAGAGCCGCTAAGTTGTCTTTTATATGCTCGTTACTGCAAGTTGCGAGCGAGCCCCTTTTACCCGCTTTTTTCTCCACGCATACCGCTCTGGATCAATGTTTTGCCTGATTGGCAGGGTGTCCGGGCCGACGTCGTCGCGAGCAGGCTCGTTGCTGTCGCAGCTTGGGGGTTGCCGGTGATGCCTGCAAAAGCTGCAGGCAAAAAAACGCCCCGAACCAGTCGGGGCGTCAGATGTGCAGCACTGCAGTTAGCTTTTACCGGGTCTGCAATGGCCGTTTTTCAGCGCGAAGTCGAATCAGTGGAACTGTTCTTCTTCGGTGGAGCCGGTCAGTGCGGTTACCGAAGACGAGCCGCCCTGGATCACGGTGGTCATGTCGTCGAAGTAGCCGGTGCCCACTTCCTGCTGGTGAGCCACGAAGGTGTAACCCTTGGCGGCGTCGGCGAATTCCTGCTCCTGCAGCTTCACGTAGGCGGTCATGTCGTTGCGGGCGTAGTCGTGCGCCAGGTTGAACATGCTGTGCCACATGTTGTGAATGCCGGCCAGGGTGATGAACTGGTGCTTGTAGCCCATGGCGGACAGTTCGCGCTGGAACTTGGCGATGGTCGCGTCGTCCAGGTTCTTCTTCCAGTTGAAGGAAGGCGAGCAGTTGTACGACAGGATCTGGTCCGGGTATTCCTTCTTGATCGCTTCGGCGAAGCGACGGGCTTCGTCCAGGTCCGGCTTGGCGGTTTCGCACCAGATCAGGTCGGCATACGGCGCGTAGGCCAGGCCGCGAGCGATGGCCTGGTCGAGGCCGGCGCGCACTTTATAGAAGCCTTCCTGGGTGCGGGTGCCGGTCACGAACGGCTGGTCGTACGGGTCGCAGTCGGAGGTCAGCAGGTCGGCGGCGTTAGCGTCGGTGCGGGCCAGGATGATGGTCGGTACGCCGGCAACGTCGGCCGCCAGACGGGCAGCGGTCAGCTTCTGCACGGCTTCCTGGGTCGGAACCAGTACCTTGCCGCCCATGTGGCCGCATTTCTTCACGGAAGCCAGTTGGTCTTCGAAGTGAACGCCAGCGGCGCCTGCTTCGATCATGCTTTTCATCAGCTCGTAGGCGTTCAGCACGCCGCCGAAACCGGCTTCGGCGTCAGCCACGATCGGTGCGAAGTAGTCGATGTAGCCTTCGTCGCCCGGGTTCTTGCCGGACTTCCACTGGATCTGGTCGGCGCGACGGAACGAGTTGTTGATGCGCTTGACCACGGTTGGCACGGAGTCCACCGGGTACAGCGACTGGTCCGGGTACATCGATTCGGCGGAGTTGTTGTCCGCGGCAACCTGCCAGCCCGACAGGTAGATCGCCTGGATGCCGGCTTTGACTTGCTGTACAGCCTGGCCGCCGGTCAGGGCGCCCATGCAGTTGACGAAATCTTTCTCAGGACGGAAGGACGGTTTGGCACCCTGGGTCACCAGGTTCCAGAGCTTCTCGGCGCCCATGCGTGCCAGGGTGTGCTCAGGTTGAACCGAGCCACGCAGACGGACAACGTCGGCAGCGGAATAAGTGCGAGTCACGCCTTTCCAGCGCGGGTTTTCAGCCCAGTCTTTTTCAAGGGCTGCAATTTGCTGTTCGCGTGTCAGTGCCATGGAGATAAACCTCGTCGCGTCTTGTGTGAAAAGTCGTTCTTGGGCGGAAAATTCCGACTCGCCAGATACGCAGGTCAAAGGGTGCGTAGTTGGCTGCTCGCTGACCAGAAGCTTAGGCGGTCAAGTCGGGTATGACGCGATGGCGACGGTTGAACGATGGGCTCAAGGGGAAAGTGAGCAGGTGAGGGCCAGCTGTCGGGCGCATTCGGGCGTCGTGGGCCTTCATACGAACCATCAGTGTGTTGCCGATCTACCTAATTAGCTTCCGTCCCTCGGGACAACCTCGTTCCAGTCGCAATCTCGTCAAACACACCTTGTGGGCGGTACAGACACGAATCGGCTCAGGTGGGTAGGTTAGAGCAGCGATCCGAAGGCCCTTGCCAGGGCCCCTGATTAGCGGGAGCGAGGCCATCATGCCTTCGGTTTTTTGCCTCGTCAAACGTTTTGTAGTGCTTTTTTTTCACCACTACATCTTTGGTCTAATACGACTAATCAGTCAGTTTCCGGTGCTTTAGTCCAAGGCGTCGACTTTCACTCGCAAGGTCATGTCATCCCGGCCCTGAGTCGAGTAGCTGCGGGTTGTAGCCTGTTTGTCGGCCTGGTTCTGGCGATTGACGCCGGCCAGGGTGATCCACTCGCCAAGACGGCCGCTGACAGTTGTGTCGGTACTTTGCACATTCACTACATCGGGACGTTCCTGGCTCATGCGGTCACGGTTGGTACTGATGCTCAGGTGGACGGTTTCGCCGGTGACGCTGGCCGTGACGTAGAAACCCTGGGTGACGTTGCGATACTGGGTCTGGTTCTGCAGGCGGCCGTAAGGATCGGTCTGGGTGGTGGTCAGCGGCACGCTCTGGCCGACCTGGATCAGGGCCGGTATGCCTTCGCTGGCCTGGATCTGCTGGATGCCGCCATCGCGGCTGACGGTGCTGCGGCTGATGATGCGGGTTTGCGGCGCGCCGTTGAGCGAATAACCCTGGTTGTTCTGGGTGTTGTTTTCGTTGGTGTCGACCGTGATCAGCAGGCGTTTGGCGGCGGTATCCAGTTGCGCGATGAAGGCGCGCAGTTCCTCGATCTTCTCCGGTTCCGCATTGACGATCAGCTGGTTGCCGTAGGCGCTGACCTGGCCTTCCTTGCCGAGGAAGTTCTGTGCGACGGGCAGCAGGTCGGCGCTGGTGCGGTTGTTCAGGGGCACGATCTCGGTCGCGGCCGAGACTGAAAAGCTTGCAGTCAGCAGCAGCGTCGTGAGCAGGGTGCGTAGGGACATGTCCGTTATCTCCGCTAGGGGTGGAAGCCTTGAGTTTGACAGTTTGTCGGCCTGCGGTGGGGCAAGTTGAATCGCCGATGGCAAAACGCCCCAGCCTCCCTGGAGCCAGCTTAGCTTGCTGGATCCGGGGAGACCGGGGCGTTTTGTGACGCTTGGCAGGACATCGTCAGCAGGTCCGCTGCTGCGCGGGGCTTGCTCAGGCGTTGCCGCGAACCATGTCGACGTGAGGAATGCCCGCTTCCAGGAACTCCTCGCTGACGATGCTGAAACCCAGGCGCTCATAGAAGGCGGTAGCCTGGACCTGGGCGCTGAGCATCAGCTGCTTGAGGCCACGTTTCTCGGCTTCGCCGATCACTGCCTGCATCAGCGCATCGCCGACCTTCAGGCCGCGCCAGTCCTTGAGTACCGATACCCGGCCGATCTGCCCATCGGGCAGCAGGCGTGCGGTGCCGATCGGAAAGTCGCCTTCGAGCGCGAGGAAATGCACCGCGCTGTCGTCGTCGGCGTCCCACTCCAGTTCAGGGGGGACGGATTGCTCGATGATGAACACCGCTTCACGAATGCGCCGGATCTCGGCGTTATCCTTTTGCCAGTCTGCGACACGTACGCGAATCTTATTCATCGGCAAATCCCAGGCTTCCTTGCTTGACCAGTTCGCACAGCAGGCTGCGTCCATCGTCGTCCGCCAGCCATGGGCCAAGGTTGTCGAGGTGCAGCGCGTCGGCGGCGCAAATCATCTTCAGCAGTTCGCGCAGCTTGCCCGGCAGGTAGCGGCTCTGGCCGCTGGCGAACAGCAGCAGGTCGTCGTCGACTTCGGACCAGGCCAGGCGCGCGCTCGGGTTGCGGATCAGGATGGCGCCCTGTTCGAGGCTGCCGAGCAGGTCTTCTTCTTCCAGCTCGGGGCCGACCACCAGTTCCGGGTAGCGCGGCTCGGTCATGAACTGGCCGAACCAGGTCAGCAGCATGCGCTCGTCGCTCATGTGCTCGGCCAGCAGGCCCTTGAGGCGATCGAGGGCGTCGTGCTGGATCTGGTGCGGGTCGCTGACAGGTTGCACGTCGGCGTCGGTATAGCGCTCTTCATCCGGCAGGTACTGGCTGAGGAAGTCGGTGAAGTGGGTCAGCACTTCGGCGGCGCTCGGCGCGCGGAAGCCCACCGAGTAGGTCATGCAGTCGTTCACCGCGACGCCGTAGTGGGCCAGGCGCGGTGGCAGGTAGAGCATGTCGCCGGGTTCCAGGACCCAGCTTTCGGTTTCTTCGAACTCGGCGAGGATGCGCAGGTCCGCGTGCTGCAGCAGCGGGCTTTCGGCGTCGCACATCTGGCCGATCTTCCAGTTGCGCTTGCCGTGGCCTTGCAGCAGGAACACATCGTAGTTATCGAAGTGCGGGCCGACGTTACCGCCGGGAGCGGCGAAGCTGATCATCACATCGTCGATACGCCAACTCGGCAGGAAACGGAAATGCTCCAGCAGTTCGGCGACTTCCGGCACGAACTGGTCGACGGCCTGGACCAGCAGGGTCCAGTCACGCTCCGGCAGCTTGCTGAATTCGTCTTCGGCGAACGGGCCGCGACGCAGTTCCCAAGGGCGTTCGCCGTGCTCGATGACCAGGCGCGATTCGACCTCTTCTTCCAGCGCCAGGCCGGCCAGTTCGTCGGCGTCGATCGGGCTTTCGAAGTCGGGCAGGGCCTGACGGATCAGCAGGGGCTTTTTCTGCCAGTAGTCACGCAGGAATTCCCGTGCGCTGATGCCGCCCAGAAGTTGAAGAGGAATATCAGGATTCATGTGTAACCTATTGAAAAAATGCACTTTTCATACGGGAATAAAAACGCCCGGCGCTGCCGGGCGTCAAAGGTCTTGCCATCGATCAGATGCGTTTGGCTTGCGCCGCGGCATTGCCGATGTAGCTGGCCGGGGTGAGCTTTTTCAGCTCGGCCTTGGCGGCTTCAGGCATTTCCAACGCGTCGATGAAGGTCTGCAGTGCTTCAGGGCTGATGCCCTTGCCGCGCGTCAGTTCCTTGAGTTTTTCGTACGGGTTTTCGATGTTGTAGCGGCGCATCACGGTCTGGATCGGCTCGGCCAGGACTTCCCAGCAGGCGTCCAGGTCTTCGGCGATCTTCTGGGCGTTGAGCTCCAGCTTGCTGATGCCTTTGAGGCTGGCTTCGTAAGCGATCACGCTGTGGGCGAAACCGACGCCCAGGTTACGCAGGACGGTGGAGTCGGTCAGGTCGCGCTGCCAGCGGGAGATCGGCAGTTTGCTCGCCAGGTGCTGGAACAGCGCGTTGGCGATACCCAGGTTGCCTTCGGAGTTTTCGAAGTCGATCGGGTTGACCTTGTGCGGCATGGTCGAGGAACCGATTTCGCCGGCGATGGTGCGCTGCTTGAAGTAGCCCAGGGAGATGTAACCCCAGATATCGCGATCGAAGTCGATCAGGATGGTGTTGAAGCGCGCGATGGCGTCGAACAGCTCGGCGATGTAGTCGTGCGGCTCGATCTGCGTGGTGTACGGGTTGAAGCTCAGGCCCAGCTCGTCTTCGATGAAGGCGCGGGCGTTGGTTTCCCAGTCGATTTCCGGGTAGGCCGACAGGTGTGCGTTGTAGTTGCCCACGGCACCGTTGATCTTGCCCAGCAGTGGCACGGCGGCGACCTGAGCGATCTGGCGCTCCAGGCGGTACACCACGTTCGCCAGTTCTTTGCCCAGGGTGGTCGGCGAGGCCGGCTGGCCGTGGGTGCGCGACAGCATCGGCACGTCGGCGAAGCGCAGGGCCAGTTCGCGGATAGCCCCGGCGGTCTGGCGCATCAGCGGCAGCATCACTTCGTCGCGGCCTTCGCGCAGCATCAGGGCGTGGGACAGGTTGTTGATGTCCTCGCTGGTGCAGGCGAAGTGGATGAATTCGCTGACGTTGGCCAGTTCAGGCAGCTTGGCGGCCTGTTCCTTGAGCAGGTACTCGATGGCCTTTACGTCGTGGTTGGTGGTGCGTTCGATCTCTTTGACACGCTCGGCGTGCTCCAGAGAGAAGTTTTCCGCCAGGGTGTTCAGCACGGCGTTGGCTTCGGCGGAGAACGCCGGCACTTCGCTGATGGCGGAATGGGCGGCCAGGCGCTGGAGCCAGCGCACTTCGACCAGGACGCGAGCACGGATCAGGCCGTATTCGCTGAAAATGGGGCGCAGGGCCTGGGTTTTGCCGGCGTAGCGGCCGTCAACAGGGGAAACCGCAGTGAGCGAAGAGAGCTGCATGGGGTGTTCTCGGACAGTCGGGCAACGAAATGGGGCGCGTATCATACATGAAAATATCCGCCGGTCCGTTGCCAACTGACCAGCGTCTTACGCGTTACTGACTACAAAAGGTCTTGCGGGCGCAGTTCAGCTGCTGCGCATCAGTGGATAAAGCTCTTTGAGCAGTTTGCGGCGGCTGATCACCAGCTGCCAGCGATGGCCGCCCAGTTGGCGCCACAGCCGCGCCGAACGGATGCCGGCCAGCAGCAGGGCGCGGATCTTCGAGGCATTGCTCGGTTGCTGCAGGTTGCGCATGTCGCCATGCACCTGGATCCGCTGGCGCAAGGTGCTCAGGGTGTCCTGATACAGCGAGCCGCAAGCGGCAACCACGTTTTCGTGGGCCGGGCCGAAATGTTCGACCTGGGACTGAATCTGCGGCAGGCGCTTGCCGATGATTTCCAGCAGGTCGTCGCGCTTGGCCAGCTGGCGCTCCAGGCCGAGCATCGACAGGGCGTAGCGCAATGGCTCGCGCTGCAGGGTGCTGGGGTCGCGCTCCAGGGCGCCGATCAGGGCGCGATAACCTTCACGCAGGTTGATGTCGTCGCCACCGTAGACTTCCAGGGTGTCTTTCGGGTCGCGGATCAGCAGGCTGCCAAGCATGCAGCTCAAGGCTGCTTCGGTGACCTGGCCGGTCTTGGCGATCTTGTCCACCAGCACGGCGGCGAGAAACACGCCGCCCAATGCCGTCAGTTGCTCCTGGGTCGGGCTCATGCCTTGCTGCTCCAGGGCTCTGCGACTTCGATCACGCCGCCGCCCAGACAGATTTCGCCGTCATAGAAGACTACGGATTGGCCGGGGGTGACCGCGCGTTGCGGGTCATCGAAGGTGGCGCGGTAGCCGCTGACGGTCTGTTCCAGGGTGCAAGGCTGGTCGCTCTGGCGGTAGCGCACTTTCGCGGTGAGGCGGCGCGGCTGGCTCAGGTCGATCGGGTTGACCCAATAGATGTCGGAGGCGAGCAGGGCGCGGGAGAACAGCCACGGGTGATCGTTGCCCTGGCCAACGATCAGCTCGTTGTGTTCCAGGTCCTTGATCAGCACGTACCACGGCTCATCGCCGGCGTCCTTGAGGCCGCCGATGCCCAGGCCCTGGCGCTGGCCGATGGTGTGGTACATCAGGCCGTGGTGGCGGCCGATCACTTCACCTTCGGTGGTCTTGATCTCGCCGGGCTGGGCCGGCAGGTATTGCTTGAGGAAGTCGCTGAAGCGTCGTTCACCAATAAAGCAGATACCGGTGGAGTCCTTCTTCTTGGCGGTGGCCAGGTCGTGTTTCTCGGCAATCGCACGGACTTCGGGCTTTTCCAGCTCGCCTACCGGAAACAGGGTCTTGGCGATCTGTTCGCCGCCGACGGCGTGCAGGAAGTAACTCTGATCCTTGTTCGGATCCAGGCCCTTGAGCAGTTCGGTGCGCCCATCGATGTCGCGGCGGCGCACATAGTGGCCAGTGGCGATCAGGTCGGCGCCGAGCATCATGGCGTAGTCGAGGAACGCCTTGAACTTGATTTCACGGTTGCACAGGATGTCCGGGTTCGGCGTGCGGCCGGCCTTGTATTCGGCCAGGAAGTGCTCGAACACGTTGTCCCAGTACTCGGCGGCGAAGTTGGCGGTGTGCAGCTTGATGCCGATCTTGTCGCACACGGCCTGGGCGTCCGCGAGGTCGTCCATGGCGGTGCAGTACTCGGTTCCGTCGTCTTCCTCCCAGTTCTTCATGAACAGGCCTTCCACCTGGTAACCCTGCTCCATCAGCAGGAGGGCGGAAACGGAAGAGTCCACGCCGCCGGACATGCCGACGATGACGCGCTTCTTTTGGGTGTCAGAAGGGGCTGGATCACGCATAGGAATTCAACGGGTGTCTTGAAAAAGGACGCGATTCTAACAGGCTGAGGCCTGCAAGGCTAAAACTGCGGTTAAAGCGACGGACGGATCAGCTCGAGGCTGTGCAGTTGGCCGGCCAGATAGTCGTCGACACAGCGGATAATCAGCTCGCTGCGCCATTGCGGGCGCAAGGCCAGCAGTTCGTCGCGGCTCAGCCAGCGCGGGCCGATGATGCCGTCGTCCAATTGATAGTCAGGGTGGTGCCTGAGCGGTTTGCCGGCAAAGCAGACGCGTTGGTAGGTCACGCCATTGCTGGGGGCGGTGTACAGGTAGATGCCGACCACGCCGGTCAGCTCGATGTCCCAGCCGGTTTCCTCCAGGGTTTCGCGAATGGCCGCCTGGAGCAGGCTTTCGTCCGGATCCAGGTGCCCGGCGGGCTGGTTGAGCACCGCCTGCTCGCCCTGGAACTCCTCGACGAACAGGAAGCGCCCCTGATCCTCAACGATGGTGGCGACGGTGATGTGGGGTTGCCATTCCATATACAAAGCTCTGTCTTGAGTGGGTGGTCATCATAAGGCGAACGCCAGTCCTACGGGTGTTGTCCAAAAAGCACAAACCCCGGCACTTGGCCGGGGTTTGTATGACAGCGGTGTTGCTTAAACCAGCGCAGCGATAGCCGCGTTGAGGGTGGCGCTTGGGCGCATGGCCTTGCTCACCAGCTCAGGGTTGGCGCTGTAGTAGCCGCCGATGTCCACTGGCTTGCCTTGAACGCCGTTGAGTTCGGCGACGATGGTCGCTTCGTTCTCGGTCAGGGTCTTGGCCAGGGTGCTGAACTGCGCTTGCAGGGCGCTATCTTCAGTCTGGGCGGCCAGGGCCTGGGCCCAGTACAGCGCCAGGTAGAAGTGGCTGCCGCGGTTGTCGATGTTGCCGACTTTGCGCGATGGCGACTTGTTGTTGTCCAGGAACTGACCGGTTGCCTGGTCGAGGGTCTTGGCCAGTACCAGCGCTTTCGGGTTGTTGTAGGTGTTGCCCAGGTGCTCCAGGGAAGCGGCCAGGGCCAGGAACTCACCCAGGGAATCCCAGCGCAGGAAGTTCTCTTCCAGCAGCTGTTGTACGTGCTTCGGAGCCGAACCGCCGGCGCCGGTTTCGAACAGGCCGCCACCGTTCATCAGCGGCACGATCGACAGCATCTTGGCGCTGGTGCCCAGCTCCATGATCGGGAACAGGTCGGTCAGGTAGTCGCGCAGCACGTTGCCGGTGACGGAGATGGTGTCCTTGCCTTCGCGGGTGCGGGCCAGGGTGAACTTCATGGCATCGACTGGCGACATCACGCGGATGTCCAGGCCGGCGGTGTCGTGATCCTTCAGGTAAGCCTGGACCTTCTCGATCATCACGCCGTCGTGGGCGCGCATCGGGTCCAGCCAGAAAATCGCTGGCGTGCTGCTGGCGCGAGCGCGGTTGACGGCCAGTTTGACCCAGTCCTGGATCGGCGCGTCCTTGGTCTGGCACATGCGGAAGATGTCGCCGGCTTCGACGGCCTGTTCCAGCAGCAGGTTGCCCTTGCTGTCGGTGACGCGAACGACACCGTCAGCCTTGATCTGAAAGGTCTTGTCGTGGGAGCCGTACTCTTCGGCTTTCTTCGCCATCAGGCCAACGTTCGGTACGCTGCCCATGGTGGTCGGGTCGAAGGCGCCATTGGCCTTGCAGTCTTCGATCACGGCCTGGTAGATGGTGGCGTAGCAGCGATCCGGAATCAGCGCCTTGGTGTCGTGCAACTGGCCGTCGGTGCCCCACATTTTGCCGGAGTCACGGATCATGGCTGGCATCGAGGCGTCGACGATCACGTCGCTCGGCACGTGCAGGTTGGTGATGCCTTTGTCGGAGTTGACCATGGCCAGGGCAGGGCGCACGGCGTAGACGGCCTGGATGTCGGCTTCGATCTGTGCTTGTTGCTCCGCGGGCAGGGCCTTGATGCGGGCGTACAGGTCGCCGATGCCGTTGTTCAGGTTGAAGCCGATCTGGCTCAGCACATCAGCGTGCTTGCTCAGGGCGTCCTGATAGAACTCGGCAACGATCTGGCCGAACATGATCGGGTCGGAAACCTTCATCATGGTGGCTTTCAGGTGCACCGACAGCAGTACGCCTTGCTTCTTGGCGTCTTCGATCTCGGCGGCAACGAAAGCCCGCAGGGCCTTTTTGCTCATGACTGCGCAATCGAGGATCTCGCCGGCTTGTACGGCGGTTTTTTCCTTCAGGACGGTAGCGCTACCGTCTTGAGCGATCAACTCGATCTTCACAGTGTCCTGGGCGTCGATCAGGGCGGCTTTTTCGCTGCCGTAGAAATCGCCCTGGCTCATGTGAGCAACGTGGGACTTGGAGTCTTTGGCCCAGGCGCCCATTTTGTGCGGGTGCTTGCGCGCGTAGTTCTTGACCGACAGCGGAGCGCGGCGGTCGGAGTTGCCTTCACGCAGGACCGGGTTCACGGCGCTGCCCTTGACCTTGTCGTAGCGCGCCTTGGCGTCTTTGTCGGCGTCGCTGGTCACGGTTTCCGGGTAGTCCGGCAGGGCGTAGCCCTTGGCTTGCAGCTCTTTGATCGCGGCCTGAAGCTGCGGTGCCGAAGCACTGATGTTCGGCAGCTTGATGATGTTGGCTTCAGGGGTTACAGCCAGGTCGCCCAGCTCGGCCAGGTGGTCCGGTACGGCTTTGTCGCCCAGCAGCTCCGGGAAGCTGGCAAGAATACGCCCTGCGAGAGAGATGTCGCGGGTTTCCACGGCAATATCAGCGGAAGCGGTGAAGGCTTCGACGATAGGGAGCAGCGAGTAGGTGGCGAGGGCGGGGGCTTCGTCGGTGAAGGTATAGATGATCTTCGAGCGGGTGGGCATATTCGGATTAACTCTCTTCTTTGCTAAAGCGTGCGCAGAAACTCGAGGGGGCGCCGGGTAAGCGCGTTCGTTCAAAGTCATCCGTGAACCGAATGTCGAGGTTTCTTCGCGGTGATGTTGGGTGCATCAGTCGAGCGTCAAGCGGGTGGGCTGCGGTAACAACCCGGCTTTGGGCGGAAAGTCTCGGCTCCTTTTTTCAGTAGCAGAGCGCTCAGCCGTCGTGACTCTGTGGTCAGCGGCGGCATTATACATAGGTAGCTGGCAAAACGCCGACGGTTCATATGCAACCGATCTCGTCCATTGGTCTAAAGGTCGCAGGCGGGGTGGCGGCGTAGAGTCCTGCGCAGTGCTCAAGTTTGGCGCTTTTCCCTTTGCTTTCAGGCTTGTAGGCCACGAACTGCGCAGCCTTCACGGCATATGAGCGGAACATGAGGTTCCCGTCCAGATTCAACTGGGGTACGCTCGAACGCAGCCAGATGTTCAATCCACACAACGGAGTTCAGCATGGGATACAAGAAGATTCAGGTTCCAGCAGTCGGCGACAAAATCACCGTCAACGCAGACCATTCTCTCAATGTTCCTAACAACCCGATTATCCCTTTCATCGAAGGCGATGGTATTGGCGTTGATATCAGCCCGGTCATGATCAAGGTTGTCGATGCTGCTGTTAAGAAGGCCTACGGCGGCGAGCGCAAAATCTCCTGGATGGAAGTCTATGCCGGGGAGAAAGCAACTCAAGTGTACGACCAGGACACCTGGCTCCCTCAGGAAACCCTGGACGCAGTCAAGGATTACGTGGTTTCCATCAAGGGCCCGCTGACCACTCCGGTAGGTGGCGGTATCCGTTCCCTGAACGTGGCCCTGCGTCAGCAGCTTGACCTGTATGTGTGCCTGCGTCCGGTGCGCTGGTTCGAAGGCGTGCCGAGCCCGGTGAAGAAGCCTGGCGATGTCGACATGACCATTTTCCGTGAGAACTCGGAAGACATTTACGCCGGTATCGAATGGAAGGCCGGCTCCGCCGAAGCCACCAAGGTCATCAAGTTCCTCAAAGAAGAAATGGGCGTCACCAAGATCCGTTTCGACGAAAACTGCGGTATTGGCGTCAAGCCGGTTTCCCTGCAGGGCACCAAGCGTCTGGCGCGCAAAGCGCTGCAATATGTGGTCGACAACGATCGTGATTCGCTGACCATCGTGCATAAAGGCAACATCATGAAGTTCACCGAAGGTGCCTTCAAAGAGTGGGCCTATGAAGTGGCTGCGGAGGAGTTCGGCGCGACGCTGCTCGATGGCGGCCCGTGGATGCAGTTCAAGAACCCGAAAACCGGCAAGAACGTGATCGTCAAGGACGCCATCGCCGATGCGATGCTCCAGCAGATCCTGCTGCGTCCGGCCGAATATGACGTGATCGCGACCCTCAACCTGAACGGTGACTACCTGTCCGACGCACTGGCGGCTGAAGTGGGCGGGATCGGCATCGCTCCGGGCGCCAACCTGTCCGACACCGTGGCCATGTTCGAGGCGACCCACGGTACGGCGCCGAAGTACGCGGGCAAGGATCAGGTGAACCCGGGTTCGCTGATCCTGTCCGCGGAAATGATGCTGCGTCACATGGGCTGGACCGAAGCGGCCGACCTGATCATCAAGGGCACCAACGGCGCCATTGGTGCCAAGACCGTGACCTACGACTTCGAGCGCCTGATGGAAGGCGCCACGCTGTTGTCGTCTTCGGCGTTCGGCGATGCGCTGATCTCTCACATGTAAATTGACGCGCTCCAAATGAAACGGCCGGCTCAATCGATTGAGCCGGCCGTTTTTTTATGACTGTTTTTATGACTGGATGCTGAAGATTTTCAGCTCAGGGCCGTTTCCTGGTAGGAGGGGGCTGCGACGGGGGTGTTCTGGGTCTTGATGGATTGGATTTTCACGGCGTGCAGGCCCTTGGGTCCTTGAGTGATCTCGAAGCTCACGGCCTGGCCGGCTTTCAAGGTTTTGTAGCCTTCCATCTCGATGGCCGAGTAGTGGGCGAAAAGGTCGTCGCTTTTACCCTCCTCATTAATGAAGCCATAACCCTTGGCGTTGTTGAACCACTTGACCTTGCCGCTTGCCATGCTCATATCCCTCTGCAACAGACTCCATCACTGGAGTATCATCCAGTTCATCCGTACCGGAATCCGAAAATATAGGATTGACGGTACGGACCTTTATTACCCAATGTGGGCTCTATTGGTTGTAACACCGTTTTGCCGATAGTCAAGGTGACCCGGCGGTCGGAGTTGAAATCCCCCTGGAGTGCCCCCACCACTGTATTTGCTCAACTAACGAACCTTTCTTTCCATGCATGCAATCAGCCAGATTCGACTAACATTCAATCAGGATCGCCCGGATTTCCAAGACGACGATTCCGCTGGCTTGGCTGTACAGGAAGCTAAGCCGACGTTGCAGGCTCCGCCGATGTACAAGGTGGTTTTGTTCAATGATGACTACACACCGATGGATTTCGTCGTCGAAGTGCTCGAGGTGTTTTTTAACCTGAATCGCGAGCTGGCGACCAAGGTAATGCTGGCCGTTCACACAGAAGGACGGGCAGTATGTGGATTGTTTACCCGCGACATCGCCGAGACCAAGGCCATGCAGGTCAACCAGTACGCCAGGGAAAGCCAGCATCCGCTACTCTGTGAAATCGAGAAGGACGGTTAACGCCGACCACTTGGGTATGAGGTGAAGCTATGTTAAACCGCGAGCTCGAAGTCACCCTCAATCTCGCCTTCAAAGAGGCTCGTTCGAAGCGTCATGAGTTCATGACCGTCGAGCACCTCTTGTTGGCTCTTTTGGATAATGAGGCCGCCGCCACCGTTTTGCGTGCCTGCGGAGCAAACCTCGACAAACTCAAGCACGACCTGCAGGAGTTCATCGACTCCACCACGCCGCTGATTCCTGTGCACGACGAGGATCGCGAAACCCAGCCAACCCTGGGCTTCCAGCGTGTGCTGCAACGTGCTGTCTTTCATGTGCAGAGCTCGGGCAAGCGCGAAGTGACCGGCGCCAATGTGCTGGTTGCGATCTTCAGTGAGCAAGAGAGTCAGGCGGTGTTCCTGCTGAAACAGCAGAGCGTTGCCCGCATCGATGTCGTCAACTACATCGCCCATGGCATCTCCAAAGTGCCGGGGCATGGCGATCATTCCGAAGGTGAGCAGGATATGCAGGACGATGAAGGCGGTGAGTCTTCCTCTTCAGGTAATCCGCTGGATGCTTATGCCAGCAATCTTAATGAGCTGGCGCGCCAGGGGCGTATCGACCCGTTGGTCGGTCGTGAGCAGGAAGTCGAGCGTGTGGCGCAGATTCTTGCGCGCCGGCGCAAGAACAACCCGCTGCTGGTGGGCGAGGCCGGGGTCGGTAAAACGGCCATCGCCGAAGGTCTGGCCAAGCGCATCGTCGACAGTCAGGTGCCTGACCTGCTGGCCAGCAGCGTGGTGTACTCCCTGGATCTCGGCGCGTTGCTGGCGGGAACCAAATACCGCGGTGATTTCGAGAAGCGCTTCAAGGCGTTGCTGGGCGAGTTGAAGAAACGTCCGCAGGCGATCCTGTTTATCGACGAAATTCACACCATCATTGGCGCCGGTGCGGCGTCCGGTGGGGTGATGGATGCCTCGAACCTGCTCAAGCCGCTGCTTTCCTCGGGCGACATCCGTTGCATCGGTTCGACCACCTTCCAGGAATTCCGTGGAATTTTCGAGAAGGACCGGGCCTTGGCTCGCCGTTTCCAGAAGGTCGATGTGTCCGAGCCTTCGGTAGAGGACACCATCGGCATTCTGCGCGGCCTCAAGGGGCGTTTCGAGCTGCACCACAGCATTGAGTACAGCGATGAGGCATTGCGCGCCGCCGCCGAACTGGCGTCGCGTTATATCAATGACCGGCATATGCCCGACAAGGCGATCGACGTGATCGACGAGGCGGGCGCCTATCAGCGTCTGCAGCCTGTCGACAAGCGCGTAAAACGCATAGAGGTCGCTCAGGTCGAGGACATCGTGGCGAAAATCGCGCGGATTCCGCCGAAACACGTCACCAGTTCCGACAAGGAGCTGCTGCGTAACCTCGAGCGCGACCTGAAGTTGACGGTGTTCGGCCAGGATGCAGCGATCGACTCGCTGTCGACCGCGATCAAGCTGTCCCGTGCTGGCCTGAAGTCGCCGGACAAACCCGTCGGTTCGTTCCTGTTTGCCGGGCCTACCGGTGTCGGTAAGACCGAGGCTGCACGGCAGTTGGCCAAGGCGCTGGGTATCGAACTGGTGCGTTTTGACATGTCCGAGTACATGGAGCGTCACACCGTGTCGCGCCTGATCGGTGCGCCTCCGGGTTATGTCGGTTTCGACCAGGGCGGTTTGCTGACCGAAGCGATTACCAAGCAGCCTCACTGCGTATTGCTGCTCGATGAAATCGAAAAGGCCCACCCGGAAGTCTTCAACCTGCTGCTGCAGGTGATGGACCACGGTACCTTGACCGATAACAACGGGCGCAAGGCGGATTTCCGCAACGTGATCGTGATCATGACCACCAACGCAGGTGCCGAGACCGCGGCGCGGGCTTCCATCGGGTTCACTCATCAGGATCACTCTTCCGATGCCATGGAAGTGATCAAGAAGAGCTTCACGCCGGAATTCCGTAACCGTCTGGACACCATTATCCAGTTTGGTCGCCTCAGTCATGAGGTTATCAAGAGCGTGGTGGACAAGTTCCTTACCGAACTGCAGGCGCAGCTGGAGGACAAGCGCGTTCAGCTGGAAGTCACCGATGCGGCCCGCAGCTGGCTGGCGGCTGGTGGTTACGATGTGACCATGGGCGCTCGTCCTATGGCGCGCCTGATCCAGGACAAGATCAAGCGTCCGCTGGCGGAGGAGATACTCTTTGGCGAACTGGCCGAACATGGCGGTGTGGTGCACATCGACATCAAGGATGGCGAGCTGACCTTCGAGTTCGAGACCACCGCAGAAATGGCCTGACCGGCCGCAATAAAAAAGGCGCCGCAAGGCGCCTTTTTTATATCTGTTCTGTAGGCAGGCAGAGTAAATCGCAGGCAAACAAAAACGCCCGGCATGGGCCGGGCGTCTTGTATTGACTTGCTTAGCGAGCGCGGTAAGTGATGCGCCCTTTGCTCAAGTCATAGGGCGTCAGTTCGACGCGCACTTTGTCACCGGTAAGAATACGAATGTAGTTCTTGCGCATCTTGCCGGAGATATGCGCGGTTACGACGTGCCCATTTTCCAACTCCACACGAAACATGGTGTTGGGCAGGGTGTCGACGACAGTGCCTTCCATTTCGAAGCTGTCTTCTTTCGACATGCAGTAAAGCCCTCGGTGTCCAATGAATGGCCCGGTGCAACTGCGCCAGGCAAAAGCGGCGTGCATTGTGCCCGAAAAGTGGGGTTCAAGCCAAGGGCTTCTAGTTCAGGATGACCCATCTCTGGTTAATCAGCAGCTCAATGGGCCGATATTGGGTCTTGTAGTTCATCTTTTTGCAGTTCTTGATCCAGTATCCGAGGTAGACCGCGTCCAGACCCAGGCGCAAGGCTTCGCCGATCTGCCACAGAATGGCGTAGCGGCCGAGGCTGCGGCGCTCTTCATCGGGTTCGTAGAAGGTGTAGACCGCGGAAAGACCATTGGGCAGCAGATCGGTGACGGCCACGGCGAGCAGGCGCCCATCGAGGCGGAACTCGTAGAACCTGGAGAAGGGCAGATCGCGAACCAGAAAGGTCGAGAACTGATCGCGGCTGGGTGGGTACATGTCGCCATCGGCGTGGCGTTGCTCGATATAACGCTGGTAAAGGTCGAAATACTCTTCGCTGAACCCCGGTTTGACAGGCTGGACCTTCAAGTCGGCATTGCGTTTGAGGATGCGTTTTTGCTGACGATTGGGCACAAACTGCGCGGCAGGAATGCGTGCCGGAACACAGGCATTGCAGTTTTGGCAATGCGGCCGGTACAGGTGGTCGCCACTGCGGCGAAAGCCCATTTCCGACAGATCTGCGTAGACATGCACATCCATGGGCTGGCTAGGATCGAGGAACAGCGTGGTCGCCTGTTCTTCGGGCAGGTAGCTGCAAGAGTGGGGCTGAGTGGCATAAAACTTCAAACGCGCCAACTCGGTCATGAATCAACCCTCGGGATTAGCTTTGAATTAAGTGTAAGCCACGCCGGCAAAACCCGCCTAGGAAACCCATATGGCGCGGCTGGGCTGGTCCAGATGGCGCTGCAGATAACCGGCGAACTCCTGGCGAGGGATGGCGCGGGCGCCCAGGCTGTGCAAGTGGTCGGTGGGCATCTGGCAGTCGATCAGGGCGAAGCCCCATACCCGTAAATGTTGGACCAGCGTGACGAAGCCGAATTTCGACGCATTGTCGGCCCGACTGAACATCGATTCGCCAAAAAACAGCTGGCCCATTGCTAGCCCATACAGCCCGCCCACCAGCAAACCCTGATCCCAGACTTCGACCGAATGGGCATAACCGCGCTTGTGCAGTTCAAGGTAGGCATCCTGCATCGATTCAGTGATCCAGGTGCCGTCGGCATAAGGGCGTGGCGCCGCGCAGGCGCTGATGACCGCGGCAAAATCCTGATCGAAGGTGACCTGGTAGCGTTGCTGGCGCAGCAGTTTGCCCAGGCTGCGGGATACATGCAGTTCGTCTGGAAATAGCACCGTGCGCGGGTCGGGCGACCACCAGAGGATGGGCTGGCCTTCGGAAAACCAGGGAAAGCAGCCGTGGCGATAGGCCTGGATCAACCGGTCGGCCGACAGGTCGCCGCCGGCGGCCAACAGGCCGTTGGGGGTGCGCAGGGCCTTTTCCAGCGGGGGAAAGTCGAAGGTGTTGCGTTGTAACCAGGTCAGCATGGCATTCAGACTTGCGGAAGGGGAGGGCGGTGGCGGGCCTGCAAGGCCCGCCGCAAGCGTAGGTCGGGAGGTCAGTTGTCGTCGAGGAATTTCTCTGCATCCAGGGCCGCCATGCAGCCCGCGCCCGCGGAAGTGACGGCCTGGCGGTACACATGGTCGGCCACATCGCCCGCGGCGAACACGCCCGGGATGCCGGTGGCCGTGGCGTCGCCTTCGCTGCCACCCTTGACCAGCAGATAGCCATCGCGCATTTCCAGCTGGCCCTTGAACAGATCCGTATTGGGCTTGTGACCGATGGCGATGAATACGCCGGTCAGCGCCAGTTCCTGGGTCTCTCCGGTCAGGCTGTCGCGCAGTCGGGCGCCAGTGACGCCGCTGGCATCGCCCAGTACCTCATCGAGATTCTGGTTCCAGTGCAGGCGGATATTGCCCTTGGCGGCTTTGTCGAACAGCTTGTCCTGGAGGATTTTCTCCGCGCGCAGCTTGTCGCGCCGGTGCACCAGGTGAACCTCTTTGGCGATGTTGGAGAGGTACAGGGCTTCCTCCACGGCGGTGTTGCCGCCACCGATTACGGCAACTACTTGATTGCGATAGAAAAAGCCGTCACAGGTAGCGCAGGCGGATACACCCTTGCCGGCGAAGGCTTCTTCGGAGGGCAGGCCCAGGTACTGAGCCGATGCACCCGTGGCGATGATCAGTGCGTCGCAGCTGTAGGTGCCGCTGTCGCCCTTGAGGATAAAGGGTTGCTGCTGCAACTCCGCGGTATGGATGTGGTCGTAGACGATCTCGGTGTCGAAGCGTTCAGCGTGTTTTTGCATGCGCTCCATCAGCACCGGGCCGGTCAGGCCTTCGACATCGCCAGGCCAATTGTCGACCTCGACGGTGGTGGTCAGTTGACCGCCCGCTTGCAGGCCGGTGATGACGGTCGGTTTGAGGTTGGCGCGGGCGGCATAAACGGCAGCGCTGTAACCGGCAGGGCCGGAGCCCAGAATGATCAGGCGTGAATGCTTCGCTTCGGTCATAAAAACACCTCATAAGCCTTTGTCACAAAAGAGAATGCATGCTCAAATTGAATACTGCGTAAAGTGTTCCTGATTATGCTACACCCAGTATTGAGCAGCGTGGCACGGCGCTTACAAACCCGTACAATGCGGGTTTGTATCCCTATATGGAATACATCGGCATTGCACGCGGCAGCTCTTACAGTTTCGCAATGCGTGGGCAGAATGTTAAAAGTAGCCCCAGTTACGCTCGTCAACTTTTTACCTGCCTGGATTGGGCAGTATTTTTTAGTCGATCAACAGTTGGACGCGCCCATGGCGCAGGAAAAGACGCGTTTTGAAGAAATCCACCGCAGCACCTAAAACAGTAGTCCCACTCTGGCGCCAGCAATTGCACTACCGGCTCAAGGAAGGTGCGTTGATCGCCATTGGGGCCTTGTGCCTGTTCCTGATGATGGCATTGCTGACATATGGCAAGGACGATCCGGGCTGGAGTCATAACAGCAAGATTGAAGATGTACAGAACTTCGGTGGTCCTGCGGGCTCTTACAGCGCCGATATCCTGTTTATGGTGTTGGGTTACTTCGCCTATATCTTCCCGTTGTTATTGGCGATCAAGACTTATCAGATCTTCCGTCAGCGCCATGAGCCGTGGCAGTGGAGCGGCTGGCTGTTCTCCTGGCGTTTGATCGGCCTGGTATTCCTGGTGCTGTCCGGTGCCGCGTTGGCGCATATCCATTTCCACGCGGCGACCGGCCTGCCGGCTGGCGCAGGTGGGGCGCTGGGTGAAAGCCTGGGCGACCTGGCCAAGAACGCGCTGAATATCCAGGGCAGTACCCTGATGTTTATCGCGCTGTTCCTGTTCGGCCTGACCGTTTTTACCGATCTTTCCTGGTTCAAGGTCATGGATGTGACCGGCAAGATCACCCTCGACCTGTTCGAACTGTTCCAGGGCGCCGCCAACCGCTGGTGGGCGGCCCGTACCGAGCGCAAGCAACTGGTCGCCCAATTGCGTGAAGTGGATGCCCGGGTCGACGAAGTGGTCGCTCCGACCGTGACCGACAAGCGTGAGCAGGCCAAGGTCAAGGAGCGCCTGATCGAGCGCGAGCAGGCCCTGAGCAAGCACATGTCCGACCGTGAGAAACAGGTCCCGCCGGTGATTGCCCCGGCCCCGGTCAAAGCGCCCGAACCCAGCAAGCGCGTGCAGAAAGAGAAACAGGTCCCGCTGTTCATCGACAGCGCGGTCGAAGGCACCTTGCCGCCTATCTCTATTCTCGATCCGGCGGAAAAGAAACAACTCAACTACTCCCCCGAGTCGCTGGCCGCTGTCGGCCATCTGCTGGAAATCAAGCTCAAGGAGTTCGGGGTCGAGGTGTCGGTGGACTCGATCCACCCGGGCCCGGTGATTACCCGTTACGAAATCCAGCCGGCCGCCGGTGTGAAAGTCAGCCGTATCGCCAACCTGGCCAAGGACCTGGCGCGTTCGCTGGCGGTGACCAGCGTGCGGGTAGTGGAAGTGATTCCCGGCAAGACCACCGTGGGTATCGAGATTCCCAACGAAGACCGGCAGATCGTGCGCTTCTCCGAAGTGCTGTCGACCCCGGAATACGACAACTTCAAATCCCCGGTCACCCTAGCCCTGGGCCACGATATCGGCGGCAAGCCGATCATCACCGACCTGGCCAAGATGCCTCACCTGCTGGTGGCCGGTACCACCGGTTCCGGTAAGTCGGTGGGTGTGAACGCGATGATCCTGTCGATCCTGTTCAAGTCCGGCCCGGAAGACGCCAAGCTGATCATGATCGACCCGAAAATGCTCGAGCTGTCGATCTACGAAGGCATCCCGCACCTGCTGTGCCCGGTGGTGACCGACATGAAGGACGCCGCCAACGCCCTGCGCTGGAGCGTGGCCGAGATGGAGCGGCGCTACAAGCTGATGGCGAAGATGGGCGTGCGTAACCTGTCGGGCTTCAACGCCAAGGTTAAAGAAGCGATCGAAGCCGGTACGCCGCTGACCGACCCACTGTACAACCGCGAAAGTATTCACGACGAAGCGCCGCTGCTGACCAAGCTGCCGACCATCGTCGTGGTGGTCGACGAATTCGCCGACATGATGATGATCGTCGGCAAGAAGGTCGAAGAACTGATCGCGCGGATCGCCCAGAAAGCCCGTGCCGCGGGGATCCACCTGATCCTGGCGACCCAGCGTCCGTCGGTGGACGTGATCACCGGCCTGATCAAGGCCAACATCCCGACCCGCATGGCGTTCCAGGTATCGAGCAAGATCGACTCGCGGACCATCATCGACCAGGGCGGCGCCGAACAGCTGCTGGGGCACGGTGACATGCTCTACATGCCGCCGGGCACCAGCCTGCCGATCCGCGTCCATGGCGCCTTCGTCTCCGACGATGAGGTGCACCGTGTGGTGGAGGCCTGGAAACTGCGTGGCGCACCGGAGTACAACGACGACATCCTCAACGGTGTCGAAGAAGCCGGTAGCGGCTTCGACGGCGGCAGCGGTGGTGGTGACGGTGACGACGCCGAGACCGACGCGCTGTACGACGAGGCGGTGCAGTTCGTCCTCGAGAGCCGCCGGGCATCGATCTCCGCGGTTCAGCGCAAGCTCAAGATCGGCTACAACCGCGCGGCCCGCATGATCGAAGCCATGGAAATGGCCGGTGTGGTGACCGCCATGAACACCAACGGCTCGCGCGAAGTGATAGCGCCGGGTCCGATGCGCGACTAATGACCCGACACAGGCGGCGCGCCCCAGCGCCGCCGGTTTTTTCCACGAATCTAATGAGGACTCCCATGCGTCTTATCCGCATGTTGCTGGTACCGGTACTGGCTTTAACGACGCTGTCGGCCCATGCCGATCAGAAAGACGTGGCGCGCCTGACCCAGTTGCTCGAAAAGTCCCAGACCCTGACTGCGCGTTTCTCGCAACTGACCCTCGACGGCAGCGGCACCCAGCTGCAGGAAACCGCTGGCGACATGGCGCTGAAGCGCCCGGGCCTGTTCTACTGGCACACCGATGCGCCGCAGGAGCAACTGATGGTCTCCGACGGCAAGAAGGTTTCCCTGTGGGACCCGGACCTGGAGCAGGTCACCATCAAGACCCTGGACCAGCGCCTGACCCAGACCCCAGCCTTGTTGTTGTCGGGCGATGTGTCGAAAATCAGCGAAAGCTTCGACATCAGCGCCAAGGAAGCCGGTGGCGTGGTGGACTTCATCCTCAAGCCGAAAACCAAGGACACCCTGTTCGACAGCCTGCGCCTGTCGTTCCGCAACGGCCTGGTGAATGACATGCAACTGATCGACAGCGTTGGCCAGCGCACCAATATCCTGTTCACCGGGGTCAAGGCCAACGAACCGATCGCTGCTTCCAAGTTCAAGTTCGACATCCCCAAGGGTGCCGACGTGATCCAAGAATAAGTCGACGCCAAGAGGTTTCAATCGTCCGCCATGGATCTGTTTCGCAGTGACCCGATCGCCCAACCCCTGGCCGCGCGCCTGCGCCCGGCCAACCTGGACGAGTACGTCGGTCAGGAACATGTGCTCGCCCGCGGCAAGCCTCTGCGCGAAGCGCTGGAACAGGGGGCCTTGCACTCGATGATCTTCTGGGGGCCGCCGGGCGTGGGCAAGACCACCCTGGCGCGGCTCCTGGCGAAAGTCTCGGATGCGCACTTCGAAACGGTCTCGGCGGTGCTGGCCGGGGTCAAGGAGATCCGCCAGGCGGTGGAAATCGCCAAGCAGCAGGCGGCCCAGTACGGGCGTCGGACCATCCTGTTCGTCGACGAAGTGCACCGTTTCAACAAGTCGCAGCAGGATGCCTTCCTGCCCTATGTCGAAGATGGCACCCTGATTTTCATCGGTGCGACCACCGAGAACCCGTCCTTCGAGCTGAACAACGCGCTGTTGTCCCGGGCCCGGGTGTATGTGCTCAAGAGCCTCGACGAGGCGGCGCTGCACAAGCTGGTGCAGCGGGCCTTGGCTGAAGAACGCGGGCTGGGCAAGCGCCAGCTGAGCCTCAGCGACGAAGGCTTTCAGATGCTCCTGGCGGCGGCGGACGGCGATGGCCGGCGCCTGCTCAACCTGCTGGAGAATGCTTCCGATCTCGCCGAAGACGGCACGCAAATCGGCGTCGAGCTGCTGCAAAGCCTGCTGGGCGATACCCGCCGGCGTTTCGACAAGGGCGGCGAAGCCTTCTATGACCAGATATCGGCGCTGCACAAGTCGGTCCGTGGTTCCAACCCGGACGGCGCCCTGTACTGGTTCGCGCGGATGCTCGACGGTGGTTGCGACCCGCTGTACCTGGCACGGCGTGTGGTGCGTATGGCCAGCGAAGACATCGGCAACGCCGATCCACGGGCATTGAGCCT
This sequence comes from Pseudomonas sp. GW821-FHT09E12, assembly GCF_059416085.1. Lineage (NCBI taxonomy): Bacteria > Pseudomonadati > Pseudomonadota > Gammaproteobacteria > Pseudomonadales > Pseudomonadaceae > Pseudomonas > Pseudomonas sp. GW821-FHT09E12. The sequence goes on along the minus strand of NZ_JBWKOM010000001.1, from coordinate 884,466 downwards.
GTGCCTGGCGGCCTGGGACGTGCAGGAGCGCCTTGGCAGCCCCGAAGGCGAGCTGGCGGTGGCCCAGGCCATCACCTACCTGGCCTGCGCGCCGAAAAGCAACGCCGTGTACATGGGCTTCAAGGCCGCCATGCGCAGCGCTGCCGAGCATGGGTCGCTGGAAGTGCCGCTGCACCTGCGCAATGCGCCGACCAAACTGATGAAGCAACTGGGTTACGGTGACGAATATCGTTATGCCCATGATGAGCCGGATGCCTACGCGGCCGGCGAAGACTACTTTCCCGAGGCGCTGGAGCCGCAACCCTTCTATCAACCCGTGCCCCGTGGCCTGGAACTGAAGATCGGCGAGAAGCTCAAGCACCTGGTGGAGCTTGACCGGGCCAGCCCCAAGCAGCGGAGAAAACCGTGATCCCGTTGATCCTTGCCGTCTCGGTGGGTGGTATTGCCGGAACCCTGTTGCGCTTTGCCACCGGTAACTGGATCAGCGCCAATTGGCCGCGGCACTTCTATACCGCGACGCTGGCCGTTAATATCGTGGGCTGCCTGCTGATCGGCGTGCTGTACGGCCTGTTTCTGATACGCCCGGAGGTGCCCATCGAGGTGCGCGCCGGGTTGATGGTGGGCTTCCTTGGCGGCCTGACGACTTTTTCATCCTTTTCACTGGATACGGTGCGTCTGCTGGAAAGCGGACAGATACCGCTGGCCCTGGGCTATGCGGCCATCAGCGTATTCGGCGGGCTGCTCGCGACCTGGGCCGGCCTGTCCCTGACCAAACTTTGATAAACGAGAGACCGACATGCTCGATTCCAAACTGTTACGTAGCAACCTTCAGGACGTAGCGGACCGCCTGGCATCCCGTGGCTTTGCCCTGGATGTAGCACGCATCGAAGCGCTGGAAGAACAGCGCAAGACCGTCCAGACCCGCACCGAACAACTGCAGGCCGAACGTAACGCGCGCTCCAAGTCCATCGGTCAGGCCAAGCAGCGCGGCGAAGACATCGCGCCGCTGATGGCCGACGTCGAGCGCATGGCGGGCGAGTTGGCGGTCGGCAAGGTTGAGCTGGACGCCATTCAAACCGAGCTGGATGCGATCCTGCAGGGCATCCCGAACCTGCCCCACGAATCGGTGCCGGTTGGCGACGACGAAGAGGGCAACGTCGAAGTGCGCCGCTGGGGCACGCCGACGGCGTTCGACTTCCCGATCCTGGACCACGTCGCCCTGGGCGAAAAACACGGCTGGCTGGACTTCGAGACCGCGGCCAAGCTGTCGGGCGCGCGTTTTGCCCTGTTGCGCGGACCGATCGCCCGTCTGCACCGCGCACTGGCGCAGTTCATGATCAACCTGCACACCAGCGAGCACGGCTACGAAGAGGCCTACACCCCTTACCTGGTGCAGGCACCGGCGTTGGTGGGTACCGGCCAGTTGCCGAAGTTCGAAGAAGACCTGTTCAAGATCAGCCGTGAAAACGAAGCCGATCTGTACCTGATCCCGACCGCCGAAGTGTCGCTGACCAATATCGTGGCCGGCGAGATCCTCGATCCGAAGCAGTTGCCGATCAAGTTCGTCGCCCATACCCCGTGCTTCCGCAGCGAAGCCGGTTCGTCGGGCCGCGACACCCGCGGCATGATCCGTCAGCACCAGTTCGACAAGGTCGAGATGGTCCAGATCGTCGAGCCATCGACTTCCATGGAAGCCCTGGAAGGCCTGACCGCCAACGCCGAGAAAGTCCTGCAACTGCTGGAGCTGCCTTACCGCACCCTGGCGCTGTGCACCGGCGACATGGGCTTCAGCGCGGTCAAGACCTATGACCTGGAAGTGTGGATCCCGAGCCAGGACAAGTACCGCGAGATTTCGTCGTGCTCCAACTGCGGCGACTTCCAGGCCCGTCGCATGCAGGCGCGCTTCCGCAATCCGGAAACTGGCAAGCCGGAACTGGTGCATACCCTGAACGGTTCCGGCCTGGCGGTCGGTCGTACCCTGGTGGCGGTGCTGGAGAACTACCAGCAGGCCGACGGTTCGATCCGTGTGCCTGAGGTGCTCAAGCCTTACATGGGCGGCCTCGAGGTCATCGGCTAAATGGAATTTCTGCCGCTGTTTCATAACCTGCGCGGCAGTCGTGTGTTGGTGGTCGGCGGCGGGGAGATTGCCTTGCGCAAATCCCGTCTGCTGGCCGACGCCGGTGCGCTGCTGCGGGTAGTTGCACCTGAAGTGGAACCCCAGTTGCGCGAGCTGGTCACGGCCAGCGGCGGCGAATGCCTGTCGCGCGGTTATGTCGAGGCGGACCTGGACGGCTGCGTGCTGATCATCGCCGCCACCGACGACGAACCGCTCAATGCCCAGGTCTCCGCCGACGCTCATCGGCGCTGTGTGCCGGTCAATGTGGTGGACGCGCCGGCCCTGTGCAGTGTGATCTTCCCGGCGATCGTCGACCGTTCGCCGTTGGTGATCGCGGTCTCCAGCGGCGGCGATGCGCCGGTGCTGGCGCGCCTGATCCGGGCCAAGCTGGAAACCTGGATTCCCTCGACCTATGGTCAGCTGGCCGGCCTGGCCGCGCGTTTTCGTAATCAGGTCAAAGGCCTGTTTCCGGACGTGCAGCAGCGTCGTGCCTTTTGGGAAGACGTGTTCCAGGGACCGATCGCCGACCGGCAGCTGGCCGGGCAGGGCGATGAGGCCGAGCGCTTGCTACAGGCCAAGATCGCCGGCGAAGCGCCCCATGCGCCGGGCGAGGTGTATCTGGTGGGGGCAGGGCCGGGCGATCCGGATCTGCTGACCTTCCGCGCCTTGCGCCTGATGCAGCAAGCCGATGTGGTGCTCTACGACCGCCTCGTAGCTCCGGCGATTCTCGAGCTGTGCCGGCGCGATGCCGAGCGGGTGTATGTCGGCAAGCGCCGCGCTGATCACGCCTTGCCCCAGGAACAGATCAACCAGCAATTGGTGGACCTGGCCAAACAGGGCAAGCGCGTGCTGCGTCTGAAGGGTGGCGATCCGTTCATCTTCGGCCGTGGCGGCGAAGAGATCGAAGAGCTGGCGGCCCATGGCATTCCGTTCCAGGTGGTGCCGGGGATTACCGCGGCCAGCGGTTGCGCGGCCTATGCCGGCATTCCTTTGACCCACCGTGACTATGCGCAGTCCGTGCGTTTCGTCACCGGGCATCTGAAGGATGGCACCACCGATCTGCCCTGGGCCGACCTGGTCGCGCCTGCACAGACCCTGGTGTTCTATATGGGCCTGGTGGGCTTGCCGGTGATCTGCGAGCAACTGATCCAGCATGGCCGTTCGGCGGATACGCCGGCCGCCTTGATCCAGCAGGGCACGACCGCCAACCAGCGAGTGTTCACCGGCACTCTGGCGGATCTTCCGAAGCTGGTGGCGGAGCATGAAGTGCATGCGCCGACCCTGGTGATCGTCGGCGAAGTGGTGCAGCTTCGCGAGAAGCTCGCCTGGTTCGAAGGCGCGCAGTCGCAGGTCTGAAAGCATCGCGGGCAAGCTCGCTCCTACAGGTATCCGCGATCCCTGTAGGAGCGAGCTTGCTCGCGATAGCGATCTCAACCTTTGCGCCAAACTCCACGCCCGCTCAAACGCTCGCGATCATGCGCCGCATCGAAGTCCTGCGCCGGCCCTTTCGGCACGATGCCGGTCGGGTTGATGGTGCGATGACTGGCGTAGTAGTGTCCCTTGATATGGGCAAAGTCCACGGTTTCGCCGATCCCCGGCCATTGGTACAGCTCGCGCAGCCAGTTCGACAGGTTCGGATAGTCGGCGATCCGCCGCAGGTTGCACTTGAAGTGACCGTAATACACCGCGTCGAAGCGGATCAGCGTGGTGAACAGGCGGATGTCCGCTTCCGTCAGGTATTCGCCGGCCAGGTAGCGTTGGCCGCCCAGGCACCGTTCCAGCCAGTCGAGTTCGGCGAACAGATCGTCGAAGGCCGCTTCGTAGGCTTGCTGCGAAGTGGCGAAGCCGGCGCGATACACACCATTGTTCACCGCGGGGTAGATACGTGCGTTCAGTTCGTCGATTTCACCGCGTAGCGGCTCCGGATAGAAGTCCAGGCCGTTACCGCTCAGGCCATCGAAGGCGCTGTTGAACATGCGGATGATTTCCGCCGACTCGTTGCTGACGATGCGTTTCTGCTGCTTGTCCCAGAGCACGGGCACGGTGACGCGGCCGGTGTAGTCGCGGGTGTCGGCGGTGTAGCGTTGGTGGAGGAAATCCAGATGATCCAGCTGGTCGCCGCTGGAGCCCAGGGCCCGGTCGAAAGTCCAGCCCTGTTCCAGCATCAGCCAGCTGACCACCGACACATCGACCAGGCTTTCCAAACCCTTGAGCTTGCGCAGGATCAGCGTGCGGTGAGCCCAGGGGCAGGCCAGGGATACGTACAGATGATAACGGCCGGCTTCCGCGCGAAAACCGCCTTCGCCGCTAGGGCCTGGTTTGCCGTCAGCGGTCACCCAGTTGCGGCGTTGCGCCTGTTCGCGCTGGAAGGCGCCGTCTTTGCTGCTTTCGTACCACTGGTCGTGCCAGCGTCCTTCAATCAGCAGGCCCATAAAAAACTCCTCGGTCAGTGTGCATTGGAGTGCAGTCTAATCCGAGGGGTTCGAACGAATTACGCAAAAGTCCGGCAGTTATGATCGGTTAAATCGATCTTTCGCGCGCGTCCCAGTAGTGCTGAGCTTGCTCGAAAGCCTGTTCCCGGGGCATGCCGAGCCCGCGCAGGGCCAGGGCCATGGTGGCGATCAGCGCCAGCTGCGGGTAGCTGTCCTGCACATCGCCGCGCCAGACGGCTTTCAGGTGCTCGGGGTCGAGGCTGGCCGGTTTGACATGGCGCTGCTCGGATAGCGCCGGCCATTCCTCATCCCAACTGATACCGCCAGTGGTGCCGTACAAGTGGCTGGCGCTGTCCGGGTTGATCTCGATTTCGCCGCCGTCGCCCTTGATCACAATGACGTTGTCCCCCAACAGGCCGCTGGCATCGCGATGCACGCCCTGATAGCCGGGGTGGAAGATGCTTTGCAGGCCGCAGCGCGCGCCCAACGGGTTGAGGATGCGCGCCAGGGAGTGGATCGGCGAGCGCAGGCCCAGGGTATTGCGCAGGTCGATCATGCGTTGCAGCTGTGGCGCCCAGTCGCCCAGGGGGATGAAGGCCAGGTTGCCCTGGTCCAGCGCGGCGTCGACCGCCTGCCAGTCGCGGCACAGCGGGATGTGCAGCTGCTCCAGCAATTGCTCGGTGTACAGCCGGCCGGCGGTATGGGCGCCGCCGCCGTGCAGCAGGATACGCACGCCGTTTTGCGCCAGGCACTTGGCGGCCAGCAGGAACCAGGGCAGGTGGCGCTTTTTGCCGGCATAGCTGGGCCAGTCCAGATCGACCTTGATCGGTGGCGCCTGCAGGCGCTGGCGCAGGGCTTCGGTAAAGCCCGCCAACTCCTCGGGGCTTTCTTCCTTGTGCCGCAACAGCATCAGGAAGGCGCCGAGCTGGGTGTCCTCGACCTTGTCGTCGAGCAGCATGCCCATGGCTTCCCGGGCTTCTTCACGGGTGAGGCTGCGGGCGCCGCGTTTGCCTTTGCCGAGAATGCGTACGAACTGCGCGAAAGGATGCTCGGCGGGCGTCTCGATGGTCAGCGGGGTGTAATCGGTCATAAGCAATTGGTCGGCTTGGGCAGGCCCGCCAGCTTGGCGGCAAGTTTGGCGGGAGTGCCTTTGAACAGTCGGTTCAGGTGCAGGCTGTTGCCCTTGTCCGGGCCCAGCTTCAAGGCGGTGTATTTGATCAGTGGGCGGGTCGCGGGCGACAGCTGGAACTCCTGGTAGAAGCCGCGCAGCAGCTCGAGGATTTCCCAGTGCTCGGGGGTCAGTTCGATCTGTTCCGCCGCGGCCAGGGCAGCGGCCACTTCGCTGGACCAGTCGCCCAGTTCCACCAGGTAGCCGTCCTTGTCCAGGGCGATGGCGCGTTCGCCGACAGTCAGTGCGTTCATAACCAGCTGTTGACCTTGTCGTACTGGATCGACAGCGCGACGAACGCCGGGTAATCGACACTCGTGGCCCAGGCCGGAACCTCCAGGCCTCGGGCCTGGTGGTCTTCCGCCAAAACGTAGAGCGACAGCGTCTCGCCGCGTGCCTGCAGGGCCGCCAGCGGCGCGCTGCCAGGCTGCAGGGCGTACACCGCATCGCCGCACAGGAGGATGGCATCCTGCGGGCCGAGCAGGCGCAGGCAACTGGTCAGCCGGGAGTCGGTGAAAGGCGAGTGGGACAGCACGTGCAAGGTCGACATCAGAGGGTGATCACCTGGTCAAAACGGTCAATAAGTGCGCCGAGTTCGGCCGGGGCCAGGACCTGCACCTCGTCCAGGTTCAGCGCGGCCGGGTCGAGGCCGCGTTCCGCCACGCTGGCGCCGCAGGCGAACAGCTGCTCCACACCAAACAGCGGCAGGGCCTGCAGATTGGCGCTGAGGTCCTTTTGCTGCACGGCAGCGGCTTTTTGCCCGGGGGTCAGCTGAAACACGCCATCGTCAAGAAACAGCAGGCCGATCGGCAAGTCGAAGGCGCCGCCCGCCAGCACGATATCCAGGGCTTCGCGGGCACCGGGGCCGGACCAGGGCGCCTGGCGGCTGATGATCAACAGGGATTGCGCCATCTTTCATGGCCCTCCGAAACAGATCAGGCGGTCGGCCGCCTGTACGGCGTCGTGCAACTGGCCGAGCCCGGAAAGCTCCCAGGGCGCGCTCAGGTTAACGGCCGGGCGCTGGTAGCGCGCGGCTTCCTCCTGGTTCAACACCCCGCGGCGCAGGGCGGCGGCAATGCACACCACGCCATCAAGCTGGTGCTCGCTGACGAAGGTTCGCCATTGCGCGGGCAGGTCCGGTTCGTCCTGCGGGGTGACGATGTTGTCCGATGCGCTGTGCACGCCATCCTGATAGAAAAACAGCCGCACGATCTCGTGGCCGCCAGCCAGCGCTGCCTGGGCGAATGCCAGGGCGCGGCGCGAGGAGGGCGCGTGAGCAGCGGAAAAAAGGGCAATGGCGAACTTCATGTAGAACTCTGTCTGCAAACCTGGGGCCATGATAAAGCTTTATGCCGGGCCCGGCGAAGTGGCTTTAGCGCGGCATATAGCCCAGCTGCCAGCGATGGGGGATCTTCAGCGACAACAGCCCCAGCAGCGCCGACAGCAGGCCGCTGACGAACAGGGCCGCGAGGCCCAGATGCTGCTCCAGAACGGCGCCCAGCACGGCGCCGGCGAACATGCCGCCCCAGGGCACCAGCTGGATGCGCCAGCCATTGCGCCGCTCGCCGAGCATCCAGCGGCCCAGGCCGCGGCCAAAGCGCGACAGGGCGCCGGTGACATAGGTCAGGCCCACGGGCAGCCCGTTCACTTCCTCGACGGCAGCATTGAGCATGCCCATGGCGATGATCGCGGCCAGCACCGCCGGTAGCTGTTGTTCAAACGGCCAGGCGGCTGCCGCGCACAGCAGCGTGGCAATGCACAACAGCAGCGGCAAGGCCCGGCGGCCGCCCAAGCGGCTGACGACGATGCCCAGGGCGTTGCCGGCGATGAAGGTGACGACCAGCAGCACCAGATGCAGGGTCAGGGCCAGGTCGGCATCGCTGATGGCGACGGCCAGGCGCGTGGTGTTGCCGCTCATGAAGGAGACGAAGTCCCCGGTGGCCATGAAGCCGATGGCGTCGGTCATGCCGGCCAGCACCGACAGGCTGGCGACCAGGCACAGGCCTATGCGGCCGCGCCATTTCTGGCGCCGCAGCAGCTCCGGGTTACTGCGAAGGCTGGTGGAAGAGGGCAGCATCAGCGTTGACTCATGGTGACAATGATCCTTTATCGAAGGCCCGAGCTGTGCTCAACCGCGTGGCAGGCCGTGTAGCTCGCAATACTCGCTCCAGGGAATGCCGGCCATTTCCGCCACTTCCCGGTGCACTTCGAGCCGCCGCGCGGCGAATTCTTCCGCGCTCTGCACGGTCAACTGCAGGCTCAGTTCCCAGGCAAACAGACCCTGGCGTTCCGCCTCGGCCTCGAAGGCTTCGTGCAGTTGCTCCGCGCGGTATTGCTCCTGGGTTTCGCCCCTAGCCTGGGCGGCCAAGGGATTGAGGTGATCGAGTGCTTCACGAAGCTCCGGGCGCGCTGCGAGAAACTTTTGCAGGGCCACTTCATGCGGGTGTTCGGGGGCGGCCATCGGCGATCCTGGATGGGGTTGAAGGAAGTCGTTTCGGATTTGGGAGGTGCGAAAGCCCAGCGACCATAACGCCTGGCCGGTCCAGCGTCAAAATGCTCCCGGGTGGAGTTGCCGCGACGGAAGGTCAGGGCCGTGCTCGCACCGTGCCACTGAGCGGATTGGCCAGGTAAAAATGCGTGCTGGATAACACTTCCAGTGAATGCCTGGGTATGAGCCCCGTTCTTGTGACCTACTCTCAACGGGCACTCTCTCCAAATGGCGCCGCCAAGGAGGAATTTCTCATGCTCTCGATGGACGAGCTTCGCCAGATCCTGGAGTCCGGTTTCCTGCCGCTTTCCTGCACCTGCACCGTCAATCCCGACGGCTCCCTGGCAATCAAGGTTTTCGAGCCGCAAAGCGGACGGATCGATCTGTTCATTACCGGGGTATCGACCGAGCATCTCACCAGTGTTCGCTCGGCGGCCAATCTCGTCGGTGAGTTGCGGACTGAAATCAGGGCGGGGCGTCGGGCATTTGCCGGCGGTTTCTAGTCGTTGTGCAAGTGGATCATCGGGCAGGTTGAGCGCTTCCTTGCGCCAGTGTCGGACGTCTGAGTTGTGCGGGGAGGGCTAGTTTTCAGACAACTCTCTCCAGTTCGCCAGCGTGACGCCGCTGCGCTCGGCGAATATCTGCATGGTGCGGTAGGTCCCGCCGCAGGGGGTGTCGTGGGTAATCAGGCACCCGGAATGCAGAAAGGCCAGATACCAGGTGTCGCTGTCGCTCAATCGCGCGCCCTGGTAAGTGAAGGTTCTTTGCGAACCTGCGAAACAGTAGCGAATTTCGAAAGTCTTGATGCTGTTCATCGCCGCGTCCTTTGGGCTGTGTTAGGTGGTGGCGATTCAAGATTATTCCCAAAAGGACGCGTTGACTTGCACCACTCATCCGAACTGCATGGACAGTCGCCGTTCGTTCCTCAAATGCCTCGCGGCATTCTCTTGTATCCCAAACGCCGCTGGCTGAAACCGCCCTCAATGGGTGTCATGTTGCGCCAGGCAGCGGGCGTTTTCCGTCAATCGAGGCCTTTGTGGACAAACTGTCATTTGCCTGTCCGGGACGTGATGGGGTTAACGTTTTTTTGACCGGTATCGGGTGATGATCGCGGGGCGGGAATACCGTTCGGCGAAAGAAGCAAGTGTTTCTAACGATAAGCCCGGGCAAGTGATACATTTCTCGATTTTTTAGGGATGAGGAAGACATATGCGAGTTTGGCTAGGCGCGTCGCTGATGGGACTGTTGGCCGGGTGTTCGTTACCCACGGCTTTGGCACCGGGCAAGCCGAATGTCAGTGAGCTGACTGGCAAAACGCCGAAAGATTACGCGCAGTGTGTTCTGCCGGCCTGGCAGCGCGAGACGCCCAGGAGCACCCAGTCCGATATCTCCAACGGCTATCGGATCACCGCTCCTGGCAGCCTGGCATCGGATGAGATCGTGGAAGTGGTGAAATCGAAGAACGGCAGCCTGGTCTCGCTCTACCAGGGAACACCCTGGGCCAAGTCCGCGGTGCTGAAAAAGGCCGTGCATGATTGCCTGTAGGCCGCTTCATGCCTTCTGTGAAGGGCTTGTCAAAGTGACAGCCCGTTGCTGTTGAATCGCGCGTTCCTGCCCACAAAAAAAGCCCTGACTAATCAGGGCTTTTTTTGTGCCGGGTATTCGCCGGGTCTTGTCCGGGCCTCACCTTGCTCGCATCCAGGCGAACTCTTGAATTATCAAGGTACTTTTCTGCATAAAAACAGGACAAATCTGACAGTTTTTTTGACGGCTTTATCCGTCCAGTAGACAATGGCGCGTTAGCCACCACCCATGATGGCCATTATGTCCGTTTTCAGCAGGAGGGCTGCCAGGGTTGGGGGCGATCCCTGTATGCGATACCCGTGGCCTTGCCGCTGTCAGGCGGTGATCGAGGGCGTTGGCAGCAGGTCGATCGTAGTACCGGGTGTTGTTGACTCACTCCTTTGGTTACACCCGACTAGTCTCTCTATGGGAATGTGGATTTAGCGGGCGTTTCGGACCGTCGATCGACGCTGTCCGAAGGCGTCCCAACAAAATAGTGTCACTCAAGTAGCTGAAGCCAATAGCGAATAAGAAGTCAGCGCAGGAGCGACATATAAACTGAGGTCGACAGTGTCATGTCGGCCTTGTGTGCCCACCCTTCAGTTCTTCTGAGTGCGGGAACCCATGGCGGTGCCGGGGCGACTGATGATCGAGAATGGGGGGCGGATGGCGTTCTATCGTAGGAACTACTGTATGTTGAAAAAAGTGAACACGGCCCTGCTGGGCTTGGCGATGACGATGGGGCTCAGCTCCGCGTACGCCGCCGAGACCAAGAAAGTGGATGTGCTGCTCATCGGTGGCGGCATCATGAGTTCGACCCTGGGTGTCTGGCTCAATGAGCTGGAGCCGGGCTGGTCGATGGAAATGGTCGAGCGTCTCGACGGCGTTGCCGAAGAAAGCTCGAACGGCTGGAACAACGCCGGTACCGGTCACTCTGCCCTGGCGGAGCTGAACTACACCCCGGAAAACAAGGACGGCAAGGTCGAGATCGCCAAGGCCATCGAGATCAACGAAGCGTTCCAGATTTCCCGCCAGTTCTGGTCGTGGCAAGTCAAGAACAATGTCCTGAAGGACCCGCGTTCGTTCATCAACTCCACTCCGCACATGAGCTTCGTGTGGGGCGATGACAACATCAAGTTCCTGAAGAAACGCTACGAAGCGCTTCAGGCGAGCCCGCTGTTCGCCGGCATGCAGTACTCCGAAGACCCGGAGCAGATCAAGCAGTGGGTCCCGCTGATGATGCAAGGGCGCGATCCGAAGCAGAAGATCGCCGCCACCTGGTCGCCGCTCGGCACCGACGTGAACTTCGGCGAGATCACCCGTCAGTTCGTCGGCCACCTGAAAGCCCAGCCGAACTTCTCGCTCAAGCTGTCGAGCGAAGTGGAAGACATCAAGCGTAACGAAGATGGCTCCTGGCGCGTGGTGTACAAGAACCTGAAAGACGGTACCGAAACCCAGACCGACGCCAAGTTCGTGTTCATCGGCGCCGGCGGCGGTGCCCTGCACCTGCTGCAGAAGTCGGGCATCCCTGAAGCCCAGGAATATGCCGGTTTCCCTGTGGGCGGCTCGTTCCTGGTGACCGAGAACCCGGCGATCGCCGAGCAGCACCTGGCGAAGGCCTACGGCAAGGCGTCGGTCGGCGCTCCACCGATGTCGGTTCCGCACCTGGACACCCGCGTGCTGGACGGCAAGCGCGTGATCCTGTTTGGCCCGTTCGCGACCTTCTCCACCAAGTTCCTCAAGGAAGGTTCGTACCTCGACCTGCTGACCACTACCACCACTCACAACATCTGGCCCATGACCAAGGTCGGCATCAAGGAGTACCCGCTGGTCGAGTACCTCGCCGGCCAACTGATGCTGTCGGATGAAGATCGCCTGAATGCCCTGAAAGAGTACTTCCCTAACGCCAAGGCTGAAGACTGGCGTCTGTGGCAGGCCGGCCAGCGCGTGCAGATCATCAAGCGCGACGAGCAGCTGGGTGGCGTGCTGAAACTGGGCACCGAGATCGTCAGCGCCAAGGACGGCAGCATTGCCGGCCTGCTGGGTGCTTCGCCAGGTGCTTCGACCGCCGCGCCGATCATGCTCAGCGTGTTGGAGAAGGTCTTCAAGGACAAGGTCGCGACTCCGGCCTGGCAGGCGAAGCTGCACCAGATCGTGCCGAGCTACGGCACCCAGCTCAACGGCAGTCCTGAGCGTGTAGCTCAAGAGTGGGCCTACACCAGCGAAGTGCTGCAATTGACGCCTCCGCCAGCCATCGGCACCATCGCCGCACCTGCGCAACCTGCGGCTGAAAAGCCAAAGGCGCCAGCGAGCAACGCGTCGAGCGACATGGCCCTGTAATACCCGGTCGCGCCACGTCGGTGTTGCCACTACCCGGAACCGCGGTTTGCGGCCCAGGTTAAAAAAACGCCGCTCTCAGGAGCGGCGTTTTTGTTTGCGCAGAGTGGGGGCCGATGCGTTCCCGGCGCTACGTCATTATGGCCAGGCCAGGACGTCTGATATCAGGATAAGACCCATTAAGGTCCACCCTCACAGAGGGATGTCTTGGCCTTGGCATTTTCCGGATGCCGTCGCTGCCCGGCCTGAGATCGCTGAGCGCCTGTGTCACGCCTTCCCGCGCGTGCCGGTCAATGTGCGGCAGGACGCCAGGTCCGGTGACATGAGCCTGGTTGCAGGGGCGGCGAGGTTTAATGCAACAGGATCGGGATGTTCGGCTATTTGCTGTTCCTCGCCCGCCCCATAGGCTTTCCTCTCGTAACGATACGTGCTCTGCCCACGAGCCAAAGGCGGGAGGGCGGTGCCGGCAAGATCACCAAGAACGTGTCGTGATTCTTGATGGGGGAAAAGTGATGGGACCACTGGCTGGACTTAAAATCGTCGAGTTCGAAGGGATAGGCCCGGGGCCGTTGGCGGGGATGCTGCTCGCCGACATGGGCGCCGAAGTCACGGTGGTCGCCCGCAAGGGGGGCGTCGCTCTGGCGAAACAGCTGGGGGGCGACGTCGGCCTGGATATCCTCCAGCGCGGCAAGCACCGGATGGTCATCGATCTCAAGCAGCCGGAAGGCGTCGCGCTGGCCCTGGACCTGCTGGCCCAGGCCGACGCCCTGATCGAGGGCAACCGCCCTGGCGTGATGGAGCGCCTTGGGCTGGGGCCCGAGCAATGCCTGGCGAAGAACCCGCGCCTGATCTACGGTCGCTTGACCGGCTGGGGGCAGGACGGCCCTCTGGCTCAGGCCGCCGGGCATGATCTGAATTATCTCGCGCTGACCGGCCTGCTCGGGCTGACGGGTGGCCGCAGTGTGCCGCCACGTCCTCCGGCGACTTTGGCGGGGGATGCCATCGGAGCACTTGGCATGGCCTTTGGCATCGTTTCGGCGGTGTTCGAGGCACGTAATTCCGGCAAGGGGCAGGTGGTCGATACTGCAATCGTCGATATGGTTGCCGTGCTCGGTTCGATTGCCCATTTCATCCATGCCGCAGGGCAGATCGGTGGCCCGCGCCCCAGCGCGTTCTACGACTCGCCGTTCTACGATCTGTTCCAGTGCGCCGACGGCGAATGGATCTCCTTGGCGCCGCTGGAGCCGCAGTTCTACGCGGAGCTGGTGGGGCGGCTGGAGTTGGCCGATGTCTTGCCCGCAGCGCAGTACGATCTTGTGCATTGGCCAGCGCTGAAGGAGCGCCTGACCCTGCTGTTCGGCAGCCAGCCGCGTGCCCACTGGTGCGCCCTGCTCGAAGGCAGCGATGCATGTTTCGCTCCCGTGCTTTCGCCCAGTGAAGCCGCCGTCCATCCACACAATGTCGCGCGTGGGATTTTCCAGGTCGAGCCGGTCATTCAGGCCAATCCGGCGCCGCGCTTCTCGCGAACGCCCGGCACGGTCCGTCATGTCGACAGTCGGGAGCCGGCGCCGCTGCTGGCCACTGTGGCAGCGCAACGGCTGGAGCGATTGCGTCAGGCGGGTGTACTGGCCTGAGGCTTCTGCGCCGTCTCTTCCAGGGAAAGGGCACCGTGAAAAGAACAAGTCCGCTCGAGGAGCGGGCTTGTTATCAGGCCATCAGCAGCCCTTGCGAACCTGTCCCGGGGTCAGTCCGGTCCAGCGCTTGAATGCGCGCTGGAAGCTGGCGCTGTCGGCGAAGCCGAGTTCCTCGGCCAGCGCCGGGGTGGAGAGCGTACTGGTTTTCAGGCGGTAGGTCGCCCAGTCGCGACGCAGGCTCTCGCGGATGTTCTGGAACGAGGAACCTTCCTGGGACAGGTGGCGCTGCAGCGAACTTGCCGAGCAGTGCAGGGCGGTACTGGTCTGCTCCAGGTCGGGCCAAATGGAGTGGCGTGCGCGCTCTTCCCGCAAATAGGCGCGCACCCGGTCGCTGACGCGGGTGGGTATGGCCGGCACCAGCAGGTCGAGCAGCGCCTTGTCCAGGTAATCGTCCAGATGGGAGCTGTCCCGGCGCACCGGCGCTTGCAGGGCGACTGAATCGAAGCAGATGGTCGAGCAGGGCATACCGAAACGCAGCACGGTGGGGAAGAGTTTCCGGTAGGACCCGATGGACTCGGACTGCGCGAACGCCAGGTCGATCCCCACGGGGCGCAGATTGCCGCCTTCCAGCCAGGCCATGACGCGCCAGAGCAGGCGCAGCAGCAACACGTGGGCGAATTGCCGGGACCGCACCTGCTCGCTGATGAAGTGCAACTCGACCCGCAGGTGACGCCCGTCGTCTACCAGCAGCGGGTTGAGGTCATCTTGCAGCAGCCGCAACGTATGGGTGAATTCGTGCAAGGCAGCGGCCAGGGTGTTGCCTGTGAGGGCCGAACGCATCATCAGCAGGAAGCTGCCGCGACGCAGCTTGCGCGAGAACAGCGCGACACCTTCGTCATCCAGCCCTTTGATGGTCTTGCGCAGCAATGTGACGTACTGGTCGACGGTGACATGGTGCTCAAGGTCCTGGGGCTGCTGTGGGTCGATGCCCGCGTCGCGCAGGAAACCCTCGATCTCGTAACCCCGCTCACGGGCAGCGGCGAGCAGGGAAGAGACAAAGATGGAAGCGAAGACGACAGGGGTTGGATTCGACATTGGTGGATTCTGCAAGACATTTGCGGCGCCACGACATTGGCGGTTTTTGGGATGGCCATAACATTAAGCCTACAAAGCCACACCTTGTCGCCACTTAAATCAGGAACGACGCTATGAGCCGCAATGTCTATGTGATCGGGGTCGGCATGATCCCTTTCGTCAAGCCGGGCGCCAACGCTCCCTATCCGCAAATGGCAGCCACCGCCCTGCGTGCCGCGTTGGCCGATGCCGGCGTGGGCTACCCGCAGGTTGAACAGGCCTATGTCGGCTACGTCTATGGCGACTCCACCTCAGGCCAGCGCGCACTGTACGAAGTGGGCATGAGCGGGATCCCGGTGATCAACGTCAACAACAACTGCTCCACGGGCTCCAGCGCGTTGTTCCTGGCCAACCAGGCCGTTCGCAGCGGGTCGGCGGAGTGCGCCCTGGCGCTGGGCTTCGAACAGATGAGCCCAGGGGCGCTGGGCACGCTGTTCGATGACCGGCCCAGCCCTTTCGAACACTTCGATCGGACCACCGGTGAGCTGGTCGGGCAGGCCAACGTCCCGATGGCGCTGCGCTATTTCGGTGGTGCCGGTCAGGCACACATGCAGGCGTTCGGCACCCGCCTGGAAACCTTTGCCAAGATCCGCGCCAAGGCCAGCCGCCACGCCGCCAACAACCCGATGGCGCTGTTTCGCAATGTGCTCAGCGTCGAGGACGTCATGAACTCACCGGTGGTCTGGCCCGGCGTAATGACCCGATTGATGGCCTGCCCGCCGACCTGTGGTGCCGGTGCGGCGATCCTCTGCTCGGAGGACTTCCTCAAGCGTCACGGCCTGAAGGGAACCGTGCGGATTCGTGCGCAGTCCATGACCACCGATACGCCGAAGACCTTCGCTGCGCATGACATGCGTGAAGTCGTCGGTTTCAGCATGGCCAGGACTGCCGCGCAGAAAGCCTACGAGGTGGCCGGAGTCGGTCCGCAAGACATCCAGGTGGTCGAACTGCACGATTGCTTCGCCCACAACGAGTTGCTCAGCTACGAGGCCCTGGGCCTTTGCCCGATCGGTGGGGCAGAGCGTTTCGTCGAGGACGGCGACAACACCTATGGCGGCAAGTTTGTCACCAACCCCTCCGGTGGGCTGCTCTCCAAGGGGCATCCGCTGGGCGCCACCGGCTTGGCCCAGTGCACCGAGCTGGTCCAGCAACTGCGTGGCCAGTGCGGCCCGCGTCAAGTGGAGGGCGCGCGTCTGGCCCTGCAGCACAACCTGGGGCTGGGCGGCGCATGCGTCGTCACCCTCTACGAAAAAGTCTGAGGAGCCACAGATGATCGACAAGAAGTGGATCGGCCATGAACTGGCCGCCACCACGCTAATGCTCGAACGTGGGCGCCTGCGCGCTTTCGCCCGGGCCATTGGTGAAACCGACCCGCTGTATACCGACCTCGCTGCCGCCCGGGCTGCCGGCCATGCCGACCTGCTGGTGCCGCCGACCTTCCTGTTCGGCGCCGAGCTGGATGCCGGCACCCTGGACTGCATGCTGGCGGACCTGGATATCCCGATTGCGAAGATTCTCCATGGCGAACAGAGCTTCGATTACCACAAGCCGGTGTGCGCTGGCGAAACGGTCACCGTGAAATCGCGAATCGCCGATATTTTCGAGAAAAAGAACGGTGCCCTGGAGTTCCTGGTCAAGACCTCGCACATCCACAACGACAACGCTGAGTTGGTCGCCGAGTCGCGCACTGTGCTTGTGGTTCGCCACTGAGGAGTTCCAGTCATGAATAACGCATTGCAAAACGCGCAGGTCGACGACCTGCTGCCCACGCTGACGCTGGCAGCGGTCGACCGCGTCACGCTGGCGCTGTTCGGTTGTGCCTCGGGCGATCTCAATCCGATCCATCTCGATGTGGACTTCGCCCGCAAGGCCGGCATGCCGGACGTGTTCGCCCACGGCATGCTGAGTATGGCCTGGCTCGGTCGCCTGTTGACCAACTGGGCTCCACAAAGCCGGTTGCGCAGTTTCGGCGTGCGCTTCCAGGGCCTCACTCATCTGGGCAACGTCATCACCTGCCAGGGCAGGGTGAGCGAGATTGTCGAAGTCAATGGCGAACGTTGCGCCAGGGTCGAGGTGTCCACGAGCAACCAGTACGGCCAGATCAAGATCGTAGGCGACGCGTTGATCGCCATAGCCATCGGTTAAGCACATTTTCCAAACTTTTCGCAGGATAGACAGATGAGCAAGAAACTCGAAGGTAAAGTCGCCTTGATTACCGGTTCCGGTCGTGGCATCGGCCGCGCCATTGCCTTGAAGCTGGCTGACGATGGTGCCCGGGTAGTGGTCAACGACCTGGACGCCGGTCCGGCGCAGGAAGTGGTGGAGGCTATCCAGGCCATCGGCGGCGAAGCTGTCGCCTGTGTCGGCAGCGTTTGCGCGCCGGACTTCGCCGAGCGTTTCGTCGGTACGGCGGTCGAGCACTACAAAGGGCTGGACATCATCGTCAATAACGCGGGCTACACCTGGGACAGCGTCATCCAGAAAATGACCGATGAGCAGTGGTACGCCATGCTCGACGTGCACCTCACCGCTCCCTTTCGCATTCTGCGCGCGGCGCAGCCGGTCATCCGCAATCTGGTCAAGGCCGAGCAGGAGGCCGGGGTTCGCACGATGCGCAAGGTGGTCAACATCTCCTCCGTCGCCGGCCTGTTCGGTAACGCCGGGCAAGCCAACTACGCCACTGCCAAGGCCGGGATCACCGGCATGACCATGACCCTGGCCAAGGAATGGGGGCGCCTGAACACCACCGTCAACTGCGTGGCCTACGGTTTTATCAAGACCCGCCTGACCGAGGCCAGCGCCGACGGCAACGCCACCGCCGAGATCGAAGGCCGCGAGATCAAGGTCGGCATCAACCCCGACCTGATGAGCATGCTCGAGCGCAGCATTCCGCTGGGGCGCGCCGGTACCCCGGAGGAAGCCGCCGGCTCGGTGTACCTGTTCTGCATCCCTGAGTCCGACTACGTCAGCGGCCAGACGCTGATCTGCAGTGGCGGCCTGACCGGGATGTAGGCGCACCAGAGCGTTGCGCTACGAGAAGAACTCCAACTGGGAAGGCAAGCAGGTGGATATGCAGCTTGAAGCGAAGAGGCGACTACCGAACGCACAGCGATGAATCGAATGCCGCCTTCCAGGGCGGCATTCTGGTTTTCCAGGCGCCGGTTTTCTTGGGCGCGGCCGACGGCGGTGAGGTTCAATGCAATAGCTTTGGGGCTTACGGCTATTTGCAGCCAGTTGCCTCGGTCATACGCTGTTCTCTCGCAACGATACCCGGGTGTCGGTACGCCCGAGCAGTGTTGGCAGTCTTCAAATGAGGGGACCCGAAGCATGATCCATGAGACGGCCGCCCAGCGTGTGGCCCGTGTATTCGATACTCAGCGTGAGACTTTCCGCGCTCGGACACAGCCCTCGCTGGCCGAGCGAAAGGCCAGGCTACGTGCGCTGCGGACCCAGTTACAGCGTTATCAGGACGCCATAGTCGCCGCGATGAGCGCCGATTTCGGCCACCGTTCTGCGGTCGACACCAAGTTCCTGGATCTGATGGGCTGCATTCTGCATATCAACCATACCCTCAGGCATCTGCGTGGCTGGATGAAGCCGAGCTCACGCCGCACGGAGCTGCTGTTCAAAGGCAATCAATTGTCGGTGGAGTACCAGGCCAAGGGCGTGGTGGGCGTCATTTCGGCCTGGAATTTCCCGATTTACATCGCTGTCGCCGGGTTGGTCACTGCACTTGCTGCCGGCAATCGGGTGATGCTCAAGATGTCCGAGTTCAACCCGCACACCAACGATGTCCTGAAGCGCCTGCTGGCGGAGATATTCGACGAGCAGGAAGTGGCCCTGGTCGGCGGCGAGCTCGAAGACCCCGGTTTCTTTTCCTCGCTGCCGTTCGATCACATCATCTTCACCGGATCTCCCGGGGTAGGGCGGCTGGTGATGCGGGCCGCCGCGGCCAACCTGACGCCGGTGACCCTGGAACTGGGTGGCAAGTCACCCGCCGTGGTGCTGGCCGACTACGACCTGGCCGATGCCGCACGGCGTATCGTGCATGGCAAGGGCACCAACTGCGGGCAGATATGCATTGCGCCGGACTACGTTCTGCTGCCACGGCGTGACGTGGAAGGGTTTGTCGACGAGTTGCATGCCCAGTTCCAGGCGCTGTATGGCGCACGGCCGGCGCTTAACGATGACTACAGCTCGATCATCGACGAACGCCAGTTCCAGCGCCTGCAGGGGCTGCTTGACGATGCGCGGTCCAAGGGGGCCGAGGTCAGGGTGTGTGGCGAAATCGTCCCGGGCCGCAAGATGCCGCTGCACGTGCTGACCCGGGTGACGCCCGAGATGCGAGTGATGCAGGAGGAGATCTTCGGTCCGTTGCTGCCGGTGCTGGGCTATGACGACCTGGCCGAGGCCATTGCCCACATCAATGGCGGACAACGTCCCTTGGCGCTGTACATCTTCTCCACCGACAGGACGAACGTCGACCGGCTGCTCAGGCACACCCATTCCGGCGGGGTCACCATCAACGATTGGGGATGGCATGCCCTCAATCATGGAGCGCCGTTCGGCGGCGTAGGAAATTCCGGCATGGGCAACTACCACGCCGAGGAAGGGTTTCGCGAGCTCAGCCATGCGCGCACTGTGTTCAAACGGCGTACCTGGTTTCCCACCCACCTGTTCCATCCGCCCTATGGAGGCCGGCTTCAGAGCCTGGCGCTGAGGTTGTACCTGGGCAGGGCGGATTCGAATGTGAAGCCTTAAGGAAGATAGACATGACCCAGAGTGTGTTTGATTACGTGGTGGTTGGCGGCGGCTCGGGCGGCTGTCCGGTCGCGGCGCGACTGAGCGAGGATCCGCAGGTCAGCGTGTGCCTGCTCGAGGCCGGTGGCAGTGACAAGAAGCTTCTGGTCCAGGCGCCACCCGGCGTGGTGGTGATGCTGCGCGAAGGTTTCCATAACTGGTCGTTCGAGACCGTGCCACAGCCGGGACTCAACGGGCGCAAGGGCTATCAACCGCGTGGCAAGACCTTGGGCGGGTCCAGTTCGATCAATGGCATGGTCTATGTCCGCGGCCATCGCTGGGACTACGACCACTGGGACAGCCTTGGCAACCCCGGCTGGAGCTATGATGAAGTGCTGCCGTACTTCAAGAAGTCGGAGAACAACGAGCGCTTCGGCGAGAACGAGTTCCATGGTGCCGGAGGGCCGCTGAATGTCGCCGAGCTGAAGTCGCCGAGCCCGCTGTGCGAAGTCTTCATGAGCGCCGCCCAGGCGCAGGGCATTGCGCGCACTGACGATTACAACGGTCGCGAGCAGGACGGCTGTTTCCGTTATCAGGTTACCCAGAAGAATGGCGAGCGTTGCAGCGCGGCCAAAGGGTACCTGTGGCCTGTCCTGGGTCGTGACAATCTGCGGCTCTACCTCAACGCGCCCTTCCACAGCCTGATCTTCGAGGGCAAGCGCTGCGTGGGTGTTCGTTACCATGACGGCAAGCAGATCCAGGAAGTGCGCGCGCGCCGCGAAGTGATCCTCGCCGCCGGTGCCTTTGGCTCGCCACAGGCATTGATGCTGTCCGGTATCGGTCCGGCCGAAGAGTTGACCCGGCTGGGCATCCCGGTGCTGCTGGACCTGCCTGGCGTGGGGCAGAACCTGCAGGATCACATCGACTACACGGTGCCCTACAAGGTCAGCCACCCGGAAGGCTGTCTGGGCCTCACCCTCGGCTCCAGCGTCAAGCTGGCCGCCGCCGCGGTGGAGTGGGCAGGCAAGCGCAGTGGCATGCTGACCACCAACTTCGCCGAGGCCGGGGCCTTCCTGCGTTCCGATCCGGCGCTGAGCAAGCCCGACCTGCAAATGGTCTTCGTCACCGCCGTGGTCGACGACCATGGCCGCCACCTGCACTGGGGTTATGGCTACAGCTGCCATATCGAGGTGCTGCGTCCGAAAAGCAGCGGTCGCGTGACCCTGCGCAGTCGCGATCCGTTGGACGCGCCGGTCATCGACCCGCGCTTCTTCGATCGCCGCGAGGACATCGAGCTGTTGATCCAGGCCGCGAAGATCCAGGCCCGCATCCTCGAGTCCGAGCATTTCGCGCGTTTCGGGGCGCAACTCATCTACCCCGTCGACTGGAACGACGATCGACAGATCGAGCAGGACATCCGCAATCGCGCCGATACCCAGTACCACCCGGTCGGCACGTGCAAGATGGGGCCGGCCAGCGACCCGCTGGCCGTGGTCGACGAGCGTTTGCGCGTGCGTGGCGTCGAAGGCCTGCGCATTGCCGATGCCTCGATCATGCCGAGCATCACCGGCGGCAACACCAATGCGCCGACCATCATGATCGGCGAGAAGGCCGCCGACATGCTCAAGGAGGATGCGCGCCGCCAGTGAAGCATCCGGCGCTTCGAGGCTGGCGGGTCGCCGCGTCCGCGGCGCCCGGCCAGGCTTCCCACCCTCGGGCTTGCCCCCGTCTTCATTTTCGAGGGCTGAGCCGCCCTGGCCATGCCCTGCGCCTGCGGAGGAGGAAAGCGATACCGCGTCATGCGGTTTGAGCTGCCCGGAGCAGGGCCGGCCCGCTGTCTATGGGGCAGAGTCCTTCCGGTAACCCGATCGATGCCCCAAGTCACTAGAGGGCGTTGTGCCAAGCATGGAGTGTCACAATGGACAAGAATGATAAAGAACTCTCCCGGCAGGCTGCGAAGTACACCTTGAGCCTGAATCCAGCGTTCGGCCCCCGCGGTCGCGATTTGCTCGGCAGCGCCCGCATGGTCCTGCGACACGTGTTCAGGCAGCCGGCACACAGTGCTCGGCATATGGCCGCATTCGGCGTGGAGCTGACGAATATCCTGCTCGACCGCTCGGCGCTGAAGCCGGCGTCGGGTGACAAGCGCTTCGACGACCCGGCCTGGCAGAGCAATCCCCTCTACCGTCGTTGTATGCAAGCCTACCTGGCCTGGAGCCGGGAACTGAACGACTGGATCACCAGCAGCAATCTCGGCGAACAGGACGCCGCCCGTGGCCAGTTCGTCATCGATCTGTTGGCTGGGGCGCTGGCGCCGACCAACACCCCGGTCAACCCGGCAGCGCTCAAGCGCTTCTTCGATACCGGCGGCAAGAGCGTCCTGAAGGGGGCCACGCACCTGGTCAAGGACCTGATCGAGAACGGCGGCATGCCCAGTCAGGTGGACAAGACGGCTTTTGAAGTAGGGCGCAATCTGGGAACCACCGAAGGTGCGGTGGTGTTTCGCAATGAGTTGCTGGAGTTGATCCAGTACAAGCCCCGCACCGAACAGGTACTGCAGCGCCCCTTGCTGGTGGTGCCGCCACAGATCAACAAGTTCTACCTGTTCGATCTGACGCCGCAGAAGAGTCTGATCCGCTACCTCCTCGACAGTGGCATCCAGACCTTCGCCGTTAGTTGGCGCAACCCGGGCAAGGCTCAGCGCGAGTGGGGGCTGTCCAGCTATATCGAAGCGCTGAAAGAAGCCGTCGATGCGGTGCTTGCGATTACCGGCAGCGCCGACTTGAACACCTTCGGTGCCTGCTCCGGAGGTAGCACCATGTCGTCGCTGCTGGGCCACTACGCGGCTCTGGGCGAGAAGAAGGTGAATGCCTTCACCCTGGTGGTCAGCATGCTGGATATACGCCCCGATACCCAGGTCTCGCTGTTCGCCGATGAGACGACCCTGGAGGAGGCCAAGCGCCGCTCCCACCAGGCCGGCGTACTGGAGGGCCGCGAGCTGGCAAAAGTCTTCGCCTGGATGCGGCCCAATGACCTGATCTGGAACTACTGGATCAACAACTACCTGCTCGGCAATGAGCCCCCGGCGTTCGATATCCTCTACTGGAACAGTGACACCACCAACCTGCCGGCGGCACTGCACGGCGAATTCATCGAGATGTACCAGATCAATCCGTTGGCCCGTGCCGGCGCCCTGGAGGTCTGCGGTACACCGATAGACCTCAGGCAGGTCACCAGCGACTTCTACTGCATGGCCGGGCTCACCGACCACATCACGCCATGGGACACCTGCTACCGCTCGATGCACCTGTTCGGCGGCCAGGGCGAGTTCGTGCTCTCCAACAGCGGGCATATCCAGAGCATTCTCAACCCGCCGGACAACCCCAAGGCCCGCTTCATGACGAGCAGCAGCCTGCCTGAAGAGGCCCAGGCGTGGCTGGAGAGTTCCAGCGAGCACAGCGGGTCCTGGTGGGGCCACTGGCAGACCTGGTTGCATGCGCGCTCAGGCAAGGGCAAGAAGGCCCCCGGCAAGCTGGGCAACAAGGCTTACCCGGCTGCCGAAGCCTCCCCCGGCACTTATGTGCATGGGCGCTGAATCGAGCGCGGTCGGGCAGGGGGCCGGCGTTGTAGCCGGCCTCCGATCCCAAGTGCCAGCCCCATGGCCCAGCGGCCCGGAAGGATCCCTGGAGCATGTCGCGACCCTGTTGTCTGATGACGATCCGCTCATTACGCTGGCCGACATGCGATTGCTGGCCAGGCGGATTGCCAATTCGCAGTTGCACGTGATCGGTGATGGCCACTTGTTCCTGATTGCCAGGGCGTAGATCGTTGCTCCGATCATCTCCTCTTTTCTAACGCAGGAGCGCTGTCGCGCTAAAATGCATCGAGCGTGACATGTATCATTCATTGGTTCGTCAGCCTTATGAAGTGCCCTAATACCATTCTCATCCGCACCAAATGGTCTCCGCCACGCGTCGACCCACGGGCGTTGCAGCGTGAACGCCTGCTGGAACTGCTCGAGGCCGGGCGCGAGCGCAAACTGACCCTGATCCTGGGGCCGGCGGGCAGCGGCAAGAGCACGCTGAGCGCGCAATGGCGGCAGCGCCTGATCCGTGCCGGTCATGACGTCGCCTGGTTCAACCTGGGGCCCGACGACGACGCGTTATGGGCGGCCTACCTGGTCGCCAGCCTTGGGGCCGCGGGGCTGGCGGTCGGCGACGAGATGATCGGCCTGAGTGAGCGCACGGACCAGCGCTCGCTGGAGATTCTGCTGTCGCTGCTGATCAATGCCCTCTACGAGCATCCGCGTTCCATCTGCCTGTTCCTCGAGGATCTGCATTTCCTTACCGCGCAGCCGGCATTGACGATGATCCAGCGCCTGATCGAGCTGGCGCCGGACAACTTTCATCTGCTGATCACCACGCGCCAGCGCCCGGCGCTTGGCCTGCTGGCGATGGGTATCAAGGGGCAGTTGACCCAGATCGATTTCTCCGACTTGCGGTTGACGGCCGAGGAACAGTTCAGCCTGCTCGAACTCAATGGTCTCGACAGCCTGTCCCCGAAGCAGCAACAGCGCCTGTATGAGCTGACTGACGGCTGGGCCGCGGGCTTGCAGATAGGGGTCCTGTCTCTTCGGCACAGCGGTGATTTCGAGCACAACTTCCGCGCCAGCCGCGATACGAACATCGCGGTCGACGGGGTGGGCATCGATGCCTATCTCGATGATTGCATCAGCCGCGTGCTGTGCCCCGAGCAAATCGCCGCCATGGTGCAGGTTTCGACCTGCCGGCGATTCAACCGCGAGTTGTGTGTGGCCTTGACGGGCAACCCCGAGAGCGTCGCGGTGCTTGATATCCTGCTCGAGCAGAATCTCTTCCTGTTGCCGATCGACCTTGAGGGGCGTACCCAGTGGTTGCGTTTCCACCAGATGTTTTCCGGGTATCTGCAGCGGCGCCGCGATGAGCTGCCGCAGCGGGAGGTGAACCGGATCAACCGGGCCGCCAGCCAGTGGTTCGCCGATCAGGGCCTATATGTCGAAGCCATTCGCCACGCCCAGGCGGCCAATGATCTTGCCGGCAGCGTGCAACTGCTGGCGCGGGCGGCGCGGGGCTTGATCAGCGATGCGCATTTCGCGCAGTTGCTGCAATTGGCCGACGAGTTGCCGCGCGAGGCCTGGGGCAGCCAGATCGATCTGCTCCTGGTGGTCGGCTGGGCCGAGCTGACGTGCAATCGCATGGAACGTTTCAAGGTGACGCTTGGCGCGATCGAGGCACACCCTGACGCCGGCAGGCCGGAGATAGAGGTTGAATTGCGGTTGTTGCGTGGCATGTATCTGCTGCGGCGCGACGACACAGCGCACGCCCTGGCACTGCTCGAACCCTTGATAGCGCATCCGCCGAGCCAGCGCAGCTTTCATTTGCTGATGCTCTATACCCTGACCGGCATGGTGTTGCTCAAGGCCGGTCGCCCGGTGAGCGTGCGTGATCTGGTGTACAGCAAGCGGGGGTTGCTCAAGCAAGCGAAGGGCCCCAGGGCACGGCCTTTTTTTGATGCGCTGTGTGGCCTGAGTTTTTTTGTCCAGGGCGACATGAACCAGGCCCGGCGCGACCTCGAGGCCGCCATCGTGCAGATCACGCGCAACGTTTCGTTGGCACAGGATGCCGCCATCCTCATCAAGTCCACCCTGGCCTTGACCTGTTACCACCTGGACAGCCTTGAAGCCGCCGAGGGTTACGTCGAGCAATGCTTCGAAGTCGCTGAAGTCCTGGGAACGGCGGACTGTGTGCTCTTTGCTCACCTTGCCCAGGCGCATTTGCAATGTGCCGCGGGGAGGGTGGAGGCGGCTCATGGGACGCTTGAGCGACTCGGCGAGATCGCTGAAAACATTGGGCTGGACCGCCTTCAGGCGTGGCGTTTTGCGGAGCAGATACGCATTGCCTGCCATCAGCCGGATCTGCCGCGGGCCCGCGAGGCTTTCCGGCGGCTGAGCGTCCTGGCCATGCCCTATCTGGACAAGCGCGGTTGCGCCTGGGCCGAGATTCCCCTGGCCCGTGCCCTGGCGCAAACCGCGTTGGCCCTGGCTGAAGGTGATTACCGGTGTGCGTCGGAGGTGGGGGAGAACTGGGCGCTCATCTGTCAGGAGTGTGGGCAATTACAACCGGCTACGGTATTGCGGATCCGGGCCGCTATCGCGAGAACGCTCCTGAACGAGCCGGATGAGGCGCAGCGCCATGTGTCGGTGGCGCTGCGCAGCGCTTGTGAATATGGAATGTTTCGGGTTTTCCTGGATGAAGGGGCGCCAGGGCTGAGCCTGTTGCAATCGCTGCCGGACAAGGTGCTGACCCCGTTGGAGCGCGATTACATAAGGCATTGCCTGATGCGTGCCGCCGACTCGCAGAGCGTTTCCGGCGAGCTGGACGAGGGCGGCCGGGCGCGCCCGGGGGCAAGCGATATTCTCTCGCCGCGAGAGCTCGAGGTTGTCGGGCATCTGGCCCGTGGGCTGTCGACCAAGAGCATCGCCAGGGTCCTGGACCTGTCGCCCGGGACCATCAAGTGGCACCTGAAGAATATCTTCGGCAAGCTCGGCGCCTTCTCGCGCGAGGACGCGGTGAGCAAGGCGCGGCAAGCCGGATTGGTCGATTAGCGCGAGAGGTCGTCGCCCAGGGAGACTGCTCCGAACCGCTGGCGCGGTGAGCTGCGCACCCCTCCCGAAATGGGAGGGTTGCCAGGGGTGGTCTTGCGATAGGGTGCTGAAGAACGGCGTAGGCGAAACCGTGCCCGCCTGGACCTTTTCGGGAGCCACCTTTTGAGTATTCCACGTACCCTGTTCAGCGAAGAGCACCTGCAGTTCAAAGAATCCGTACAGCGTTTCATCGAGCAGGAGGTCTTGCCTCACTACGAGCATTACGAAGAGCAAGGCTTTATTGACCGCGAGATCTGGAAGAAAGCTGGCGCGGCAGGTTTCCTCTGCTCGAGCATTCCCGGGGAATATGGCGGCGTTGGTGCCGACAAGCTCTACAGTGTGGTCCTGTTCGAGGAGTGCATGCGTCTCGGGGTGGCCAACCTCATGGGGCTCAACCTGCACTCGGAGATCGTTGCCCCCTACATCCTGCACAATGGCAGCGAATACCTGAAACAGGCCTACCTGCCCAAGATGGCTAGCGGCGAGATGATCGGCGCCATTGCGATGACCGAGGCGGGTGCCGGCTCTGATCTGCAGGGCGTGCGTACCACTGCCGTGCGCGATGGCGACCACTATGTGATCAACGGATCCAAGACCTTCATTACCAACGCCATGCATTGCGACCTGGTGATAGTCGTCGCCAAGACCGATCCCTCGGCAGGGGCAAAGGGCATCAGCCTGTTCATCGTCGATAGCGCGATGCCCGGCTTCAGCAAGGGCAAGCGCCTGAAGAAAGTAGGCTTGAAGGCGCAGGACACCGGCGAGCTGTTTTTCGACAATGTCCGTGTGCCGGTGCATAACCTGCTCGGCGTGGAAGGTGGCGGGTTTGCCGCGTTGATGCAGGAACTGCCCTGGGAGCGCCTGCAGATAGCCATCAGCGCCGCGGCAATGGCGGAGACGGCGCTGGAGTGGACCACGGATTACTGCCGTGAGCGCAAGGCATTCGGCAAGGAGATTCTCGACTTCCAGGTCACTCGTCACAAGCTTGCCCAGATCAAGACCGAAGTGCAGATCGGCCGGGTCTTCATCGACCGCTGTATCGAGCTTTCTCTCCAGGGACAGCTGGATGCGGCGACCGCCTCAATGGCCAAGTACTGGCTCAGCGAACTGCAATGCCGGGTGATCGACGATTGCGTCCAACTGCACGGCGGCTACGGCTACATGTGGGAATACCCCATCACCCGGGCCTGGGCCGATTCGCGGGTGACCCGGATCTACGGTGGCACGACCGAGATCATGAAAGAGCTGATCGCTCGCACGCTGTAAGAAACCTCATGCATCAAGGCGGCAAGCGCCAGGCGCTGCCGTCTCCTGCCGAAAAGGCAAGGACAACAATAATAGCTGTAACCCAGGAGATACCATGTACTTCACTCAGCCCCTGCACCGTAACCTCCAGCGTGCGCCCACGCGCCTGATGACGATCTGCGGCGATCGCAGGCGCAGCCTGCAGCAATTTGTCGAGCGTGTGGCGAGGTTGGCCGGGGCGCTGCGTGAGCTGGGTGTCAAGCGCGACGATTGTGTCGCCATGCTGGGGTTGAACTCCGACCGCTACCTCGAATACTGCTTCGCCGTACCTTGGGCCGACGCCGTCCTCAATCTCTGCAATACACGCTGGAGCGCGGAAGAGAACGCCTATGCATTGAATGACTCGCAAACCTCGATCTTGTTCGTCGACGAGACGTTCAAGGATGTGGCCTTGCAGATGCGCGATCAGGTCGCTTCCCTGCGTCACCTTATCTACGTCGGCGAGGGTGCCACACCGGACGGGATGCATGGCTACGAAGCACTACTGGCCCAGGCGTCGCCCGTCGAGGATGCGTGTCGCGGGGGCGGTGCGTTGCTCGGTGTGTTCTATACCGGCGGCACCACGGGGTTCCCCAAGGGCGTGATGATCAGCCACAGGGCTTTCTGGAGCAGCCAGCTTGCTCTGGATGCCGAAGGGTTGGTGCCGCCGGAGGCGATCATGTTGCGCGCGGCGCCGATGTTTCATCTCGCCGACATGTCTACCGGTTATGTCGGCGTGCTCGAAGGCGTGACCCATGTGATTCTGCCCGCTTTCCTGCCGGACGAAGCGATGATGGCGATCCAGCGCCACGGTATCCAGGTGGCCATGCTGGTGCCGACAATGATCCAGTTGCTGATCAACCACCCCGAGGTGGGCAACTATGACCTTTCCTCGCTCCAGCACCTGGTGTACGGCGCTTCGCCGATTCAAGAGCAGACCCTGTGGGGGCTGCAGTCTTTATTGCCGCAACTGCAACTGTTCCAGGCTTATGGCCAGACCGAGATGGGCCCGATCGTTTCGGTGCTAGGTCCGGCCCAGCATACGGCGGCGGCCGCTGCCGCGGGCATGCTGCGTTCCTGCGGTCGTGCCACCCGGGCGGTGGAAGTCCGGATTGTCGATGGCGATGGTCGCGAGGTGCCGCGTGGCAGCGTCGGCGAGGTGGTGGTACGGGGTCCGAACATGATGAGTGGTTACCTGAACAACCCCGGCCAGACCCAGGCAGCCCTGCCGGGCGATGGCTGGCTACGCACCGGCGACGGGGCCAGGATGGACGAAGAGGGCTATATCTTCATTGTCGATCGCTTGAAGGACATGATCGTCACCGGGGGCGAAAACGTCTTTTCGGCTGAAGTCGAGAATGCCCTGAGCAGCCATCCGGATGTCGCCATGTGTGCAGTGGTCGGGATTCCCAGTACGCAGTGGGGCGAGGCGGTGCATGCGGTGGTCGTGCTCAAGCCCGGGAGCGCGCCAGACGCCGAGGCGCTGATCGCGCATTGCAAGCAGCGGATCGCCAGCTACAAGGCTCCCAAGAGAGTGGAATTCCGTACAGCGCTACCGCTTTCCGGGGCGGGCAAGGTGCTCAAGAACGAACTGCGTGAACCGTTCTGGCGGGACAGCTCCCGGCATGTCGGTTGAGCATGGGCAGGATCATTGATAGGCGGCCTTCGCCAGCGTTCGAGTCCTTGGGTGGCGATAGTCGCCTGGGGGCTGGCACGGACAACACGATACTCACCCTGTCTGCATTGGAAGGCCCTGCCTGTCTGCATGACGGCGGCGTGGTGTTCGGCGGTACGCCGCGGGCGCAGTGGGCGCAATGGTTCAAGCCCGACAGCGACAACCTGATCGAGCTGGCCGGTCGGGTCCTGCTCGTTCAGGGGCGCGGGAAGAACACGCTGGTGGTCGCCGGCAGCGAGGCCCTGCTGGCACCGCCGCCTTTGATGGGGCATGGCCAGGAGCGTGTCCCTCGGGGACTGCTCGGCAGTCTGGCGCAGGTGGGGCTTGGCGAGGAGGATATCCACGCGGTCGTGCTTGCCCATTTACGCGTCGGGCCTTCAGCGCAACGGCTGGCGACGGCCCAGCAGGGGAGTGTGCCGCGGATCCTTTTCCCCAGGGCCCGTTACATCGTTTGCAAGCGGCAATGGCGTCGGGCGCGCCATCCGCATCCCGGGGACAGGGCCTCATTTCTTCCGCAGGTTCTGGCGCAGCTCGAATCCAGCAACCGCCTGGATCTGCTTGACGACGCTACCAGCGACTTCCTCGGCAGCGATTGGTGCTTCCACTTCAGCGATGGCTACACGCCAGGGCAACTGCATCCGGAAATCGCCATGCCGGGCGGCCCGGTCCTGTTCGCCGGGGACCTGGTTCCTGCGCGTCATTGGCTGCAACTGCCGCTCACCACGGGGTATGACCGTAACCCGGAACTGCTGATCGAAGAGAAGGAACGGTTGCTGGATTACGCGGTGGCCAAAGGTTGCCGGTTGTTTTTTGCCCATGACCCGCAGATTGCCTGCGCCAGCGTAATGCGGGACAGGCAATCGCAGTATGTTCTCCATGGTTGCTCGCCGTCCTTGAGCGGGATCGCCAGGTGATACCCAGGGGCGGTACCGGCCGGTCTGTCCGGTTGCCGACAGTACAGGCCGGCCGACGGGTGTCGGCCTGTGCATAGCACAGCTTTTCTCGGACCCTGAGCTGCCTGCGGCCTTGGCCGTCGGCTGGCATCATGTCAGGCGCTTGTGCGCCGACGCCGCTGGGGCCTGTTCTTGATTTCGCTATCCCTTCACACCTATCCCCCCCCCTCCCATTTCGGGAGGGGTAACGGCTATGCGCTCGCTGTTTACTGGAGGGGCCAGTTTCTAGCGGTCGAGCGGTTGAAGAGGGAGATTTTTCTAGGGATTCCAAGACGCCAGGAGTTGGTGGGTTTACCCATAGAGTCGGGATTATTCAGGAATGTGAGCAATGATAAGAATAAATACGCCACAAACAGACGTTATCCGGCACACGCTTGGTCAGGCGGTCGTGCTGGGGATTCTTGGCACGGGTGCCGGTCAGGCGCAGGCCTTCAATTTTGATACCGATAGCGGCTGGTCGGGGAGTCTCGATACCACGCTTTCAATCGGGAGCAGTTGGCGGGCCGAAGGGCGCGACAACGGGTTGTACAGCCAGCTCGACGGTCAGGTGATCGGCAAGACCGACGGTCTTGGCGGCTCCAATACGGACGGCGGCAACCTCAATTACGATCGGGGCGATCGTTTCTCCACCATCGGCAAGTTCCTCACTGAACTGAGCATGCACAACGGCGACCTGGGCGGCATGGTTCGCGTCAAGGGTTGGTATGACCAGGCCCTGGAAGACGAAGACGTGCATTTCGGCAACCAGGCCAACGGCTACCAGAAGAAGCCACTGTCCGACGACGGTTTCGAGGACCTGCAGAAGAACAAGGGCATCTACTTGCTCGACGCCTATGTCTACGACACCTATTACGTGGACGAGCGGCCGTTGCAGCTGCGCCTGGGACGTCAGGTGCTGAACTGGGGCGAGAGCGTTTTCGTCCAGGGCCTGAACCAGATCAACCCGATCGACGTGCCTTCGCTGCGCCGCCCAGGCACCGAGGTCAAGGAAGCGTTATTGCCGGTGGGGATGATCTCCGGCAGCTTCGGCATCAGCGACGGGCTGTCGCTGGAGGCCTTCTATCAGTTCAAGTGGGAGCCCACGGTCGTCGAGGGTTGCGGCAATTACTGGTCGACCACCGAAACCATCATTTCGACCCATCCGGGCGGTTGCACCATGGCGACCTCGCTGCCCAGCGTCAACAACCCGACCGGTTTCACCAATGGCCTGAATGTTCCACTGAGCAGCGGCAAGGATGCCCGGGATTCGGGGCAATGGGGCGTGGCCCTGCACTATCTGGTCGAGTCGATCGATACCGAGATCGGCGCCTATGCGATGACGATCCACTCGCGCACACCGATCATTTCCGCCCAGAGCGGCGACTGGGGGCGGATCCCCGCAGGGGCACGGCCACCCTTCCTGAACCCGGTGGAAGTCCATGAAAACCTGCCGCTCGGCGCGACCTCGACCACGGCCTTCTGGGAGTACCCGGAGGACATCCACCTGTACGGCCTCAGCGCGGCCACCACCCTGGCCAGTTGGTCGGTCGGGGCGGAGCTGAGCTACTCGCCCAATACACCAGTGCAGCGCAACGGTAACGACTTGCTCAGCGCTGCTGTCCAGGGGGTGGGGCCGCAAGGCGAGCAGGCGCGTGCGGCGGGCCCGGATGCCTATATCCGCGGTTATGACCGTTTCGAGAAAACCCAGCTGCAGATCAACGGCGTCAACCTGTTCCCCAACGTGCTGGGCGCCTCGAACCTGCAGGTGGTGGCCGAGGTCGCCTTCCAGTGGAACGACATCCCTCAGGGTGACGACGACATCCGCTATGGCCGCGGCTTCATCTTCGGACCGGGCTCGTCGGCCAGCTATGGCGGCAACCTCTGCGGTACGCCGGTCAACCGGCAACCCGACGGCTGCAAGGACGACGGTTACATCACCGATTTCGCCTGGGGCTACCGTGTGCGCGGGCAATTGGAATACCCGGACCTGCTGGGCGTTGGGGTCAGTACCTATCCGAGTCTGTTCCTGGGGCAGGACGTGGAAGGGGTTTCGATGGACGGCCAGTTCAACGAAGGCCGCTTTACCGTTGGCGCCGGGGTGCGTTTCGACTACCTGAAGGCCCACAGCCTGGAGTTCAACTATGTGACGTTCAACAACGACGCCAAGTATGACCCATTGCGCGATCGGGACTACTACTCGATGAATTACAGCTACAAGTTCTGATGAGGAACAAGGCATGAAAACAATAAAGACTTGCCGCATTCCGCGGACCCTGGCGATTGCCGTCGCGCTGCTGGTCGGGGGCAACGATGCCTTCGCCAAATTGACCGAAGCCGAGGCGGCCCGCCTTGGCAACGACCTGACCCCGGTGGGGGCCGAGAAGGCCGGTAATGCCGATGGCAGCATTCCGGCCTGGCAGGGCGGCCTGACGTCGCCTCCCGCGGGCTGGAAGCCGGAGCAGGGGTATATCGATCCGTTTGCGCAGGACAAGCCGCAGTTTACGATCACCGCGGCCAATGCCGACCAGTACAAGGACAAGCTGACGCCTGGCACCCTGGCATTGCTGAAGAAGTACGACAACTTCAAGATGCCGATCTACCAGACCCGACGTACCGCGGCATTGCCTGCCGAAGTCACGGCCAAAGCCAAGGCGCAGTCCACCCAGGTCGAGTTGCAGGGCTTCGGCCTGAGCAACCTCAATGGCTCGAACATTCCCTTCCCGATTCCGAAGAATGGCCAGGAGGCGATCTGGAACCATCTGGTGCGCTACCTGGGCGGCGGCTTCGATCGTACCTATCACTGGTTCCCGGTGCGCAGCGGCGGCGAGTTCTACAAGGTGGGTTTCCGCGAGAATCGGGTGTTCGACCAGAACATGGACCGCAGCGTGGACAACCATCTGTTCTCCTTCCTGGGCTACTTCCTGGAACCGGCCACGTTGCAAGGTACGGTGTACCTGGTGCGCGAGCCGGTAGACCAGGTCAAGGAGGCGCGTTCGGCATGGATCTACAACGCCGGCGCACGCCGTGTGCGCCGCGCCCCGGACCTGGCCTACGACAACATCAGCGACGGCACCGAGAGCATGCGGGTGACCGATCAGTACGACGGCTATAACGGCGCCCCCGACCGCTATGACTGGAAGCTGATCGGCAAGCGGGAAATCTATGTTCCGTACAACAATTACAAGTTGTCCGACAAGTCGCTGAAGTACGAAAACATCCTGCAAAAAGGCACCGTCAACGCTGACCTGATGCGCTATGAACTGCACCGTACCTGGGTTGTGGAAGGCACCCTCAAGGCCGGGCAGAAGCATATCTACGGCAAGCGCGTGATGTACCTCGACGAGGACAGCTGGACCTTGCTGATCGAAGACGCCTATGACACCCGTGGCCAGCTGTGGCGTATCGGTGTGCATCCGCTGATCCAGTTCTACGACGTCGGCGTGCCTTGGTACCGCGCCAATATCTGGCACGACCTGAGCAACGGCAACTACATGGCGTCGGGTCTGGACAACGAGGTCAAGCAGCCCTGGAAGTTCGGCATCAAGGGACGCCAGGCTGAGTTCCAACCCGATGCCCTGCGTCGCGCTGGCCACTGAGCCCTCATGCAGCCTCAAGGCGACCCGGTAGCGGGTCGTCTATTCCCAATAATAAGAGAGGAGCGGCCAATGGCTATTTTTGCAAAGCCCATTCGCGGGTTGCTGTGGGCAGTCTTTATCGCTGCATCCGCCGTACGTGCCGAGACGCCTGGCTTGCCCCAGGCATCGATCGATCCGGGGCGGATCATCCTGCTGGATATCCAGCGCGTCGGCAGCCAGTTGTTCAGCGCGGGCGAGCGCGGATGGATCCTGCGCTCGACGGACGACGGTGGGCATTGGCAGGCCATTCGCACCCCGGCCGATCGTACGCTGACAGGGCTGGCTTTCGCCGACGAGCGCCTGGGCATTGCCGTCGGGCATGGCGCGACGCTGCTGCGTACCACCGACGGCGGCCAGCAATGGACGGCGATCCCGGTGGAGGATATTGGTCATGATTCGCTGCTCGGCGTGACCCACCTGGGCGGCCAGCATTTCGTCGCCTATGGCGCATTCGGCCACTACCTGGAGTCCTTGGACGGCGGCTCGAGCTGGAGCAGGAAAACGGTACTGAACGAGGACTTCGATCGGCACATTGCCAAGGTACTCAAGGCGGGGCCCGACCTGTTCCTGTTCGGCGAGTCCGGCACCCTGTTGCGTTCGCGTGACCTGGGGCAGAACTGGGAAGCCTTGCAATCGCCCTACGAGGGCTCTTTTTTCGGCGGGCTGCAGACTCCCAGCGGGGCGCTGCTGGCCTTCGGCATGCGCGGCAACCTGTATCGCTCGAGCGATCAGGGGCAAAGCTGGCAGTTGATCCCCCTGTCGGTCAAGGTCGCCGTCCAAGGCGGCCAGGTCTTGTCCGACGGGCGTATTGCCCTGGTCGGCAATGCCGGGTTGCTGGCGCTCAGCCAGGACGATGGCCGCAGTTTTTCCCTGAGCAAAGCCGCTCATGGCGGGCTCTCCCAGATCGTTGCGGTGGCCGACGGCGCTCTGGCCGTGGGCGAGACCGGCGTCCAGCACCTGAGCTTGACGAAAGTGACAGCCAATTGAGGTTTCTATGAGCAAATACCACGACAGCCGGGGGCTCGAACCTGTGGCCAACGATCAGGTGCTCGACCGCCACAACTTTTCCCAGGGTCTGGTCGGTCGGGTGTCCTACTGGATTTTTCACGTGCGTCGGCCGCTGCTGATTTTTTTCATCCTGCTGACGCTTTTGTTTGGCCTTACCGCCACACAGCTGCGGGTGGAGTCGGGCTTTTCCAAGATGATCCCGCTGCAGCATGAATACATGCAGTCCTTCTTCAAGTACCAGACGGATTTCGGCGGCGCCAACAAAGTGCTGCTGGCGTTGAAGAACGAAAAGGGCGAGATCTTCGACCCGAGGTTCATGGACAGCCTGCGCCAGGTCACCGAAGAAGTGTTCTACATCAAGGGCGTCGAGCGCAGCTCGGTCACTTCGCTGTTTACCGCCAACGTACGTTACAACGAGGTGGTGGAGGACGGCTTTCGGGGCGGCAATATTGTCGCCGCCGACTTCACTGGCACCCCCGAGCAACTCCAGGCCGTGCGTGACAATGTGCTTAAGTCGGACTGGGTCGGGCGTATCGTCGCCAATGACTTGAGCGCGGCGATGGTGGTGGCGAACCTGCAGGAGGTGGACCCAGACACCGGTGCACGCCTCGACCTGCAGGGTGTGAGCAGGGCGCTCGAAGCGATCCGCGCCAAGCACGAGAAAGAGGGCATCAGCGTGCATATCATTGGTTTCGCCAAGTCGACCGGGGATATCGCTGACGGTGCCGCGGGGGTGTTGCTGTTCTTCGCCGTGGCCTTCGTGATCACCGCGCTGCTGCTCTACTGGTATTGCGGGTCGCGCATGCTGACGTGCTGGGCGTTGATATGCGCCATGGTGCCGGTGGTCTGGCTGCTGGGGCTGCTGCCGCTGCTGGGCCTGGCGCTCGATCCGATGTCGATTCTGGTGCCGTTCCTGATTTTCTCCATCGGCGTCTCCCATGCGGTGCAGATGACCAATGCCTGGAAACTGGAAACCCTGCGTGGCCACGACAGCATTACCGCCTCGCGCAACTGTTTCCAGAAGCTCTTCATCCCGGGGGCCATGGCGCTGCTGGCCAATGCCCTGGGTTTTCTGGTGATTGCGTTCGTGCAGATCGAGATGGTCCGCGAGCTGGCGATCACCGCCACCCTGGGGGTCAGCCTGATGATCCTCACCAACAAACTGCTGCTGCCGATCCTGCTGTCTTACATGGGGTTCTCGGCCAAGGAAGCCGAACGTTTGCGGGGTAAGGAAACCGCCGGCAACCGGCTGTGGGAGCGAATTGGCGTACTGGCCACCCGCAAAGGCAGCATACCGGTCATCCTGATCGCGCTGGCGTTGCTCGGCGTCGGCCTCTGGCAGGCCGGCAAGTTGAAGGTTGGCGATACCGGGCAGGGCGTTCCGGAGCTGCGCGCCGACTCGCGTTACAACCAGGACGTGGCCATGATCACCCGCAGTTTCGCCATCGGTGTCGATCTGTTGCAGGTGGTGGTAGAAGCCAGCGGCAACGAGTCGCCCTGTGTCGACCGGCATATTCTGGGCAAGGTCGAAGAGTTCGAGTTCGACATGAAACAGACCCCGGGTATCGGTACGGTGCGTGGGCTGGCCGGTTATGTCGGGCAGATCACCCAGGGTTATGCCGAAACCTTCATCAAGTGGCGGACCATTCCCGAGGAGCGCGCGCAAATCGCCCAGGGCGTGGGGTTCGCCACGCGTCTTGGCAACGAATTGATGAACTCCACCTGCACCGCCATGCCGATCTCGCTATACACCGAGGATCACCAGGCTTCGACCATCGACCGCATCATCGAGCGGATCAAGGCGTTCAAGGCCACCCACGACGGCAGTGAGCTGCGCTTTCAATTGGCCAGCGGCAATGTCGGGGTCATGGCCGCGACTAACGAGGCGGTCGCGGCGGCGGACAAATGGGTCAACCTCGCGCTGTTCGGTTCGGTGACCTTGCTCTGCCTGCTGAGTTTTCGTTCGCTGCGCATCACCCTGTGCATCATCCTGCCGCTGGCGCTGGTCACGGTGCTGTGCAACGGCCTGATGGCGTTGCTGGGCATCGGCCTCAAAGTCAACACCTTGCCTGTGGTGGCGCTGGGGGTGGGGGTCGGCGTGGATTACGGCATTTACTTGTTCGAGCGGATCAAGCACGAGATGCACTCACGTCATCTGGACCTGCGCTCAGCGTTTGTCGAAGCGCTCAAGCAGCGAGGGACGGCTTCGCTGTTCACCGCAGTGACCATGACGGTGTCCGTGTCCACCTGGGTGTTTTCCATCCTCAAGTTCCAGGCCGACATGGGGGTGCTGCTGGCGTTCATGTTCCTGGTCAATGTCTGGGGCGCCATCCTGCTGTTACCGGCCCTGGCGGCCTGGCTGGTGCGGCCGGTGCCCGCCGTCAGGCAATAGGCGGGCATGCCGCAATCACCGCTGGATGAACCTCTTGGCGGCCTTCGGGCCGCCTTTTTTGTTCTGGCTCGCTTCGGCCGAAATGGCCTCGCTGGGGGGACAGGCACTGGGCAAGAGATGCCGCAACTCAACTGGCCTTTCTGTTCTGACGCACCGGAAGCTCGACGCGGAAGGTGGTGCCGACACCGACCTCGCTGCGCACCGAGATGTCGCCGCGGTGTTTCTTGACGATGCCGTAGGACAGCGACAGCCCCAGCCCCGTGCCCTGGCCCACGGGTTTGGTGGTGAAAAACGGGTCGAAGATTTTCTGCAGGCTGTCCGGCGGGATGCCCGAGCCATTGTCGGCCACTTCGATCCACACGTTCTCGCCCTCGACGCCGTTGCGCAGGGTGATGGTGCCCCGTTCGCTGCCCATGGCCTGGGCGGCGTTGACGATCAGGTTCATCACCACCTGGTTGATCTGCGAAGGCAGGCACTCGACCTCCGGCAGCTCGGCGTACTCCTTGATCACGTCGGCCTTGTACTTGATCTCGGCGGCGACGATGTTCAGGGTCGAGTCGATGCCCTGTTGCAGGTTCGCCCATTGCCATTCCTGGGTCGAATCGACCCGGGAAAAGTCCTTGAGGTCCTTGACGATCTGGCTGACCCGGCCGATGCCGTCCTTGGACTCCTTGATCAGCAGCGGAATGTCCTCGAGGAGGAAATCCAGCTCGATATCCGTGCGCAACTGTTTCAGCCGATCGCGCAGCTCGCTGGCGCCGATCCCGGTTTCGGCATTGCCGTAAGCCTCGAGCATCTCCTGCAGGCGCTTGAAGTAGTTGTCCAGGGCGCCGAGGTTGGAGGAAATGAAGCCGACCGGGTTGTTGATCTCATGGGCTACCCCGGCGGCCAGCTGGCCCAGGGAGGCGAGCTTTTCCGATTGCACCAGTTGGCTTTCCAGCAGCTTGCGCTCGTCGATTTCCCGTCGCAGCGCGGCGCTGGCCTGCTTGAACGCCAGGGTACGTTGCTCCACCCGTTCTTCCAGCTCGCTCATCTGCAGCTGCGCGCGCATGGTCATTTCCCATTTGGTGGTGAGGGTGTTGGCCATCTGCTGGACTTCGATATTGTCGAAGGGCTTTTTCAGGATCAGCAGCCGGTCGTGGCCGTTCAGGCGATCGAGCAACTCGTCCCAGGAATAGTCGGAGTAGGCGGTGCACACCACCACTTGCAGCAGTGGGTCGTGCTTCCACAACTCTTCGATGGTTTGCGCGCCGTCCCAGCCATCGGGCATGCGCATGTCGACGAAGGCCAGGGCATAGGGTTGGCCCTTGCCCGCCGCTTCCAGCAGTTTGCCCAGGCCTTCCTGGCCACCGTAGGCCGAATCCAGTTCGAACACTGTGGCGGCGGTTTTTGGCGCGCTGCCGAACAGCGCGCTTTCCATCGCATCGAGGTCGGCGCTGTCGCCGGTCTTGGGCGTAAGGATCTTGCGGAAGTCGTCGTGGATCGCCGGGGTGTCGTCAATCAGCAGGATGCGCCGGTTTATCGGGTTGTTCATGCCTCAACCTCGGCGGTGATCAGGGGGATCTGCAGGACGAACAGCGCGCCTTTGCCCGGGCCGTCGCTGTGGGCAGTCAGGTGGCCATTCATCTCGATGGCCGCCAGGGCGCAACTGTGCAGGCCGAACCCATGGCCTTCCTTGCGGGTGGTGAAGCCGTGGGCAAAGATGCGGGTCATGTTTTCCGGAGCGATGCCTTCGCCTTCGTCGCGCACGCTGATCTGCAAGGTCTCGCCGTCGACCACCGCTGCCGCCAGGGTCATGTTACGCGTCTGGTTGGACAGGTCGGACATGGCGTACTTGGCGTTGCTGATCAGGTTGATCAGGATCAGCAGCAGGCGGTGCTTGTCGCCCATGATCAGTGGTACGTCGGCGTATTCCTTGCGCACGGTCACATGATGGCGGGTGAGGGCGCCGGAGTTCATGCGCAGCGCGTCTTCGAGCAGTTCGCTGACCGACAGCGGTTCCAGCAGGCTGCTGGCACCCGCATAGGATTGCTGGGTAGCGACGATGTCCTTGATGTGATCGACGCTTTTGCTCAGTTGGCTCAGCTCCTCGGTCATGCCTTGCTGTTCCAGGTCGATGGCCTCGACCAGCTGGTTCAGGTAGCCGGGTAGCAATTTGCCCTTTTCGTCCTCGGTGAGATAGCTGCCCAGGTCCTGCTTGTGTTGGTTGATCAACTGCATCGCCTTGCCCAGCCCCTGGGCCTTGCTGTTGCGCAGCTTGCGGCTGACCAGGTCGGCGGAGATGTTCACGCTGTTGAGCACGTTACCGACGTTGTGCAGGACATTGGTGGCGATTTCCGCCATGCCGGCCTGGCGGGCGGTGTCGAGCAGTTCGCTCTGGGTGTCCTTGAGCTGGCGCGTGCGCTCTTCGACCCGTTGTTCGAGTTCGTCGTTGGCGGCCACCAGGGCGCGGTTCATCTGGTTGATCTCGGCAAAACTGCGGATCAGGCGAATGCCCAGCCAGATCAACAGCAGTACCAGCAGCGCGGAAAACAGCAGCAGGTAGAAATGGTATCGCTGGTCGACGGCCTCGGCCTGTTGCTGGTCGCGGTTGAGCAGGACGGTGATGTCGTCCAGGCGCTCGTCGACCGGCACCACTTCGATTTCCTCCAGCAGGCGGTTGACCTTGGGTTGCTCGCGCAGGATCAGCTCGACGTGGTTGCTGAGGGTATCGATCAGGCCATGGAAGTCCGTGGGCAAGCGCTCCTTGTTGACCGTCAGCTTGTTCAGGCCTACCAGGATGTCCGCGGCCCTGTCGTCGGAGGTGACCTGGGCGAACTCCAGGCTGCTGAGCAACAGGTCGTAGGTATCGGTGGCGATGTTCTGCAGTTGCAGTTTGTCCGCGTCGTGCAGTTGGGCGAGCTCCTGCTGGATATCGTCCTCGGCGGTCGGCAGAAAGGCCAGGGAGTTGCGCAGCACAGAGTTGTGCGACTTGAACTGTTCCACCAGCCGGGTCTTTTCCTTTATCGCGTTCAGGTAGCCGTCATGGGCATTGCGCCACAGCGGCGAATCGTTGCGCTGGTTCTGCGCCTCCATCGAGTCGAATTTCTGCCACAGGCGCATCATCTCGCCCAGGGGTGAAACCAGCGGATCGTAGTTATGGGTGATGGCCACCCTGGCCTTGAGTATTTCGTTTTCCCACAGCGAGTCCTGCTGCTTGATCTGGCGGATCAGGTCGCGCGATTCGGTGTAGGTCACGGTCTGGTCGGACCTGGACTTGAGGTAGAGAAAGAGCAGGATCGAAGCCATCAATACCGCCAGGGCGGCCAGCAACAGGATGCTTACGCGACGGGATACTTTCATAAGGGGTTGCCTTCCCATTCGCCGGTCAGGGTCTTGAGGAATTTGACGATCAGGCGTTTGTCTTCCTCGGACGGCGTACGTCCCAGCTGGTACTTGAACATCACCGCCACGGCGCCTTCGAGGGTGGCTTGCGAACCGTCGTGGAAGTACGGCGCCGTGACCGCGACGTTACGCAGGCTCGGCACCTTGAACACATTGCGGTCGTCTTCTTCGCCCGTGACGTTGAAGCGCCCCAGGTCGGCTTCGGTAGGGTTGCCCCGGGCCGCGAAGTAGTCGCCGAGCACGCCGAACTTCTGGAACATGTTGCCGCCGATATTCACCCCCTGGTGACAGGCGATGCAGCCGTATTCCTGGAAGCGCTGGTAGCCGTACTTTTCCTCGATGTCGAGGATCTCGGTGTTGCCCGCCAGGTATCGGTCGAAGCGCGAGTTGGCGCTGAGCAGGGTGCGTTCGTAATCGGCCAGGGCACCCTGGATGTTGGCCTGGGACACACCACCGGGGTAGGCATCGGCGAAGGCGGTGCGATAGGCCGGGTCGTCGGCGATGCGCTGTACCACGACTTTCCAGTCGCTGCCCATTTCGCTGGGGCTCTGCACCACGATGTGCACCTGGTCTTCCAGGGTTTCGGCCCGACCATCCCAGAACTGGTGGAAGTTCAGGCTGGCGTTGAACACGCTCGGGGTGTTGACCCCCACGGGCTTGCCATCGAAA
This sequence comes from Pseudomonas sp. GW821-FHT09E12, assembly GCF_059416085.1. Taxonomy (NCBI): domain Bacteria; kingdom Pseudomonadati; phylum Pseudomonadota; class Gammaproteobacteria; order Pseudomonadales; family Pseudomonadaceae; genus Pseudomonas; species Pseudomonas sp. GW821-FHT09E12. The sequence goes on along the minus strand of NZ_JBWKOM010000001.1, from coordinate 843,193 downwards.
CCCAGGGAGTGCGGAACGGTATCGGCACCGCCTCGATCAAGGCGATGACAACTGGCGCACGACAGGCTGTTGTTCACCGACAGGCGCGGGTCGTTGAACAAGCGTCGTCCCAGTTCGACCCGCTTGCTGTCCAGCGCCGGTGCTGCGGGGAGGGGTTTGAGCGGTCCTTCCAATGGCGCGGCCTCGGCGCCTGGAGCGAGCAGCAGGTTGGCCGAAAGGAGTAATGCAAGTGACGACATGGTCGGTATCCTTACCAGGCACAACTTCATGGATGGGGCAGGTGAGGTCGCTGGGATTCGGTCAGGAAGCGGGCGAACTCCTCGGGTTCCACGGCCTTGCTGAAGTAGAAACCCTGGCCTTCCTCGCAGTGGTGACGCTTGAGAAAGTCCAGTTGTTCGGCGGTCTCCACGCCTTCGGCGATGATGCTCAGGTTGAGGCTTTTACCCAGGTCGATGATGCTGCTGACCAGTTTCGCGTCGTTGCTGTCGGTGCCCAGGTCACGCACGAACGACTGGTCGATCTTCAACACGTCGACCGGGAATTTCTGCAGGTAGCTCAAGCTCGAGTAGCCGGTGCCAAAGTCGTCGATGGCCAGGCGAACCCCCAGCTGCTTGATGGCATGGAGCGTGGCGATGGTGGCGTCGACGTTCTGCATCAGCACGCTTTCGGTGATTTCCAGTTCCAGCAATGTCGGGTCGAGCCCGGTCTCGGCCAGCGTGCGGGTGAGGCGTTCGACATAGTCGTGCTGACGGAAGTCGATGGCCGACACATTCACCGACATGCAGATGGGCGGCAGGCCTTGCGCTTGCCAGGCCTGCGATTGCAGGCAGGCACGGCGCAATACCCATTGGCTGAGGGCGGCGATCAGCCCGCTGTCTTCGGCCACCGGGATGAAGTCCGAGGGGAACACCCAGCCATGGCCGGGCCGGTTCCAGCGAACCAGAGCCTCGGCACCGACCACCGTGCCCCGCGCCAGGTCCAGCTTGGGCTGGTAGTGCAGGACGAACTCCTCACGCTGCAACGCCAGGCGCAGGCCGGTTTCCAGGGTCTGCTGCTGGCGCGCGCGCAGGTTCATGTCTTCGATGAAAAAGCTGAAGTTGTTGGGGCCGCAGTCCTTGACGTTGCGCATGGCCGTCTCGGCGTTCTTGATCAGCGTTACGGCATCGGCGCCGTCGTAGGGATAGATGCTGATGCCCAGACTGGCGGTGACCGTCAGGTCGTGGCCCGCCACGGAATGAGGGGTATTGATGGCGGCCAGGATTTTTTCGGCCACCCCTCGGGTCTGCTGTGGGTGCAGGATGTCGCCGATAATCACCACGAACTCGTCCGAACCGTAGCGAAATACCGAGTCGGTTTCGCGCACCGTGGTCGCCAGGCTGCGGGCGACGAGCTTGAGCATCTCGTCTCCCGCCGGGTGACCGAGTGCGTTGTTGATGCGCTTGAAACGGTCCAGGCCGATGAACATCACCGCCAACTGGCGGTCATGGCGGCGGGACTGGGACAGATGCTGGGTCAGGCGATCACCGAGCAAGGTACTGTTGGGCAGCCCGGTGAGCACATCGTAGTGCAGCAGGTGCGACACGCTCAGCAGTTCCTGGACCCGTTCCTCGATGGTCTGTTCCAGGTTGCGCATCTTGCTCGCCGCGTCCTGCGCCAGTTGCCATTTCCAGGTCAGGGCGCTGGCCATCTGGCGAATTTCGAGGCTGTCGAACGGCTTTTTCAGGATCAGCAGCTGGTCGCCGAACTCGATACGTTCGGCCATGGCTTCCCATGAATAATCGGAGAACGCGGTACATAGGGCGATCTGCAACTGCGGATCGGTTTTCCACAGATGCTCGATGGTCTGCAGGCCATCCCAGCCGGGTGGCATGCGCATGTCGATAAAGGCCAGGGCATACGGCCGGCCTTCGGCCTGGGCGCGCTTGACCAGTTCCACGGCTTCCTCGCCCTGGTAGGCCGAGTCAAGCTCGAAGTGCTGATGGGGTCTGCGGCTGGCGCCCAGCAGCAAGGCTTCGGTGTTGCCCAGAGGCCCTTCGTCTTCGGGGCTGAGAATCTTGCGAAAGTCCTGATGGATCGCCGGTGTGTCGTCGATGATCAGAATTCGCCGATTGGGCACCACGGATAACGGGCTCACCTGAAATTCTCCGACGTCGGATCCGCCGACCTGGTGCTGCCATCCACAGCAGCAGACCTGGCCTTGAGCAGTTCGCCAGCCTGGTCGCTGTCGACCGCCGCACCGAGCGAGTGCCCCAGTGACGTGCCGCTGGATATCAAGGTCGTGCGCTGCTCCTGGGTTTCCACCCCATCAGCGGTGACCCCGATGCCCACCTCGCGGGCGAAGTTGAGGATGGCCCGGAGCGTCATGGCGTTGTCCGGGTCGCTGCTGGCGCTGTCGAGAAAGCGCTGGGCCAGCTTGAGGTGGTTGACCCTGTAGGTCTTGAGGTAGTCGAACGAGGAATACTCGGTGCCGAAATCGTCGATGGCGATCTTCACGCCCAGCTCGCACAGCCTGGGCAGGATGTCGTTGTGGGTCCACTTGGTCTGGGCCAGGGTGCCCTCGGTCACGTCGAATCTCAGGTCCCACGGGCACAGGTCCCAGCGCGCGGTGGTGCGTAATACGTCGTAGATCAGTTCTGGCCCGGTCTTGAGCTGGACCAGGGACAAATGGATCGCAATCAATGGCGGTGCCACGTTCTGGTCGCGCCAGGCGCGCATCTGCCGGCAGGCCTGGTCCAGCAGCCAATGACCGAGGGCGATGACGATGCCGGTCTTCTCGGCCGCGGGCATGAAATCCTCGGCCTCGAGCCAGCCGCGCAGGGGGTGGAGCCAACGAACCTGGGTCGCCATGCCGAGGATCCTGCCGGTACCCAGATCGACTTCCGGCAGGTAATGCAGGTGCAGTTCGTCGCGTTCCAGGGCCAGCTTCAGGTCGTTGGCCAGGGTCACCCGCTCCGTGACCTCCTGATTGATTTCCTCGCTGTGGAAATGGAACTGGTTGCGGCCCTTGTCCTTGGAGCGATACAGCGCCATGTCCGACTGCGCCATCAGGCTGTCGGCACTCAGGGTCTGCGGGCTGTAGAGGCTGATGCCGATGCTCACCGAGATGCGCACCTCGTTGCCTTCCAGGGAGTAGGGGAGCAGCAGGGTGTCGCGGATTTTCGTCGCCAGCGCGGCGCAATGCGTGGCCTCGTCGACGTCCAGTTGCAGGATCGCGAACTCGTCGCCGCCCAGGCGCGCCACCACATCGTTTTCCCGGGTGCAGGCCTTGATGCGCCGGGCCACTTCCTGCAGCAGCAAGTCACCAATGGGGTGGCCGAGGGTGTCGTTGATGCGCTTGAAGTGGTCCAGGTCCAGGTAAAACATCGCGAAGGGCGCGGCTCCCCGTCGGGCCGCGGCGAATGCCTGATGCAGGCGCTCGATCAGGGTGGCGCGGTTGGCCAGCCCGGTCAGGCTGTCGGTGCGGGCCATCAGGGCCATTTTTTCTTCGGCCAGCCTGCGTTCGGTAATGTCGAGGATGATCCCTTCCACCTCGACCAATTGGCCCTGGTCGTTGCGTACCGGAATATAGCGGTTTTCCACCCAGCGAAAGGCACCATCACCGGTGCGCATGCGGAACTCGATGGAGGCTCCCGCCACATCCCGATCGAGGATCCGCAGCATGGCGTTCTTGACCTTGGCCTGGTCGTCGGGGTGGATCAGGGTCTGGGCCCAGTCGGCCGAAGCCACCAGTTGCGCCGCCACATGGCCGAACTTGGTGATGTTGTGGGAGATGTACATCAGCGTGAACGATGGCTCGCCCCGCAGACGATAGAGGATGGTGGGGCTGTTCTGCACGATGATGTTGGCGTCGGCCAACTCGCGGGTGCGCTCCTCGACCGCTTGCTCCAGCTGATCCATTTTCAGCTCGGCGTCTTCGGTCATCTGCCATTTTACGGTCAGGGCGCTGGCCATCTGGCGGATCTCGATGGCGTCGAAGGGCTTTTTCAGGATCAGCAGGCGGTCGCCCAGTTGCAGGCGCTCGGCGATGTCTTCCCAAGAATAGTCGGAGTAGGCGGTGCACAGGGCGATTTGCAGCTTGGGGTCGACCTGCCACAGCCGCTCGATGGTTTCCAGGCCGTCCCAGCCGGGCGGCATGCGCATGTCGATGAACGCCATGGCATAAGGCGCATCGTGATCCAGCGCTGCCTGCACCTTGTCCAGCGCCTCCCGGCCCTGAAACGCCGAGTCGAGGAAAAAATGCTCCAGCGAGGCACTGACGGGCGTACCGAACAGGGCGGCTTCGGCGTCGCTGAGGCTGTCCCCGGGGGCATCCGTGCAGGCGAGGATCTTGTGAAAGTCCTCATGGATCGACGCCGTGTCGTCGACGATCAGAATTCGCCGGTTGGTCCGGTCTGCCGACACCATCATCGGCGTGCTCCAACTCGGTGCGGGCACCTTGTATATAAGCTCATCGGGCTTCCCTTCCTGCTTCCTGAACATGCAATCCATTTTGGCCTTGAGCATAGTCAGGCTCCCCCGTATGCGCTAATCGGGCGGCGTCGAATTCATGCCGAAACACTACAAGTCATCTAGCCTGTCCCAGAAGGCAGGTCTGATCGAAGTCAAAGGGGAGGGGGAACCATGGAAGAACATACAGCGGGCGCAGCCCAGGACAGACCGACGGTACTGCTGGTCGACGATGAGGAATCGATTCTCAATAGCCTTCGTCGGCTGTTACGCAGCCAGCCTTACGACATCCTGTTGGCCGACAGCGGTGCCAAGGCCCTGGAGATCCTCGAACAGCGGCCGGTCGACGTGGTCATGAGTGACGCCCGCATGCCGAGCATGGACGGCGCGACCTTGCTGGCCCATATCCATCAGCGTTATCCATCGACGCTGCGCATCCTGCTCACTGGTTATGCCGACATGGCCTTGATCGCCAAGGCCATTAATGAAGGGCAGATCCATCGGTATATCAGCAAGCCCTGGAACGACGAGGACATGCTGGTGACGCTGCGCCAGGCCCTGGCCCATCACAATTCCGAAAGCGAGCGCCAGCGTCTGGAAGCCCTGACCCGGCAACAGAACGAGCAATTGAAAACCCTCAACTCGACCCTGGAAAAGCATGTGGCGGCGCGCACCGCCGAACTGCAACAGACCGCCGACATGCTCGATCTGGCGTATGAAGAGCTCAAGCGCAGCTACGTGACCGGTACCGAGGTGTTTTCGCTGCTGGCCAACCTGCGCTTGCCCAAGGCCAAGCAGACCAACCGGCAGATCATTGAGCTGATTCGTGTCTATTGCATCACCCATGGCCTGGACGAAGCCGACAGCCGCAACATGGCCATGGCCGCCGCGCTGTACAACATCGGCAAGCTGAGCTGGACCGACAGCATGATGACCGCGCCCGCGGACCTGCTGCACCACAACGAGCGCGACCTGTACCGGGCTTACCCGAAGCAGAGCGAGTCGCTGCTGATGACCCTGGAGCCGATGAAGGACGCGGCGCGCATCATCCTGCATCACCAGGAACGCTGGGATGGCAGCGGTTTTCCCGATCATCTCAAGGGCGAGGCCATTCCGCTGGGCTCGCGCTGGCTCAAGCTGGCCGTGGACTTCATCGAGCTGCAACGCGGGCTGATACTCGAACGGCAGATGAACAGCGATGAGGCGCTGCTGTTCATTCGCAAATACGCCGGCAAACTCTACGACCCCGACCTGGTGGAGGATTTCGTCGGCGTCTGTGCGGCTTATCAGAGCGATGTCACCCTGGCCGATCCGACGGTCAGGGTCCTGACGACGCGCGACCTGGCCCCGGGCATGACCCTGGCGCGCAACCTGAATGCCGACAATGGCATGCTGTTGCTCAATGCCGGCAAAGTGCTGAGCGGCCCGCTGGTGGACAAGCTCATCGCCTTTGAAGCGATGGAGGGAGCGAAATACAGCATCTTCGTCAAAATACCCGAAGAGCCGGAAACGGCGGCCTCGGCCGCCGGTTAAGGAGCGAACGGGTTAACCACCGCTGGCGGCGACAATGCTGGCCACCTGGCGTGGCTGGCAGTTGAGGTAGGGCGAGGATTTCAGCCAACGCTGGTCGGGGTACCAGGAAAACATGAACTGACCGTCCTTGAGGCGGTCGATCACCTGGCGCGCCACCTGCGGACGCACGGCCGGGCAACCCAGGCTGCGGCCGATGCGCCCTTGGCGTCGGCTCCACAGGGGGCTCACATAGTCGGCCGCGTGAATCACGATATCCCGATCGCGGGCGAGGTCATTGAAACCTGGCTCCAGGCCGTCCATGCGCAGCGAATAACCGTGGCTGCCTTCATAACTTTCCTGGGTGCGGAACAGGCCGAGGCTGGACTGGAAACTGCCCATGCGATTGGAAAACTGGGTGGCGAAGTTCTCCCCGGATTTCTGCCCATGGGCGACCAGGTCGCGCAGCACCAGGGTTCTTTTATTCAAGTCGAAGATCCACAGGCGGCGGGCGGTGGAAGGTTGCGAATAGTCGATGACCGCCAGGTGCCGGGCCTGCCTGGCGCCACTGTTGACTGCGCATTGCATGGCGCTCAAGGCACTTTTCAGCACTTGGGGATTGAGTTCTGGAGCGGCGTGGGCGAGGCTGTTGTAAAGCAGCGGAATCGTGTTGTTGGCGGCGAGCGCGGGGCTGCAGATCGCGCCTAGGGTGGTCATTGCCAGACAGAGCCGGCGCAAGAAGGTCAGCATTCTAGAGTGTCCCCACAGTCACTTTGGCTCCTGACGTCCTGTCGCTCTCCTGGCAGTTCTGGTTACAGGTGGTTGGATGATTTTTCGCAGCCACTGCCGAGGTTGACCATCACAATGATGGCCATGATTGGAGTAAAGCAGTTGTTCAAAAAACACGCATGTTACTTGAGCCTTTTCCTGCTCGCTGCGCCGTTGGTCGCGACTGCTCAGGATGTACTGGTCGATCATGAGAATCCTGTGCAACAGGTATTCACTCGATTGTCCGATGCCTGTCCGGTGTTGGCGGTGCACCTGGACATTCCCACCCAGAGCCTGTTACAGGCTTTTTACCAACAGCAGGGTGATCAGCCGCTCTGGTCGTCCAGCGCACGTTTGGAGGCGTTGCAGGCCCAGTTGCAGCAACTGGCCGACGATGGCCTGGACCCGGCCGACTACCGTTCGCCGGCCAGTGCGCTCGCGGGCGACGCGCTGTGCGCCGACCTGAGCTTCAGCCAGCATTACCTGCAGGCCTTGCATGACCTGCATTACGGCCGTCTGTCGCAGGCCCGTTTCGAGCCGATGTGGCACGCCCATCCCTCACAGCTGGATCGCCAGGCGCAGGTGCTTGCCATCGCCGGGCCCGGCCTGCAGGACATCCCGGCGGCCTTCGCGCTGGCGCGGCCGAGCCTCGAGCAATATCAGAACCTGCGCCAGCTGTATGCCCAGCAGCGCCAGCTGGCGTTGCCCCATTGGCAGCCGCTTCCCAGCGGGCCGCTGTTGCGTCCGCAGATGCAGGACGCGCGAGTGCCGGAACTGGCGCAACGGCTGTTCAAGGAGGGGTACCTGAGCACCCTCGCCAACGAAGGCGACACCCTTTACAGCAGCGACCTGGTGAGTGCGGTGAAAAGCTTCCAGCTCAGCCATTCGCTGCAAGCCGATGGGGTGATCGGCGCGGGGACCTTGAATGAACTGAACATCAGCCCGCAGATGCGCCGCGAACAGCTGCGCATCAACCTCGAACGCTTTCGCTGGCTGGCGCAGGACATGGAGCCCGACAGCCTGCTGGTCAACCTGGCCGCGGCGCAGTTGATCGTCTATCAGGGCGGCGTGCCGGTCTGGCAGACCCGGACCCAGGTGGGGCGTGCCGAGCGCCAGACGCCCTTGTTGAAATCCCAGGTCACGCGCCTGACCCTGAACCCGACCTGGACGGTGCCGCCGACCATTTTCCGCGAAGACAAGCTGCCGGAAATTCGCCGCGACCAGTCCTTCCTCAATCGGCAGAACCTGCAGGTGCTCGACAGCGAAGGGCATCCCCTGGCGGTGGAGGATATCGACTGGGACAACCCCGGCAATATCCTCCTGCGCCAGGAAGCCGGACCGAGAAACCCGCTGGGGCAGATGGCGATCCGCTTCCCCAACCCGTTCTCGGTGTACCTGCACGACACGCCCAGCCAGGCGCTGTTCAACAAGGGGCCAAGGGCCTTCAGTTCGGGCTGCGTGCGGGTCGAGCATGCGTTGCATCTGCGCGATCTGCTGGTGAGCCCGGCGGAACGGGTGCGCACCGACGAATTGCTGAGCACCGGGCTCACTCATGAGTTCAGGCTATCGACGCCGGTACCGATCCTGCTCACGTACTGGACGGCGCAAGCCGACAGCCATGGCCAGCTGTCCTATGCCCCGGACATCTACGGACGGGACGCGGCCTTGCTGGTGGCGCTGGACAGCAAGCTTTGAGGGCTTGGCCACTGGCATGGCACGCTGTGCCTTTGGTCAGGAACCGCTGAACATCTGTCGGCGCGCGACGATCTGAATAAGTAAGAGGGCCATGAAGGAGAATCGGAAATGGTTCAGCGTCGCCGTCATCACATCTCGCAGTTGTCCCTTCGTATTGAAGGCCTGCGGGCCAATGTCCTGCAATTCAGGCAGGATGAGTTCCAGATCCAGCAAGCCCTGTGCGGCGCTTCGGCGACAGCAAAGGTGCGCGATCTGGAGGATGCCTTCGATGAGATCCGGGAATCGATCAATCACACCGAGGCCTTGCTGGAAGCCCTGGTCCAGGTCGCAGTTGGAGCCGGGGAAGAGGGTGCAGGAGCTTGCCAGGCCGCTGGACGTTAAGGAAGGCCGGCGCTGGGGCCGCCTACGGGCACCGTTAAACGATTGATGAAAACCCGGCCGCTGCGCCGGGTTTTTTATGGCGACACGAATGGCTATCATCGTTCGGTGATTTTTCAGCGTAGGGCGCCATGGCCTTTTTCGAGTTATTCGACCAATTCATGAGAAGCATGCTGGCGGCCTGGCTCTTTGTCGGTATCTGCCAGCTGGCCCGGTTCGTCTTCTCGCAGACTCCGTCCAGGTTGTCCGGATGGGTCACCCTCGCCGGGCTGGCCTTCTTGATGGTCTACCCCTGCGGCTGGGACTGGGCTTCCGGCTTCATGGAAAACGCCTGGGTGGCGATGTGCAGGGTCTACCAGCATTCGGCCTCTCAACTGGCGCTGTTTCTGGCCGATGCAGCGGGCGCGGCATTGGGCGGCCTGGTCGCCTACCTGATGTCCCGCTATGTCATGGCCGCCCCGGCGCCACTGAAACCTGCCGGCTGAAGTGCTGATAGATACAAAAACAGCCTCGCCACTGTGCGGGGCTTTTTATTGTCTTCGGAAAATCTGACCTGTCGTCTCTAACTCTTGATGGGGGCCTATCGACTGGCATGAATCAATGGGCTGTGCCTTACTCGAACTTCATCTACTGAGGGATGCGGCCATGACTGAGCGTCATTTGAACCACAGTGAAACCCTTTCCAATGGGTGCAAGATCAAGGTGCGATCAGAGATCCTCAGAGATGGCTCGCTCAAGATGTTCATCGGCATCTACAAGCCGGATGGCAGCGTTATTGTCGAAGACAACGACCTGGCCCCGGATGGCCTGGACATGGAAGATGCGTTTGAGTGGGGGATCGACAGGGCCAAGAAGATTGGCAGCGGGCAGAAGGTTCAATGACAGGTCATGCCGAGTGCCAAATAAGCCGGCAATGACTGAGAACCAGGGTAAATTGGCCGGCCAAGGAACTGAATGGATACAAGAACATGTTCAAGTTGAACGCCCTGGTGCCGGAATTGATCGTTTCGGATCTGAAACAGAGTCTGTATTTCTACTGTGATGTGTTGGGTTTCAGGGTCGAGTACGACCGGCCCGAGGACCAGTTTGCCTTTCTCTCCTTTGGCAACAGCCAGATCATGCTGGAGCAGGACTGGCATGACGATTCGCCCTGGCGTGTCGGCCCCCTGGAGCCTCCCTATGGCCGAGGCATGAACCTTTCCATCGAGTGTCCGGATGTGTCGGCCCTGGTTTCCGCGCTTGAGGCCGCCGGTTGCCCGATCAGGAGACCTGTCGAAGAACATTGGTACCGCAGCCATGATCGACAGTTCGGGCAGAGGAATTTCCTGGTCCTGGATCCCGATGGCTATCTGCTTCGTTTTGCGCAGAATATTGGCGTGAAATAGCTGCCAGGCGGCGCCGGAAACCTGTGTAGTCCAATTGGCTCCACACCGTTTGCCGGCTATCCGCTAGCGCGGGGGCTGTTGGCGATTGAGGCGTAAAATGACGGTGCTACCTCGTCAAAAGGAGCCCCCATATGATCGCCGACCAAGTAAGCAAACAGGCGTCTGAGCAAAGAGTCTGGGATCAATACTTCTGCGCTGCGTTGATTGCCGAAAGTAATCTGACGGCACCGGTCGTAGGAGAGGCCACTCATGAAGACAGGCAGAACCTGTTGATCGAAAGAGCCAAAACTCTCGCCGACAAGATGATGGCATGTAGAAAATAATCGAAGCCCAGCCAGAGTGCTGGGCTTTTTGTATCCTCCTCCTCCTTCTTCTTGCACAGGGACGCGATCATGAATTGGCAAATCAGACAGGCCGTCTTGAGCGATATCGAATGGTTGGTGCGTGTGGATCCTATCGCGGCAAAAGATCACGGCCGTCGAGCACAAATAGAAAGGGTAGTAGGCACGGGCGAATGCTGGGTTGCTTGTGAGACGAACGATCCCAGTGTCCCGATCGGTTACGGCTGTTTGGACACAAGTTTTTCGGGGAGTGGTTCATCCCGCTTGTAGTCGTCTCAAACGCTCATAGACGTTCTGGTGTAGGTCGGCAAATCGTTGCTCACTTAGAGCATTGTTCCTCTGCCAGAAAGATCTTCACTTCGACCAACACGTCCAATACACCCATGCGGCAATTGTTGGTACAGCTTGGATATCAATACAGCGGGACTGTGGAGAATCTTGACCCTGGTGATCCAGAGCTGATTTTTGTGAAGTTTTTGAATTAACTCCGCACAACAACGGCGGCAAGGTCTTCACCATCCATGTTGCGCTGTCGACGCTGGTTACCTTTGTGGTGGGACTCCCAAAAGCAGCGTCGATCCTCAAGCCCCAGAAACGAAAAAGCCCCGAATAATCGGGGCTTTAGCGTGACGAATATGGCGGAGGCGATGGGATTCGAACTCATGGACCTGTTACAGTCGACGGTTTTCAAGACCGTTGCCTTAAACCACTCGGCCACACCTCCGTTTTTGTTGCGGGCGCCATAATACCTGAATGAAACACACTGTCAAACTCTGTACATAGCTTGTTGCAGAGCGTCTGTTATGATCTTTGCCACTGAACGTTTCAAACCAACAGGAGTGTCGCCATGCGCGAACAGGATTACGCAGTTAATAACAGCGTGCAGGCCGAGCAGCTAGAAGTTAGCCGCGTCCTGCGCAACACCTACGGCTTACTCGCTCTTACTCTCGCCTTCAGTGGCGTGATGGCTTACGTGGCCCAGCAGATGCGGGTCGGTTATCCGAACATTTTCGTGGTGCTGATCGGTTTCTACGGTCTGTTCTTCCTCACCAACAAACTCCGTGATTCGGCCTGGGGCCTGGTGTCGGCGTTTGCCTTGACCGGTTTCATGGGCTTCCTGCTCGGCCCGATCCTCAACCGTTACTTGGGCATGCAGGGCGGTGCGGAAGTGGTCAGCTCGGCCTTTGCGATGACTGCGCTGGTGTTTGGTGGTCTGTCGGCCTACGTGCTGATTTCCCGCAAGGACATGAGCTTCCTCGGTGGTTTCATCACCGCCGGTTTCTTCGTCCTGCTGGGGGCGACGCTGGCCAGCCTGTTCTTCCAGATCAGCGGTCTGCAACTGGCGATCAGCGCGGGCTTCGTGCTGTTCTCCTCGGTGTGCATCCTGTACCAGACCAGCGCCATCATCCATGGCGGCGAGCGTAACTACATCATGGCGACCATCAGCCTGTATGTATCGATCTACAACCTGTTCGTCAGCCTGTTGCAGCTGTTCGGCATCATGGGTCGCGACGACTGATCGTCAAGCCTGAAACAAAAAGCCCGCTTCGGCGGGCTTTTTGTTGTCTGCGATCTGAACGTCCGGGACGCTATTCGGCAATGATCAGGCTGCCATCGGTTTGTTGCTGATAGATGGTGTAGGGCAACAACAAGGTGTCGAGCACGCCTGAGACGGCCATGTCGAGCAGCATGGCTTGGTTCGAGGCCGGGCCGGTATGAGTTGCGCCGTTCTCTGGCTCAGGGGCGTGCAGGCTGCAGAAATCGTAAGTCACGCCACTGTAGATACGCGGGACGCCACCGCAGTACGATTTTCGCTCCTTGAGTTTCTCGCTGGCCACCGCATCCTCCCTGAAGACGGTATCGATGGTTCCACAACCTGAGAGCATCAATGCCGCCAGCAACAGAAAAGAGGTTTTCACGGTGCGAATCCTTCGTCGATGAGGCCCTGAGTCTAGCCAGTTTTTGGGTGCCAGGGGGCAAACGCCGTGTGTGAGCCCAGGCATTACGCCATCGGCGGCAACCGCCGTTTCACCGGGCTTTTCTTGACGATCGCGGTGTTGGTTTCCGCGCAGTTGTTGAGGTGGTCGAGCAGGCTGTCCAGTTGCTCCATGTCGCGTACATGCAGGCGGGCGATAAAGCAGTCCTCGCCCGTGACCTTGTCGCATTCGGTGAACTCGGGGATGGCCAGGATCTGTCGTTCGACTTCCTGGAGTTTCCCCGGCAGCGGCCGGATGCGCACGATGGCCTGCAATTGATAGCCGAAGAACTTCGGGTCGACTTCGATGGTATAGGCCTTGAGCACGCCGCGCTCTTCCAGGCGTCGCAGGCGTTCGGCGACGCTGGGCGAGGACAGCCCGCTGATCTGCGCCAGGGCCTTGAGCGAACGGCGTGAATCTTCCATCAGGGCGCTGATCAGCGCCTGGTCAATTTCGTCGATCATGTCAGCCTCATTAGGTAAAACCTAAGAAATACCTTGATAAAAAAGGTGTAAGCCGATTTTAGCCTACCGTTGAGTCTTGAGCGGGGCAGGAGCCGATTGTCATACTTTTGGCTCTTGTTGAGGAGAATGATCATGGACAAATTGTTACGCCGCGGCTCACTGGAAATGACCGCCGCCATGTTGATTTCCGGCACCATCGGCTGGTTCGTGCTGGTATCCGGGCAGCCGGTGCTGGACGTGGTGTTCTGGCGCTGCGTGTTCGGCGCGGCGACCCTGCTGCTGATCTGTGCCGGCTTCGGCTTTCTGCGCCCCGGCATCCTGACGCGCACCACCTTTCTCCTCGCCGTGCTCAGCGGTGTCGCCATCGTCGGCAACTGGGTGCTGCTGTTCGCCTCCTATTCCCGGGCCTCGATCGCCATCGGCACCGCGGTCTACAACGTCCAGCCGTTCATGCTGGTGGGGCTGGCGGCGCTGTTCCTCGGCGAGAAAATTACCGCGCAGAAATTGTTCTGGCTGAGCATTTCCTTCGCCGGGATGTTGGCGATCGTCAGCGCTCATGGCGAGCAGGGCGCGGCGGGCAATGGCTATCTGTTGGGAATCGCCCTGGCGCTGGGGGCGGCCCTGCTGTATGCCTTCGCCGCGCTCTTGATCAAGCGCCTGACCGGCACGCCGCCGCACCTGATCGCGTTGATCCAGGTCTGCACCGGGGTGTTGTTGCTGGCGCCCTGGGCCAACTTCTCCGCGCTGCCCACGGCACCGGAGGCCTGGGCCAGCCTGCTGACCCTGGGCATCGTCCACACCGGGGTGATGTACGTGCTGCTGTACGGCGCGATCCAGAAACTGCCGACCGCGCTGACCGGCGCGCTGTCGTTCATCTATCCGATCGCGGCGATCTTCGTCGACTGGTTCGCCTTCGGCCATCGCCTGGAGCTGCTGCAATGGATCGGCGTGATCGCCATCCTGCTGGCGGCGGCTGGCATGCAGCAGGGCTGGAGCCTGGGCTTGCGCCGTCGGGTGGCGGCGCAGTGAGCGCTGCGGTCCACTCAGGCGCTGTGACTGGGCGATTGTTTGCTACTCTGCGGTCCTTCCATCCCGTTCCGCCGAGTACAGAACATGCCAATATCCGACGCCAGTCCTGAACCGCAATCCGTCTGCAACCCGATTACCAGCAGCGCGATCTTTATCGTCGCCACCCTGGCCCCCGGCGGTGACGCCGCCGCCAAGGTGCGGGGCTGGTGCGAGGATGTGGCGGGCCTCACCCGTTCGGTCGGCAAGCGGGTGCCCGCGGGTAACCTGTCGTGCGTCTGCGGTTTTGCTTCGGCGGCCTGGGACCGGCTCTTCGGCGGGCCGCGCCCAGCCTCGCTGCACGCCTTTCGCGAGTTCGGCCCGCAAGAGCGCCGGGCCGTGGCGACCCCCGGCGACCTCCTGCTGCACATTCGCGCGGACCAGATGGACCTGTGCTTCGAACTGGCGACGCAACTGATCGGGGCATTGGGCGATGCGATCTCGGTGGTCGATGAGGTACAGGGTTTCCGCTATTTCGACATGCGCAGCATCATCGGTTTTGTCGATGGCACGGAAAACCCGGTGGGGCGCAAGGCCATCGAGTTCACCCTGGTCGGCGATGAAGACCCGGCGTTCAGCGGTGGCAGTTATGTGCTGGTGCAGAAGTACCTGCACAACATGAACGCCTGGAACGAGCTGTCGGTCGAGGCGCAGGAACGTATCATCGGGCGCAAGAAGCTGTCCGATATCGAACTCGACGATGCGGTCAAGCCGACCTCTTCCCACAGTGCCTTGACCACCATCACCAAGGACGGCGAGGAGGTGAAGATCCTGCGCGACAATATGCCGTTCGGCCGGCCCGGGGCGGGGGAGTTCGGCACCTACTTCATTGGCTACGCGCGTTCGCCGGAGCCCATCGAGCAAATGCTGGAAAACATGTTCGTCGGTCGGCCGGCGGGCAACTATGACCGTCTGCTGGATTTCAGCACGGCGGTGACCGGCGGCCTGTTTTTCGTGCCTTCGGCCGATCTGCTGGAAGCGTTGGCCGAACGCCAGCCCTGATCCGGATGCAACGAGCCCGCGAGGTGAGGGCCTCGCGGGCTCGTTGCATCTGGCGGATGCTATTCAATGGTTGCCGGGACCGCGCACCGGGAAAGGCACCGGGCCTTTACCGGTGCGATCAGCAATCAGTGAGTGGTCATGCCGGCCATGTGCATCATCAGCCGCAACAGACTGGCCACCGCACCCAGGGCCAGCACACTGCCCAGCCAGATGCCCACCAGCCATGCCAGCCGCCGATACCAGGGGGCGCTCGGGTGGCCGGTGGTCGATACCTCAGAGCGTTCCATAAGCCAACTCCATCATCAGTGCGGTGGCGGCGGCCAGCATCACCAGCCCGCCGAGGAACAGCAGGCTCAGCTGCGCCACCTGTTGGTAGAAAGGCCTCAGCCTGGCAGGGGGGCGAAGGGTTTCGCTGTCAATGGTAACCATCGCCGATCCTCACTTTGCCGCGGAACACGTAGTAGCTCCAGCAGGTGTACATCAGGATGATCGGCAGGATGAACAGGGTGCCGATCAGGATGAACAGCTGGCTGGACGGGGGCGATGCAGCCTGCCACAGGCTGATGGAAGGCGGCACGATGTTCGGCCAGATGCTGAAGGCCAGGCCGATGTAGCCGAGGAACACCAGCGCCAGGGTGAACACGAACGGCCAGTGCGAGTGATGCTGGCGCAAGGTGCGCAGCAGCCCGAACAGCGCCAGCAGCGCGAGAACCACAAGAGCGCCGAAGACCACGATATGCGCGTGGGTGAACCAGCGGCTGGCGATCTCCGGGTGCAGCATGGGCGTCCACACACAGAGCACCGCGACCACCGCCATCAGCACGAACGCCAGCGGCCGGGTGTAGTGGCGCATACGCGATTCGAGCATGCCTTCGGTCTTGACCAGCAGCCAGGTGCTGCCCAGCAGTGCGTAGGCGACGATCAGGCCCAGGCCGCAGAACAGCGGGAACGGCGCCAGCCAGTCCAGGTTGTCGCCGGCGAACTGGCGATCGACCACCGGGATCCCGGCGATATAGCTGCCAATCACGATGCCCTGGCAGAAGGTCGCCAGCAGCGAGCCGCCGATGAACGCCATGTCCCAGATATGGCGTTTTTCCGGGCTGGCCTTGAAGCGGAACTCAAAGGCCACGCCGCGGAAGATCAAGCCGGCCAGCATGAAAATCAGCGGCAGGTACAGGGCCTCCAGAATCACCGAATAGGCCAGCGGGAAGGCCCCGTACAGCGCCGCGCCACCGAGGATCAGCCAGGTTTCGTTACCGTCCCAGACCGGCGCCACAGTGTTCATCATCACATCGCGCTCCTGCGCGTCCGGGATGAGCGGGAAGAGGATCCCCAGTCCCAGGTCGAAGCCATCCATGATGACGTACATCATCACCCCGAAAGCGATGATCACGCCCCAGATCAACGACAGATCTATACCTTGAATGCCCATGGGCAAGCTCCTTGTTCAGTTGGCGGGGTTGCCGGACGCGAAGGTCTCGGTGACCGCGGACAGCGGCCGGCGCGGCGTGCGGTCCTGGCCGGGGCCGCCTTGTGGCGGATGATCGTGATGCGGCTGCGGGCCTTTGCGGACCAGCTTCATCATGTAGGCGATGCCCACGGTGAACACCGAGAAGTAGATCAGCACGAACAGCGCGAGCGAGATGCTCAACTGGCTGACCGAGTGGTTCGACGCCGCATCGGCGGTGCGCTGCAAGCCGTACACCACCCACGGCTGGCGGCCGACCTCGGTGGTGATCCAGCCGGCCAGCATGGCGATCAGGCCGGTCGGGCCCATGAACAGCACCAGGCGCAGGAACAGCCGGTTGCGATACAGCGCGCCGTTGCGGCGCAAGGCCAGGCCGAGCAGGCCGGTGAGGATCATCAACATGCCCAGCCCGGCCATGATCCGGAAGCTGAAGAAGATGATGGTCGCGTTCGGCCGGTCCTCTTTCGGGAAGCTCTTGAGCGCCGGGATCTGCTGGTCCAGGCTGTGGGTCAGGATCAGGCTGCCCAGGTAAGGCACTTCGAGCGCATAACCGGTCTTCTCGGCGTCCATGTCGGGGATGCCGAACAGCACCAGCGGCGTCGGCTCGTTGCCGATGTTTTCCCAGTGGCCTTCGATGGCGGCGATTTTCGCCGGCTGATGTTCCAGGGTGTTCAGGCCGTGGGCATCGCCGACCACCGCCTGGATCGGCGCGACGATCAGGGCCATCCACATCGCCATCGACAGCATCTTGCGCACTTGTGGCGTGTCGTTCTTGCGCAGCAGGTGCCAGGCCGCGGACGAGCCGACAAAAAACGCCGTGGCGACGAACGCGGCGATCGCCATGTGCGCCAGGCGGAACGGGAACGACGGGTTGAACACGATGGCCAGCCAGTCCATCGGCACGATCCGCCCATCGACGATGGAGAAGCCCTGTGGCGTTTGCATCCAGCTGTTGGAGGCGAGGATCCAGAAGGTCGAGATCAGCGTGCCGATCGCCACCATGACCGTGGAGAAGAAGTGCAGCCCACGGCCGACCCGGTTCCAGCCGAACAGCATCACCCCGAGGAAACCGGCCTCGAGGAAAAATGCGGTCAGCACTTCATAGGTCAGCAGGGGCCCGGTAATGCTCCCGGCGAAGTCCGAGAAGCGACTCCAGTTGGTGCCGAACTCGTAGGCCATGACCAGCCCGGAGACCACCCCCATGCCGAAGTTGACGGCAAAGATTTTCGACCAGAAGTGATACAGGTCCTTGTAGACCGAGTTATTGCTTTTCAGCCAGAGGCCTTCGAGCACTGCCAGGAAGCTGGCCAGCCCGATGGTGATGGCGGGAAAGATGATGTGGAACGAGACCGTGAACGCGAATTGAATTCGCGCCAGGTCGAGCGCTTCCAGGTTTGACATGACGATACCCTCAGAGTGGTTCGATACCTGTGCACAGCCCGGCCGACCGCATGAGCCTCGCGGCTCGCGGTCAACGGCAATGCAGGTTTCGAAAGGGCCGGGGCGACGCGCGCCGCCCCGGGCAGGTTCAATCGACGGAGGACTGGATCAGGTTGCTGACCGGCGCCGGTTCAAGGCGAATCGCGATGAACTTCGAGGTCGGGGTGAAGGTGCGGTCGCCGTAGCTTTCCAGCGGCACCAGAGGGTTGGTTTCCGGGTAGTAGGCGGCGGCCTGGCCGGCTGGAATGTCGTAGGCGATCAGGGTGAAGCCGCTCACCCGGCGCTCGCGACCGTCGCCCCACAGCGAGATCATGTCGACCTTCTGCCCCGGCTCGTAACCCAGCTTGCGAATGTCCTGCTCGTTGACGAAGACCACGTCGCGCATGCCGTAGACCCCGCGATAACGATCGTCCAGGCCATACAGGGTGGTGTTGTACTGGTCGTGGGAACGCATGGTCTGCAGGATCAGCTCCGGCTTCACGCCCAGGTCGCGCACGCCCTGGCTCACCAGGTGTTCCGGCAATACGCCGGGAGTGAACTGGGCCTTGCCGGTGGCGGTTTTCCAGATGCGCTGGGCGGCGTCGTTACCCAGGTGGAAACCACCGGGGTGCAGCAGCTTCTGGTTGAAGTCCTTGAAGCCGGGAATGGTGTCGGCGATCAGGTTGCGGATGCGGCTGTAGTCCTCGATCACCCAGAGCCAGTCGATGGGGTGGCTGCCGAGGGTGGCGTTGGCGATCCCGGCGATGATCGCCGGTTCCGAACGCATCAGCGGTGACTTGGGTTTCAGCTGGCCGTGGGAGATGTGCACCATGCTGAAGGTGTCTTCCACGGTGACGCCTTGCGGGCCCTGGGCTTGCAGGTCGATATCGGTGCGCCCCAGGCATGGCAGGATCAGCGCCTCGCGGCCGGTGACCAGGTGGCTGCGGTTGAGCTTGGTGGCGATGTGCACGGTCAGCTCGCAGTTGCGCAGCGCGGCATGGGTGCGCGGGCTGTCGGGGGTGGCCTGGGCGAAGTTGCCCCCCAGGCCGATGAACACCTTGGCCCGACCTTCTTCCATGGCGGCGATCGCCATCACCGTGTTGTGCCCGTGCTTGCGCGGCGCCTTGAAGGCAAAACGCGCTTCCAGGGCATCGAGCAACTCGGTGGGAGCCAGTTCGTTGATGCCCATGGTGCGGTCGCCCTGCACGTTACTGTGGCCGCGCACCGGCGACAGCCCGGCGCCCGGACGGCCGATATTACCGCGCAGCAGTTGCACGTTGACCACTTCCTGCACGGTCAGCACCGAGTGGGTGTGCTGGGTCACGCCCATGGCCCAGCACATGATTACCCGCTTGGCCTTGCGGTACATGCGCGCGGCCAGCTCGATGTCCTCCAGGGACAGCCCGGACTGTTCAAGGATGTGCTCCCAACTGGTGGCGTCGACTTCGGCCAGGTAGGCGTCCAGGCCCGAGGTGTGCTCGGCGATGAAGGCGCGGTCGAATACCGCCTCGCCGTTGTTGGCCAGGGCTTCGCGTTCCCACTGCCAGAGGAACTTGGCGATGCCGCGCATGGCTGCCATGTCGCCGCCCAGGGCCGGGCGGAAGTAGGCGGAGGAGGTGGGCTCGGAGCCGTTGGTGAGCATCTCCAGCGGATGCTGCGGGTGCTGGAAGCGTTCCAGGCCACGCTCTTTCAGCGGGTTGAAACAGATCACCTGGGCACCGCGTTTCACCGCTTCACGCAGCGGTTCGAGCATCCGCGGGTGGTTGGTGCCGGGGTTCTGGCCGATGACAAAAATCGCGTCGGCTTCCCCCAGGTCCTCGAAGGTCACCGTGCCCTTGCCCACGCCGACGCTGTCGTCCATGCCCAGGCCGCTGGCCTCGTGGCACATGTTCGAGCAGTCGGGGAAGTTGTTGGTGCCGTAGGCGCGCACGAACAGTTGATAGAGGTAGGCGGCTTCGTTGCTGGCCCGGCCCGAGGTGTAGAACTCGGCCTGGTCGGGCGACTCCAGCCCGTTCAGGTGCCTGGCGATCAGGGCGAAGGCGTCGTCCCAGCTGGTTTCGACGTAACGATCCAGGCTGGCGTCGTAACGCATCGGGTGGGTCAGGCGGCCCTGGTATTCGAGCCAGTAGTCGCTTTGCGCCGCCAGTGCCGACACCGTGTATTTGTTGAAGAAGGCCGGGTTGACCAGGCGCCCGGTGGCTTCCCAGTTGACCGCCTTGGCGCCGTTCTCGCAGAACTTGACCATGCCGTTTTCCGGCGACTCGCCCCAGGCACAGCCCGGGCAGTCGAAACCGCCGTTCTGGTTGGTCTTGAGCATGGTGCGAATATTCTTGAAAGCGTTTTCGCTGCCCAGCCAGTTCCTGGTCACGGCAATCAATGCGCCCCAACCGGCCGCCGCCCCCTTGTACGGTTTATAGCGTTCAACTTCGCTCATGATACTTCTCCAGGACATTGCACGTAGGCTGCGCCTAATGCCGAGTCATTGTTAATGACTGTTTTCTTGTGTGCATGAATAACTAACTTTAAGTAGCCGTTAATTACAGGCTGCACAGGTTTATGCACTTCGCGGATATTGCTTCAGGACTGCGGGGTCAAGCCTAAGCCGCTTATAAAGTGCCTGTCTAATCGCAAATAATGACCGGATGATCGAAATGCTCTATCAAGGAAAAAATCGATACTAATCAATAAAATAACTACTTAATCCGGTCCGGAATTGGATGATTTTTCTTCTGATAAATCCCATCGATCAACCGGTTGTTAATAGCAATTAGACGGTGATTTGAAATGTCCTTAGTCTTGCCTCAAACAAGGCCCTCTATAACGGTGGCCTTCCAATAACGGCACTCGGGTCGATACACCTGAAGTGCTGACGGAGGCGGTAATGTCAGATCGAATCCTGCAGGATGGTTTTTCCAGGCGAGTCGACTATCTGCGAATGTCGGTGACCGATCGCTGCGATTTTCGCTGTGTGTATTGCATGGCCGAAGACATGCAGTTCCTGCCGCGGCAACGGATCCTGACCCTGGAGGAGCTCTATCAGCTGGCGCAAAGTTTCGTCGCCCTGGGCACCCGGAAAATCCGCCTGACCGGGGGCGAACCCTTGATCCGCCCGGGCGTCGTCGAGCTGTGCCGGCGCATCGCCGCGCTGCCGGGGCTGCGTGAGCTGTGCATGACCACCAATGGCTCGCAGCTGGGCAAGCTGGCGGCACCCTTGTTCGAGGCCGGGCTCAAGCGCCTGAACATCAGCATCGACAGCCTCGATGCCAGGCGCTTTCGCGAGCTGACCCGCACCGGCGACCTGGCCCAGGTGATTGCCGGCATCGATGCGGCGAACGCCGCCGGTTTCCAGCACACCAAGCTCAATTGCGTGGTGATGAAAGGGCGCAACGATCACGAGATCAACGACCTGGTGGGCTTTGCCATCGACCGTGGGCTGGACATCTCCTTTATCGAAGAGATGCCCCTGGGGGTGATCAGCGAACACAGCCGCGCCGATGCGTTCTTTTCCAGCGCCCAGGTGCGCGAGCGCATCGCCGAGCGCTACACCCTGATCGACTCCACCGAATCGACCCAGGGGCCGTCGCGTTACTGGCGCCTGGCCGAGGCACCGGAGATTCGCCTGGGGTTCATCTCGCCCCACAGCCACAACTTCTGCGCCACCTGCAACCGGGTGCGGCTGACCGTCGAGGGCCGGCTCCTGCTGTGCCTGGGCAACGAGCATTCGGTCGATTTGAAGCAGGTGCTGCGCAGCCATCCGGGCGAGCCGCAGCGCCTGGAGCGGGCAATCATCGAGGCGATGAAAATCAAGCCGTACCGCCACAACTTCGCACTCAATGACGAGGTGCAAGTGGTGCGGTTCATGAACATGACCGGCGGCTAGCCCGCGCGGTTTTCCCCTCTGCAAAAAGGCTGTCTTGCGATGATCGTCAGATCCAAACCCAACCTGATCAATGTGCTGATCTCCCTCAAGGGCTCGATTGCCAAGCGCATCGCCCTGCGCAGCCTGCTGGTGACCCTGCTGGCCTCGGCCATCGTGTTTATCGAGACCCTGTACCCGACCTATTTCTCCAGGGTCAATGCCACGCCGTTCACCCTGCTGGGCCTGTCGCTGTCGATCTTCATGAGCTTTCGCAACAACGCCTGCTACGACCGCTGGTATGAAGCGCGCAAGGCCCTGGGCACGCTGGTGACTGAGGTGCGTTCGATGATCCGCGAAACCCAGGCGATCAAGGACCCGCGGCAGCGCGGCAGGATCCTGCGCGACCTCTGCGGCTTCGCTCATGCGCTCAACGCCAGGCTGCGCCAGGAAGACGAGCTGAGCGCGGCGGGCACCTGGCTGAGCCAGTTGCCGCCGGCCCAGGCGCCCAACGTGCCGGACAGCATCCTGCGCCATGTCGGCCAACAGTGTTCGACCCTGGCCGAATCCGGGGCGATCAGCGAATGGCGCTACACGCTGCTGGCCAATCACCTGAGCAGCCTGACCAACGCCCAGACCGTCTGCGAGCGGATCAAGGGCACGCCATTGCCTTTTCCCTACACGCTGTTGCTACACCGCACCAGCTACATGTTCTGCATCCTGCTGCCCTTTGCCATGGCCGAGCCCCTGGGCTGGCTGACGCCGATCTTCACGGCCATCGTCAGTTACACGTTTTTCGGCCTGGACGCCATTGGCGACGAGCTGGAAGACCCTTTCGGCCGGGACGAGAACGACCTGCCGACCAATGCCCTGGTGCGCACCATCGAGCGGGAGGTGCTCGATGCCCTGGGGGCCACCCAGCTGCCGCCGGTGCTGCAACCGGTGGACTTCGTGCTGAGCTGACCGACGCCCATGCATTCGCCCCGGTTCCCCCGGGCCACATCACTCAACCCAGCCAACAGGCTGCGAGGATAACCATGAACCACGATTCCACGATCCTGACTCATCTGGACACCGAAGGGCGGGCCAACATGGTCGATGTCAGCGACAAGCCGCCCACCGACCGAGAAGCCCAGGCCCAGGCCTGGGTGCGCATGCAGCCCGCCACCTTGCAACTGATCCAGCGCAACGGCCACCCCAAGGGCGACGTGTTCGCGGTCGCGCGCATCGCGGGCATCATGGCGGCGAAGAAAACCCATGAGCTCATCCCGCTGTGCCACCCGTTGCTGCTCAGCTCGATTCACCTCGAACTGAAGGCGGTCGAGCCCGACAGCGTCAGGATTGTCGCCACCTGCCGGCTCAACGGCCGCACCGGTGTCGAGCTCGAAGCCCTCACCGCGGCCAGCGTCGCCGCGCTGACCATCTACGACATGTGCAAGGCGGTCGACCGCGGGATGGTCATCGACAGCATCCAGCTGCTGAAGAAACAGGGCGGGCGATCGGGCAGCTTTGACGCGGGAGTCACAGCATGATCCTGGTCAACTACTTTGCCCGTTATCGCGAGCAGCTCGGTATCGGCGGCGAGAAGATCGCGCTGGATGATTCGTTGCGCAGCGTCGGCGACGTGAGGACGTTGCTGATGGCCAGGGGCGAGACCTGGCAGGCGGTGCTCGGCGAAACCAGCCTGATGTGCGCGCTGAACCAGGACCTGTGCAACCTCGACGCGCCCATCGAGGACTTCGACGAGATCGCGTTTTTTCCGCAAGTCACCGGGGGCTGAGCCATGACCGTGTACGTCCAGGCCGAGGCCTTCGACCTCGATCGACTGCACCGCGAGGTGCACGGCGGGGACCCCGGCGTTGGCGCGCTGGTGACCTTCGTCGGCTATGTGCGTGACCTGAACCTGGGGGAGCAGGTCGGCAGCCTGTTCCTCGAACATTACCCGGGCATGACCGAGCGTTCGTTGCAGCGCATCGTCGATGAGGCTCATGAGCGCTGGCCATTGCAACGGGTAAGGGTCGTGCATCGGGTGGGGGCGTTGCAGGTGGCTGAGCCGATCGTGTTTGTCGGCGTCGCCAGCGCCCATCGGCAGGCGGCCTTCGAGGCCTGCGCCTTCCTGATGGACTACCTGAAAACCCGCGCGCCGTTCTGGAAGCGCGAACAGACCTCGTCCGGCGAGCGTTGGGTGCAGGGCAGGGAGAGCGACCAACTGGCCGCCAGTCGCTGGTAGGGCAGGGATGCGCCCTGCGGCGCAGCACCTTCAGTCGGCCGTTGGCGCTTGCCCGGCAAACAGTTTCCTGGCTTCGGCAAAGCACTTTTCGGCAATGGCCGAGCGCGGTTCGGTCTTGCGCATCACCAGGCCCAGGGGCGCCAGCACGCTGGCATCCGGCAGGTTGATGAAGGCCAGGTTCTCGATCGGGTTTTCCAGGGTGCTGGACAGCGGCATGATCGAGCAGCAGAAGCCTTCGTGAATCGCCTGGAACAGCTGATAGGTCGAATCGCTTTCGAGGATCGGCTGCGGGTCGAGGCCGCGGCTGCGGAAACTCAGGTCGATGGATTTGCGGTAGTGCATGCCATTGCTGATCATCCCCAGGGGCAGCTCGGCGGCCTCTTCCCAGCTCATTTCGCTGCCTTCGAAATGGAAGTGGCGGGTGTCGTACAGCAGGCCGACGCGGGTTTCGCCGATCTCGAAAAATTCGAAATAGTTCGGGTTCACGTGGTCCAGGTAACACACGCCCAGGTCCAGCTGGTTGTTGCCCAGGCCTTCGATGATCTGGTCCGAACTCATGGACGACAGGGCGAACTTGAGCTCCGGGAAACTCCTGGAAAGACCCTGGACGTAGCCGATCGGGTTGAAGCTGCTCAGCGGCACCAGGCCCAGGCGCAGGCTACCGACCAGTTGGCCACGGCACGCGGCGGCCTCGGCGAACAGCCCGTCATGGGCGGCGAGCAGGGTCCGCGCCCAGGCCAGCACCCGTTCGCCGGCCTCGGTGAAACCTTCGAAACGCTGGCCGCGCTTGACCAGCACCAGGTCCAGCTCGTCCTCCAGGTTGCGCAAGCGCATGGACAGGGTCGGCTGGGTGATGTGGCAGCGCGCCGCGGCCTGACCGAAGTGTCGGGTCTGGTCCAGGGCGATAAGGAACTTGAGTTGTTTGATGTCCACGATGGCACCTGTTGAAGAAGGGTTTGATGTCAGGGGTAAGTCCAGGATGCACGAAGCGCCGGGAAATCCCGATCCGACCTTTGGAGGAAAAGACTGTGCGTCCGTTCGGTGGCACGCGGAGCTGTAAAAAAACGCCGTTAAAAAAGTAGCTCAGGGGTATTGAAGTTGCTCAGGCGCGGGTCGTCCTCGGCGCAGACCAGGGCCTGCGGCCGGTGCTTCGACAAGGCACGTTGCAGGCTGCGTTCGCCGGCGTCCCAGTCGTGTTGCAGGCTCGCCAGCAAGGCCTTGGGGATCAGGCTGAACATGGGTTGCCAGTGGCCGGCCTGTTGCACCATCAGCACCGAGTCCGGGGCGGGGCGCGCCGCCAGCATGGCGCCGATCAGCGCGCCGTCGATTTTCGGCGCGTCGCAGGCGAACACCAGCAGCCACGGATGACGCGCCACGGCCAGGCCGGCGAGCACGCCCGCCAGGGGCCCCGGGAAATCCTTCTGCGAGTCTTCGACCAGTTGGTCGGCATAGGCCCGATACTGCTCGGCGTTGCGGTTGCAAGAGATGATCAGGTCGTCGGTGAAAGGTCGGACCGCCGCCTGCACATGGGCGATCAGCGGCTTGCCCTGCCAGGGCAGCAGGCCCTTGTCCCGGCCGCCCATGCGCGCGCCACGGCCGCCGGCCAGCAGCAGCACCGAGCAGGGGATGGACGAAGGGGCGGCGGGGCAGGTCGGGGTCATTGTTCGAGGCACGCTGGTTGGGGGCTCAGACGATCTCATTGTCGCCCCTTCGAGTCCAATCGGAAGTATCGAATGAGCGATCAAAAGGCTCTATCGGCCGCGGATTTCACCGGCGTGGGCCGGTACTCCAGGGGGAAAGAGTCCTTGATAGATGGGCTCGATAAAGTGGTCGGCCAGAGTGATTAGACACCGACGGTTTCAGCGCTTTAGCCTCTGGCCATGGTTTTTATGACTGCCCGCCGGAGAAAGACATGAGTGTGAAATCGGATGCATTGTTTGTCCCCCTGAATATTGCCGTGCTGACCGTCAGCGATACCCGCGAATACGCCACCGACACCTCCGGGCAATTGCTCGTCAGCCGCCTGCTGGAAGCTGGCCATACCCTGAGCGAGCGCAACCTGCTCAAGGATGACCTGTACAAGATCCGCGCCCAGGTCGCCCTGTGGATCGCCGATGAAGCTATCCAGGTGGTGCTGATTACCGGCGGCACCGGTTTCACCGGGCGCGACAGCACGCCCGAGGCGGTGAGCTGCCTGCTGGACAAGCGGATCGACGGTTTCGGCGAGCTGTTCCGGGCGATTTCCATTCTCGATATCGGCACCTCCACCGTGCAGAGCCGGGCCCTGGCCGGGCTGTCCAACGGCACCCTGGTGTGCTGCCTGCCAGGCTCCACGGGCGCTTGCCGGACGGCCTGGGAAGGCATCCTTGCCGAGCAACTGGACGCCCGCCACCGGCCGTGCAATTTCGTGCCGCACCTCAAGCAGGTGCAAGCCTGCGGGACTCGCGGATGAGCGCCTCAGCGCTGATGCCGGTGGAGGAGGCCATCGCCCGCTTGCTGGCCATGGCCGAGGCGCAACGTTTGCAGGACAGCGAGCCGGTGGCGCTGGGCGAGGCGCGGCAACGGGTGCTGGCCAGCGACCTGGTGGCGACCCTGGATCTGCCGCCCTGGCCGAACAGCGCCATGGACGGTTATGCCTTGAACCTCGATGCCTGGGACGGCCAGCCGCTGGCGGTGTCGCAACGCATTTTCGCCGGCCAGGCCCCCGAGCCGTTGCGGCCGGGCACCTGCGCGCGAATCTTCACCGGCGCGCCGCTGCCCGAGGGCGCCAACAGCATCGAGATGCAAGAGAACGTCGAGCTGCTTGACGACGGTCGCGTGCGCTTCAAGCAGCCGCTCAAGGCCGGCCAGAATATTCGCCCGCAAGGCCAGGAGAACCGCGCCGGACAAGTGCTGCTGCGCGCCGGCAAACGCCTGGGGCCTTTCGAACTGGCTATCGCCGCGGCCCAGGGCTGCACCCATCTGCCGCTGGTGCGGCGGCCACGGGTGGCGTTGTTGTCGACGGGCGATGAACTGGCCGAGCCGGGCACCGCCTTGCGCCCCGGCTGCATCTACAACAGCAATCGCACCCTGCTCAGTCACTGGTTGAGCGCCCTGGGCTGCGAGGTGGTCGATGCCGGAATTCTCCCCGACCAGCCGCAGCAGACCCGGCTGCGCCTGGAACAATTGCAGTGCGCCGCGGACCTGATCCTGACCACCGGCGGCGTGTCCGCCGGCGACGCCGATTGCCTCGGCCAGGTACTGCGCGAGTGCGCCACCCCGGTGTTCTGGAAGCTTGCGATAAAACCCGGCAAGCCGCTGACCGTGGGGCGCTTCGGCAGCGTGCCGGTGATCGGCCTGCCCGGCAACCCGACCTCGGCCCTGGTGACCTTTGGCCTGCTGGCCCGGCCGTATCTGTTGCGCATCCAGGGCGTCGAAGAGGTCATGCCCTTGAGCTTCCCGGTCAGCGTCGGTTTCGACTGGCCGAAAGCGGGAGGCCGCCGCGAATACCTGCGGGCCAGGCTGGAGGAGGGCCGTGCGGTGCTCTATCCGAACCAGAGTTCCGGTGTGTTGCTGGGCGCTTCATGGGCCGATGGGCTGGTGGAAATCCTCGAGGGCAGCACCTTGCGGGCCGGCGAGCCGGCGCGCTTCATTCCGTTCAGCGAGTTGTTCTAGCCGGCGCGGTCTGGCGGCAGGCGCGGCGCACTCAGATCTTCCAGTGCTCCGCGCTTTTCGCCAGGCGCTGGCGCATCTCGTCGAGGGTGGCCACCAGTTGCCGGGTCAGCAGGCGGTAGCCGTCCAGCGCGCTGTAGACCGAGGTGTCGAGGGGCGAGGAGGCCGGGCCATCCAGGGGCCGCCCCAGGCGTCTGGTGGCGCCGGATTGCAGGGCGCGGGCCATGCCCACCAGCTGTATGCGCACCTGCCGGTGCTCATGCTTCATGAGCTGTTGCAACTGTTCGCGGGCCTGTGGGGCACTGAGGTCCGGCCGGGTATTGCCGAGGATTTCCAGGGTGCTGAAGCACATGCGCAGGTTGCGCTGGATGGCGTCCAGTTCGGTCATGGAGATCCGCACTTCCTTGGACACCGAGGGCATCAGCGAGCGCAGTTGCAGCAAGGTGCTATTGAGGCGCCCGAGCAACTTCAGGTGTTCGTCGTCGGTCACCGACTGGCCGCCGATGATGCGTCCGTAAAGGGTGGCGCAGTCGCGCAAGGCGCTGGCCAGGTTGTAGCGCCAGGAGTAGACCGCATACAGCGGAATGGCGAAGGAGAACGCCAGGGCCAGGGCGATACCGATGAGGATATCCACGGTGCGCCACAGGCCATCGCTGACGTGGTTGTCGCCGTGGCCGGCGACGATGAACACGGTGATCGCCGCCAGCAGCGCGGTGTAGCCGCCCTTGCCGATGGCGTGATAGGAGAAATACCCGCACACCACCGACATCCCCAGGTAGGTCAGCCAGGACAGGCCCAGGTAAGCCTGCTGCACCACCAGCACCAGGCCGACGCCCGCGCCGATCAGGGTACCGATGGCCCGTTCCGCGGCCTTCTTGCCAATGTTGCCGTGGTGCTGCAAGCCGCCGATCACCACCAGCATGGTCACCGACGCCCATTCGCCGTGGGGCAGATTGAGGCCGGTGGTCAGCGCGATGGTGGCCAGCAACCCCAGGGCCACGCGCACCGCATGGATCAGCTTGGCGTAGCGGTAGCGCCGATACGGGTCCAGTACCGGGAGCAGGAAGCGGCGCAACAGCGGTGGCAGGCGGAAGGTCTGGCCCAGGGGAAGTTCTCCGTTTCTAGAAAATGTAATCGGTGGTCAGGAAGCTCGACTCGCGGTTACGGATGATGTCGCTGATCAGCTCCTTGTTGCTCTCCTGGAACTTGGTGGCCACCAGGGTACGGATCGAGAAGGTGCGCAACGCGTCATGCACCGACAGCGTACCTTCGGCGGAGTTCTTGCGCCCGTTGAAGGGGTAGGTGTCCGGGCCGCGCTGGCACTGGGCGTTGAGGTTGATCCGCCCGACCTGGTTGGCGAAGGTGTCCACCAGATGCCCGACTTGTGCCGGCTCGGTGCCGAAGATACTCAGCTGCTGGCCGAAGTCCGATTCCAGGACATAGTCGATCACCGTTTCCAGGTCGCGATACGGCACGATCGGCACCACCGGCCCGAACTGCTCTTCCTGGTACACGCGCATCTGGCTGTTCACCGGGTACAGCACCGCCGGGTAGAAGAACGACGCCCGCGTTTCGCCGCCGCCGGGGTTGACCACTTTGGCGCCCTTGTCGATGGCGTCGGCCACCAGGGCATGCAGGTAATCGACCTTGCCCGACTCCGGCAGCGGCGTCAGCGCCACCCCCGGTTCCCACGGCATGCCGGGTTTGAGGCTGAGCAGCTTGGCGTTGAATTTCTCGATAAAGGCATCGACCACGGTTTCGTGGACGAAGAGGATCTTCAGCGCGGTGCAGCGCTGGCCGTTGAACGACAGCGAGCCGGTGACCGCCTCGTTGACCGCGTTATCCAGGTCCACTTGCGGCAGCACGATGCCGGGGTTTTTCGCGTCCAGGCCCAGGGCGGCGCGCAGGCGGTGCGGCTTGGGGTGCAGTTTCTTCAGGTCGCTGGCGGCCTTGTTGGTGCCGATGAAGGCGAAGATATCGATCTTGCCGCTGGCCATCAGCGCGCTGACGGTTTCCCGGCCGCTGCCGTAGATCACGTTGATCACCCCGGCCGGGAAGCTGTCGCGGAAGGCTTCCAGCAGTGGGCGGATCAGCAGCACGCCGAACTTGGCCGGCTTGAACACCACGGTGTTGCCCATGATCAGCGCCGGGATCAGGGTGGTGAAGGTTTCGTTCAGCGGGTAGTTGTACGGACCCATGCACAGGGCCACGCCCAGGGGCACGCGGCGGATCTGGCCGAGGGTGTCCTGTTCCAGCTCGAAGCGGCTGGAACGGCGGTCGAGTTCCTTGAGGGCGTTGATGGTGTCGACGATGTAGTCGCAGGTGCGGTCGAACTCTTTTTCCGAGTCCTTGAGGTTCTTGCCGATTTCCCACATCAGCAGCTTGACCACCGCCGAGCGCTGTTCGCGCATGCGCCCGAGGAAGGTTTCGACGTGCTGGATGCGCTCGGCCACGCGCATCGTCGGCCACGCGCCCTGGCCACGGTCGTAGGCGCGCACGGCCGCGTCGAGGGCGGTCAGCGCGGTGTCGGCGTCGAGCAGCGGGGTGCTGCCGAGAATCACTTGTTCGTCGCCATGGGCGGTGGCCAGGTACACCGGGCTGCGCACCAGGGCCAGGGGCCCGTTCCAGGTCTGCAACTGACCGTCGACCAGGTACTCGCGTTGCTCGACCTGGCCGTCCAGGCGGTACTGCTCGGGGATGTCGGCGGCGACGGGAAACAGCGTGTTCAACAGATGGGCTGTGGTCATGACTCTATTCCGTAATGGCAATGGGCAATGCACCGGCGGGCTGGAGCGCGCCGGCGCTGACGGGCGAGACAGGTCTCCAGGAGTTTGGTTCTACGGGTATACGCCCTGGTGTCTCGGGTCTTTAGCAAAAAGCTGAGCCAAAATGGCGGAAAGTCGTGCAGCAGAGGTGTGAAGGTGTGGTTCTTTGGGCCAAGAGTAGCCGTTTTTTCCCTTGGAAAAACAGCCTTTGTTTCAACCGGCGCTGAACAATTGGCGGATCAGGTTGGGTAGAGCGCATCTGCTTCTGTAGGAGCGCAGCTTGCGCGCGATAGCCGCATAGCGGCGATTCAGTCAACGCATCGCGCTCACAGGCCTGGCCGCAGATGCCCCCCTCGCTGGCCCGCAATGCCCTCAGGCCGTGGCCGCGCCTGCCTTAGTGTTGGCTCTGGGTCGATCCCGACCGTCACCCGAGAGGAACACCATGCCGGCACCGACTGCCTCGCTGCGGTTTTCATCCGTCGTCACGCTGTATCGCCTGGGGCGCGTCGCCCTGTGGCTGGCACTGGGCGGGCTACTGGTGGCCTGCGGCGACAAGCCCGCGCCGCCATCGGCGGCCACCCTGCAACAGCTGCCTGACGATCCGGCGCTGGCGCGGATCTATGACAGCAGCTGCAAACTCTGCCACGCCAACCCGGCGTCCGGCGCGCCGCTGACCGGCGACGTCCAGGCCTGGCGCCCGCGCATCGCCCAGGGCGCCGACACCCTGCTGGACCACAGCATCAACGGCTATAACGGCATGCCGCCGATGGGCCTGTGCATGCAGTGTTCCGAGGAGCAGTTCCTCGGCCTGATCCGCTTCATGTCCGCACAAGACCTCCAATAATCCGGCACAAGGACACTGGCATGAGCATGCCCCTCACACGACGTCAGCTGTTGCAACGCGCTGCAGTGGCCGGGACCTTCAGCGCGCTGGCCAGCAACCCGCTGCTGGCCGAGCTGGCGCGGGCGCCCCGGCTGATTCCCTGGCGCAACTGGTCCGGCGCGCAAAGCTGCCTGCCCCTGGCGCGGCTGGCGCCCAAGGACCTGGACGAGCTGGTGCAGGTGATTCGCCAGACCCCGGGCAAGATCCGCCCGGTGGGTTCGGGGCATTCCTTCAGCGCCCTGGTGCCCACCGACGGCACGCTGCTGTCGCTGAGTTTTTTCAGCGGCCTGCTCAGCCACGATACCGCCACCTTGCAGGCCGAGTTCGCCGCCGGCACGCCGATGTCGCGCATGGGCGCGCCGCTCAAGGCGATCGGCCAGGCCCTGCCGAACATGGCCGACATCGACTACCAGACCCTGGCCGGGGCCATCGCCACCTCGACTCACGGCACCGGCGTCGGCTTCAAGTCCTATTCGGCCCAGGTGTGCGGCCTGCAACTGGTGACCGCCAGCGGCGAGGTGCTGGACTGCGACAGCCGCCGTAACGCCGAAATCTTCAACACCGCGCGGGTCTCCCTCGGTGCGTTGGGCGTGGCCACCCGGGTGCGTCTGCAGAATCGCCCGGCCTATCGCCTGCGGGAAAAACAGTGGATCGCCAAGACCGAGGAATTGCTCGAAGACCTGGCGAAAAACACCCGCGAGAACCAGCACTGGGAAATGCTGGTGGTCACCCATTCCGACTACGCACTGTCGATCGCCCTGAATGAAACCGAAGACCCGGCGACCCCGCCCGTGGACCCGACGGAAGAGGGCGGCAACGAGTTCGTCAGCCTGATCGAGAACCTCGATAAATACCTCAGCGACTTTCCCGAAACCCGCCGCACCCTGCTCAACAGCCTGCGGCATTTCG
Organism: Pseudomonas sp. GW821-FHT09E12; assembly: GCF_059416085.1. Classification (NCBI taxonomy): domain Bacteria; kingdom Pseudomonadati; phylum Pseudomonadota; class Gammaproteobacteria; order Pseudomonadales; family Pseudomonadaceae; genus Pseudomonas; species Pseudomonas sp. GW821-FHT09E12. The sequence goes on along the minus strand of NZ_JBWKOM010000001.1, from coordinate 810,983 downwards.
CCCGTTTCGACGACCGGGTCGGCGACTCCTACGAGGTCTACGCCAACGTGCGCAACGTGCGCTTCAACGAAATGGAATACTCGGTGCCGGCCGAGCACGGCCCGGCCTGCCTGCGGGAAATTCTCAAGCTGATCCGCGACAAGGACCTGCGCACCTGGTTTCCCATCGAGTACCGCTATGTCCAGGCCGACGACGTTGCCCTGAGCATGTTCGAGGGCCGCGACAGCTGTTCGATCTCGGTGCACCAGCACTACGCCATGGACCACCACAACTTCTTCGCTGCCATCGAACCGATCTTCTGGAAGTACGCCGGCCGCCCGCACTGGGGCAAGTTGCACAGCCTCAACGCCCGGCAGTTGCAGGCGTTGTACCCGCGCTGGCGGGAATTCACCCGGGTGCGCGAAGCGCTGGACCCCGGCGGCAAGTTCCTCAATGCACACCTGTCGTCCATCCTGGGCGTGGTCTGAAGGGAGATAAAAAGCATGAATCGACGCAACTTCCTGCTCGGTACGGCGGGTGTCGGCGCCTTGTTGGCGGGGGTGGGTGCCTGGCTGCGGCCCGCCGACCGGGGCGGGCCCTACAGCGACTATTTCCGCGCGCTGAACCAGGAACTCAAGGCCCACGGCCCGATGCGTCCGGTGCTGCTGATCGACCTCGATCGCCTGGACCACAACATCGATGTGGTGCTGCAGTCGGTCAAGCGCGGCGGCAAGCAGCTGCGGCTGGTGGAGAAATCCCTGCCGTCGCCGGGGCTGCTGGCGTACATCGGCCAGCGTGCCGGCACCCAGCGCCTGATGTCGTTCCACCAGCCGTTCCTCAATCACGATGCCCTGCGTTTTCCCGAGGCGGATATCCTGCTGGGCAAGCCGCTGCCGGTGCGCTCGGTGCAGCTGTTCTACCAGGGCCACAAAGGCCGGTTCGACCCGGCCCGGCAGTTGCAATGGCTGATCGATACCCCGGAACGTTTGCAGCAATACCTGGCCCTGGCCCGCGGCCTGGACACCCGGCTGCGGATCAATATCGAGCTGGACGTCGGCCTGCACCGCGGTGGGGTGAAGGACAGCAGCGGCCTGGGGCCGCTGCTGACCCTGATCGCGGCCAACCCCCAGCACCTGGAGTTCGCCGGTTTCATGGGTTACGACCCCTTTGTCGGCATGGGCGTGCCGGGCATTCTCGGCTCGCCCGAAGCGCTGTTCGCCAAGGTCATGCAGCGCTACCAGAGCGCCGTGGACTTCACCCGGCAACGCCATCCGGCGCTCTGGCAGCCGGGGCTGACCCTCAATACCGCCGGCAGCCCCAGCTACCGTATGCATGAGCGGGAACAGTTGAGCAGCGAGGTGTCGGTGGGCACGGCGATGCTCAAGCCGACCCATTACGACCTGCCATCCCTCAGCGAACATCTGCCCGCGGCCTACATCGCCACCCCGGTGCTGAAAAACACTGGCCCGGTGCGCATCCCGGCGCTGGACGACAAGTCGAAACTGTTGGCCTGGTGGGACCCGAACCAGCGCGAGACATTCTTCATCTACGGCGGCAACTGGCAGGCCGAGTTCGAGTCGCCGGCGGGGCTGCAAAGCAACGGTCTGTTCGGCCGCAGTTCCAACCAGGAGATGGTCAACGGCTCGCCCGCCGTGGGCCTGGGACCGGACGACCAGGTGTTCCTGCGGCCAATGCAGAGCGAAGCGCTGCTGCTGCAATTCGGCGACCTGCTGGCGGTGCGCGGTGGGCGGATCGTCGAGCGCTGGCCGGTCTACAGCTAGGTTTTTGCGCTGTCCTCGAGGCCTTTCGCGGGCAAGCCTCGCTCCTACGGCGTGCGCGTTCTGCTTCTGTAGGAGCGAGCGGGCGGCGATCCGACTTGCCCGCGATGACCGTGACGCGGAATGTCTGAACCACCGCGTTATCGTTCATCGCGCGCAAGCTGCGCTCCTACATTACAAAGAGAACGGAATCGTCAGCTTGGCCCACAGCATCTCGCCCTCGGGCCGGTTCTCCACGTCGAACTCCTTGGCCCAGCGGATCTCCGCGCTGGCGTACTTGAGGAAGGTCAGGTACAGCGCCGGGCCGATGGCGAACACCTGGCCGCGCACGCCGTCGTCCACGTCCTCGCCGAGAAACTGCACGGTGCGGCCGTACTGTTTGTCGTCGCTGGTCTGCTTCAGGTAGTAGCCGTTGAGCCCCAGGCTCAGGTTGTCGGTCACCTTATAGCTGGCGGAATAGTCGAAATGGAAAATCTGCCCGGACTTGTAGTCGGTGGCGTGGTTTTCCTCGTTGAAGCTGTAGGTGGTCTTCAGCGACAGCTCGGTGCGCGGGGTCGGCAGCCAGGTCACCGAAACCAGCGGCTTGTAGGTGTAGAAGTTGTTGCTGGTGTTGGCCAGGCGCGTCGCGTCGTACTTGCCGGTGGGAATGGTGATTTCCACGGCGGCGCCCAGGGTCAGGTTCTTGCCCAGGTCCCACAGGATGATCGGCGCGATGGTGGTGTCGCCCATGCTTTCGCGCTGGTCCTTGAGGCCGAAGACCCCCACCTGCTGGCGCAGATAGGGCTGCGCCACGTAGCCGCCGAGGCGCCCGCCGAATACCCGCAGCGGGCTCAGGTAGTCGAGGCGGGGAATGATCGCGTCGGAGACGATCCGCACGTCCGGCACCTTGCCGCCCAGGGAGCTGATATTCAGCTTCCGCGCTTCGTAGTGGTTGTAATACAGGTTGAAGGCGAACATGTGGTCCGGCAGGCCGTTGACGTCCAGCGGCAGGATGAAAAAACCGTCGGTGCCGGGGCCGATATTGTCGACCCCGGATTCGCTGGCCGGGGCCAGGGTGGGCAGGGCGGCGAGGCAGGCCAGGCTGGCGGCGAGGCGCCGGGGGAGAGGGGTGCGGGTCGAATTCATGTTCGGGCTCTTATTATTGTCAGTGGGCGCGCAGTGGGCCGGTTTCCGGCCGCCCCATAGGAATAAGCCTTCGACGCCCGGGCAGGCAGGGTATTGGCGGCCACTGAGGGGGACTTTCGCGGCCAGCCTGCAATGACTTGTTACATCCTTCCGTGAACGCGAGCGGAAAACGCTATGCTGAGCAAGCGCTCGCCTCGCCCTGGCGGTGGCTAGGAGCGGGGCGCATAACCAGAATAAGCATTGCAGCCGAACCGGCTCGGGACCCGATGCCCATGCAGATGAAAGCCGTCGATCCACAGTACCAACTGGCCCTGGTGTCGCCCTTTTTGTTGCAGACCCTGGCCGAAGTCGCCGGCAGCCACGGCGTCGACCCGCACGCCCTGTGCCGCGGCCTGGGCTTCACCCTCGACGACCTGCAGGACCCTGCGCAACGCATCTCCTACCGCCAGGCCGTGGCGATGATCCAGCGCGCGCTCAAGGCCTTGCCCCGGCAGGGCCTGGGCCTGTGGGTCGGGCACCAGAACGTGCTCGGCACCCTGGGCCTGCTGGGGCATGTGCTGTCGCTGTGCAAGACCCTGCGCGATGCCTTCGACATCGGCATCCGCCACCAGCACACCTCGGGCGGCATTGTCAGCTGCACGGTACGGCAGCAGGGCGACGAGTTTTTCGTCGAGGCCGAATGCCGGCTGCCCTACAGCGAGGTGCAGATCTTTGCCGTCGAAGAGTTCTTCGCCAGCCTGCCGGTCTATGGCCGCGCCCTGGTCGGCGCCGATTTCAAGGCGCTGCGGGTCGAGTTCATGCACGCCGCCCCGGCCTACCAGGACGAGTACCTGCGCCTGCTGGGGCCGGACGTGCACTTCGGCTGCCTGCACAACCGCATGGTCATCGCTGGCGAATGGCTTGATACGCGCCTGCCCAACCACCACGCCGTGGCCTTGCGCCAGGCGCTCAAGCTGCTGGAACTGGAAAGCGCCCAGGTGCACCGCAAGCTGGACCTGATCCAGGCGGTGGAGCGGGCCATTTCCCGCGACCTGACCCAGGGCAGCCATATCGACCAGGTCGCCAGCGACCTGAACATGAGCGGGCGCACCCTGCGCCGGCGCCTGAGCGAGCACGACCTGACCTTCGACGCGTTGCTGGAGCAGGTGCGCCGGGCGCGCACCCTGAGCCTGCTGGCCAACCCGCAGCTGTCCATCGAGCGCATCACCGAGGCGGTGGGCTACAGCGACGTGCGCAGTTTTCGCCGGGCGTTCAAGCGCTGGACCGGCCTCAGCCCCAGTGCCTATCGGGAGGAGGGCGGTCAGACGTAGGGCAGGGGCGTGGTCATTCACCGCATCACTTCATGGGTGTCTAAACCCCCACAAATTGTGGTGCTCCGGGTAAACTCCGGGCTTTCTTCAAGGAGTCGCTATGAGTTACTACCAGCCGGGCATTCTTGCCACCCCCGTTCCGAGCCAGGCTCGTCACCTGTTTTTCGCCCTCGAATCCATCGAGGCGCTGCCGGCGGCGATCGATCGTCTGCTGACGCTGGTGGATGGGAAAACGGCGGTAGCAGGGTTTGGCGCGTCGCTGGTCAAGGCGCTGGGCGCCCGCGTGCAGGGGCTCAAGGCCTTCCCGGCGCTGACCGGCGTCGGCGTCGACAACCCTTCGACCCAGCATGCGCTGTGGGTCTGGCTGCATGGCGAAGACCGCGGCGAGCTGCTGCACCGCGGCAACGCCCTGGCGGCCGCCCTGGCCCCGGCGCTGCGCCTGGTGCAGATGAACGAAACCTTCCGCCACAAGACCGGCCACGACCTGACCGGTTACGAGGACGGCACCGAAAACCCCCACGATGAAGAGGCAGTTTCCGCGGCCCTGGCCGATGGCAGCGACGGTCTGCGCGGTGGCAGCTTCGCCGCGATCCAGCAATGGCAGCACGACTTCAAGGGCTTTGCCGCGATGCATCAGGAGGAGCGCGACAACATCATCGGCCGCCGCCTGAGCGACAACGAAGAGCTGGACGACGCGCCGGCCTCGGCCCACGTCAAGCGCACCGCCCAGGAGAGTTTCACCCCCGAGGCCTTTATGGTGCGTCGCTCGATGCCGTGGATCGAAGGCGACAAGGGCGGCCTGATGTTCCTCGCCTTCGGCCACAGCCTCCAGGCCTTCGAAGTCCAGCTGCGACGCATGAGCGGCCTGGAAGACGGCATCGTCGACGGCCTGTATCGCATGAGCCGGCCGATCACCGGCGGCTACTACTGGTGCCCGCCGCTGCTGGACGGCCGCCTCGACCTGCGCGCCCTGCAAGCGGTCTGACCGGCCCATGGGCACCGCAGGAGAGGGCATGCCGCCTGTGCGCTGGGGCATGATCGGTTGTGGCAGCGTCACCGAGCGCAAGAGCGGCCCGGCCTTCTACCAGGCACCGGGCTCGGCCCTGGTGGCGGTGATGGGCCGGCGCCTGGAAGCGGTGCGGGACTATGCGGCGCGCCACGGCATCGCGCGTTTCTACACCGATGCCCAGGCGCTGATCGACGACCCCGAAGTGGACGCGGTGTACATCGCCACGCCACCCGACAGTCACCACGCCTACAGCTTGCGGGTGGCCGCCGCCGGCAAGCACTGCTGCGTGGAAAAGCCGATGGCGTTGAACGCCGCGCAAAGCCTGGAGATGCAGCAGGTTTTCCAGCGGGCCGGCTTGCACCTGTTCGTGTCCTATTACCGCCGTTCCCTGCCGCGCTTCCAGCAGGTGCGGCAATGGCTGCGGGACGGGCGCATCGGTGAGGTCCGCCACCTGAACTGGACCCTGACCAAGGCGCCGTCCGAGGCCGATCGCAATGGCGGCCGCAATTGGCGTACCGACCCCCAGATTGCCGGCGGCGGTTACTTCGCCGACCTGGCGAGCCACGGCCTGGACCTGTTCCAGTACCTGCTGGGGGACATCACCGAGGTCGCCGGTTTCACCGCCCGGCAGGCCGGGCTGTACAGCGCCGAGGACGCGGTGAGCGCCAGCTGGCGCTTCGCCTGCGGCGCCTTGGGCACGGGGGCCTGGAACTTCGTCGCGGACCGTCGGGTGGACCGGGTGGAGATCATCGGCAGCCAGGGGCGTATCGCTTTCTCGGTGTTCGACGAGCATCCGCTGCACTTGGACGCCGATGAACAGCTGAGCCTGTTCATCGACAACCCCGAACATATCCAGTGGCACCACGTGCTGGGCATGAACGCCCATATCCGTGGCGAAGCGCAGCACCCGGCGCTGGCCGCCGAGGCGGTGAAAACCGACCGGGTCATGGACCTGATCCTCAAGCGCGGTTAGGCCCTACGGAGCGTGCACGATCTTCTTCTGTAGGAGCGCAGCTTGCTCGCGATGAACGATAACGCGGTGTATCAGATACCCCGCGTCGCGGCCTTCGCGAGCAAGTCGGATCGCCGCCCGTTTGCTCCTACAGAAGCCGAGCACTATCCAGCGGCGCTAGTGCGCCGCGGTCATGTTCGGCCGGCACGAATGGAAGATGTCCAGCCGCGGCTGGTACAGGCTGGTCTTGACCTCGAACAGCCCGAGCACCGAGTGGAACAGGTTGTCGTGGCTCAGGTCCGGCTCGCCGCTCTTGCCTTGCAGGCAGTCGCGCTGGATGCCCAGGTCATTCAGGGCCTGCTGGCCGAACCACATCAGCATCGGCACATGGGTCTGCGCCTGCGGCGCCAGGGCGTAGGGCGCGGCGTGCAGGTACAGGCCGTTTTCGCCGAGGGACTCGCCATGGTCGGAGACGTACAGCATCGAGGTGTCGAAGCGTTGCTGGTTGTGCTTGAGCAGCTCGATGACCCGGGCCAGGAAGTGGTCGGTGTAGAGGAGGGTGTTGTCGTAGACGTTCACCAGTTCCTCGCTGCTGCAACTGCCCAGCTGGTTGGTGTGGCAGATCGGGGTGAAGCGCTCCAGGCTCTTCGGGTAGCGCTCGTAGTACTCCGGGCCGTGGCTGCCGTCGGCGTGCAGGACGATGATCGCGTTGTCGCCGAGGCGGTCGATGTACTGCTGCAGGTCCACCAGCAGGGCTTCGTCCAGGCAGTTCTTGCCGTCGCAGAAGGGGCTCGGCTGGGTCTTGGGAATGTCGCGGTTCGGCACCCGCAGGCAGGTGCCCTTGCAGTCGCTGTTGTTGTCCAGCCACAGCACCTGCACGCCGGCCCGTTGCAGCACATCCAGCAGGCCTTCGTAGGTCTTGCCCTTCTTGTCGCTGTAGTCCTCGCGGGGAAACATCGAGAACATGCACGGCACCGAGACCGCGGTCGAGGTGCCGCAGGAGTGCACCTGGGTGAAGTTGAGGATGTCCAGCTTGGCCAGCTCCGGGTTGGTGTCGCGGGCATAGCCGTTGAGGGAGAAATGGTCGGCGCGGGCGGTCTCGCCGACCACCAGGATCATCAGCGACTTCTTCTCCCGGGTGCTGGCCTGGGCGCTCATCGCCGCGTCCTGGCCGATCGGCTGGACCACCAGGTGTTGCTTGATCCCCAGGCTCTGCTTGGCATATTTGCCGAGGGCGTAAATGTAGTTGGTCGGGTTGATGAAGTGGGTCAGCTTGTCTTCTTCGCGAAAGATCGGCGCGTAGGTGGAATAGAAGGCGCCGACCGAGACCGCGATCACCAGCACACAGCCGGCGATCACCAGCAGCTTGTTCAGCAGGCCGCGAAAGAACGGCCGGTAGCGCACCGGGGTGCGCCAGATCAGCACCACCGGCAGCAGGCCCAGCACCAGCAGGTAGCCCAGCAGCTTGAAGTTGAACAGCGCGGCGGCTTCGTCCGGGTTGGTCTCGAACACGTTCTGCACCATCACCGTGTCGATGGTGATGCCGTACTGGTTCATGAAATATGCGGCGGCGGCCGAGGTCAGGGCCACCAGGCTCAGCGCCGGCTTGAGGGTCCAGCGGAAGGACACCAGGGTCAGCAGCAGGGTGATGGCGGCCCACAGGAACAGCCAGAAGGAAGCGAAGAACGCCAGCTTGTGCAGGCCTTGCAGGCTGATCAGGTTGCCCAGCGCGTGCCAGGTGGCGAAGTTGTAGAGCAGCACCAGCGCCAGGGAAAACAGCAGCACCAGGCGGGTCGATGTGATTGACGCGAATCGCAGTCCTTTGCCCAAGACCATTTCAGTTCGTTCCTCTACCTGTGATGACGGCGCCAGCAGTTGCACTGCCGACTATAGAGAGGGATTGGTAAAAAAAATGTCGAAAGGGCGCTGCTTTTCGTATCGGCTCACGCCGACCAGCGCCCGCGGGATTCAGAAGGTCTTCCTGGCACTGGCGACCCAGGTTGCGCCACACAGGTCGCTGAACCCGTAATTGCCGGTGCACTGACTTTTCGACAGGTCGGTATCGATATAGCTCAGGCCCAGTACCACGCCCGCCACTTCACGGGTCAATCTGGCTTCCCATTCGTGGTAGGCATCCTCGCCCTGGCCCGAGGCCGAGATCAGCCGCGGGTCCTTGAAGTCCATCTCGCCGTAACGCAGCTTCAAGCCCAGGCCCAGGGGCAGCTCGGTTTCGTAGCCGAGGTAGCGGTACAGGGTGCTCTGTTGGCTGTCGATGCCCGGCGCATCGTTGGAGTAATAGGCCGCCAGGCTGAACCCGTAGGCGCTGAAAATCCCGTAGACCTCGCTCTGGTTGAATTGCCCTTCCCTGGGGTAGCTGTACTTGAGGTAGCCCAGGTCGAGGCTGACCGCGTCGCTGGCCTGCCACAGCCAGCCGGCGTAGTAGTCGACTTCCTGGCGGGTCTTCAGGCCGCCGCCGAAATCGACGTTGGAGGTCCAGGCGCCCAGGTACAGGCCGCTGCTGTGCAGCAGGGTCGCGGCGGCCTGCGCGGCGGGGTCGTTCTGGGTCTGGGAAATGCCGCGGGTGCGGTAGTCGCTGGCCAGGGTCAGCTCCAGCTCCACGGCAACGTCATCGTTCAAGGGCAGGGCCTGGCTGCCCGGGGGCAACAGGCTCAAGGCACCGATGGCGAACAGGCTGAGGGTCTTCATGTGGGCGTCCCGTATTGTTGTGATTGTTATGGGCAGGTTTCGGGCAAGGCTGCGCCGGCCCCATGTGCGCAAGGACATGGGGGCGGGCAGTGGATCAGCTGGTTTTCAGACGGATCGGGTTAGAGAGGCCGGGCGTAGACTTCGCGGCCGGCGAACCAGGTCTGCAGCACCTGGGTTTCGTGCAGGGCCTTTTCGTCGACCTTGAACACGTCGCGGTCCAGCACGATGAAATCGGCCTGTTTGCCGGCGCTCAGCGAGCCGATCCGTTGCTCCAGGCCGATGGCGCGGGCGGCATTGAGGGTGTAGGCGTAGAACATGGTTTCGCGGTCCAGGCGCTCGTCGGCGTTGAGCACCCCCAGCGGCCCCTTGCGGGTGATGGCCTGGGCGATGGCGTTCCACGGGTTGGGCGAGGACACCGGCCAGTCGCTGGCCCCGGCGAGGGTCGCGCCCTGCTTGAGCAGGGAGTGCGCCGGGTACTGGTAACGGAAGGCCAGGGCGCTGACGTAGGGCTTGATCATGTCCAGGGTGTAGTCGTCGGCCGAGGCCCACAGCAGTTGCATCGAGGCGATGACCCCGAGCGGCTTGAAGCGGGCGAACTCTTTCGGGTTGACCATCTGCAGGTGGGTGATGGAGTGGGCGATGCCGCTCTGGCGGTCCTTGCGCGCCTGGGCGATGCCGTTGAGGGATTCGCGCACCGCGCGGTCGCCGATCGCATGGATGTGCACCCGCCAGCCGCGCTGGTCGATGGCGCTGACCAGTTCGCCGAAATGCTCGGGATCGATCAGCAGTTCGCCCTGTTTGTGCGAGTTGCTGTAGGGATCGATCATCGCCGCGCTCTGGGCAGGGTACTCGATCACCCCGTCGGCGAAGATCTTGACGCCGGGCAGGGTCAGGTTGGCAATGCCCTGGAATTGCTGGCGCACCTGCTCCAGCGCGTCGAGGTCGGCAGGAAGGCTTTTCGGGTTGGCCACCAGCAGCGCGGCGACGTGGGCGCTCATGCCGCCGCTCTCGGCCAACGCCTTGTAGGCCGGCAGCACACCGACGGTCTGGGCGGTGGGCTTGAGGGCGAATACCGCCTCGCCGGGAGCCGCGTTGGCCGCCGGGTCCATCCAGGCGGTGATGCCCAGGCTGTTGTTGTAGCGCACCGCCGATTGCGCCGCATTGAGCAGGGCGGCAGCGCTGGGCACCGGCATTTTCGCCGCGACCCGGTCCCAGCCGGCGTCCACCAGGAAGCCGTTGGGGCGACCGTCGGCGAGCTTGCCGATGGTGTCGCGCTCGGCCTGCGGCAGGTTCTTGAGCAGGGCGGCGTCGATGCCGGCGCGCTCGAGCATCGCATTGTTGGCCCAGGCGGTATGGTGATCGCTGCCGGTGAACACCACCGGCACCCTGGCCCATTCGCCGGCGTTGAAGCGCTGGCCCAGGGCTTCGGCCTGGGCCCAGTAGGCCGAGCTCATGCCGGCGATGCCGAGGACATCGCCATGCCTGGCCTTGCCGTCGTCGCGCCAGGCACGCAGCTTTTTCTCCAGCTCGTCGAGGCCGACCACTTCGTCCTGCATGTTGGCCGAGGTCATTTCCAGGCCGCCGAAGATCGCGTGGGAATGGCTATCGATCAGGCCGGGCATCAGGGTCTTGCCGCCCAGGTCGATGACCCGGGTACCGGTTTCGATCAGGGCCTTGATCTGCGCGTCGCTGCCCACCTGCAGCACCTTGCCGTCGGCCACCGCCAGGGCCTGGGCCTTGGGTTGGGCGCGGTCGGCGGTGAACACCTGGCCGTTGAACAGCACCAGATCGGTGGCGGCCATGGCTTCCATTGAGGCAAAACTCACTGCAATCGTCAGCAGATTCGGGATGAATCTTTTCATTGAGTATTTCCTTGTTATTGCGTCTGATGGCCAGCTTATTGGCTTGCCAGAGCCGACAGAACGCCTCGCTGACGAAAAACGTTTTTGCCTGAATGGAAAAAGCATGGACAAGTTGAGTGCACTGAAAATGTTCGTGGTCACCGCGCAGCTGGGCAGTTTCAGCCGCGCCGCCGAGCAGTTGGGCAAGACCCCCTCGGCCCTGACCAAGGCGGTCAATCACCTGGAGGTCGAGCTGGGCGCGCGCTTGTTCGAGCGCAGCACCCGACGGATCCTGCTGACGGAAGTGGGGCGGCTCTATCTGGACACCGCGCGCCAGGTCCTGCAGCGGCTGGAGGAGGCCGGCGAGGAAATCGAGCAGTTGCAGCATGGCCTGCGCGGCAACCTGAAGATCACCGCGCCGCTGGCCTATGGACAGGCCTTTCTCGACCAGGTGTGTGGCGGTTTCCTCGAGCAGTACCCGCAGATCGACCTGCAGGTGGACCTGTGCGACGAGTTCGTCAACCTGCTGGAAAGCGGCTACGACCTGGCCCTGCGCGAAGGCCATGACGACCTGCCGGGGCTGATCGCCCGGGTGGTCGGCAGCAATTGCCTGGCCCTGTGCGCCAGCCCGGCCTACCTGGCGCGCAAGGGTGTGGCGGTGACGCCGCAGACTCTGGATGAACACGAATGGCTGCTTTATCGCCATCCCTTGCTCAGCCGCGAGTTCTGGTGGGTCGAGCGAGACGGGCAACGCCTGAGCCTGGCGCAACCCCGGGCACCGCGGCTGCGCAGCGACAATTACGACCTGTTGCTGGCCAATGCCCTGGCCGGGCGCGGGCTGCTGCACACCCCGTTGTGGAGCGCGGCGCCTTACCTGGCCGACGGCCGCCTGGTGCGGGTGATGGCCGACTACGCCATCGACCCGGACTGCTTCGGGCCGCACATCCTCGCGGTCTACCCCAGCCATCGGCGGGCCACGGCCAAGGTGCTGGCGTTCATCGATTACATCAGCGCGTTCCTGGCGAGCCGTGGCCTGGGCTGACTGGCGGTTCTTGTCAGGAAAACCCGAGTGGAGTACAAATGTACTCCATGACCACTTTATCTCCCCGCCGCAGTGCCATCCTGACCTTTATCCGCGAGCGCATCGCCGAACATGGCCAGCCCCCGAGCCTCGCTGAAATCAGCGAGGCCTTCGGCTTCGCCTCGCGCAGCGTGGCGCGCAAGCATGTCGTGGCCCTGACCGAAGCCGGCTTCATCGAGGTCAACCCCAACCAGGCCCGGGGCATCCGCCTGCTCAACCAGCCGCCGCGCCCCGAACTGCTCGACATCCCGGTGCTCGGCCGGGTCGCCGCCGGCCTGCCGATCGGTGCCGATGCCGAGGTGCACAGCCGTTTGCTGCTCGACCCGGCGCTGTTTTCCCGCACCCCCGACTACCTGCTGCGGGTCCAGGGCGACTCGATGATCGAGGACGGCATCCTCGACGGCGACCTGGTGGCGGTGCGCCGCGACAGTGAGGTGCGCAACGGCCAGATCGTGGTGGCGCGGCTGGACGGCGAGGTCACCATCAAGCGTTTCGAACGCCTGGCCGATGGCGTGCGCCTGCTGCCGCGCAACCCGGCCTATGCGCCGATCCTGATCGGCGAGGACCGCGACCTGGCCATCGAAGGGGTGTTCTGTGGCCTGGTGAGGCAAGGCTGATGGGCGCCGTCGTGGCACTGGAGACGCTGTTCAATGCCGGCCGGGTGTGGAAGGGCCGCCCGACGGCGCCCGCGGCCAGCCCGCAACCCACCGGCCACGCCATGCTGGACGCGGCCTTGCCCGGCGGCGGCTGGCCGGAAGCGGCGCTGACGGAAATCCTTATCGCCGCCCAGGGTGTCGGTGAGCTGCAACTGCTGTGGCCGACCCTGGCCCGGCTCTCGGCCACCGGCGAGCGCATCGTGCTGGTGGCGCCGCCCCATGTGCCGTACCCCCAGGCCTGGCAGAGCGCCGGGGTCGACCTGCGCCAGTTGGCGGTGATCCAGGCCGGCGAACGGGATGCCCTGTGGGCCGCCGAGCAGTGCCTGCGTTCGGGCAGTTGCGGGGCCGTGCTGTGCTGGCCGCAACAGGCCGACGACCGCGCCTTGCGGCGTTTGCAGGTGGCGGCCGAGACCGGCCAGACCTTGGCCTTTGCCTACCGCTCCCTCAAGGACGCCATCAACCCTTCGCCGGCGGCCCTGCGCCTTGCCGTGGAGGTGCGGCCGGCGCAGCTGCGGGTGCTCAAGTGCCGTGGCGGCCTGGCCCATTCGGCACCGATCGCCTTCGCCCCGGGGCCCTGAGGTTGCCATGCGCTGGGTCTGTATTCTGTTCCCGCAATTGGCGCTGGACGCGGCGCTGCGCCAGCGCCCCGAACCGGAGGCCGCGCTGGCGCTGCTCAGCGGGACGCCGCAGCGCCGGGTGATCCAGGCGGTGAATGCCGCGGGCCGCGAGCTGGGGTTGCGCCCCGGGCAGTCGTTGACCGCCGCCCAGGCCCTGAGCAAGGACTTCGCCAGCGCCGAATACGACGCCGAGGAAATCGCCCGTTGGCAGCAGTTTCTCGCGGCCTGGGCCTACCGCTTCAGCTCCCAGGTCAGCGTGCATTACCCGCGCACCCTGGTGTTCGAGATCGAGTCGAGCCTGGGCCTGTTCGGCCCCTGGCCACAGCTGGAGGCACGCCTGCGCCAGGAGCTGGGCGAGCTGGGTTTTCGCCACCGCATCGTCAGCGCGCCGAATCCGGCGGCGGCCCGGGTGCTGGCCAATGCCTACGACGGGCTGGCGGTGACCGACCTGGAACCGTTGCGCCAGGCCCTGGGGCGCATGCCCGTGGAGCGTCTCGGCCTGCCGCCGGGCACGGCCACAGCCTTGTCGCGCATGGGCCTGCGCACCTTCGCCCAGGTGCGTGGGCTGCCGCGGGACACCCTGGCCCGGCGTTTCGACGCGGGCCTGCTCAAGCACCTGGACACTCTGTTGGGCGAGCGCTCCCTGGCGCTGGCGTTCTATCAGCCGCCGGATCGTTTTGACCTGCGCATCGAATTGAATTTCGACGTGCTGTCCCATCAGGCCCTGCTGTTTCCCCTGCGCCGCCTGACCTGCGACCTGGCGGCGTTTCTCTGTGGCCGTGACAGCGGGGTGCAGCGCTTCGAGCTGCACCTGGAGCATGTCGAGCTGCCCGACACCCTGGTCAAGGTCGGCCTGCTCAGCGCCGAACGCGAACCGGCGATGCTGTTCGAACTGGCGCGCGGGCGCCTGGAGCAGGTCCAGGTGCCCGCGCCGGTGCGTGGCGTGCGCCTGGTGGCCGAGGATTTACCGCGCTTCGTGCCGCAGCACCGCGAGCTGTTCGACGAGCGCCCGCAGCAATCCCTGCCCTGGGAGCAGTTGCGCGAGCGCCTGCGCGCCCGCCTGGGGGACGAGGCGGTGCATGGCTTGCGCTTTCACTCGGATCACCGCCCCGAATGCAGCTGGCAGCCGGTCGGCGACAGCCAGGCCTGCCCGCTGCTGCCCGGGCCCCGGCGCCCGGGCTGGCTGTTGCGCGAGCCGCTGGTGCTGGCGGAGGGGGCGGCGCGCATCCTCATGGGGCCGGAGCGCATCGAGTCCGGCTGGTGGGACGGCGGCGACGTGCGCCGCGACTATTACCTGATCGAAACCCGCGGCGGCCAGCAGGGCTGGGCATATCGCCCGGTGGGCGAGGCGGGGCCCTTGCTGTTGCAGGGCTGGTTCGCATGAAGGGCTACGCCGAACTGCACTGCCTGTCGAACTTCAGTTTCCAGCGCGGTGCCTCCAGTGCCCGCGAGCTGTTCGAGCGGGCGGCGGCCCAGGGCTACCAGGCCCTGGCGATTACCGACGAGTGCAGCCTGGCCGGCATCGTCCGGGCCTGGCAGGCCTCGAAGGACTGCAATCTACCGCTGCTCGTCGGCAGCGAAATGCGCCTCGACGACGGCCCGAGGCTGGTGTTGCTGGTGGAGAGCCTGGAGGGTTACCAGGGCCTGTGTCGGCTGATCACCCGTGGCCGGCGCCGGGCGCAGAAGGGCCAGTACCAGCTGCTGCGCGAAGACTTCGAACAACCCTTGCCGGGGCTTCTGGCCCTGTGGCTGGCGGACGGTCAACCAGAGGGTGAGCAGCAAGAAGCGGGGCGCTGGTTGCAGCAGGTGTTCGCCGACCGGCTATGGCTGGCCGTGGAGCTGCACTGCGGGCAGGACGATCAGCGGCGCCTGGGCGAGTCGCTGGCGCTGGCCCGCGGGCTGGGCATTGCCGCCGTGGCCTGCGGCGATGTGCATATGCATGTACGCGGGCGGCGGGCCTTGCAGGACACCATGACCGCGATCCGCCATCACGTGCGGGTGGCCGAGGCCGGCCAGCGCCTGCACCCCAATGGCGAACGGCATTTGCGCAGCCTCGAGGCCTTGCGCGGGCTATATCCGCCGGCCTTGCTGGAGGAGTCGCTGAGGATTGCCGAGCGCTGCCATTTCGACCTCGGGCAGTTGCACTACCAATACCCCCGGGAACTGGTGCCCCAAGGGCAGACGCCGGCCAGCTGGCTGCGCGAGCTGACCGAGCGCGGAATCGTCAAGCGCTGGCCCGGGGGCGCCAAGCCCAAGGTGCTCAAGCAGATCGACGATGAGCTGGAGCTGATCACCGAGCTGGGGTACGAGAGCTATTTCCTCACGGTGCACGACATCGTCAATTTTGCCCGCGGCCAGTCGATCCTCTGCCAGGGCCGGGGCTCGGCGGCCAACTCGGTGGTGTGTTTCGCCCTGGGCATCACCGAGATCGACCCGGACCGCTCGACCCTGCTGTTCGAGCGTTTTCTCTCCCGCGAGCGCAACGAGCCACCGGATATCGACGTGGACTTCGAGCACGATCGCCGCGAGGAAGTCCTGCAGTACGTGTTCCAGCGTTACGGCCGTCATCGCGCCGCGCTGACCGCGGTGGTCAGCACCTACCACGGCGCCGGCGCGGTGCGCGATGTGGCCAAGGCCCTGGGCCTGCCGCCGGACCAGGTCAACGCCCTGGCCGATTGCTGCGGCCACTGGAGCGATACGCCGCCGGCCGTCGAGCGCCTGCGGGAGGCCGGCTTCGACCCGGACAGCCCGGTGCTGCGCCGGGTCCTGAGCCTGACCGGGCAACTGATCGGCTTTCCCCGGCACCTGTCCCAGCACCCCGGCGGCTTCGTGATTTCCGAGCAGCCGCTGGACACCCTGGTGCCGGTGGAAAACGCGGCCATGGCCGAGCGCACCATCATCCAATGGGACAAGGACGACCTGGACGCGGTCGGGCTGCTCAAGGTGGACGTGCTGGCGCTGGGCATGCTCAGCGCGATTCGCCGCTGTTTCGATCTGGTGCGCGGTTATCGTGGCCAGCAGTGGACCCTGGCGAGCATTCCGCCGGATGACCCGGCCACCTACGAGATGATCGGCCGCGCCGACACCATCGGTGTGTTCCAGATCGAGTCGCGGGCGCAGATGTCGATGCTGCCCCGGCTCAAGCCGAAGGATTTCTACGACCTGGTGATCGAGGTGGCCATCGTCCGGCCGGGACCGATCCAGGGCGGCATGGTCCATCCGTACCTGCGCCGGCGTGACAAAAAGGAGGAGGTGACCTATCCCTCCAGGGCACTGGAGGTGGTACTGGAGCGGACCCTGGGCGTGCCGCTGTTCCAGGAGCAGGTGATGCAGATCGCCATCGTCGCCGCCGACTACACCCCCGGCGAGGCCGACCAGTTGCGCCGTTCCATGGCCGCCTGGAAACGCCACGGCGGCCTGGAACCCCATCGCCTGCGCCTGCGCGACGGCATGCGCGCCAATGGCTACAGCGACGAGTTCGCCGCGCAGATCTTCGAGCAGATCAAGGGCTTTGGCAGCTACGGTTTCCCCGAGTCCCACGCCGCCAGTTTCGCCTTGCTGACCTATGCCAGCTGCTGGCTCAAATGCCACGAGCCGGCGGCCTTCGCCTGCGCCCTGATCAACAGCTGGCCCATGGGTTTCTACAGCCCCGACCAGATTCTCCAGGACGCGCGCCGGCATCAGTTGGCGATTCGTCCGGTGGACGTGCGCGCCAGCACCTGGGATTGCAGCCTGGAGCCGCTGGCCGGCGCGCAGCCGGCGTTGCGCCTGGGGCTGCGGATGATCAAGGGCTTTCGCGAAGACGACGCGCGGCGGATCGAGGCGGCGCGTGGGCATGGCCCGTTTGTCGACATCGCCGACCTCGGGCAACGGGCGCGCCTGGACAGCCGCGCCCAGGAGCTGCTGGCCGATGCCGGCGCCCTGCGCGGGCTGGTCGGGCACCGGTATCGGGCGCGCTGGGAAGTGGCGGGGGTGCAGCAACAGCTCGGCCTGTTCGCCGGCCTGCCGCGCCAGGAGGAAGCGCCGGTGGTCTTGCCGCGGCCGACGGTCGGCGAAGACCTGCAGGCCGATTACCTGAGCGTCGGCACCACCCTGGGGCCGCATCCGCTGGCCTTGTTGCGGGGCGAGCTCAAGGCCCGGCGCTGCCGCAATTCCCGCGAGCTGCTGGAGGTCGAGCACGGGCGCCAGGTGAGCATCGCCGGGCTGGTCACCGGGCGCCAGCGACCGGGCACCGCCAGCGGCGTGACCTTCGTCACCCTGGAAGACGAGTTCGGTAACGTCAACGTGGTGGTCTGGCGTGACCTGGCCGAGCGCCAGCGCAAGGTCCTGGTGGGCGCGCAATTGCTCAAGGTCGATGGCACCCTGGAAACCGAAGGCGAGGTCCGCCACCTGATCGCCGGGCGCCTGAGCGACCTCAGCGACCTGCTGAGCGGTATCACCGTGCGCAGCCGCGATTTCCGCTGATGTAGCCACTGCCGCAGGCTGCGACAAGGCTGAAGGCCTTCAGCGATCTTGAGACTTTTACGGCCGTTGCGGCCGATCGCCGCCTGCGGCAGCGGCTACAGGCCGGGGTTGTTTGCCCGGCGTCATGGCGATTTGTCCGACAAGCGCGAAAATGCGGTGAAACCATCCGCGTGGCCTGTGCTCCAAATCTTGAGTACCTGTCCGTGGCGTTCGGGGCGCGGGCCGGGAATGCCGTCATTCAATCGTGTTCACTGGGTCAAGCGATGCCGTTCTTATCCGATCCTCATGGTTGCCAGGGCTGGAGAGGCGAGATGGCCGGGCGCATCCAGGCGTTCGACTGGTCCGTCACCGAGCTGGGCGCGCTGGAGCAGTGGTCGTCGAGCCTGTGCAGCGCCGTGCAACTGTTGCTGGCCTCGCCGGTGCCGCTGGTCATGCTCTGGGGGCGCTCGGGCTACATGATCTACAACGATGCCTACGCCGAATTCGCCGGCGGCAGGCATCCGTACCTGCTCGGCCGCCAGGTGGAGCTGGGCTGGCCGGAAGTGGCGGATTTCAACCGCCATGTGCTGGACACCTGCCTGGCGGGCGGGACCCTGTCGTACCGCAACAAAGAGCTGGTCCTGCTGCGCAACGGCCAGCCGGAACATGTCTGGATGGACCTCTACTACAGCCCGGTGGCCGGCGACGACCAGGCCCCGGCCGGGGTCATGGCGATCGTGGTCGAGACCACCGCCCACGTGCTGTCCGAGCAGCGCCGCCAGGAAGTCGAAAACGCCTACCGCGCGGAAAATGAACGGGTGCAGCTGGCGCTCAATGCCGGAGCGCTGCTGGGTTCCTTTGTGTGGGACATCAAGGCCGATCGGCTGTCAGGCGACGAGCGTTTTGCCCGGACCTTTTCCTACCCGCTGGAGCAGCCGCTGGACGACCTGTCGATGGCGGTCGCCGACGGCCGGGTGCACCCCGAGGATCTGCCGCGGATCAAGGAACAGGCAGCCTACAGCGTGAAAAAGGGCGTGCCCTACAACACCGAATACCGGATCCGCCGGGAGGACGGCAGTTACCTGTGGGTCATGGGCTGTGGCCGTTGCGAGTTCGACGACACAGGACAGGCCTTGCGCTTTCCCGGCGTGCTGATCGATATCCACGAACGCAAGATGGCCGAAGAGTCGCTGCTGCAACTGACGCGCAACCTCGAGCAGCGGGTGGCCGAGGAGGTCAACGCGCGGGTCTCGGCCGAGGAGCAGTTGCGCCAGGTGCAGAAGCTCGAAGCCATTGGCGGCATGACCGGTGGCGTGGCCCACGACTTCAACAACCTGCTGCAAGTGATCGCCGGCAACCTGCACCTGCTGGCGCGCCATGAGCCGGACAATGCCAATGTGCAGCGCCGGGTCGGCGCGGCCATTACCGCGGTCGAGCGCGGCGCCAAGCTGTCCGCGCAATTGCTCGCGTTCGCCCGGCGCCAGCCGCTGTCGCCCGAGGTCTACAACCCCCGCCGGATCCCCGACAGCCTGAGTGAGCTGCTGCAACGGGCCCTCGGCGAAACCATCGACATCGATGTGCAACTGCCGGCGAAGCCCTGGTGCATCAAGGTCGATCGCAGCCAGCTGGAAAATGCCTTGCTCAACCTGGCGATCAATGCCCGCGACGCCATGAAGGGCGAGGGCACCATCGGCATCCGCGGCGAAAATGTGGTGCTCGACCGCGGTTTCTGCGCCGGCAAGGGCATCAGCCCCGGTGACTACCTGTGCCTGTCGGTGACCGATACCGGCGATGGCATGCCCCCCGAGGTGCTCAAGCAGGCGTTCGAGCCGTTCTTCACCACCAAGCGCGACGGCCAGGGCACCGGGCTGGGACTGAGCATGGTGTTCGGTTTCGTCAAGCAGAGCGGCGGCCATATCGAGATGCTCAGCACGCCGGGGCAGGGCACCACGGTGCGCATGTATTTCGTGCGCAGCACCGAACCGGAACCGGGCGCGGTGCCCCGGCGCGGGCAGCGGCCTGGCCACGGCCAGGAAACCATCCTGGTGGTGGAGGATAACGAGGATGTCCGCGCGGCGGCGGTCGAACTGCTGGAGAGCGCCGGCTACAAGGTGCTGGTGGCGGCCAATGGCGATGCGGCCATGCAACTGCTGCTGAGCGGCGCCCGGGTCGAGCTGATCTTCACCGATGTGGTGATGCCCGGCCTGATCAAAAGCACTGACCTTGCGCTCTGGGCCAAGACCCAGTCGCCGGCCGTGGCGGTGCTGTTCACCTCGGGGCATACCCGCGACATCATTTCCTGCAATCACCAGCTCAGCCCGGACACCCACCTGTTGAGCAAGCCCTACAGCCCGGATGCCCTGACCGCCATGGTCAGGTCGGTGCTGGAGGCGTGAGGCCATAAGCGGGGAAAAGTCCGCCAAACGTTCGACATCCGCGGTTGCTCAAAACCCCGGGCCCATGCACCCTGCACCTCGGTCGGGTGGCTGCCGGTCGCCGGTGCTGGCGCCGTGGGGCTTTCTGACTTGACCTCTGTTCCGACACCTCCGATACAAGGCTGTCCCATGACTTCAGCGCGCAACACGCTTTCGCCACAGGTTTTGTCTTCCTTGCCCGCGAACAGCTCGGGTTTTGTCAGGGTGCGCGGTGCCCGCGAGCACAACCTGCGCAACGTCGACGTGGATATTCCTCGCGATGCGCTGGTGGTGTTCACCGGGGTTTCCGGCTCCGGCAAATCGTCCCTGGCGTTCTCGACCCTGTATGCCGAGGCCCAGCGCCGCTACTTCGAATCGGTGGCGCCCTACGCCCGGCGCCTGATCGATCAGGTCGGGGTGCCGGATGTCGACGCCATCGAAGGCCTGCCG
Source organism: Pseudomonas sp. GW821-FHT09E12 (assembly GCF_059416085.1). Classification (NCBI taxonomy): domain Bacteria; kingdom Pseudomonadati; phylum Pseudomonadota; class Gammaproteobacteria; order Pseudomonadales; family Pseudomonadaceae; genus Pseudomonas; species Pseudomonas sp. GW821-FHT09E12. The sequence goes on along the minus strand of NZ_JBWKOM010000001.1, from coordinate 790,622 downwards.
CCGGCGGTGGCCCTGCAACAGCAGCGCGGCACGCCGAGCACCCGCTCTTCGGTGGGCAGCGTCACCACCTTGTCCAGCCTGATCCGCATGCTCTATTCCCGGGCCGGCAGCTACCCGCCGGGACAGCCGATGCTCTACGCCGAAGACTTCTCCCCCAACACCCCGCAAGGGGCCTGCCCCAACTGTCACGGCCTGGGCCGGGTCTACGAGGTCAGTGAGGCGTCCATGGTCCCGGACCCTTCGCTGACCATCCGCCAGCGCGCGGTGGCGTCCTGGCCGCTGGCCTGGCAGGGGCAGAACCAGCGCGACATCCTCGTGACCCTGGGCTACGACGTCGATATTCCCTGGCGCGACCTGCCGCAAGAACAGCGCAACTGGATCCTGTTCACCGAAGAAACCCCGACCGTGCCGGTGTACGCCGGGCTGACCCCGGAGCAAACCCGCGAGGCCCTCAAGCGCAAGCAGGAGCCGAGTTACATGGGCACCTTCAGCGGGGCCCGGCGCTATGTGCTGCACACCTTCACCCATTCGCAAAGCGCGCTGATGAAAAAGCGCGTGTCGCAGTTCATGCTCGGCAGCCCGTGCCCGCTGTGCGAGGGCAAGCGGCTGAAGCGCGAGGCGCTGTCGGTGACCTTCGCCGGCCTCGACATCGGCGAGCTGTCGCAGATGCCCCTGCTGCAACTGGCCGAGGTGCTCAAGCCGGTGGCCGCCCAGGCTTACCTGGAACAGGCCGAGGAGGCCGGCGAGGTCTGGAGCCACGAACAGACCCAGGCCGCGCGCCAACAACGGATCGCCCAGGGCGCGCCGGGGCATGTCGGAGGGCCGGATGTGCGGCACACGCCGAACCTGTCCCTGGAAAAGCGCCTGGCCGCGCAACGCATCGCCCAGGACCTGCTGGAGCGGGTCAGCACCCTGACTGGCCTGGGCCTGGGTTACCTGGCCCTGGAGCGCAGCACGCCGACCCTGTCGTCCGGCGAGTTGCAGCGTCTGCGCCTGGCGACTCAATTGGGTTCGCAGCTGTTCGGGGTGATCTATGTGCTCGACGAGCCTTCGGCCGGTCTGCACCCGGCGGACGCCGAGGCGTTGTTCGAGGCCCTGCAGCAGCTCAAGGCTTCGGGCAATTCGCTGTTCGTGGTCGAGCACGACCTGCAGACCATGCGCCGTGCCGACTGGCTGATCGACGTCGGCCCGGCGGCGGGCGAGCAGGGCGGCCAGGTGCTGTACAGCGGTCCGCCGGCGGGGCTGGCCCAGGTCGCGCAGTCGCAGACCCGCGCCTACCTGTTCGCCGAACAGGCGCCGGCCCGTCGTACCGCGCGCCAGGCCCAGGGCTGGCTGCGCCTGGAGGGCATCAGCCGCAACAACCTGAAGGACCTGAGCGCGCAATTCCCCCTCGGCTGTTTTACCGCGGTGACCGGGGTCTCCGGTTCCGGCAAGTCGAGCCTGGTCAGCCAGGCCTTGCTGGAACTGGTGGGCGCGCACCTCGGGCGGCCGCAGAGCAACGAAGAGCCGGAGGAGCTGAACCTGGAAGACGACGCCCCGCAGGCCAGCAGCGGCGAAGTCACCGCCGGACTGGAGCGGATCAAGCGCCTGGTGCAAGTGGACCAGAAACCCATCGGCCGCACCCCGCGCTCGAACCTGGCGACCTACACCGGGCTGTTCGACCACGTGCGCAAGCTGTTCGCCGCCACCCCCGAGGCGCGCGCGCTGGGCTACGACGCCGGGCAGTTCTCCTTCAACGTCGCCAAGGGCCGCTGCCCGGCCTGCGAAGGCGAAGGTTTTGTCAGCGTCGAGCTGCTGTTCATGCCCAGCGTCTATGCGCCGTGCCCGACCTGCCACGGCGCGCGTTACAACCCGCAGACCCTGGCCATCCAGTGGCAAGGCCTGGACATCGCCCAGGTCCTGCAACTGACGGTGCAGGAGGCGGTCGAGGTGTTCGCCGGACAGGCGAGCATCCGCCGTTCCCTGGAAGTCTTGCGCGATATCGGCCTGGGCTACCTGCGCCTCGGCCAGCCGGCCACCGAACTGTCCGGCGGCGAAGCGCAGCGGATCAAGCTGGCCACCGAGCTGCAGCGCAACCCCCGCGGCGCCACTCTGTATGTGCTGGACGAGCCGACCACCGGCCTGCATCCGCGGGATGTCGATCGCCTGCTGGAGCAACTGGACAACCTGGTGCGGGCCGGCCATAGCGTGGTGGTGGTCGAGCATGAAATGCGCGTGGTGGCCCAGGCCGACTGGGTGATCGATATCGGCCCGGGCGCTGGCGACCAGGGCGGCAAAGTGGTGGTCAGCGGGACGCCACAGCAGGTGGCCAGGCACCGCAAGAGCCGCACCGCGCCGTTTCTGGCCCAGGCGCTGGGGTGAGTCGCGGCACCCTCCGCGGGGCTTCGCTCGTGGCGGGTTGTGAGGCGGGCGGTGGGGCGCGGGAAATGTCGCTGAAGGCGACGAACGGTTAGCGCTGTGGTCTGATTGACGGTCGACAGACAGCGGTGGTGGAGGTCATTCTGGTAACTGGCGAGTGCCTGTAAGTGCGCTTGCTACCGATCAACAAACGGAGGTGTTTCATGCCGGTGCCCCATGACCTGTATCAGGACCTGAGCTACAGCAAAGAAGACATTCAACAGCGCCGGGCCAGTGACCCGCACTTGAATGCCTTGTTCGACAAATACTCCAGCATTGATGATCAGGTGCTCAAAGCGGAGGCCGCGGCGGCCGCTGACGAGGAGCTGAAACGACTCAAGGAAAAGCGGCTGCTGATCAAGGACGAAATCTCCGAGAAGCTGACTGCCCGCTTCTGACCCCGACCCTGTTCTGAGCGAGATGTCCCGAGGCTTCGGGCGTCTCGCCAGGTTCTACGCAATCCAGAGCATTGGCTGCTCTTTCCGCTATTTGCCCGTTTACTCCCCTGTATCGACCCGCACCCTTGGCGAGACGCGCCCGAGTCGGGCGCGCCTGTTTCAGCGCCTGCCTGCCTCAAGGGCACTCGCAGGTGCTCGGGCCGAATACCGGGCCTGCGCAGGGATCCTCGGACGGTCCGAACACCGGGCACGCGGCCAGCGCCGACAGGGATGAAGTGAGCAGCAGGGAAGCCAGGAGGATTTTGATTTTCATGGGGGATCCACTTTCAATGTGATGGGAATCAATCGGATTCGATTGTTTGTCTTTCCTTGGTGGGCGCCGGTGACGGCGCCGCGCGGGACAGCTTAGATCAGAATCTGGCGAGCATGCCGGTGCCCATGCCGTTATCGCATCAAGGCGCCTTTGACAGCGCGACGCTCAGCGGCAGGCGCGCCATATGCGTGGCCTTGAGCGAGCCGAAGTACAGCGCGTCGCCGTATTCGCGCACCGTGGTGATCGGCGCGTAGTTGCCGGCGCTGGCGTCCTGCAGGTTGGCGATGACCTGGCCCTGGGTATCCAGGCCGAGGGCGAAGCCGCGTTTTTCCACCGGCTTGGGCAGCACGGTCATGGCCCGCACGATCATCTTGCGCACCAGCGGGTAGGGCGCGGTGCCGTCCAGCAGGACATTGCGCGGGGCGTAGAGCGCCACCCAGAAACGCCCCTGGCCGTTGAAGCTGAGGTTGTCCGGCAGCCCCGGCAGGTTGTCGATGAACAGGTCGTGGGTGCCGGCCTTGGCGCCGCTGAGCCAGTAGCGGCTGATCCGGTAGGCGCCGGTTTCGTTGACCAGCACATAGGCTTCCTGGGGCCCGAGGGCGACGCCGTTGGCGAACTCCAGGCCGTCCAGCAACTGTTCTGTCTGGCCGGTCTGGAAATCATAGCGCAGCAGGCGCCCGTCGCCGCCGTGCTCGATCACCGCCTCGCCATCCTGGCCGTAGCCCCAGCGGCTGGTGGCGTCGCTGAAGTAGGCATAACGCCCGGCGGCGTCCACCGCCACGTCGTCGGTAAAACCGAAGGGCAGGCCGTTGGCGGAGGTGGTGAGGGTGCTCAGTTGGCCCTTGGCGTCCAGCGCCAGCAGGCCCTTGACCGCGTCGGCGATGATCAGCCGGCCATCCGGATGCCGGGCCAGGCCCAGGGGGCGTCCGCCGGTATGGGCCAGTACCTGCAGGGTGCTGCCGTCCAGGGCGGTGCGGATCACCCGCCCGTCATGCAGGCCGCTGATCAGCGAGCCATCCTCTAGCAACAGGGCTTCCGGCCCGTCGATATTCAGCGCGCCCACCGTCTGCACGCCCTTGAGTTTCTGGTTTTCGGCGTACAGGCCGCTCTTCAGCGAAGGCGCCACCGGCGGGGTCCAGGCCAATGGCTGGACCTTGGTCGGCATCAGCAGCAGAAAGGCGCCGATGGCGATGACCACGACCAACAGCAGATGGCGAAACTTGATCCGACGGGGTGCGACGGGCTTCATTGAGGGCGGCTCCTGGTGATGGGTTCAGGTCGCGCTCTGCGGCGCGACGTCGGCGCCCCGGGGAATCGCCCGTTGTGCCATCTCGCACAAGGCTAGCAGGGAGTCGGCGGACTCCCGTTCTATCCGCCTGCTGAATAGCAGGCGATTGCCCAGGCGCATCAGCAAGCCGTCGAAGCGGTATTCCAGGGTGCGGATAAAGCGCGTGCGGTGGGCGTCCAGCGCCTGGCACTCGTAGGTCACCACCAACTCCAGGCCATGATCGCCCTTGGCCGCGGCGCTCCAGCGATGCCCGGGCAGGTACTCGTCGACTCGCCAGCTCAGGTGCCCGCTGCGCCCGCCGGCGTGGATGTCTTCCTCGAAGCGCGCGCCGGCGGGCAGGGCCCCGGCCGGACCCTGGACCTTCAGCGACGAGGGGTGCCACTCCGGCCAGCGGCTGGAGGCGCAGGCGTAGTCGAGCAGGGCCACCGGGTTGCGCGGAATATCGATCTGATGCTGCATGCAGGTCATGGACGAGGACCTTGTCGATAGAGAGGAGGTGGTGGGTTCCGGCTCCCAGTACAGGGTGCCGAACAGGTAATCCATCAGCGGCAGGACGATGTTGAAATTGCGCTCCTGCATCAGCTCGCGACGGTGATGCAACTCATGCAGGCGGCGCATCTGGCGGATCCACGGCAGCCGTGCCAGCGGGTGCTCGGCCGGCAGGTGTTCGCAGGCATGGAACACCTCGTAGGCCAGGTAACCGATCAGGGTGCAGCTGGCGAACAGCGCCGCGACATTGGCATTCCAGAACTTCAGCAGCCACCACAGCGGCAGGGCGAACAGCAGGCTGTGGACCACGATCAGCCAGGCCGGAAACAGGATCACCCGCCAGTCCCGGGGGCCGTCGTAGGTCATGTGTCCGGGCACGAAGAAACTGTGGTGATCGCCGCTGTGGCGGGCGTAGAACATCCGCGCGAAGGCCTGCTTGTGGTGGCCCAGCCAACGGTGCACGACGTAGATGCACAGGTTGAAGAACAGCAGCGCCACTGGCACCGCCAGCCACTCCAGGGGCTGTACCTGGTGCAGGGTGCTCCACAGCAGGGCGATGCACGCCATGCCATAGGCCAGCACGAAACCGCCGTGCAGCCACGGGTTGTAGCGCGGATGAACCGCGGCGCGGTAACGCTCGCGAAATGCCAGGGTGGTTTGCCTCAAGGCCGTTCTCCTGTGGGTTTTATTGTTCTTGTTGACAGAAGATTAGTCCTGCTCGAATTATCCAGCTAATGGATATTCGGAATGGGCATTATTCATGAAGCTGAATTTGCGGCACCTGGATCTCAACCTGCTCTTGGTGTTCGACGCGCTGATGCAGGAGCAGAACCTGTCCCGCGCGGCGGTGCGCCTGAACCTCAGCCAGCCGGCCGTGAGCAACGCCCTGGCGCGCCTGCGCAGCCAGCTCGACGAGCCGCTGTTCATCCGCACCGCCCGGGGCATGCAGCCCACGCCGCGGGCCCATGTACTGCACGGTTCGGTGCGCCAGGCCCTGCGGCTGCTGCAGGAAGGCCTGGACCCGGGCAGCGAGTTCGACCCGGCGGCGGCCGACCAGACCTTTACCCTGTCGATGAACGACTACGCCCAGGCGCGCCTGTTGCCGGCGCTGTCGCGGCGCCTGCAAAGCGCCGCGCCCAAGGTGCGCCTGGCGGTGCGCAGCGATGCCGCCGACTCCCTGCCGGCCTGGCTGACCACCGGGATGCTCGACCTGGCGGTGGACTACCTGTACTTCGACGACCCCGACCTCTGCTACCAGCCGCTGCTGGAAGAACAGCTGGTGGTGATCGGCCGTATCGACCACCCGGCCTTCGAGCCGCAGCTCGGCCTCAAGGCCTATGAGCAGAGTCGGCACGTGGCGATTCCGGACCGGGGCGGGCGCGGCTCGCCGCTGGAGATCGTCCTCGGTTCGGCCAAGGTCCAGCGCCATGTGCAGCTGTTCGTCCCGCATTACCTGAGCATTCCCTTGATCGTCGCCCAGTCGGATTTGCTGGGCACGGTGCCGCGGCGCCTGGCGGAGCACTTCTGCGCGCTGATGCCGATCCGCATCGCCGAGCTGCCCTTGGTGGCGCCGCCGGTGCAGGTCAGCCTGATCTGGCATCGCCAGCAGGAGCGGGTGCCGGGGCATCGCTGGCTGCGCGAGGAAATCATCGCCCTGGCCGCCCGGTTCGCGCAGCAGCCGGAGCTGTCCGGGCGTTGATGACAAAAAACCAACAAAAGATTGGGACTGGTCCAATTGGCACCGCGGACACCGCCTGTATCCTTTGGGGCCCGCTTGACGAGCAGCCGTGCTGACTCAGAGGCGTCAACCCATTGGAGATTGCATGCGTCACTCGATTCTGAACATTGCCCTGGCAGCCAGCTGCCTCTTTGGCCTGGCCGGGCAGACCGCCATGGCGGCGGTGGATGCCAGCCAGTACGTGGAACTCAAGGATGCCGTGCCGCAGGTCGTGCCCGGCAAGATCGAAGTGGTGGAACTGTTTTCCTACGGCTGCGGCCACTGCTACAACCTCGAAGCCTCGATCAACCCCTGGGCCGCCCAGCTTCCCGAAGACGTGAACTTCGTCAAGCTGCCGGCCATGTTCGGCGGGATCTGGGATGTCTACGGCCAGTTGTACCTGACCCTGGCGACCATGGACGCCAAGCCCGAGGCGCACCACGCGGTATTCGAGGCGATCCACCGCGGCAACCGCCTGAAAACCCCCGAGGCCATGGCCGAGCTGCTCAAAGGCCAGGGCATCGAGCCGGCGAAGTTCCTCGCCACCTACAACTCCTTCGCCGTGCAGGCCAAGGTGATGGACGCGAAAAAACGCACCGCGGCCTACCAGGCCACCGGCGTGCCGTCGCTGGTGGTGGACGGCAAGTACCGCTTCGGCATGACCAACGACGGCGCCAAGGGCCTGTTCGCGGTGGCGGACCAGTTGATCGCCCAGGTGCGGGCAGCAAAATAAGCCCTCGATCCCTTGGCCGCTGTCCAGCCGACGAGGCTCGGCAGCGGCCCAAGGGCATCGAGCGGTAGTCAAAAAGGGCATCGCTAGCGATGCCCCTCATGAGCGCTGTCAGTCCTTGATCCGCGGCGCCTGCGGATGCGGGCTCGGGAACGCCTGCTCATAGGCACGGCACAGGCGCAGCACCTGATCATCGGCAAACCGCGCGCCCACCACCTGCAGGCCCACCGGCAAACCGTCCTCGGCGAAGCCGCACGGCACCGAGGCGGCCGGTTGCTGGGTGAGGTTGAAGGGGTAGCTGAAGGGCGTCCATTCCATCCATTCGCCCAGGCCGGAACCCGGTGGCACGTTGTGCCCGGCGGCGAAGGCGGTGAGCGGCAGCATGGGCGAGACCAGCAGGTCGTAGCGCCTGTGGAACCCGGCCATGTGCGCCACCAGCGCCGCGCGGGCTTCCAGGGCCAGGGTGTAGTCGTGAAGGCTGATGCCTTCACCCTGCCGGGCAATGCGCAGCAGGCCCGGGTCGAGCTGCTGGCGTTGCTCCTGGCTCAGTTGCCCGGCCAGCCGCGCGGCGCCGGCGAACCACAGGGTATTGAACAGTTCCAGCGGGTCGCTGAACCCCGGGTCGACCTGCTCGACATCGGCACCCAGTTGCGCCAGGCGTTCCACCGCCCGGGCCACCACCCGCGCCACCTGTGGCTGCACCTTCACGTAGCCGAAATCGGCGCTGTAGGCGATACGCAGGCCTTTGAGGTCAGTGCTCTGCGGCAACCAGGGCGTGCTGCGTGGGGCCCCGGCAAGGCCGTCGCGGGCATCCGGGCGAGCGACGGTTTGCAGCATCAGCAGCGCATCGTCGACGGTGCGGGTCATCGGCCCCAGGTGCGAGAGGATAGTCATGGCGCTGGCCGGCCACTGCGGCACGTAGCCGAAGGTCGGCTTGATCCCGAAGGTGCCGGTGAAGGCGCAGGGAATGCGGATCGAACCACCGGCATCGCTGCCCTGGTGCAGCACGCCGAGGTTCAGCGAGGCCGCGGCGGCCGCGCCACCGGAGGAGCCACCGGCGGTGGTGCGGGTGTCCCAGGGGTTGCGGGTGATGCCGTACAGCGGGTTGTCGGTCACGCCTTTCCAGCCGAACTCCGGGGTGGTGGTCTTGCCCAGCAGCACCGCGCCGGCGTTGCGCATAAAGGCCGGGAAGGGTGCATCGACGTCCCAGGGGCCGCTGGCGGAGGTGGTTTTCGAGCCCTTGCGGGTGGGCATGCCACGGGTCAGGGTCAGGTCCTTGATCGAGGCCGGCACGCCGTCCAGCGCACCGCAGGGCTGGCCCTTGAACCAGCGCTGCTCGGAGGCTTTTGCCGCGTCCAGCGCGCCTTGCGGGTCGACATGGCAATAGGCGTTGACCTGCGGGTTGAAGCGCTCGATGCGCGCCAGGGCGTCCTCAGTCGCTTCCACCGGCGACAGGCGCTTGTCACGGTAATGGGCGAGCAGTTCGACGCCGCTCATCTCGGCGATTTCGCGGTGTCGGGTCATGCCGTCGCTCCTGCTTGCGCCGCGTTGACCATGGCCCGCAGCAACACGGCGCAACCGTCGGCCAGGTCCTGGGGCGCGGCGTTTTCGATTTCGTTGTGGCTGATGCCGCCTTCGCAGGGCACGAAGATCATTCCGGCCGGGCCCAGCTCGGCGATGAAGATCGCGTCGTGCCCGGCGCCGCTGACGATGTCCATATGGCTCAGGCCCAGCTGTTCGGCGCCCTGGCGTACCGCGGCGACGCAGGCGGGGTCGAAGTCCAGTGGCGGGAAATCGGCGGTGGGGGTCAGTTCGAAGCCCAGGCCGTGCTGCTGGCAGGTGTCCTCGATCACCTGGCGCACCTCGTCGACCATGGCTTGCAGTTTGTCGGCATGCAGGTGGCGCAGGTCGAGGGTCATCTGCACCTGGCCGGGAATCACATTGCGCGAGCCCGGGTGCAGGCTCAGGCAGCCGACCGTGCCACAGGCGTGAGGCTGTTGCTCGTGGGCGATGCGGTTGACCGCGCCGATCACCTGGGCGGCGCCCACCAGGGCATCCTTGCGCAGGTGCATCGGCGTCGGCCCGGCATGGGCCTCGACCCCGGTCAGGGTCAGGTCGAACCACTTCTGGCCGAGGCAGCCCATGACCACGCCAATGGTGGTCTGGCGGTCTTCCAGCACCGGGCCCTGTTCGATGTGCGCCTCGAAATACGCGCCCACCGGATGGCCGAGCACCGCCCGCGAGCCGGCATAACCGATGCGTCGCAACTCGCTGCCCACCGACAGCCCCTGTTCGTCCTGCTTGCGCAGGGTGTCGTCGAGGTCGAACTTACCGGCGAACACCCCCGAGCCCATCATGCACGGCGGGAAGCGCGACCCTTCTTCGTTAGTCCAGACCACCACCTCGATCGGCGCCTCGGTCTGCAGGCCGAGGTCGTTGAGGGTGCGGATCACCTCCAGGCCGGCCATCACCCCGTAGCAACCGTCGAACTTGCCGCCGGTGGGCTGGGTGTCGATATGGCTGCCGGTCATCACTGGCGGCAGCTGCGGGTTACGCCCGGCGCGGCGGGCGAAGATATTGCCGATGCCGTCGATGCTGACGCTGCACCCGGCCTCTTCGCACCAGCGCACGAACAGGTCGCGGGCCTGGCGGTCGAGGTCGGTCAGGGCCAGGCGGCACACGCCGCCCTTGGCGGTGGCGCCCAGCCGCGCGAGGTCCATCAGCGATTGCCAGAGGCGTTCGCGGTTGACCAGCGGGGTGCTGTCTTGCAACGGGGGTACGGACACAATCGGACGGTTCATTTCATCTCTCCCCTCAGGCGCTCAGGGCCAGGTAGCGGTTCTTGATGCTCGGGTCGGCGCGGAAGTCGGCGGCGCTGCCCTGGTAGACCACACGACCCTGTTCGAGGACGTAATGGCGGTCGGCGAGCTTGTCGCAGACCATCAGGTTCTGTTCCACCAGCAGCACCGGCAGGCCGTCGTCCTTGATCTTGCGCAGGATCTTCACCAGCTCGTCGACGATCACCGGGGCCAGACCTTCGGTGGGTTCGTCGAGAATCAGCAGCTTGGGATCGTTGAGCAGGGCACGGGCGATGGCGAGCATCTGCTGCTCGCCGCCGGACAGCGCGTGGCCGGCGTTTTTGCGCCGCTCCTTGAGGCGCGGGAACATGCCGTAGACATCCTCCAGCTGCCAGCGGCTGCTCTTGCGCTGGGCGATGCGCAGGTTTTCCTCGACGCTGAGCAGGCGGAAGATGCCGCGGTGTTCCGGCACCAGCGCCAGGCCCTGGCGGGCGATCTCGAAGATCTTCTTGCCCACCAGCTCCTGGCCGTTGAAGCGGATCTGCCCCTGGCGCGGGCAGATGATCCCGAGGATGCTGCGCAGGGTCGTGGTCTTGCCCGCGCCGTTGCGCCCCAGCAGGGTCACCAGCTCGCCGGCGTCGACCTGCAGCGAGACGCCTTCGAGGACGTGGCTCTTGTCGTAGTAGGAATGGATATTCTCGACGGTCAGCATCAGGCGGCTTCTCCCAGGTAGGCGATGCGCACGCGCTCGTCGGCGCGGACGAATTGCGGTGTGCCCTCGACCAGGATCTGGCCGTGGCTCATGACGGTGATGCGTTGGCTGATGGACATGACGATGCTCATGTTGTGTTCGATCAGCAGCACCGTGTGGTCGCGGCCCAGGTCGCTGATCAGCTGGGTCATGATCGGGATGTCGTCGATGCCCATGCCGGAGGTCGGCTCGTCGAGCATCAGCAGTTTCGGCCTGGAGCAGATCGACATGCCGACTTCCAGCACCCGCTGCTGGCCGTGGGACAGTTCGCCGGCGAGGGTGTCGGCGCGTGCCGTCAGTTGCAGGCGTTCGAGCACCTGGTCGGCCATCTCCAGGTGTTCGCGGCGGCTGTCGACGTGGCGCCAGAAGTTCAGCGCCGCCAGGCCATCGCGGCCCTGGGCGGCCAGGCGCAGGTTTTCCCGCACGCTGAGGTTCTGGAACAGGCTGGTCAGTTGGAACGAACGGGCCATGCCCAGACCGACCCGGCCGTGGGCCGGTTTCTTGATGATGTTCTTGCCGTTGAACAGGATCGCCCCGGCGGTGGCCTGACGTTCGCCGGTCAGGCAGTGGAACAGGCTGGTCTTGCCGGCACCGTTGGGGCCGATGATGGTGTGGATGGTGCCGGCCTCGACCTTCAGGTTGACGCCGTTGACCGCGTGGAAGGCGCCATAGGCCAGCTCCAGGTCCTGGGTTTGCAGCAGGTACTGCGTCATGACAGTTTCTCCTCGGTCGGCAGGGCCGCCTTGCGTGGCCCCCGGATGCGTTCGAACAGGCTCGACAAGCCGCCCCACAAACCGCCGCGCATGAACACCACCACCAGGATCAGGATGATCCCCAGCAGCATCAGCCAGCGTGGCCAGAGGTCGGACAGGAACTCGCCGAGCAGCACGATGGAACCGGCGCCCAGCAGGGAGCCGAACAGCGAGCCGGTGCCGCCGACTATGGTCATGATCAGGATGTTTTCCGACATCGCCAGGTCGATGTTCGACAGCGGCACGAAATGCAGGAGCATGGCGTACAGCGCCCCGGCGATCCCGGTGACTGCGCCGGACAGCATGAACACCAGGATCTTGAAGTGCCGGGTGTCGTAGCCGATGGCGGCGGCGCGGGTTTCGTTCTCGCGGATCGCCATCAGCGTGCTGCCGAACGGCGAGGCGATCACCCGGCGCGCGCCGATGAAGATCAGCAGGAACAGCACCGCGACAAAGGCGTAGAAGTAGCGCGCGTCGCCGAGCGACAGCAGCACGCTGTCGCCGAGGCGGATCTCCGGGCGCGGCACGCTGAGCAGGCCGTTGTCGCCGCCGGTCCAGTCGCTCAGGGTGTAGGCGATGAAGTAGGCCATCTGGCTGAAGGCCAGGGTCAGCATCACGAAGTAGATGCCGGTGCGCCGGATCGCCAGGGCGCCCACCAGCAACGCCAGCAGCGCGCCCACCAGGGCCGCGCCGAACAGGGCGCTGAACAGGCCCAGCTGCAGGTGGATCATCAGCAGCGCGGCGCAGTAGGCCCCGGCGCCGAAGAAGATGCCCTGGCCGAACGACAGCAGACCGGTGTAGCCCAGCAGCAGGTTACAGGCCAGCGCCGCGAGGGCGAAGATCAGGATCTCGGTGGCCAGGGTCGCCGACGGCAGCACCAGCGGCAGGCCGATCAGTACCGCGACCACCAGCCACGGCAGGGCGCGCGACTGGGTCTTGGCGAACGGCAGGGGATTTTTCTCGCTCATGTTCATGCTCTCCCGAACAGGCCGTAGGGACGGACCAGAATCACCGCCGCCATGGCGCCGTAGATCATCAGGCTGGCGCCTTGCGGCCAGAGGGTGGTCATCAGGCTCTGCACCACGCCCACCAGCAGGCCGCCCACCAGCGCGCCGCTGAACGAACCCATGCCGCCGATCACCACCACCACGAAGGCCACCCCGAGGATTTCCGGGCCGACAAAGGGCTGGGCGCCACGCAATGGGGCGAACAGCACCCCGGCAATCCCGGCCAGGGCCACGCCGAGGGCGAAGGTCATGGAGAACAGGCGAAAGATGTTGGTGCCCAGCAGCGACACGGTCTCGGTGCTTTCGCTGCCGGCGCGCACCAGGGCGCCGAAGCGCGTGCGCTCCAGCAGCAGCCACAGCGCCAGCCCGACCAGCGCCGAGAAGACGATGAGGAACAGGCGGTAGTAGGGGTAGACGAAGTCGCCGACGATCAGCACGCCGCGCAGCAGTTCCGGCACCGCGACGCTTTTGCCGACGGGGCCCCAGATCAGCACGCTGGCTTCCTGGATGATCAGCGCGATGCCCAGGGTCACCAGGATCTGGAAGGTGTGGGGCAGGTGGTAGATGCGCTGGATCAATAATCGCTCGATGGCCCAGGCCAGGGCCGCGACCACCAGCGGCGCGACCAGCAGCGCCAGCCAGAAGCTGCCGGTGAGGCTGACGGCGGTGTAGCAGATGTAGGCCCCGAGCAGGAAGAACGCGCCGTGGGCGAAGTTGACGAAGTTCAGCAGGCCGAAAATGATCGTCAGGCCCACTGCGATCAGGAAGTAGATCATCCCCAGGCCGAGGCCGTTGAGGATCTGGAACAGGTAAAGATTGAGCATGCGGGTACCCTCGGCAGGGGGCCGGCGACTGTCGTCGGGCGGCCCGCTGCCTCTAGCCAGCGATGAAAAGGTCGGTCGGGGTCAGGCCAGGTTGCAGCCGGTGGCGCCGACATCCGGGAACGAGCGCCCGGAGCTGAGCACTTCGGCCAGGTCGTCCTTGTCGCGCATGTTGGCCGTGGCCTTGCCCTGCAGCAGGTAGTAATCCTTGATCACCTGATGGTCGCCGGCGCGGATGCTTTCCTCGCCGGTCGGGCCCTGGTACGTCAGGCCTTGCATGGCCTTGGCCACGGTCGCGCCGTCGAAACTGCCGGTGGCGACTATGGTGTCGAGCATGATCCGGGTGCCGATGTAGTCGGCGGCCAGCGGGTAGGTGGGGTTGATGCCGTACTTGGCCTGGGTCAGCTTGACCAGCTCGCGGTTGAGCGGGGTGTCGACCTGGTGCCAGTACTGCGCGCCGAGGTAGACGCCTTCGAGCACGTCGCTGCCCAGTTCCTGGAACTGGTCGAGCCCGGCGGACCACACCAGCAGCACTTTCATGCGTTCCTTGATGCCGAAGTTGACCGCCTGGCGCAGGGCGTTGGAGGACTGGCTGCCGAAGTTGAGCAGCACCAGCACGTCGGGCTGGGTGGCGATGGCGTTGGTCAGGTAGCCGGAGAATTCCTGCTCCTGCAACGAGTGATAGCTGTTGCCGACGTGCTCGATGCCATGCTCGGCGCAGACCTGTCTGGCGCCTTCCAGCAGTGCTTCGCCGAATACGTATTGCGGGGTGATGGTGTACCAGCGCTTGGCCTCGGGCAGGCGCTTGATCAGCGGCACCATGGTTTCGCGAATGGCGCCGTAGGTCGGCACCGACCAGCGAAAGGTCGAGGCATTGCAGTCCTTGCCGGTGACTTCGTCGGCGCCCACCGGGGTCATGAACACGCCATTGACCTTGCCCACCTCCTTGGCCACCGCCAGCGCCGAAGACGACAGGGTGCAGCCCTGGAAGAATCGCGCGCCGTCCTGGGCAATCGCCTCCTGCACCTTGCGCACCGCCTTGCCGGCGTTGCCTTCGGTGTCGATCACCTTGTAGTTCAGCGGGCGGCCGAGCAGGGTCGGGTACTGTTCCACCGCCAGGCGCGAGCCCATGTCGGCGAACTTGCCGTAGCTGGCGAAGGCTCCGGACATCGACTTGAGCCCGTAGAAGGTAAAGGGTTCGGCGGCAAAGGCGTTGCGCACCCCCAGCGGAAGGCTGAGGCCTGCGGCAACGGTCAGACTGGCTTTCAACAACGTACGACGCTGCATGGGGTAACTCCCTGGTTTAGTTATTGGCAGGAGTGGCAATGGCAAAACGGCGCAGCAGCCTGTGTTCAGGCTTTGTTATTGGCGAAGCGGCGTGTGGCGGGTGCGGCGGTTATCAATGGTGGTGGTCGAACTCCAGCAGGAAGTGTTGGGTGACCTCGCCCTCGAGGGCGCTCATATGGTGTTCGGCGTCGCACATGTGTTCGTGCATCAGCTGGCGTACCGCGGTTTCGTCCTCGGCTTTGAAGGCCAGCAACAGGCGCTTGTGGTAATCGAGGTTGGCGGCGTCGAACTGCTTGCGCTTGGGCTTGTAGGCCTTCTTCAGCACCACCAGGTCGCGCAGCAGGTCGTTGAGGAACTGCGCCATGAAACTCAGCAGCGGGTTGGGGCAGGCGCGGCCCAGCAGGTTGTGGAATTCCAGCTCGGCGATGCGCTGTTCGCGCTGGCCGGCCTCGCTGTCTTCCGGGGCGCTGCAGAAGTCGATATTGGCCTGCAGCGCTGCAAAGTCGTCGGCGCTCAGGCGGCCAATCACCGACACCGCCAGCTCTACCTCGATGACCTTGCGCAGCTGGTACACCTGCTCACCGTCCATCTGCTGGAAGTGCAGGTAATTGCGCAGGGCGCGGCTCGCCGGTTCGGTGCCGGCCTGGTTCAGGTAGGCGCCGCCGCTGGGGCCGGTGCGGGTATTGACCAGCCCTTCGACCTCCAGCGCCTTGAGCGCTTCGCGGGCCGAACCCTTGGAACACTGGAAGCTTTCCATCAGCTCGCGCTCGGTCGGCAAGCGATCGCCGGGACGCAGGGCGTTGATCACAATGGAACGCTTGACCGACTCGACAATCACGTCGGAAAGCTTCTGGCGTTTGCGGCGAACAGGTCGTTTGAGCATGTTTTCGATTTATCGTATTAATGCGGATAAATAGTACTTAATAGGGCTGGGCCCGCTGCGTCAATCGTCCTGGGGGCGAGGTGTCGTTTTCGATGTGGGAGGGTCGTAATCAGAACCAGGGTGAGTGGCGGCGGGGCACTTGTCGAAGGTCCTCCATCCTGTGTCCAGCCACTAAGCTGATGGCAGGCCATGCGCTGCCATAGACGGGAGGAAATCATGATTCTGTGCAAACGCGCCTACGAGCCGGCGAGCCCCGACGACGGCTATCGGGTGCTGGTGGACCGCCTGTGGCCGCGCAACTGTCGCAAGGACCGGTTGCCGCTGGATGAGTGGTTGAAAGACCTGGCGCCGTCCAGCGGATTGCGTCGCGCCTTCAAGTCCGGCGAGCTGGATTTCGCCACCTTCCGCAACCGTTACCGCCAGGAACTGGCGGCCCGCCCCGAGCATTGGTGGGCGTTGCTGGAACGTGCGCAAAAGGGCCGCCTGACCCTGGTGTACTCGGCCCACGATGAAGCGCACAACAATGCCCGGGTGCTGGCCGAGTGGCTGGAGGACGAGCTGGACCGCCAGGGCGAGGGCAGTTCGCCGGTGTGCTATGCGCACCTGTCGCCGCCTGAGTGAAGGTGTTGCGCTTCAGGGCTGCTTCAACATCACATAGGCTTCGCCGCCGCGCCGGTCGTGCATCAGCAGGAAGGTCTGCTGGTCGAGGGTGATTTTCGCCGGCAGGTGCTGTGCCACCGGGGTGCTGGAGAACTGCTCGGCCAGCTTGAGAAATTGCACGGTCAGGGTCTTGTCCCGCTGCGCCGGCGTGGTCACCGCGCATTGCTTGCCTTTCTGCACCTGGACCCCAAGGCTGTGGTCCGGCCTGAGCCCCATCCGCGCGTACCCGGCATTGTCCAGCCTGGCGATGCCATAGGCCTTGGCCGCGCTGTCGGCCCCGGCGAAGGAGGGCGCGGACTTCAGGCAGATATCGCGAAAAGCCAGCACGCCTTCGGCGATGGCCGCCGCTTCCTTGTCGATGACTTCGGGCGGGCTGGCGCAGCCGGCCAACAGGGCCAGGGCCAGGGCCAGGCTCAAAGGGCTCAGGATCGCGCGGTTCATCGGACCTCCCAGGCATTCACGGGGCATGCTTATAGCCTAGCCAAGCTTCTGCCTGCGGGAGGACCTGGGTGATGGGCGCCTCGCACCATGAAACATTTGTCATGGGCCGCCGGCGCCACCAGCCCCTACACTGGCTTTCACCTCCATGGCTCACGGACACCCCCATGACGGCAGCAGCGGCGGCAAGCATCCTCGAAACGGTCGAAGGCCAGCGCCTCAATGGCGAGGCCTGCGAACCCTGGCGCGAGTGGGGGCCGTACCTGAGCGAGCGGCAGTGGGGCACGGTGCGCGAGGACTACAGCGCCGATGGCGATGCCTGGGCCTACTTGCCCCACGACCATGCGCGCAGTCGGGCCTACCGCTGGGGCGAGGACGGGTTGGCGGGGTTCTCCGACAAGGCCCAGCACTGGTGCCTGGGGCTGGCCCTGTGGAACGAGCGCGACAGCATTCTCAAGGAACGCCTGTTCGGCCTGAACAACGCCGAAGGCAATCACGGCGAAGACGTCAAGGAGCTGTATTTCTACCTCGATGGCGTGCCTAGCCATGCCTATATGCGCATGCTCTACAAATACCCGCAGGCGGCCTTTCCCTATGAGGACCTGCTGCGGGAAAACGCCCGGCGCGGCCTGGACGATACCGAGTACGAGATCCTCGACACCGGGGTATTCGAGGACGATCGCTACTTCGACGTGACCGTGGAATACGCCAAGCACGCGGTCGACGACATCTTCATGCGGGTCACGGTGCACAACCGTTTTCATCAGCCGGCGCGTTTGCGGGTCTTGCCCCAGGTATGGGCGCGCAATACCTGGAGCTGGGGCGGCGACTCGCGCAAGCCGAGCTTGCGCCTGGAGGGCGAGCAATTGCTGGCCCGGCATCCGCGGTGCTCGCCGATGCAGGTCAGCGCCTGGGGGCCGGAGCGTTGCGAGTGGCTGTTCTGCAACAACGAAACCAACTTCCCGAGACTCGATGGCCTGGCCGCGCCCGGTCCGTTCAAGGACGGGATCAACGACTACCTGCTGGGAGGCTCCGCCAGCGCCATTGCCCGTGACGGCGGAACCCGCGCTGCCGCTCACTTCACCCTGGAGCTGGCCGGGCTGGAGAGCAAAAGCGTATACCTGCGTTTTGCTCCGGCTGGCTCGCCCCAGGTCAGCGCCCGGAGCCTGTTCGAACAACGGCGGGCCGAGGCCGATGCGTTCTACGCCGCGCTGCAACAGGGCATCGCCGATGCCGACGCACGCAATGTGCAGCGCCAGGCCCTGGCCGGGCTGCTGTGGTCCAAGCAACTCTACGATTTCGACGTCAACCGCTGGCTCGATGGCGATCCCGGCCAGCCTGCGCCGCCGGCGTCACACGCCCATCTGCGCAACAGCCATTGGCGGCACCTGGCGAACTTCGACATCGTGGCCATGCCCGACACCTGGGAATACCCCTGGTACGCCTCGTGGGACCTGGGTTTCCAGGCGGTGGCCCTGGCCTTGATCGACCCGGGCTTCGCCAAGCACCAGTTGTTGCTGCTGGTCAAAGACCGCTTCATGCATCCCAACGGGCAGTTGCCGGCCTACGAGTGGCGCTTCGACGACGCCAACCCGCCGGTGCATGCCTGGGCCAGCTGGCGGGTGTACCAGCGGGAAAAGGCCCTGACCGGCCAGGGCGACATGGACTTTCTCGAACGGATCTTCCACAAGCTGCTGCTGAACTTCTCCTGGTGGGTCAACCGCAAGGACGCCGAAGGGCGCAACCTGTTCCAGGGTGGTTTCCTCGGCCTCGACAACATCGGGCTGTTCGACCGCTCGGCGCCCTTGCCGCCGGGCTACACCCTGGACCAGGCCGACGGCACCGCCTGGGTCGCGGCCTATGCCCTGGACCTGATGCGCATTGCCCTGGAACTGGCCAGGCGCAACCCGGTGTACGTGGACATCGCGGTGAAGTTCTTCGAGCACTTCCTGTACATCGCCGGCGCCATCAACCGGCTGGACAACGGCGACACAGGGCTGTGGGATGAGCAGGACCGGTTCTTCTACGACGTGCTGCATCGCCCCGACGGTGGCAACGAACCGCTGCGCCTGCGCTCCATCGTCGGCCTGATGCCGCTGTTCGCCGTGCAGGTGCTGGAACAGCATGAACACGAATGCCTGCCGGGGCTGCGTGAGCGTTTGCTGGAGTTCATGCACCATCGGCCGGACCTGGCCAGCCTGGTGTCGCGCTGGAACGAGCCGGGGCAGGGCAATCGCCTGTTGCTCGCACTGCTGCGCGGCGAGCGCACCAAGGACCTGCTCAAGCGCATGCTCGACGAGGCGGAGTTTCTTTCCGAGTTCGGTATCCGCTCGCTGTCCAGGGTCTTCGCCGAACACCCCTTCGCCCTGCAGGTCGACGGTCATCAGTTGCGCGCCCGTTACGCGCCGGCCGATTCCGACTCACGGCTGTATGGCGGCAACTCCAACTGGCGCGGGCCGCTGTGGATGCCGATCAACTACATGCTGATCGAGTCGCTGCGCGAGTTTCATCGCTACTACGCCGACAACTTCTCGGTGGAATACCCCAGCGGGTCCGGCTACCTGGCGTCCCTGGAGGAAGTCGCCGACAGCCTGAGCCAGCGCCTGACCCGCCTGTTCCTGCGCGACGAGGACGGGCGCCGCCCATCGATGTGTGCCTACGCGCAGTTGCAGGCCGATCCCCGGGACCGGGATCTGCTGCTGTTCCATGAATACTTCCACGGCGACACCGGCCGCGGCCTGGGGGCGAGCCACCAGACCGGCTGGACGGCGCTGGTGGCGTTGTTGTTGCAGCCTGTAGCCGCTGCCGAGCCTGCGAGGCTGCGACAAGGCCCGCAGGGCCTTCAGCGATCTTGAAAACGCCGCGCCCCTGCGGGTCGATCGCAGGCTGCGCCAGCGGCTACAGGGGCGGGGGGATCAGGCGCTCAAGGTGTCTGGCTGTGGCACGGCCCAGTCCTCGATCAACCGCTGCGGGGTGCAGCAGGTCTTGCGCTTGTAGACGAAGCCGGCGCATTTCTCGGCGAAGCCGTGGCGGTTCTGCACCATGTCCAGGTGCATCTGTTCCAGCTCGGCGTTGCGGCAGTGCTGCATCAGTTGCGGGTCGGCGTTGGCCTTGCGCTCGCGCAGGGCCTGGTATTTCGGTTCGGTCAGCACGGCGTTGGCCCGCTGCAGCAGCCACAGGCCGAACTCGTCGGGGCAGCGCGGGCCGACTTCCTGGACCATGCCCATCTGCAGGGCCTGGAAAGCGTTGATCGGCAGGCATTCGTCGGTGAGCTTGTGCGCCATGGCCTGGCCGACCGCGCGGGGCAGGCTGTAGGTCCAGTATTCCGAACCGTACAGGCCCATGCTCTTGTAGTGCGGGTTGTAGACTGTATTGGCCCGGGCCAGCACCACGTCGGCCGCCAGCGCCAGCATCAGGCCGCCGGCCCCGGCATTGCCGGTGAGGCCGCTGACCACCAGCTGGCGGGCGCTGAGCAGCTCCTTGCAGACGTCGTCGATGGCCTGGATGTTGTTCCAGGCTTCCAGGCCCGGCACCGGCGCGGCCTGGATTACGTTGAGGTGCACGCCGTTGCAGAACGCGCCACGCCCGCCCTTGATCAGCAGCACCTGGGTGTCCCGGGCCTTGGCCCATTGCAGCGCGCTGACCAGGCGCTGGCAGTGTTCGGTGCTCATGGCGCCGTTGTAGAACTCGAAGGTCAGCTCGCCGACGTGGCCCGACTCGCGGTAGCGGATCGGCTGGTAGGTCTCGTCGCTGAACGGCTCGCTGGCGACCGACCAGTGCAGGTGAGGCACGCCGTCCAGTTGGCCGGCCAGCACATGGCGGGCCGGCAGCTTGAAGTGTTCCGTGCCCGGCCGGGCCTTGCGCTTGAGGGAGCCGATCCACAGGCTGCGGTCGCCGCAGGCCACCAGCACCGCATCGTCGTGCACCGCCAGCAGTTCGCCGGGGATGCCGCTGCGGCTATCCAGGTGCGCGTCATACAGGTAGTACTGCCCGCCGGCGAGGCTGGCCAGGACCCCGGGCTGGCCGTCGGCGGCGTCGATGCAGCGCTTGATGAAGGCGGCGCTGTCGTGCCAGCTGAAGCTGCGGTCGTCCTGTTTCATGTTCGGTTGCAGGCGGCCGCGCACCTGCGGCTGGCTGTAGTCCAGGGGCACAGGGACGAAGTCGCTGCCGAATTTTTCCACCACATCGCGGATGCAGTAGATCGCCGCGTCGGCCACCGGCCCGTTGTACAGCTCGGACTTGCGCACCTGCGCCGGCACCTTGAATTCCCTGGTGGACCAGACCGGCCCGGCGTCCATTTCTTCCACCGCCTGCAGGGCGGTGACGCCCCAGCGCTCGAGGTTGTTGCTGATGGCCCAGTCCAGGGCGCTGGCGCCGCGGTCGCCGACGATGCCCGGGTGGATGATGATCACCGGGCGGGTCGGGTGGCGCCACAGTTGCTCGGGCACCCGGTCCTTGAGGAAGGGGCAGATCACCAGGTCGGCGTCCGCCTGTTCGATCTGCCGGCAAACGTCTTCTTCGTTGGTGAACAGCACCACGCTGGGACGATGGCCGGACTGGCGCAGGTCCAGCCAGGCACGCTGGGTGAGACCGTTGAAGGCGGTGGACAGCAGAATGATCTTCAGCGATTGCATAGCGACTCTTCCTTGAGGATGAAGCGGGGCCGGCCGTTCCGAAAGCCGTCCCTGGCCGATGGAGGCGCCAGAGTAGAGAGGACCTTTGGGCGTCCTGCTGACCGAGATCAATCAAGTGCGTCGGGCGGCGCCGCGAGGCGCCGGATTACATATATTCGTTAGTTAGCCTGGGTAAATTTTTAATTACTTCCAAATGGATTCAGCCCTGTTGCACAGTCGCTCCCCTAATCCTGGGTCGGCAATGTCCCGAACCAGCCAGACGATTTCGAGAGGGGGAGCTGTCTTGTGAGGGAGCCAGGCATGGGTGCGAATCGGAACCCTCATTACTCACTGATCGGGCAGATGTTCAAACGCGACTATCAGTGGCTGTGTGCCTCGGTGGGTCGCGTCCTGGGCTGCCATCACAGCGCCCAGGACATTGCCTCGGAAACCTTCGTGCGGGTGCTGGCCCTGCCGGACCCGGCGGCCATTCGCGAGCCCCGGGCGCTGCTGACCACCATCGCCCGGCGCCTGGTCTACGAAGGCTGGCGGCGCCAGGACCTGGAGCGCGCCTACCTGGAAAGCCTGGCCCTGGCGCCGACGCCGGTGCACCCGTCACCCGAGGAGCGGGCGCTGGTGATCGAAGCGCTGCTGGCTGTGGACCGCTTGCTCAACGGTTTGTCCGCCAAGGCCAAGGCGGCCTTTCTCTACCATCAGCTCGACGGCCTGACCTACGCCGAAATCGGCCAGCAGTTGGGGGTGTCCACCAGTCGCGTCCAGCAGTACATGGCCGAGGCGTTCAAGCGCTGTTATCAGGCGATGGTCGACGCATGAGCCGGCCGCGCGCGAACGAGGCGCTGGTGGATGAAGCCGCGCAATGGATGGCCCTCCTGCAATCGGGGCAGATGAACGCCCAAGAACGCCAGGCATTCCACGACTGGCGCGCCGCCGACCCGCAGCACGAGCAGATCATCGTGCTGATGGGTGGCGGCCTGGGGGCGCTGCGCAGCCAGGCGTTGCGCAACCTGTCCCGGGACAGCCTGCTGCACAGCCTGAATGCGCCGTCGAGCCGCCGGCGTTTTATCGGCGGCAGCCTGAGTGTGATGGCCCTGGCCTTGGCCGCGACCTTGCTCGGCCGACGCTACAACCTGCTGCCCGAGGCGGGCGCCTTGTACACCGGCACCGGCGAGCGCCGCGATTTCTCCCTGGCCGACGGCAGCGCCCTGACCCTCAACGCCCGCAGCCAGGTCGTGAGCTGTTTCGATGCCCAACAGCGGTTGTTGCAACTGCGCAATGGTCAACTGCTGGTGGACGTGGCCAGGGACCCGCAGCGGCCCTTCGTGGTGGAAACCGAACACGGGCGCATGCGGGCTTTGGGCACGAAGTTCCTGGTGGAGCGCGGCGAGGACTGGACGCGCCTGGTGATGCTGCATTCGCAGGTCGAGGTGCTCACCGCCAGTGGCGCGCGGCAGGTGGTCGAGGCCGGCGAAAGCCTGCGTTTCGACGCTCGGCAACTGTTGCTGCTGGAGCGTGCCAAGGGCCATGAAAGCGCCTGGACCTCGGGGGTATTCGAGGCCCGCGACCGCCCCCTGAGCGAGGTGATCGACAGCTTGCGCGGCTACCGGCGCGGCATCATCCGCCTCAGCCCCCAGGTGGCCGACCTGCGCCTGAGCGGCATCTATCCCCTGGACGACAGCGACCGCAGCCTGCAGTTGCTCGAGCGTTCGCTGCCGATCCGCGTCAGCTACCACAGCCCATATTGGGTCAGCATCGAGCCGCGCTGAAGGGCGCGGTTATAACCCCATAACCCCTTGGCCTAACCGCCACCCTATAAAAACCCGTCAGTCGCTGCTCATTCCCTGCAACCGCATTCAACAGGGAATCGCTCCATGCACTCATCGAACCTTTTCAACCCGCCGCGCCTGTCACTGGCGTTGGCCCTGGCGTTCGGCGCTTGTGGCAGCGCCGCCTGGGCCCAGCAGGCAGAATCCCGGCAGCTAGAGGCCAGGCAGATCACCTTCGACATTGCCGCCGGCCCGCTGGACGAGGTGCTGCTGGATATCTCGCGGCAGAGCGGGGTGCCGATTTCCTTCCGCCAGGACCTGGTGCAGGGCAAGCGCAGCCCGGCCATTCGTGGTGCCCTGGGCGGCCAGCAGGCGGTGGACAAGGCCCTGCAAGGCAGCGGCCTGGAGGCCCAGCACAGCGAGCAGGGGCTGACCATTCGTAATGCTCCGGCCAGTGCCAAGGCCAGCCCTGAAGCCAGCACCGTGGTGCCGGTACGCGCGCCGGACCCGCAGCTGGAAAAGGTCACGGTGACCGGCTCGCGCATCGCCCGCGCCCAGTCCGACGGCGCCACTCCGGTGAACGTGATTACCCATGAAGAGATGGAGGCCCGCGGTTACCGCAACGTCTACGACGCCCTGGCGACCCAGACGCAGAACACCGGCATGACCCAGGGCGAGGACTACGGCAACACTTTCCAGCCCGCCGCCAGCGCCCTCAACCTGCGGGGGCTGGGCCCCAACCACACGCTGGTGCTGATCAACGGCCGGCGGGTCGCGGACTATCCGACGGCCTATGGCGGCCAGGTCAACTTCACCAACCTGGCCAACATCCCCTCGGCGATCATCGACCGCATCGAGGTTCTCAGCAGCGGCGCCTCGGCCATCTACGGCTCCGATGCGATCGCCGGGGTGGTCAACATCATCCTCAAGGAGAAGGCCAGCGGCATAGACGTCAACCTGCGTGGCGGCACCACCGAGCGCGGCGGCGGCGACAACCAGCGCCTGCAGATCAGCGGCGGTGGCAGCTGGGGGGATTTCGATGGCCTGTTCGGCCTGGAACTGACCCATCGCCAGCCGATCTGGGCCGACGACCGCGGCTTCATGGATCGCGGGCCGGCCCTGGACGTGGGCTACCGGCGCAACCTCGACAGCGGCAAGTACATCGGCCCTGGCTGCGGCGCCTACTCCGGGGTGTTTGCCAACCACCTCAGCGGCAGCGGCGGGCGCTGCACCACCGACCAGGTCTACAACGATTACTGGACCTTGCAGACGCAGAAGGAAAACTACGACGGCTACACCCGCGGCACCTGGCATTTCAGCGACAGCGGCAAGGTCTTCGCCGACCTGATGTATGGCCTGGACCATATCCAGAACAACACCCGCGGGCCGAGCTTCACCTCGCCCGACTTCATCAACCGGAACACGGGCAACCTGGAGCGCTGGTTCCGGCGCTTCTCCGAGGAGGAAATCGGCGGCCGCACCAGCAACAACAGCAAGTGGCGCGACACCTCCTGGACCGGCACCCTGGGCCTGTCCGACCGGATCGCCGACACGGCCTGGAGCTATGAGCTGGCGGCCAACCGCTCGGAGTACCGCAGCGTGCGCACCACCCGCTATACGCCGTCGGCCACTATTCGCGATTTCTACCTGGGGCCGCAGCTGGGCGAGCAGGGCGGGTATCCGCTGTTCGCCCCGGATGCCTCACGCCTTGACCGCCCGCTGACCGAAGAGGAGTGGCGGCAGTTTCGCCGCAACCTGACCCAGACCAGCAAGTCGGTGTCGCAGAGCTACAACGCCTCGCTCAACGGCGAGCTGTTCGACTTGCCGGCGGGGCCGGTGGGCTTCGCCGGCATCCTTGAGCTGGGCAAGCAGGAATACCGCGTCGATCCGGACGATGGGCTCAACGACGGCAGCTTCTACGGCACCACCCCGGCGCAGAGTTCCGGTGGCTCGCGCAAGCGTTATGCCGCCGGCGGCGAGTTCAGCGTGCCGATCAGCGACAGCCTGCTGGCGTCGCTGGCGGGGCGCTGGGACCAGTACAAATTCAGCGGCCGCACCGAGCAACAAAAGACCTACAACCTGGGCCTGGAATGGCGCCCGCTGAACAGCCTGCTGCTGCGCGGCAGCTACGGCACCAGCTTCCGTGCCCCGGACCTGAACTACATCTACCAGGCCGACACCAACGGCTATGTGCCGGACCAGATCGACTACTACGGGTGCAGCCAGGGTGTCGAGGGCGCCTGCGATCGCGGGCGGGTGGACTACACCCAGAGCGGCACCGCCGACCTCAAGTCCGAGCGGGGCAAGTCCTGGACCTACGGGTTCGTCTGGTCGCCGTCGCGCAATTTCGATGTGTCGGTGGATTACTGGCGCGTGCAGATCGAGGACCTGCTGACCACCGTCGACCAGAACCGCCTGTTGCAAGAGGAAAACGCCTGCCGCAGTGGCGCCATGGACACCAATTCGGCCAGCTGCCAGGCGACCCTGGCGCGCATCCAGCGCAACCCGGGCACTGCCGCGGTGGACCCGAACCGCTTGCAGCGGGTGCAGATCAATGCGATCAACGCCGCCAGCGAACGGGTCAGCGGGCTCGACCTGAAAAGCAATATCCGCTGGGGCGCCGGGGAGTACGGGGCGTTCAGTTCGACCCTGGGCTACACCCTGGTGCTCTCGCATTTCTACAAGGAATCGGACGACGCGCCGACCCAGGACTGGCGCGTGGACCGCAGCAATCACGACTGGCGCAGCAAGGTCAACGCCAGCCTGACCTGGGATTACCAGCACTACACCGCGACCCTGCTGGGCATCCGCTATGGCAGCGTGACCAACGGCAACTCGGACGGGCGCCTGTCGCCCTGGACCGTGTTCAACGCCAGCGCCCGCTACAAGGTCAACGACCGCGCCAGCGTCGGCCTGACCGTCAACAACCTGCTGAACCAGGTCAAGCGCGACGACTCCGGCGGCTGGCCGTATTACCCCACCGGCAACTACGACCCCTACGGCCGCCAATGGTGGCTGGATGTGAGTTATCACTTTGGCGGCTGAACCCTCCCTATGGCTGATGGTGTCTGGCCTGATGCACCGCGGCGCCTGCATCGCGAGCAAGCTGCGCTCCTACGGGGCAGACGAACAGGCATAAGCTCATCACCCAACGGTCTAGACCGGCCTCTATAAAAACCTCCGGGCCGTTGCACATCCCTGCATACACCTAATGCAGGGATGGTTGTCCATGAGTCTGTTCGTACCCCGTAGATCCCCTTTGAGCCTGGCCTTGCTGGCGGCGCTGAATGTATTGCCGGCCTGGGCCGCGACCACTCCGTTCAACCTGCCCGCGGGGCCGCTGGACCAGACCCTGCTGCAGATTTCCCGACAGACCGGCCTGCCGATTTCCTTCGAGCAGAAGCTGGTGAGCGGCCGTTATGCGCCGGCGATCCAGGGCCAGCTCGACCAGCACCAGGCGCTGACCCTGGCCTTGCAGGACAGCGGCCTGAAGGAGCAGCAGGACACCCAGGGCGTGACCCTCGTGGCGGACACCAGCACCGCCAGCAGCGCCCCGGCGTTTACTGAGCCCACCACCCAGTTGCAGCGGGTGGAAGTGACCGGCACCGCGATCCGCCGGGTCGATGCCGAGACCGCGGTGCCGGTCACCGTGCTGCGGGTCGAGAAGCTGCGCGAGCAGGGCGTGACCACCACCGAAGAGCTGATCAACCGGATTTCCGCCAACCAGTCCTCGGTCGGCTCCGGGCGCTCAGTGGGCTCCAGCAGTGGCGGCGCGGCCTATGCCGACCTGCGCGGCATAGGCCCGAACAAGACCCTGGTTTTGCTCAACGGCCGGCGCCTGAGCAACAACGCGACCAATGCCATCAACGGCTCCGGGGTCGACCTCAACACCATTCCGTTTGCCGCCATCGACCGGGTCGAGGTGCTGCGCGACGGCGCGTCCGCGCTGTACGGCACCGACGCCATCGGCGGGGTGATCAACTTCATCACCAAGAAGAGCCTGACCCGCGGCCAGGTCAGTACCGGCTACGACACCCCGAGCCATTCCGGCGGTGGCCAGAGCAGGAACTTCAGCGGCAGCTGGGGCATCGGCGACCTGGAGGAAGACCGCTTCAACGTGTTCGGCGTGGTCAGCTACGACAAACAAGAGCGCCTGGCCGCCAAGGATCGCGGCTACACCTACAACTACCAGCCGGGCCGGGGCCTGGACTACACCTCCGGCACCGCCTCGCCGGCCAACTGGAGCCAGGGCGCCAATGCCACCAACCCGCTGGCCGGCTCCGGCTGCAACGCGCCGGGCTTGCTGTCGCGCAACGGCATTTGCCGCCAGAGCCTGTGGAGCTACCTGGACCTGGTGCCGGAAACCGAAAAGACCTCGGCCTTCGCCAAGGCCACCGGCAAGCTCAGCGACGATCACAACGTCAGCCTCGAATACTTCTGGGCGCGCAACGAGAACCGCACCCAGATCGGCCCCGGCACCCTGATGGGCAATCAGGTCAACCCGGGCACCGCGTTCTATCCGGGCAATGGCATCACCCCGGGGCCGAGCGGCTTTGCCCTCGACCCGACGCAACCGGTGGCGGCCAACTGGCGGGAAACCGATGTCGGCGCCCGCCGCCATGAAGACGACAACACCGGCCAGCGCCTGCTGCTGAGTTTCGATGGCAGCGTGGCGGGCTGGGACTACAACATCGGCGCCTCGTACAACCAGAACAAGGTGGTCAGTACCATCCGCAGCGGCTACGTGAACGATGTGGCAGTGTCCGAGGGCATCGCCAATGGCGTGATCAACCCCTTCGGCCCGCAGACCGCGGCAGGCAGCGCGCTGCTGGCGGCCAATACGGTGGACGGCGATTACGCCACGGCGGTCGGGCGGGTCAAGGCCATCGACGGGCGGGTCAGCCGCGAGATCGGCGACTGGTTCGGCTCCGGCCCCGCGGCCCTAGCCCTGGGCGGCGAGTACCGCAAGGAAGACTTCCACCAGGATTTCGCCCAGTTCGCCGGCAATGTGCAGAGCCTGGGCATCGACCCCAACGGCAGTGTGTCGGGCGACCGCAGCGTGCAGGCGCAGTACGCCGAACTCAACGTGCCGGTGCTCGACAGCCTGGAGCTGACGGCGGCGATCCGGCATGACAAATACAGCGACTTCGGCAGTACCACCAACCCCAAGTATTCGTTCCGCTTCCAGCCCTTCAAGGAGCTGGTGCTGCGCGGCGCCTACAGTGAAGGCTTCCGCGCGCCGTCGCTGTACGAGCTGTACAACCCGACCTTTACCACCTTCACCAACGCCAACTACAACGACCCGCGGCTATGCCCCGGCGGCACCCCGGCCAATGGCGGGATCGGCAACCGCGACTGCGCCCAGCAGTTCAACCGCAGCACCGGCGGCAACACCGAGCTGAAGCCGGAAACCGCGCGCAACGTGACATTCGGCTTCGTCTACCAGCCGTTCGAGCGGCTCAATGCCGGGCTGGATTTCTGGTGGATCAAGGTCGCCAACCAGATCGCCGAGTTTCCCGAGTCGGCGCCGTTCGACAATCCCGACCTGTACGCCGACCGGCTGGTGCGCAAGGCCGACGGCTCCATCGATCATGTGGTCACGGGCATGGCCAACCTGGGCAAGCTCAAGACCAGCGGGGTCGATGTCAGCCTCGACTATCGCCTGCCAGCCACTGCCTGGGGCGAGTTCGGCCTGGGGCTGCAAGGCACCTACGTCACCCGCTACGACTACCAGCAACAGCTCAAGGGCGAATACATCGACAAGCTCGGGGATTTTCGCGGCGGCGACTTCGCCTCGGCCGGCGCGGTGGCGCGCTGGCGCCACAGCCTGACCGCGACCTGGAACCAGGGGCCGCTGGGCGCGACCCTGACCAACCGCTACACCAGCGGTTACCACGACTCCGACCGCGACAGCCATAACCGCGTCGGCTTCTACAACGTCTGGGACCTGGCCGGCACCTACACCTGGCGCCAGGCCCTGGGCGTGACCCTCGGGGTGAAGAACCTGTTCGACCGCGAGCCGCCGTTCAGCAACCAGACCTACACCTTCCAGAGCGGCTACGACCCACGCTACTCGGACCCGTTCGGACGGACCCTGTATACGCGGCTCAGTTACAACTTCTGAGTCGACCGGCAATAAAAGGTCCGGACGCTTTTTAGTAACCAAAGGTTCTAAAACCCGCTCTATAAAAATGCCCGGTCAGTTGCACATGACAGGCAGGAGCGGGGTGTTTCGGGTGGAGAGATAAGGCTGGGAGTCGAGTGGCGGCTGGACGATCTTTCGCGAGCAAGCTCGCTCCTACAGAAGTGCACAGGTCCTCTGTAGGAGCGAGCTTGCTCGCGATGACGCCGGTACAGACACCGTCATCCTGGCCCCTGTTCAAAGAGGCATCATTCCATGCTGTTGCAACGCGCTGTGCTGTTCTGGCTCTGCCTGCTGCCGAGCCCCGTGCTGCTGGCCGCCGTGCAACCGTCGCTGACGGTCTACGGCGAAGCCCCGAAATACCCCGCCGGCTTCCAGCATTTCGACTATGTCAACCCGGACGCTCCCAAGGGCGGCAGCCTGCGCCGTTCCTCCCTGGAAAGCGGGCCCTTCGACCATCTGATTCCGTATATCGACAAAGGCACCGGCGTGGCCGACATCGACGGCTGGCTGTACGCGCCGCTGGCCTATCGCTCAAAGGATGAGCCCTACACCGTGTACGGCCTGGTGGCCGAAGGCCTGGAGCTGGCCGCGGACCGTTCCTGGCTGCGCTTTTACCTCAACCCGCGGGCGCGCTTCGACGATGGCAGCCCGATCACCGCCGAGGATGTGCGCTACACCTTCGAGCTGCTGATGACCCAGGGCAGCTTCAAGTACCGTCAGCAGTTCGCCGATGTCGCCGAGGTGCAGGTGGAATCGCCGACCCGGGTGCGTTTTGTGTTCAAGAACACTGAGAGCCGGACTTTGCCCCTGGACCTGGCATCGCTGCCGGTGTTGCCCGAGCACTGGTGGCGCGGCCGCAATTTCGCCGACGGTGGCGGCTTCGAAGCGCCGCTGGGCAGCGGGCCGTATCGGGTGAGCGCGGTGGACGCCGGGCGCAGCGTGGACTTCGAGCGGGTCAAGGACTGGTGGGGGCAGGACCTGCCGGTGGCCCGCGGACGCTACAACTTCGACCGGCTGCGGGTGGAGTTCTTCGCCGACACCGATGTGTCGCGGCAGATCCTCAAGGCCGGCGGCTACGACTACAACCGCGAGTTCTCCGCCACCGGCTACACCATCGGTTATGCCGGCGCTGCACTGGAGCAGGGGCGGCTGGTGCGCGAACACCTGGCGCCGGGTTCGGCCCTGGGCGCCCAGGGTTTTATTTTCAACCTGCAGAAACCGCAGTTCCGGGACCGCCGGGTGCGCCAGGCGATCGCTATGCTCTGGGACTTCGAGTGGAGCAACCGGCAGATGATGCGCAGCCTGTATCTGCGCCAGCAGAGCTTCTTTTCCCACAGCGAACTGGCGGCAGCGGCGCTGCCGGACGCGCAAGAATTGAAGATCCTTGAACCCTGGCGCGGGCAGGTCCCGGACGAGGTCTTTACCCAGGTGTTCCAGGCGCCGCGCACCGACGGCAGCGGGATCATCCGCCCGCAGCAGTTGCAGGCGCTGAAGCTGCTGGAACAGGCGGGCTGGAAACCCCAGGGCGATCAGTTGCGCAACGCCGCCGGCGAGCCCCTGCATTTCACCTTTCTCAATGGCCAGAAAGGCCTGGAGCGTTTACTGCTGCCGTTCAAGCGCAACCTGGTGCAGATCGGCATCGGCTTCGATATCCGCCAGGTCGACAGCGCGCAATACACCAACCGCGTGCGCAGCCGCGACTACGACATGATCATCGCCGCCTACCCGGTGTCCCAGGCGCCGGGGCGCGAGCTGTTCAACTACTTCGGTTCGGTGAGCGCCGACGACCCGGGCTCGAACAACTACATGGCGCTGCGCGACCCGGCGGTGGACGGGCTGATCAGCGCCCTGGTGCAGGCCGACAGCCGCGCCAGCATGCTGGCCCACGCCCGGGCGCTGGACCGGGTGTTGCAGTGGGGCTACTACTGGATTCCCAATTACTACCCGCCGGGCATTTCCTCGGTGTGGTGGAACCGCTTTGGCCGGCCGGCCATCGCCCCCCTGTACGACGCCGGGCTCGACACCTGGTGGGAGGTCAGCGCCGAGGCACTGACCCTGAGCCAGATGCGCCAACGTAGCGGGGAGGTGGTCCATGCTGGCTTATAGCGCGCGGCGCCTGCTGCTGATCGTGCCCACCTTGCTGTGCATCCTGCTGGTGAACTTCGTCATCGTCCAGGCGGCGCCCGGCGGCCCGGTGGAGCAGGCCATCGCCCGCCTGCAAGGCATTGGCGGCGCCGCGGCGGTGGGCGGCGGGCATGTCGAGACGGTGGGCGGCGAGTCCCGCGCCACCCGTGGCCTGGACCCCAAGCTGCTGGCCGATATCGAGCGCCAGTATGGCTTCGACAAGCCCGCCGGCGAGCGTTTGTGGCTGATGCTCAAGCACTATGCGCGGCTGGATTTCGGCGACAGTTTCTTTCGTGGCGCCAAGGTCACCGAGCTGATCGCACAGAAGCTGCCGGTGACCTTGTCGCTGGGCCTGTGGGCGACGCTGATCACCTACCTGGTGTCGATCCCGCTGGGGATTCGCAAGGCCATTCATGACGGCTCGGCCTTCGATGTCTGGAGCAGCGCGGCGATCGTCATCGGTTATGCGATGCCGGGGTTCCTGTTCGCCCTGCTGCTGATCGTGGTGTTCGGCGGCGGCACCTTGCTCGACTGGTTCCCGGTGCGGGGGCTGGTGTCGGAGAACTTCGCCCAGCTCTCGGCCTGGGGCAAGGTCGTCGATTATTTCTGGCACCTGGTGCTGCCGGTCAGCGCCCTGGTGATCGGCGGTTTCGCCACCTTGACCCTGCTGACCAAGAACAGCTTTCTCAACGAGATTTCCCGCCTGTATGTGGTCACCGCCCGGGCCAAGGGCCTGAGCGAACGGCAGGTGCTGTACGGCCATGTGTTTCGCAACGCCATGCTGCTGGTGGTCGCTGGCTTGCCCCAGGCCCTGGTCAATGTGTTCTTCGGCGGCTCGCTGCTGATCGAGGTGATCTTCTCCCTCGACGGCCTCGGGCGCCTGAGCTACGACGCCGCGGTGTCGCGGGATTACCCGGTGGTGTTCGGCTCGCTGTTCATCTTCACCCTGTTCGGTCTGCTGATAAAACTGCTCGGCGACCTGTGCTACACCCTGGTCGATCCGCGCATCGACTTCAGTGCAAGGAGCGCCTGATGTTGACCTTGTCTCCCATAGGCCAGCGGCGCTGGCAGCGCTTCAAGTCCCACCGGCGCGGCTGGTGGTCGTTGTGGCTGTTCGTCGCGCTGTTCGCCCTGAGCCTCGGCGGTGAGCTGATCGCCAACGACAAGCCTTTGCTGGTGGCTTACCAGGGCCAGTGGTATTTCCCGGCGTTCAAGCGTTACACCGAGCAGCAGTTCGGCGGCGAGCTGCCGTTCCAGCCGGATTACCGCAGCGCTTCGGTGCGCCAGTTGATCGAAGGGCAGGGCGGCTGGTTGCTGTTCGCGCCGATTCCTTTCGCTTTCGACACGGTCAACTACGACCTGACGGAACCGGCGCCAAGCCCGCCCTCGGCGCAGAACTGGCTGGGCACCGACGACCAGGCCCGGGACGTGCTGGCGCGGGTGATCTTCGGCACCCGGGTGTCGCTGCTGTTCGCCCTGGCGCTGACCGCCGCCAGCGCGCTGATCGGCATCGCCGCCGGCGCCCTGCAGGGCTATTACGGCGGCTGGATCGACCTGTTGGGGCAGCGCTTGCAGGAGGTCTGGTCGGGGCTGCCGGTGTTGTATCTGCTGATCATTCTCTCAGGGTTCGTCGAGCCGGGTTTCTGGTGGCTGCTGGGGATCATGGCGCTGTTTTCCTGGCTGGCCCTGGTGGATGTGGTGCGCGCCGAGTTCCTGCGCAGCCGCGGCCTGGAGTACGTCAAGGCGGCGCGGGCCCTGGGTGTCGGCGATACCCAGGTGATGCTGCGGCACATCCTGCCCAACGCCATGAGCGCCACCCTGACGTACCTGCCGTTCATCCTCACCGGGGCCATCGCCACCCTGTCGGCCCTGGATTTCCTCGGCTTCGGCATGCCGGCCGGCAGCGCGTCCCTGGGCGAGTTGATCGGCCAGGGCAAAAGCAATCTGCAGGCGCCCTGGCTGGGGCTGACGGCGTTTTTCGCCCTGGCGCTGATTCTGTCGTTGCTGGTGTTTATCGGCGAAGCCTGCCGCGACGCCTTCGATCCGAGGCATTGAGATGAGTGAACGACTGATTGAACTGCGCGGCCTGCGGGTGGCGTTCAAGGCCACTGAGGTGGTGCATGGCATCGACCTGGAGATCCGCGGCGGCGAATGCCTGGCGCTGGTGGGCGAATCCGGCTCCGGCAAGTCGGTGACGGCCCACAGCCTCCTGCAATTGCTCGACCCGGGCAGCACGCGCATCGCGGGCAGCATCCGTTATCGCGGCGAAGAGTTGCTCGGCGCCAGCCCGGCGCGCTTGCGCCAGCTGCGTGGCAACCGCATCGCGATGATCTTCCAGGAGCCCATGAGCTCGCTGAACCCCCTGCATAGCCTGGAGCGACAGCTGGGGGAAACCCTGCGCCTGCACAAAGGCATGGCCGGCAGCCAGGCCCGCGAACGGATCCTGGAACTGCTGCATCTGGTGGGCATCCAGCAGCCGGAGCAGCGCTTGCAGGCCTATCCCCATCAGCTCTCCGGCGGGCAACGCCAGCGGGTGATGATCGCCATGGCCCTGGCCTGCGAACCGGAGCTGCTGATCGCCGACGAGCCGACCACCGCCCTCGACGTGACGGTGCAGCGCAAGATCCTGCTACTGCTCAAGGATTTGCAGCAGCGCCTGGGCATGGCATTGCTGCTGATCAGCCACGACCTCAACCTGGTGCGCAGCATCGCCCAGCGGGTAGCGGTGATGCGTGCCGGGGAGATAGTCGAAACGGCCGAGTGCGCGCAGCTGTTCGCCGATCCCCGGCATCCCTACAGCGTCCAGCTGCTGAATGCCGAGCCCGGCGGCCAGGCGCTGCGCCGCGGGCCCAGCGAGACTCTGCTGGCAGTGGAGGGGCTGAAGGTCTGGTTCCGCCAGGGCGGTGGCTGGCTGCGGCCCAGGCGTTACCTGAAGGCGGTGAACGGCATCGACCTGCAACTGCAACGGGGCAAGACCCTGGGCATTGTCGGTGAATCCGGCTCGGGCAAGTCGACCCTGGGCCAGGCGATCCTGCGGCTGATCGAGTCCGAAGGCCGCATCCGCTTCAAGGGGCAGGACCTGCACAGCCTCGACGGCAAGCAACTGCGGCCATTGCGTCGGCAGCTGCAAGTGGTGTTCCAGGACCCCTTCGGTAGCCTCAGCCCGCGCCTCAGCGTGCAGCAGATCATTGCCGAAGGCTTGCTGGTGCACAGCGAGCTGAATGCGTGGCAACGCGAGCAGGCGGTGATCGAAGCCTTGCAGGAGGTCGGCCTCGACCCGGCCAGCCGCCATCGCTACCCTCATGAGTTTTCCGGCGGCCAGCGCCAGCGCATCGCTATTGCCCGCGCCCTGGTACTCAAGCCGGAACTGATCCTGCTCGACGAACCGACTTCGGCCCTCGACCGCACGGTGCAGAAACAGGTGGTGGCGCTGCTACGCCGCCTGCAACAGGAGCATGGTCTGACCTACCTGTTCATCAGCCACGACCTGGCGGTGGTGCGGGCGCTGGCCCATGACCTGATCGTGATGAAGGAGGGCGAAGTGGTGGAGCGCGGCGAGACCGAGCAACTGTTCGGCACGGCGCGCCATCCCTATACCCGGGAGCTGCTGGCGGCGTCCTCGGTGATGGCGGCTCCCGTCACCGGTTTGCCGCTGGCCGAGCCCCTTTGCGCCGACTGAAAGCGCGGGCCTGAAACGACGAATCCCGCCGGAAGGCGGGATTCGTGGGCAAGACAAGGGCTTCCCTGGGGAAGCGCTTACTCAGGCCGGGAACAGTTCGCTCAGTTTCATCGCCAGCATCATGTCGCCTTCGGCGCGCAGTTTGCCGCCCATGAAGGCCTGCATGCCGTCGGTTTCGCCGCTGACGATGCCTTGCAGGGTTTCGCCGTCCATTACCAGCGTGACCTGGGCGTCCGGGTTCTCGCCTTCCTTGAGCTCGCAGGTGCTGTCTTTGACGATCAGCGAGAAGTTCTTGGTGTCATCGATACGGAAACCGAAAACCAGGTCCAGGCCGGCAGCGGCAGCTGGGTTGAACTTGGCTTTCATGGCTTGTACGGCGTCGGCTACGGAGGTCATGGTTCGATCCTTTTATGGGTTGTTACAGCAAGGGTCACAGTGATCCGGACTCAGCGGAAAGTGATGAGTTCCGGGGCCTTCAGCAGTTGCAGGTGGGCATGGCTGTTGAAGGAAGCCAGGGCAACCTCGCGACCGCGAAACTTCAGCTGGTTGAGCGAGGTATTGACGATTTGCCAATTCAGTTCGAAGGCCTGGGCGGCAGGCATCCGGGTAATCAGGTGGAGCAGGGCGGTGATGGTGCCGCCGGAGGTGAACACGGCGATTCTCTGGGTGTTGTCGGCCTGTTCCAGAATGCGCTGCAGGCCGGCCTGCACCCGTTCGACAAACCCCAGCCAGCTTTCCAGCCCCGGTGGATCGTAGGTGCCGGCCAGCCAGCGCTCGATGATCAGGGCGAAGATGCGCTGGAATTCGGCGCGGTTCTGCGCGGCGTTGCGCAGGATGT
Source organism: Pseudomonas sp. GW821-FHT09E12 (assembly GCF_059416085.1). Classification (NCBI taxonomy): domain Bacteria; kingdom Pseudomonadati; phylum Pseudomonadota; class Gammaproteobacteria; order Pseudomonadales; family Pseudomonadaceae; genus Pseudomonas; species Pseudomonas sp. GW821-FHT09E12. Next base: position 754,710 of record NZ_JBWKOM010000001.1, on the reverse strand, counting down.
CCAGGGCGTTGGGCTCCTCGGACAACATATCGGGCAGCAAGGCGCGGATCACCGCATCGGCATCGAATTCGTTGAACGCCGAATCGGTTTCCAGGATCGGCGTGGGCAGGCCCGCGGCGCTGAACTGTTGCAGGGTGGAATTGGCGGTGTGTTGCTGGCGACGCAGGTCGCCCGCCAGGCAGCGATCGAAGTTCACGCCCAGTTCGACCAGATGTTGACCGAGCACTTCGGCCTGGCGCACACCCGTGGTCGACAGGACGTCGTAGTCGTCTGCACCGAAGGAGGCCTGGCCATGTCGAATCAGATAGATGCTGCCCACGTCCGCGTCATCCCGGTACGTTGAAAGTTTTGCGAGGTTATGAGGATGCCGGTGAGCTGTCAATGAAAAAACATACGCTTGTTTGAAATGCCCGTTAGAGCACGGTAACAGGAGGTTTCGCGACTGGTCGACGCCTGGCTGCGCCGGTATGCTGGAGCCATTCCGCCACGTGTTGGCAGTGATGCACGTCTTTAAGGAGTCCCTGTGGAGTTTCTCTCCGAGTACGCCAGTTTCCTGGCCAAAACCGTCACCCTGGTCATCGCCATCCTGGTGGTGCTGATCACCGCTGCCTCGCTGCGCAGCAAAGGCCGGCGCAAGGGCGCCGGGCAGTTGCATGTGAGCAAGCTCAACGATTTCTACAAGGGCCTGCGCGAGCGTCTGGAGCAGAGCCTGCTCGACAAGGACCAGCTCAAGGCACTGCGCAAGTCCGAGGCCAAGGCCGAGAAAAAACACAAGAAGCAGCACGAGGAAAAACCGCGGGTGTTCGTGCTGGATTTCAGCGGCGACATCAAGGCCTCGGCCACCGAGGGGCTGCGCCACGAAATCACCGCGCTGCTGAGCCTGGCCACGCCCAAGGATGAAGTGGTGCTGCGCCTGGAAAGCGCCGGCGGCATGGTGCACAGCTATGGGCTGGCCTCGTCGCAACTGGCGCGGATTCGCCAGGCCGGCGTGCCGTTGACGGTGTGCATCGACAAGGTCGCGGCCAGCGGCGGCTACATGATGGCGTGCATTGGCGAGAAGATCATCAGCGCGCCGTTCGCCATCCTCGGCTCGATCGGCGTGGTGGCGCAGTTGCCCAACGTCAACCGCCTGCTGAAAAAACACGACATCGACTTCGAAGTGCTGACTGCCGGTGAGTACAAGCGCACCCTGACCGTGTTTGGCGAAAACACCGAAAAGGGTCGGGAGAAATTCCAGGAAGACCTGGATGTCACCCATCAGTTGTTCAAGAACTTCGTTTCCCGTTATCGGCCGCAACTGGTCATCGACGACGTGGCCACCGGTGAAGTCTGGCTGGGTGTCGCGGCGTTGGAAAAGCACCTGATCGACGAGCTGAAAACCAGCGACGAGTACCTGGCCGAGCGCGCCAAGAGCGCCGAGCTGTTCCACCTGCACTACGCCGAGCGCAAGAGCCTGCAGGAGCGGGTAGGGCTGGCGGCCAGCGGTTCCATCGACCGCGTGCTGCTGACCTGGTGGAGTCGCCTGACCCAGCAGCGTTTCTGGTAAGGGGCACCACGGGAACGTGTTTCTTCTGTAGGAGCGAGGCTTGCCCGCGATCGCGGGTACCGCGTTAAAGATGCTGCGTTTAAAGATGCCGCGTTTAAAGATGACAGACACAAAAAAGCCCTGAACCGGTTTCCCGGTCCAGGGCTTTTTGTTGGCGCGGGCCTTAGCGGCGACGGAACAGCGGCAGCGGTTCGTCGGTGGCGGCCTGATAGGTCACGGAGAAGTCCTTGAGGCTTTCCAGGGCTTCGTACGGGTCCTTGTCGGCGCGCAGGGCGTAAGCGTCGAACCCACAGCGGCGCAGGTAGAACAGCTGGTCGCGCAGCACATCGCCGATCGCTCGCAGTTCGCCCTTGAAGCCGTAACGGTCGCGCAACAGGCGGGCGTTGGAGTAGTTGCGGCCGTCGGTGAAGGCCGGGAAGTTCAGGGCGATGACCTGGAAGTGCTGCACGTCATCGCCGATCTCTTCGGCTTCTTCATCGGCGTCCAGCCACACGCCCAGGCCGCCGTCGCGGGCCTTGAGGGCGTGAGCGTGCTCGCGCCACAAGGCCAGAGGTACGATCAGGTCGTCGCAGTTGGAAATACCGTCGAGGGTCGCATCCTTGGGCAGCAGGTGCCAGGTTTCGTCGATGACCTCGTTGTTCTTAATGATTCGCTGCATAGACGCGCTCCTTGAAGAGGTCGATGCCAATACGTTGGTAGGTGTCGATGAAGCGCTCGTCTTCGGTACGTTGTTCCACGTACACGTCGATCAGCTTCGAGATCACATCGGGCATGTCGTCCTGGGCGAAGGACGGGCCGAGGATCTTGCCCAGGCTGGCGTCGCGGCTGGCGCTGCCACCCAGGGAAACCTGATAGAACTCTTCGCCTTTCTTGTCCACCCCGAGGATACCGATATGGCCCACGTGGTGGTGGCCGCAAGCGTTCATGCAACCGGAGATGTTCAGGTCCAGCTCGCCGATGTCGAACAGGTAGTCCAAGTCATCGAAACGACGCTGGATGGACTCGGCGATCGGGATCGACTTGGCGTTGGCCAGGGAGCAGAAATCACCGCCCGGGCAGCAGATGATGTCGGTCAGCAGGCCGATGTTCGGCGTGGCGAAACCTTGCTCGCGCAGCTCGCCCCACAGGGTGAACAGTTGGCTCTGCTCGACGTCGGCGAGAATCACGTTCTGCTCGTGGGAGGTGCGCAGCTGGCCGAAGCTGTAGCGGTCGGCCAGGTCGGCGATGCCGTCCAACTGCTTGTCGGTGACGTCGCCCGGGGCTACGCCCGTGGGTTTCAGCGACAGGGTCACGGCGACATAGCCCGGCTTCTTGTGGGCCAGGGTGTTGCGCGTGCGCCAGCGGGCGAAGCCCGGATATTGTTTGTCGAGTTCGGCCAGCTCGGCGTCCTGGTTGGCCAGGGCCTTGTAGTCCGGATCGACGAAGTGCTTGGCCACGCGATGCACTTCGGCGTCGGTCAGGGTGGTCTGGCCGCCGCGCAGGTGAGCCATTTCCGCTTCGACCTTCTCGGCGAACACCTCTGGGGTCAGGGCCTTGACCAGGATCTTGATCCGCGCCTTGTACTTGTTGTCACGCCGGCCGTAGCGGTTGTAGACCCGCAGGATGGCGTCGAGGTAGCTCAACAGGTCCTGCCACGGCAGGAACTCGTTGATGAAGGCGCCGACCACCGGGGTCCGGCCCAGGCCGCCACCGACCAGGACCCGGAAGCCCAGCTCGCCAGCGGCGTTGTGCACCGGCTCCAGGCCGATGTCGTGGACTTCGATGGCCGCGCGGTCCGAGGTCGAACCGTTGATGGCGATCTTGAACTTGCGCGGCAGGTAGGCGAACTCAGGGTGGAAGGTGGTCCACTGACGGACGATTTCACACCAGGGGCGCGGGTCGATCAACTCATCGGCGGCGACGCCGGCGAACTGGTCGGTGGTGACGTTGCGCAGGCAGTTGCCGCTGGTCTGGATGGCGTGCATCTGCACGGTCGCCAGCTCAGCCAGGATGTCCGGGATGTCTTCCAGCGCCGGCCAGTTGAACTGCACGTTCTGCCGGGTACTGATGTGGGCGTAGCCCTTGTCGTAGTCGCGAGCGATCCTGGCCATCATCCGTGCTTGGCGCGAAGTCAGCTGGCCATAAGGCACCGCCACCCGCAGCATCGGGGCAAAACGTTGGATATAGAGGCCATTCTGCAGGCGCAGAGGGCGGAATTCTTCTTCGCTCAGCTCGCCTGCCAGATAGCGCCGGGTCTGATCACGGAACTGCTTGACGCGGTCCTCGATGATCCGCTGATCGTACTCGTCGTATACGTACATATAGATCCTGTTCTCAGGCTTATCAGGTGACGCAGAGGCGGATGTCACCCAAGAAATTCTGCGCGCACGGCCGCGCACTCCCAACGGAGCCGGGCGAAGATACCAGTTTGCAGTTATGCGCAAAAGTGATGTTTGAGTATATGCAAAGAACCAAAACGACTAACGGTATCCGACCGGCTCAAACCCACATTTGTGGTGAGGGCAATCCTCGGCTTAACTGTGCTCGAGTCTTTGTGCAGTCACCGATAAAACCGACAAGAGGCGATGCTATGAGCAATCCAACCAAGGCAAGGAAAAGCGACAGTGCTGTCGATGCTTGGGCCATTCTCTTTCTGATCATTCTGGTCGTGGGAACGGCGGTGTTCTGGGTCAGTCATCAATAGTTGCGGTCAAGCGATGAGCAGAGTCCGAATTGTCTGTGGGAAATGACGATTTGCCGATATAGGCCAGTATTTTGCCAGTTATACTGCGGGCAATATTCCGGGACTCTGGTCGCAATGTTCAAGGCGTTTGGTAAGTGTCTGCTGCTGGTGCTGCTTGTACTGAGTCCAACGTTCTGGGCCATGGCCCATGCCACCTCGGTAGTGTTTTTGAATCCGGGCTACTCCACTGAAAACTTCTGGGTCGGGTATTCCCAATTCATGCAGGCCGCGGCCAATGACCTCGGCCTGGATTTGCGCGTGCGTTATTCGCAGCGCGATTCGCAAACCACCATCCGCCAGGCCCGGGAAGCCCTGCAGGGCCCGGACCGGCCGGATTACCTGGTGGTGGTCAACGAGCAATATGTCGCGCCGGAGATCCTGCGCCTGTCCCAGGGCAGCGGGGTGAAGCTGTTCGTCGTCAACAACGCGCTGACCGCCGATCAGCAACGCTTGCTGGACGAGCACCAGAGCCGTTATCCCGACTGGATCGGCAGCATGATCGCCAACGACGAAGAAGCCGGCTACCTGATGCTCAAGGAGCTGATCCGTCGTCACGGCCCGTTCGCTCCCGGGCAGTACGTCGACCTGCTGGCGTTCTCGGGCGTGAAGAACACTCCGGTGGCGCAATCACGCGAGCAAGGCTTGCGGCGGGCATTGGCGGAGCATCCCGAGGTGCGCCTGCGGCAACTGGTGTATGGCGAGTGGAATCGCCAGCGCGCTTTTGAGCAGGCCCAGCAGTTGCTCAAGCGCTATCCGCAGACGCAGTTGATCTGGTCGGCCAACGACGAGATGGCCCTGGGAGCGATGGAGGCGCTGGAGCAGCAAGGGCGGCGACCGGGCAAGGATGTGCTGTTCAGCGCCCTGAACAGCTCGCCGCAGGCCTTGCAGGCATTGATCGACGGACGCCTGACGGCGTTGATCGCCGGGCACTTCACCCTGGGGGGCTGGGCAATGGTGGTCCTCAACGACGATGCCCGGGGGCTGAACCCTGCGACCCATGGCGGCCCGGACTGGCAACTGGGCGTGTTCCAGTTCCTGGACAAGGTCCAGGCGCAGCGTCTGCTGGAGTTGCAGGGGACACAGCAATACGGCGTGGACTTTCGCGGGTTGTCGGCCGAGGGCAAGCCGGCCGGCTACCGTTATCCCTTCTCGCTGAATCTGTTATTGCACTGACAGGCGTTCAAAGCCCCGCCAGGTGCACTACCAGCTTGACGATACCGAACAGGGTCAAGGCGAACACCGCGGTGAACAGAATGCCCAGGATCACGAAATGGCTGGGTTTGCCGTGGGTGAAGTCGCGCTTGCGGTTCTTCCCGCTCTGCACGCCAAAGGCGGCAGCGGCGACGCTTTGCAGCATCTGCCAAAGGGTCGGCGGCTTGTCGTTGATGGGGTCGTCCATAAATCCCTCGACACAAGTGGGTGTGGGGAAAGCATAGACAATTTTCGCGTAGCTCCCGCCCATACACCCTGTAGGAGCGCGCTTGCTCGCGATCAAAACGTCAAGACAGCGCGATTCTTCAGATTCACCGCGTCATCGTTGACGTCTATCGCGAGCAAGCTCGCTCCTGCAATTTAGTTGTCGTAGCCCAGGTTCGGCGCCAGCCAGCGCTCGGTCACGGCCAGGTCCTGGCCTTTGCGCGCGCTGTAGCTGCTGACCTGGTCCTTGTCGATCTTGCCCACGGCGAAGTACTGCGCCTGCGGATGGGCGAAGTACCAGCCGCTGACCGCCGCCGCCGGAAACATGGCGAAGTGTTCGGTGAGGAACACGCCGCTGCGCCCGGCCTTGCCTTCGGATGCCTCGGGGTCGAGCAGGGCGAACAGGGTGCTCTTCTCGGTGTGGTCCGGGCAGGCCGGGTAACCCGGGGCAGGGCGGATACCGCTGTACTGCTCCTTGATCAGCGCCTCGTTGTCCAACTCTTCATCCTTGGCATAGCCCCAGTAGTTTTTACGCACTTGCTGGTGCAGCCACTCGGCGCAGGCCTCGGCCAGGCGATCGGCCAGGGCCTTGACCATGATCGAGTTGTAGTCGTCGCCCTTGTCCTGATAGGCCTTGGCCACTTCTTCGGCGCCGATGCCGGCGGTGGTGATGAAACCACCGACGTAGTCGGTCACGCCGCTGTCCTTGGGCGCGACGAAGTCGGCCAGGGAGAAGTTCGGCTTGCCGTCGGTCTTGATGGTCTGCTGGCGCAGGTGGTGCAGCCTGGCCAAGGGCTGGCCGTCGGCGCCATAGACTTCCAGATCGTCGTCCTGCACCTGGTTGGCCGGCCAGAAGCCGAATACCGCGCGGGCGCTGATCAGCTTTTCGTCGATCAGCTTGTCGAGCATTTCCCGGGCGTCCTTGTACAGCGCGGTGGCGGCTTCACCCACCACTTCGTCCTCGAGGATGCGCGGGAACTTGCCGGCCAGGTCCCAGGAGATGAAGAACGGCGTCCAGTCGATGTATTCGGCCAGGACCCGCAGGTCGATATTGTCCAGCACCTTGGCCCCGGTGAAGGTCGGCACGGTCGGCTGGTAGCTGCTCCAGTCGAACTGTGGCTTCTTGGCCACGGCCGCCGGGTAGCTCAGGCGCTCGGTGCGGGCACTGCGGTTGGCGGTACGCTCGCGGACTTCCACGTACTCTTCGCGGGTGCGCTCGACGAAACCGGCCTTGAGCTCCTTGGACAGCAGCTGGGTGGCCACGCCCACGGCACGCGAGGCGTCGGTGACGTAGACCACCGCGTCATTGCTGTACTTGGGCTCGATCTTCACCGCCGTGTGCGCCTTGGAGGTGGTGGCGCCACCGATCATCAGTGGCAGGTGGAAGTCCTGGCGCTGCATTTCCCGGGCGACGTGGACCATCTCGTCCAGCGACGGGGTGATCAGGCCGGACAGGCCGATGATGTCGCACTTCTGTTCCTTGGCCACCTGCAGGATTTTCTCCGCCGGCACCATCACACCGAGGTCGACGATGTCGTAGCCGTTACAGCCCAGGACCACGCCGACGATGTTCTTGCCGATGTCGTGCACGTCGCCCTTGACCGTGGCCATGAGGATCTTGCCCTTGGCTTGCGGCTTGTCGCCTTTTTCCAGCTCGATGAACGGGATCAGGTGGGCCACGGCCTGCTTCATCACCCGGGCGGACTTGACCACCTGGGGCAGGAACATTTTGCCGGCGCCGAACAGGTCGCCGACGATGTTCATGCCAGCCATCAGCGGGCCTTCGATCACTTCGATCGGGCGGGCGAAGGACAGCCGCGACTCTTCGGTGTCTTCGACGATATGGGTGGTGATGCCTTTGACCAGGGCGTGCTCCAGGCGCTTGTTGACGTCCCAGTTGCGCCACTCTTCGGTCTCGGCTTCCTTGACGCTGCCGTCGCCCTTGTACTTGTCGGCGATGGCGAGGAGGGCATCGGTGCCTTCCGGGGTGCGGTTGAGGATCACGTCCTCGACGGCGTCGCGCAGCTCCTGCGGGATCTGGTCGTAGATCTCCAGCTGGCCGGCGTTGACGATACCCATGGTCAGGCCGTTGCGGATCGCATACAGCAGGAACACCGAGTGGATCGCCTCGCGCACCGGGTTGTTGCCGCGGAAGGAGAACGACACGTTGGACACGCCGCCGGAGCTCAGCGCATAGGGCAGCTCGTCGCGGATGTAGGCGCAGGCGTTGATGAAGTCCACCGCGTAGTTGTTGTGCTCCTCGATACCGGTGGCCACGGCGAAGATGTTCGGGTCGAAGATGATGTCTTCCGGCGGGAAGCCGACGTCGTTGACCAGGATGTCGTAGGAACGCTTGCAGATTTCCTTCTTGCGCGCCTCGGTGTCGGCCTGGCCGGCTTCGTCGAAGGCCATCACCACCACGGCGGCGCCGTAGCGCTTGCACAGCTTGGCGTGATGAATGAACTGCTCGACGCCTTCCTTCATGCTGATGGAGTTGACGATGCCCTTGCCCTGGATGCACTTGAGGCCGGCTTCGATCACTTCCCACTTGGAGGAGTCGATCATGATCGGCACGCGCGAGATGTCCGGCTCGCCGGCAATCAGGTTGAGGAAGGTCACCATGGCCTTCTTCGAGTCCAGCATGCCTTCGTCCATGTTGATGTCGATCACCTGAGCGCCGGCTTCGACCTGCTGCAGGGCGACTTCCAGGGCTTCGGTGTAGTTCTCTTCACGGATCAGGCGGGCGAACTTGGCGGAGCCGGTGATGTTGGTGCGTTCGCCGACGTTGACGAACAACGACTGGCGATCGATGGTGAACGGCTCCAGGCCCGACAGGCGGCAGGCCTTGGGAATGTCCGGGATCTGCCGCGGGGCATAGCCGGCGACGGCCTTGGCGATGGCCTCGATGTGCCCCGGGGTGGTGCCGCAGCAACCGCCGACGATGTTCAGGAAACCGCTCTGGGCGAACTCTTCAATGACCTTGGCGGTTTGCGCCGGCAGTTCGTCGTACTCGCCGAATTCGTTGGGCAGGCCGGCGTTGGGGTGCGCGGAGACGTGGGTGCTGGCCTTGTTCGACAGCTCTTCCAGGTAAGGGCGCAGTTCGCTGGCGCCGAGGGCGCAGTTGAGGCCGACGGAGATCGGCTTGGCGTGGGCCACCGAGTTCCAGAAGGCTTCGGTGGTCTGCCCGGACAGGGTGCGGCCCGAGGCGTCGGTGATGGTGCCGGAGATCATGATCGGTAGTTCGAGGCCCAGCTCTTCGAACACGCCCTGCACGGCGAAGATCGCCGCCTTGGCGTTGAGGGTGTCGAAGATGGTCTCGATCAGGATCAGGTCGGCGCCGCCCTCGATCAGGCCCTTGGTGGCCTCGGTGTAGTTCTCCACCAGTTCGTCGAAGGTGACGTTGCGGTAGCCGGGGTTGTTGACGTCCGGCGACAACGAGCAGGTGCGGCTGGTCGGGCCCAGTACGCCGGCGACGAAGCGCGGCTTGTCCGGGGTCTCCAGGGTCTTGGCGTCGGCCACCTTGCGCGCCAGGCGCGCGCCTTCGACGTTGAGCTCGTAGACCAGCGCTTCCATGCCGTAGTCGGCCATGGAAATCTGCGTGGCATTGAAGGTGTTGGTCTCGAGGATGTCGGCGCCGGCATCCAGGTAGGCTTTCTCGATGCCGCCGATCACGTCCGGACGGGTCAGCACCAGCAGGTCGTTGTTGCCCTTGACGTCGCTCGGCCAGTCAGCGAAGCGTTTGCCACGGTAGTCCTGCTCCTCGAGCTTGTAGCTCTGGATCATGGTGCCCATGCCGCCGTCGAGAATCAGGATGCGCTCTTTGAGGGCTTGCTGAAGGGCTTGGAGGCGCGTGCTGCGATCGGACATGAAAGACTACCTGGAAGGGCCATTACGAAGGGCGAGGATCATAGCAAACCTGTGCGCTTTTAGAGCATGCGGCACTTTTGCATGAATATCGCTCATGTTGGTGGCCGTGCTGGCCCGGTAGAATCGCCGGATTTTCTTATGGATTGGACCAGGGATATGTCTTACCGCGTTGTCATCGGCAGTGTGCTGCTGCTTTTAAGTTCGCTCGCCAGCGCCCAGGGTCCCGCGCCAGCGATCTCCTACACCCGCGATATCCAGCCGATCTTCACCGAGAAGTGCGTGGCCTGCCACGCCTGCTATGACTCGGCGTGCCAGCTCAACCTGGGCAGCGGCGAGGGCGCGGCCCGCGGCGCCTCGAAGATCCCGGTGTACGACGGCGAGCGCAGCAAGGCGCAGACGCCGACCCGCTTGTTCTACGATGCTTCCGGCAAGCACGCCTGGCAGGGCATGGGCTTCTACTCGGTGCTCGACGCCCAGGGCAGCCAGGCGGCGCTGATGGCGCGCATGCTGGAACTGGGCCACAAGACGCCGTTGCAACCCAACGCCAAGCTGCCGGACAACATCGTCCTGGGCCTGAACCGCGAGAACATGTGCGCGCAACCGGCCGAATTCGACGGTTATGCCCGGGCCCATCCGCGCGAAGGCATGCCGCTGGCGGTGACCGGCCTGACCGATCAGCAATACCAGACCCTGCAACGCTGGCTGGCTTCCGGTGCGCCGATCGACGAGCAGGGCCTGGCGCCGAGCGCCAGGGAAGCGATGCAGGTGCTGCAGTGGGAAAACCTGCTCAACGCCCCAGGCGCCCGGGAAAGCCTGGTGGCCCGCTGGCTGTTCGAGCACTGGTTCCTCGCCCATATCTACTTCGAGGGCGGCGAGCCGGGGCATTTCTTCCAGTGGGTGCGTTCGCGCACGCCGAGCGGCCAGCCGATCGACCTGATCAACACCCGCCGGCCCAACGACGACCCGGGCACCCAGGTGTATTACCGCCTGTGGCCGGTGCAGGGGGTGATTGTGCACAAGACCCACATCACCTACCCGCTGAGCGCGGCGAAGATGGCGCGGATCAAGACCCTGTTCTACAGCGGCGATTACCAGGTCACTGCGCTGCCGGGTTATGGCCCGGGCCGCCGCGCCAATCCGTTCGAAACCTTCGAGGCGATTCCGGCCAAGGCCCGCTACCAGTTCATGCTGGATAACGCCGAGTACTTCGTGCGCACCTTTATCCGCGGCCCGGTGTGTCGCGGGCAGATCGCCACCGACGTGATTCGTGACAACTTCTGGGCGCTGTTCCAGGCCCCGGAACACGACCTCTATATCACCGACCCGGCCTACCGCGGCCAGGCCACGCCGCTGCTGGCCATGCCCGGGCAGAACGATGACGTCGGCAGCGTGCTGAGCCTGTGGCTGGCCTACCGCGACAAGCGCAACGAATACGAGATCCTGCGTCGTGATTCCTACGCCGATGCGCCGCCGCCGAGCTGGTCGACCCTGTGGGCGGGCAACGACAATGCGTTGCTGAGCATCTTCCGTCACTTCGACAGCGCCTCGGTGACCAAGGGCCTGATCGGCGAGGTGCCGCAGACGATGTGGCTGTTCGACTATCCGCTGCTGGAGCGCACCTATTACCAGTTGGCGGTCAACTTCGATGTGTTCGGCAATGTCTCGCACCAGGCGCAGACCCGGCTGTACTTCGACCTGATCCGCAACGGCGCCGAGCAGAACTTCCTGCGTTTGATGCCCGCCGGCACCCGCGAGGATTTCCTCGACGATTGGTACCAGAACAGCGGCAAGTTCAAGATGTGGCTGGACTACGAGTCCATCGACGACGACAAGGCCAGCGCCCTGGTGCTGGACGAAAAGGACCCGAAACGCGACTTCGCCAACCAGTTGCTGAACCGTTACGGCGACCTCAATGCGCGGCCCGATCCGATCAACCGCTGTGACGGAGCCTACTGCTCGCGGCCGAACATCGACCCGGCACTGCAGAATGCCGAACAGGCCCTCAGCGGCCTGGTTTCGCGGCCGGCGGCCGGCATGCGGGTCATCGACCTGTTGCCGGAGGCCACCATGCTGCGCATCCAGGCACCGAGCGGCAAGCGGGTGTTCTACAGCATGCTGCGCAACCGCGCCCACAGTAATGTGGCGTTCCTGCTGGGCGAGTCGCTGCGCTACCAGCCCGGCCTGGACACCCTGACCATCTATCCGGGCGTGCTCAGCAGCTACCCGAACTTCATGTTCAACATTCCCGCCGGGCAGGTGCCGGAGTTCGTGGCCGAGATGGAAAACGCCAAGGACGCCCACCGTTTCGAGAAAATCGTCGAGCGCTGGGGGATCCGTCGCAGCCATCCGCAGTTCTGGCAGTACTTCCATGACCAGACCCAGTACATCCTCGAGACCGATCCGAAAGAGGCGGGCGTACTGGACATGAACCGCTACGAGAACCTCTGAAGGCACCAGGCCCTTGAAATTCCGGGCCGCAGCCCTCAGGTTGCGGCCCGGCCCATCCCGGGAAAAGCCTTGTAAAAAATCCCAGGCGTTGCGTCGACCACGCAGCGCGGGCCTATCGACCAAGGTCTATCCCGACAAAAATACTAGGACTTTGTCCGGCACGCCGATTGGCGTAAACTGCGCCCACGCCTGCGAGGAATTTCCATGACCGCTATTACCATTACCGACGCCGCCCACGATTATCTGGCTGATCTGCTCTCCAAGCAGAACACCCCGGGCATTGGCATCCGCATCTTTATCACCCAGCCAGGGACTCAGTACGCCGAGACCTGCATTGCCTATTGCAAGCCGGGTGAAGAAAAGCCCGAAGACAAAGCCCTGAGGCTGAAGAGCTTCACCGCCTACATCGACGCCTTCAGCGAAGGTTTCCTCGATGACGCGGTGGTCGACTACGCCACCGACCGCATGGGCGGCCAGCTGACCATCAAGGCACCCAACGCCAAGGTGCCGATGGTCAACGCCGACAGCCCGGTCAACGAGCGCATCAACTACTACCTGCAAACCGAGATCAACCCGGGGCTGGCCAGCCACGGCGGCCAGGTCAGCCTGATCGATGTGGTCGAGGACGGCATCGCCGTGCTGCAGTTCGGTGGTGGTTGCCAAGGCTGCGGCCAGGCCGACGTGACCCTGAAGGAAGGCATCGAGCGCACCCTGCTCGAGCGCATTCCCGAGCTCAAGGGAGTACGTGACGTCACCGACCACACGCAGAAAGAAAACGCCTACTACTAAGGCGTTCGCTGCGAACATGAAAAACGGCGCCCCGTGAGCGCCGTTTTTTTATGCCCATTATTCCAGGTGTCTTGCGGCGCCTTGCTCGCGATACACCCTCAAGGCCGATACAAATGCGCATGCCCCGCGCGATACAACGACGACTCACTGAAACTGTCCGTGGCCAGCACTCGGCCCACCAGGATCAGCGCCGTGCGCCGAAAACCCTTGGCCTGGACCTTTTCGGCGATGTCCGCCAGGGTGCCCAGCACCCAGTCCTGATCCGGCCAGGTCGCCCGGTGCACCACGGCAATCGGGCAGTCGGCGCCGTAGTAGGGCAGCAGCTCGGCGACAATCTTTTCCAGGTGGTTGACCCCCAGGTGAATCGCCATGGTGGTGCCGTGGGCGGCCAGGCTGGCGAATGCCTCGCCGGCGGGCATCGAGGTCTTGTCGGCATAACGGGTCAGGATCACGCTCTGGGCGACGTCCGGCAGAGTCAGTTCGGCCCCCAGCAAGGCCGCGCAGGCCGCGGTGGCCGTCACGCCGGGGATGATCTCGAAGGGGATGCCCAGCTCGCGCAGACAGCGAATCTGCTCGCCGATGGCGCCGTACAGGCTCGGGTCGCCGGAATGTACCCGGGCCACGTCCTGGCCTTTGCCATGGGCGTCCTTGATCAGCTCGATGATCTGCTCCAGGTGCAGTTCGGCGCTGTTGACCAGCTGTTCGGCGCGATGGCCCTGGAGCACTGCTTCGGGCACCAGGGAGCCGGCATAGATGATGACCGGGCAACTGTGGATCAGCCGCTGGCCCTTGACGGTGATCAGTTCCGGGTCGCCGGGACCTGCGCCGATAAAAAAGACGGTCATGGCGTTCTCCTGTGAAAAAAGGGGCGAGGCAACCTCACAGATGAAGATTGCTCATGATCAGCGGCGGGGATTATCGAAGATTTGCCCGGAGCAGGCCAAGGCGAGGGTCGCCTGGGCGTATTTCTGCCGCGGGACCAGCAGCCTTGCCGGGCTTCGGGCCAGGTGTTCGGCCAGGGCCAGGGCGGCACTTTCGGCGACGCCGTAGCAGCCGGTGCGCTCGTAGGCGATCTGCGAACGATGGCTGAGTTGCAGCACATAAGGCGTCAGCTGGTTACTGCTGAAACAGGTCAGGGGCAAGTCCAGTTGCGCGGCCAGGGCCAGCAGCCCGGGTTCCTCGCGTTTCAGGTCGATGCTGGCCAGGGCCTTGATCTGCCCGGGGTCGATGCGGTGGGTGCTCAGGGTTTGGTCGAGCAGGGCGCGCAAGGTCTCCACCGGGCAGCCCCGCTGGCAGCCCAGGCCGACCACCAGGGGCGGCGCTGTGCTGGCCTGCGTCATGCCGAGTACTGATCGTCGCTCTTGCGGCGGAACAGCCAGGCGCTGATCAGGCCCAGGGCCAGCCAGAACGCGGCGTTGGTCAGCTGCGAAGCGATCTTGAACTGCGCCTCCAACTCCTCCGGGGCGAGCATCGAATGCACTTGCGGCTGTGGCGCGCCGATGAGGTGCGGCACGGCGAGGATGGCCACGCCCAGCGCTTTCAGCAGCCAGTTCCGGGCGAAGACGATCAGGGCAATGCCGACCGCGGTGGAAGCGGCGGTACCGACCCACCAGACCTGCCGTTGCGCCAGGTCCGCGGCGGCGGTGCCCGGCAGTTCGGGCGGCAGGCCGAGGGTCGGCGCCAGGCAGAAAGTGGCATAACCGGCCAGGCCCCAGAGCAGGCCCTGGGAAGTACGGTTCGGCGCGCGCAGGGTGTAGAGACCGGCGAGCATCAGGGCGAACCCCACGGCGACCACCAGGTTGCCGCCGGTGGTGGACAGCACGCGCTGCCAGCCGTCTTCCGGCTCCCAGGCTTCGGCGTCGTGGCTGTGGGCAGCGGTGCCGGCGGCATGCTCATGCGCTTCTTCATGCTGGGCGGCCGGGGCCTTCTCGTAGGTTTCCGCCTCCAGGATCAGCGGTGCGACCCAGAAGCTTTGCAGCAGGGTCAGCAACAGGGCCGCCAGCAACCCGGTGAACCCCGCGGTTTGCGCGATACGCTTGATCATGTCGGCAGGTCTCAGTGGCAAGGGAAGGCGGCGCTGTGGCGGGTATCGTGGGCGGCGTTGTGCACCGCTTCGATATGGGAGAAGCCGGCGAAATACACAAGGCACGCACCGAGGATCGAGGCGCCGATGGCGGCGACCAGGCGTTGGCTCAGGGTGGCGGTACTGTTGCTGGAATGGCTGGTGCTGCTGATGATCGACATGGCGCTTCCCTCTGGTGTGTCAGCGGGTGAATCGAGCGCAGCAAAACCCCGCGAGACGGGCTCGCGGGGAATTAACAGCGCCCGCCCACCGCGGGTTTGTTATGACTGTGTAGCGGGCCGGTCTCCGGGCTCGCGAGGGGCGGGGCTTGCGCCACGCCTGCAAGAATCGCCTTCCCATGCCGGACTGCTGGCACAGTGGATCTGATTCTTCGCTCGCTTACCGTTGCGGGGGCAGCACCGGACTGATCAAGGCTTTTGGCCTGTGACGCACCGGTTTCCCGTTTCACCCTGTGAAGGGCACCCGTAACAAGGTGTGTAGGAGAGCATGGGCGAGGGAGGGGCGTCAATTGGCAAGGGTTCTCGTTTTCGATCGCAATTGGCCTGTCCTCGCGCTGCATGAACATTGACCGCCCCCCAAGCTCTGCGTAGCCTTGCGCTTTCGAGGTTCTTCGGCGTCTGTCGAAGCTAAGAAGGGAACGCGGTCCAAGCCGCGGCTGCCCCCGCAACTGTAAATGGTGATGAACGATGCAAGGCCACTGCCAGGCGGCGGGAAGGCGCATCGTTGGCCAGTCGAACGACCGGCACACCGTCAGCCAGGAGACCTGCCTCGGACCTGATTCTCACTACAACCGGGCGGGGTGATCCGGTGGCGAACCCTTCCGTGCAGTTGCCTGCGCGGCTCTCGTCCCGTATGCCCGCCACCTTGCCAAAGGGCATCCGATGAAAACACTGGCCAAACTTCCCGTCACCATCGTTACCGGCTTCCTCGGCTCGGGAAAAACCACCTTGCTGCGGCACATGCTGGACAACGCCCAGGGTCGACGCATCGCGGTGATCGTCAACGAGTTCGGCGAGCTGGGCATCGACGGCGAGATCCTCAAGCAGTGTTCCATCGGTTGCACCGAGGAAGAAGCCAGCGGTCGCGTCTTTGAGCTGGCCAACGGCTGCCTGTGCTGCACCGTGCAGGAAGAGTTCTTCCCGGTGATGCGCGAGTTGGTGGCCCGTCGCGGCGACCTCGACCATATCCTCATCGAAACCTCCGGCCTGGCCCTGCCAAAACCTTTGGTCCAGGCTTTCCAATGGCCGGAAATCCGCAGCGCCTGCACCGTCGACGCGGTGATCACCGTGGTCGATAGCCCGGCCGTGGCCGCCGGTACCTTTGCCGCCTTCCCGGACCAGGTCGACGCCCAGCGCAAGCTCGACCCCAACCTCGACCATGAGTCGCCGCTGCATGAGCTGTTCGCCGACCAGCTGTCCAGCGCCGACCTGGTGATCCTCAACAAGGCCGACCTGATCAGCCCGGCAGACCTGGCCAAGGTGCGCCTGGAAGTGGCCGAGGAGCTGCCGCCGGCGGTGAAAGTCATCGAAGCCAGCAGCGGTCGCCTGCCGCTGGACGTGCTGCTGGGCCTGGGCAACGGCTCGGAAGAACACATCGACGGCCGCCACAGCCATCATGACCATCACCACGATGGCGACGATCATGATGATCATGACCACGACGCCTTCGATTCCATCTCCATCGAGCTGCCCCAGGCCGACGAAAGCCTGCTGCTGGACGCCCTGACCCAACTGGTGGTGCAGCACGGCATCCTGCGGGTCAAGGGTTTCGCGGCGATCCCCAACAAGCCGATGCGCCTGTTGATCCAGGGCGTGGGCACGCGTTTCGACAAGCACTTCGACCGCCAGTGGGGCGCCGACGAAGCCCGTACCACGCGCCTGGTGCTGATCGGCCAGGAACTGGACGCGACCCTGCTCGAAGCGCAATTGCGCGCCGCGCTTAGCGTGTAAGTCATGCACCTGCTCAGGACCCAGCCCGGCGGTTTCGTGTCGGATGACAACATTGCCGACCTTGGACAGACCCCCGCCGAGCTGGTGATCCTGTGCAGCGGCGACTCCAGCCTGGCGCTGCTGGCCGAAGCGGCGCAGCAACTGCCGGAGGATTACCCGAGCTTTCGCCTGGCCAACCCGATGCAGGTGCAGAACCATGCCTCGGTCGACCTGTATGTCGACCAGGTGCTGCGCCACGCCAAGGTGATCCTGATTTCCCTGCACGGTGGCATCGCCTATTGGCGTTATGGCATCGAGCAACTGGTGCAGCTGGCGCAGCGCGGCGTGCAGTTGATCCTGGTGCCGGGTGACGATCGTCCGGACCCGGAGCTGAGCGACCTGAGCACGGTGCCCGCCGCCGACCGCGAGCGCCTCTGGCACTTCCTGCGCCAGGGCGGCATGGGCAATGCGCTGAACCTGTACCGCTGCCTGGCCAGTGGCTGGCTGGGGCGCGATTACCACTGGTCCGAGCCGCAGACCCTGCCGCGCACGGCGATCTACCACCCGCACAAAAGCAGCGCCGCCCTCAGCGACTGGCACGCCGATTGGCGGGCCGGCCAGCCGGTGGCGGCGCTGCTGTTCTACCGCTCGCATTTGCAGGCGGCCAACACCGCCTTTATCGATGAGTTCTGCCGGCGCTTGTTGGCGGCGGGTCTGAACCCGTTGCCGATAGCCCTGGCCAGCCTGAAAGAGCCCGGTTGCCTGGCGGTGGTCGAGGAGCTGCTGGATGAAGTCGAGGCCGGGGTGATCCTCAACACCACCGGCTTTGCCCAGTCCAGCCCGGAGGCGCCGCACCTGCGGCCGTTCCGCCGCGATATCCCGGTGATCCAGGCCATCTGCGCCCAGGACAACGAACCCGGCTGGCGCGCCAGCGAGCAGGGCCTGGGCCCGCGGGACCTGGCGATGCACATTGCCTTGCCGGAACTGGACGGGCGCATCATCAGCCGGCCCATCAGCTTCAAGGACCTGGCCTGGCGCAGCGAGCGCAGCCAGTCGGACGTGGTCTGCTATCGCTCCGCCCCCGAGCGCATGGATTTTGTCGCCGAACTGGCGCGGCGCTGGGTTGATCTGGCCCAGCTGCCGAATGCTGAAAAACGCATCGCCCTGATCCTCGCCAACTACCCGACCCGCGACGGCCGTATCGGTAATGGCGTGGGCCTGGATACGCCGGCGGCGGCGTTGAATATCCTGCGCGCGCTGCACGTCGAGGGTTATCCGTTGCCGGCCGAGTTGCCGGACAGCGGGACGGCGCTGATCCAGCAACTGCTCGGTGGCGTCAGCAATGACCTGGATAGCCTCGACCTGCGCCCGTGCCAGCAAAGCCTGGCGCTGGAGGAGTACCAGGCCATGTTCGACGCGCTGCCCGAAGCCAACCGCCTGGCGGTGACGGAACGTTGGGGCGGGCCGCAAAACGACCCGATGTTCCGCGGCGGGCGGCTGATGATCGCCGGCCTGCGTTTTGGCCTGACCTTTGTCGGCATCCAGCCGGCGCGCGGTTATCAGGTCGATCCGAGCGCGGTCTATCACGACCCGGACCTGGTGCCGCCCCACGGGTACCTGGCGTTCTACTTCTGGCTGCGCCAGACCTACGGCGCCCACGGGCTGATCCACGTTGGCAAGCACGGCAACCTGGAGTGGCTGCCGGGCAAGGGCGTCGGCCTGTCCGAAAGCTGCTGGCCGGACGTGCTGCTGGGGCCGCTGCCGAATATCTATCCATTCATCGTCAATGACCCGGGCGAGGGCGCCCAGGCCAAGCGCCGGACCCAGGCGGTGATCATCGACCACCTGATGCCGCCGCTGACCCGCGCCGAAACCTACGGCCCGCTGCGCGACCTGGAACTGCTGGCCGACGAGTACTACGAAGCCCAGTTGCTCGATCCGCGCCGCGCCCGCGAGTTGCAGAAAGACATTCTCAAACTGGTGCGGGTGACCCGGATCGACCGTGAACTGCAACTGGACGGGCAGCTCGACGGCGAGGCCGACGCGGCGCTGTGGCTGCCGCGCCTGGACACCTACCTGTGCGACCTGAAGGAGTCGCAGATCCGCGACGGCCTGCATGTGTTCGGCGAATCGCCCGTGGGCCGTCTGCGTATCGACACCTTGCTGGCCTTGCTGCGCATTCCCCGTGGCGATGGCCGGGGCGCGCAGTCGAGCCTGTTGCGGGCCTTGGCCAAGGCCTTCGAGCTGGGCTTCGATCCGCTGGACTGCGCCTTGGCCGAACCCTGGAGCGGGCGCCGGCCACAGTTATTGCAGGACCTCAGCGAGCAGCTGTGGCGCACTGCCGGCGATACCCGCGAGCGCCTGGAGCTGTTTGCCGGGCGCTTGATAGAAGCGGCCTTGGCCGGTGAGGTCGAGCAACTGAACGAGCCCGGCTGGAGCGAGGTCAAGGCGATCATCGACAGCCTGCGCGAGGTAGTGGCGCCGCGCCTGGATGCCTGCGGCCCGGCGGAAATGCGTGGCTTGCTGGATGCCCTGGGCGGGCGTTTCGTGCCGGCCGGGCCCAGCGGCGCACCGAGTCGTGGACGCCTGGACGTGCTGCCCACCGGGCGCAACTTCTACTCGGTGGACGTGCGCAACCTGCCGACCACCACCGCCTGGCGCATCGGTTTCCAGTCGGCCAACCTGATCCTCGAACGGCACCTGCAGGACCATGGCGACCATCTGCGCCAACTAGGCCTGTCGGTGTGGGGCACGGCGACCATGCGCACCGGCGGCGACGATATCGCCCAGGCCATGGCGCTGATGGGCGTGCGCCCGGTGTGGGCCACCGGCAGCCAGCGGGTCAACGACTTCGAGATCCTGCCGCTGAGCCTGCTGGACCGCCCGCGGGTGGACGTGACCCTGCGGGTGTCCGGGTTCTTCCGCGATGCCTTCGCCAACCTGATCCGCCTGTTCGACGCCGCGGTGCAGGCGGTGGCCGCGCTGGACGAGCCGGACGACCTCAACCCGCTGGCGGCCAAGGTCCGCGCCGAGCGTGAAGCGCTGCTGCAGTCCGGTCTCGATGCCGAGGCCGCGCAGCGCCAGGCCGGCTGGCGCATCTTCGGCGCCAAGCCCGGGGCCTATGGCGCGGGCGTGCAGGGCGCTATCGACGCTCGCCTGTGGCAGAGCCGCGAGGACCTGGCCGAGGTCTACCTGAACTGGGGCGGCTACGCCTATGGCGGCGCCGACGAAGGCACCGCGGCCCGTGGCCAGTTCGCCCAGCGCCTGAGCCAGGTGCAGGCGGTGCTGCAGAACCAGGACAACCGCGAGCACGACCTGCTGGATTCCAACGACTACTACCAGTTCCAGGGCGGTATGCTCGCGGCGGTGGAAAGCCTCAGCGGCGAAAAGGCCGCCAGCTACCACGGCGACCACAGCCAGCCGGACCTGCCGAAAATCCGCAGTCTCAAGGAAGAGCTGAACCGGGTGATCCGCTCCCGCGCGGCCAACCCGAAGTGGATCGAAGGGGTGAAGCGCCACGGCTACAAGGGCGCCTTTGAAATGGCCGCCACCGTGGATAATCTGTTCGCCTTTGACGCCACCACCCAGCTCATCGACGATCACCAGTACGCCCTGCTGGCCGACGCCTATCTGCTGGATCCGGCGACCCGCGAATTCATCCGGCAGCACAACCCCCATGCGTTGCGCGACATGACCGAACGCCTGCTCGAAGCCCAGCAGCGCGGGATGTGGCAGGCGCCCGGCGAGTACCGCGAGGCCCTGGAAAACCTGCTGCTGGATATCGAAGAAGATGGCTGATGCCCCTGTAGCCGCTGCCGCAGGCTGCGATCGGGCCCGCAGGGACCGCTGGGGCAGGCGACGCGGCCCGTCAGATAGCAATGCGTCGTCTGTTTTATGCCGACTGCGTCGTCAATCGCAGCCTGCGGCAGCGGCTACAACTATTGATGTTCGTGCATCCCTTTACCGAGAACCGACATGAGCGATACCCCACATTTCCCGCTGTCCGCCGTGGTCGGCGCCGATGACCTGAAACTGGCGCTGTGCCTGACGGCCATCGACCCGAAAATCGGCGGGGTGTTGATCGAAGGCCCGCGGGGCATGGCCAAGTCCACCCTGGCCCGCGGCCTGGCGGACCTGCTGGCCAGCGGGCAGTTCGTCACCTTGCCTCTGGGCGCGACCGAAGAGCGCCTGGTCGGCACCCTGGACCTGGACGCGGCGCTGGGCGAAGGCCGGGCGCAGTTTTCCCCGGGCGTGCTGGCCAAGGCCGATGGCGGGGTGCTCTACGTCGACGAGGTGAACCTGCTGCCGGACCATCTGGTGGACCTGCTGCTGGACGTGGCCGCCAGCGGCACCAACCTGATCGAGCGCGACGGTATTTCCCACCGGCATTCGGCCCGGTTCGTGCTGATCGGCACCATGAACCCGGAGGAGGGCGAGCTGCGCCCGCAACTGCTGGACCGCTTTGGCCTGAATGTCGCCCTGAGCGGCCAGACGCCGCCCACTGAACGGGGGCAGATCATTCGCCGGCGGCTGGATTTCGACAGCGACCCCCAGGGCTTCTGCCAGCAGTGGGCCGCCGAGCAGGAGGCGCTGCGCCAACGCTGCCAGCAGGCGCGGGGGTTGCAGGCGGAGATTGCCCTGGACGATCGAGCGCTGGAGCGGATCACCGAGCGCTGTTTCGCCGCCGGTGTCGACGGCCTGCGCGCGGACCTGGTGTGGCTGCGTGCCGCCCGCGCCCATGCGGCCTGGCGCGGTGCCCGGGCCATCGAGGAGCAGGACATAGACGCCGTGGCCGAATTCGCCCTGCGCCATCGCCGTCGTGACCACCCGCCGAGCGCGGCCCATCAGCCGCAGCCATCTCCCGCGCCATCCCCGGCCCAATCCAGCCCCGCCGAAGGCCAGGGCCAATGGGGCGAGCTGCCGGCCCAGGCGCTGGCCACCGGCGCCCGGCGTGAAGTGCCGGGCTGGCCAAAAAAGCCCTAGGCATTCGCCCCCGGTCCGACGCGGGGGCGAATGCCAAGTCCCGCGCCGGGCGGTTGGACAAGGGCAGGCAAGGCCGCGCGCGCGCGGCCGTCCATGGCTCGATCAACTGGCCGGGCACCTTGCTCAACGGCCGGCCCCGCCAGCGTGACGATCTGTTGTGGCACCTGCGCAGCCGTTCGCCCCATGAGCTGTGGCTGGTGATCGTCGATGCCTCGGCCTCGACCCGCCGCCATCAGGCGCTGAGCGATGCCAAGGGCCTGCTGGCCCAGCTGTTTGACGATGCCTACCGGCAGCGCGCGCGCCTGGCCTTGCTGACCGCCAGCGGCCGCGCGCCGAACTGGCAGGTGCAGGGCCTGAAGGCCTCGAAGGATCTGCGCGACTGGCTCGACGGGCTGGGAGCAGGCGGCGGCACGCCGTTGCTGGCGGCCTTGGCCGAGGCAGGGCGGTGGCTGCTGTCCCGGCAGAAACGTTACCCGGCCGAGCAGCAGCGGGTGCTGCTGCTCACCGATGGCCGGCTGAAAAGCCTGACTCCCCTGGCGCGCCTGGGTTGCCCGACCCTGCTGGTCGATATCGAACGCGGGCCGATCCGCCTCGGCCGCGCCCGCGAACTGGCGCAGCAACTCAACGCGCAGTACCAGCATATCGACGACCCTTCGCAGCCCCAGCTTCCGTAGGAGCGAGGCTTGCCCGCGATAGCGCTGCACCTGACCCAGCGCAGCGCTTGCATCGTGCGCAAGCTGCGCTCCTACAGGTTCGGCGGTGCCCACGATTATCGTATTTACTTGGCCATTTCCTGT
The DNA here is from genome assembly GCF_059416085.1 of Pseudomonas sp. GW821-FHT09E12. Lineage (NCBI taxonomy): Bacteria > Pseudomonadati > Pseudomonadota > Gammaproteobacteria > Pseudomonadales > Pseudomonadaceae > Pseudomonas > Pseudomonas sp. GW821-FHT09E12. Next base: position 732,131 of record NZ_JBWKOM010000001.1, on the reverse strand, counting down.
CGGTACTGGCGCGTGCGCCTGGCGCTGTTCAACTGGTCGAGCAGCAGCGCCAGCCAGGGGCGTACTTGAGGTTTGGGCGCGCGCCCGCGACTCAGGCGATGCATCTGCAGGCGGACGATGGCCATGGTCGCCAGGGAGGCCAGGGGCTTGCGTTTCCAGCGTAGTGGCGGCAGTTGCGGATGGCTGTGCTGGCCGCTGCGCCAGAGCCGGGGCAGGGCTGGCTCGAGGGCCAGGGCGGTGGCGATGCCGGCCATCGCGATACCGCTGTCCAGCACTTGCTGCACCACCGGCAGGCGGCGGATGCCGCCGGTGACCATCACCGGCATCCGCGCCACGGGCGCCAGTTCGCTGGCCATTTCGATGAAGTAGGCTTCGCGCGCCAGGGTCCGGCCGTCGCGCACTTCGCCCTGCATGGCCGGGGACTCGTAGCTGCCGCCGGACAGCTCCAGCAGATCCACCGGCAGGCCGTTGAGCATCTCGATGACCTGGTGCGCGTCCCCGGCATCGAAGCCGCCGCGCTGGAAGTCGGCGGAGTTGAGCTTGACCGAGATACAGAACGTGGCCGAAACCCTCTCCCGTACCGCCTTGATCACCTCTACCAGCAGACGCGCGCGGTTTTCCAGCGAGCCGCCCCATTGATCGGTGCGGCGATTGGTCAGGGGCGAGAGGAACTGGCTGATCAGGTAGCCGTGGGCGGCATGGATCTGCACCCCGGAAAAACCGGCCTGTTCGGCCAGCCAGGCACTGTTGGCGAAGCGCTGGATGATCTCGGCGATGTCCTCTTCGCTCATGGGCCTGGGTTCGGCGAACATTTTCGAGAACTGCCCCATGTCCAGGGCCACCGCCGATGGCGCCAGGGCCTGCTGGCCGAGGTTGGCCATGGTCTGGCGCCCGGGGTGATTGAGCTGCATCCAGAACTGCGCGCCCTTGGCACGACCGGCACGGGCCCACTGGCGGAACTGCTCCAGGTGCTGCTGGTCTTCCAGGGCCACGCCGCCGGGGCCGGTCATCGCGCGGCGGTCGATCATCACGTTGCCGGTCAGGATCAGCCCGGCCTCACCCTCGGCCCAGGTCTGGTAGAGCCGGATCAAAGCCGCGGAGGGTGCCTGCCGGCGGTCGGCGAGGTTCTCCTCCATCGCCGCCTTGGCGATGCGATTGCCGATCGTCTGGCCGTTGGGCAAATTCAAGGCTTGAAAGGGTGACATGCTTGACTCCTCATCAGTGGAGGCCTGAGGCTAAGCTTAAAGTTAACTTTAATGTCAAGCAGGTTATCGAGGTCGAAATGAACATTGGCCAATTGGCACAACTCAGCGGGCTGGCGGCATCGCGCATCCGTTTTTACGAAGCCCAGGGCCTGCTGCCCCAGGTCCAGCGCCAGGCCAACGGCTATCGCCGTTACCCTCCGCAGATCCTGCAGACCCTGGAGATCATCCAGTGCGCCCAGCAGGCCGGGTTCAGCCTGGACGAACTCAAGCAACTGCTGCCGGGCTGCGAGTCGAGTGACCTTGACCATCAGGCCCTGCTGCAAAGCCTGGAGCGCAAGGTCGGGCAGATCGAGGATATGCAGCGGCATCTGGCCCAGAGCAAGGCGCAACTGCTGGAGATCATCGACAACATACGCGATCGTCCGGAAGGCATGGATTGTGCCGAGAACGCCGAGCGGGTCATGGCGTCGATCAAGGGTAGGGGGTTCTGAGCCGCCTGTGTTTCGGGACGCTTGAAACAATTTGGGCGACCATCGCGGTCGCCCAAAAGGTGTTCCAGGTTTGGCGGATCGAACCGCTTACTGCGGCCTATCGTTGCCTTTGCCCCGAATGTTGCCGGACTGGTCCAACAATACCGGGGTGGCGAGCAGATCATTGTGGTGCGATGCGCGCTTACTGTACGAGTGGATGAGCCGGCGGATCAGGGCGATTGCCACGCCGAGCATCAGGCCCAATACCAGCGACAGCATGACGATCAGTACTCGTTTGGGCTTGATCGGGCTTACTGGCTGCAAGGCCTTGCGATCGATGGTGACCAGTTTCAGCCGGTCCATATCGATGTTCAGGTTGCGCAGGCGAGCCACTTCAGCCCTGAGCGGAAAGACGTCCTTCAGGAAAATGTCCTCGTTGGAACGCTTGTTCAGTTCCTGCACCTGGCGGTTGACCTGCAGCATCTGCAGTTCCTTGCCGATTTCGGCGATACGCTTCTCGGTGAAATCGTCAGAGGTGCGTTTTTGCAGGGCTGCACGCTCGGCCTCGAGGGTTTCATAACCCATGAAGTACAGCGGGATGCTCTGAGTGTTGACCTCGGTGCGCATCACCTGGGTCGAGCCGGCGCGGGAGGCGTCGGACATCGAGGATGGCGTGGTCGGCGTACGGATGCCCATCGACTTGGCGATGGTGATCGCTTCGGCCAGTTCGGCCAGACGGTCCTTGCGCTGTTCTTTCAACTGCCCGCGCAAGGCCTTGAGTTCGTCCTCGAGCTGCGCGCGGCGAATATTATCGCTTTCGAGCAAGGCCGCGATTTTCGATTCCTTGTCGGTTTCATAGTTGGAGCGCGCCGCGGCAATCTTGCCTTTGAGTTCATTGAGCCGGTTGTTGACGATGACCTTGAGGTCGGCGCCAATGCGTTCCCGTTCAGCATCGATGGCGTATTCGACGAAACCGTTGAGGATCTCTACCCCGTTGACATCCTTGGGATATTGCATTTCCAGCTTGATGTAGCTGCTCAGGGCGTTGGTGATCTTCGGATCCGGAAGGATCAGATTGATCGAGTCCCGGTTGAAGTCCTCGAAACTCTGTTCAAGGGTTTGCCCAGGGCGTTTAAAAGCCTGGAACAGATCCTGGTGCGAGCGGAAGAAGTCCAGTCGTGTTTCATAGGACTCAAGTGCTGCGCCGACCTTGGACAAGGCATCTGCGGGTGGCAGTTTGTAGACTTCCGAGCGATTGAGGGCGTCGAGTTCATTCAGGGCGGCTGGGCGTAATACGCTGCTCACCTCATATACACGGGGAGCCAATAGCGCATAAGCCAAGCCCACCAGTGTCACGGCAACGGTACAACCGATTACCAGCTTCTTTTGCTGCCAGATGGATTGGAACAATGCAAACAGATCAATTTCATCCGCGTCAGCATTCATCTGAGGCCGGGGAACAATATTCAAAATCAGCACACCTCTAATTCATGTGAATCCTAACCCTGTCATGCCGTACCCCCGACGGAGCATGCATGCAGGGCCGCCCCCGTGATGAGGCTCCTTGCCGATGGGCGCCACTCGTTGCCAGAAAAAACCATGAGATGGGGCTGTTTTCTTGCGAGAGATAGTTGGCAGGCCACTTTCCGAGGTAGGTCCCGGAAATGGCTGTTTCGATGCCGAGCGCTTTTAACGTAACTCTGAATCCTGCAGGCACTTTGCCATTTACGAATGGTGAAGACGTTAAGTGGGCGAATATTACAGGAATGCTCGGGAGGATAAATATATGAATTTAACCGTACCTTCATAATTCGCCTTATCTATTGCTGTTCGGATGGCAAAGCGGCCTGTTTGCCATATGGAAGTTTATCGGTGCCCCATAAGAGGGCGGGTAGGCTTACAAGTTGTGAGTATTTATCTAATAGCCTGGCAGTTGGCCTCAAAAGAATGGGCGATAGAACACCCTGAGGTTTTATTGGTGCCGGGCAGATCATGACTGGCCTGATACAGAGTTGCCGCACCTTGAACGCGAGAGGGGGCGAGCCCCATGAGTGTTCACTCCACGCTCAGGGTCAAAGGCCGCGGCTGCGGGATGGGATTGCGCATCAGCGTACCCACCGTTACCGCCGCCAGCAGCGCCAGCAAGCCGGCCACCCCGAGCACCACGCCGAAACCGTCGACGAAGGCCTGGCGGGCCAGCGGTTCGACCAGCTCTTTCGCCGAGTCGGGCAGCAATGCCAAGGCTGCGGGCATGTCGCCGGCCACCACCCGGGAGGCGATGGCCTGGGCCTGGTCGAGCCATTGCGCGGCGCTTGCGCCCAGGCTGGCGTGCAGGCGTTGCTGGGTATGGCTGCCGAGCAGGGCGCCGAACACGCCGATGGCCAGCATGATGGCGCTGAAGCGCATGGTGGTGCTCAGGCCCGAGGCCATGCCGGCGCGGTCGCGGGGCACGCAGGCCATGATGTTTTTCTGCGTGTCGCCGTTGAGCAGGCCGGCGCCGGCACCGGTCACCGCGATGGCCAGGGCAAAGCTCAGGTAGCCGCCAGCCTGCACGGCCCAGGCGGCGAGCAGGTTGCCGCAACCGACCAGGCTCAGGCCGGCGGCCATCAGGGTCGCCGGGGCATAACGCGTCGCCAGGCGCACGCCGATGCGCGGGCAGATCAGCATGGTCAGGGCGAACGGCAGCATGCCCAGCCCCGAGGCGATCGCCGAGAAGCCCAGGCCGTTCTGCAGGTAGAAGGGCAGCAGGGTCATCATCACCTGGGCGCAGCCGGCGTAGGCGAACATTCCCAGCAGGGCACCGATGAAGCGCGGATGGCGGAACAGCTGCAGGTCGACCATGGGCCGGCGCTGCACCCGCTCGATCAGCACGAACAGCCCGAGCAACGCCACGCCGCCCAATAGTCGGGCGTAGGTCAGCGGGTGGCTCCAGCCGATGCGATTGGCTTCGATCAGGCCCCAGATCAGGCACAGCAGGCTGGCGCTGAAGGCCAGGCTGCCCCAGGGATCGAGGCGGGCGGCCTGGGTGTCGCGGGACTCGGGTATCGCGCGCAACACCATCAGCACCAGCAGCCCGCCCACCGGCAGGTTGAGGTAGAAGATCCAGCGCCAGCCGATGAACTCGGTGATCAGGCCGCCGACGGTGGGCGCGGCGGTCATCGCCACGCCCATGCAGGCTCCCCAGAACGCCCAGGCCTTGGCCCGTTCGACCTCGTCATGGAAGGTGTGGCCGATGGTGGCCAGGGCCGAGGTCAGCAGCAGCGCCGCGCCGACCCCCTTGATCGCCCGGGCGATGTCGAGCAACAGCACGTTGGGCGCGGCGCCACAGCCGAGGGAGGCGAGGATGAACAGCCCGAGACCGCAGAGCAGGGTACGCTTGCGTCCGAAGCGGTCGGCCAGGCTGCCGGCCGGCAGCAGCAGCGCGGCGAAGGCCAGCATGTAGGCGCTGACCACCCATTCGATATCGGCGAAGTTGGCCCCCAGATCGCGAGCGATGCTCGGCAGGGTCACCGCGACTATGTTGGTGTCGAGCACGATCAGCGAGCACACCCCGGAAGCGGTGAGCAGGGTCAGGCGCGGGCTGGCCGGCCTCATGGCTGCACCCGTTGACCCAGCGCGGCGAGGGCGGCCTGAGCGATTTCATCGTCGTGGGCCGGGGTGTCGGCGCTGATGCCGATGGCGCCGATCACCTGGCCGTCGACGCGGATCGGCTGCGCGCCTTTCATCATCAGCAGGCCCGAGGTGATGGCCGCCTGGCGCCCGCCGTTGATGGCATTTTCCAGGTCGCCGGAAGGGCGCTTGAACAATGCCGAGGTCCGCGCCTTGCCCTGGGCCAGTTCGATGCCGGCCACCACCGGCGCACCGTCCATGCGCGCGCTGAGGATCGGCCAGCCGCCGTCGTCGACGATCGCCACGGCGCAGGGCCAGCCCTTGGCCGAGGCGGTTTCCTGGGCGGCCTTGAGCAGTTGTTGGGCGGTGGCGAAATTGAGGATTGCCTTCTGGGCAACGTCGGCGTCTTTCTCGGCGGCGAAAGTCGTGGGCACGCTGCAGCAAGTGATCATGGCCAGAAACAGTGGTTTGACGTGCATGGCGTGGGCTCTCTACTGTGAAGGTCTGGCCAGCTTATCCCGGGCTTTCGCCCGTTCTGTTAGGCGCGCTGGAGCACTTCATTACCTTTGAGCTAATACACTTATGGAAATCCGTCATTTCCGCTATTTCCTGGCGGTGGCCCGGCAACGCAATTTCACCCGCGCCGCCGAACAGCTGGGCATCGCGCCGCCAACCCTGAGCCGGCAGATCCAGGACATGGAACAGACCCTGGGCACCCGCTTGTTTGTGCGCCAGCAGCGCGAGGTCAGCCTGACCGAGGCCGGCGCGGCCCTGGTGCGCGAGGCCGAGGCCACGGTGCGCCAGTTCGAGTTCGCGCAACGTAACGCCCAGCGCGCCGGGCGTGGCGAAATCGGCCATATCGAGCTGGGATACGTGGCCTCGGCGGTGTATTCGGGGCTGCTGCAAAAACAGGTGCAGCGCTTCAGCCAGGACTGCCCGGACGTCAGCCTGAGCGTGCGCGAAAGCCCGATGGCGGCATTGCCCGGATTGGTGGCCGAGGGAAGGTTCGACATCGGTTACATCCGCTCGCCCATGACCCTGCCCGAAGGGGTGGAGGCGGTCCGCCTGGATGGCGAAGGTTTTGTCTTGGCGCTGCCCGCCGAGTCGTGGCTGGGGCGCTTGCCGGAGATCGCCCCGGCCCATCTGCACAACGAGACCTTCGTGCTTCCGGAACAGATCAGCGGCACCTTGCAGGTCGCCGCCGAGGGCGGTTACGCGCCGAAACTGGGGCCGCAGCCCGGCGGCCTGGTGGCGGTGCTGGCCCTGGTCTCCCTGGGGCAGGGGGTGGCCGTGGTGCCGGAATCGGTGGTCGGGCACGTGGGGCTGCCCAATGTGTTGTACCGGTCGATCCAGGGCAGCACGGCTGCGTCCTGGCTGTCGCTGATCCACCGCCGCTTCGAAAAGGCCCCGGCGGTGGCGCGGTATATCGAGCAGGTCAGAAGCCCATTGCGGAGGTAGCTGAATGATGCCCGCGATGCGGCGTTCTATCGGTGTTTCTTGCGCCTACGCAAGATGACTTGAGACCGTACGGAGTGCTCATGGACACATTCAAGCGTTTCAATTTCAAGCTGAGCTTTGATAAGCAGAAGATTGCCCAGGTTACCGAGCAGGAACAAATCGACAGGAGCCTGGCCTTTCTCAAGGCGATAGGCGAGATCGACCCCATTCTCAAGAACTGGTTCTTGTGCGCCGAAGGCAAGGATGACGGCCTGACGCACAATGTGCTCCTCGATCCGAGCAACTTGCGGCGTGAAATAGCCTCCTGGAAAGACTCGGACTTCGACGTCAACGACATGAGTTTTGTGTTGTGGAACGGGATACCCGACCCGCTCAAGGGCGGGCTTTCGATCACCTATCACGCACGAAGCGGTGGTTCGTTGCCCGCGGGCATCGAGTTTTCCGAAGCCGGGACACTGGTCCGTTGCTTGCAGGATCCTCGACAGGGCATTGTCGAGTTGATGAACGCAGTGGTCGATCTCTGGCCGGAAATCTATTGGGGCGTGGCCGCTCCCAACGAGTACTTTCGCAAGCAGCGGGTGTTCCAGGACCGGCAGACCATCGGCTGGATCGGTTATTGCCCGCACCCTCTGTCGGCGGCCGATTTTCCGGAAGTCGCCGAGCTGCGTCCCACTCAATCGAAGGGCGCTATTGTCGTTGCCTGCCCCGGCATCATGGACGAGAAGAACGTCCAGCATGTGCAGGTGGTGGGTGACACCGATATCAAATTGGTGGAACTCGGGCTGTTGCCCGGACGCTATTGAGTCGCACGGGCAGGCTGGCTTTTGCTGGGGCGAGCTTGCCTGCGATGGCTGTGGCCAGACACCCCGATAAGATTTTGAAATGATTTCCCCATGGGAAATTCCCCTTGGGGTTGTAGGATTCAAGTCCGTTTTTCTTCACAGGACTTGCATGAACACCCTCTCGGAGCCTCCCAGTCGTCCTTATCCCTGGACGCCTCAGCCTTTCCCCGCTCGATCCGCCTCACGGTGCCTTTCGCCAGTCATAAGGCGCGGACGTTACCCCGAACTCGCTGTTTTTCGCTGCTCGCCGCCGGTCGTCGCGACCGTTGGGCGCTGGCCTGCGTTCGCCGTTCAAAGGCCTTGTGGCCTTGCCTTGCCGTGTCCGGCTGCCTGAATTCACTGGAGAGATAGAGTCGTTTTTATGGAATGGATAATGGACCCCACGGCCTGGCTTGGCCTGTTGACCCTGATCGTGCTGGAGCTGGTGCTGGGGATCGACAACCTGGTGTTTATCGCGATCCTCGCGGACAAGTTGCCGCCCCACCAGCGTGACCGCGCGCGGATCATCGGCCTGTCCCTGGCGCTGATCATGCGCCTGGGCCTGCTGGCGAGCATTTCCTGGTTGGTGACCCTGACCGCGCCGCTGTTCGAGGTGTTCGGCAAGAGCTTCTCCGGTCGCGACCTGATCATGCTGTTCGGCGGTGTGTTCCTGCTGTTCAAGGCCACCATGGAGTTGCATGAGCGCCTGGAAGGTCATATCAGCCAGCGCGCCGGCAATGCCGCTTACGCGTTGTTCTGGCCGATCGTTGCGCAGATCGTGGTGCTCGATGCGGTGTTCTCCCTGGACGCGGTGATCACCGCCGTGGGCATGGTCGACGAACTGGCGGTGATGATGATCGCAGTGATCATTTCCATCGGCCTGATGATCGTCGCCAGTAAACCGCTGACCCGCTTCGTCAACGCCCACCCGACGGTGATCATGCTGTGCCTGGGCTTCTTGATGATGATCGGTTTTGCCCTGACCGCCGAAGGCCTGGGTTTCCACATTCCGAAAGGCTACCTGTACGCGGCCATCGGTTTCTCGATCCTGATCGAGGTGTTCAACCAGATCGCCCGTGCTCGCCGCAAGAAATCCATGCAGGGCCTGCGGCCGATGCGCGAGCGCACGGCCCACGCGGTGATGCGCCTGCTCGGCGGTCGCCAGTTGGCGGTGGAGGAGGTGGGCGAAGAGATCGCCGACCTGCTGGACAATGGCCAAGCGCCGAGCACCGAGCTGTTCGACCGTCGCGAGCGGGTGATGATCAGCGGCGTGCTGCAACTGGCCGAGCGACCGATCCGCACCTTGATGACGGTGCGTGCCGACGTCGACTACATCGACCTGGCCGACGATGCCGAAGCCATCCGCAACAGGCTGATGCATTCGTCCTACTCGCGCCTGCCGCTGATTCGCGACGGCGCGGTGGAAGAGCCGCTGGGCTTCGTGCACAAGAAGGAGTTGCTCAAGGAATACCTGGCCGGCAACGAGCCGAACCTGGAACACCTGGCGCGCACGGCGATCAACCTGCTGGACAGCTTCTCGATCCTCAACGCCCTGGAGCAGATGCGCAAGGCCTCCACCCACATTGCGTTCGTGATCAACGAATTCGGCGATTTCGTCGGCGTGCTGAGCATGACCGACATCCTCGAATCCATCGCCGGCGAGCTGCCCGACGCCAGCGAAATCGAAGGCCCGGACATTGTCGAAGAGCAGGGCGGTTTCATGGTCAGCGGCGCCTTGAACCTGGCGCAGATCCGCCAGCGCACCGGTTTCGACGCCGAGCCGACCGAGGACTACCAGACCCTGGCCGGGCTGGTGATGAGCCTGCTGGACCGCTTGCCGGTGATTGGCGACCGACTGCAATGGCAGGGCTGGACGCTGCAGGTGGTGACGGTGGAAGAGCGGCGAGTGACCCGGGTGCTGCTGCACCGGCAGGATGCCGCCTGAGCCATGAGCTGACAGAAAGCCGGACGCGAGTCCGGCTTTTTTTGGCCTGGAACATGACCCGAGCCAAGGCCAGGCTCCGGCTGATTAAGTTTTACTTAAAAGCTTTCAACCCCGTGGCTGATTATCATTGCCGGGTGGCTGCCGCAGACTGGTTTCGTATCTCCATGCACCTTCGTTCTTGCAGCGCGGGTCTTGAAACGAGCGGTCTATGTCAGTCAATCCCGCAATACCCCCGCAGCCAGCCCTGGTCGAATGCCCGGCCATGGCGGAGCTTTCCGCCACGGCGGCCGTCCACTCGGCCCTGGCCTGTTGCCAACTGCTGCTGCAACTGACCCAGGAGCGCGCGCCACAGGCCGCCGACCCGGGAACCGAACGCGACCTGCGCCGGGCGCTCAAGGACTACGCCCGGGGCGCCGGTGCCGACCTGCGCCTGGAGCGTCTGGCGCTGGCCCGGCTGACCCCGAAGATGCTGCCCCTGGTCTGGCGCGACCGCAGCGGCGCGTTCATCCTGCTGGCCCGGCTGTCCGACGCGCAGGCGCTGATCCAGCGACCTGCGGCCCATACCCCGGATGTGCTCGACCGCGTGCAGTTGGCCGAAGAGTGGAGCGGCGAGGTGATTCGCCTGCGCCAGGGCGGCCTGCGCTTCGATCTGTCCTGGTTCGTTCCGGAGCTGCTGCGCCACCGGCGGATACTCGGCGAAGTGCTGCTGTGCTCGCTGCTGCTGCAAGTGCTGGCCCTGGCGACCCCGTTGTTCTTCCAGGCGGTGATGGACAAGGTCATGGTGCACCGGGCGCTGTCGACCCTCGACGTGCTGGTGATGACCCTGGTGGTGGTCGGCCTGTTCGAGGTACTGCTCAAGGGCCTGCGCGAATACCTTTCGGCGCACACCGCCAATCGCATCGATATCGGCCTGGGGGTCAAGCTGTTCCGCCATCTGCTCGGCCTGCCGTTGCTGTACTTCAAGCAGCGCCAGGTAGGCGCGATCATCACCCGGGTCCAGGAGCTGGACAGCATCCGCGAGTTCCTCACCGGCTCCTTGCTGACCCTGTGCGTGGATGTGGCCTTCACCCTGGTGTTTTTCGCGGTCATGGCCTGGATCTCCTGGCCGCTGACGCTGCTGGTGCTGCTGACCCTGCCGCTGTATGTGCTGCTGGCCTGGGCCAGCAGCGGCCCGCTGGAGAAGCGCATCGAGCGGCAGTTCTACAGCACCGCGCGCAACACGGCCTTTCTCAATGAGACCGTGAGCAGCAGCGAAACCATCAAGAGCCTGGCGGTGGAGCCGCGCATGCAGCGGCGCTGGGAGGCGCAGACGGCGGAGATGGTCGAGGCCGGTTTTGCCAGCCAGACCCTCGGCAGCGCGATCAGCCAGATGGTCACGCTGTTGCAGAAAGTCACGGCGGTGGCGGTGATCTGCTGGGGCGCGAGCAAGGTCATCGACCTGCAGATGACTATTGGCCAACTGATCGCCTTCAATATGATGCTGTCCCACGTCAGCCAGCCCCTGGCCAAGCTGATCGAGGTCTGGCAACAGTTCGTCCGGGTGCGGGTGTCGGTGGACAAGCTGGGCGACATGCTCAACCTGCCGGTGGAGCAGGCCGAGGGCGACCAACGCCCGGCGCAGGCCCTGCGCGGCGAGGTGCGCATCGAGCAAGTGATGTTCCGCTACCGCCCGGAACTGGAGCTGGTGCTGCGCGGCCTGGACCTGCACATCGCCGCCGGCCAGACTCTGGGCATCGTCGGGCCGTCCGGGTCGGGCAAGAGCACGCTGACCCGCCTGCTGCAAAAACTCTATACCCCCGATGCCGGGCGCATCCTCATTGACGGCATGCCGCTGCAGCAGCTGCAACCGGCCTGGTTGCGCAGCCAGATCGGCGTGGTGCTGCAGGAAAACTACCTGTTCAACCGCAGCGTGCGGCACAACATCGCCCTGCGTCATCCCACGGCGTCCCTGGAAAGCGTGATCGCCGCGGCGCGCCTGGCCGGCGCCCACGATTTCATCCTGCGCCTGCCGCTGGGCTACGACACGGTGCTGGCCGAAGCCGGCAGTTCCCTGTCCGGAGGCCAGCGGCAACGCATCGCCATTGCCCGCGCGCTGATGGGCGATCCGCGGATCCTGATTTTCGACGAAGCCACCAGCGCCCTGGACGACGAATCCCAGGCGCTGATCCAGGACAACATGGCGCGCATCGCCGAGGGCCGCACGGTGATCATCATCGCCCACCGGCTGTCCGCGGTCCGCCATTGCCAGCGCATCATCGCCCTGGAGCAGGGGCGTATCAGCGAGTCGGGCAGTCACCATGAACTGCTGGCCAACGGTGGTTGTTATGCGCGCTTGTGGGCGCTGCAACAGGCGCTGCGCAAGGAGGCCCAATAATGCGCGGCGCATTGACCCATTTGCGACGCGCCTGGCAGCAGATGCGCGAGGTGCCGGCGCTGCGGGGGCGTAGCCGCGACGAATACGAGTTCCAGCCCGGTTACCTGGAGATCGTCGAGCGCCCGCCCGCGCCCTGGGCCCGCGGCACGGCACTGCTGTTGATCCTGTCGATCCTGCTGGCCCTGGGCTGGGCGATCCTCGGGTTCCTCGACATCCATGCCAGCGCCGCCGGGCGCCTGATGGTCTCCAGCTACACCAAGGTGATCCAGGCCCATGAGGCCGGCGAAGTGCGGGCCATCCATGTGCGGGACGGGCAGCGGGTCAAGGCCGGCGACGTGCTGGTGGCGCTGAACCCGATCGGCATCGACGCCGAATTGAGCGAGTTGCGCGCGCAACTGGCGTTCAAGCGCCTGGAGCTGGCCCGGGCCCGCGCACTGCTGACCCCGGACCCGCTGGGCAGCTACCAGGCGCCGGACGGCCTGGACGCGGAGCAACTCGCGGCGGCGCGGGAACAGTTGGCGAGCGCCTGGAAGGAGATCCGCGCCAACCTCGACAGCCTCAATGCCGAGATCGCCATCAACCAGGCCAGCCAGCGGGCCCGCAACAGCGAGATCGCCGCCCTGGGCAAGCTGGCCAGCAACGTCCGCCGGCGCCTCGATGCACGGCGGGCGATGGCGGCCGAACAGTTGATGCCCCGGGTCGAATTGCTCGAACAGGAAAAGGAGCAACTGGAGGTCGAGCGTTCCCTGGCCCAGCAACATGCCGAGTTGCAGGTACTCAAGGCCCAGGCGCAGAACCGCCGGGAGCAGCGCGACAGCTTCCTGGCCAGGACCCAGCGCGAACAGCACGACCTGCTCAACCGCAGCCACCAGGATGTCGCCGTGCTCGAACAGCAACTGATCCGCGGTCGCGACCGGCAGCGCCTGCAAACCCTGCTGGCGCCGGTGGACGGGGTGGTCCAGCAACTGGCGGTGCATACCCTGGGCGGCGCGGTGCAGCCGGCGCAGCAACTGCTGGTGATCGTGCCCGAGGGCGCCGAGCTGGATGCCGAGGTCATGGTGCTGAACAAGGACGTCGGTTTCGTCAGGGCCGGGCAGCCGGTGGAGATCAAGGTCGACGCCTTTCCCTACACCCGCTACGGCACCTTGCGCGGCACGGTCGAGCATGTCTCCGGCGACGCCATCAAGGACGAACAGCTGGGCCTGGTATTTCCGACCCGGATCCGCCTGGAGCGCGCCGCGATCGCCGCGGGGCAGGAGTGGATGCCCTTGCAGGCCGGGATGAGCGTGACCGGCGAGATCCGCACGGGCGAGCGGCGGGTGATCAATTATCTGCTGAGCCCGATTCGCGAGTATCAGTCCGAAGCGTTGCGGGAGCGTTGAGCATGACCACAGCCTTCAATCCCGCGGCCGAACAGTCGCCGACTATCCTCGATACCGGCCTGCATGCACTGGCCTGGGCCGCCCGACGGTTTGACCTGAGCATCAGCGTGGCGCAACTGAACCACCGCCTGGGGCGGGTCGAGGGCCTGGCCGACAGCCTCGACTTGCGCCGCTGCGCCGGCTGGATCGGCCTGCGGGCGCGGGCGCTGCAAAGTCAGGTGCAGCGTTTGCAGCACCTGCCGTTGCCGGCCCTGCTGGAAACCTCCCAGGGCTGGGCGGTGCTGGACGCGGTGGACGGCGACCAGGTGCGGCTGTTCTGGCCGTTGCAGGGGCAGTGCCAGAGCTTGTCACGTGAGGAACTGGCAGCGCTCTGGCAGGGCCAGGTGCTGCTGCTGGCCGAGCGGCATGTAGAACCCAGGGCGCGCGGTTTCGGCATCGGCTGGTTCCTGCCGTCGATCCTCAAGCATGCACGGCAGTTTCGCAGCGTGCTGCTGGTGTCGCTGATGCTGCAACTGGTGGCGCTGGTCACGCCGCTGCTGTTCGAGAACATTATCGACCGGGTCCTGGTCAGTCGCGGCCTGTCCAGCCTGCAGGTGCTGGGCATCGCCATGCTGGCCCTGGCGCTGTTCGAGCCCTTGTTCGGCCTGCTGCGTTCCTGGCTGTTCAGCAACGTGGCGAGCAGGATCAACGCCGAGTTGTCCGCGCGCCTGTACCAGCACCTGATCCAGCTGCCGCTGGGCTATTTCCAGGGGCGGCAGACCGGCGAGATCATCGCCCGGGTCGGCGAGATGCAGCAGATCCGCCAGTTCCTCACCGGCTCGGCCCTGACCCTGGTGCTGGACCTGGCCTTCTGCGGGCTGTTCATCGCCGTGATGTATGCCTACGCGCCGCTGCTGACCTGGGTGGTGGTCGGCTCCCTGGCCTTGTACTTCCTGTTCTGGCTGTGCGTGGGGCCCTTGCTGCGCAGCCGGGCCTTGCGCGAATACGAGTTGAACGCGGCCAACACGGCCTTTCTCACCGAGGCCGTGACCGGCATCGAGACCATCAAGACCGGGGCCATCGAAGGCGGCTTCCAGCAGCAGTGGCAACGCCAGCTGGCGGCCTATGTGCGCGCGGCGTTCCACACCCGCATCGTTGGCATCTGGGCCGGGCAGGGCATCGGCGTGATCCAGAAACTCACCGCGGCGCTGTTGCTGTGGTGGGGGGTGATGCTGGTGCTGGACGGCCAGTTGAGCCCCGGCCAACTGGTGGCCTTCAACATGCTGGCCGGCCATGTGGTGGAGCCGATCCTGCGCCTGGCCCAGGTCTGGCAGGACTTCCAGCACACCCTGATTTCCCTGCGGCGCCTGGGCGACATTCTCGACACCGAATGCGAAAGCGGCAGCGGCGGCCTGGCCTCGGTGCCGGCGTTGCAGGGCGGGGTGAGTTTCCAGGGTGTGCGCTTTCGCTATGAGGAGGACGGCCAGGAGGTCCTGCGCAGCCTCGATCTGGAGATCCAGCCGGGGGAATTCGTCGGCATCACCGGGCCTTCCGGCTCCGGCAAATCGACCCTGACCCGCCTGTTGCAGCGCCTCTATGTGCCCCAGCACGGCCGGGTGCTGGTGGACGGCATCGACCTGGCCATCGCCGACCCGGTGGCCCTGCGCCGCAACATGAGCGTGGTGCTGCAGGAAAGCGTGCTGTTCGCCGGCAGCGTGGCCGAGAACATCCGCCTGTGCCGGCCCCAGGCCAGCGATGCCGAAGTGCAGCATGCGGCCAGCCTGGCGGGAGCGGCGGCCTTTATCGAAGCCCTGGCCCAGGGCTACGAGACCCAGGTCGGCGAGCGCGGCGGCCAGCTTTCCGGCGGCCAGCGCCAGCGCATCGCCCTGGCCCGGGCGCTGCTGAGCAACCCCGGGATCCTGCTCCTGGACGAGGCCACCAGCGCCCTGGACTACGAGTCGGAAGCGGCGGTGATGGCCAACCTGCAAGGCATCGCCCAGGGCCGCACGGTGATTAGCGTGGCCCACCGGCTCAATACCCTGCGCCACGCCGACCGGATCCTGGTCATCGATCAGGGCCGGGTGCTCGAACAGGGCACCCACGAACAACTGCTCGCCCTGGACGGGCTGTACGCCCGGCAGTGGGCCTTGCAGATGAAGGATTGAACCCACTGACGGCAGGAGTACCCACGAACCAGGCATGCCTCCCCACCCCGGATATTCATAGCGACAGGCAGCCTTTCGCGACACGAAGGGCTTCGCTCAAAACAGACAAAGGATCACTGCAATGGCTTCCATGTCCAAGGACTTCACGCGCCTGCTCAATACCCTGATCGATCAACAGGTCAAGGCGGCAGGCAGGCAAACCGAATGGTTCAACATGAGCGCCGACGAGCGCGCCACGTACATCGCCCAGGTCGGCGAGCGCCTGCTGGAAATGCAGCAGAGCACCCTGAGCGTGCTGGCCGCCCAGCACTATCAGATGCAGGACAACCCGGTCTCGGTCGGCGACCAGTTGCAGACCCTGCAACAACGCCGCAAACAGATGAACGCCATTCCCGACACCCCGGCCACCAGCGCCTACAAGCTGCAACTGGACCGCGACATCCAGTTGTACAGCCGCCAGCAGACGGCGATCACCCACTATGACAGCACCTGGAACAAGGCCCTGGGCATGCTCAGCCCCGGTGGCGCCAAGCAGTTGGACATCAAGGGCCTGAAGGCCGATGCGCTGGCCAAGCAGGACAAGCTCAACGGGCGGATCAAGCGCCTGGAGCAGCAGTTGACCATCCAGGTGGCCGACTCCACCTTCAGCCAGGCCTACGTGACACTGTTCTCCGAGCTGCAGGCCTACAAGGACGTCAGCGCCCGCTACAACACCTTGCTCAAGGCCACGCCCGAGCAGCAGGCCGCGAGCCTCGGCGCGCTGGAAAAGGCGCCCCGGGCCTCCGACGATCTGCCGGTGAACATTTCCCTGCTGATGATGGAAGAGCGCCCCGGCTATATCCGCATGAACGTGGCGCTGGTCAATGCCAGCACCGATGGGCGTTTCAAGGACTTCTTCCTGGAGAACGGCAGGCTGGTGGTGCCCACCGACGGGGTGCTGAACTTCTCCTTCGGCACCGCGGCCCGCTCCCTGGCCTGGCAGCAACAGTACCGGCTGAAGAACGAGCCGCCGTCCTTCCGCTCGCCGACCTACGCGCCGATTCGCTCGGTGCTGGTCAAGACGTCCTTTGTCGAGCAGTACTTTGCCAATCACCTGGTGTCGGAAAGCTCCTTGCGCGAAGGCTTCAAGGCCCAGGTGCTGGGCAACGGCCACAAGCTGCTGTTGACCAGCGTCGATCGCAAGGTGCCGAACCAGGTCGGCATCCAGGTTTCCGGCCAGTCGCCCAGCACCACCGTCACCCGCGAAGTGCCCCTGGCGGGCGCCTTGAGCGAGCTGATCAACCAGAACGCCGACATCGCCAGCTTCCAGACCATTGGCCTGGAAGGTTTTCGCCAGAACAGTTACCACCCCGACCGTGACGGCGTCTTCGTCAATATCCACGAGCTCGAACGCTCGGTGGGCCTTGCCGAGCGCCAGTACCTGCTGGAAATGCCTCAGGGCGGCGAGTACCGCGCTGCGACGCCTTTTGCGCTGATGACCGTCGACGGCGACAAGGTCAGCAGCAGCCACCTGAGCAAGGCGCAGACCGACGCCCTGTATCAATACAACGCGGCGTTTTTCGACAAGCTGGAGCAGCTGCGCGATGGTGGCATCAAGGCCAGCCGCCTGTTCGAAGGCAGCCGCGAACGCGCGGCCTTCACGCAGCAACTGACCCGCTTGCTCGAACGCAACCACATCACCCCGGCCGGGGTGCTGATGCCGGAACACAGCCGCGCCAGCCTGCGCGATATCAAGGGCAACAACCTGAACAAGGTGCTCTGGGAGCAGGCCTTCGCCGCGTCGGTCTGGCAGACCCGCGACAACGACGCGCTGCTGGGGCAGGCGGCCAAGGACCTGCAACTCAAGACCGGGCTGGCGTCCCTGGGCGCCGGGTTCGAACCGCGCCAGGGCAGCGCCGACATTCGTCAGTTCGCCGCCGACCCTGTGCAGTTTGCCAAGACCCATACCCTGAGTGCCGAGGCCCTGGTCAAGTCGGGACGCCTGCCGGCCCAGGGCAACGTGCAGTTGGTCAAGGTCGCGCCGAACCTGTACGAGCTCGAATACACCGAGCACAGCGCCAATGACATTGCCGGCAGCGGCGTCGACAGCGTGCCGGCGTATTTTCTCGGCTACAACGGGCCGAACCAGGCCAATGCCGCGCCAGCCTATGTGGACATTCCCAAGCACGCGGCCGCGGGCAGCTTCCTCTTCACCGGCACCTTGTCGGGCTGCTCGCTGGTGGTGACCAGCCTGGACGCCAATACCTTCCGGGTCTACCACGACGGCCGGGTCAACAGCTCGCTGCTGTACGACAACGTGGTGATGGCGGTCGACTACAAGGACTATCAGGTCGCCGGCACCGCCGAGGGCCTGGCCGCGGCCTACATGCAGTACGTCGACGGCCAGTGGCAGCTGGTGTTCCAGCGCCAGGAGTACCAGCGCGAAGGCCAGATGGTCTGGCCGAAGCTGCGCGACGGCGCGCAACCCCTGCAGATCCAGAACGCCGACCCTCAGGTGGTGGAACGCAACCGGGCCGAGTTCGCCGCCTACCGCGAGCAGGTGCACCAGAACCTGAAGAAAGTCGCGACCCAGTTCGGGGTGTCGGTCGACGGGGTGGCCGACGGTGTCTACCGCGATGGCGCCTTTTCTCCCGAGCATCCGGCGATCGCTGCCTGGAACCAGCTGCGCGAAGCGGTCCAGGCCAAGGTCAACGCCGACATCCAACAGCTGGCCGACAAGCGCTACCAACTCCAGCAAGACCGGCGCGGGGCCAGCGACAAGGGCCTGATCGACCAGCAGATCAAGCAGCTCAACCTCACCCAGGACTACTACCGGGCGCAGTACGACCCGGTGTTGCGCGAAGCCGGCTCGGTGGAAAAGACCTGGCTCTGGCAGCAGATCAAGGCCAAGGACGGTAGCGCCGCGGTGGTGCGCACCGACGATACGGCGATCCAGGGCGCAGGCGAGGAGCGCGCCAGCAGCGTCGGCGAGCGTTATGCGATTGCCGAGGCCTATCAGCGCGGCGCGCGGGGCACGGCGTTCAGCGACGGCTTGCGGGATTTTCGCGAGATCAAGATTCCCGGGGTGGACGACCGGATGTCGGCCCTGAAGATGAAGCAGCTGTTTCTCGACGGCACCCTCACGCCCCGCGAGCGTGGCGCCCTGAGCGGGCGCATCACGGAAACCGCCCAGGCCGAGTACATCGACAAGGTGCTGCGCCAGACCGCGATGTTCAGTGAAGACTTCCACAAGGCCGGCAGTGTCTTCGACCGGCTGGCGCCGCAGGACTTCTACCTGTCGCTGGTGGGCGACCGCTCCGGCGGCCGTTGCTACCCCCTGGTCCGGGCGATGGCCGTGGCCCTGGCCAGCGGTGGCGAGGCGGGCGTCAACAGCCTGGTACAGAAGCTGTTCCTGGCCTCCGCCGACCCTCAGGCGGGCAGCTCGACGCTGCTCAAGAACAGCCTGATCCGCCTGCATTCCAATGTCGAAGCGGTCCAGGCGTCGAAGGAGCTGGGACAGTTCAAGCTGGCCGAGGTGGTGTCGCGGCTGGCCGCCGGCAGCGGCACCTCGATGTTCGCCCTCAATACCCAGAACCACTCGATGATGGTGGGCAGCACGCAGACCGCCGAAGGCCGTCGCTACTACTTCTATGACCCGAACGTGGGGATCTTCGCCTTCGACTCCACCAAGGGCTTGGCCAAGGCCATGCAGCAGCACCTGGTGACGCGCAACCTGGCCGCGCACTATGGCTCGCTCGGCACAAAGTCGCTGCCGACCTTCAACCTGATCGAGATCGACACCGGCAAGATGGCCGAGGTGCCGGTGGGCAACGGGCTGAATGTCGCCGACCTGTCGCGGCCCGAGGAGCTGGCCGGGGTCATCGGCCAGCGCCGCCAGGTCGAGCAGGCAGTAGACGCCCGGCAGCGCGTCAGCGAAGACCTGCGCCTGGGAGCGGCCTTGACCACCTTCGACGCCGAGCAGTGGGGCGCGCGCTTCGAAGTCGCCAGCACCCGGCTGGCCCGGGAACATCAGTTGGGCAGCCAATGGATACCGATCATTGCCAACATCGAGGCACAGCAGGAGGGCGGCTATCGGGTCCAGTTCATCAACCGTGACCAGCCCGAGCAGACCCGCTGGCTGGCCACCGACGATGGCACCTTTGTCGAGTTCCGGCGTTTCGTCGATGAGCACATGCGGGTGTTCAACCAGCACTTCACCCTGGAGCACGGGCAGATACGGCCCCGTGCCGGCGTTAGCGAAGCATCGCCGGTGGATGGCTTGAACGCCGGCTTCGCGGTGCAGACGCTGATCCAGTGGTTCGCCGACAAGAACCGCAAGGACACAGCCCAGGGCACGGTTTCGCCGGACCTGGCCACTGCGCTGAAGATCCACAGCTACCTGGGCCTGGCGCAGATCGGCCATGGCACTTTGCAGGACGTGGTCAAGGTCACCGAACTGGTGCAGACCGCGTTGCGCGGCGAAGCCATGGCTGCCGAAACCTCGCTCAAGGACTTTGCCTCGACCCTGGGCCATACCGTCAACGAAGGCGCGGGCGTGCTGTTTGGCGGGGTCATGGTCGGCCTGGATGCCTATGAACTGGCCCATGCCGAGAACGACGTGCAGAAGGCGGTGTTCGGCACCCAGCTGGCCTTCGATTCGGCCAGCTTCGTTACCGGCGCGGCCGGAGTCGGCGCCGGGCTGCTCGGCGCCTCGACGGCGACCGCGGTGCTCGGCGGCGCGGGGGTGATCCTCGGCGGCCTGGCAGTGGGCTTCACCGCGCTGGCCCAGGCCTTTGGCGCGGTGGCCGAAGACGCCAAGGCGGTCGGGCGCTATTTCGATACGGTCGACAAGGCCTATAAAGGCAACGGCTACCGTTACGACGCGGAGAAGAAGGTGCTGGTGCCGCTGGCCGGCGCGGTGGTCAAGCGCCTGGACCTGCGCAACAACCAGATCGGTTTCGACAGCCAGTACATTTACCGCACCCACCACGGCTCCACCGGTTCCGGGGCGATCAACTACTTCTTCTGGGCCGGGGATTTCCCGCGGATGATCCACGACCGTGGCCAAGCAATCGAGGTGCGCAGCGGCATCGGCTACAAGGACGCCACGCGCACGCTGGAGCATGGTGACAGCACGGCGGTGATCCTGCCGGGCACGCCCAAGTCCTACATCAGCTACGAGTACATGATCCTGCCGGGGTCCACCACCCGGCATGACACCGGTTTCGACGTGATCCGCCGGCTCGAGGAGGACCGGCGTTTCGACTACGACTTCTACATCTTCCCGAGCGAGGAGACGATCCGGCGGATTCGCCAGGAGTACGTCGAGACCCCGATCGAGGTGCTGCTCGACTCGCGCGACCGGCAACTGGTGATACCCGAGCTGCCCAAGGAGCTGTACGGCTATCTGAACTACCAGATCAAGGGCGCGGGCGGGCGTTATCTGGTCGGCCTCAATGAAGGCACCCGGGTCGATCTCGCCAGCGAGTCCGGCACGCCGTCGCGCTGGATCATCGACAGCAGCCAGCTGGCGAGCGAGAGCATCAGCGTGTCCAAGGACCAACTGGTGGTCGGCGGCGTGGTGGTCAAGCTCGACCCGGCGCATAACGGCCAGGTGCTGGTGGTCAATGCCAAGGGCGAGGTGCGCGAAGTCGATTTCGCCGGCATGAGCGCCCGAGTGGTGGAG
This sequence comes from Pseudomonas sp. GW821-FHT09E12, assembly GCF_059416085.1. Classification (NCBI taxonomy): domain Bacteria; kingdom Pseudomonadati; phylum Pseudomonadota; class Gammaproteobacteria; order Pseudomonadales; family Pseudomonadaceae; genus Pseudomonas; species Pseudomonas sp. GW821-FHT09E12. The sequence continues at coordinate 711,058 of NZ_JBWKOM010000001.1, read as the reverse complement.
GAAGACGCGAGCAAATGGCAGCTGCCTGGCCAGCGTATCGAACAGCACCTGAGCGAGCTGGCCAAGGCCCATCAGCTGCACGGCCAGTATGTGGTCGTCGATAACTACAGCCATGAAGGGCGCAATGTCGGCCGGGCGTTCTACGACGTCGCCAAGGACCGCATGCTGTTCACCGACACCCAGGTGGAACAGGCCAGGAACGCCCAGTTGGGGGCGGTCATCGGCGAGCATGCCTACTTCGTCGACGCCGAGAACGCCGCGGCGTGGCGGGTCGAGATTGCCACCGGCAAGGTCGACGCGCAGTTCGCCCCGTCGTTCAACCAGAGCGCGGGCCGGATCAGCCGGTTCTGGCAAGAGGGCGATGCGGTCTACCTGGCCCGTCGTTATCAGCTCAAGGAGCGTGAGGCCGAGCTGAACTTCCGCATCATCGGTGACCGGATGGAGCTGGTCGGGGTGGTCGGCGATGACGCATTGCTGCAACTGTCGGCCCGCACCGACCAGCATGGCGATGCGCTCAAGGCCCTGCTCCAGGGCTACCAGAGCCAGGCCACGCCGCGGGCCACCCCAGTGTACAGCCTGGGCGCGCCGATGATGGAGCCGAGCGCCGCGGCGCTGGTGACGGTGTTTGGCCTGGATAACGCGAAAGTCGCGCACCGCTACTGGGTGCGCACCAGCGATGGCACGGTGATCAAGCCGAACCTGGCGCCCCCGGCGGGCCAGCAGCCGCCGCTGGATGCCCAGGGCAAGCCCCAGAGCGCCTGGCCGATTCCGGCGGACCTGGTGTTCGCCGGCAGCATGCCGCAGCCGGCTGGCCAGGAGGTGTTTTTCTTCTACAGCCAGAAGCAGAAGGTGCTGTTCCGCCAGGAAGGGCCGGGGCAGAAGGTCCTTGACGGTAGCCAGCCGAGCGCCTTGCGCCTGGCCACGCCGGCCCTGGCCAATGTGCTCGAACTCAACGGCCATCTGGTGGCCGTGACCGAGGACGGGCTGGTCGCGCGGATCGAGGCGACAGGGCGCCTGAGCTATGAAGCGGTCAACGAGCACTGGCTCAAGGGTCGCAGCACCTGGTGGCAGGACCTGGCCAGTGTCAACGGCAGCAACGCCACCCTGGCGGTATTCGGGGCCAAGGCCGCCGACGGCAAGAGTGCGCTGCCGGTGTGGTACCACAACGGCCAGGTGATCGTGGCGGCGTCCTCGCTGCAAGGCAAGCCGCTGCAATTTCTCGGCTTCGACAGCGCCAGCTCCAGCGCGCGGCTGTTCGAGCCCGAGAGCGGCAAGCTTTACCTCCAGGCACCGCTGACGTCCGAGGCGTTGGCCGCTGCGTTCGGCGGCGACGAGGTGCTTGAGGCCTCGGCGCAATTGCCCGCCGCCACGCTGCCGATGCCCGAGGTGCAACTGCGTTCGGCGGTCCAGGTGGATGCCGGGCTGCGGTTGACGACGGTGCAGGGCGAGATCCTGCTGCGCGCCAATAACGGCGATGTGCAGCTGGTGGCGCTCGACAAGGGCTGGCAGCAGCAACACCTGGGCAATCTGTCCCAGGCGCTGGCGCAAGTGGCTGGCCAGTGGCGAGCCAAAGGCGTGCTGACCTTGCAAGGCGCCGAGAGCCAGGGCTGGTTCGATGTCGCCAGCGGGCGGATGTTCGCCAGCACGGGCATTCCCGCCGCGAGCGACCTGCGTTTTGTCGGGGTGGCCGCCGAATCGCAGCGCTCGGCCTACGTCTACAGCCCGACGGATCAGGCGCTGTACAAGGTCAAGGAAGGGGCTGCGCAGAAGCTCGGTCGCTACGCCAATGTCGAGCGTATCGGCTCGTCGCTGCTGCTGCAGGGCGGTGGCGGTCGTCAGGACGATCTGGCGCCGCCGCTGATCGCCGGGGTCGACAGCGTGGTGCTGCATGGCGGCGGTGCCAACGACACCTATCGCTTCAGCCCGGCGATGTGGGCGCATTACCGCACGGTGGTGATCGACAACGATGACCCGGGCCAGGCCCTGGACCGCCTGATCCTGCCGGTGGCCGATGGCAAGAACATCCTCGTCAGCCGTCGGGGCGAGGATGTGCTGCTGACCGACGCCGGCACTGGCACGGCCCTGGTGCTGCGCCAGGTGTTGGGCAGTGAGGCCGCGGCGCACCGGCATCTGCAGATCGAGCTGCAAGGCGACTCATCGGTGATCAGTGTCGATCATCTGGTGAAGGGCTTTGCCCAGGCGGGATCGGCCAAGGACGGGTTGTTCGAGCTGTCCTCGCGCGAGCGCCAGGCCGTGCCGATGGCGAATGACATCGCCTCGGTGACGGAGGCCGAAGGGCCCAGCCTGGCCAAACTGAGCGGGGCCATGGCGGCCTTCGCCGACACCGGCGGGGCGCGTGAGCACCTGCCGCAAAACCGTCAGGCCGCCCAGGCGGTGCTGGTGCCTTCACTGACCTGACCACGCGGGAGCAACCACAGGAGGGGCGCCAAGCCTCTCCTGTCTCCTGGCCCACCTTGTTTGGAAACAGAAACAGACCATGACCAACCCCATGATTTCGCGGCAGCGAGCCCTTGCCGGCTGGCTGCCCGTCCTGCTATCGCTGGCCGCGTTGCCGGCGGCCTCCCTGGCGGTGGCCGCCGAACAGCCGCGCCAGGCCCTGCCCAGCGACCTGTGGCGGGTGTACCTGGATGCCCAGCACAACAACAGCGAGCTGGCGGCGGCCCGTGCCGACCAGGCCGCCCGCGCCGAGGCGGTGCCCCAGGCCCGGGCCGGGCTGCTGCCCACGCTGTCGGCCAGCGCCGAGCTGAATGGCACCAGCACTTCCCTGCAACAGCCACGGCAGGACACCCGGCGCAGCGGCACCAGCTACCAGGCGGTGCTGAACCAGCCGATCTTCCGTGCCGATCGCTGGTTCAGCCTCAAGGCCGCCGAAGCCGAGGACCAGCAGGCCCAACTGGAGCTGGCGGCAGCCGAGCAGAAACTGATGCTCGACAGCGCCCAGGCCTATTTCGGCCTGCTCAAGGCCCAGGACGCCCTGGCGGCGGCCAAGGCGGAAGAGGCGGCGCTCAAGCGCCAGCTGGAACTGGCCGAGAAGGGCTTGCAGCTGGGCCTGTCGGACCGTACCGATGTGCTCCAGGCCGAGGCCGGGCATGACACCGCGCGGGCCAACCGGATCGTCGCGCAGAAGCGCACCGACGATGCCTTTGAAGCCCTGGACACCCTGACGCACCAGCAATACGCGGCGATCCAGGGCGTGCGGCATGACATGCCGGTCTTGTTGCCCGAGCCCAACGATGCCCGGCGCTGGGTCGATACCGCGGTGCAGCAGAACCTGACCCTGCTGGCCAGCCAGCAAGCCCTGGATGCGACGCAGCAGACCCTCAGCGCGCGCAAGGCCGGGCACGCGCCGACCCTCGACGCGGTGCTGCGTTACCAGACCGGCGACAACGACAACCTGGGGTATGGCAACAGCGATATCCGTGGCAGCGGCTACGGCGGCAATGTCGAGCAGCGCTCCGTCGGCCTGCAGTTGAACATTCCGCTGTTCAGCGGCGGCCAGACCTCTTCCCAGGTGCGCGAGGCCCACCAGCGGATGAATCAGCGCGAGTACCTCAACGACAACCTGCGGCGCCAGGTGGTGGAGCAGACCCGCAACCTGCATCGCGGCCTCAACAGCGGCGTCGATCAGGTCAAGGCCCGGCGCCAGTCGATCATCTCCAACCAGGGCGCGGTGCTGGCCTCGCAACTGGGCTTCCAGGTCGGCACCCGCAATATCGTCGATGTGCTGGAAGCCCAGCGCCAGTTGTATAACGCCGTGCGCCAGTACAACGACAGCCGTTATGACTACATTCTCGACACCCTGCGGCTCAAGCAGTCGGTGGGAACCTTGTCGCCCCAGGACCTCAAGGCGCTTGGTAATTACCTCAAGGCCGACTACGATCCCGACCGCGATTTCCTGCCGCCGGAGTTTCCACGCCGGCTGGCGGCGCGTTGAGCTGTTTGTCAGGGCACAGGCGTATGCGCACGGGTTTATCAGGTAAAGGGGCGAGGTGTTGCACAGGCTAACCAACTTCTTCGACAGCCACAGACGGTGTTGCTACGCCCTGGGCGTGGTGCTCGCGGTCGGTGCCGCGGTGGCGCTGGGCAACTACTACCGCCTGCAGGTCGAGGACATCTACCAGGCCAGTATCGAGATGCAGACCCAGGAGTACGCGGCGGATCTGCAGCAGTGGAAGTCCGACGGTTTTGCCATTGGCGCGCTGTCGATCCTGGGGCGCTACAACCCCTCGCTGAAACGGGTGATCCTGGAGCGCGAGCCCTCGGCAGAATTGATGGCGCAGGCGGCGATCCCGTTGAAGACGCTGTCGATGGTGGTGGGCGCTAACCACGCCTTTGTCCTCAACCGCGACGGGGTGGTGGTGGCGGCCCACGATCACCAGGGCCAGGTGCCGCTGGGGCTGAATGTGGCCTTCCGGCCCTACTTCAAGGTGGCGCTCAACGGCGGCAGCAGCGTCTATGGCGCGATCAGCGTCACCACCGGCACCCGCATGTTCTACATGGCGGTCCCGGTCTACGAGTCGCGCACGCGCCAGGACCAGGTGATCGGGGTACTGGTGGCGCGTTTCGACGGCAAGATGCTCGACACCAGCCTGAGCAAGCAGTATGGCGACGACCTGAAAATGATCCTGTCGCCCAGCGGCGTGGTGCTGGCCGCCAGCACCCCGGATTTTCTGCTCAAGGCCGATCGCGCCTGGTCGCTGCGCGAATTCGGCGGCGAGATCCGCCGCCAGTTCGGCGACTACCCGTTCGCCCACGGGGTGCCCGAACGCTTGCCCTTCGATGTCCATCAGCCGCAGGTCAAGCTGGACGGCCGGCGCTACAGCCTGTCCCGGGCCGATTTCGACTGGAACGACCCCAGCGGTCCCTGGACCCTGGTCACCCTGGGCGACCTGGATACGGTGCTGCCGGCCGAGCAGGTGCTGCTGATCAAGGGCTTGAGCGCCGTGGTGTTCCTGCTGTTGCTGTGGGGCGGCCTGCGGCGCCTGGCCGATGCCCGGCGGCACAAGGCCGACGTGGCGCGGATCGAGCAAAGCGAGCGACGCCTGGACATGGCCCTGCAAAGCGGCGCGCTGGGGCTGTGGGACTGGAACGTCAGCCTGGGGATCGTCATCAACAACGATGTCTGGCTGCGGATCCTCGGCTACAGCAAGGAGGAGCTGGACCAGACCTTCGGCAATGGCCTGGATCGCTGGGCCTGCCTGGTCCATCCCCAGGACCATGAGCCGGTCATGGCCAGGCTCAGGGCGCACCTGAACAACGAAGTCGAGGAGTACCGCGCCGAGTACCGCATGCGCAGCAAAAGCGGGCGCTGGTTGTGGGTGCTGGACATCGGCCGGGTCATGCAGCGCGATGCCCATGGCACGCCGACGCGGGTCACCGGCGTGCTGCAGGACATCACCCAGGCAGTCGAGGTGCAGCAGTCGATCGTCGACAGCCAGACCAAGTTGCAATCGATGATCGCCAACATTCCGGGGGTGGTGTTTCGCAGCCTGCCGGACGCCTCGCGGACCATGGTGTTCGTCAGCGAGGCCATCGAGGGCCTGAGCGGTTTTGCGGCGGCGCATTTCCTCGCCGGGCACAGCTATCGCGACCGGGTCCACCCCGACGACCTGGAGATTTTCGCCGGCTGCCTGGGCAGCGCCAGCTACATGCTCGAATACCGGATCATCACCGCCAGCCAGGAGGTGCGCTGGGTCTACGACAAGGGCCAGACCATTGTCGTGGACGGGGTGCCGCAGTACCTGGACGGGGTGATTTTCGACATCAGCGAGCGCAAGGCGGTGGAAGCCCAGGTCCAGCAATCGCGGCGCGACGCCGAGCTGGCGACCCAGGCCAAGTCGGAGTTTCTCGACAGCATGTCCCATGAAATCCGCACGCCGCTGAACGCGATCATCGGCATGGCCCACCTGGTGCAGGACATGCCCCTGGAGCGGGTGCAGCGCGACTACATCGAGAAGATCGACCGCGCGGCGCGCAACCTGGTGGGCACCATCAATGGCGTGCTCGACCTGTCGAAGATCGAAGCCGGCAAGCTGAGCATGGAGCAGGTCTGCTTCGACCTGCGCGAGCTGGTGGACGATGTGTTGCTGCTGGTGCGCCAGCGCGCGGAAGAACAGGCGCTGCAGCTGCGCCTGGACATTCCGGCCCTGCTGCCGCGCAGCTATGTCGGCGATCCGCTGCGCCTGGCCCAGGTGCTGACCAACCTGGTGGACAATTCGATCAAGTTCACCGAGGCCGGCCATGTGTGCATCGGCGTGTGCCTGGTGCGCCAGTGGAACGACAAGGCCCTGCTGTGCTTCAGCGTCACCGACACCGGGGTGGGCATCAGCGACGAGCAGCAGGCGCGGCTGTTCAATGCCTTTGTCCAGGCCGACCTGTCGATCAGCCGGCGTTACGGCGGCAGCGGCCTGGGGCTGACCATCTCGAAAAAAATCGTGCAGATGATGCAGGGCGACATCTGGGTGCACAGCAAGCCGGGGCAGGGCGCAGTGTTCAAATTCACCGTGCAGTTGAACGTGCCGCAACAGCGGCCGCAGGCGTTGCCCGCGGCGAGTTGCAGCGCGCCGGCCACGCCATCGGTGGCCGGCGCGGCGGGGCTGTGCACGGTCAACGACTATGCGCGGTTGCTGGCGGGGACGCGGGTGCTGGTGGTCGAGGACAACCGGCTGAACCAGGATGTGTTGCAGGGGCTGCTGCAGCGCGCCGGGGTCCAGGTGGTGCTGGCCGCCAACGGCGCCGAGGCCTTGCAGCGGTTGCTCGAGGACGGGCGCTTCGACGGGGTGCTGATGGATTGCCAGATGCCGGTCATGGACGGCTACGGCACCACGCGCAAGATCCGCGGTTACCCGCACCTGCGCTCGCTGCCGATCATCGCGGTGACCGCCAGCAGCCAGGCCGATATCCAGGGCCGGGTGCTGGCCGCCGGCATGAGCGACCTGGTGAGCAAGCCGCTGGAGGTCACGGCCTTCTATCGGACCCTGGTGCGCTGGATCAAGCACCTAGAACTGCCACCGGGGGAGATTGCGACAAGCCTGCCCAGCGCCGTCTCGACCCCGAGCTACGAGGGCATCGACTCGGCGCTGGGGCTGGCGGTGGTGAACCAGGACCTGGCGCTGCACCAGAAGCTGCTGGCGGATTTTCGCGATGACCAGCAGCAGGTCATCGAGCGCCTGTGGCTGGCCCACGCCGCCGAGGACTTGCAGGCCATCGGCTTTCTGGCCCACAGCCTGCAAGGGGCGGCCGGCAACATTGGCGCCACCGCGGTCCGGCAGGCCGCCAGGCAACTGGAGGAGCAATGTGTCGGGCAGGCCGACCTGGTGCCCTTGATCCGCCAGCTGGCGCGGTGCCTGGAACCGCTGCTGGCCGGCCTGGTGGGCTTGCCAACGGCGGGTGCCGAGCCTCCGGTCCGGGAGAACGAGGCACTGGGCACTGAGCAGCTGTTAAAACTGGAGCGGCTGGCCAAGCTGCTGCACAACCATAATGCGCAGGCCCTGGCGCTGATCGATGAGCTGTGTGAGCAGAGCCGTAGCGGCGCCCTGCGGGCGATTCAGGAGCGGATCTACCGGCTGGAGTTCCAGCAGGCTTATGCGCTGCTGGTCGAGTTGCGCGCGGCCCAGGGCTAGCGCGCGGCGCGGGTCAGTTCGAGGTAGCGGGCCATCCGGTCCGTGCAGTGCTCCACCAGGCACTGGTGCAGGGCCCGCAGCGACTCGGTGATTTGCGAGCGGTGCGATACCACCAGGCTCAGCGGCGCGGCGTCGGCCTGCCAGCCGGGGAGCAGGGGCAGCAGGCGCCCGGCGAGCAGGTCCTCGACCACGTTCAACAGCGGCAGGTAGACCACGCCGTGGCCGGCCACCGCCCAGCGCCGCGCGGCATCGCCATCGTCGCAGCAGAAATGCCCCTGTACCCGCACGTCCTCGACCTGGCCCGGCGCATGGAAACGCCAGCGGCTCTCTGGCCGGCCAATGCTGTGGCAGATGATGCACTCGTGCTCGCTCAGCTGTTCCGGCGATTCGGGCGTGCCATGTTCGGCCAGGTAGCCGGGCGCGGCGCAGGCGATGAAGTGGTGCTGCTTGAGCACCGGCAGTTCGACCAGGTCCAGCGCCAGGCTTTTGCCGTAGCGCAGCGCCGCGTCGAAGCGGCCCTTGAGCAGGTCCTCTTCCTTGTCGCTCAGGGCCAGCTTGATATACAGCCGCGGGCGTTCCTGCTTGAGCCGGGCGAGCAGGTCCAGCAGCAGGTTGCGGCCCAGGTCGGAAGACACCGTGAGCTCCAGCATGCCGTCGTCGTGGGTCAACGAGCGCTTGCCGTTGGCCAGGATCTTCAGGGCGTGCTGCGCGCTTTCCAGGTAACGCACGCCTTCGGGGGTGAGTTTCAGGGTGCGGGTGGAGCGGGTGAACAGGCGCACGCCGAGACGGTTTTCCAGGCGCTTGAGCGCCAGGCTGGCGGCGGCCGGGGTGATCGACATGATGCGCGCCGCGGGCGACAGGCCCTGCAGCTCGGCAATCAGCACGAACAGTTCCAGGTCGGCGAGGTTAGGCATGGGCAAGGCTCACTGTCCGTTCACAGGCCGAAAAAGCTCTGTGACGAACTCAGCAAGGCCGCCGAGAGCGACGCCGGGCCGCAGGCGATGCATTGCTCGAACCCCGGCTGTTCATACATCCGCGCCATGGCCTGGGCGTGCCGGCCGGGAAGGTCGCCGCCGGGTTGCAGCAGGCTCAGGTGGTAGTCCAGCGCCAGGGCGAACAGGCGGGCCGAGAGCGGGAGATCGAGGCTTGCCGGGCTGCGGTCGCCCTGGAGCAGCGCCTCGGCATGGGTGATTTTCCAGGCGAGGTTGAGGATGCGGTCTTCCGGGTCGGCGTGGGCGAGAATCTCTTCGATCAGCACCCGGCTGTGGGCCAGGGCCTGGCCGATGCTGCCGCCGGGCTGGTTGAGGCCCATCAGGGCCAGGCAGGCGGCGCTGCGAAACGCCGCGGGGTCGCTCTGGGTCACACCGCTGTCGAGCAGGATCGACAGGGTGTCGAGCAGCGCCTCGAGGCGGATCCGTGGGTTGCCGGCCAGCTGCAAGGCCAGGGCGCCGACGAAGCCGTCGCGCATGTCGCTGCCGGCCGAGGGCTCGGCCGCCGGTTGCGGGCTGTGCAGGGGTTTGTCGCGGTAACCCAGTTGTGTCGCCACCCGGGCCAGCACCACCGGCGGCGAAATCGGCTTGGCGATGTAGTCGGCGGCGCCGAGCAGCAGGCCCAGGCGCTCGTCTTCGACGCTGCTGCGCGAGGTCAGGAAAATCACCGGAATGGCCGCGGTCGCCGGGTGGCTCTTGAGTTCGCTGAGAACCTGGAAACCGTCCATCTCGGGCATCAGGATGTCGAGGATGATCAGGTCGGGGCTGGCGCTGCGCGCCAGTTCCAGGCCACGCTCGCTGTTCTTCGCCAGCAGCACTTCGTATTCGGTCGTCAGGGTATTGGAGAGCACGATCAACGACTGCGGGTCGTCGTCGATCGCCAGGAGGGTGTAGGGTTTGGGGACGTGCTCTGCGGGCATGGCGCAAGTGCCTGAACAAGATAGGACGGCAGTCTATCTTATTTGACCCGGTGGTCGCGCTGGTGCATTGCCGCAGGCCGTGCTGCGCAGCCGTCACTGATGAAAGGTATAACGATCCTTCCCCGTATGTTTTGACCGATACAGCGCCCGGTCGGCCTTGACCAGCGCCTGGTTCAGGCTGTCGCTGTCCTCCACCCGGGCCAGGCCGATGCTGATGGTCACCGGGTGCCGGCCCGGTGCTTCGCGTACTGTCCGGCACAGGCTGGCGGCCAATTGCTCGACGTCGTCACGATGCACCCCGGACAGGTAGATGGCGAACTCCTCGCCCCCCAGGCGCGCATAGTCGAAGTCGGCCATGACCGCCTTGATATCCGCGGCCACACGCTTGAGCACTTCGTCGCCGATATCGTGGCCGTACACATCGTTGACTGTCTTGAAGTTGTCGACATCGATCATCGCCAGGTAGTGGTCGTGCCGCCGTGGCAGGGTTTCCAGGCGCTCGCTGGCCTGGGCCATGAACGAACGCCGGTTGGGGATACCGGTCAACGTATCGTTGTAGGCCTGCTCCAGCAGCAGCTTGGACATGATGTAGTTGTGCAGCTTGGCCTGGCGCAGGCGCAGAAAGCTGTAGTAGATCAACGAGGTCAGAAACGTCGTATAGAGCAGCGTCAGGGGGGCCCTGGAATCGAATATCGAGATTTCGGTCAGGTAAAACGGATTGAGGATGCTCCAGGTGATCAGCACGCAGATGAAGAACGACCGGCGACTCAAGGGCAGTGCCGAGGCGCTGTAGAGCATGTTGGATGCGGCGAGGATCAGCCATCCGTACTGGAAGTCCGTGGGCAACTGCGTGATCACCAGGCGCAGCGCCAGGGTGAGGACCAGGACGAAGCTCAGGTTGATCCACTGGAAGTGCCGGGCCTGGCGAGCGATAGCCAGCAGGAGGGTAAGAACGCTCAGCGTCGCCAGCAGCAGCCCTGATTGGAGCGTGAACCCCTGGCCGTCGCGAAAACTGACGGTCAGATTGACGGTCAGCCAGATGCCGATGCTGGCGATATAGACAAACAGGCAAAAACTGCGCAAGCGCTCGAAGTCATGTTGGACGAACTCCTTTCTGAAAGCAGGTGTAGTGGTCTGGTTCAGCACTTGCGCTTCAATGGTCTTGAACATTGCAGGCTCTGGGCGTGAGGGGCAGGCAAGCGACTGGCCCGATGGGGAAAGCAGGGATCGTAACGGGCCGGGAACCTCTACCCTCCCGGGGTTTCGAAATCGCTCGGTTACCGCTGTTTCAACGCAGTCTCCTGGGCATTGAACTGCCGCGCGGCGGCCACGACATCCTTGCTCACGATGGTCTTGCCGATCGGCGCCAGGGCGATGCCCGCCAGTTTCAGGTGCTGGATGCCGAAGGGAATGCCGATCACGGTGATAAAGCATAGCAGCGCCGACATCAGATGCCCCAGCGCCAGCCAGATCCCGCCGAACACGAACCAGATCACGTTGCCGATCACCCCCAGGCCGCCGGTACCGATATCGTCCTTGTTGTTCAGCTCGCGACGGCTGATCGCTTCCTTGCCGAACGGAAAGAACGAGAACGCGCCGATCACGAAACAGGCCCGGCCCCAGGGAATGCCGACGATGCTGATAAAGGCCAGGATGCCCCACAGCCACCAGCACAGGCCCATGAAAATGCCGCCGAGGATAAACCAGAGAAAGTTGCCGATGGCGCTCATGTGAAGCTTCCTTGTTGGGTCCATTCAATGTTCGAGACAGCGGGGCATTGTGTGGCCTGGCGGCTCATTATTCATTGTTTCTTTTGCGTATCAGTCCGGATGCCATGCCTACCAGTACCAGGCTGATGCCCCAGCCGATAAGGGTCTGGATCCATGCCAGCAAGCGTGTCACGTGCCCCCAGGTAAAGTTGTCGAACTCTTCCAGCGGGTCCTTCTTGGGGGTAGGCGTCATCGGCCCCCACGACTTTTCCTGTTGCAGGTCAATCAGTGGCAGCAGGATATCCAGCGAATATCCCAATGGGCTGAACCCGGTGTACTCACCGCGAAGCACCTCGCAGGTGTACCAATTGCCGGCGCCCTCGGGTTTTTCGGGCTGGGGTTCGGGCTTTGAAGGAAAACGCCTGGCCCAGGCGGCCTTATGTTCGGGCTGGCAGGTGAGATAGTCGTCGTGTTGAAAAACCACGGGGTCGCTCGGGGCGAAGACCGCTTGCTCCAAGGCCACATACCAATAAAAGGCCGCCCAAGATAACCAGGTTAAAAAGAAGAACAGAACCAGGCGCATTGGCTTGTAACCGAAGCCGAGCAGAATACCGTACAGATGATGCACCAACGTAGGGTGGGGGCCTATGGTCGAACGACCGGCTAGGCCAGCCTTGTGCAATCGACGTTCAAGTTCCATGCCGAGTTGGTTGGCTTCCTCCGTACGCCCCATCTCCTCAAACACTTTCTGTATCTGTTGCCAGGGTTGTTTCTTGAACTGACTGGCTACTCCCTTTTTTTCGTCGGTTCCTGCATCTCTTGGGTTCTGTTTATCGAGCCACTGGATGCGATCCCGTGCTGTCAGTGGTCTGCTCGTTAACAAATTGTTGTAGGTAAACCTGCTTAGATACAGGCGATCGCCCCAGGAGTCGGGAGAGTCATTCAGAGTTTTGACATTAGCATCGGTAAGAATCACCCAGTCCAGTGGTGTCTCCAGTTTTGTGAGGCGCAATTCTTGCTCGACCTGGAGATTTCTTGCTGATAACGAGGCTCCTTTTTTTCCTTGCAGGCTAGCCCCCGTGAGGCTCAAGGTTCCTGCGATACGAGCATTGGTAAGACGAACGGTACCCTCTGATTTAAAGCCTGGAGACAGGAATACACCACCTCTGGTGGTGGAGTCGGTGATGTTTAAGGTTATCCGATCCATACAGCGGAAATAGCTGTTCTGGATGATTAGCTGATTGTTGAGGGTTGCCCCGCAGAATCGAACTTCACCGATAGCCTGGAAATCGTCTTGTAAACGCACACTGCCCTCGATTATCGCCCGATCTGCGGTGAAGGCGATTCCGTCGGGACCATTGAGCTGGCTACCTCTGCATAGCAGTGATCCACCAATTCTTGAATCTCGCAGGTTGATGGTTTCGGAGGAGACCACTTTGTCGAAACACAATATTCCATCAATCGAAAGCAGCGTCGCAGAGAAACCACGTAGCGCGCTGTGAGACAGGTCGATAAGACCTCGTACTCGTGCGTTTGCCAGTAGAATTTTTTCTGCGAATCGACAGTTACGGAGTTTTAAGTTGCTGGCTATAGTCGCCGACTTTAGATTAAGAACTCCTTCAATGCAGGCCCCACTCAGCAAAATGCCACTTTCGTGAATCTTGACGTTATGGTCCCCACCCAGAATCAAGAAGCGCAGGAACTTAGCACGAATGCTGTTTTGCTTTGTCGCTTCGATCGGGGTGTTTTTATCGAGCCGGGTGAGTTGGCCCAAGGTGCAGCGTGCGAGCAGTTTTTCTTCTGCTTCTCGTAACGGCAGGAAGTGTTCGAGAAGACGACCTTGTACAGCGCTCATTGAGTCATCTCTTTTGTTGATGCAGCACAAGGTACGAGTGGGGAACGCATAAAAACTTCCATGTAGGATCACTGATCGGAAAATAAGTGGCATTATGCCATCTTCTTGTTGGCCCAGACAAAAGCAAAAATCCTCACGCTTTGACGGAGCAACCGCTTGATATTCCTGTAGATCGGCGTCGTCCGATCGACATAGTGATCGACGATGGTTGCTGAGCTGAGTACTAAATAGTGCGCGCTTCAATCGTTAGTGACGTAACGCACTGAGTCTTGTGTCCCCACGCTACTTGCCTGTTCAGCTGAGAGTTTCGAACAAATGGAATTGAGCCTGTCGTCCAGTCCATCGCGCGTTATCGCATCCCGGATGGCGCTACCGTTGATCCTGGCCAGCCTGTTGTCCCTGGCCGGTTGCCAGACGCCAAAAAGCACCGCGCCGGCCCTTCAGACCACGGCAGAAGCATCGCTACAGCAGAACGCCCGGGCCTTCAGCGATCAGTTCAGGGCCTTGATGGTGCGCAATGCCTTTGCCGCCAACAGCCAGGCGTTGGTAGGGACAGTGGATCTGGTGGTGAAGATCGATCGCCAGAACGAGCTGCGCAGTTGCGAGATCCAGCCCAACGCCCATCTGGCGCCGGTCCCGGCCCTGGAAAGCCTGGCCAGGCAAGTGTGCTGGGACAGCCTGTTTCCCAAGGTGCCGGTCGAAATGTACGGAACCGAGGAGGAGATGGTGATAGTCGCGCCGCTGGTATTTCCGCCCCTCGACGAGCCCGAATCTGAGCGTCAGTGGCGAGCGCGGACGGTCCAGGCTTATGCGCAAAGCCGCTTCTTCTGGACCCAGGCCCTGGGCAAGCAGCCCGTCGACAGCATTGGCAAGGCCCATGTGCGCTTTGTCGCCAATGCCCAGGGGCAGGTGCAGGAGTGCCTGGTCAACCTCGATCCGGTTGCCGAGCGGCGGGACGCTTTCAAGCTGGACAGCAACCTGCAGGCGCGCCTGACTGCGCAGTGCAAGCAGCTGAACCTGCGGCAGATGCCTGGCTTCAAGGTGGATGACAAGGGGCTGGCGCGGGGCAGTGTGCTGGTGGAATACGCGCCGTGGAAAGGCGGTCAGAAATACAACTGACCGCCGTCACAGGGATCTGTAGGAGGAGCCGCTCGACCCTCGATGGCTTGCGATCAGCGAAGCTGAGGCGGTCAGGCGCAGCGCGTTTTCGTTGACGATTTATCGCGAGCAAGCTCGCTCCTACAAAGGCGACATGCAGTTCAGGAGCCGCACTCAGGGATCGACTTGGGCCATCAGCTCCGGGATCGATTCCGGGCGTTTCGCGTAACGCTGGGCCAGCACCGCGCAGACCATCAGCTGGATCTGGTGGAACAGCATCAGCGGCAGGATCAGCACGCCCATGGTGCTGCCGGCGAACAGCACCTGGGCCATGGGCACGCCGGTGGCCAGGCTTTTCTTCGAACCGCAGAAGAGGATGGTAATGCGGTCTTCCTGGTTGAAGCCGAACAGCTTGCTCAGCAGGCTGGAGGCCAGCAGCGCCAAGGCCAGCAGCACGCAGCAGGCCAAGACCAGCCCGCCCAGGTTCCACAACGGAATCTGGTGCCAGATGCCTTCGTTCACCGCCTCGCTGAAGGCGCCGTAGACCACCAGCAGGATCGAGCCCTGGTCGACGAATTTCAGCCAGTTCTTGTTGCGCCCGACCCAGGCGCCGATCCAGCGGCGGGCGATCTGCCCGGCGATGAAGGGCAGCAGCAATTGCACGCTGATCTTGACGATGGCATCCACGGTCGAGCCGGCATCGCCGTGTACATTCAGCAGCAGGGTCACCAGCAGCGGCGTGAGGAAAATCCCGAACAGGCTGGACGCCGCGGCGCTGCAGATCGCCGCCGGCACGTTGCCCCGTGCCAGCGAAGTGAAGGCAATCGCCGACTGCACGGTGGCGGGCAGGGCGCAGAGGTAGAGCATGCCCAGGTACAGCTCGTTACCGATCAGCGGCGACAGCAGCGGCTTGAGCGCCAGGCCCAGCAGCGGGAACAGCACGAAGGTCAGGCTGAAGATCAGCAGGTGCAGGCGCCAGTGGCCGGCCCCGGCGATGATCGCCTCGCGCGACAGCTTGGCGCCGTGGAGGAAGAACAGCAGGGCGATGGCGGCGTTGGTCAGCCAGCCGAAGCCTAGCGCCACCTGGCCGCTGGCGGGCAGGAAGCTGGCCAGCAGCACCACGCCGATCAGGGTCAGGGTGAAATTGTCGGGCAAAAGACGTGAGCGACTCATAATGGGACCATCCAAGGGTTGCCAGAGCGGTTGGCCGACTCTAACGTGATGATGGACTGCCGACTAACGCCAATGAGCCAGTAAATGCCGCCTAAAGGACATGAAAAGATCGTCCGCCGCAGTATTCCCGGTCTGCCGAGCTTGCCTCGACCGGTGTACGGGCGCACCGAATCCCTGCCTAACCGGGCGCTGACCCGGCGCCACAGCCACCCCTGGGTGCAATTGTCCTACGCCATCCAGGGCGTGCTGGAAGTGCAGACCAGCGCCGGGCGTTTCATCGCCCCGCCGCAGCGGGCAGTGTGGATTCCCGCTGGCATGCCGCACAAGGTGTTCAGCTCGCCGCGTACTGAAATGCGCAGCCTGTACCTGGATTGCCGTGTCACCGCCTGGGCCGGCGAAACCTGCCAGGTGCTGGCGGTGAGCAGCCTGCTGCGCGAATTGATCCGCGCCTTCAGCGAGCTGCCGGTGGAATACGCCGAAGATGGCGCCGACGGGCGTCTGGCCCAGGTCCTGCTGGATCAACTGGCCGCCGCGCCGCAACTGGACTTGATGCTGCCGTTGCCCCAGGACCCGCGCCTGCGGCAGATCTACCGCAGCCTGCAAGCGCACCCGGACCAGCCGACCACCCTGGGGCAGTGGAGCGAGAAACTGGGGGTGACGGAGAAAACCCTGAGCCGCCTGTTCCTGCGGGACACCGGCCTGACCTTCCGCGCCTGGCGCCAGCGCTTGCGCCTGCTGGGCGCCCTCACGCCCCTGGAGAACGGCGAGCGGGTGACGGACGTGGCGCTGGCCTGCGGCTACGACTCGACCTCGGCGTTCATCGCGGCGTTCCGCCAGCAGTTCGACGCCACGCCCGGGGAGTTTTTTCGCTAGCGCTTTCTTCTGATACTTCTGGTCTGCTCTCAAGGTACTTGTCTGCACAAAGGTGCTATTTTGAGTGCTCTTAACAGCACTCATGAGAGCACTCCATGACCCATGTCCTTCTGTCCAACGTCGTTGCGAGCATTTCCGAACTCAAGAAAAACCCCATGGGCACTGTTGCGGCCGGTGGCGGCTCCTCCGTGGCCATTCTCAATCGCAACGAACCGGCGTTTTACTGCGTTCCGGCCAAGGAATACGAAGCCATGATGGAGCGCCTGGAAGACATGGAACTGCTCGCCTTGTGCCGTGAGCGAGAGAACGACCCGACCGTCAGGGTTTCGCTCGATGACTTATGAGCTGGAGTTCTCCGAGAAAGCCTGGAAGGAATGGCAAAAGCTGGGTCCCACGCTGAAAGAGCAATTCAAGAAGAAGCTGCAGGAACGCCTCGTCAACCCCCATGTCCCGGCCGATCGCCTGAGCGGTTTGGGCAATGCCTACAAAATCAAACTGCGCACGGCTGGCTACCGTCTGGTGTATCGGGTGGTGGATGAGGTGTTGGTGGTGACGGTCATTGCTGTGGGCAAGCGGGAGCGGGGGAGTGTCTATCAGCAAGCCAGGAAGCGTTAGCCGGCCAGGAGAGCTTCAAGACGCCGCCCAGGCTGTGCGCAATCTAGCCGCTGCCGCAGGCTGCGATCGGGCGCTTGCGCCCGGCACGATCCGGCTTCTGGAGTGCACTGGCGTCGGTGGCCGCCCCTCAACCCTGGACTTTGTACCCGTCATCCAGCGCGAACGGCCACTTCGTCATGCAAAAAACTAAGCCGGCGTCAGCCGCTCGGCCCTGGACGGCGCGGCCACGGCCAGTGGCGCGAAGCTGTGGGGTTGGGCCATGTTCCACATGCGCGCGTAGAACTCCGAACTGATGGGGCGTTGCAGCAGCTCGCCGGGTTCGAGGAACACGTGGATCTGCGAGAACAGCCGGACCTCGGTGGTGGTCAGGCGCCGTACCAGGTGCTTGGCCTGCAACTGCGCCGGGTGGTCGAGGCCGGCGGCGCTGAGCATCTCGCCGAGGGCGACCAGGGTGTTGCGATGGAAGTTGTGCACCCGCTCGGCCTTGTCCGTGACCTGCAGCGCTTTCTGGCGCAGCGGGTCCTGGGTGGCGACGCCGGTGGGGCATTTGTTGGTGTGGCAGCTTTGCGACTGGATGCAGCCGATGGCGAACATGAAACCGCGCGCGGCGTTGACCCAGTCGGCGCCGATGGTCAGCACGCTGGCGATGTCGAAGGCACTGACCACCTTGCCGCTGGCGCCCAGCTTGATCTGCGAACGCAGGCCGGCGCCGACCAGGGTGTTATGCACGAACAGCAGGCCCTCGCGCATGGGCATGCCGATGTTGTCGGTGAACTCGCGAGGCGCGGCGCCGGTGCCGCCTTCCTTGCCGTCGACCACGATAAAGTCCGGCTGGATGCCGGTCTCGAGCATGGCCTTGACGATGGCCATGAACTCCCAGGGATGACCCACGCAGAACTTGAAGCCCACCGGCTTGCCACCGGACAGGTTGCGCAGCTTGACGATGAATTCCAGCAGTTGCATGGGCGTGCTGAACTCCGAGTGCCGCGCCGGCGACACGCAGTCATGGCCCATCTGCACGCCACGGGTCTTGGCGATTTCGGCGGTGACCTTGTGCTTGGGCAGGATGCCGCCATGCCCCGGCTTGGCGCCCTGGCTGAGCTTGATCTCGATCATCTTCACCTGCGGATGGCTGGCCTGCTCGGAGAAGCGCTGGGCATCGAAACGGCCGTCCAGGGTGCGGCAACCGAAGTAGCCGCTGCCGATTTCCCAGATCAGGTCGCCGGCGAATTCCTGGTGATAGGGGCTGATGCTGCCTTCCCCGGTGTCGTGGGCGAAGCCACCGAGCCTGGCGCCTTTGTTCAGGGCGCGGATGGCGTTGGCGCTCAGCGCGCCGAAGCTCATGGCCGAGATGTTGAACACCGAGGCGCTGTAGGGCTGCAGACAGTCCGGCCCGCCCACCACCACGCGGAACTGGCTGGGGTCGCAGGCATCGCCCGGGACCATGGAGTGGCTGATGAATTCGAAGCCGGGCTGATAGACGTCGGCCAGGGTGCCAAAGGCCTTCTCCGCGGGCTGGTTCTTGGCGCGGGCGTAGACCATCGAACGCTGCGAGCGGGAGAAGGGCAGCTTCTCGTCGTCGCCTTCCAGCAGGTACTGGCGGATCTCCGGGCGAATCGACTCGATCAGGTAGCGGATATTGCCGATGATCGGATAGTTGCGGCGCACCGCATGGTGGCTTTGCAGCAGGTCGTTGAGGCCGACCAGGCTGAGCACCCCGGCCAGCACGATCAGCCCCTGGCCCCAGAGGCTGGCGGGCCAGAACAACAGGCCGAACAAGGTAAGGGCAAGGCAAAGGATCAGGGTCGCGTAGCGACTGAGCAGCGATATCTTCATGGTCGTTCCTTGGGCAAATCGCAAGACATGGGTTCAGGCGGGCAGGGCGGGCTCAATCCGAGTTGCGGATCTGCCGATAGCGCTCCTGCAGCTCCTGGCGCTGCTGTTTGCGCAGCAAACCCTGGGCGTAGCGGCGTTGTTCGGTGGCGGTTTCCGGCACGAAGGCGCGCACCGGGTGCGGGCGCCCGTCGGGGTCGACGGCGACCATGGTGAAGTAGCAACTGTTGGTGTGGCGCACCGTGCGTTCGTGGATGTTCTCGGTCATCACCTTGACCCCGACCTCCATCGAGGTGCGCCCGGTGTAATTGACCGAGGCGAGGAAGGTCACCAATTCGCCGACATGGATCGGCTCCTTGAAGATCACCTGATCCACCGACAGCGTGACCACATAGCGCCCGGCATAGCGCTTGGCACAGGCGAAGGCCACCTCGTCGAGCAGCTTCAGCAGGGCGCCGCCGTGCACGTTGCCGGAGAAATTGGCTTTGTCGGGCGTCATGAGCACGCTCATGCTCAATTGATAACTGCCTGGTTCCATGGGTGACCTCATCAGTAATCGATGCTGTCCGCATAGGCAGGCTAGAGCCCCGCGGACAGTATTTGGCTGGAGATCGGAGGGTAATAAGAAGTCTTGATAGTTAGCTAGCTATCTTTTGCAATGAGCTGTTGTGGGGATTGCAATAATGAGTGGGGAGGGGGCGATACCTAGCGCTTGTTATTCAACGGTGAGTCGCTTTGGTTGCAGTCAGGGCTAACAACCCTGCCGAGTTCACGCGCATGGGTAGCAGATTCGTTCACGCCTATCGGTAATACCGCGAACTCTGTAGCCGCTGCCGCAGGCTGCGATCAGGCGCTTGCGCCTGCCAAACCTGATCCACGACTTGAACGACTGTTTCTTTGCATGACACCGACCTGTAGGAGCGAGCTGGCTCGCGATAGCGTCCGTGCTGGCGCTGCCGTTTTTTGGACGGTGTCATAGGTAGCCAAAGAATCGAATACAGGGTCAATAATGATAACGACGGATTGCTTGTTCAAGACGGAATTCCGTCTTCGGAGGATTGTCCACGAGCCGCGCAACAATGAAGAGCTTATCGACATCATCGACCATGTGTCGCATGTAACAGTTGACCATTCGATAGCGTTCTATGGCGAAATAGGTGTTCATTATTTTGATTTTTTCGTCCATATCACCGTCATCGCCTACGTTGCCAGCACCTGGCCCGAAAACATTGTGGCTTTCAAACAGTAGGTAGCCACCCGGCTTTAGAAACGACACCAGGCGCTTCATGTAGTTTTCAAACCCCATATTGAGGTTGCCATCAATGGTGTGATGATTGGAAAACGACAGCACCACATCAAATTTTTTATCTGTGGCAAATACCGAAAAATCGCTTTCTATAAACTCTATATTGTCGCGCTTCAAATAACGCGCGGTATCCTTTGCCACTTTATTGAGAAAAGGGTTGAGTTCGACGGCTGTCACGGATTTTGCCAGTCGCGAACAATAAGCTGAGACAAAACCGCAGTTGCTGCCGATGTCCAGTACGTCAGCGCCCTTCAATTCTTCATCGATGGCGTATTGCTTGAACCGAAAGCCCGTAGGCTTCAGGCCTGTGATTCCCAGTTCTTCCAAGCCCTGATAGAAATATCCTTGGCTGTATTGTTGCTTCTTTGGCCAGTTCTTCTGCTGCTCCTTCAAATGCCCTCGCAAACGTTTCTGGATGAAAAGCGTGCCTTTGAAGAGCCCCTTCCAGAAATCAAAAAATGAAAGCCTGACGCTGTATGGAATTTCCATTGATAACCCTGAAATAAGACGTCGATACTGGTGGTCCTTCCAGACTATCGGCCGCAGGTGGATTCACATTAGGCGTGCAGCCTTAACAAAAGCGTGGTCATCACGATCAACCTCAGCTTCTCGGAATGGTCGAGCGTATTTGGTGGCGCCAAGATGACCATGGCGTTGCTGGATCGGCTGACACACCACTGCCACATCGTCGAAACGGGCAACGAGTCCTATTGCCTGCAACACAGCAGGTTGGTCGCCCAGACAAAGATCAAACACGACATATCCATTGCTGCGGTCACGGCGGCTTATGGTTTCGCCCTTACGGCGGGTCACTTTTTACAAGCTTCTGTAGGAGCGAGGCCCAGTTCAGGCTTGCCCGCGATGGCGTCTGTGCTGGCGCTGCATTTTTTGGACGGGGTACATATCCATTCCTGCGGTCACGGCCGCTTATGGTTCCGCCCTTACGGCGGGTCACTTTTGGCAAACGCCCGGAATGCCGGC
This sequence comes from Pseudomonas sp. GW821-FHT09E12, assembly GCF_059416085.1. Classification (NCBI taxonomy): domain Bacteria; kingdom Pseudomonadati; phylum Pseudomonadota; class Gammaproteobacteria; order Pseudomonadales; family Pseudomonadaceae; genus Pseudomonas; species Pseudomonas sp. GW821-FHT09E12. The sequence continues at coordinate 690,063 of NZ_JBWKOM010000001.1, read as the reverse complement.
CCAGCCAAAAGTAACCAAAAGGTCTCGCCCCTGGCGTACGGCCTTCGCTCCGGCGTCCATCAGGGGGCATCGACTCCGGTCGGCTTCGCTTCGACCTCCATACGATGTCCTCGACTGCGTCGAGGGGCGCTGCGCGCCATCCCCCTGATGAACGCCTCCACTCGGCCTCCCGATGGGGCGGGTGGATCAAAGGCCAAAGCCAAAGCACAGCAAGAGCAAGAGCAAGAGCCAAGGCGGTTCGGTTAAGGCTCTGGCAACTCCATCGCCCGTTGTTCAACCACGTGCAACACATCGCATCCGTCCTGCAACAACAAGGTTGCCACGCTGGAGAAGCGCATCAGGTCGAGGTCGTCGGCGTTGCGGCTGGTCATGCCGGACACGCTGTCCAGCATGTCCCGGGCAGCGCGGATGCGCAGGCCGGCGTAGGTCAGCAGGTCAAGCAAGGGGGCTTGAGGGTTGATAAAGGCGACGGGGTGGTCGGTGGTGTTGGAGGAGGTGAGAGGTTGGAAATCCATAACGGTGACGCTCCATGAAGGAATTTTAGGGTGTGCTCATGGAGATTCGGACGGCCAAATCCGGTCGCTGACTAGCAGGGACATAAAGACTGTAGAAGCTCAGGGTTATGAAGGCAATATATATGTGAGATGAGTCGTATTATCAGAAAAAACCTACGTTGCGTGAGGAGTTTGGAAGGAGTGATAGTGAGCTTATTTTTTTTGGGGGGGGATTGTTTGGTGTTAATAAGAGATGTGGGGGAAGGGCAGTTGAAAATAACTTCGACTGCCCCGTGATCACTAGTCAGCAATTCTCTTTGAATTTGATATGAAATGTGTTCTAGATAGCGGCGACTCATAATAGTCTTCATCTAGGAAGCGCAATAATTTTCGGAGTTCTGTGCGGTTTGTTGGGATCTCAATTTTACCATCTTCACTAAGGTTGATGGGGAACTGAAATGTAGAGGCTACTGCGATGATGTCTTGAACGGAATAGTTTTCCAAAACAGCAGACTGCCTAATTAGAGATATTTTCTTACGTACCTGCGGTCCTGCGGACTCCAGGAAATCATCTACATTTGCCACTGAGAGCTTTTCATGCCTAGCGAAGCTAGTAACCTCCTCGTTTGTGGCTTCTTTAAAATATTCGCTAAGATCGAAGACTCTTCGGGTAAAGTGAAAACTCTGAAATTTTAGTGTGCCATTATCAATTACAGCAAGCAGTTTTGTGTCTAGAGATAGGCCGGAGTCAGTCATTTTTTGAAATTGATTACCTGCAAAAAACATTGCTAGCCCACTTCGTGCAATGAGTCTTCTTCTTTCAAAAAGTTGAATTAGTATCTGTAATTGGTTACTTGGGTGCCCCATAAAAATGGCCTTTACTGAGTCTAGGCTATGAGTTCCTGGGTTGTATTGGTCTATCGATAAAGGGCTTGCGATGGCATTTGATAATCCGTCAATATCGATGAAGTCGTTAATTGCTAATAGTTCGCCTTCTTCAGGAGTATAACGACCATCGAATGGTACAACTGTATCGACCCCCTCGAAAAATGCATCACCTTGAGTTTCAAAGATTGCGGAAATTTCCTCTCTCAATTCTGCTGAAAGCGGAAATCTAATTATTCTTGAACCGGCAACATCTGTAAGTGCGAAGAGATTCATGTTTTATCCTTTATGTCTGCTTCAAGTATTCCATACTCACTTAATTGAACAACTTTTCTGATGCTTGTGACGTTGTTGATGGCCCGTTTGCTGATTAGTAGGTAGGTTATACCCTCTTGAGTTTCAATTTCATAAAAATGAAATCCTAATAGTCCTAAGACTGGATTTACCTGTAGTGCATGTGTGGTCCAAAGTACGAATATCAACATTAAGCAGGCTAGTACCCAAGCTCCAATATCTACATGAGTTTGGCCTTTGAAAATTAGAGGTAAAGCATAGGCGATAAAAAATCCAACTACCTCTTTGTCAGCGCTTTTTGCCTTTTTTATTATTATCGGTAGTTGTTCAAATTTAGTAGAGGCTGAACTTATAATCCAGCTTGAAATTATTCCTAATATAATGCAGCAACAAATAGCCCAAATAGCCATTAACCAATCATGGTCGCGAGTGGCGAAAATATAAGCTAATGAAACAGACAATGGTGCAATGGCTGTTAGTGTTAGCAAGACTTTTGTTGGCTTTCCTAGCATGTTGCCTCCGTAGAGTCTCGTTTGGATCATAGCCTAAGGTTCGGAGTTTGCTCTGTAGACTTAGGTCAGATGGATAAAGAAAAAGTATAGGAAATTATACTGTATGTATATACAGTTATCAAGGCGCGATACGGTATGCTTTGGAGAGTATTGTTGCGCAGTTGATGCTCAATTCTGGATTGATGGCGTTGCTTTACTGGGGCTTTCTGAACTGACTCATTAGTGTCACGTCATGCCTCATTTAAGCCTTTTCCTTCGTTGATCGTAGCTTTTCCGTATCACCGACTCCCATTCTTCTCTGCTATACCATCGCCCAGATCAAACCTCATCAATTTCCCCATCCCCCTGTCATCCGACCCCACCCCATGGCACACTTCACGCCATTAATTCCGCTATTTAATACATTTTTCCGTTGTAGTGGAATTTTGCCGCCCTTGAAATGTTTGTTATGCATCACAGTCTCCCTTGTTTAAAGCGGATGTTTTGCTCGTGGCGTCGTTGGCTTCTTCTGTGAGTGCCATTCAAGTAGTGGATAGCAAGCGGAATGCTGTGTTCAAACGTGGTCATTGATGGTGGGGATCGGCAGTACCAATGCGCAGTGGCATTCCAGGATGAATTACATATGGCAAGGCGCAGTCGTCGAGCAATAGCTGTCGGAAGCTTAGGTGCTACGTTTGGTCTGGCTTCTTAAGAATCCAGGTTTTCAACCCATTCATTTTTCAATCAGGAGAAACACCCATGAGCATCACTCGCTACGGCACCGGCAGTACCGCCGGCGGTGGCCAACCCCGTCCTTTCGCTCGTGCCGTTGAGGCCGATGGTTGGTTGTATGTGTCTGGCCAGGTGCCGGCACTGGATGGCGAAATTATTCATGGCGGGATCGTTGAGCAGACGCATCAGACGATGCGCAATGTGGTGGCGATTCTGGAGGAGGCGGGGTACGGGCTGGAGGATGTGGTGCGGGTTGGGGTGTGGCTGGAGGATCCGCGGGATTTCTGGAGTTTCAACAAGGTGTTCGGTGAGTATTTCAAGCCGGAGCATGCGCCGGCGCGGGCCTGTGTGCAGGCCAGCATGATGGTGGATTGCAAGGTTGAGATCGATTGTGTGGCTTACAAGAAGAAGTAGGGCTGTAGGCCGCTGATCGCGAGCAAGCTCGCTCCTACAGGGGCGGGTTCGTTGTAGCCGCTGCCGAGCTTTGGCGAGGCTGCGATCGACCCCGCAGGGGGCGCGACGATTTCAAGAGCTTGCGCCCGCGTTGCGGTCGATCGCAGCCTCGCGGGCTCGGCAGCGGCTACGGGGATAGGGGCAATGCCGGGGTTTTGGGGCGCCGGAAATTTCGCAGTTTTTTGCAAAAGGCACAGACATGACCGAAGACACCATCAAGCGCCGGGCCAAGGGGTTGGACCGGGCGTTCGATATTCTCGATTTCCTCAAGGAGATCGGCCAGCCGTTGCGGCCCAACGATATCGCCAAGGGGATCGGCAGCCCCAAGTCCACGGTGTACGAGCTGGTGGCGTCCCTGCTGGAGCGGCGGGTTCTGGAGCCGGTGGGCCAGGATGGGCATGTGTACCTGGGGCGTCAGCTGTACTTTCTTGGGCAGGCCCATCTGCGCCATTTCGACCTGACCCGCGAGGCCGACTCGGCCTTGCAGGAGATCGTCAGCCAGACCCGCGAGACCGCACAGATGTGCCTGCTCAACGGGCGCAAATACACGGTGGCGCTGATGAAGGAGGGCGAGCGGCATTTCCGCATTTCCTCGAATATCGGCGAGAACGCGCCGATTCCCTGGACCGCTTCCGGGCGGCTGTTGCTGGGGCATTTGAGCGATGAGCAGATCGTCGAGTTGATCGACGAGCGCGACTTCATGCTCCCCGACGGGGAACGCCTGCCTGTGGCGACCTTCCTCAAGGAAATCCGCCAGGCCACGCAGGACGGTTTCTTTTCCTTCGACAGCGTGGCCGACACCTTTACCCATTGCTTCGCCGCCCCGGTGCGGGACGAGCGCGGGGTGTGCATCTGCACCCTGTGCATCGTCGCGCCACGGGCCGATGCCCAGAACAATTACGCCGACTACCGCCGGGTGCTGATCGACAGCGCGAATCGCCTGGCCCGTCGCATCAACGACTAATGTCAGCCCCTGTGGCTGCGCCGTAAGGAGTTCGAATATGCCTTCTGCCTTGATCAATGCCGCGGTGGAAAAGGGCGCCGCCCAACCGGGTGTCAGCCTGGTGCGCGATGTCAGCCTGCCGGCGCTGGTGCTGCACCGCGCGGCGCTGGAACACAACATTCGCTGGATGCAGAAGTTCGTCAGCGACAGCGGCGCCGAGCTGGCGCCCCACGGCAAGACCAGCATGACCCCGGCGCTGTTCCGTCGGCAGCTGGAGGCGGGCGCCTGGGGCATCACCCTGGCCACCGCGGTGCAGACCCGCGCGGCCTATGCCCACGGTGTGCGCCGGGTGCTGATGGCCAACCAGCTGGTGGGCACGCCGAACATGGGGCTGATCGCCGAGCTGCTGGCCGACCCGACGTTCGACTTCTATTGCATGGTCGATCACCCGGACAACGTCGCCGACCTCGGGCAATTCTTCGCCGCGCGCGGGGTGCGCCTGAACGTGATGATCGAGTACGGCGTGGTCGGTGGTCGTTGTGGTTGCCGCAGCGAGCAGGAAGTACTGGCGCTGGCGCAGGCGATCCAGGCGCAACCGGCCCTGGCCTTGTGCGGCATCGAGGGTTACGAAGGAGTGATCCATGGCGATCACGCCGTCAGTGGCATCCGTGAGTTTGCCGGGTCCCTGGTGCGCCTGGCGGTGCAGTTGCAGGACGACGGGTTGTTCGCCATCGATAAGCCGATCATCACTGCCTCGGGGTCGGCCTGGTATGACCTGATCGCCGAGTCCTTCGAGGCGCAGAACGCCCAGGGGCGTTTCCTCAGCGTGCTGCGCCCCGGCAGTTACGTGGCCCACGACCATGGCATCTATAAAGAGGCGCAGTGCTGCGTGCTCGACCGGCGCAGCGACCTGCACGAAGGCCTGCGTCCGGCGCTGGAAGTCTGGGCCCATGTGCAGTCCCTGCCGGAGCCGGGGTTCGCGGTGATCGCCTTGGGCAAGCGCGATGTGGCCTATGACGCCGGCTTGCCGGTGCCGTTGTTGCGCTACAAGCCGGGCGTGCTGCCGGCCAGGGGCTATGATGTCAGTGCCTGCAAGGTCACGGCGGTGATGGACCAGCATGCGTTCATGACCGTGGCGCCGGGGGTTGAGTTGCGGGTGGGGGACATTATTGCTTTTGGTACTTCGCACCCGTGTCTGACCTTTGATAAGTGGCGCACCGGGTTGCTGGTGGATGAGCGGCTGGATGTGTTGGAGAGCATGGAGACCTGTTTCTAAGGTGGGGCTGGCACCTGCTGCGCAGGTGATCGCGGGCAAGCCTCGCTCCTACGGATATGAGGCGTACACGCCTTGGCAAACGACACCAACCTTGTAGGAGCGAGGCTTGCCCGCGAAGACGTTCTTTCTCACAACAAAAAACTCTCAGAGACACCCCACCATGAACACCTGCACCACCGGGAAACGCATCGCCCTGATCGGCGAATGCATGATCGAACTGCAACACCGCGCCGACGGCAGCCTGCAACAGAGCTTCGGCGGCGACACCTTGAACACCGCGGTGTACCTGGCCCGTGAATTGGGCGAGGGCGCCCATGTCGACTATGTCACCGCCCTCGGTGACGACAGTTTCAGCGATGCGATGTGCCAGAGCTGGGCCGAGGAAGGCATCGGCCTGGGCATGGTCCAGCGCCTGCCGGGGCGCTTGCCCGGGTTGTACTGCATCCAGACCGACGCCAAGGGCGAGCGGCGCTTTCTTTACTGGCGCAACGAAGCGGCGGTGCGCGACTGTTTCACCACCCCCGCGGCCGAGCCGATCCTCGCGGCGTTGCCGACCTACGCGGTGCTGTATTTCAGCGGCATCACCCTGGCGGTGCTCGGCGAGTTGGGGCGCAAGAAGCTGATCGAGACCTTGGTTGAAGCACGCAAGCGTGGGGCGCAGATCGTCTTCGACAACAACTACCGGCCACGGCTCTGGGCCTCGGTGGAGCAGGCGCAGGCGGCTTATCGCGAGGCGCTGGCCTATGTCGATCTGGCGCTGTTGACGGTGGATGATGAGCAGGCGCTGTTCGGTTATGCCGACAGCCAGGCGGTATTGGCGGCCTACGCGGACACCCCGGAAGTGGTGCTCAAGCGGGGCGCCGAAGCGTGCCTGATCCGCTGTGGCGGCGAGTCGTTCGAGGTGCCGGCGCAGCGGGTGGAGCAGGTGGTGGACACCACTGCAGCGGGGGATTCGTTCAGTGCGGCGTATCTGGCGTGTCGCTTGAAAGGCGGCAGTCCGCAGCAGGCGGCGCAGGCCGGGCATCGCTTGGCGAGCCGGGTGATCCAGGTGCCGGGGGCGTTGATCCCAAGACCTTGAGGCAACCCTGTAGCCGCTGCCGAGCCTGCGAGGCTGCGAGGCTGCGATCGGCACCGCAGGGGCCGCAAAACCTGGCGACGCGGTCTACCTGAAAAATTGGGGATACCGCCCTTGCGCCGGCTGCGCCGTCGATCGCAGCCTCGCAGGCTCGGCAGCGGCTACAGGGGCGTGGTCGAAGCGTGGTGAGCGACGCGGTCAATCGCGGTAGAACACCTGCACCAGGTGATAGCCGAACTTGCTCTTGATCGGCCCGTGCACGGTGCGCAGGGGTTTTTTGAAGATCACCTGGTCGATGGCCCCGACCATCTGCCCCGGCCGCACTTCACCCAGGTCGCCGCCGCGTTTGCCGGAGGGGCAGGTGGAGTATTTCTTCGCCAGCACGTCGAAGGCTTCGCCCTTGGCGATGCGCTGCTTGAGCTGTTCGGCCTCTTCGGCGGTTTTCACCAGGATGTGGCGGGCTTGGGCTTTCATGGGGAAGTTACCTTGAAACGGTGCGGACGGCGGGGGCGGATTATGCCTGAAATCAGCCCTGCCGGCCGATCATCTGACGAATCTTCTGGGCCAGCGCCTCGATGGAAAACGGCTTGGCGATCAGGTCCATGCCAGCGTCGAGAAAGCCCTGGCGCTCGGCGGCCTTTTCCGCGTAACCGGTCATGAACAGCACCTTGAGTTGCGGCCGCTGCTGGCGGGCGATCTCCGCCAGCTGCCGGCCGTTCATGCCCGGCAGGCCGACGTCGGTCACCAGCAGGTCGACGCGCCGCTCGGACTCCAGCAACGGCAAGGCGCTCTTGGCGTCCTCGGCCTCGAAGGCGCTGTAGCCCAGTTCGCTCAGCACGTTGAGCACCAGCATGCGCACCGCCGGGTCGTCCTCCACCAGCATCACCGATTCGCCGGCCACCGCGTACGGCGCTTCGACGCTGGCCGGTGCCGGGCTGTCGGTTTGGGCACCGCTGTACAGGCGCGGCAGGTACAGGCGCACGCAGGTGCCCTGGCCCGGTTCGCTGCTGATGGTCAGGTGGCCGCCGGATTGCTGGGCGAAGCCGTAGATCATCGACAGCCCCAGGCCCGTGCCCTGGCCGATGGGCTTGGTGGTGAAGAACGGGTCGAAGGCCTTGGCCAGCACTCGCGGGGTCATGCCGGCGCCGTTGTCGCTGACGCCGAGCATCACGTAGTCGCCGGCCTTGACCGGTTCCAGGGTGCCCAGGTCGCTGCCGTTGAGGTAGCTGTTGGCGGTCTCGATGGTCAGCACGCCGCCGTCGGGCATGGCGTCGCGGGCGTTGATCACCAGGTTGAGCAGGGCGTTTTCCAGCTGGCTGGCGTCGCTGTTGATCGACCAGACGTTGGCGCCCAGGTTCATCTTCAGCTCGATATGCTCGCCCTTGGTGTGGTTGAACAGGTCCTGCAGCGAACGCACCAGCTGGTTCGGTTCCAGCGGCCGGCGGTCCAGCGACTGGCGCCGGGAGAACGCCAGCAGGCGGTGGGTGAGGGCGGCCGCGCGCTTGGCCGAGGACATCGCGGCCTCGGTGAAACGGCCGATTTCCGCGCTGCGGTCGGCGTCGATGTAGCGCTGCATCAGCTCCAGGCTGCCGATGATTCCGGTGAGCATGTTGTTGAAGTCGTGGGCGATGCCGCCGGTGAGCTGGCCCACGGCTTCCATCTTCTGTGCATGGCGCAGGGCGTTTTCGGCGCGTTCGCGTTCGAACATCTCGCTCTGCAGGCGCTGGTTGGCGGCGGCCAGCGCCTGGGTGCGCTCGGCCACCCGTTCTTCCAGGGTTTCGTTGAGGTTGCGCAGGGCTTCCTCGGTCTGTTTGCGCTCGGTCTCGTCGATCACGAAGATGTAGAAACCATTGATCGCGCCGTCGGCGCCGTAGCGTGGCAGGTACTTCATCAGCGCGTGCCGCGCGCGCCCGTCGCGGTGCGGCGAGTTGGCTTCAAAGCTGCAGGGTTTGCCGGCCAGGGCGGCGGCGATCTTGTCGGCGCGGGTGGCGTAGATCTCGTCCCCCACCACTTCGCGGATGGTCCGCCCGTACAGCTCCTGCGGGGTCAGGCCGTACCAGTCGAGGTAGGCGCTGTTGTTCAGGCGAAAGCGCTCTTCGTGGTCGACGTAGCCGATCAGTACCGGCATGGCGTTGATGATCAACTGCAATTCGGTCTGGCTCTGGCGCAGCGCCTGTTCCATCTGCTTGCGGTCGGTCAGGTCCAGGGCGGCGCCGAGGAAGCGCACCGGCCGGCCATGGTGATCCTTGTAGCAGCGCCCGCGGGCGAAGACCCAGCGGATCTGCCCGTCGGGCTGTTGCAGGCGGTATTCCTCGGCGTATTCGGTGCCGTGGGTGATGCAGTGCTTGATGCTGCGCGCCACCATGCCGCGGTCTTCCGGGTGCACGCCTTTGAGGTAGTCGCTGATGGGCAGTTGCCCGGCCTGGGCCGGGTCGATGCTGTGCAGCTGGGCGAAGTGGGCGTCGGCGATAAAGCGGTCGTCGCCGATGTCCCAGTCCCAGGTGCCGACCGCGTCGGTCGCCGCCAGCGCCAGTTGCAGGCGCTCTTCGGTTTCGTGCTGGGCCTTGAGGCTGGCCGCCGAGCGCTGCTCCAGTTCCAGGGCGATGCGCCGGCGCTCGTTGGTTTCGATGCTGGTGACCAGGATCCCGGCGACTTCGCCGCTTTCGTCGCGGATCGGGCTGTAGGTCAGGTCCAGCCAGACGTCCGACTCGCGGCCGTGGCGCAGCAGGGTGAAGGGTTTTTCGCTGAAGGTGCGCACCTGGCCTTGCAGCACGGCTTGGTAGATCGGCGCGGTGAAGTCCTGGAGTTCCGGCCAGGTCAGGTGGGTCGACTGGCCGAAGGCGCCAGGGTGCTTGTTGCCGGCCAGCAGGGCGAAACCGTCGTTGTAGATCTGTGTCAGTTGCGCGCCCCACAACAGCAGCATCGGCATTGGCGAGTGGATCACGATGTCCACCGCGGTGCGCAGGCTCTGCGGCCAGTGGTCGACCGCGCCCAGCGGCGTGGCGGCCCAGTCCAGCCGGGCAATCAGGGTTTCGGCTTCGCTGCCGGAGGGGGAGGCGTTCATGTCGGGGGTGTCCTGAGCGTGCATCACGCCGGCATTGTAGCCGCTGCCGCAGGCTGCGATCGACGGCGTAGCCAGCGCAAGGGCGGTTTTCCCGATCCAGCAGGTGGACCGCGTCGCCAAGTTTTGCGGCCCCTGCGGTGCCGGGCGCAGCCTGTGGCAGCGGCTACAGGGGCAACGATCAGTCGCGCAACTCGGGGCGATCGCGAAACTGCTCCAGCGCCTCGGGGTTGGCCAGGGCGTCGGTGTTTTTCACCGGCAGGCCGTGCACCACGTTGCGCACCGCCAGTTCGACGATCTTGCCGCTGATGGTCCGCGGGATGTCGCTGACCGCGAGGATCTTCGCCGGCACATGGCGTGGCGTGGTGTTGGCGCGGATCACCTGGCGGATCTGCTCCTGCAGGGCGTCGTCCAGTTGCACGCCGTCCTGCAGGCGCACGAACAGCACCACCCGCACGTCGTTGTCCCATTGCTGACCGATGGCCAGGCTTTCCAGGACCTGCTCGAGTTTCTCCACCTGGCGGTAGATCTCCGCGGTGCCGATGCGCACGCCGCCGGGGTTGAGCACGGCGTCCGAGCGGCCGTGAATCAGCCAGCTGCCATGGGCCAGTTGCTCGGCGTAGTCGCCCTGGGCCCAGACCCCGGGGAACTGGCTGAAGTAGGAGGCGCGCAGCTTCTCGTGCCGCGGGTCGTGCCACAGGCCGATGGGCATGGCCGGGAAATGCCGGGTGCAGACCAGTTCGCCCTTTTCGCCGACCACCGCCTGGCCCTGGTCGTTCCACACCTCGACCGCCATGCCCAGGCCCTTGCCTTGCATTTCGCCGCGGTGCACCGGCAACAGCGGGTTGCCGATGATGAAGCAGGAAATGATGTCGGTGCCGCCGGACATGGAGGCCAGGCACAGGTCCTGTTTGAACGCGCGGTACACGTAGTCGAAGCTTTGCGGCGACAGCGGCGAGCCGGTACTGAGCAGGGTCTTGAGGCTGGCCAGGGAATGGCTCTGGCGCGGCTGGATGCCGGCCTTTTCCAGGGCCACCAGGTACTTGGGGCTGGTGCCGAAAACGCTGATGCCTTCCTGGTCGATCAGGTCGATCAAGTGTTCGGGCGCCGGGTGGAACGGCGAGCCGTCGTACAGCAGCACCGTGGCGCCCACCGCCAGGGCGGAGACCAGCCAGTTCCACATCATCCAGCCGCAGGTGGTGTAGTAGAACAGCACTTCGCCGGCGCGCAGGTCGGAGTGCAGGCCGTGCTCCTTGAGGTGCTGCAACAGCACGCCGCCGGTGCTGTGGATGATGCACTTGGGCACGCCGGTGGTGCCGCTGGAATAGAGGATGTACAGCGGATGGGCGAAGGGCACGGCGACGAACGCCGGCTCGCCGCCGGAGCGGTAGAAGTCGTCCCACAGCGCGACGCTGGCCGAGGTGCGAAAGTCTTCGGCGCGGGCTTCGGGCCGCGCGTACGGCACGATGATCAGCTGTTGCAGGGACGGCAGGCGTTCGAGGATCTCGTTGACCTTGGCCGTCTGGTCGATCTGTTTGCCGGCGTAGCGGTAGCCGGCGCAGGTGATCAGCACCTTGGGTTCGATCTGGCCGAAACGGTCGATCACCCCCTGGGTGCCGAAGTCTGGCGAGGAGCTGGACCAGACGGCCCCGAGGCTGGCGGTGGCGAGCATGCCCACCAGGGTCTGCCAGGTATTGGGCATGCAGGCCGCGACCCGGTCGCCAAGGCCGACGCCGGCGGCCCGCAGGCTGTGTTGCAGGCCGGCGACATGGGCCGCCAGCTGGTTGTAGGTCAGCTGTTCGCGCTGGCCGTTCTCGTTGATCGCCACCACCGCGACGCCATCGTCACGCCGTTTGAGCAGGTGTTCGGCGAAGTTCAGGGTGGCGTCGGGAAACCACTGGGCGGCGGGCATGCCGCGGCCTTCGATCAGCACCGCGCTGGGGGGCGCATGGAACTCGACATCGAAGAAGTCGACTATGGCCTGCCAGAAGGCTTCGCGCTGCTCGATGCTCCATTGGTGCAGGGCGGGGTAGCCGTCGAGGTCCAGGTCGTGACGGTGATTGATCAAGCGCCGGAAGGCTTCCATGCGGGTCTTGCTGATGCGCTCGGCACTGGGTTGCCAGAGTAATTCGGACATGGGTGGCCTCTTGTTTTTCTAATGCACACAAAGCGATTTTCAAACGCCCTGTAGCCGCTGCCGCAGGCTGCGATCGACCGGAACGGTCGTGGCGATATCACTGGCGCTGAAAGACCCTTCGGGTCTTATCGCAGCCTGCGGCAGCGGCTACAACGGCTTACTGCGCCAGCCAGCCGCCATCGATATTCCACGCCGCGCCACGCACCTGGCTGCCGGCCTCACTGCACAAGAATAGGACCAACTCGCCCAGCTGCGAAGGCGTGACGAACTCCAGGGACGGCTGTTTTTCCGCCAGCAGGTCGTGTTGCGCCTGTTGCGGGTCGACCCCCGCGGCGATGCGGTCGTCGATTTGCTTTTGCACCAGCGGGGTCAGGACCCAGCCCGGGCAGATGGCGTTGCAGGTGACGTTGCTGGTGGCGGTCTCCAGGCCGACCACCTTGGTCAGGCCGATCACCCCGTGCTTGGCCGCCACATAGGCGGCCTTGCCCACCGAGCCGACCTGGCCATGCACCGAGGCGATGTTGACGATCCGCCCCCAGCCCTTGGCGCGCATGCCGGGCAGGCTCAGGCGGGTGCTGTGGAACACCGACGACAGGTTGATGGCGATGATCGAGTCCCAGCGCTCCACCGGGAATTCCTCGACCGCCGCCACATGCTGAATGCCGGCGTTGTTGACCAGGATGTCGACGCCGCCGAACTCGCGCTCGGCGTAGGCGAACATGTCGGCGATCTGCGCCGGGTCGCTGACGTCGGCCGGGTGATGGCCAACCTTGCCGCCGTGGTCTTTATTGAGGCGCGCGACCTCGGCGAGCACCGTCGAGGCATCGCCGAAGCCGTTGAGGATCAGGTTGGCGCCGGCCTTGGCCAGGCTCAGGGCGATCCCCAGGCCAATGCCGCTGGTGGAGCCGGTGACGAGGGCGGTCTTGCCCGCAAGATTGCTCATGAATACCTCACACAATGCCGGTGGCGTAGAAAGTGGCGATCACGACGAAGACGGCCAGGGTCTTGATCAGCGTAATGCAGAAAATGTCCTTGTAGGCTTGGCGGTGGGTCAGCCCGGTGACCGCCAGCAGGGTGATCACCGCGCCGTTGTGCGGCAGGGTGTCCATGCCGCCGCTGGCCATGGCGGCCACGCGGTGCAGCACTTCCAGCGGGATGTTGGCGGCATGGGCGGCGCTGATGAAGGTCTCCGACATGGCCGCCAGGGCGATGCTCATGCCGCCCGAGGCGGAGCCGGTGATGCCGGCCAGCAGGGTCACGGTGATGGCTTCGTTGACCAGCGGGTTGGGGATGCTTTTCAGCCAGTCCGACAGCACCAGGAAACCCGGCAAGGAGGCGATCACCGCGCCGAAACCGTATTCCGAGGCGGTGTTCATCGCCGCCAGCAGGGCGCCGCTGACCGCGCTCTTGCTGCCCTCGGCGAGCCTGCCGCGAATGGCCGAGAAGCCGAACACCAGGACCATAATGATGCCCACCAGCAAGGCGGCCTGGACCGCCCAGATGGCGGTGAGCTTGGCGACGTCGGTCTGCACCGGGGCGGCCATGCCGGCCAGGGCCAGGCTGTGGGTCTTGCCGTACCACTGGGGAATCCAGTGGGTGAACAGCAGGTTCATCAGGCCCACCAGCAGCAGCGGCGACAGGGCGATCCAGGGGTTGGGCAGCTGGATGTCGGCGGCGGTTTCCGGCTCGTTGCGCAGGTCGCTGCCGTAGCCTTCACCGGCTTTGTGCGCCTTGTTGCGCTGGCGCTGGAGAAACAGCATGCCGGCGCAGAACACGAAGACGGTGCCGATCACCCCAAGCCAGGGCGCAGCCCAGGCGGTGGTGTTGAAGAAGGTGCTGGGGATGATGTTCTGGATCTGCGGGGTGCCGGGCAGGGCGTCCATGGTGAAGGAGAACGCGCCGAGGGCGATGGTCGCCGGGATCAGGCGCTTGGGGATATTGCTCTGGCGGAACATCTCCGCGGCGAACGGGTAGACCGCGAACACCACCACGAACAGCGACACGCCGCCGTAGGTCAGCAGGGCGCAGACCAGCACGATCACCAGCATCGCCTGGCGGGTGCCGAGCAGGCGGATGGCCGCCGCGACGATGGAGCGGGAGAAGCCCGACAGCTCGATCAGCTTGCCGAACACCGCGCCGAGCAGGAACACCGGGAAGTAGAGTTTGATGAAGCCGACCATCTTCTCCATGAACACGCCGGTGAAGGCGGGCGCCACGGCGGACGGGTCGGTGAGCAGGACGGCGCCGAGGGCGGCGATGGGGGCAAAGAGGATAACGCTGTAGCCACGGTAAGCAGCCAACATCAGCAGCGCGAGGGCTGCTAGGGCAATGATCACACTCATGGTGTGTCTCTCCAGGATTGTTATTTTTGTAGGGTGTTGCGGGTGTGGGAGGGGCTATAGCGAGTTTTGTGCCATATGGTTAGGTGTTTGATTTATAAGGGTATTATTATTTTTATTAGAAGGCTTTTAGGATTTTTGTCTCTGATCTGAGACGTGTTGGCCGGGAAATTTCTATCGCGAGCAAGCTCGCTCCTACAGGTACGCTGCAAACCCCTGTAGGAGCGAGCTTGCTCGCGATGAGCGCGAAGCGCTCAAGGCTGTCTCTACATGGAGATTGATATCTCTTTATTGAGACTCTTCGATCCCCAGCGCCGCCATCTTCTTGTACAAAGTCGAGCGCCCCAGCCCCAGGCGTGCCGCGGCTTGCGCCACTTTGCCGTTGCATTGCGCCAGGGCCGACTCAATCACCTGGCGGTCGAAACGCTCCCGCGCGGCAGCGAAGGTTTCGTCGGGCTGCACTTCGGCGGCCTGGGGGCTGGCCGCGCGCGGCACCGGGCTGAAGGTGCCGATGGCCGCGCGCAGGTCGCCGGCGTTGAGCATCAGGTCGTCGCTGAGCAGGGCGGCGCGTTCAAGGACGTTGCGCAGCTCGCGGATATTGCCCGGCCAGGCGTGCTGGCCAAGCAGGGCCAGGGCATCGGGGGTCAGTTCGTGCTGGCTGCGCAGTTCTTCGAGGATGGCTTCGCTGAGGGCCGGCAGGTCGTCCAGGCGTTCGCGCAGCGGCGGCACCTGGATCGGCAGCACATTGAGGCGGTAATACAGGTCGGCGCGGAATTCGCCGCGCTTGATCGCCGCTTCCAGGTCGGTGGAGGTGGCGGCGATCACCCGCACGTCGCTCTGGATCACCTCGTTGGAGCCCACTGGCTCGAACTCTTTCTCTTGCAGCACCCGCAGCAGCTTGCTTTGCAGCGGCAGGGGCATGTCGCCGATCTCGTCGAGAAACAGCGTGCCGCCCTGGGCGATCTGCAGCTTGCCGGCGCGACCCTTGCGGTCGGCGCCGGTGAAGGCGCCGGGGGCGGTGCCGAAGAACTCGGCCTCCAGCAAGGCCTCGGGAATAGCCGCGCTGTTGATGCTGACGAAGGCCTTGTGCGCCCGTGGCGACGCGGCGTGGATGGCCTGGGCCAGCAGTTCCTTGCCGGTGCCGGTCTCGCCTTGCAGCAGCACCGGCGAGTCGGCGCTGGCGCTGCGTCGGGCACGGCGTTTGACTTCCAGGCTGGCGGCGCTGGTGCCGATGAAGTGGGCGAAGTTGTATTTGGCCTGCCGTGCCCGCAGCAGCGAGCGGGTCGAGGCCAGCTCTTCCTGCATGCTCAGGTAGCGCTTGAGCATCGGCGACAGGCTGCGCAGCTCGTCGAACAGGGCAAAGCCGATGGCGCCGATCACCGCCCCGGCGTCGTCGTGGATCGGCAGGCGCATCACCACCAGCGGGTCCTTGGGGGTGTCCTGCATGTCCAGCAGGATCGGCCGCCCGGTGCGCACCACTTCGCGCAACAGGCTGCCGGGGATCACGCTTTCGCAGGCCTTGCCGATGGCGAACGCCGCCGACTCCAGGCCGAAGCGCCGGGCGTAGCGCTCGTTCATCCAGACGATATTGGCGTCGCGGTCGACGATCACCGTGCCCTCGCTGGATTGCTCGATGATCTCGAACAGCGAACGGATCGCCAATTGGCGGACCCGCTGGTAATCCTTGAGGCTTTCGGTGTCGTTCATGGGGGAGGTCCTGAAGGGAGCGCGGCGCCGATTATGCCGGGAATCCTCGCGGCTGGCTCTTGCCTTGTAGCCGCTGCCGCAGGCTGCGATCGACCGCGCAGCGGGCGCAGGGTCTTGAGGCCGCCGGAGGTCCTTCGGACCTATCGCAGGTTCCGCCAGCGGCTACAGGGGGGGCTTCTGTAGGAGCGAGGCTTGCTCGCGATATAGGCGCTGCGGTACTGCAAGTACACCGCGTCGAACCTATCGCGGGCAAGCCTCGCTCCTACGGAACAGGGTCAGGCGGGGTGGGCGGCGGCCAGCAGTTCCTGGGTGTAGGGATGTTGCGGCGCGTCGAACACTTCGTGGCTGGGCCCGCGTTCGACCACCTTGCCGTCCTTGATCACGATCATGTCGTGGGCCAGGGCGCGCACCACCGCCAGGTCGTGGCTGATAAACAGGTAGGTCAGGCCGTGGCGTTCCTGGAGCTGGCGCAACAGCGCCACCACCTGTTTCTGCACGGTGCGGTCGAGGGCCGAGGTCGGTTCGTCCAGCAAAATCAGCGCCGGCTTGAGCACCAGGGCCCGGGCAATGGCGATGCGCTGGCGCTGGCCACCGGAAAACTCGTGGGGGTAGCGATGGCGGCTGGCCGGGTCCAGGCCGACTTCTTCCAGCACCTGGATCACCTGCTGCTCGCACTGCTGGGCGGTGGACTGGCTGTGCACTTCCAGGCCTTCGCTGATGATCTGCGCCACCGACATCCGCGGGCTGAGGCTGCCGAACGGGTCCTGGAACACCACCTGCATCTGCTTGCGCCACGGCCGCAGCTGCTTCTGGTTGAGGCCGTCGAGGGCCTCGCCCTGGAAGCGGATGCTGCCTTCGGAGTCCAGCAGGCGCAGGATCGCCTGGCCGAGGGTCGACTTGCCGGAGCCGGACTCGCCGACGATGCCCAGGGTCTTGCCCCGTTGCAGGCTCAGGCTGATACCGTCCACCGCCCGCAGGTATTGCTTGCGCCGGAACAGCCCGCCGCCGATCTGGAACTGCACGTTGAGGTCGTCCACCTGCAACACCACTTCGCGCTCGTCCCGGGGCAGGGCTTCGCCTTCCGGCTCGGCATTGAGCAGCACGCGGCTGTAGGGGTGCTGGGGCGCGCTGAACAGGGTTTCGCACGGCGCCTGCTCGACAATCTGCCCGGCCTTCATCACACAGACGCGCTGGGCGATGCTGCGCACCAGGTTGAGGTCGTGGCTGATCAGCAGCAGCGACATGCCCAGGCGTTGTTGCAGGGATTTGAGCAGCAGCAGGATCTTGCGCTGCACCGTCACGTCGAGGGCGGTGGTCGGTTCGTCGGCGATCAGCAGCTCCGGCTCGCAGGCCAGGGCCATGGCGATCATCACCCGCTGGCGCTGGCCGCCGGAGAGCTGGTGCGGGTAGGCCTTGAGCCGCTCCTCGGGTTTCTGGATGCCCACCAGGCGCAGCAGCTCGAGGATCCGCGCCTGGGCCGCCTTGCCGCCCAGGCCCTTGTGCAGCAACAGGGTTTCGCCGATCTGCTTTTCGATGCTGTGCAGCGGGTTCAGCGAAGTCATTGGCTCCTGGAAAATCATGGCGATGCGGTCGCCACGCAGCTTCTGCAAGGTCCGTGCTTCGGCACCGAGCAATTCCTGGCCACGGTAGCGGATGCTGCCGCTGCTCTGGGTGTCGCAGTCGGGCAGCAGTTGCAGGATCGAATGAGCGGTCACCGACTTGCCCGACCCCGACTCGCCGACCAGGGCCAGGCACTCGCCGGGGCGGATATCCAGGCACAGGTCGCGCACCACTTTCTGACCGTTGAAGGCCACATTGAGGTCGCGGATTTCGATCAGGTTGTCAGTCATTTAACAGTCCGCTTGATTCAGGAGCGTGGATCGAAGGCATCGCGCAGCGCCTCACCGATAAACACCAGCAGCGAGAGGATCAGCGCCAGGGTGAAAAACGCCGTCAGGCCCAGCCAGGGCGCTTGCAGGTTCTGCTTGCCCTGGCCGATCAGCTCGCCCAGGGAGGCGCTGCCGGCGGGCATGCCGAAGCCGAGGAAGTCCAGGGCGGTGAGGGTGGAAATCGCCCCGGTGAGAATGAACGGCAGGTAGCTCAGGGTGGCGTTCATCGCATTGGGCAGGATGTGCCGCACGATCACCTTGCGGTCGTTGAGGCCCAGGGCCCGGGCGGCCTTGACGTATTCCAGGTTGCGCCCGCGCAGGAACTCGGCGCGCACCACGTCCACCAGGGCCAGCCAGGAGAACAGCGCCATGATCCCCAGCAGCCACCAGAAGTTCGGCTCGACGAAACCGGAAAGGATGATCAGCAGGTACAGCACCGGCAGCCCCGACCAGACTTCCAGCAGGCGCTGGCCCAGCAGGTCGACCCAGCCGCCGTAATAGCCCTGCAGGGCGCCGGCGGCGATGCCGATCAGGGCGCTGATAAAGGTCAGGGCCAGGGCGAACAGGATCGACACCCGGGCGCCGTAGATCACCCGGGCCAGCACGTCACGGGCCTGGTCGTCGGTGCCCAGCCAGTTGACCGCGGTCGGCGGGCTTGGGGCCGGGCGGCTGAGGTCGTAGTTGGGCGTGTCTTCGCTGAACGGGATCGGCGGGAACAGCAGCCAGCCGCCGTCCTGGCGGATCAGCTGCTGCACGTAGTCGCTGCGGTAGTCGGCCTGGAACGGCAGCTGCCCGCCGAACTCCTGCTCGGTGTAGCGCTTGAACACCGGGAAATACAGCGAGCCCTGGTAGCTGACCACCAGCGGTTTGTCGTTGGCGATCAGCTCACCACCGAGGGTGAGGATGAACAGGCCGATAAACAGCCACAGCGACCACCAGCCACGGCGGTTTTTCTTGAAGCGCTCGAAGCGCCGGCGCGCCAGCGGGGAGAGCTTGAGCATCAGGCGTTCCTCGCGGCGAAGTCGATACGCGGATCGACCAGGGTGTAGCAGAGGTCGCCGATGAGTTTTATCAGCAGGCCGAACAGGGTGAAGATGAACAGCGAGCCGAACACCACCGGATAGTCCCGCGACACCGCGGCCTCGTAGCTCATGCGGCCGAGGCCGTCGAGGGAGAAGATCACCTCGATCAGCAAGGAGCCGGCGAAGAACACGCTGATAAAGGCCTGGGGAATGCCCGAGACCACCAGCAGCATGGCGTTGCGGAACACATGGTCGTAGAGCACCCGGCGCTCGCTCAGGCCCTTGGCCCGGGCGGTGACCACGTACTGGCGGGTGATCTCGTTGAGGAACGAGTTCTTGGTGAGGATGGTCAGGGTGGCGAAACCGCCGATCACCAGGGAGGTCACCGGCAGCACCAGGTGCCAGAAGTAGTCGGCGATCTTGCCCAGGGTGCTCAGTTGCTCGAAGTTCTCCGAGACCAGCCCGCGCACCGGGAACCAGTTCAGCGAGGTGCCGCCGGCAAAGACCACGATCAGGAACATGGCGAACAGGAAGGCCGGCATGGCGTAGCCGATGATGATCGCGGTGCTGCTCCAGATATCGAAATGGCTGCCGTGGTGCACCGCCTTGCGGATCCCCAGGGGGATCGACACCAGATAGGTGATCAGCGTCGCCCAGAGCCCGAGGGAAAGGGTCACCGGCATTTTCTGCAGGATCAGCTCGGTGACCGTGGCGCCGCGGAAGAAGCTCTTGCCGAAGTCCAGCTGCGCGTAGCTCTTGAGCATCAGCCACAGGCGCTCGTGGGCCGGCTTGTCGAATCCGTACTGTTTCTCGATGTCCTTGATCAGCTGCGGGTCGAGGCCGCGGCTGGCCCGTGAGTTGCCGCTGATGCCATCGCTCGAACCGCCGAGGTTGCCGCCACCGCCTATGCCTTGCAGGCGGGCGATGGCCTGTTCCACCGGGCCGCCGGGGGCGGCCTGGACGATGGCGAAGTTGACCAGCAGGATGATCAGCAGGGTCGGGATGATCAGCAGCAGGCGCCGCAGGATATACGCCAGCATCAGTGCGGTCCTCCGGGCTTGCCGCGCTGGACGCGCTCGGCAGCCATTTGCTCGTTGGTCAGGGGCGTGCGGCTCATTTCCCACCAGCTTTCGATGGCTTCGTCATTGCTGGCGGGAATGGCCGGCATGCCGAAGCGGTTCCACCACACGGTGGAGGTGCCCGGCGGGTAGTAGTTGGGGATCCAGTAGTAATTCCATTGCAGCACCCGGTCCAGGGCGTGGGCGTAACTCAGCATCTGTGGCTGGCTGGTGGCCTTGACCAGGCCGCTGATCAGGCTGTCCACCGCCGGGTTCTTCAGCACCATCAGGTTGCTGGAGCCAGGGTCGTTGGCCGCCGCCGAGCCGAAGTAGTTGTACAGCTCCAGCCCTGGCGAGGTGGTCACCGGGTAGCCGGTGACGATCATGTCGTAGTCGCGGGCCATCAGTCGGTTGACGTACTGCGAGGCGTCGATGCGGCGGATTTCCAGGGTGATGCCGATCTGCGCCAGGTTGCGCTTGTAGGGCAGCAGCAGGCGCTCGATGCCGTTCTGGCTGTTGAGGAAGGTGAAGCGCAGCGGCTCGCCGTCGGCGTTGACCAGCTGGTCGCCGTCGGGTTTCCAGCCGGCCGCTTCGAGCAGGGCCAGGGCTTGCAGCTGTTTATCGCGGATCAGGCCGCTGCCGTCGGTTTTCGGCGCCTCGAAGACCTGGGTGAAGACTTCGTCGGGAACCTGCCCGCGCAGCGGTTCGAGGATCTTCAGTTCTTCGGCATCCGGCAGCGCCCGCGCCGCCAGGGCGCTGTTGGAGAAGAAGCTCTGCTGGCGGATGTACAGGTCGCGCATCATCTGCCGGTTGCTCCACTCG
Source organism: Pseudomonas sp. GW821-FHT09E12 (assembly GCF_059416085.1). Taxonomy (NCBI): domain Bacteria; kingdom Pseudomonadati; phylum Pseudomonadota; class Gammaproteobacteria; order Pseudomonadales; family Pseudomonadaceae; genus Pseudomonas; species Pseudomonas sp. GW821-FHT09E12. Next base: position 669,385 of record NZ_JBWKOM010000001.1, on the reverse strand, counting down.
AAGTCCCAGAGCATGGCCAGGGCCTGGCGCACGCGGCGGTCCTGGAACATCGGCTTTTGCAGGTTGAACACGAAGCCCTGGGCCGGTTGCGGCGCCTGCTTGGCCAGGTGGGCCTTTTGCAGGCGGCCATCGCTCAGGGCCGGGCTGTCGTAACCGATGGAGAAGCCGGTGGCGGAGAATTCGCGGTTGTAGTCGTAGGCGCCGCCGCGCAGTACCTGGCGGGCGACGTCGGTGTCGCCGAAATACTCGATGCTGAAGCGGTCGAAGTTGTACAGGCCGCGGCTGACCGGCAGGTCCTTGCCCCACCAGTCGGCATCGCGGGTGAAGGTGATGCTGTTGCCGTTATCGACTTTGCCCACCTTGTACGGGCCGCTGCCCAGGGGCGCTTCGTAACCACCGCCGCCGGCGAAGTCGCGACTCTTCCACCAGTGCTCGGGCAGTACCGGCAGGGTCGCGATATCCAGGGGCAGAGTGCGGTTTTCATTGCTCTTGAAGTCGAAGCGGATCACCCGCGGCGACTCGACTTCGACGTCCTTGACGTCGGCGAACTGGGTGCGATAACGCAGGCTGCCCTGGGTCATCAGCAGGTCGTAGGTGTAGCGCACGTCTTCGGCGGTGATCGGCTGGCCGTCGGCGAAGCGCGCCTTGGGATTGAGGTAGAAACGCAGCCACAGGCCGTCGTCGGCGCGCTCCATCTTTTGTGCCACCAGGCCGTACACGGTGTAGGGCTCGTCCAGCGAACGCTGGGCCAGGGGGGAATAGATATAGCCGTCGAGTTGCGAGACGCCGATGCCTTTGTCGATGTAGGGCAACACATGGTCGAAGCGGCCGATCTCGATGGCCGAGCGGCGCATGCTCCCGCCCTTGGGCGCCTGTGGGTTGGTGTAGGCGAAGTGGCTGAAGCCGGCGGGGTACTTGGCCGGTTCGCCATAGACGGTCAAGGCGTGTTGCGGTGCGGCGTCGGCACTCGCGGTGCCCAGCAGCAGGGCCAGGGCGGTGAAGAGCAGGGAGGGGAAAAGCAATCGCATTGTCAGCCTTAAGAGCCGGGTGATCGATGATCACGATTTGTACGCTACCGGCGCGCTGCTGACCAGCGCGGGCCGTAGCCCAAACACAACGGCCCACCAAAGGGCGGGCCGTCGTTCACGCAAATCGCGACAGGATCAGTCCTGGCGGCTGGTCACTTCCAGCAGGTGATAACCGAACTGGGTTTTCACCGGGCCTTGCACGACGTTGACCGGGGCGCTGAACACCACGGTGTCGAATTCCTTGACCATCTGGCCCGGGCCGAACGAGCCGAGGTTGCCGCCGTCACGGCTGGATGGGCAAGTGGAGTTCTTCTTGGCGACTTCGGCGAAGTCGGCGCCGGCTTCGATCTCGGCTTTCAGTTCGTTGCACTTGGCTTCGCTGGCAACGAGGATGTGACGGGCAGTGGCTTTGGCCATGGGGAGTTGCTCCTTTCAAGAAAGTGGTGAGCCTACCGGATTGTGTAGCCTATTTCTCGTCAAAGTTCCGTCAAAGCGTTGCAGCAAGGGATGGTCGGTCGATGGCATTTATTCTGTAGGAGCGAGGCTTGCCCGCGATAACGATGACGCGGTGTACCTGACTTGCCGCGTCGCCTGTATCGCGGGCAAGCCTCGCTCCTACGGGGGCGGGATCAGGCGGAAGCCGGAATGGCTTGCCGGCTGTTGCGCAGTTGCCGGGCGGCATTGCGCAGCAGTTGCTCGGTGGCGTCCCAGCCCAGGCAACCGTCCGTCACCGAAACCCCGTAGCGCAGCGTCGGGCTCAGGGGTTGGCAACCCTCGAACAGATGGCTCTCCAACATCACCCCGACCAGGGACGAATCGCCCTGCAGGCGCTGCTCCAGGACTTCGTCGAACACCGCCGGTTGGCGAAGCGGGTCCTTGCCGCTGTTGGCATGGCTGCAATCGACCATGATCCGCGCCGGGATCTTCAGTTTCTGCAAGTCGTGCTGGACCTGGGCCACGCTCTGGCGATCGTAGTTCGGGCCGCGATGGCCGCCACGCAGCACCAGGTGAGTGTCGGGGTTGCCCGGGGTCTGGATCACCGCCGGATGGCCCTGGCTGTCGACGCCGAAATGGCGGTGCGGGTGCGCCGCCGAGCGCATGGCGTCGCAGGCGATGCCGACGCCGCCGTCGGTGCCGTTCTTGAAGCCCACGGGCATACCCAGGCCGCTGGCCATTTCCCGGTGGATCTGCGATTCGGTGGTGCGCGCGCCAATGGCGACCCAGCTCAGCAGGTCGTCGAAGTAGCCCGCGGCCATGGGTTGCAGCAGCTCGGTGGCGATCGGCAGGCCCAGGCGGAGGATTTCGCGCATCAGTTCACGGGACAGGGTCAGGCCGCCGGCCATGTCGTCGCTGCCATCCAGGCGCGGGTCGTAGGCCAGGCCTTTCCAGCCGACGGTGGTGCGCGGTTTTTCGACGTAGGCGCGCATCACTAGCAGCAGGTCGTCGCTGACCTCGGCGGCCAGGCTGGCCAGGTTGCTGGCGTATTCCAGGGCGGACTGGGGATCGTGGATCGAGCAGGGGCCGACGACGACCAGCAAACGGGAGTCTTCACCGTTGAGGATGGCGCGCACTGCCTGGCGATGGGCGGCGACTTGCTGGCCGAGGGCCGGGCTGAGCGGCAGTTGCTGCTTGAGCTCCAGCGAGCTGGGCAGGCGCTGGCTCAGGGTTTCGTTGGCGCAGTTGCGGGTGGACAGCGGCAGAGCGGATACGGACGAGTTCATGTTCAAGGCTTCCTGGGCAGGCGGCGGGTAGTGTCCCGCGCGCGGCCCTACTGGGGTGTTCGACAATTGGCCGGATTGGCTGTGCAGGTGTGTTTGCCACCAGTAGGTGACCGATCGGAGGCGGCAGGCTGTCCCGAACGGAGGCTGCTAAATCGCCAGGTGGTGCAAGTGTCGTAACGGTAATAGGTGGCGTAGTTCATGGTTTCAATCCTCGGTAAGTTCGGTGTGTTGCTGAAAGTCGTGGTTAAAAATCGTTGGCCCAGAAAAACAAAACCCCCGGTCGGGAGGCCGACCGGGGGTGAGATTTTCTCTGGTAGGCGACCCGTTCAAGTGGGCGCCGTTTGGGTATCAGGCGCGCCAGTGGCTAAACCAATACCCAAAATAAAAGCTCGCCGGAGCACAGGCGTTTTTCACCCAGGCAGCCGCACCGACGCGCGAGGCGCTGGCAGTGTGACGATGCATGGAAAGGGTGAGGGACGACATGCTGTTTCTCCGTGAAGTGGGCCGAGCTTACTAGAGGCCGGGGTGGCGGTTCAATCAGAAATTCCTATTACCTGGCCAGTAAGTGCCTATGAGTGAAGCGTTTTGAAGTTTTATGACACACTCGCCACGCCCTCATTTGTGCTCATTCAGGACGAATCATGACCTCCCTGACCCTTGCCGCCGCCCAATCGATTTCCGTTGCCGGAGACCTGCCGGGCAATATCGCCCGGCACCAGGCCTTTATCCGCGCCGCGGCGGAGCAGGGTGTGCAATTGCTGGTGTTTCCCGAGCTGTCCCTGACCGGCTATGAGCCGGCGCTGGCGGCCGAGCTGGCGGTCTTGCCCCAGAGCCTGTTGTTGCAACCGTTGCGCGACCTGGCCCGGGAGCTGGGGGTGACGGCGGTGGTGGGCATGCCCATTCGCCTGTCGGCCGAGGGTCCGTTGTTGATCGGCGCCCTGGTGCTGGCGGCCGATGGTTCGTTGGCGGTCTATAGCAAGCAGCATCTGCATGCCGGCGAGAAGTTGGTGTTCAGCCCAGGCACGGGTGGCGCGAACCTGAGGTTCGCCGAGGACCGGGTGGCCCTGGCGGTGTGCGCCGATTTCTCCCACGCCAGCCACGCGCATGCGGCGGCGCAGTCCGGCGCCGGCATCTATGCCGCCGGCGTGCTGATCAGCGAAAACGGCTACGCCGCGGACAGTGCCTTGTTGCAGGGGTACGCGGTGGAGCACGCAATGCTGGTGCTGATGGCCAACCACGGCGGACCGACCGGGGGCTGGGTGTCGGCGGGCCGCAGCGCGATCTGGGGGCCGGATGGCGCTCTGATCGTGGCCGCCGCAGGCTGTGGCGACGAGTTGCTGATCGCCCGGCGCGACGCCGGTCGCTGGAGTGGTCAACAAGTGACGGTCGAAGCGCCTTGAACGGTTTCCAACTGCGTCCGGCCATCACCCCGGAGGATCTGCTGTTCGCCCGCGACCTGACCCGCAGCACCATGCTGGGCTATTACATCCGTCACGACCTGTTGTGGTTGGACGAAGCTTTCGATGTGGCCTGGGCCGGGCGGGAGAACCTGCTGATCTGCCAGGGCGCCGAGGTGCTGGGGTTCGTCAGCCTGAGTCGCGATTCCAGGGCCTTGTATATTCGCGAGTTGCATGTGCTCGAGGCGTTTCGCGGGCAAGGTGCCGGAGCCTGGACCATCGAACAGGTGCGGGCGATGGCGCGCGGCGAACGGCGCGCGCTGCTGCGACTGACGGTGTTCAAGGACAACCCGGCGCAGGCGCTCTATGGGCGCATGGGGCTGAAGGTGGTCGGGGAAGACGAGTGCTTTCTACGGATGGAGCGAAGCAGCGCCGCGGATGCGTAGCCGCTGGTTTTTGTGTGGGACGGCGGTTGTCCCGAGCAGTGTGGCGACAGTCGAGGATCAGGCGGGCGCCTGATCGGGGTCCTCCGGCTCGGCCAGGATGATGCCGTCTTTCATACCCAGCAATACGGCCACCTTGTGCGCCTCTCCGCGTCGTCCTTTCTTGCGGCCGGCCAATACCTGGTAGGTGGTGGCTGGGTCGACCCCGTGTTCACGGGCGAACTGTTGAACCGATTTACCTTGATGTTCAAGCCAGGCCTTGGCTTGTGCGGCAGTGCGGATACCGGGCATAGTTCAAAACCGTTCAAATTTGTTCAATGCTTGAAGGGTGTAACACCCCTAGGGGTGCATAAAAAAGGATCATACATCCAAATGAGTGGAATCGGTTCGCGGTTAAGACAGGAAAGGGAACGCCTGGGGTTGTCGCAGAAAAAATTTGGTGAAGTTGGCGGCGTGGAAGCCAATGCCCAAGGCAGATATGAAAGTGGAGACCGTGTGCCCAAGGCGGATTACTTGTCCCGGGTGGCGGCAAAAGGGGTCGATGTCCTTTATATAGTGACCGGCAGGCGGACCCCGACCAGGGCCGATAACCTCAGCCAGAGCGAAGAGAAAATCCTCGTCAGTTATCGGGCCTTGTACAAGGAAGATCAGGACGCGATCCGGCACCTGACCCATACCCTTGCCGAGCTTTCGGTTTCCAGCCTCATGAAAAGAAAGGCGGACGCCCGAGAGCCTTAGGGCAGGGCGTTCGCAGCGCATCAACCATCCACCGGATACCCCTGGTGAACAAGTGCTTTTTATATGGTGTTTGTCATTAGGTCAGCACGCTGCTTTTTTGCTAAGGTGTCCGGCAACCTATAAGACCAAATCGCGAGGTGTCTGCTTGATTAGGGTGCTAGTAGTCGATGACCATGATCTCGTTCGTACAGGTATTACACGAATGCTGGCTGACATCGATGGCCTGCAAGTGGTCGGTCAGGCCGAATCAGGGGAGGAATCCCTGCTCAAGGCCCGGGAGTTGAAACCCGATGTGGTCCTCATGGACGTCAAGATGCCCGGGATTGGCGGTCTTGAAGCCACGCGCAAGTTATTGCGCAGTCACCCGGATATCAAAGTCGTGGCCGTCACCGTGTGTGAAGAAGATCCGTTCCCGACCCGCTTGCTGCAAGCCGGTGCGGCGGGTTACCTGACCAAGGGCGCGGGTCTCAACGAAATGGTGCAGGCCATCCGCCTGGTGTTTGCCGGCCAGCGTTACATCAGCCCGCAAATTGCCCAGCAATTGGTGTTCAAGTCATTCCAGCCGTCCAGTGATTCACCGTTCGACGCCTTGTCGGAGCGCGAGATCCAGATTGCGCTGATGATTGTCGGCTGCCAGAAAGTGCAGATCATCTCTGACAAGCTGTGCCTGTCTCCGAAAACCGTGAATACCTACCGTTACCGTATCTTCGAGAAGCTCTCGATCAGCAGTGATGTCGAACTGACGTTGCTGGCGGTTCGCCACGGCATGGTCGATGCCAGCGCCTGACAATGACCGACCCGTTTGATCCCAGTGCTTTTCTTTCTACCTGCAGTGGCCGTCCTGGCGTGTATCGCATGTTCGACAGCGATGCACGTCTGCTTTACGTCGGTAAAGCCAAGAACCTGAAGAGCCGCCTGGCCAGCTACTTTCGCAAGACCGGCCTGGCGCCGAAGACCGCTGCCCTGGTGGGGCGCATCGCGCAGATCGAAACCACCATCACCGCCAACGAAACCGAGGCCCTGCTGCTGGAGCAGACGCTGATCAAGGAATGGCGGCCGCCGTACAACATCCTGTTGCGCGACGATAAGTCCTATCCCTATGTGTTTCTGTCGGACGGCGAGTTTCCGCGTTTCAGCATCCATCGCGGGGCGAAGAAGCAGAAGGGCAAGTACTTCGGCCCGTACCCCAGCGCCGGGGCGATTCGCGAGAGCCTGAGCCTGCTGCAAAAGACCTTCATGGTCCGCCAGTGCGAGGACAGCTACTACAAGAACCGCACCCGGCCGTGCCTGCAATATCAGATCAAGCGCTGCAAGGCGCCGTGCGTCGGCCTGGTGGAGGCCGAGGTGTACGCCGAGGATGTGCGCCACTCGGTGATGTTCCTCGAAGGCCGCAGCAATGCCCTGACCGATGAACTGTCGGCGGGCATGGAGCAGGCGGCCAGCACCCTGGACTTCGAGAAGGCCGCCGAGCTACGCGACCAGATTTCCCTGCTGCGGCGGGTGCAGGACCAGCAGAGCATGGAAGGCGGCAGTGGCGACGTCGACGTGGTGGCGGCTTTCGTCAATCCGGGCGGCGCCTGCGTGCACCTGATCAGCGTGCGTGGCGGCCGGGTACTGGGCAGCAAGAACTTCTTTCCCCAGGTGGGTATCGAGGAAGAGGTGGCCGAGGTCATGTCGGCCTTCCTTGGCCAGTACTTTCTCAGCAGCCCGGAGCGCGACCTGCCCAGCGAGCTGATCGTCAACGTGGTCCATGAAGATTTCCCGACCCTGATCACCGCGATCCAGGCCTTGCGCGGCCGTGAGCTGAGCATCAGCCACCGGGTGCGCGGCACGCGGGCGCGCTGGCAGCAACTGGCGGTGACCAACGCCGAGCAGGCCCTGAGCGCGCGGCTGGCCAATCGGCAGCATGTGGCCGCACGTTTCGAAGCCCTGGCTGAAGTGCTGAACCTGGACGAGCCGCCGCAACGCCTGGAGTGTTACGACATCAGTCACTCCAGCGGCGAGGCGACCGTGGCGTCCTGCGTGGTATTTGGCCCGGAAGGTCCGCTGAAATCCGATTACCGGCGCTACAACATCGAAGGCGTCACCGCCGGCGACGACTATGCGGCGATGCACCAGGCCCTGACCCGGCGCTTCAGCAAACTCAAGGACGGTGAGGGCAAGCTGCCGGACATCCTGTTGGTGGACGGCGGCAAGGGCCAGCTGTCCATGGCCCGCGACGTGCTCAACGAGCTGGCGGTGCCCGACCTGATCCTCTTGGGGGTGGCCAAGGGCGCGACGCGCAAGGCCGGTTTCGAGACCCTCTACCTCAACGATGCGGCCCATGAGTTCACCCTCAAGGGCGACTCACCGGCGCTGCACCTGATCCAGCAGATCCGCGACGAGGCTCACCGTTTCGCCATCACCGGGCACCGCGCGCGTCGCGGCAAGACCCGCCGCACTTCGACCCTCGAAGGCGTGGCCGGCGTCGGCCCCAAGCGCCGCCGCGACCTGCTGAAGCATTTTGGCGGATTGCAGGAGCTGTCTCGCGCCAGCATCGACGAAATCGCCAAGGCACCGGGGATCAGTAAAAAGCTCGCTGAACTGATTTATGCGAACTTGCATAGCGAGTAGGGGAGAGTTCAGGGGCGGAAAGGGTCAGGCTCGCCCTCGCATTTCTTCAAGCGAGCAATAATGTCAGGAGCAGTTTTAGTGGTGTCGATCCTGCCTGCTGCATCAAGGTAGATGTCTATCGTTGCCCAGCGCTTCGGTGTGATATCGATGCATTGTTGAAGCCCTTTATCCGTCCACCAAAAGAACATCATAAAGAAGTCCTCGTCAGGAAATATGTAGCTGGACTCAATGGCAGTGCCCCCATGCTTAATGTCGCCTCTATGGATTCTGTCCTGAGTGTTCCAGACATATCGGAACTCTTCCTTGCTATCCGGGGAAAAGTCGACCGATACAACCGGGGAGGCAAAATGCCAAAGTGCTATAGGGAGGATGACAAGAATCAGAAACAGCCAGCGGCCATATCGGACCTTATGTTTCTTTGCAGACATGTACCCGGGCCCCCTTTCTCCATTCTTGAAGCGGTACTGCAAGAACCTCGTCCATGATCATCTTTGCCGTGACGCCTCCGTGGGGGTGTTGTCGATAGAGTTTAATGCCAATACTAATGGATGTTCGGTCAGGCGCATCATCCCATGCCCGCATACCTTCGATATCTGCTGAGCGATGTGGGCCAGGTAGTTCCCATTCTGCTTTAGGTTTTTTATACATCTCTTCAACCTTCCGAGCGGCGTCTGATCCTATTTGTTCTATACCTGCACCGTCCAAGAGGACGCTTTCAGAAAGGCCTCCAGCCATCCCCACATAGCCATAGTGGATGTTCGACCAGATGTCGTAGAAGTAATCGTAGTCACCCTGTTTGTGCCAAATTCCCCCGATGGTCTTGCGAATAATAGGCTTGTGGTCCCACGGTCGATTTTGACCTACTCGTTCTGTCCAGATAGCTAAGGCTTTCGCTCTCTTCCCCAGCGCTAAGCTGTAGAAGTCAGGGCTTTGACCAAGACGAAGATAGAAAGGAAGCTCCTTATACTTCTTTGCCTCAGCAGTTGGGCTAAAGCTGTTGAGGTCCTTCATTTGCCGCACAGACGCGCTATTGATATTGGCGTTCATTTCACCCGCGATGTAGCTCGCCAGTTCCTCCATGCGGTCGGGATCGGTGCAAACCTTCTCCTCTGGCTGCTCTTCAGGCGCCTTAGAGACCGCACCAGCAAGGTCGCCATCTTTTCATCGTCTACCGAGCCGTCCGGGCGAAACACGCCGAGGGCCGCGAAGTTAATGATCACCGCGTCAGGAGTGGGCCCAAGGACAAAGCCACCGAAGGTGTCACCCGACCCCGTGATGATCGTCCCGCCGTGACTGGTCGGCCTCCCTAAATGGGCCATGGGGCGACCATTCAGGATGATCGATGGAAACCCCGTGGTGATGACCGCGCCACAGCCGCAAGTGTCACCGACACGGGCTGCCCCCATGGAGTTGATATGGATATCGGAGGAAGCAGAAGCAATCGATGTGATGCCGTGACCGGGAAGCGGGCAGACGTGTTTATCGCCCAGGCGAGCAGAAGAGAGCATTTTATCGTCCTTGCGTTGACTGATCAGCGAAGTTCTTTGTAGAGCTTTGCGAACCTAGCAAGTGGCGATGGGCAGGGCTTTAGGACGATTCTGAACTTGGATGGAGCCTGCCGCGAGCTTGAGCACCTGACATGCGGAGTACCCGTGCCTGATTCTTGTCGCGCTCGTTCAGGCCTCCTGAAGTTGCTCTTTCGAGGCGCTCAAAGTCTTGGAACAGTGTTAGACACGCTGTGCGAGAAGCCCGTAGAATGGCCGTGCCTACCTCATCTGCTGTCTTTTTCGAGTAGATTGCCAACTCACCTCGTAGCCAGTTGTGCCGATGAATATCCCTAATCTGATCACCGTTCTACGCGTTCTGCTCATCCCGATCTTCATTTTGCTGTTTTACCTGCCTTACTCCTGGAGCTACATGGCCGCCAGTTCCGTCTTCGCGTTCGCCGCGGCCACCGACTGGCTCGATGGTTACCTGGCGCGACGCCTGGAGCAAAGCACGCCGTTCGGGGCCTTCCTCGATCCGGTGGCCGATAAGTTGATGGTGGCGGTGGCCCTGGTGCTGCTGGTGCAAGAGCACGGCAACCTGTGGCTGACCCTGCCGGCGGCGGTGATCATCGGACGCGAAATCGTCGTCTCCGCCCTCCGTGAGTGGATGGCCGAACTGGGTGCCCGTGCGCAAGTGGCGGTGTCCAACATGGGCAAATGGAAAACCGCCGCGCAGATGATGGCGCTGGTGATCCTGCTGGCCAACCCGCCGGCCTTCACCTTCTGGGTGCTGCTGGGTTATGCCTTGCTGTTGATCGCGGGAGGCCTGACCCTGTGGTCCATGCTGCAGTACCTGCGCGCGGCCTGGCCGCATCTGAAGACCGATGTGGAAAAGAAATAAAACTTTTTTGAATCAAGGGGTTGACGCAGTTTCGAATTTCTATAGAATGCACACCACCAAGACGCGGGAATAGCTCAGTTGGTAGAGCACGACCTTGCCAAGGTCGGGGTCGCGAGTTCGAGTCTCGTTTCCCGCTCCAAATATTGCGCTGCAGAGTTCCACTGAATTCTGTAAGCGATTGAAATCAGGACCTTCGGGTCCTTTTTTCGTTCCGGCGGGAACCACTGAAATCCAGCACTATCCGGTGCGTTTAAGTCCAGGATTAAGTCCAGGATTCTGACGCGTAAGGAATCGGTTTGTTGCTGGAGCAGTTTGCGTAGCGAGATGAACATCTGGCCCTGACTCTGTTCAGGAGCTCGCGATGGCACTCTCAGAAATGTCTATTCGGCACGCCCGAATCACTGGTATTGACTACACCCTTGGTGACAGTGATGGCCTCACACTTAATGTGACTGCCAGCGGCGGAAAAATCTGGCTTTTCCGTTACTACTGGATGGGCAAGCAGAAACGCATGTCCCTAGGTAGTTACCCCCAAATTGGGCTTAAAGAAGCGCGTACTCGTCGTGATGAAGCGCGTGCCTTGGTTGCCCAGGGGATCAATCCCTATGAGCACCGTAAAGAACAGCGCCGTGCTGTTCGTTTTGTGACAGAGCATACCTTCGAGGCCGTGTTCGATCAGTGGGTGGAGTTCCGCAGGCTGAGCCTAAAGGAAGGGCGTCAGAGCACGCTCTCGCAAATCTTGAGAATCTTCAATAAAGACGTCTTGCCTACACTGGGTGGGCGGTCCATCTACGATATCAGTCGTCACGATCTGCTGGATTTGCTAAGCAGGATCGAACAACGCAAGGCATTAACGACAGCTGAAAAGTGCCGGACCTGGTTCAACCAATTGTTCCGCTATGCGCTGGTGAAGATCGAGGGGTTGGAACACAATCCGGCTTCAGACCTCGATGTTGTCGCACTCCCCAAACCTCCGGTGTCACACAATCCGTTTCTTCGTATGGACGAGCTGCCTGAGTTGATGACTGCTCTCCGAAACTATGGTGGAGCGAACCAAACACGCCTTGGCCTTCGATTGTTGTTGCTGACCGGTGTCCGCACGGGTGAGCTACGCTTGGCGACACCCGATCAGTTCGATCTGAAGCAGCGGTTATGGATCATACCGGCGGAGGTGGTGAAGCAACTCCAGTTAGCTATGCGGAAGCCAGGCAAGCAGGTCCTCAATATACCGCCCTACATCGTCCCGCTCTCGGTTCAGGCGCTTGAAATAGTGCGTCACTTGTTGGACCAGGTTCTCCCTGCGCAACGATATTTGTTCGCGCATCGAAGCGACCTAAGCAAGCGCATAAGCGAGAACACCCTGAATGGAGCGCTACACCGGATGGGATATGCCGATCAACTCACAGGTCATGGGATGAGGGCTACGATCTCGACGGCGCTTAACGAGATTGGCTACCCTAAGGTATGGGTAGACGCGCAGCTTTCTCATGCCGATCCAGACAAGGTGAGCGCGGCCTACAACCATGCGGAATATGTCGAGCAGCGTCGGACCATGATGCAGGATTGGGCAAATAGATTGGACCTTTGGGGGCAGGGTAAACCGAAAGCAGCAAGCTCTCCGTTGACTATTCGTTTAGAGGGCGCAGCTTCGCTGCCCTTGCTGCAAAACGCGAACGCAAATGCTGTTCTGTATAGCAGCTTTCCACCGGCGACTGCCTCATCGACGATGCTGGTCAGTAGCGAGAAAGTCCCCATTAGGTCCAATCAATCGCCTGTTGTACCCGCTCCAATACGGACTGAAAAAGCTCACAACTCTCACGTGTCTGACATCCAGCGCGAGCGCGCCGAGATGCTAGCAACGTTTGAGGCCTCGAGTAGCTTGCCACTGCTTGTCTTCGCCAGGCTGGCAGGAAAATCCCGCGATCAGATCAATCGCGATATCAAAGCTCGACGTCTTCTATCCCTGAGCTTGGGAAATCGTGGTCAACGTATTCCCGATTGGCAGCTTGATCCATTGCGGCACAAGTTGGTTCTCTCGGTGCTGATGCAGTCACCGGATGCGGATGCATGGAGACTTTATGGCGCTCTTTGTAAGCCTCAGGAGCGACTAAAAGGTCGTTCGCCAATCGATGTGCTCACTCTGGAGAATTTTGACGTAACTGCACAGATCGTTTGCAGTGTTCTGGGCTCAAGTTGAAGTGCTGTCTTCGAGTGGTGGCAATGATGTCGTCACTCGCTGAATGCATCAGGCGCGAGCTACTTCTGGATGTGTGAAATTCACAAGTCACCTGGAATGTTGAGAAGGATTGGGAAGAGGCTTCTATTGCGTCAAATGACACCATTTGGCAATATCTTGTCCCCACATTCTCCTGTCAGCTCTCCATCCCTCTCATTTGGGGGCTGCGTCTTGGATATGGTGGGTAACCCGGCCTCGTGCCGGGTTTTTTATTCGTCCGGCAAACATGGTTGGCGCAAAAATTTGGAATATTCAGCCCCTCGTCTAATGGAGTGCTAGGGGGGCGAGTGTCAGAATCACTCTGTCCCGGCCATTTTCGATGACTTGGCTGAACACTCACTAGTTCAACAACCGCACCATCCACTCTGAAAGCATTGATCTTGTCTGGTCTATTAGTGGTTGTTAGTAGGCGGCGTTGGTTTCATCCAGCCATCGTGATTGATTTATTTGCTCGCCGAGTCATTGGGGGGCATTTTTCTTTGGTCAATGACGCCAGCCTTGTTAGCAAGGTGCTACGCATGGCGACACCTGAATTGAAGTTTCATTCAGATCAGGGCTGTCAGCGACACCAGTCGCAAGTTTCAAAAAGAGCTGATGCGTCAAAGCATGAGTCATTGCGGACAATGCTGGGACAATGCACCAACGGAGCTATTTTCCGGCACGCTGAAGTCAGAATGGGCCCCTCGCAGCGGCTATGACACGATCGAGGTATAAGCCAACATGGTGCGCTTCTTCATGTACTACAACCGGACCAGGCTTCATTGCTATAAAAACTACCTGTCGCCAGTAACCATGGAACAAAAGTCTGCATAAAAACCGTAACCGATGTTCGAAGCTATTAAGCCCGTGCAGGCTTGCTCGTGAAGAGACCTACCACTGTATAACCTCCCACTTTTTACGTTTTATTTATACCCCGTCACACCCTTCGATCTCGCACCTTTACGGCCACTCTACGGACAATATACTCCGAACGCGGCAATACGCCGTAATAGGGGGAATTTCCATGAGTACTCTGGATGGGGTCTCACTGCTATTGGCAGTGGGACTGTTCATTTATTTGATGATTGCGCTGTTGCGCGCGGATCGGAACTAGGAGCGGCGATGCACAGTTATGACTATTGGCTGATCCTCGGCTTCTTTGCCCTGGTGCTGCTGCCCGCGCCTTTCCTGGGGCGGTTCTACTACAAGGTAATGGAGGGCCAGCGCACCTGGCTTTCTCCGCTGTTAGGGCCGGTCGAACGCGCTTGTTACCGGCTTTCGGGCGTCGATGTGCAAAGCGAACAGAGCTGGCAGAAATACACCCTGGCCTTGCTTGCGTTCAACCTGGCCGGCTTCCTGTTGCTGTTCGCGATCCTGCTGTTCCAGGATCATCTGCCGCTCAATCCGCAGAATCTGCCGGGGCAGGAGTGGACGCTGGCGTTCAACACCGCGGTCAGCTTCATGACCAACACCAACTGGCAGGCCTACAGCGGTGAAGCCTCGCTGAGCTACCTGAGTCAGATGATCGGCTTGACTGTGCAGAACTTCGTCAGCGCCGCCACCGGTTTGGCGGTGTTGGTCGCCCTGTGTCGTGGCATCGGCCGCAAGTCGACCAAGACTCTGGGCAACTTCTGGGTCGACATGACCCGTGCCACCCTCTACGGCCTGCTGCCGCTGTGCCTGCTGCTGGCATTGTTCCTGGTCTGGCAGGGCGTCCCGCAAACCTTCGCCCAGTATGTCCACGCCGTGACCCTGCAAGGCGTCGATCAGGTGATCCCGCTCGGCCCGGCCGCTAGCCAGATTGCGATCAAGCAACTGGGTACCAATGGTGGGGCTTTCTTCGGCGTCAACTCGGCGCACCCCTTCGAGAACCCGACGGCCTGGAGCAACCTGTTCGAGGTGGCCTCGATCATCCTGATCCCGGTGGCCCTGGTGTTCACTTTCGGCCACTACGTCAAAGACCTACGCCAGAGCCGCGCGATCATCGCCTGCATGCTGGCACTGTTCCTGATCGGCGGCGCGATTTCGCTGTGGGCCGAGTACCAACCCAATCCGACCCTGGCCAACGCTGCCGTCGAACAGACCGCGCCGCTGGAAGGCAAGGAAGTACGCTTCGGGACCACCGCCACCGTGCTCTGGTCGGTAACCACCACCGCGGCGTCGAACGGGTCGGTCAACGGCATGCACGACAGTCTCAACCCCCTGAGCGGCATGGTGGCGATGATCAACATGATGGTCGGCGAGGTGATCTTCGGCGGCGTCGGCGCGGGCCTCTACGGCATGCTGCTGAACGTGCTGATCGCGGTCTTCCTCGCCGGCCTGATGATCGGGCGCACCCCGGAATACCTGGGCAAGAAGCTGCAGGCCAAGGAAGTTCAGCTACTGGTGGTGACCTTGCTGGTGATGCCGGTCGGCGTACTGGTACTCGGCGCGATAGCCGCCAGCCTGCCAGGCCCTGCGGCCTCGGTGACTAACCCTGGCGCTCATGGTTTCAGCCAGTTGCTGTACGCCTACACCTCGGCCGGTGCCAACAACGGTTCGGCGTTCGGCGGCTTTGGTGCCAACACCCCGTTCCACAACCTGATGCTGGGCCTGGGCATGTTGATCGGCCGCTTCGGCTACATCCTGCCGGTGCTGGCCCTGGCCGGCAGCCTGGCGCTGAAAAAGACCGCGCCGGTCGGCCAGAACAGCTTCCCGACCCATGGTCCGCTGTTTGTCACATTGCTGACCATGACCATTCTGCTGGTGGGTGGCTTGACCTTCCTGCCGACCTTGGCCCTGGGTCCTATCGCTGAACACTTGAGCATGGGCTTCTGAGGACTATTGATGAATATGCCCGTAACTAAACCGATCGTCGTCAAGGCGTCGGAACAATCGAAAACCTCGATCGCAGCCCTGTGGCGTCCAGCGCTGGTACAGGCCTTCGTCAAGCTCGACCCACGCCAGCTGCAACGTTCGCCGGTGATGCTGGTAGTCGAGCTGACCGCGATCCTGACCACGGTACTGTGCCTTGTGCCGGATACCGCGGTACCAACCTTCGTCGCCGCGCAGATCGCCCTCTGGCTGTGGTTCACCGTGCTGTTCGCCAACTTCGCCGAGGCCCTGGCCGAAGGTCGTGGCAAGGCCCGCGCCGACAGTCTCAAGGCTGGCAGCGAAGGCCTGAGTGCCCGCCTGAAAAAGGCCAATGGCAGTTTCCAGGTGATCCCTGCCGCCAATCTGCGCAAAGGCGATGTGGTGCGGGTCGAAGCCGGGGAAATGATCCCCGGTGACGGTGAAGTCATCGAAGGTATTGCCGCGGTCAACGAGGCGGCGATCTCCGGTGAGTCGGCTCCGGTCATTCGCGAGTCCGGCGGCGATCGTTCGGCCGTGACCGGCAATACCCGCCTGGTGTCCGACTGGTTGCTGGTGCGTATTACCAGCAATCCGGGCGAGTCGACCCTCGATCGCATGATCGCCTTGGTGGAAGGCGCCAAGCGCCAGAAGACCCCCAACGAAGTGGCGCTGGACATCCTGCTGATCGGCCTGACCCTGATCTTCCTGATCGTGGTCGTGACCCTGCAGCCGTTTGCCCACTTTGCCAATGGCAGCCTGCCGCTGGTGTTCCTGGTGGCGTTGCTGGTGACCCTGATTCCGACCACCATCGGTGGCCTGCTGTCGGCCATCGGGATCGCCGGGATGGACCGCCTGGTGCGGCTGAACGTGATCGCCAAATCCGGTCGTGCCGTGGAAGCGGCGGGTGACGTGCATGTCCTGCTGCTGGACAAGACCGGCACCATCACCTTCGGTAACCGTCGTTGCGCGGCCATCCACGCAGCGCCCGGGGTCAACCACCAGGAAATGGCCGAGGCGACCTTGCTGGCCTCGCTGGCGGACGACACGGCGGAAGGCAAATCCATCGTCGAATACCTGCGCGGGCTTTATCCACAGCCCGAGCCGGGCGCCGAAATGCTGACCGCCGTGCCGTTCAGTGCCGAGACCCGGCTGTCCGGTGTCGACTATCAGGGGCGGGTCTATCGCAAGGGCGCGGTGGATTCGGTGCTGGCCTTCGTCGGTCTGCAACGGGGCGACCTGGCCCCGGCGCTGTCCCGGGAGATCGACAAGGTTGCCCAGAGTGGCGGCACGCCGCTGCTGGTGTGCGCCGAGGGCAAGCTGCTGGGGGCCATTCACCTCAAGGACGTGGTCAAGCCCGGTATCCGCGAGCGTTTCGCCGAGTTGCGCAAGCTGGGGATCCGTACCGTGATGGTGACCGGCGACAACCCGCTGACCGCCGCCGCCATTGCCGCGGAGGCTGGGGTGGATGACGTGCTGGCCGAAGCCACGCCGGAGAAAAAGCTGGCGCGCATTCGCCACGAGCAGAATGACGGTCGCCTGGTCGCCATGTGCGGCGACGGCGCCAACGACGCCCCGGCGCTGGCCCAGGCCGACGTCGGCATGGCAATGAACGATGGCACCCAGGCGGCGCGCGAAGCGGCGAACATGGTCGACCTCGACAGCGATCCGACCAAGCTGCTGGACGTGGTGCAGATCGGCAAGGAACTGCTGGTGACCCGTGGCGCCCTGACCACCTTTTCCATTGCCAACGATATCGCCAAGTACTTCGCGATCTTGCCGGCGCTGTTCGCGGCGATTTATCCACAGCTCGGCGTGCTCAATGTCATGCAACTGAGCAGCCCGCAGAGCGCGATCCTCTCGGCGATCGTGTTCAACGCCCTGATCATCGTCGTGCTGATTCCGCTGGCCCTGCGCGGCGTGCGGGTACAGGCGGCCAGCGCGGCCCATCTGTTGCGCCGCAACCTGCTGATCTATGGCCTGGGCGGGATCCTGGTGCCGTTCCTGGGCATCAAGCTGATCGACATGCTGCTGACGGCTTTGCACCTGGTGTAACCCCATCCCTGGAGGAGCGAGCCCGCTGGCGAGGCGCTGTCACTGAAGCATCGCCAGCAGGTCGTCTCCTGCAGCATTTGGGATGAGCTTGTTAACCGAATCGAGGATTTGATGATGTCCACTGTATTGCGTCCGGCCTTGAGCCTGATTGTGTTGATGACCCTGATCACTGGCGTGGCCTATCCGCTGGTGGTCACCGGTGTGGCCCAGGTGGCGTTCCCGAAACAGGCCAATGGCAGCCTGGTGCTCGATGGCGTGGGCCAGGTCCGTGGTTCGGCCCTGATCGCCCAGGATTTCAGCGGCGACAGCTGGTTCCACCCGCGTCCATCGGCCGGGGCTTTTGCCACGGTGTCCAGCAGCGCGAGCAACCTGGCGCCGAGCAACCCGGCCCTGGCCAGCCGTGTGATCGACGACGCCAACAAGCTGGCGGTGCCAGGGCAGGGGCCGGTACCGCTGGCGCTGCTGACGACTTCGGGCAGCGGCCTGGATCCGCACTTGCCACCGGCAGCGATTAACTATCAACTGGCGCGGGTCGCGGCGGCGCGCAACCTGCCGGTCGCCACGTTGCAGCAACTGGTGGATGCCCATGTCGAGCAGCCTCTGATCGGCCCGCCGGTGGTGAATGTGCTGGCCTTGAACAGGGCGTTGGAAAAGCTCGCCCTGTAGCCAGCTGCTACAAGTTTGTATGTCGATGATTTGAGTCCAGAGAGAACAATGCATGAGTGATTCCGGCCGCGCCGACGCCCTGTTAGCCGATCTGTCCCATGACGGCCGCGGCCGGCTCAAGGTCTTCCTTGGCGCCGCCCCGGGCGTCGGCAAGACCTACGCCATGTTGCAGGCGGCGCACACGCAATTGCGTCAGGGGGTGACGGTCCTGGCCGGGGTGGTGGAAACCCATGGCCGGGCGGAAACCGAAGCCTTGCTCGGCGGTTTGCCGCAACAGCCGCTGGTGCGTTCCGAATACCGCGGGGTGATGCTTGAAGAGATGGACCTCGATGGCCTGCTCAAGGCCAGGCATGGTCGGTGCTCATGGTGAGCACATCGCGGTGGGCGAGGTGATTGAGGGATGTGGCACCTGTATCACCTTGTGCCTGCCGTTGCAGGCTCAACCGGAATTGGAGAGTTAAGCCTGAACTCGCCTGCATTACTCTCGTGCTATCTCTTTGTGTTGATGTGAGCTCATGAACCAGACCGCGACCATTTTGATCATCGATGACGAACCGCAGATCCGCAAATTCCTGCGCATCAGCCTCACCTCCCAGGGCTATAAGGTGCTTGAAGCCGGCACCGGCAACGAGGGCCTGGTCCAGGCGGCGCTGAACAAGCCCGACCTGCTGGTGCTCGATCTTGGCCTGCCGGACATGGACGGCCAGCAAGTGCTGCGCGAATTTTGCAAGTGGTCGACGGTGTCGGTGCTGGTGCTCTCGGTGCGCGCCAGCGAAGGGCAGAAGGTCCAAGCCCTGGATGGCGGCGCCAACGACTATATGACCAAGCCGTTTGGTATCCAGGAGTTTCTGGCCCGAGTGCGCGCCTTGTTGCGTCAGATGCCGGTCGGTGAGGCTCAGGAAGCGGTACTCAGTTTCGGCCCGCTCATTGTGAACCTGGCTTATCGCCGGGTGCTACTGGACGGTACAGAGGTGGCGCTGACACGCAAGGAGTATGCGGTGTTGGCGCAACTGGCGCGGCATCCGGGGCGGGTGATCACCCAGCAGCAATTGCTCAATGATATCTGGGGGCCGACGCACACCGAGGACAGCCACTATCTGCGGATAGTGGTGTCGCACTTGCGGCAGAAACTGGTGGATGATCCAACTCAGCCACGATTCATCGTCACCGAGTCAGGAGTGGGGTACCGGTTGTTGAGTGAGGGCAACTGTTGCCGCTGACCGAAAGCTGGCCTAGGTGCTCAACTGTCTCTGCTCAATTTTCGGGCAGGAACGCAGGGTGATCAGCATAGAAATGATGGGAACAATTCAGTGGATGTATTTTCGCGACAGACCGTCACTACATCAGATAGCCAGCGTATCGGGCTGTCGAGAAATACTATCCGAAAGTGGGGCGGGCACCCGAAGCAACTCAGCCTGTCTACCAGCGGTGTACAGTCTTCCACAAACTCAGTGTGGAGCCGGCACTTAAAACCGATTCGTTTTGTCCAAAGCACAATCGCAGGAGTGCCAAGCGCTCTTCATGCAGATCAAGGCCGGTTATGAGGTAGCTATAGCCAGCTCACGACCCTTATTCGCTCATGGTGCGGTGAAGGCCAAGGCCAGTCTTTACGTGTCTTTGTTCCGCTGACGTTCGCACTCGGTGAGCTGGAGCGAGAAGTCTTCTGATTGCCGATCAGCCGCGCATTTGGTCGGTTGTATATCCCAGCCAAGGCCGTGAGATGTCTTCTGCTACCGTCAACCCCTTGTACTGTGGATGAAGCAGTTCGTTCCAGAGAGCCCGGCAGTGTTGGCCGAACCAGGCACTCAGTTTCTCGAAGGCGTGGAACATGCCGTTTTGAGCATTGAGCGCAGATGCGCCATCGGCTCGAAATAGCTGCTTAAAATATCTTCTCCAACAGGAAACATGCGAATTGAGCTATACGCTCTATTGACCACCAGATGAACATGGTCAGGCTCCCTATGTATTGTGATCTGACGGGTTTCGACTTCAGTGCTTCCAGCACAGATGCGTGTTTGGTTAGAGATTTGGCCAACCTGAAGTTTATGGATACTGCATTGGATTTCGTTTTCATCGGTGGGCCTCGAACAGGCAAGACGTACCACCGCTTTGGCCGTGCCCGGGATCACGAGGTATAACAAACTCGTGTGCTTCTACTTCACGGTAGATCTGGTGAATTTTTTGGAACGTGAAAAATACGATGGCAAGACGAGCCGCACTTAATGCAGGCGTTCATGTCCTGGTCGTCTTGGGCTAAGACCGTCCGAGTGGAGTGAAAAGCTCAGGCAGGACTCACTGAATCCTATCCATCATCGAACGCTATCAGTCGCTGGGGAGCGGTAACAGATCGGTTCAGTGGCGAGTGTACCTAGCCTCGATTAATGAAGTGCACCGGGAACTTAAGCTTTTTCGACTTTAAGGAAAGGATTGTCGGGAGGTACAGATATAGTGTCGAACAATAGTGTTGGTTTTTCTAATAGATAACCTTTGAGTTTTGCTTTCTTTCGAGGACCTTCGACCTGACAGATCCAGATGTTCAAACCATCACTCCGTTTTCTATGGATCTTCAGTTTCTCAAATTGCCTCTGCACCCAACGCCATTCTTCAATATCTTGGTCTGACTCCTGAAAAATACCAGGAAACTCCTGAGCAAAACGTTGAAAAATACCAGGTGTGGCCAAAAAGACAGTGCCGCCGACAATGTGTACCTTGGCCTTGCTGTCATTGATGATCAGCTTGTGACTCTGGATACCTTCCTTGATCCAGTTCAGGAATACTTGACCAGAAGTATTTAACGAGGGATTTGATATTTCGAGGGCACTTGCGAACGATGCAGGACTGGCCTCAGGCCTCTCTAGCTCGAACATATCTAGCAGCGCGCTAAGGTAATCAGCATCCTCCATCACCATGGGGTCTGGCTGCGATTGACTTTGGCGCGATTCTGCAAAGACAGTCTTGGATGGTGATGCCGACGCGTCGGTTTGGTGGTCATCAAGCACCACATTTACTGTTCCACTAAAAGCTTCTGGGCGGTTTTCGCTCCCCCAAATCAACGCTGGTTGAAGGCGCAAAAAAGTAAAGCTCTGCTGCCAGCTTCCCTGCACCACGAGTGCTGTCCAGATGGCTTTGCCTTCCGGGGTTGACTCGACTAATCCATGCGATTGCAGTTCGTCGAACACGGCAATGTTGGAGGAGGGGATGCCATCAATCGATTGCGACAGCAGATAGGCTCGCAGCTTGTCCGTGAATGTTTTGCTGACGAGCCAGAGAGCATCTTGAGTCAACCATCCCGCGGCACCTGGCTGGTTGAGTTTCAGTTTGTGCTGAACCAAATGACGCAGTCCGCTGATCAAGTGGTGTTGCAGCGAATGAATCGGTGCTTGTAGCGCCTTGTTCGGGTTGCCACCAATGTTCTGCGCAGTGGAGACACGGTCGGCTTGAATTACCAACTCGCCCAGCACGCCGGCACGTTCGTACTGACCGGCCAGGACATACAGCAAGTTGGCCCAGAGCGACGGAAAGCCACTGAGCCAATCGAGTATCGGGCGGTCGATAATCTGGGTGTAGAGCAAACCGGCAGCGGCGCCGTGCAGGTGGTAGTCACGACCCTTGATGTAACGAAAACGGTATGGCTGATCCAGCGGGCCCTGCCAAGGATGCCAAAGACGACCATCTTGGCGTTCGACCTGCAGGTCCACGGCGATCTTGCCGATGTCATGGAGCAGGGCGCCATAGGCGATACCGGCGGACCAGGCGTCGGTCTGGGCGGCCTGATCTTCTGGAGCGGCACCAGTGGGGAGCAGATACGACTGGCGCAGCTTCAGACTACAGGCGACCAGCTCAAGACCATGGTCGAGCATGCCACCGAGATACGCATGGTGGTGTGTCTCGCTGGCCGGGAGTTGCTGGACCTGTTCGGCGTAGCGATGGATCGGATTTAAATAGAGTTGGATGAACTGCGCGTGGGAGAGGGCGGTGTATTGCCAGATGCGATCGAGCAACTGACGGCGGTGCTCCGCTGCTAACAAGCTGAGGGCCGACTCGATGGGCAGGTAACCTTCGGTGACGCTCACGGTTGGCGGCGGAGGGGGCTTCTGCCTTTTGCGGCGAAACAGGCTGAGCATCGCGACCTCCGGGAAGTGGCTGGGTCAGTGGCCTTTTAGCCTTTTCGGATAGGGCTCTTACCCTTGCCTCCCCATTCCCTTCCAACCCTTACCCATCCTTTTGGCGCCTGTCCTTTTGTGCGGCAATCGGAATATTGATACGGCTAGGCATCGTTTTGTTGGGACTGGTACGAAAAAGAAAAGTGTCGGTACACTGCGGTGCCTATTTTTTGGGTCTTGCCATGAACCTCACTGACGCCACGCTCGTGCTACTGCTCGCGGCACGTATCCATGGGACCGACGAAGCTGTCAGAGCCTCGGCGAAGAGCGTGGTCAAGAAGTTGCCGCGCAGTAAGCGCGATCTGATCTACAAGGTGATCGATAGCCGAAGTCCGCTCGAGCTGGTGGATTTTCTGGCGCAGAACCTGGATGCGGAATGACAGGCTACGGGTGTGCGCCCATCCCTGACTCTTTGCATCAGAGCCCCGCGGAATGGGGGGCTGGGCGCAGAAAAAAGGGCCCAACTCGCGTTGGGCCCTGTGATGCGATTGCAGCGGTGAGGTAACGATCAAACTCCATCGTTCATGTAGAGTGAGTCGTCCAAGACCGCTCGCTTCAGTTGCTGCTCCAGGTTGAGTACATATTCCGAGGCGCTTCGGGCGTGACCACTGGCGCGAAAGATTGCGCGTTTGTCAGCCTTGAGCAGGCCGAGCCAGGAGTCGATGTAGCCCTCGTGGCGCAGCTCTCCCTGTATACCGGTGTAGGCGCATAAAAACGCAGCACCCATTTCGGCGATCAACTCCTCAAATGCGTAGCCAGGCGAGCCGAACGGACAGGGTGACGTCACGCCTTCGCGCTGCAACCGAGCGTGATGCCCGGTCCAGTGCGTCAGCTCATGAAGTGCCGTTGCGTAGTACCCACCTTCGTCGTGAAATTGTGCTTTTGTCGGCAGTTGGATGAGATCCCTAATCGGATGGTAGAAGGCTTCGTCGGCAGGCCGATGAACGATGCGTGCACCTGAACTTAACAACAGGTTTTCCGCGGCGCTGTTGGGCTGGAAGGGATCACTCTGTTCCGTCTCGAGCAGGGTTTCATTGAGCATCTCGAGCCCTTCCGTTTGCTCGATGTTGAACAGAAAATGTGTCCTGAGAATGCCGAAGTGAGCGACCTTGGGCTGACCGTTTTCATCGAGTATGGGCTGGCCTGACTCGGTCTGTTCCTCGCGCTCCATCGGCTTGTAGAGCACCGCCAGAGTGCTGTGCTCACCCTTACGGATGTGCCCACCGGTCTTTTTGGCTTGGTTGAAGGTCAGCCAACGATCTTGAGTGAACCCCTGCATCCTGGCCTCGGCCCAGAGCAGCGGTAAATTGATGCCCGAATACGGACGTCGCGTGATGGCGTTGATGGGGTAGGGTTGATGGCCGATGTCAGCGGGGCCACTTGAGGACCAGGGTTTGATCCAGGGAGCAACGCCTTGGTCTAACGCGGTAACGATCTTGTCAGTCACGTCTTGGTAGATATCGCGCATGGCAATTTCCTCGAGAGAAAAAAGGAGGAACGCCTTGCCCGTCGGGGGAGGGTTCCCCGGTTGGTGATGGGCTGGATTGATGCAGGTATTGCATGCCGTCCGAATGTGGAGGTGGGCGCCGCCAATTGCGCTTAGCGCTGGTATTCTCCTGCAAGCGCAATCAGCAAGGCGCCAGGCTGACCAGGTTCTTGGAGTAGGCTGAGACTCAATTGCAGCAACGGGTCGTGGTCGAAGTGATCGGTTGGTTCAATGTGGACTACCTCGAACAGCACATAGGGCTTGTGTGGATAGGCCAGGTGGGCTTCGAAGGCTGCGCGCAATACGTGGCTCAACCGATCGACCTGCAGCTTCCCAGCGTGATCGGAACGCTCGAGCTGTACTGCGCGTTGCCACGCGCCAGGGGTGAACACGATGGGCAACCGAAGGGTGTTCAGTGCTTCCGGTGTCAGTGAGTCGGGCATGGTATGTCTCCGTTGAAAACGCGAAGAAACCTGTCCCGTACGGGGAAAGATTTCCCCGCAGTGGGTAGAAGAAAATCAAGAGGGCTTACCTCACGAGCAGCGTTCGAAAGGCGCTCAGGAGAGCAGTAGGCGTTCATCACCGTAGCAACGGTCACCGTGCGAGCCACCGAACGCTAATCGCACTTGGGGAGAACCATCACCGAAGTGACGTAGTCTTGAAGGCTCTGGCTACCTGGGAAGATGCTGTCGATAACAGCGATCCGTACCTTGTATTTAGCCGGACGATTTATATGGGTCAATCACTGTAGAGAAGCTGTTTCACGGGGCTTGTCTTCTGTCTTCCAGTGAAGATTTTTCGGCTGAGTAAACTGATAAACGGTCAGGCACGGACCGTTTTCAGTAGTAGGCTGTTACTCCTGTCTCAACCATGAAAACGCTCAGAAGAGGGCGATAGCATGCCGACTCAGCAAGCTGTTCAGAACTCGCGTGCCCACCGCTGGGTGTACGCCTGTGGCATGTTGGTAAAGCGTGGTTACCGTAAGGTGAAAACGTTTGAGTCCTGCGTGGCTGAGCGTGCGGTGACAGCAGGTATACCTGCGGGTAATTTACTCGTTCGCGGGAGCTTTCTAGTCATCAAGTTGGCAGTAGCCGCAGGACTCCTTTTAGTCAGCTTATGGTTCACAGTGTCGGTTATGATCCTTATTGTCTTGTGTTGGGCCATCGCCAATGGAACGCCTATCAAACCTAAGGATGCTCTCCGGTACAAGGCATATGGCGACCCATATGGTGAGTATGAGTATGGCCGTGCACCCGGTCAGCCTGATTTAAAAGACCTGTAGTCGAGCTCTTCACTCCTTCCTTAAGGCCTTTCCAGCAGATATCAGAGCTCCAGAACCCTTCGCACCAGCGTCCTGCGCTTGAGCTGCACCTTTGCTAAGCATGCCGTCGGCAATTGAGCCAACGCTATATCCTGCCCAGCTCATCGCAGCCAAAAACAACATTGGCAGCACGACGAACATCGCCCCCATCACATACTCAATCACCTGCGCGGTGACCGTCCCATCCATAAGTCCGGATGTGGGCAGCGACAACAGCACCTGATTGGACGCCGAAACCTGGTTGTACAAGGTGTCGAGCATGCTGGAGTCGACCCAGCGCGCCAGTTCCCACCAGAAGGTCAGCATGTGTAAGGTGAACAGCGCGAACGTCACGGTCATGACGGTCTTCAACTGATAGGTACTGACCAGCAGAATCACTGGCAGACTGATGATGACGCCCATGATCAGGAAAGCCTGCACCATCGGCAGAGCAGCGCGTAGCGCATTCATCGCCGGGAAGTTGCTGAAGGAACCGAGGGCCAGCCCGGTGTTGGTGGCCAGGTTGTTGAGCCCCTGATTGATCGAGCTACCGCGAGCGCTGGAGCCGTAGTCCTGGTACACCTGTCCGGGCGACATGGATATTGATTGCTGGCGCGGGCTGACCAACTCGCGCAGGGTGGCATCCTCGATCTCGTTGCTCGAACGGCCAGTCAACCAACCTTTCAGCTGAGTCAGCAGCGAAGGATCGACCTGCTCGATCAAGCGCTCGCGTAGCCCGACACCACTGTCGCTCCACCACTGCTTGCAGGTGGGGTAGCCCGCGCCATTCTCCAGCCGCGGCAAGGAAACATCGCGGTTGTCGTCATACGGCCAACTGACTCGCGGTGTGCGTGAGCGATCCGTATCGTAGTAGCCAGGCGTATCGAGAAAATAGCTTGAGCCGATCCAGGACGCGTCGTGACTTTGTGCCTTGTCCAACTGCGGGCGATTGGTGAACAGCCGGGAACGAGAGTAGCCATAACAGTCGCGAGTGAAGTCGGCGACTTCTTGCAGCAGTACCTGGCTTTCGATGCGCGAACTGTCGATCTCCATGCGCATCTGCCGGATATCCGGCGCGCAGGGAATGGAGGCGGTGGCCGCCGCGGTCACACCTTTGCTCAAGGCATGCACCAGAAACCACCAGATCGGCACATTGGCGGAGCGTTCGCCGATGGTATTGAAGGTGGCACCCCAGGCGGTTTCTGCTGGCCTGGCCACACTGATGCCGCAGCGCTGGCTCGCCGCATCATCGAACGCCATTGAGGCGAGGCTCAGTGGAAAGACGGGCGCACAGCCGAACAACACGACGATGTAGCCCAGCCACAACCGGTTCTCGATCCGCGGTACCGAGAGCAGCCCCTTGTTACCTTCATCTGCGCCTTGCTGACGGGCCGACAACCACTCTTGCAAGATGATCGCGCCGAAGGGCGCGGCGAACAGCCCGGTGTCGGACAGGACACTCCAGAGGCCGTTGTTGATGATCCAGGCCAGGAGAGAGAGGTAAAACTCCAAGTAACTGTTGGTGCTCATGAGCATGGTGGTGACCTCACAGTCGGGTGAGTTCGACGCAGGTAAAGAGCACGAGCCCTAATGCCCCGATGCGCTTCACGCGCAGTCGATCCTGTGGTCGATGTCGATGTCGGTGGCGCCGAAGCAGATCCCACCAGAGCGCAAAGAGAGCACCGTAGAGCAGGGCACGCCACCACCGCAGATAGGGCCGTACGGATTCGAGTGCCTGCTGCCAGGTCTCGAAACTACCCAGCGCAGTGCGGCCGATCCAGGCGACCAGTACGGCGATTAGGATCATCACCGCAGCAATCCCCAGACCTGAAAGCAGAGTGAAAAACGGTGAGCGTTTCATGGCTCACTTGCGCCTGGCGTCAGCATCATTGAGTCGGCCCGGCTCAGGGTCGCCTTGCTCGACGGTGCGCGAAGCATCAGCACCACCGGCATGCCGGTCGAGCACCAGGCTGGCGGTATTGGTGGCCAGCATCTGCCGGACCTGCAGTTCGGTCTGCAGCAGGCGTATTTCGCGCTCCAGAGCGTCGATGTTTTTCGTCAAGGCCGTCTGTGCCGGTTCGGCGGAGGCGATGTTGGGTTCGTGACTGCCCGCCAGCAGAGTGCGCAGTAGCAGCAACGCTTTGTCGAGCACACTAGACAAGGCCGTCTCACTGGCCAAGCGCCGTGCCAACAGATCCTGGTCGGGGTCGTCACGCAGGGCTTCGATCACACCACGGGTCACCGGCAACATCGGGCTGGAGGCTTTAGCCAGATTGTCAGAAGTAGGCCGCAGCGAGCCGGACAGCAACTCTTGCAGTGCTTTGAGATGTTCGCTGTAGGCCTCCTGGATCAGTGGCGTCAGTCCGCTGCCAGCTGTCGCACGCAGGGTTTCGCAGGTGTCGCAGATCGCGACTTCGCTCTCGCCTAACACGCGAACGGCCCATTCGGATTCCTCATGGGGCGAGGTCCAGGTTTGGCAAATGGCCCCACCCAAGCAGTCGCTACTACTGACTGATGTAATGTCATCCACTGACCGGTTATGCAGCAGGTTATAGCCCGCGCGCACCACGTCGGCGGTCACTCGAATGGGTGTCTGCCCACTACCTCCAGCCTTCTGGCCGCCGACCCAGGACACCCCATTGTTGCCGTTATGGATCTCGGTATTTTTCACCGCCGCTACCGCATCACCGCCGGTTTGCTCCAGATTGCCCTGCATTTCTTGGTTCTTCGCCAGCGCGCCCCAACCGGCTTGACTGACCTTGTCCGCCATCTTTTCGGCCATGGCCTGGCAGGTCAGCTTGGAGCGGTCGAAGTCGATACGACCTTGCAGCACTCCGTTACTCAGCAACTCATAAAGACCGGGGTTGGCGCGCTGGATGATCAACGCTGGCAGCGACATCACCGCTTGGGTCGCGTTTTGCACAATGCTGCCCATGATCTGCTGGAAACCTTCGGTGACGCCGTTCAGTTGGTTTTGCAGGGTGTTGGTGAGGCTCATGTTTCCGCACATCATGTTCGCTCGCCAGGACCCGCCGACACCGAGACCACTGGGTCGGTAGAGCGAACTCGGTGAGCCGACTGCCGAGCCGCCACCAATGGTGTACATCACTCGGTCATCGAGTACTTCGCCTTGAGTGCCCAGGCGGTAATCGCCCTCGGCGGCGTGGGCATGCGTGGCCATGGCGAGCAGCCCGTAGAGCAATAGACTTACCAGACCAAACCATGATTGCGCACGAAGCCGACTCATGACGCACCGCCTTCGAAGTCGATGCTGAACAGGAAGGTCTGTCCCTTACGTTTGCAGCAGCTATAGGGACGCCACAGCGACCAGGCGTAGCCGCCATCCGCGCTCTGTACCGGATCGCTGGGGAAGAGCGCGCACGTGGGCTGCACCTGGGGGTAGAGCAACTGCCATTTGTGGGTTGAGGCGTCGTTTTCAACGATCGGGCCAGGCGGCCAGTAGCCGTCGCGTTTGGCGGGCGTGAGTGGTAAGTACACATGCGGCTGCCAGTTTCGGGTAATCACATCGCCGGCTCGTTGCGCCATGACTGCGGCCGCTTTGAAATCGTCGGGCTGTACCAGAAAGCCCTGCCGGGGATAAACGTTGCCCCACATGTTTCCAGAAGCCTGACGTCCGATTTCACGGATCCCCGGCATGAGCGATTCGGGGTAAAGACTTTCCGGAATGCCATGGCGCCAGGCTATTGAGTCCAGGGTACTCAGGTAGTAGGGCATGAACGCAGTTGCACCGCTGGCGCAGGCATAGCCGGATTTCGAAGCCAGTTGCGTTGCGGCCCAACCACCGGGGTGGCCGATACCGTCGACGTTCTTGAAACGGGGTAGGTTGTCGCGGCGGGTGTTCAGGGTGATCAGGTTGCCGCCACCTTCCGCACCGCTGATGGGAGAGGAGAGGGTGGCCATCTCAGTCCATGGGCTATTGCCGGTGGTGGCGTAGCTCGAGACCACGAGTTCGGGAATGAAATGACGAACTTTGGTCGAGGTTTTGACTGTGCAGCCGAAGGGCGTGCAGAGGAGCCAGAAACAAATACCGACGATCCTGTATGCGAGACAATTTGGAGAAAGCACAGAAGACGTGATGCTGCCGGTATCCAGCGCCAAGCTTGGCCCGCCCGCCAGCAGGATGCTCAGCGTCAAAGGTCGTAGCTTCTGGAGTGCAATTGACGGGCATACGACAGGCATGATCCAGGCTCTTTGAACTGATGGCCTGGACAGGATCAATGACGTAAGAGGGGGTGTCGGTGATAAAGCCGAACGTGATGTTGTCGGTTTACAAGGATTTACAGGACGATGAAATGGCTACTCGATGTCCAGCACACGGCGAAGGGCGTCAGGCTCGATGAGTAGCTGATCCGCGGTGATCTCGAAAATATTGGCGAGTTTGCACAGGACCAATAGCGACGGGTTGCCTACCCCTCGTTCGATTTGACTGACGTAGGTACGATCCACCTCGGCCATGAGCGCCAACTGCTCTTGGGTAAGGTTCTTCACGCGCCGTATCAAGCGGATGTTCTCCGCCAATTGCAGGCGAAGCTGTTCGTAGTCTTGAGTCATGCGCGCAAATTGCGCTTTGAGGGACTCTCAATCCACGGGATATAGTCTACATTGGTAGTGATCTAGGCCATTTGATGTTCATGCCTGTTATCGAGCATTCATTTGGTGTCGTTAAGATTTTCGAGGCTGGACTCTGCGTCTAACAATAAATCAGAAATCTAGGGTATGTATGGACGAAAACTACATTTCAATTCCTGCGGCGGATGGTTGCCCAAGTCTTCTGACACCTTGGGGCAACGAATTTGCCCCGATGATCGAACGTGGCGTGCAATGCGCCCAGGCTTGGCTTGATACGCCCGGCGAGATTCCTCTGTGGTGGGAGCTGGCGCAAACCCGCAAGACTTTTCCTGTTGGTGACTGTCAAGATGCTTTTGAAGCCGGATTCCTGTTGAGGATTCAGCAGCGGCTTCGAGGTGCAGCGCGATAACCTGTCGCTCGCTTTAGAGCGCGAGACCTGAATAGATTTCCCTATGCGGGTTCTATTCCTCGCACTCTATCGATCCGTTCAGCTACCCGGTAAGCCGCTTCCAACTCTGAGCAACCGTTCTCCTGCATCAGTGTCCAGCGCTCGGCTTTTTCCTCGGGTTCCGTCATGGCTAGGGCGAGATAGAGACTGGGCGGCACGGCCCTAAACAGCGTCTCGAGCTTCTTCGATAGCACGACCCCTTCGGTGTATTTGCCGGGTTCCTTGCTGGCGGACAGCAACAGGGCTTTCTGCGCCGGTGAAAGTTTCTTGAAGCGAGCGATTTCTTCAATTTCCGCAGGCGGCATGTTCAAACAAATCCACCATTCGATCATGTTGAGCATAGTCTGCGCAGCCGTGGGGAAGTCGGCAAGGTTTTGCGTCGCCAGCCAGAACCAGGCGCCGAGCTTGCGCCACATCTTTGTGCCCTTGACCACGAATGGCGCTAGCAGCGGGTTTTTGGTGATGATATGGCCTTCGTCGGTGACCATGATGATTGGCCTCCCCAGGTACTGGTCGCGTTCGGCGAGGTTGTTCACGGTGTTTATCAGGCTGATGTAGCTGATAGACATCTGTGCCTCGTAGCCTTCGCGAGCGTAAGTGGCGAGATCGACAATGGTCACATCGCTCTCGGGCCAAGGCGTACCCTCGCGATCGAACAGTTCGCCCTCGAAACCCTGGCAAAACAAGTCGATGGACTCACCCATTTCCTGGGCACGCTCGCGGCGTTTCTCCGGCAAGTGCGTGTCAGCGGCGACACGCAGCAAGGCGTCGCGCACGTCGCGGGTCAGTACCTGGCGGCCCGTTGCGACACACGTGTGCGTCGCATCCAGAATGCATTCGCGGATCAAGCTGCGGTCGGCTCGGTTCAGGCGGGCTTCTTCCTTGGCCTCTCCACCGGTGATCATCAGCCGGGCGGTGATCTCCAATTCACCGAGAACATCGCGCTGGTCTTCGCGACTGGTTACCGCTTCATCGTCCAGCTCATCGATCGAAAGACTCGCCACCTGATCCGGCTGCTCGACCAGGCGCCAGGCATCGACGAAGGGCGCGAGGCTGACCGAGGCGCCCGGTTTTAATTGGACCTTGTTGACCGACAGGGCCTGTGTCGCGAAGTAGTCGCCCTGCAAGCCGAATGAGTTACCGGCTTCGACGATAAACAGGCGAGGGCGGTACACGGCCATGACCTGCATCAGCAGGGGGACCAGGGTCGCCGACTTGCCGGCACCGGTGGGGCCGAACAACAGCAGATGACCGTTCATGGCCCGGTCCAGGCGTGACAGAGGGTCGAAGCTCAATGGCGAGCCACCACGGTTGAACAGGGTGATGCCCGGATGGCCGGTGCCGGTGCTGCGGCCCCACACTGGAACGAGGTTCGCCAGGTGTTGGGTGAACATCAGGCGGGTGTACCAGTTGCGCGTGTCGCGGGCTGGGTTGTAAGCCATGGGTAACCAACGCAGGTAGCTGTTGCAGGCGGCGACCTCGTCGCCTTCACGTACCGGTTGCAGTCCCGCGCTCAGCAATGCGTTGGCCAGGCTGACCGAGCGCTGATGCAGTTGCTGTTCATCGTGACCGCGCATGTAGAACGCCAGGGTTCCTCGGTACAGCTTGTGCTGGCGGCCGATGATCGCGCGAGCCTCTTCGACATCCTGACGGGTCTGGGTCGAGGCCAGGTTTTCACCGATGGCTTTGCGGGCCAGGCGGTTCAACTGATCCTCGAGTACATCCTGTGGTTTGACCACTAAGGTCAGGCTCATCACCGTGCCTTCAGGTAACTGGTCGAACAGGGCATTCACCGCGTCACCCTTGCGAGTTTCTCCGGTGAGTTGACCAATCGATGGTGCCCGCCGCAGTTTGTCCACCACCATGACCCGATGGGGTTGGCCATCGAAGAACCAGAGTCCGCGCTGGACATCCGAACGGGGCTCGTTGAAAAATAGGCGCTCGGCGAAATCGTGATCGAAGGGCAGTTCCAGCGACTCACCGTCGCCCGACTCCGGATAGGCCACACGGTGGTAGAACTCCTCGGGTGCTTCATCGGTGAGCTTGGGTGCTGGATTGAACCAGGGCAACAACCAGGCATACAGACCTTGGCCATCGACTCGCGTCGATTGCACCCCGCACGCCTGCAACGAAGCCGCGATACGTTCGCAAGCCTGTTGCAGGGATTGCACCGGAGTGAGTCCCCTCTCCTCAGCGTCAGACTCAAGCCAGCGATAGACCACCAGGCGCACCCGTCGGTTATTGCCGCGCCAGGGCAGGCGTGTCACCACCTTATCCTCAAACAGCCCACCGGGCTTGGCGATGGCCTTCAGATGACGGCGACTGAGCTCCAAATACGCCTCGGTGAAGACGGTACCTTGCGCACTGTCTCGAATATAGCCAGTCAGCCGGTTCAGGTAGGGGGTGAAGTCGTTGTCGTCCTGGCAGAAAAACTGCGCCACCCAAGGCGCTTGATCCAGCTCGTCAAAGCTGTCCTGCAGGGCATCCTCGAGGGCATCACGAGCCGCCATCAGCCAGTCAGGTTCGCGCCCTTCGGTACCGATAGGCAGCAACTCGAACACTGCACCCACCGAGCGATTGTCATCCAGCAGAAAACACTGCTCGGTGTCGAGGTACTCGACCCACGGCAGGTGATCGGTGAAGCTGGGTTGGTGTGCATAGAGTGCGGCGTCATCGGCCATGGTCGCACGAGGACGTAGTGGGTTGCGCCAGGCTTTCCACGCGGCAGTGCGGTTGCTCGAATCGCCGGTACGCACTACAAGTCTTCCTGACGTTCACCCGGCAATGCGTACTGCACACGCTGGTAGAACGGAAAGACTGTCGAGTAACCCGGGACCGGTGCCTGCTCGGTACCACTCAAATGCGGATACACGTACAGCATCAGATCGGGATTGGGCAGTCGAGGAAACAAATTGCGGATCTCGTTCGTCGCGGTGCGAGTGTACGGTTCTTGGAGAGAGATAGAGAAATCTGCCTGAGCCAGCGGGCGACGTAACTGCTGCCGAGCATCCAGCAGTTGCTGCTGAGCACCTTGTGAACCGGCGCCGTTCCAGATGTCCAGCATGGTTTGCTCGCCATGGGGTAGAAGCGTTTCCTTGTCGGTGGAACACCCCGCCAGGACCCAGCAGAGCAAGCTAATCCAGGTCAGGCAGAGAGGCATGGTCTTTTTCATGGCGAACGCTCCGGCCCTTGGGCTCGTAGTCGATGGTGATCTCATGGTCGAGGTGCAGTGCGACTTGTGCTGCAGGCGGTACGTAAACGGCCGCAAAGGCCTCGCCATAGAGTTTGTTAACCCACTCGCGGATGTCGCTGACTCCACTGCTGAGGATTGAATTCAGTGCGCTATTGCCACTGCTATTGGTGATTCCGAGCGTACTGCCGCCCGAACTGATCACGCTGCTGTTGTTCTGCTCATCCCCAAGCAAGGCGGCGACACCGGCGCCGGCCGCGGTGATCAGGCTCTGGCTGCCGAGGTACTGCTGGGCGTTCGAGCGGCGCTCGCCGGCAATGCAAGGAATGCCATACGGATCGGACAGGTAACCGAGTCCGCCACGGATCTTGTCAGTGCTCGAACTCTGGGTGGTGGAGGTATTCCGGCTGGCTACCGCTTTCGGCTGAGGCACCGTGCGGATGGTGCCATCGGAAAACACAAAGGTGATTGACTCGACCTGCCCGCGTACGCAAGACAGGGTCCAGTCTCCGGACGCCGTGCCGCTCATCACGGCACCCGCGACGTCCGGCAGGTCGATGCCGTTGGCGGTCAAATTCTCCGGGCCGACCAGTACTTTGAAGGGGTAGGGATCATTCACTGTGCCGTCCACCGGGACTCGGCCGATCAGCGCGGTCATGGCGACCGAGCCCATCAATGTCGCGTTTTCGGGAATGGTGTAGACCGGCTTCGCGCCTTCGGTTCGATTAGCGGATCGTGTCAGGTCACGTTCACCCTGGGTGACGGCGCGCAGCTGTTTCTGGCTGCGATCAATAGGGTTATCGTTCAAGCTCTCCAGTGAGTTGAAGGTGGTAGGCAGGCTCAGAGCGGAGGAGGTCTTGGTTTTGCCTCGGGCGTCGGTGGACAGAGCATCCGAGGGTTCAATCCACTGCAGCGCATCATTGGCAGAATGCTGCCCGTCGAACTGAGCCCCGTCGCCCGGCTCAAGCCCCAATCCGATCGGCATGTCCTTGCCTTTGCCGGTCAGTCCCGACAACTGGTCCTGCAATTGCTTCAGCAGACCACGGGCCTGGCGACTGTCTTGTTCAGCCTTGAGTCTTGCTTCGTTGGCTTGACGGCGGCCTTCGTCGACCTGCTGGGTCACACTGCCAAGTGCCGTCTGGATACGCGAATCGACGCTGTTCTCCCGCTCGCGCAGGCGGTTGTTCTCCGTCTGCAGTGAGTCGTTGTGTTTCTTCAAGCCGAGCATGTCGCTGCGCATGGCCTTCACCTGGCCGACCAGGGTGGCAACCGTGTCGTGTGGGGTATCGCCCGCAATGCCGAGCGACTTGGCTTGCTCGGCGGATAACTGAATGTTGCCCTGATCAACTGGGTTTTCTGGAGAAGGCGTGCTGCCACCCGCGACCCAGGTTTTCAGGATGATCAACACCATGGCCAGCAGCGCAGCCGGTACCAGCCATTTGAGCAAGGCGTTAGCCTTCATCGTCAGCACCTCGCGCAACGGGCGGGAGCAGCACGGCGTTTTCGAGGCCAGCACCGCGGGTGACGAGGTAGGCAATCGAGGTGTCTTCAGCGCTGCCGACAGGCCCGAGGAAAGCATGCTGAAAGGCCGCGGCGAACAGCTTGGCCTGAAGCCGACGCGGGTCGAGTTGCACCGTCGCTGAACCACGATTGCGCAACTTCACCGCCGTCACCCAGTAATCACCGAGTCGCCAGGCGGCGACAGGTGTGCTGGACACGTTTTCGGTCGGCAGCAGGGTTGGCAGTTCGGTGCGAAGCTTGAGCGGGAAGCGGCGTACCCCGGGCAGGGACTCCACGGCGCGCAGCGGTGCGTACAGGCTTTGTGCGGCGTAGCGGGTCAAGGCGACTGGGATTGGCGTACGATCTGGAGCCGGGACGGGGCTAGATTCCTTCTCGGCAGACTGAACCTGATCATTTTTAACAATACGCACGGGCTCCAGCGGTTGATCACCAGGCGTGGAAGCAATATCCAGCAGGATGATCTCGCCCGTCTCGACCGATTGCAGTTGCAGCCGGGTCGGGGCAATGGCTTCCGACGCGCGCAGGTACAGCGTGCCGCCAGTTGATTGTACGCGCAGCTTACCTGTCAGGGTTGAGGGCACGCCGACTCGAACATTTTCATCGACAAAGACCACCCGTTCCTGATTGATTACCAGCGGAACCGCGAGGGGTAGGCGTTCCCAGTGCATCAGCTCGACGGCCTGCGCTGCAGCCCCCCATAGCATCAGTGCGGCGGTGAGTCCCGGGGTAGAAATCCGCTTCATGGCTCACCTCCAGGCAGGGAGATTTTTTGCGGTGTGCCCTGATAACAATCCAGCGCCAGCCCCCACTTGTTGCGCTCTGGATCCAGGTCAAAACGCACCACGCGCAATGGATAACGCACCACCACCCGTTTCACCGGTTCGGCGGCGTAATACTCATCGGCATTGAGGTCGAGCTTGACCAGCCAGCTGTCGCGATCGAGTTGCTTCACTCTGAGTTCCGGATCTTCGCTGTAACCTCGACCCAGAATTTCGTAGACCCCACGCACCCGCTGGCGCAGTTCGCCGGCGGCCTTGCGGTACTCGTAGTCGCCGTCGAGGAAGGCCTTGCAGGCGGGTGTCAAGTAGGACTGCAAGCCATAGATGGCGCGGCGGTAATCCTGCTCACCATCCGAAGGCCAGCGGTTGAGCTGACCGAAGATGTACAGGGCAAAGGCATACACATTCTCTGAAGGAATATCCCACCATTTGCGCGTGCTGCCTGAGCGCAGATCCGGGGGTACATGCACGGTCAGATCGGTCGGTGCCGAGCGCCAGCCGTACCAGAGACCGGCACAGACCAGGGCAAGGATCATTACCGCCAGACGCAGGCTGAAGATATGCGCCTGTTGGGCGTCCACCTTGTTCCGAAAACGACTCATGGTTGCCACCGGGACAGGGGAGGGCGCAGTCGACGCGAACGGCGAACCGTCCAGGCACCAGAGTGAAGGATCAAACTGCCGCGACCCAGGCGCCAACGCATGGCGAGCATCCATTCGAGCCTGCGGTACAACCAGGTCTCGGGACGGGCCCGTTTGGCCCGACGCAGTAGTGTGCCACCGGCAAATAACACCACCGCCATGCTTGCGATCATGCTGGTCGGCGCCACGGCAATGGAGGCGGTGGCGATCGCCAGAGGAACACCCAGCAGCAGGCCAATGACGGCGCCGGTGCAGAGCGCTGCCCACATCTCATCATTGGTTAAACCGCGCAATACGGCGGGATCACGATTGAGTCGCTCTGGGAGAAAGACCAAGGTGCCGTCGGCAAGGCGTTCGATAGAGTCGTTCATGCCAACCTCACAGAATAGCGGCAGCCTTGGTCAGGAACCAGATGATGATCACCACCAGCAGGGCTCCGATGCCGACTACGGCGCCGAGGTCTTTCCAGGTTTTGCGCTGGTTCTGTACGTCGGCATAGACGGTCAGGGAATGCCAAGCCACACCGAGAAAAGCGAGCAGGGCGATCAGCAGGCCGAGCAGGATGCCGCCGTCGTAGGCATAGTTTTTTATGGTCTCGATCAACCCGCTGCCTTCACCACGCGAAGGTGCTTCCATGGTAGGTAATTGAGCAAAGGCGAGGCTCGGACTGAGCACCAGCAGCAGACTGATCAAGCGCTGGCTCGCACGATCACGCAGGTTGTTTTTCAGGGGTACAAAACACTTGAACATGGTGGTGATCTCCTGGGTTAGGACAGGGTGAAGAACATCAAAACCAGCAAGGTGAGCAGCACGCGCATGGCGCTGCCGCCAAACGCGCCGAAACGCACGCTACCCGCCGCCCACCCTCGGTAAGCTGTCCACATCACCCAGACACACCAGAGCAAAGCCAGGACCAGAACCAGGGATTGCCACAGCGTCGAACTGCTCTGCGCCGAAAACCCTGAGGCGTTTTGGAAGGCCGCGGTCTGGGCGTCGGTCATGCTCATGGCGAGAGCACCGCAGGTAGTGTGTCGAGGCGGTAATCACCGACCAGTTCACCGGGATCGTGGGGTTGAGCGCGAGAGGGGGATAGATAGCCCTGCACCCCCTGGCGAATACGTTGGATATCCTGAGTCAGCCGGGGATAGTCGAAGCGATAGCGCTCGTTTGGTTCCAACGTGCGGGCTGTCTCAGCTCGCGCCGTAAGACGGTCGATAGTGTCGAGCTGTTGGATGACCAGGTTGAGTTGGTCTTGCTCATAGAGCGATGAGGCAAAGGTGCTGCCGTGAACGATGGTTAGTGAAAGAAGTAAAAAACAGCGAAAGGCAGTAGTCGACATGATGTTGGCCCATGAGGAGATGGAGCCAGGGTCAAGGGAGAGATTGAATTATTCAGTAGTAAACGCGAGGTGGGATCTATCGCTTTTGGGGACGCGTGAGCTAGCACTCCTGTCCTTTTAATAATGCAATGTGCTACTCATCAGGCAATGAGTCGATTTACCCACTGTTTAAAGGGAGTATGGATGACGAAGATCGAATCATGGCTTAATATAGAAACGTTCATTTCTCATCTCCTTAACCTGAAGGAAGCTTCACATGTCTCGTTTGGCTGAATTTCGTAAGCTTGAGCAACAACTGGCTGAACAACTCGCAGAGCTCGAGTCGATGAAAAGCGACTCCGGTTTGAAAAAAGAAATGGAGTTCGAGAGCAAACTACGTGCGTTGCTTAGTGAGTACGGCTTCAGTTTGAAGAACGTCATTAGCATTTTGGATCCACAGGCTAATCGTCTCTCGAAACCAATAGCAGCACCTGTAAAGGTGGCCCGTAAAGCTCGCGAAGTGAAAATTTACAAAAATCCAAACACTGGTGAGCTGGTCGAAACCAAGGGCGGCAACCATCGCCAACTGAAAGAATGGAAAACCGAGTTTGGTGCAGATGTTGTTGAGTCGTGGCGCACTCAGTAAGATTGATTTTGAGGGGGCCTGCAAGGGCCCTTTTTGTTGGTGAAAGTCCGGAATACAAACCTTGCCCCATTCACGCACCTGTTTAATTGGGGGGGCAGGTCCTTGATTCCCCTACATCTGGGAAGCCTACATTTCATCTGATACCCTAACTCATAGCGGAAGCCGAGAACGACCTATAGCAGCTTAATCCGCATTTGCGTGGTACGTCAGTTTTAGGTCTCTGGATAACTATTGGGATATGTAAAAGAACAACGGCTTTTTCCGGGTCAGAGATATTTCTTGAATGTAGTTGCTGTGATTTTCGTAGTGATACCGAGCATCACAGCACAGGGCAAAAATACGGCCATTGGATTGAGCGAAAAGGGCAGGAATAGGTAAATAATCCAAGGCATGACCAGTAGTGGAGTCAATGCTTGTTTGGCGCGGTGATAGACGAAGCTACTTTCTCGCCCTGCTCCGAATTTACGTAGGTCACGGCGCACCAGTCCATCGACAAAACCAGTGAGCATGGCCAGCATAAATAGTGGTGTTGCCAGAGCAAGGATAGTTAGGCGCACTACAAAGATGAAGGTTACATACACCGCGGCCAGCACGAAATCTTCAATGCTCACGTAAAACTGGTTAATCCACCCCCAGAAGTTGTTGCTTATGCTAGACACCCGCGCCTGCTGGGCAAAATCCGCCAAACCTGTCTTGACCACCAGCCACTGATTGAGGAGCTCCAACCACTGGCCAATCGTTTGTCCAGGTTGTTGGATGAAAAGTGAAGATTTGAAGTGCTCGCTGAGCCAGCCTAACTCACTGGTTAGCATGGCCTGACTATGTCGCCAGCCCTGATCACCCCAGAACAGTAGCAGGCCCACGAACTCGATCAGGATCGAGAACAGCAACGAGGCGATCAACAAGCCGATGATGCGCAGTACCAGGTTGATAATTGAAAGAATCAATCCTGGGCGCTGGATCGGTTGTGGCGGCGTGTTCTGGGCGGAAGTCACCATCGTTCACTCCATTGCGTGCTGCAGAGTTGAGGTGGGTACGACGCCTTCTCGATCGTTTTCTGCTGAGTCGAAACCTAGGTCAGGGTAGAGCTACCCCACCTGATCCAGATCGAAGTTAATTGTTGGACCACCACCGCTGGCGCTCCACCATAGTCCCGCCTGATCGTTGTAGGTGGCCCGCATCCGCTGGGTGAGATCCTGCAGGTCCTTAGGCATGGCATCGTCGTTGGAGGGTTTTGGTAAGGGCATGCGGACTTTCCAGAGCTGTCCACCGGCCTGGAAGGAGAACATTTGCCCCTTGGGCAAACTGACGATATGAGCAGGCTCGATCAGCGGCACACTGGTGCTGCTGACGCGATCCTGGGAGGACGAAGTGAAGTCTGTATTGGCGTCAGGATCGGAGGTGTCAGTGGCACCCGACACCAAGGTCTTGGTCAGCACGTTGACCTTGGGCAACTGCTGTGTGAGCAGCTCCGCGGTGGCGGTCTCGCGCACCCGCAGCATCTGCAAAGTATTGAAGTTTCCAATGACCTGGCCAGCCTTGGCGCGGTTGCCGATTCGCGCTTCGATATCGCTGAGGGTCTGGGTGTAGGCGGTTACCTGAATACCGGCACCACCGCCCTTATTGATCAGTGGGATAAATTCATCACCCATCAACTCGTTGAACTCATCGGCGTGCAGGTTGATCGGCAACTTGTCACCGCTGCTGCCCGATGCGGGCAGGCCATGGTCGATGCCATGTTTGTAGATGTGTCCGGCGACCGAGACCAGGTCGGCGAACATGGAGTTGCCGACAGCGGCGGCCACCTCGGCGTCGGTCAGTGCATCCAGACCGACGTAGACGATGCCGCGTTTTCGGATAATCTGCATCCAGTCGAAGATTGGCCGCGAGTCATCTAAATCGGTGTAGTTGGGAGCCAGTAACTGGGCGGTCTTGCCGGTGGTGAGTTTCTCCAGCAGCGGTAGCAGCGAGGCAACGATTTTGTCGAAGTAAGTACGGTCATATCGCACTGCTGAACGCAGTCCGTCCATTACCGGATCAAATACCCGCTTCGCCGCGAGGTACTGCTCGATGGCCACCACCCTCTTTTCGCGTCCCACCATATGCCGCGGGATGTTCTTCTCGGTGAGCTTGCCTTCAAGTTGGACGATCACTTCCCAGGCTTTCGGGTCGGTCTTGGCGAAAAACTGCTGGGCGTATTCGATGAACAGTGCGTCGATGTTGACCACATGCCGTTGGATCTGCAGGTAGTCCGGACGCCGGCCTAACTCGATCAGGGCACGGGCGATGATGTTGACGAAACGCCAGGCAAACTCACGGAAGGCCGCCGAGTTGCCTTCGCCACTGAGCTGCCCTGCGATGCGTGACGCCACCTCCGAAATACGTCCGAAACGTCCCACGGCGTTGTAGCGAGCGGAGATCTCCGGCCAGCCGAGATGGAAGACATAAAACTCTTTCTCCCTACCGGCGCGTTTGGCTTCGACGTACATGCGCTTGAGCAGGTCGGCATCGCCCTTCGGATCGAAGACGATGACCACCTCATGTTCGATGCGATGAATGTCCTGGGTGATGTACACTTCGGCGAGTCGCGTCTTGCCGACACGGGTAGTGCCGAGCACCAGGGTGTGACCGACCCGTTCGCCCAGCGGCAGACTGACCTCCGTTTCGTTGGGCTCGACTCCATGCAACAGCGGCGAGCCACCGACCGGGGGCAAAGGCCGCAATGGATTGAGGGCACTGTCCCAGGCAGTGACACGGGCCAGTGTCGAGAACGGGAACGGTGCATGTTCCAGACGCCGTTCGAGTCCACGTGCCAGGCGGTAACGGGTCGGTTGGTCGACATAGTGAGCGACAGCAGGATCCTGGGCCTCGACCAAGCGCTGGGTGTGCAGTCGGGTCCAGCGAAAGCCTCGGCCCATGAACAGCCGCTTGCGGCTGACCGGAATCTGCCGACTGGTCAGCTCGTAGCGGGGCAGCCGACGGATATTGCGCCGATAACGCAGCACCTCCCAGGCTTGTTGCAGTCGGATCAGGCCGAACAGGGTATAGGCCAGCGCTGCAACCAGACCGATCTCGGGTGACAGGGCCACAGCCCAGGGCGAGTACACGCACAACACTGCAGCGGCGATGCAGATCGCTACGGAGTACAGCTCCACAGCGGGCCGGAGCTTGGACTCCATCGCATGCTCGGCCATGACCTGGACTCACTGTTCCAGTGAGGTGGCAGTGATCAAGACGGGGTAGTGCTCAATCTGCAGGCGAGTGGCGATGTCGTTGCCGTTGACCGGCAGGATAGTGATGCCCGGAGCGGCTGCTCGAATCCGGGCCAGGGCTTCGGTATCGGTCACTTCGACGGCGAGGCCAGCCGCGCCCATTTCCTGCAGTTCAGCCGCACGTTGACGCAACCAAACCAGAGATTGGGGATTGTCACCGACCAAGAAAAATGGCCGCAAGCCAGGCATGTTGAGGGCACGAGGCGTGATTTGGCCGGGGCTCAACCGAGAACTACTGATTG
Source organism: Pseudomonas sp. GW821-FHT09E12 (assembly GCF_059416085.1). NCBI lineage: Bacteria > Pseudomonadati > Pseudomonadota > Gammaproteobacteria > Pseudomonadales > Pseudomonadaceae > Pseudomonas > Pseudomonas sp. GW821-FHT09E12. Next base: position 627,696 of record NZ_JBWKOM010000001.1, on the reverse strand, counting down.
GCAGTATCCAGGCTTCATCGGCAAACGTGGACAAGTCCGCATGCACGGCCCGGTCAGCCTGAACTCTATTATTTATGGGCAGGCCCGTAGCTTGGAAATAGGGTTGGGTGACGTCGCCAGCCGGATCCCTGACTACGGTTGGTTTCGCCTGGGCGACAGGTGCCAAGAACAGGATGAAATAACAGGTAAGGAATATTCGCGTCATGGCGGTGCGCCCTGTTTGAAGGAAACCAGCAACCGTTCGAGTTGCCGGGAAAATCCGGCGCGGTAACGTGCCGCCAGCGTTCCTCCTGCCGGGCGGTGATAGCGTCCGGCCGCTGACACCCAGTCACCGGTGGCGGCGTGATGCTTTTGCAGCAGCGCGGCGGTCACGACGAGATTTCGGTAGGGATCGAGGGCATCGCAGGGACTGGAAAAGCGTTGTCCGTGGTAGCCCAGGTTGGTTTGCCCAAGTCCGACATCAACCCGCTTGGCGTCATGTCGGGCGAGCGCCTGAAGCAACGCGTGACAGGCGGCCTGGCGAGTGGCGAAACGGTAGGGGGTTCCGGCGATGTTCAGGGTCCAAGGCCAGGGCAGCAGTCGACCACGGACGCGGGTACCACTCTCCTGCAGGGCAATCGCGAACAGCACCGTAGAAGGGATATCCGCGTCATGCGCTGCCAGTTGGTAGGCCGGAGGCGGAAGTTCGTCAGCCTGGACGACGAATATCGTCAGCATGAGTGCAATACCACTCAGTCGAGGCGTTGCCATTGTCCACTCACCTGTTGAAATGTGGCAGGCAATGGCCCCGGGGCCCCCAGGCTGAACCAGCGACCACGGTCATGGTTCAGGGTGATCTGCCGGCGTTGAACCTTGGTCGGATCGATGTCTGCTTGCCGAGCCCAGCTACGGACGCGTTCATCCTCGCCTTGGCTGCCCACCAGGTAGATATCGAACACCGTGTCGCTGCTTTGCAGACGCTGCGCTTCGGCGGTGCACGCTGGGCAGTGGTCCTCCACAAACAAGGCTTGACGCGGCATGACCGCTGAGCTGGCAGGGGACGGGGATGCCATGCCCTGGATCGGCAGCAGCCCGGGAAACAGCTTGGCCCAGGCCGCGGTGTAAGCGTTTTGGTAGGCCAACTCGCGCTCAGCGCGTTTGGCTTCCAGCGCTACCTGTAATTCGGCATAGCGCTGGCGCTCTTGGTCGGTCTGGGCCTCGACCCCGAGTGCGGTCAACGGATCGAGGTTCGGGCTCCAGAAACCGCGCGGGCCGGCTTGGATCTGTTCGAAGCGCGTCCACTCCTGCTCCGTCAGCCCCCAGCTCGCAGCCTGTTCAGAGTGAGAGCGCCCCAGGGGAGTGGACTGCGTGTCCTGACGCCGTGACGGTGTCAGGACAGGATTGCCCATCGCCGCGCCCGTGGTCAGTAGCGATGCCAGACAGATGACGGCGGGCAGTAGCGTTCTGTTCATGATCGCTTCTCAAGGGAGTTGCACGGTCTGGTCTGGCTGAGCGGCCACCGCGAAGATGGCTGAGTTCGGCTCCAGCACTTTTAGGTGCCAGGCCCCGAGCTGCTCACCGCTATGTAGCAGCCGGACATCCATGAGCGAGCGACTGTCATGGGGGGCGACCGCCAGAAAGCGCTCACCCCCGCGGAACTCGACTCCCAACACTGAGAACGGTGGCGAAAGCGGGGTGGGTTTGGGGCGAGCGGTCTTTTTCGGTTTAGTCGCAGAAGGCGTCGGCGGTGGAGGGAATGGCTTTGTCCTGAGGTCCAGGAGTTGCTGCTCGACCTGCTCAAGGCGTGCGCGTAGCGCTGTCAGGTCTGCCACGGTGGCGCGGGCTGCCAGACCATCGCGCAGTTCCTGTATTTCTTGCGCCCACTGATCCAACATCGGATCGAGGGTATTGGCCTGTTGCTCGCCGGTATCGACCATCTGTTTCAGGTCTTTCAGCGCGTACTGCAGCTTCTCCTGGGCGTCCTTGAGGGCGCTTGAATCACGTTGCAGGGTATCCAGAGCTTGTAGGTGTTGGGTGTTTGTACGCTGTAGCTCGGCCACGCCTTGATACTGGTTATACAAACCACCACTTAGGCCGGCAATTGCCAGGCAAAGCAACCCGACAATAAGGGTTTGAAACGTTGAGGCTTTCATGGACGTGCCTCCGACTGATGGGGCGAGACGGGTGTAATCAGCACGACGCCAGCCTCCGTTTTCTGCTGTTCGAAGCAGACCGAACGGCTGACTTCATCGGTCGTGAGTTGCCAGACGGGGCCAGCCAACACTTGTAGTGCGCTGCGCAAAGGGATTGGACCAAGCCGGTAATGGGCCGCGGGTAGGGGCCGAGTAAAGAGCACCCTCACTGACGCGGTAACGGGGCAGAGCGAATAGCCCGAGCGCTGCAATACGTACTGCATCGCCTCCTGCACCGAAGGGCTCAGGCTGGACGGGATGTTTACTTCAATGATTTGGGCAAGAAGATCGCGTTGTTCCGTGGTGGGCTCGGTGCTGACCAGCGTATAGCGGCCATAACGAAGTTCTGCCGGATGGCTTTCTTCGGCTGTACCCCTCGAGTGCGGGCTTTGATAGGCGCCACTGCCGATTTTTGGATGGGGCGGCAATGGGGTGGGGATTTGCGCGTTGCAGGCGCTCAACAAACCCAGCAGGCAGACAGGCGTGAAAAAACGCTCCATGGAAAAAACCTCATGTCAGATTCAGTGCAGAACCTGGCATGAGGTGACGGGCCGATTCAGTGAGAAAGTTGATTCAAGATGGGTCGTGTTAACGCTGAACACGTTGCTATTCATCAAAAATGGCGAGCCCCTCCAAGACGGCAGCGTCGGGGTCGAAGATTAACAATCGCACATCCACCAATGCCGCGAGGTACAGCACCCTGATCAACGCTACTGGCGTACCGGCATCGAGTTGCTCTTGCCTCAGCGATAAGTAAGGACGGCCCTCGATCTTCACTAGGTTATCGTCGGTCCAGGGCGTGCCGATCAGCTTACACCCGACGCCATTGCAGTCTGTCAAGGCAAAGGGTTCGAACAGCAGACCTGTTGGTCTGGAGTCGAAATTGCCAGCCCGGTTTTCCAAGTAGCGCAATGCTTCTTCAGTGAGGTGTGCGGCACTGATCTCCCAGGCTCGACTGTAGTGTCCTGTTTTGAAGCTCAAGCGATGGACCATGGCTTGAGCCTCTTCCAGGGAGTACAGGTCACCGAGGTGATGCCGCTCGTTGTGTATTTCGCCCATCACGGCATAGATCACTTGGCGCACCAGTCCGGTGGACTGACAGCATTCATCCAAATCATCCGGAATGGATTGGCCTTCGCTGATCAAGGCGAAATCGTCATTGAACAGGCAGAGGAACAGTTGCAGCTCATTGTCGGGCAGATGGGCTTGTGCGTCATGCACAGGTCGAAAGCAGGGAGGGCAGTCGTCTTCGTAGGTGATCAGTAGCAGCCGTTCGATATGCAGGTTGTCGTAGCCGCGAGCAAATGGGTTTGAGGCTGGTAGCAGGGCTGCGGCTTGGGATACGAGGTTCATGAGCATTCTCCAGGATGAAAATGAACAAGGCGTCCGAAGGCACCTGTGAGGGTTAAAGCCAGCCATATTCGGCAAGGGAGAGCGGACGACCCTCACCCACGATGAAGTGATCCAGTACGCGCACTTCGATCAATGCCAAGGCCTCCTTCAGCCGTGCGGTCAAGAGGCGATCCGCCTGGCTGGGTTCCGTACAACCTGAGGGGTGGTTGTGAACAAAAATGGCGGCTGCAGCGTTATGCGCGAGGGAGCGCTTAACGACTTGGCGGGGGTAAACGCTGGCTCCATCAATACTGCCGTGAAAGAGCACCTCGAACGCCAACACACGGTGCTTGGCATCGAGAAAAATCACACCGAAGACTTCATGCTCTTGTTGTGCAAGATGCAGTTTTAGGTACGAGGCTACGGTGTCAGGCGACGTCAGGTCAGGGCCGCGGGCGAACAGCCGACGATCCAGAATATGCAGCGCTTCGTCGATCACCTGGTTTTCTTGGACGATACGATCAGCTTCGAGATCCGAGGTTTCAATCAGTGTGAGTTGGGTGCTCATGGTGGTACCTCCGAAGGGAACAATCAGGGGTACACGCCCGAGGGGAGTGGTGTCCCCAAGGTGGATATAGAGTCGCGGGTGTTAGCAAATGGCGCGCTGTTTACAGCCGAGTGAATCGGTGGCGTTGACCGTGTAGGTGTGAACCACAACAGTCGCAGGGCAATGGGGAAAAGGCTTTTATTCCCCAGCCGGCTTCGGGATCAAAGTCGGCACTGATGGGCATTAATCGAGTCAGTCCACGATGGATACCGGCGATGCGTTTCTCGATTTCATCCGTCGTATAGTAGAACGATAACATGCCGTAGTCCTCGTAAGCAGCTGCGAACAGGCAGTCGTCGCAAAGCCAAAAGGATTCCATGATGGTTCCCCTGTGCGGATTGAAGAAAGGCGCTCGAGGGAGCGCCTTGATGAGCAACATCGTGGACTGTTCAGGCGGACTGAACGGTACGGGTGGCAACACGGCGGGTCGTAGGGGGAGTGGATGGAGATTCAGATTCGACCTGAGCCTCTGTTGGTTTGTCGTTTTCCTCAGCATCGGCATCAGTCGATGGTGAAGATGGCTCAATGTTGGGCGCTTGCTCAGCAGGTGCTGTTGCTTCCTGCCTGGCGGGCGCTTTGTACTCGAAGGTGCCGTTGACCTTGATCCAGTCGATGAACAGCAAACGACCTTTCAGGCTGGCGCCTGGCTGGCCTTGTTTAGCGCCTTTCTCGTAGAGAAACGGATCGATCCACAGGTCGCCGATACGGAACGACAGCAAGACCTTTTTCTCGGCTTTGACGGCGTCCATATAGAGACGAATCAAGCGTTCAGCTTCGCCCCCGGCGACTTTGCAGTCGAAGCGGGTGTACTCCACCGCATCGGTGGCACCGTGCAGGGCGGCGATATCGCACGCCATGAAGGGTTGGCCGCGGCGGATTTGTACTTCACGAACACGGTTGAGGTAGCCGATACCGACGGTGTGCAGGTTGAAGTAAGTGATCGCTTCTTGGGGTTGGTTGGCGTGGGCCATGATAGTTCTCCTGTTTCAAGGGAAAACGGTGACGCACTGTCCCTGACGGGGGAGTGAGTCCCCGTCAGGGTGGGTAAGATGAAGGCAAGCGATGAGCGACTCGCCACCGGCAAGCCGATGAGGATCAGAACGATGCGCCTTGGGGGAATAGCGGTGACGCAGGGGAGCGTCTGCGGTGGTGATCCGCAGGCATGGGGTAGTGGGCATTCATCACCGCTGAAGCGGTAACCGCGCGAGCTTCCGAACGCTGATCGCACTTGGGTAAACCACCACGAACGTGGCGTAGCCTTGAAGGTTCAGGCTACCTGGGCTGGGCTGTCAACGACAGCGAACCACGCCCTTTGTATAAGCCTGTCACAGGGGAGCGTCAAGACGCTGCAATCCGATTTTTTATGGCCGGAATACGGTGGCAGTCACTGGAATGAGAAAAAGAAGAGCTGGCCTGGTGGGTCACCAGGCGAGGAATAGAAAAGCCACCTTTGACGGTCATACGCAGTCGAAAAGCTCCTCGCAAAGCTTGGTTTAACTGCGCCTTGATTTGTCAACCGACCCTTGTCGCGGCCTGGGTCGGAATATGCTGGCACGCATCCGCGCACAAAGGGTGCCCAGTGTTTCCCCGGCGGGCCCCGGGGCTGAATACGATCGCCGAGACGGATGACCGCTGTTGCCTTGTAGAGGCAACACTGGTCATCCGCCACCACGATCAGGTCGAGTAAAAATCGGGAATGAAATCCCACAGAAGAGAAGGCTCCGAACTCTAGGAGTCCGACCAAGCTACCCGGAGCGAATCGGTCTTGGGTCGCTGTTGGCGATGATCCTGGGGCACTACAGCAGAGAGGGTGGGACGACGTCAAGGCAGAGTGCGCCGCCTCAAAGACCTCGGTATCGGATGCGAGTGAATGAACTCACTTGTTGGCGAGATGAGCGGCTAATTGTTCGACGGTTGCCAAGATAAAGGCACGGTCGCTTTCTTTCAGTCCACTCAGCAGACCCGCGATCATCTGGCCCTGGTCATTGGGGCGATTGCTCGACGCTGTCAGCAGTTCATCCATCCGGCAGTCGAAGATATCCGCCAGTTGCATCAGCTTGACCACGGAAAGCTCCACCATCCCCCGTTCCAAGCGCGAGATGGCTTCGCTGCCGATCCCTAAGCGTTCAGCCACCTCTTCCTGGGTCAGATTACGCTCAGTGCGGCGCTTCGCGATCATGCGCCCGATTTGGGCTTGGGTTGGATGTTTATGTGCCAAGTGATGAGTTCTCCAGTTCAACCCGAATGGTTGAGCAAAGACCCATTGACATGAACATCCTTAAAGGTTGAGTATCGACTTATTAGGTCGTTATTCTGACTGAAATAGCTGTGTGGCGCGATGTGGGTTCTGTTCCTCCAGGAGTCAGAGTTCAGGGTAGCCAGTGTGAGTGAACGGTCTGATAGGGCCAAGCTGAGGAAAGGTTGAGCATGGAAGAGGTGAGCAAGAACGTCATGGATCTGATCTGGGATCGAACACTGGAGTTGTTCATCAGGATCCATGATTGCCCTGATAACCCCGAACACTTCGACAGCCTTGTCCATTGGCTCAACGAAGATTCTGCACACCTGCAAGCCTTCAACGAATTGGGGCAGATATGGATGGCAGCAGGCATTGCTTTGGCCCGCGAAATTGGGCAGCCCTTAATCGACTTAGAGAGGGATCAGTCGCCGTTGATGATGCACTGATCACTACATTGACCCCAATGCTCATGTTGATCTCCATTGGCGCATCATGGGCGACGCGTATCTTTTCTGATCGGGGCAGTGCCCTTGCAGTCCGGGTAGTGAGAGCATGACCAGAACGGCCCTGATTTCCCCTTTCGCTTGAGCATTGAGGCGTTGCAAGTGGGACAGACTGGGCTGGCTTCGACAGGCATAGCTAAAGTCAGTGAGCCGCAGTGTGGGACCAGTTGCGCTATCCAGTTTGCCTGCTTGGCGACGAATGCATCCAGGGTCAGACGTCTCGCTTCGATTTCGTCCAGAGCCTGTTCCCAGATCGCGGTCATACCCGGATCTGCAACCGCTGTTGGTACCGCTTTGATCAGGGTATGGGCAGCCGCCGAGGCCATTAAGGCGCGTTTTTTCTTCGACAACGGTGGTGACTTTACTGAGCAGGCATTTGATGACTTTGAACTGTGCTGTCGTTTTGGGTTTTACCTCGACCTGCCACTGCGCGGGAATGATCGGTAGATGGTCCAACGACCAGTTCTTGTACTGAATGCCATAGGCTTCGGGTGGGGCGGTCTCCAGCAGATGGCCGATACACCAGGTGATGGTTGAATCGCTGCCGATCAGGCAACCGTCACCGCGTCGGGTGGCTCCGAGTACTTTGGCAATGTCTCGACCTTGAGAAGGTTTCGCGCAGAGGAATAGGCGCATGAAACTGCTCCGGGTGGTGTCCGGAGTAGAGTTGTTGGAAATAGCAGTGGCAGGATATGAGAGATCTGAATGGCAGGTGCCTCATATTAGCCGGTGAGGGCAGGCTTGAATGGGCGGAGGCTGCCCCCGTTGAAGTTGGACTGCAGTACGGATCTTCACGAGCAGCAAGTAACAACAGGCCAGCAACTTCGCGCAAAGGCGCATTTTTTATGCCTGAAATCGATCAGTCCGTAGGTGGTGACCCTCTACGCTTTTTTTGGTTTCGACGAAGGTGAACTGGCCTGCTCTGTATTTTGCCCAACGTGTTTCGCCGGCGCTGCCGACTCATGGGATCGCTCCCGCATGACCACGCTGTGCATACGATGAGGCAGGATGCCGACTCGGCGGGCCTCTATCTTGAAGGTCACCCGCGCGTTGTCTTCGCTGTCCTCCCACTCATCGCGCACGGTGCGACCTTCGACCAGTACACGCATGCCTTTCTGGTACAGCGTGCTCCAATGTTCAGCTTCGCGGTGCCAGAGCTCAACCGGTGCCCAATAGCCGCCTCGATCTTCATAGCTACCCTCGCGTGGCACGGGGTTGTCGAAGTACACATTCAGCCGTAGCAAGCGCCGTGGCTCGTCATTGCCTGATGGAAATTCCTGGAACTCTGGCGCACTGCCGATGTTGCCTTCGCCGAGGAAAAAAGTACTCATTGTGAAACCTCCACTGCGGTTGTGAACTGGCGCAGCAGCCGTTCGGCGCTGTCCATTTTGATCGCGCAGGTCGTGGCCTGGCGGTAGAGCGAATGCACCACGCTCATCTGTAGGTTCAGGGCAATGCGATCGCATTCGAAACGGTGCAATCTCTCGCGTACGGCCTGCGGTAGGGCTTGGTTGCGGATTTGACGCTCCCAGACTGCAACCCCCATATGGGCGAAGTCACGGGTGCGCCAACGTAAAAATGTGCTGCCAGCGCTGGTGTTCTGCAGCACCAATCGAATATCCAGTAGTGAATAAGGGGGCTGTTCGGCCTGCTGCACAACAGCCTCCATCAGGTGACATAATTGCGCCTCGATTTTCCTCGCCACCTGCGCCAGGTGCTCCAACTCCCCCTTACCCTTAAAAGGTTTTAAAAGGCCTTTTAGGGAGGCTGCGTGTTCGAGTTGTCGATAGGCACCCGGTGTCAACGTTTCGAGGTGCATTGGCTGAGCGGGGATCATTGAGTTCATTCTTCGTCCTCCGGTTCATTCACCGTCGCAGAGGGCTCTCCTGCTTCTTCTGCCAACGCGTCAGCGTCATCCACTGCCGTAGCACCACGACGAATGATCGGTGGCGCGAATTGGGAGCGGCGATGGCCCTCAAGAATGTCCATCGGGGGCAACCCCAATTTATCGATGGCCGCCAGGGCACGGGCGTTGTTCGCTGCCATGTCATCGCGGGTGACACCGGCATGCCGATAGCGCTGCGCCTGGCCGAACAGGCTGCGCAGTAGATGGGCACCGTCGTCGATCCAGGCTTCCATATCGATACGGCCGATCAAGGCGGTGTGATGGGCCAATAGGGTACGACGCACCAGGGTGTCGTAATCGGTCAGCAGATAGACCGCCAGAAAACCCAGCTGGCTGCCGATGTACAACGGCAAGGTGACGGGGTGGATGTTGAGGTTGTCGCTCATATCGATCTGTGTCGGCAAGTCCTGTCTAATCCGATCCAGCTGTTGGGTCAGTTCCAGCATCCCTGCCTTGGCCTGCATCAGCTTTTCTTCGAGTTGCACGATGGCCCAGTCGGCATACGGATCGTCCTGGGCTGCGGTTTGTTTGATCAGGTTGGTGACGCTGATGTAGCCGGCCATGCCCATGATCGAGTGCACACCTTCACGCGCAGCCCGGCCTTGCCAGATACGGGCTGCATGGTGAGTGTGCAGGGTCAGGGTGATGCTGCTGCGCAATGAGCCCAGGTTGAGTTGGTAGTGATCGGCCACGGTGTTGTCCTCGTATAGGCTTGGGCGAGAACGTTGTGATAGATGAGAGGTAAGGGCAGCCGAAAAGTTGAAAGCGGTCTGTTCGGTTTGGTTTGAGAGGGCTAATTTCGGAGGCGTTTATAAGTGATGCCGGTGGCATCATTTCTGTGGATGTCTATAGCCGTGTTGTTCGCATTACATAGATCGCGATCCCACATTGGACCTCAGTAGATTTGATGCCAGTGGCATCAAATCTACTGAGGTCCAGGACGTTTGCCACGCAGTTGGCGTAGCTCATTCAGGCATGCTTGGGCGAGAGCTGAAGCGGGTTCGCGTTGCTTTCGGGGCGGGCGCGAGGGGACGGGTAGGAACGGTTCTGCAATTGGCGGCGGTCCTGCTTGACCTGCCCAAGGACGAAAATCGCCTTTCAGCGCACGCTGGATCAGGCCCATCAGATAGGCTGCTGGCTTGCGGACACTTCCTGCCGCACAGCGTGCCCCCGCCTCGTTGAGCACCGCCTGCCGATCCGCTGGCTTGAGCTTGTTCAGCGCCACGGTGACAGCCTGACGTTCGCTTGGGCTCAGATGCAGTGGATTGGGCCAGTGCAAGTTATCTACCGCTGGGGTCGCGCGCGGTACAGTACAAAGACTTTCTTCTAATACAGTACAGGCGGCGTTCGGACTCCGAACGGTGCTGGAAACACTGGTATTCAAGCCTGGTTCGCAATCCGAACGAGGCTTTGCACGATTCCGAACCGGGTAATCTTCCCCCAATTCGGATTCGTGCAATACGGCATCGTTTGCCTGATCCAACCCTTGCCACATCCAGTATTCGCCCCAGCTGTCGAGCCGCGTCGGTAACCGACCCCGATCAATATTCGTGTCCTGGCTGACTTCCTCTACGACGTGCTGGGCGACAATACGCACTGCCTTCGTCGCATGACCTAGGGCATGTCCGACTAGCTCCAGGTAATCCTGATCCAACTCCATGGCTTCGGCGGGGGTTAACGGTTCATCATGCAGGACGTACAGAGAACCTTGAAGGCGTCCGCTGACCTGATCGCGTCCACGACTCACCAAACTGAGCCAGCGCGTCAGTCTGAGCATCGTCAAGATGCGCGCGATGGTTTCACGGGAGGCAGATGCACCGTAGGGCACGCTGGACAGGTAAGGCTGCAAATCCTCATAGCGCGGTGTGACCACACCCTGGCCTTGCAGCATGAGCCGGAACACCTGCCAGGCATTACGCTCCAACGGCGTCAGCCGATTATCCAGCAGCAATCGGCGTGGCACGACTTCGTGTGATTGGCCACTGAACAGAAAGCCAGCCTGCAGAGCCTGGTTGGAGGGTCGCTCAGTAGTCGGACGTGCGGGCCAGCATTCACTCAGTTGCTGGGTACATTGCTGCAGGACACGCTGCCAGCGACTGCAAGGGGCAGTGTTCATGTTCCATTGCTGTACTGGTCAATCTGCTGCCAAACGATGGTCAAGCTGATCTGTTGTTCTTCGGCCAGCATCATCATCGCGTCGAGCTGATCCTCGGCACTGTCCTGCGCGCGTAGCTGGCACCAGCGCTGCCAGAGCGCATGTTCCTGCGCTTCGCTCAAATGCTGGGGGCGGCCCTTACGGGTTTCTATCTTGAGTAGACGGCGGCGTAGGGCGGTTTCCGAATGTGCCAAGCCGAAGCACTGGTACATGATGGTGCTGCTGGCGCCCAGCTTGAGCGCCCGATTGATCAACCTCTCGTTCTGCTCGTCGCGTTCGGCTTGTTCGATCAACCGGTGCAGCACTGGCGAGTCAATCTTGACCTCAACCCAGGGTACAGTGGCATGAGCCAGGCGCGACAGCGTGGTGGGCGGTAAGGATTGCAACAGGTAGATGTCGTCTTCACCCAGTCCGAGGGCTTTGCAGCGCTGTGGGTTACCCAGGCGCAGCTCATGTAACACCTGGGTCAACATGGCTTGGTTGAGCACATTAAAGGACAGGCTCATGGCAGCTCCTTCGGTGAGTTATTTTCAGGCGCAAGCGTTAAATCGATCAAACGACGGGCCAGACGGATCAGGCGATACAGCTTGATTAGCAAGCTGTCGGGCAGTCGCTCCAGCCCCACATCCACGGCGGGACGATCTGTCAGCGGGAGTTGATAGACCCCCAACAACAGTTGGCCGAACAAGGCCGAGGGCAGTTGCTGACGATCCTCCCAGTTCACGTCGTCTTGAGCGCGCAGCAGGGCTAGAAGCAGTAGGTGAATGCCGGTCGCGCGAGGTGCTGCAAGATCAAGCCGCTCGATGTTGAGGGCGAAGCCCAAACCCAGCTGCTGATCGATGATGCTCTCGGGATGTCCGGCGTAGGTCGCCATTTCCCGCGCCAGTGTGGCAATGGCCAAACGCAGTTGTTCGGGGGTATCCAATTCAGGTGTGATGGCCCAGATCTCGCTCATCGCGCAGGCTTCGACAGTCGGCAACGCTTCTATGGAGGTCTCACGATCGATCTGTTCGCGAATCTGTTGAACACGTGACGGGTGGCTGACCGATGATTTGATATGCGTTTCAGGCGGCGTGAGCAACTCCCCTTGCGCTGTCTCAGCCTCGGGGCGGAGCTTGGAGGAGGGAGCTTTTGCCGCGGCCTCATCAATACCCGGCTGAGGGCTGTTTTTCGAGGGCGTGGTGGCGACAATGTCAGGCGTCGAGATCACCCGTTGGGTGTCGCTCAGCTCCAGGGCCAGCATGCGGTAGGACTGCCCGAGCAAGCGGCTCATGCGCTCGAGCAGTTCATCCTGGAGCTGCTCAAGATCGAAGGACTCTGGGGCGGCATCGAAGTCGCTCAGGGTTTCGAGCCAGAACTCGGTGAACGCAACAGTGGTGGTTGGATAGCGGTTCCAGGTTCGTTCAGCCTGGCTGCGCAGAGCGATCAGGCGTTCAACCTGGGGCTTCCCCAATCCGGCATACAGGGTTTGTGGAATAGCGGGCAGTAAGTGTTCGAGGGTGTCCAGCATCCGGCTGATGTGTGACTGCGAAATGGGATAACCCCCAGAGGCAAGGCGTCGTGCCAGCTCACGTTGTGAGAGCACAACTCCATCTGCTTCGAGCATGGTTTTGAGCTTGGCTACTGCAAGAGCACGTTCGATGAAGGTGAGTTGGCTGTGCAGATCGCTTTCAGCCAGATGGCCGAGCAGGGCAGTGATCTCACTGTTCCAGGGGCGGAACAGACAGTGAATGCGAAAGAAGCGCGGGTCACGGGTTTCCTGCCACAGCTCGCCAAGAATCGCCAAGCGGGTATTACCACCGTTGCGGATGATGAAATAGGTTTCTCCCGGGCGGCGGGTAATCGGTGGTGGTTGGTCTAGTCCGCGCTCACGGATTGAGGCTTTGATATCGTCGTAAAGCGGATTACGGATAAAGCGTGGGTTGTGTTCATAGGGCCGCAACTGCTCCAGAGTGACTAGCATAGGTGTGTCAATGACTGGATCAGACAGTCGCTCCAGCTCTGGAGCTCGAGAGAAACGCTCCTGATGCAGCTTGTCGGTGATCTCCTCCTGACTGAGCTTCTTCATCTAAATAACCTCAGTTAGCGCCGATTTCGCAAATGGTCACCGACCTCGAACTTGACGATCTCGACAGTCCCCGAACCTTCGAAATGTTTAGAGAGTTCTGCGAGGAACCAGCCCATGGCCGAGCGACCACCCTGCAGGCGAAAGACTACGGTGCAGTACTCTTCGCAAGGTGGGTGCTGTGGTCGAATGGATGGTTGAATGATGATGGGATGCTGATCCAACATCTAGAGACTCCTCGCCAAATACAGTTGGCCTAATGTCGAGTAAATAAAACGATTTGTTGGGAACGGTCAGCTTGGCGATTCGCCTCATTGCGCTTCCGGACATCTATTCACTGCAGAGATCGCTTCGCGCCATTCTGGAAATAGCTCGATGGCCAGCGCTAGCATGGTGTCCAGGGCTGATGGAGAGCGTCGATCACCTGACTGGCGTTTCTCGACTCGATGGACCGGTAGACCGAGGGATGCGGCATTGAGGTACGCCACTCGGTCTGGAACTACGGTTTCCAGGATTGAGATGTTGGTAGCCCCAGCATAGGTATCGCGCAGTCCGCGGATGATCATTCGGGTGTCTATCCGAATGGTATTCACCTGGTTCAGTAGTAATCTCAAGGGTGGTGGGGGAATACCCAGGTGGCGGAACGGTTCGAGTTCGCTGAGCAGCTGCAAGGTGCCGCGCTGCAGTTCGCGGGCGGCGAGCATTTCTGGGGGGATGGGAGAGACGGCGAGATCGGAGGCCAGGATAACCATCTCCAGCAATACGCTTCGTGCGCCCTGAGTGTCGATCAACAGCAGGTCATAATTGGGGGGGAAATTGTCGAGCAAATTGCGCAGTCGTAATCGACCATCGGGGGCATGCAGCAGCAAGGTGCTCAGTCGGCCTTGATCGTCATTGGAGAGGATCAGGTCGAGCCCCGTGATCACTGTCCTGGAAATAATCTGTGCTGATGCTGTTAGGTTGAGTGCGATGAACTCGTACGCGCCTGCGTCAGCCTTCCGGTTCAATGCGTAATAGCTGGAGAGGGTGGGTTGGCTATCCAGATCGAGCAGCAGAACGCGTAGGCCAGCATCCGCCAGCAGACCACCGAGGTTGGCGGCTACTGTGGTTTTTCCTACCCCACCTTTGGTGGAAATCACCGACACCACACGCATGGCATCAGGCCTGCTGACCTAAGCGTTCAACGATCCACTGCTCGATCTCCAGCGAGTCCCAGCCAACCGCGCGCAGCCCAATTCGCTTGGCTTGAGGGAATCTGCCTTCCTTCATCAGGTTGTAGATGTGCGCACGCTTGAAGCCGGTTTTTCTTTCAACTTCGTCGCGGCGCATGATGTGCCGTTCGACCTGTGGCTGAGGTGTTTCAGTGATGGGGGAGGATTGGCTGGACATGCTGGTCACTCCTGGCGCCGCTTGGCGCGTGGTGGGAAGTGACTTGAATTAAATGGCAGCAAAGGCGCGAAGTCATTGCACTGCAATCAGGAGGATTGCAGTGCAATGCTATGGTCCAGGTGTTTTTTTGAGGCTACGGTTGGCGGCAGCAAACTTCTCATCCAATGTTCGTTTGCTGAGACCGGGAATGTCCTTGTGGCGAGCAGTCACAGCGTCAACTATTGCAGCTTGACTCTTGAATACGGAAAGAGGCTTGCCAGCAGGTGATGAGTCCAAAAAGATGTTGAGCAAGGCGCCGATGATCTTCAGATAGGTGTTCTCGCCCCGCTCGCTGAGCTGCCCCTGGACATTCGCCAGTGATTTAAGGCTTTCCTGTTCAAGTCCTAGAGTCCGAAGGTCTGCTTCGACACTTTGGAGCTGGTGCCGCAGAGTATCCCGTTCTCGCAGTAAGGCATCACGCTCGGCCTGGAGGCTAAAGTAAACACCCAGGCTGATTTTTTCTTGAGTGTTGTCGCCAGACTCGAATAAAAAGGTGGGTCTTTGATCAGGATAATAGACCTGCATCCATTGACGTAGACTTGCATGCCGAATCGTCAATAAATTGGGTTCCACGATAGTGCCTAGGGGTACCGAAATGCCGAAACAGCCATAGGGTAATTCGCCATTGCGAATGGCGTCATAAATGAGTTCGGTGTTGGACTGTAGGCATGGCCACTGAGGAAATAGGAGCTTGAGCTCCTCTGGGGAAGACCAAATAGCCTGTAAGATTTGTGCCTCGAAACGAATGAGATTGCACCAGCGCAACGCTGCGTCGATGGGGCGATAGAAGGTTTTAGCCTGCGGATTAAAATTCTTTGAAGACATGCGCGAACGGGCCTCCATTCCTGATGGATGGGCCTCTCGCGAAGCATCTCTACATCGCCTACCTATTTGGCACTGTTGGCAGTGGCTGTTATATGGATCTTTAGGTCGATGAGATCATTCCATCTATCCATTTCCTAAGGTAATGCCATTATTTTTGTTAAGGCGTTCGCCCGAAGGTAGGTGGGCGAATCTCATCGTAGGGGGCTACGGTGATTTCTTGGCTGATAATGACAGCGGATCCATGGTGAAGACCACCTGTTTTGTGATGCGTTCATACCGATAGTCGCGATTCTTCTCGTCGCTTGTTACCCGATAGAACACGAAATGGTTGGGCTTTTGACCGCCCGATGTGTGGCTCTGGTGTGAGGTGATAGCTGGCAAAGGCCCGGCGCGAGTTCATCGGCGTCATAGCTGTGATGCTCAAGTTGGCCAAGGCCTGTCGATCCCATTGGGCATCTTTTTCGTCGGCGGCACCCGGACAGATTGGATGTTCCTGCCAGAACCTCGACCCGCTGAGAACCGGGCACTGGCGTTTCTGGCAAAACGGGCCGTTTGTCCTGTCCTTGGGGTATCCACCATCGCAAACGGAACAAGCGATGGCGATAGGCTCCACCGTGCACCTCTAATGTGTTCCACATTGGCGCCGCGTCAAATCATTATCGGTAAAATCGATAACGCATGCCGATAATACGGTGAAAAACCGATAAGGAAATGACCTAGACTGCACACATGGTCATCCACACACACACACATCAGGAGGATTGCTATGACGCGTAGGTATCTTGCCGCTCAAACCTCTTGGGCATTTGAGCGGACCATTGGGGTGGTGCGCCAATTCATGCTGGCGACCATGGGCTAGCAGCTTTTCACTGATCTTGACTTGACTTTCATGGACTCCCCAGGCTGCGCTCCATTTCTAAAGGGCATTGGATGTTGAACAGCGTTCTGTTTTGCACGTTGTAGTGTTTGTACACAGCTCGGTGGGTCATGTTTTTGATGGGAACAAGCAGATTTTCGGATGCGCTCTAGCGAGACTGATTAATTTAGGGCTTTGGCTGATCCTAAATAAAAAGTAGCGCTGTATCACTTCTTATAAAGGAAGGTCCACAATGTATATGTTCTTGCCGTTCTTAATTGCTCTGCTGAGCGCCATTTCTATATTTTTCGGGAAAAAGCGA
Organism: Pseudomonas sp. GW821-FHT09E12; assembly: GCF_059416085.1. Taxonomy (NCBI): domain Bacteria; kingdom Pseudomonadati; phylum Pseudomonadota; class Gammaproteobacteria; order Pseudomonadales; family Pseudomonadaceae; genus Pseudomonas; species Pseudomonas sp. GW821-FHT09E12. The sequence goes on along the minus strand of NZ_JBWKOM010000001.1, from coordinate 611,287 downwards.
ACAGGGTTCTGGTTGTGGGGGCTGTTACTGATTGTCAGTCTGGTGTGGTTTAACTACCACTCAACTGATCTCCTTAGCCTATCCTTTTGAAAGGTATTAGAGAATGAGTAACTATAGCTCGCGGCCCTCGATGGGGGAGAGCGCTTCTCAGCTCTCCAAGCTCAGTATTGGCGATGCGTTAAATATTCTTGGTCTTTTGGGCATCAGTTTTTCGCTGGTAATCGCATTCTATTATCAGCTGTTTCAGCATGAACTGCCATGTCCGCTATGCCTGCTACAACGAGTGGGTATGATTACCATAGGTTTTGGCTTTTTAATGAATGTACGTTTCGGTGTACGTAGTGCTCACTACGGTGTTGCGCTATTAGGGAGTCTGCTAACCGGAGCTATCGCCTCACGCCAGATGTTTCTGCATATTCTTCCAAGGGATCCGGGCTATGGGGTGACGCTTTTGGGCGTGCATTTCTACACATGGGCCGTGGTGTCTGCCCTTGTATCCATGTTGTTCATCTCGGGGCTTCTACTGCTTAAGAGCTGGGAGCAACCATCACCTATCAGGCAACAGGCGCGCGCACTTGGGAAGTTGGCCATGGCCGTATTTATTTTCCTGATAGCTGCAAACCTGGTATCTACAGTCCTGGAGTGTGGTACCGGAGAGTGTGAGGCTAACCCCGTGGTTTATCAGTTACTGACAAACTAGTGTTGCTCAGACATGACTTTTCTTCGGGCTGTGAGGTAATGAGCTCACAGCTCGCCGTAATCCAATGACTCGCTTCTTGTATTTCAATTCTGGTGGTTGAAGTTTGCTTTATGGTCTTTTGCTGATCGAAAGGAAACTTGAGCCGGCTTACCGTTCGTAATCCTGCATGCCATCCCGGCAGAGAAAGCATGTTGGTCATGTAGAGCGCAGCAACTAACTTGAAAGCACTGTTGCAGTCATGCTTTATCTGCATATAAGAGGGCAGTTATGTTTAATCTACAGGCATTAGACTTGGCACGAATGCAGTTCGCATTTACGGTCTCGTTCCATATTCTGTTTCCGGCAATCACGGTCGGTTTGGCCGGTTACCTGGCGGTTCTTGAGGGGTTGTGGCTGAAGACCCGCAACGATACCTACCGTGATCTGTACCACTTCTGGTCGAAGATCTTTGCCGTCAACTTCGGCATGGGCGTGGTGTCCGGTCTTGTTATGGCCTATCAGTTCGGCACCAACTGGAGTCGTTTTTCGGACTTCGCCGGCCCCATCACCGGTACTCTGCTTACCTATGAGGTACTCACAGCCTTCTTCCTTGAGGCGGGTTTTCTGGGAGTGATGCTGTTCGGTTGGAACCGGGTTGGGCGCGGCCTGCATTTTTTTTCTACCGTTATGGTGTCTCTGGGAACGCTGATATCGACCTTCTGGATCTTGGCGTCCAATAGCTGGATGCAGACCCCTCAGGGTTTCGAAATCGTTAACGGCCAGATGATTCCGCAGGACTGGCTGGCGGTAATTTTCAACCCTTCGTTTCCCTACCGCCTTGCACACATGTCGATTGCCGCGTTCGTCGCTACCGCTTTCTTCGTCGGTTCATCGGCTGCCTGGCACCTGTTGCGCGGCCGTGATAACCCAGCGATCCGCACCATGCTGTCGATGGCCATGTGGATGGCCCTGATCGTCACGCCTATTCAGGCCATGGTCGGTGATATGCACGGCCTGAATACCCTGGAACATCAACCGGCAAAAATCGCCGCGATTGAAGGTCACTGGGAAAATCATGGCAATGAACCGACCCCGTTGATCCTGTTCGGCTGGCCGGACATGAAAGCCGAGAAGACCAGGTTCGCCGTCGAAATTCCCTACCTGGGCAGCTTGATCCTGACCCATAGCCTGGACAAGCAGGTACCCGCGCTGAAGTCGTTTGCCCCTGAGGACCGCCCCAACTCGACCGTTGTGTTCTGGTCGTTCCGGGTCATGGCCGGCCTCGGCATGTTGATGGTCTTCACAGGACTGTGGAGCTTGTGGTTGCGTAAGCGCGGAACGCTGTACCAGTGCCGTCCGTTTCTGTACTTGGCGATGTTTATGGGACCGTCCGGCCTGATCGCGATTCTCGCCGGTTGGTTCACCACTGAAATCGGCCGTCAGCCGTGGGTGGTGTATGGCCTGCTGCGTACTGCCGATGCCTCGTCGAACCACAGTGTGGCGCAGATGAGCCTTACCCTGGGTCTGTTTGTCGTGGTGTATTTCGCGCTGTTCGGGACCGGTTTCGGCTACATGATGCGTCTGGTGCGCAAAGGTCCGAAGACCAATGAAGGCGCAGAGATCAGCCACGGAGGCCCTGGTCAGCAACGTACGCCGGCCCGTCCGCTATCGGCCGCCGACAACAACGGTGAAGGCGATCACAGCCACAGCCTGATCAAGGGGAATTGAGTCATGGGTATTGATCTTCCATTAATTTGGGCCGTGGTCATCATCTTCGGCATCATGATGTACGTGGTCATGGACGGCTTCGACCTGGGGATTGGCATTCTTTTCCCTTTTATCAAGGACAAGAGTGACCGCGACGTGATGATGAACACCGTCGCCCCTGTCTGGGACGGTAACGAGACCTGGCTGGTGTTGGGTGGTGCAGCGCTGCTCGGTGCTTTCCCGCTGGCTTACTCGGTGGTGCTGTCGGCGTTGTATCTGCCACTGATTTTCATGCTGTTCGGGTTGATCTTTCGTGGCGTGGCCTTCGAGTTCCGCTTCAAGGCCAAGGAAAACAAGCGTCATATCTGGGACAAGGCCTTCATCGGTGGTTCACTGGTCGCCACGTTCTTCCAGGGTGTAGCACTGGGCGCATTCATTGATGGCATACCAGTGGTCAATCGGCAGTTCGCTGGCGGTGGGCTGGACTGGTTGACACCCTTCAGCCTGTTCTGTGGCGTGGCGCTGATCGTCGCGTATGCCTTGCTGGGTTGCACCTGGTTGATCATGAAAACCGAAGGCAAGTTGCAGGAGCAGATGCACGACCTGGCGCGGCCGCTGGCTCTCGTGCTGCTGGTGGCAATCGCTATCGTCAGTATCTGGACCCCAATAACCCATCCCGAGATCGCCGCACGCTGGTTCACCCTGCCGAATCTGTTCTGGTTCCTGCCGGTGCCGATCCTGGTGTTGGTAACAACCTGGGGTCTGTTCAAGGCTGTGGCGCGTAATGCGCACTACACACCGTTCCTGCTGACCCTGGTGTTGATCTTCCTCGGCTACAGCGGCTTGGGCATCAGCCTATGGCCGAACATCGTGCCACCATCCATTTCAATTTGGGACGCCGCCTCACCACCGCAAAGCCAGGGTTTTCTCCTGGTCGGTACCTTGTTCATCATCCCATTCATCCTGGGTTACACCTTCTGGAGCTACTACGTGTTCCGCGGCAAGGTCACCCACGAAGACGGCTACCACTAGCAGAGGAACGCCCCAATGGACAGTAAGAGAATTGTTGAACCGGCCGAGCACAAGCCACTACTACGGCAGCGACTGGGCTGGATGCTGGTGATTTATGCAGGCAGCGTGGCGGCGTTAGGTGTGTTTGCCATGCTGATCCGGCTATTCATGCAGGCGGCGGGGATGAAGTCGCACTGACAGATTTTTCGATGTTGGAACAGCCTCTTCAGGATATGGATGTCCGAGGGGCTGTTTTTGCTATGGGATCAATACAAAACGATTGCACCTGCTTCACGCTCGGCGTTCCTTCCTTTGGGAGTTGTGTTTGGGTCTCAGACAGCTTCGTCCTCGTTTTCGCATATACACAAAAGACCTACGCCAATTGATGCGAATCATCTGAAGGGCGACAAGGGGGGAGCGTGTTCCATCTTGAGCCTTTAACGTTCGATACACGTTTGTTGGATTGTGTTTTTGGTGATGGCGATCACGTTTCTTTACGCTTTGCAAATGAAAGTTGTACGTTTTTCTTGTTGGACCAGATATGATCAAAAAGTTGATATAAGCGTTAAGACTGATCGTGCATGAAAAAACTGGCATGCATAAGTCAGTGCAGGTGCTGCGACCAGGCTTGAATCAACATAGTTTGCATCGGTCTTCATAAAGGAAAGCTACATAATGTATATGTTTTTACCATTCTTAATTGCCTTGCTGAGTGCGATTGCTATTTTTTTCGGAAAAAGGCGAGCAGGATTCTGTCTGTGGGGGCTGTTAGTAATTGTCAGTCTAGTATGGTTTAACTACCACTCAACTGATCCCCTTACCTTATCCTTTTGAAAGGCATTGCCATGATAAGTAACTACCGCTCGCAACCCTTGAACGGGGACAACCCTCCCCAATCCTCCAAGCTCAATATTGGCGATACGCTCAATATTCTTGGTCTTTTAGGTATAAGTGTGTCGCTGGCAATTGCATTCTATTATCAGCTGTTTCAGCACGAATTACCGTGTCCTTTATGTCTCCTGCAACGGGTAGGCATGATTACCATAGGTTTTGGCTTTTTAATGAATGTGCGTTTCGGTGTACGTAGCGCACACTATGGTGTTGCCCTATTAGGGAGTCTATTAACCGGAGCTGTTGCTTCACGTCAGGTGTTTTTGCATATTCTCCCGGGAGATCCGGGCTATGGGGTAACGCTTTTGGGCCTGCATTTCTATACGTGGGCCGTGGTGTCTGCCCTTGCGTCCATGGTATTCATCTCGGGGCTTTTACTGCTTAAGAGCTGGGAGCAACCATCACCTATCAGGCAACAGGCGCATGCTCTTGGGAAGTTGGTCATGGTCGTATTTATTTTCCTGATAGCTGCAAACTTGGTATCTACAGTCCTGGAGTGTGGTGCCGGAGAGTGTGAGGCTGACCCCACCTATTATCAGCTACTGGGTTCATAATACTTTTCAAAGGTAATAGCCCCATGGGCCTGTGAGCTTATTGCCTCACAGGCTCTTTGTGTTCCAGATGTTGTGTCTGGCTACATTCCTAGCTAACAGGCTGCATGGTTAGATCATTGGTATGAAAAACCTTGAACTACTAATCAACTGTAAAGCATGAGATCAGGATTGGCACCAGCTGACGCCAATCAAAAGAGCTGGTTCGACAGATATAACAGAGTTAAGTCCCATCTAAAAAAGCTGATCGCCTTGCCCCAAATCTGAAGCTCTGGCCCTAACTCCACTCTATAGAACGGGTGGCCGCCGAGATATCCCAATGCCAACTTACTTCCGCAATCCCACAGATTGCCGTAGAAAAAGTAGCAGCCATATATCAAACCATGAGCAAAATCCTTGTCGGAAAATGCTATTGAAATTGCAAAGGCCGTCGCCACCAGGAGGGCGGACAAGCTGATTTCTATGTCGACAGCTTGGGCGAAGGCCCCCCCGAAGCCAACAAGGCGATAAGCCCAGTCATTAGCAGCGGGTAAGCCGCGGCCCAGGCGCCAAAGTTTGAGGCAAGCGCCCCCGTGAAGCGAAAATCAGAGCGTATAGGTACCGCCTCCAGTATGAGCCAACAGAAATTGCCAAGCAGGTCCAGAACGCAGCACTTGCTAACCAACTGAACAGTGGGTCGTGTAGGTAAGCGGCCAGCATCGCTGATGCAGTACAAGCAATGCTTTCCCACACTGTTTCACTGAGAGAGGTGTGGCACAAGGCCGGCAAGTTCACCAGGCGACGTAAGGAACCAGCTGCATGGGAGCCTTCAAGCGCTGGCGTTGGCCAGAGTGGTTTCGTCGATCTGGCTGAGGGCAGTCACCCCGGTCAGGGTCATCGCCACGCGCATTTCCTGGGCGAAAATATCCAGCAGGTTTTCCACCCCGCGCTGGCCCTCGGAGGCCAGCGCATAGACGCTCGAACGACCCAGTAGTACCCCTTGGGCACCCAGGGCCAGCATCCGCACCACATCCAGGCCAGAACGAATCCCCGAGTCCACCAGTACAGTCAGGTCGTTGCCGACCGTTTGGGCAATAGGGGGCAGGGCCTTAACAGTGGATAGCACGCCATCCAGTTGTCGTCCCCCGTGATTAGAGACAACGATGCCATCGGCACCAAAACTCACGGCATCCCTGGCGTCTTGAGGGTCGAGAATCCCTTTGATGATCATCGGACCTTTCCAGAATTCGCGGATCCACTCCAGGTCTTTCCAACTGATCGAAGGGTCGAAGTTATTAGCCAGCCAGCCAATGTAGTCCTCAAGGGGGGTGGCTTTACCGAGGTATCTGGAGATATTCCCCAAGTCGTGCGGTCTTCCCAGCATCCCGACATTGAATGCCCAGTCCGGTTTAGCAGTGGCTTGCAGAATTCGTCGGGAAGCTGCGAATGGCCCGGACATACCAGAGTGGGCGTCACGATAGCGGGCACCAGGCGTAGGCATGTCGACGGTAAACACCAGGGTAGTGACGCCCGCCGCCTGGGCCCGCTCCAGGACGTTGCGCATAAAGCCGCGATCTTTGAGGACATACAGCTGGAACCAGATCGGCTGCGGGCTTTGCGCAGCGACTTCCTCGATGGAGCACACGGATACCGTCGACAGACAGAAAGGGATGCCCTTGTTGGCCGCCGCCTTGGCCATCTGCACCTCACCTCGACGAGCATACATACCCGTGAGTCCGACTGGGCTGAGAATGATCGGCAGATTTTGCTCTTGTTTGAACAGGGTGGTTTTCAGGCTCAAGTTGTCGACTTTTTTCAGAATGCGCTGCCGCAGGCTCACATTGGCCAGATCCGAGCTGTTAGCCCTGAGCGTGTGCTCCGCGTAGGCACCGCCGTCGATGTAATCGAACAAAAAGCGTGGAAGTTTGCGCTTGGCTGCTTCGCGGTAATCGGAAGCCGATGAAATGATCATGGGAATACTCCTTGGGTAAGAAAAGGCCTGCATCTGTAGTGTTTTGCTTCAGGGTCTCTGCGAAAGGAGTTCAGCCTAAGGAAAACCAAACTATGATAAAAACAACTTTTACAACTCATTTGTAGTCGGAAATTGACTTTAATATGAATCTGCGGACGTTACGTGCATTTGTTGAGGTTGTGCGCCAGGGTGGTTTTTCCCAGGCAGCCGAAGTGGTGTCCCTCACTCAGTCCTCCGTCAGCAAGGCGGTCAAGACGCTGGAAGACGAACTGGGCATGCCTTTGCTCAACCGCATTGGCCATAAAAGCGAACTGACTGCCGCCGGCGAGATTGCCTATCGACGCGCCTTGGTATTGCTGGCCGAACGCAGTGACCTGATCGCCGAAATCAATGATTTGCGCGGACTCAAGCGCGGGGTGCTGCGCCTTGGCTTGCCACCGGTGGGCAGTGGTGCATTGTTTGCGGCGATGTTTGCGGCGTTTCGGGAGCGCTATCCGCAGATCGATATCGAGCTGGTCGAACACGGCAGCAAGAGACTGCATGAAAGCCTGGAGCGCGGCGAAGTGGATCTGGCGGCGCTGCTGATGCCGATTCACCAGGACTTTGACTATCAGGACGTGCGCAAGGAGCCGCTGATGGTCCTAATGCCGCAGGCCCATTCCCTGGCCAAACGTCAACACGTGGATTTCCAGGCTTTGGCCGGCTCGCCTTTCATCCTGTTCGAAGCGGGCTTTGCCCTGAATGCGATGATTCTCGCGGCGTGTGAAAGAAAGGGGGTGGTGCCGAAAATCACGGCCCGGAGTGCGCAGATCGACTTTATCGTCGACCTGGTAGGGGCTGGGCTGGGGGTGGCGTTCCTGCCACGGATGCTGGCTCATAAACACCTGCGTCCAGGGATCACCCTGGTACCGCTGGACGCAGCAGATACCGATTGGCATATCGCCCTGGCATGGCGAAAGAGCGCCCACTTGCCGCCAGCCGCTATCGCCTGGCTGGATCTTGCGAAAGAAATGCACAATTCAACGCACAGTTAGCAAGGGCGTTTAATGGGTCGTATCTGAATTAATGTTCTGTTCTCTAAATGATTTGCCTATGTGCCTGTGAGGCTATTGCCTCACGGGCGCGCTGAGCGCTGTACAAAATATCTTCGTTTTTACATTCCAGGCTTACCGGGTCGGCAGGGTGTTTCGCAGGGCTTAGGAAGCTTGTAATTGGGGCCTCGAGTTCGCGCACCGAACTGAAACTGCCGCAGCGTAAATACACCGTGATGTCCAAAAAAAACGCTCAACCATATAGGGGGATCATATTGTCTAGTCTCAGATTTGGCTTGCTGTATGAGTAGTGCTGCATTTGCATGTAATTTTGTAAGTGTGAGTTTTGATGTTTTATTGTTTGTTTTTATGAGGTGTTTAGTGTGATTGATCAACGGTTATTTTACTTTCTGGATGTGCTTGGTTTTTGGTAGGGGGCTTAACATTTATTATATGAATTTAGGGTTTTTGAAAATGGGTGAATTGTTATTATTGATTTATCTTTTTTGTTTTAGGGGCGAAGCAGGCAATGTATGCAGTCAGGGTGGGTGATTTAATTATAGCTGCTCTGCAATTGAAGCCAATGAAATAGTTCATAATTATGGAGGGGGCAAGCGACCTGGAGTCCCCGTCAGGAAATGAGGATCCGCAATGAAATAAGATTGGAATTTAATCATGCGATGCCCCGGCTTGTGTTGATATCCAGCGATTCGCAATGAATCCAATATACAAGCTTTGGCTAAACCTGGTAACACCTTGGGATAAACCTTTCTCTGTCCTAATGGCTTCTGCAGTTCGTCATCGTGGTGGCGAACAATAAAAGCATGCAGCAAAAAGGTGTGTCTTATAAATGTGTCATGAATAATCATGTGTCGGAGTTGTTATGCCTGATCACGATACGGTTGCCGAAAATTTAAAAATATCCAAAAAAAATAATGAAGACTCTGAGTGCCATGATGAGCAATCTGCACAGTCGGGAGTGAGCAACTCCCCGTCATTTTCTAATAACCCTGTCGATATACCTGTGGATATTGCAAAGAGGGAGGCTGTAGGCGAACTGGAGGAGGCAATTAGTGATGCCCTTATGGAAAAACTCCCGGAGCTGTTGGAGTATCGGGCAAAGGGATATAACATCCCGGGGCCTGATAATGAGGGGATAGCAGCACTCGAGGACATGCTGAAGGAGACGCCGAGACAGGATGTTTCGGGGATCCTGAGCGCCACGCAGGGTTTTCTGAATGAGTTGAAACCCTGGTCTGAGACTAAAGAAGTTTCCTCTCCCGAACATCGGGAAACAATACAACAGGCAAATGCGCTCGTCAGAAATGTCATCGATGCTCTGGAAACCATGGACGCTGTCGGAAAGATAAGTCGGGTGACGTGGGAGCAGGAAGTTGAAAGGAGAGTGAGTGAGCTTGAGTCAAAGGGCTTATCTTTCGATGGAGAAGGATCGTCAGCGACAGAAAATTTTAAATTCAGCCAGCTAAAGAACTCGTTGCTTGCCGAGAGCAAGGTAACGCGACAAAAACTTGTACTAAGCCTGGAAGTAAAATCTGCCGAGATATTAGCGGGTGCCAAAGATGCCAGGGAGTATGCAACGAAAATGCTACTGGCGGATGCGCAGATTAATCCGGCACGTCTGAGTAATCAAAGACTGCTTCTTCATTGGAGCCTGAGTTTCAGAAGTTATGCCAAGAATACCCGCGTCCTTGACAGGGAGAAGGATGGCTACACCTATTTGGGAAATTCTCTGATTGATGCAGTCAGAAATAAAACGAGCGATGAGCAGGCTCATATCAGAATCGCCCGTGCCATTATCTCCGTATCTGATGCTCTGAATAACATCGTTGTTGCTCTCGGGGGGGAGAAAAATAGTATCCAGCCTTCAGAGGCAGAGCGCTATGAACCTGAGCAGACCTTGGCGGAGGCAGCGAAAAAAACATTCAAAGATACATACAAGGATGTAGTCAAGGCTGGCAGGCAGGCAAAAACGCTGGCTCCGGCCCTATTAAATAAGGCTGCCAACAAAGGCAGAGAAAGTACATCCAGGCTGGCGCATAAATTAAAACCGTCATCCAAAATCTGCTCTGAAGAGGTTAATGGAGTTGTCGAAGGTGCTGCGTTGTTGCTACTGGATGAAATCCAGCAGGCCGAACGCCGGATAAAACTCTTACCGTCATTTACTGTGGACCTGCAGGAGGCAGTGGAACAGCACAGTAGTCTGGTAAAGCTTCCAGACAATATCGATCCGCGGCCAGGGCCGGGGCTCTGTGACCAGCTTGATCGACAATTGGAGCAGGAAGCGCAGCGGTGGCAGGCAGTCAAGCAACAAGCGGAAGACGAACTACGGGAGATGCTAACCCCGGTAACCTGGTTGAAGCAAGAAGAAGGGAGGCAGGCGCTGCTATCCAGGTTGAGAGCTGAACTAAGTATCAACCCATGGGATTCAGTGCAGTGGGAGAAAATCAATCTTTTTGATAAAGGAATAGAAACAGTTGTCGACGAGCTGGCAGATCTTGCTCGAGAGCTCGATGGCTCAGTCGTGTCGCTGGCGAGCCACGGACATGCTGGCGGTAAGGATCTGCAAAAAAAACTGGCTCCTTGGCTACTGAAGCTCAGCGAGCTCAAAAGCAATGTCAAAACCAGCGTTGTACAGACTACCGGAAGATCACTAAATAACTTTTCCCGTGACGGTATGTTAGCGCGCGGAATGGGCGAATGGCTTGAGGAGCTAAAGCAGAGTTATCTGCAGGAAAAGCACCCGGGCAATAGGGATGAAGCCACCCGGTTGTTTGAGTGCGCATTGGAGGAGGCCCTGGAGGAAAAACGTATCTATTTTACCAAAACCTCGGATCCTGAGGGAAATAGATTCCTGAAAAGATTACAGCTTGAATTAAAACATGCTTCTGAAAAGACCACGGTATATCCGCCTACACCGGAAGAGATTCTGGCGAGGTCACGCAGTATCTCCGATGACCTACGGCAGTGGGCCCTGAAAAAAGTGATGAGTGGCGCCATTTCCGCTGCGCTTAGAGGGGGCTTCAGGCTGGTAGTGGGTGGAGTATCTCTCCCTCTGCGTATTGCAGTCAACGCGGGCCGAACCGCACGGACCGTGAGGAAAATAAATCAGGGGGTCAGGCTGGGTCAGGGGCCGGCAACGCGGGTAAAAAACAAATGTATCAATCAAGAGTTTTCCAAGGCTGCGATCAGAGTTGCATTGTCGGTCTCTCCAGTCGTGGGATATGGCATTTCAGCGGTAATTACCATCGAGCGTTTATATAATAGGGGGCTTAAAAAGACCTCTAAAGAAATAGCTATCAATACGTTGAAAGAGTTGCCCTGGACTGGTGGGAGTGTAGGGATAAAGATGGCTGTGCAGTCTGTTAGGCAGGCTGTTCAAGATGCACTGCAGGAACAGCTAGAAACATGGGAGTCGTTCTCTGGTGAATCTGCTGAGCAAGAGGTTGATATCAGTTTTGAGCTCGAGGACGAAGTAAATTTTCAGGAAGTGAAGGAGAGGGAACCCGACAGTGGGATTACTGAAAACCGATCCCGGCCTAAGCGATCACTTTCTGACAGTGGGATTAGGCGCAGGGGGGCGCCTCCTTATGTGGATTTGGACCAGAACTATCTCATCAATAGGGAAAGAACGGAGGAAGCAGAAGTACAAGGGAGTTCACAAACTCGTTATGATGAAAACATCATAAGGTACTTCGAGGCGCGGAATGATTGCACTGTTCACTCGCATGGGGAAATATTGGCTTCAACTCGTATCGCTGTGTCAGGAAGTAATGAAACATTCAGCTTGTTCTCTGTGGTTAAAGGAGATGTACCGGATTGGGCAGTCGGTAAACTCGTTAAACCTGATTCTATTGCAATGGAAACATGGCGAAAGATCGTCGGTGGGGAAGTCTATGAGGAAATAAAAATAGCGACGGATAATCAATACAAGGCATTTGAAGAAGCTGCTGACTTTGTGAAAAAGCAAAAGGAAAAAATAGCTGGCCTTCAGACACCACAGCAATATATCAAGAATAGGCTTGAATCCATAGGTGTGGATCCAGATAAGAAGTACACGGTAACTATAACTCGTCGCGGATTAGATAAGGACAGAGATCATCCGGTCGCCAAAGAAGAATTCAGGAAGAGCCATCCGCCAGAAAAAATAACATTTACTGCTTATGAAATTATAACTGGGCAAGCTAGCAATGCGCTTACTCACTATCGAACATTACCTGTAGATATAGACTGGGAGCATCCGAAAAAAATAGAATACTTTGCACGTATTCGCGATCAACTGTTCAATGTTAATAGCTTTCGTGATGAATACAAAAATTATTTGGCCCATATAGAAGAGTACGATGCCAAGGGGATTGATCGCTATTATACGTGGATTCATAAGATTTCGGGGGGGGAGAAGTTTGATATCTATAAGCGTATATCTGAATTAAAAGAAGCACTTGATAATGGTGCTTTTTACACAGATGCACAGCTTGATGTAGGTTTCTTTCTCCAGGTTGTTAAGGAATCTGCTGGTGCGTTGGGCAATTTTGCACCCGGTGAAGAGGGCTTTGCTCTGGTAGCCATCCAGGTACTTGCAGCTCTGGGACAAGCAGAAAATGCCAGCACACCTGAAGAGAGGAAGGCATACCTTAAGGAGGCTTTTGAAACAACTGCTTTCGCTGCGCTTATGTCAATTGCTCACGAACCGAAGACTGAGGCAGGGGATTATATAAAAGCTAGTTATGAGCGCTATGGGGGGCAAGAGACCCCAGACATGATGAAGATGCGTACCACTGACCCAATATCGGTAGAGCAATCCGGATCGGAGGAGTCGACTCAGGAGCAGCAACAATTCGGATCAGAGGAGTCGACTAAGGAGAAGAAACGACCAGAGTCAACGGAATCGAACCAGGAGCAACAACCAGAGTCAACGGAAACGAACCAGAATCAATTACAAAGAAGTCCGCCGCCGCCGCCTGCGCGGCCGCCTGCGTCACCGAAGCCCTTAGAAGTAATATCACCAAAGCTGAAGCCCAAGAAGCGATTAAAGTTCGGACGTGAACAACCTAAGCGCCCGAAGGGTATTTCAAGTACGAGAGCCAAAGAGCTGAGAAAAGCTGCTAGACCAAATAGTAAAGGTGGTGGAAAACCTGCTGGTCTGAATAGTGAAGAAAATAACTACTATGAAAATGTCAAAAAACACAATAACTGGAAAAGACGTTTAAGGATAGGGCGGCGAAAATATGATGAGTTCTATGATGGAAAAGGCAAGGAGGCGTTTAAATCATTTCGATACAAAGAGAGGTATATAGAAGAATACATATCAGATGATGACGTGCCTTATGTAGGGGGGGAGGAAGGTAATAAGACTGGAAAGACTTACGAGGTGAGGCCTAGAACTGGAAAGCTTGTCCCTTTCCGGTTCAGGGTTTCTGCGGATAAGAAAGTTCTTGTCGTTGATAATATGTATAAAGACAAGGATGCGTTGGTAAAGGGGCCGGCAATAGCACCAGCATTCAATATGAATGAGGTTCAAGGTGAGTTCATAATGAATAGAGAGATGGCGCGTGATATTAAATATGTAACTCAGGAGGGTATAGCGAACTCCGATACGACGGAAGCGATAAGGCTGGTGTTAGGTGACGATGGCTTAATGGCAAGTGAAAGGGAGCCGGTAGTACTTACCCCCCATGGGGAAACGGCGGACGCGTTCAATGTGATGTTGGCTACACCGAATGTACAACCCACAGCTCGTATGCTAAGTACTTATCCTGCAATTGGTAAAAAAATTGTAGAGATACGTATTCAAGGCACTACAAGAATAACCTTGGTTTTGGGGGAAACTGATCCAGAAATGGAAGCGGGCTCACGACAACCCCTGTCTAACCCGCTAACTGAGCCTGAGAAGCCGCCCCTGAAGCAGCAAGAGTCAGGATCAAAGAAACCAACACAGGACCAATTACAAAAAAGTCCACCACCGCCACCACTGTCAAAGAACCCTGTACAGCAGAAGTCCACAAAGTATGGACAGGAAAAACCTAAACTACCTGAGCGTCCGACGACTACTTTAGAAACCATACCCGAGGAGTCGGAAGAAACTGTTGCATCAGGTAAGAGCGATAAGAAAGAAAGCCGTACAACGGAGAGAAAATATCAGCAAGATCTCAAAAAATACCGGAAGGATCTCAAGAAATACTATAAATGGCTCAAGCGGTTAGAAAAAGGGCGTAGTAAGTATGATGAGTTTTATAATCGAGATGGCAAGGAGGTGTTTAAGTTAGGTCGATATAAGGCTAGGTATAAAGAGCAGGTTGTATCAGGATGTAGTAAGGTGCCTTGTATAAATGGGGCGGGTGAGGTTCGTTATAAGCCTGGAGAGACTGTTGATGTAAAGCCTGAAGGTGGAAAGCTAACTCCTTATAGATTCAGAGCTTCTGAAGATGGGCGGGCTCTTGTTGTTGATGATATGTATAGAGAACAGGATGTGCCGGTAAAGGGGAGGGTATCAGCATTCAATATGAACGAAGTTCAAGGTGAGTTCATAATGAATAGAGGGATGGAGGGTGATATCACCTATATAACACAGGAGGGTATAGCGAACCCAGACACGCAGGAAGCGATAAGATTGACGTTAGGCGACGATGGTCTTCTTGCAAGTGAGAGGAAACCGGTAGTGCTTACTCCCGATGGGCCAACGAGGGATGCGTTCTATGTAATGTTGGCTACACCAAATGTACAGCCCACAGCTCGTATGCTAAATACCTTTCCAATGGGTAAAAAAATCGTCGAGATACGTATTCAAGGTACTACAAGAATTACCTTGGTGCTGGGACCACGGGATCCAGAAATCAAAATAGGAGCTAAACCATGGGAAAATCAGGCAACGCAGTCATCTGCACAAACATCGAAAGTACCGTCACTACCGGCTAGGGATATATCGCCTCAAATCACGCCTGACACGTTAGCCCCAAATATCGCTGAGGATGTTTTGTCATTTGAAAAAGGCTCGCGACCTGAACCTAAACTTTACCTTTCTCGAAATTATGTAAATGCGCACGCCAAAATATTTGACGAAGGTGTCGTTCGTATTCAACCCACTGCACCTACCGGAACTATTGGCAGAACTGAGACTTGGGTATTGCCTAAGAGTGTTGCGGAAAAGATGATTGTCGAGGCAAACGGGGATGTATCGAAGTTGGAGCAAGCGCTAGGATTCAATGAAGGAACCTTGGGAAATAACCCAGTTATAGTGGAAATTAAAGACCCTAAAGGACTTCGCATCCCATCGGGCAATGAGTTTGGCGCAAACAACTTCTGGAGGCCCGGTGGATTTACTTATCCTGGAGGTTTGCCAGAAGCGGTGATAGATCCTATTCCACCAGAAGGCTATACTATTTCCAATGTTTTCAGTCGGGGTTAGATGTGGATAAGCAATTGTTCCAGTTCAGCGACATGGAGATCTGGGCTCGCGGCGATCGTTTCTTTGTTCGATACGATGCCGGATCGCATCAGGTGACCATGCGCGAGGACGAGATATCTGAGCAGGAGGCCCGGGAAGGTTCGATGAGTAACGAAGCTGCTATGAACATGTTGTTCGCTTTGCAGAAA
Organism: Pseudomonas sp. GW821-FHT09E12; assembly: GCF_059416085.1. NCBI lineage: Bacteria > Pseudomonadati > Pseudomonadota > Gammaproteobacteria > Pseudomonadales > Pseudomonadaceae > Pseudomonas > Pseudomonas sp. GW821-FHT09E12. The sequence goes on along the minus strand of NZ_JBWKOM010000001.1, from coordinate 595,855 downwards.
CGCTTGATAGCGGCTGGCATCGATCCTTATGTCTCGAATACGAAGTAGGCTTGATAGGAGAAACAGGTTGTACTGGTTGCTGGATGGAAGTTGATTTACCGGTACCCACGTTAAAAAACGGGCGCCCAGGGGGCGCCCGTTTTCATTTGCTCCGCAGCCGTCGACCGTCATACCCATCCCATCGCACCCGGCGCGCAGCAGTAGCGCCAGCGCCGGTGCAGATTTCTGCAACAGCAGGCGTCACCGCTGATGTCCTCGACCAGGGAAAGCGTTGCCTGCGGTGGGGGCGCGTCGCGAACTCGGTACGCCACTGTGTTGCGCAGGACATCGACCGGCGCTTCGGCGTCGATCGGTAGCGACGAAATTTACAAGGTTTGAAGCGGTAGGTGGTCGTGGGGCTTATTTGGGGTTCGGTCAGTGGACATTTCGGCGCCATCGGCAGGCTGAGGCACGCTGGGTATTCCAGTGGTAACCGATCGGGCGGCACAGGCCGTGACGAAAAACGGCGCGCGGCTCCCGGTTGTGCATGTCGCTCGGAGGTCTGGCCTGCCTTGGGAGACGATTCGTCAACTTGAAAAACGGGCATCGCGGACAGCCTTACAGGCGCGTCCCAAACGTTCAATCATGGATGAGCGCGCCCTTGACCGGGGGCACTGTTATGCAAGCACGCGCGCTGGCTGGCGTTGCGCAATCCGCAGCCTGAGGATAAACGGAGCGACTACTTCGCCTGCAGGCCTTCCTGGAGGACAACCAATCGTTGGGGACGGTCTATTGGATGACGGCCGAGCTCAAAATGCTCTGGGCACCGAGTGCTTTTTGGGGGGGGAGCGGCGTGAAAATAATGGCGGCGCTGCGCTCACGAAAGCGCCAGTTCGCCAAACCATTAAAAACATATTTGGCAGGGCGGCCTAGTCGGGTTCGCAGGCCGCTGCATACTGGGCAATTGGTTTCGGATAGTGCGGCTCGACCAGGCACTCGAAGCCTTTCCAGGCACACCCAGATCCATCGCACTGTTACTTGTAGATGTTAATTAGCTTCAGATAGAGCAGCCTCGTTACGCTCCCTAGAGCAGAACCGGCTTGTTCAAAGGGATGAACGATAGGCTTCTAACCGCCTGATTCCTCGTATCTGATGGTTGCAGCGCTCCAGCGCATCGAGCAGTTGTTCATTGAGTATCAGGCTATCGCCGTAGGTCATGGTTGCGGGGATTGCAGGCCCGTAGCATTCAACCAGTAGGCTGGCGGGCAGCGGAACTGGGGGAGGAGGAGCGAATGCGTTCGGCGTGCTGGCGCAACCGCTCAACAACAGCAGCAGGAACAGGCTCCCGAGCACTGGCTTCTTTAACCAGCACGGTTTTGATAATGGTTTGTACGTGTTCACTCTGTTGTTGGCGTTGTTGCTTGGCATCTTCCGTAGCCTGAGTAATTTGATCAAAAAAACGCATGGTTTTTACCTGCTGTGCGAGTTGTGCTTGGGCTTCATCACGTTGTTCGGTCAGGTAACGATTCTCTTGTTGCAGCGTACGAGCATCTGCCTGCATGCAGCGTAACTGCAGCCATAGCCCTCCGATGACAATGGCACCCGCGCCCAGCAGGGCGCAGGACCAGTTGCGCAGTAGCCAGCTCATGACAAAAACAACTCACGTTCGAGGCGTCGGCGGTTAAGTAGGCCGGCAGAGGTGATTTTCTGTCGAGTCTTTGCATCGGTCAGCTTGCACCAGGCTAAAAATTGTTCCGCGGCCTGCATGACATTCCCTTTATTCAGCTCCCTCAACAGGGTTGATTGGCTGAAGTTGGTGCAGCCGATGTTATAGATCAAGGAAACCAGGGCATCATACTGATTCTGGGTTAGCCCAATGAGCTTTACCAGTCGATTGACATCCTTTTCAAAAGTCTGCAATGAAGTTTTCAATAAGCGCTCTGCGCACTCCTCATCAATGGTCATGCCACGGCTGATAGGTTCTCCATCTACCTTTCCTGTCGTTCCATAACCAATGGTCCAGATCCCGGCACCGTCTTGGTAAGCACTGAGCTTACAACCTTCAGAGGTTTTGATGGCAGACAGCCCGCGTTTGGATAGTGTGTAAGTCATGAGGCTTATGACTCCCTTGGCGTATAACGTTGAATAAGGGACAGCAGCTTTTTCTGCAGGGCTTTTAACAGGGCGATACCCAAGGTGCCGGAGATTCCAGCAATGCTGAAGGTAATGGGGATGGATAGATTGTTATCCAATGCCAATAGCCCACCCAGAACCCCTGTAAAGCAGGAGACAAAGATTTGCGAAACAAGCAGAACCCATGACGCTTTCTCATGGGTTTCTCGGATATGAATGATATAGGCCACAATGCCACTCCAAATGGAAATGGCAAATAACCCGGCACAGACAATGCTAATATCATTAAGTATGGAAAGCATTTTGTCACCTCTATGTTGTTGACCTGAAAAATGTAGAGGTGGTATGTGCTTAATGGCAATGTATATATTATATATAATTATTAGTTTGGTGGTTTCTAAGTGGTGCGAGTGTGGATGCTTGCACTGTAGTGAATCAACTATGCTCCATTTACGTGGGGCGAACTTGGAGGCCCCACACGTGTAGCATAGTTTACTCAATATCAATATGGTCTTTCTTGGCAGGCACCCATAACACTAGAAGCTGATAGTCATATGTTCATCGGTGTTCTTTTCGTTTTTAAAACATAAGTCATATCCATTTATTGTTCTGGTTACGTAAACACTCTCAACGCCATCGACAGGAAGCTGTTGTAGATCAACAAGAAGGGGCGCTTCTGTGACAGATACGAATAATCGGTAAGCATATATAGCGCAGAAACTCAGTGTGATAAAAATTGCAACTCGCCGGATGGAATACCATTTGGATGGCTTTTCATGTGCGCGCGAGGGAAGGGGTAATTCACTCTCTTCGGACGAACTATCATCTGTCTTGATCTGCTCCACCTCTTTCTCTTTGGGCAAAATGAAGCGATAACCTTGGCGGTATACGGTATGTATAGCTTCACCCAGCTCGCAGTAGCGCAATGTCCGGCGTAGTTTACAGACCAGCTGCAACAGGTTGCTTTCCTCGACACCGTTTTTACGTTCAGGCCAGACTAGCTGAATCAGCTGTTCACGGCTCAATACGTTTCCTTCTTGTGCATGCTCCCATAGCGCTAGTAGCAGTTGTTTTTCTTTCTCTGTAATCGGAAAGACGTTTTCGCCGTTGGAAATTTTGTTTAAGTTGCTGTCTAAAGAAACATTTTTTGTCAGTCTTAACATTACATAATCCCTCTCTGTTTAGTGTTTATACATCCGCCATGAGTAGGTCTGGCTTGGATAGCCTGGACTCATTGAAAATTTATATGATTCTCGCAGTAATGCAAGAGAATTGTCGAGTTCAAGTAATGGTTTTTATTATGTAATGTTGATTATTTTTGTTTTCTGATCTTTCGAGCTGCGAACTAATTATAATTATTGATTTGTCACTTTTGTTTTTCGTGGGGAGGGGACACTGTTTGTCTCAAGAGGCAGGGGTAACTGTCTTGTTCGTTGTAAAAATACTCAACTCTCTAAAGGAAGTACGATGTCCACAACCACCGATCAAATTGCTGTTCAGTACCCTATTCCAACCTATCGCTTCGCTGTCAGTGTGGGTGATGAAAAGATGTGTTTCCAGAGCGTATCGGGTCTGGATATCAGCCATGACACTATTGAGTACCGCGATGGGGGCGGTAACTGGCTGCAAATGCCGGGTCAGCGTCAGCGACCGACCATTACCCTGAAACGAGGTGTGTTCAAGGGACAATCCAAACTCTATGACTGGATTAATTCCATCTCTCTTAATCAAGTCGAGAAGAAAGATATTTCTATCAGCTTGACCGACGAAACAGGCTCGAATCTGCTGATCACCTGGAATATTTCCAATGCCTTCCCGGACAAGCTCACGGCCCCTAGCTTCGACGCGAGCAGTAACGAAGTTGCGGTGCAGGAAATGAGCCTGAAGGCTGATCGGGTGACCGTTGAGTTTCACTGATTAAGCAGGGCTTCAGGGTGTCAGGTGTTACCTGGCACTTAAGTTTAGGTGACTCTTGAAAGGATGATGTAATGACAGATGTAAATTATCCAGGTGTTTATGTTGAAGAAAGTGCTGAGCTGTCACTGTCGGTATCGAGCGGTGCAACGGCTGTGCCGGTATTTGCCTGTGAACTTAATACGTTGAAAGGAGCTAAAAAGCTAGACTCGTGGTTAGATTTTATTACGTGCGTTGGAGCTTTTAGTCCAAAACATACTCTCCATGTATCCCTAAAAAGCTATTTTGATAATGGCGGCGGGAGGTGCTACCTTGTATATAAAGATGAACTTTTGCAAGAAGTACCGAAGTTGAGTGAAGCTACAGTGTTGGTGGCCGCTGGTTTGGATATCAAAACGGAAGTTGCTCAGCTATGTCAGGAAGGTAAAGGCTTGTTTGCCATCCTGGACGGCCCAATTGATGAACTAAAATCCGATGACGCGTCTCGGGATAATTATGATAAAACCCCCTATGCTGCCGTTTATTACCCTTGGTTGACTGCCGATTGGGCGACTGACCCTGCTACTCCCATTCCACCCAGTGCCGCCATTGCCGGTATTTACTGTTCAATCGACCGCAGCCGTGGCGTATGGAAAGCTCCAGCCAATGTTGTGCTGCAAGGCGGTGTCAAACCAAAGTATAAAGTGACCGATGACCTGCAGGCCACCTATAACACCGGTAAAGCCATCAATATGATCCGCGAGTTTCCTAATACCGGCACCACGGTATGGGGGGCGCGTACCCTCGAGGACTCTGAAAAATGGCGTTATATCCCGGTTCGCCGGCTGTTTAACAGCGTGGAGCGAGATATTAAAAATGCCATGAGCTTTGCTATGTTTGAACCTAATAGCCAGCCCACCTGGGAACGGGTGCGCAGCGCCATCAATAATTATCTTTATAGCCTCTGGCAACAAGGTGGCCTGGCGGGAACCAAACAGGATGAGGCTTACTTCATTCAGATTGGCGAAGGTGTCACCATGACCGATGATGATATCAAGCAAGGCAAGATGATCATCAAAATCGGCTTGGCGGCAGTGCGCCCGGCAGAGTTTATTGTCCTGCAGTTCAGCCAATCGGTCGGCGAAGCCTGATAAGCAATAGCGGCTTGCCAAGGCCGCTAAGTATATAAATTAATTTAGGATACAAGTATGCCTTCTTATGCCGCGCCCGGTGTTTACATCGAGGAAGACGCTTCGCTGTCGTTGTCGATCAGCAACAGCCCAACGGCCATTCCGGTTTTTATTGGTAAGTTCCTCAAGAAAGACGGTAGTCAGCCAGCGAAGGGAAGTTGCATTAAAATCACCAGTTGGTTGGATTTTACCTCGCAATTTTTGCTGTCACCGACAATCTCAGTAACGGCTACGGCCAAAACTCCGCCAGCTCTTAAAGAGGGCGAGCCAGCCTTGAATAAGGCTGATGCGCCATTGCGGGCGGACGTAAAAAATACCTACACGGCTGTCGTTACGTCAATTTCTAACGGTGCTTTTGCAGTGCAGCACTACTTCAATAATGGTGGTGGCGTATGTTACGTGTTGCCGCTGGTTGAGTCTGATGAGGCTAAAGTAAAAGAGGAGCTGGCAACCCTGCCAAGTCTAATCGAACAACAACAAGAGATTACGTTGCTGGTCTGTCCGGAAACGGATAAAACCTTGGTAACATGCAAAAAACAGGAAGTTTATAACGCCCTGAATGACCTGTTGCAGAACAAAGTGGATTACTTCCTGATTGCTGACAGCACCAATGGTAGTGATGCCCCTTCAACGAAAGCAGAAAAGACAGCCGTCTATTACCCTGACTTGCTGACTTCCTTTACTTGCAGTCGCCCGGCAGACGCCAATATTGTCTTGACTGGCTATACGGACACTAAAGTTACAAACCTGGCTGCACTGCAATCCGCTTCAGCTGATGAATATGCGCTTGCGAAAGTTGCAGTTGATACAGCGTGGACGGCAGCCAGCGTACCGACAATCGTCAAATTGCCTCCGAGTGCGGCTGTCGCCGGTGCCTATGCCGGAACAGATGCCAGCCGAGGTGTATGGAAAGCGCCCGCCAATGTGGCGCTCAACAACGCAACGCCGGTAACTGTGGTCACTGATGCTGATCAGGGCTCCATGAATAACAAGGGTATTAATGCCATCCGTAATTTTACCGGCAAAGGCACGCTGATCTGGGGCGCCCGTACTCTGGATAAAACAGATGCCTGGCGTTACGTCCCTGTACGTCGTCTGTTCAACAGTGTTGAACGCGACATCAAGCGCGCCATGCAGCTTGCGGTGTTTGAGCCGAACAGCCAACCAACCTGGGAAACCGTACGTAGCGCGATTGACCATTATCTGTATGGCCTGTGGCAACAAGGAGCGTTGTCTGGCAGTAAAGCCAGCGAAGCTTACTTTGTTCAGGTTGGTAAAGGCCTGACGATGACCGATGACGATATCAAACAAGGCAAGATGATTGTCAAAGTCGGTATGGCCGCGGTGCGCCCGGCAGAATTCATTATTCTGCAATTCACCCAGAACGTTGGGCAATAAAGTTTATCTCTGTGACATGAAATAGCACCTGCGGGTGCTATTTCCCACAATGTATGAGGTGTGATTGTGATGGAGATGAGTTTCCCAGGTATTCAGTTTTCTGACACGCCATTTGGTCAGACGCAATCGGACGTACCCACGGCAGTACCGGTGTTTATCGGGTATTGCGAGAAAGGTACGGCTAATACGCTTTATTTCATTTCTAACTGGGCGGATTACCAGCGACAACTGGGCGGGGCGGATAAGCGTAGCGGTACAGCGGTTAAAGGGGCTTTGTATTATGCATTGCAACACTATTTTGATAATGGTGGTGGCCCCTGTTTTGTTTTATGTCTCGGTATTTATAGTGCGATTGACAGCCTGACTCCCGAACAACTGCTGACTGCTTTAAAGGCTGATGCGGTAATGCAACTGATTGTTGCGGAGTCGAGAATTACCCTGGTGGCAATGCCAGATCTGCAGTTGTTGGGTGAAGGCACATCAGTAGCAGCTAATTGGTCAAGCGCTTGGCAGGCTCTGCTGCAGATCTGTCAACGCCGTCGCGGTCTATTTGCTGTATTGGATGCTCCTGAGAGCGTCATCGAGGCGAAAAAGTGCCTCGATACCAGTGCCAAATGGGACTCTGGTCAGTGCATGTCCGGCGCGGCCTATTGGCCTCGATTGGCGACCTCATATGTTGCAGAGGATAAGCAGCGGATCAGTGTTCCACCTTCTGCGGCAGTTGCAGCGGTGTTCCAGAAGACCGATTGCGAACAAGGTATCTGGACTGCGCCCGCTAATGCGGCACTGAACGAAGTGGTCAAACCTACTCAGGCCTATCAGGACGGCTTATCGCTGTTTGATCGTTCAGGTACATCGCTGAATGTGATTCGTAGCTTTGCGGGCCGTGGCGTGCGGGTTTGGGGATCTCGTACCTTGTGTAATGCGAATACCGGTGCGCGTGTTCCGTGGGTTTACATTCAGCGCCGGCGATTGGTTTCTTATATTGAGTCCACACTAAGCGATATTGCACGTTTTGTAGTGTTTGAGCCCAACAATGAAATCACTTGGTTGAAACTTAAAGGGCAGGCAACGACCTGGCTACGTGAGCTATGGCAACAAGGCGCACTCTATGGTCAGCAGGAAAGTGAAGCGTTCAAATTAGCCTTGGGCCTGGATGAAACCATGACTCGTGAGGATGTCAATGCGGGTCGCTTGATCATGCGTGTTTCCCTGGCGCTGCTCTCGCCTGCTGAGTTTATTGAGCTGGATCTGCAGTTCACTACCAATGAGAGTAATAGTGATCAAGGGACATTGGCATTGAATAAAGGGGTGTTCTGATGAGTATAGTTTCCGAGTTGTTCGAACCTTCAGTCTCTCACCGTTTTATGGCGACCTTTTTCTTTGGCGGTATTGTACCCAGTCCAGTGGATATTTATTTTCAACAGATTTCCGGCTTGAGCCGAGAGTTGAATGTCAGTGCTTATCGTGAAGGGGGGGACAATAGTGGAAACCTGTACTTGCCGGAGAACATCCAGCACGGCTCGTTAGTGCTACAGCGAGGGGTGATGGCGGTGACGCCACTGACCTTGAATTTCGATTCGGTGCTCAGTGGTGCCTCGGTGAGTTATTGCAACGTTGTCGTGATGTTGATGAATCACCTGTCCTTGCCGGTATGCAGCTGGACGATCAGTAAAGCGCTACCCGTGAAATGGAGCACCAGTAACCTGGACGCTAACAGCAACAGTATTTTGCTCAATACCCTGGAGCTGCGTTATCGGGATATGCATTGGCTGGGAGTAAAAGCATGACCATCGAAATCAGAGAACTGGTAATTCAGGCTCGGGTGACTTCGCCCGAACACACCACCGCTCCCCTGGTAGCAACCTTGCCCCAGTTGGGGCACCCGGAACGGGCTCGATTGGTTGCGGAAATCACTCGAGCGGTGCTGGAAAAACTGCGCAGTGAGCGGGGGAGTCGCTAATGGGACTCTTGGATGTCGGGCTGGCAAAACTCACCATCACTGCTTTCAGCGACAGGGAGATGAAAAGCAAGGTCGGGGAAATCAAGGCGATGTATAACCCCGCCAGTATTCAATTGAGTTATCACACTGACTTTACCGAAGATTCATTCCTTAACCGTGATGCAGAGGTCAGCAAATACCATAAGGCTCGTCCGGGGGGCTTGAATCTGGAACTGCTGTTTGATGCCCGGTTACCGGGAAATAATGTTTCGCTGGACAGCCAACTGGCTAACTTGCGCGCGCTCTGTTGCGATGTAGACAGCAAAAATAATGCGCCGCGGTTTTTGCAGGTTAGATGGGGCAAGATGAGTTGGAATGGCAACGGTTATTTTGCCGGGCGTATGGCCAATTTAGTCTTGGGTTACACCTTGTTTGATCGTGATGCCACGCCACTGCGGGCCAAAGCAACACTATCGTTGAGAGCGGATAAAAGCCTTGAGGCGCAGTCGCTGTCTTTTGATTCTTCCAAGGCAGACATGAGCATAGTCACTGTGCCGGATGTCAGCCCATTGGCGCTGATTGCCGCTGCCAGTGCGGTGGACTATCTGGCTTTGGCGGTGACCAATGGGCTGGATAATCTGGATGATACTCAACCTGGGGGAACATTAGTGGTGAACCGGGGTGGGGCATCATGAGTTCGCTTAAGGATTTCACGCTGTGGGCAAGCGGGAAACAGTTATCGGTACTAGCACCTACCTGGGTGGAGATTCATACAGAGGTCAACCATATTCCAAGTGCCCGGCTGGTATTGAGTGTTGCGGATAACGCACTGGCTAAAGCAGAAACGGAAGTAGCGCTGTGTAAGCCGGGCAGTGAGTTTCGTATTGCTACCCACAAGGGCTCAACCTTGTTCAGCGGTATTCTGGTGCAGCAATCAATGCGACTGCAAAAAGGCAGTTCAGAACTAACGCTGACCATTAAGCATCCACTACAGCGCCTGACCGCTTCTTTGCGCAGCCAGGTTTTTATGGATGCCAAAGAAGACGCCATTCTGCGCGAGTTGTGTTCAGGGCAAGGCATCACTATCAAAAAGCTGGAGGGCGTCGACGCCACTCACCAGCAGATGGTGCAGTTTGCGTGTTCCGACTGGCAATTTATGACGGCACGTCTGCGGGCTAACCGGGTTTGGCTGGTACCTGAGCTGGATAGCGTCAATGTAATGAAGCCTGCATTAGCCGGGCAAGCAGACCACACGCTCTACAAAAATGGCAAAAAAGGCCCGGGTATCGAGGACGCCGAGTGGCAGTTTTCCTGCCAGGAGCAACCCAAGCAACTGGCCGTCTGCGCCTGGGATCTGTCGGGACAGGCGATGTCTCGCACTGCTACACCGACTTCGCTGTCGATCGGGCGTGATGCATTCGATTCTGGAAACCTGGCCGCGCTGAACAGCAGCACCTGGTCGTTGGCCAAGAGTCAACCGCTGACAACTGAAGAGCAGGGCGCATTGGCCAACGCTCGCTGGTTGGCACAGCAGGCAGCGGGTATTCAAGGGCGTTTCACCGTAGAGGGAGACACTAAGTACCAGTTGGGCCAAACCTTGGCGCTATCGGGGTTCGGCGGCTCTTTTGATGGTTCGGCGTTAATTACCGGGGTACAGCACCAGATCAGCAAAGAGCGCTGGCGCACCACGCTGCTGATCGGTCAGCCGCTCTTGCAGGATGTCGATGCGGGAGTGGTCCCCAAAGCCGCGGGTGTGCTGGTTGGTGTGGTGGATAGCTATCAGGAAGACCCAGGCAAGCTCAACCGGCTACGGGTCAAGATCCCCGCATTGATGCAAAACGAAAAACCACTCTGGGCGCGGTTTGCCACGCCTTATGCCAGTCAAGAGAGTGGCTTGTGTTTGTACCCGGAAGCAGGGGATGAGGTGGTTGTCGGATTCTTTGCCGATGACCCCTGTTATCCGGTGATTCTCGGAGCCATGCACAACCCGAAGAATCTCCCCCCGTTTCCACCTAGCGCGGAAAACAGTCAAAAAGGGTTGGTGTTTGGCCAGGGCGATAATAAGCAACTCTTGATGTTCGATCGTCAGAAAGGCAACGCCACTCTACAAGTGCATAAAGACACCTTGACCCTGCATCAAGGTATGCAACTGGCCAGTGAGCAGGATATCGCGCTGTCAGCGCAGAACCTGACACTGAATGCCAAACAGCAAGTAAAGGCCGAAGGCAACAGTGGTGTACAGGTCAAGGGTGCCAAAGTGGATTTAACCAACTAACCGGCTCCCAGAGTGGTTGGCAAACTATTATCAGAGGCGAAGATGAACAATAACCTCACGCAAGTGTATGGGCGTGGCTGGGCATTTCCCCCCCGTTTTACCATGCAAGATGGCGTACGAATGGCAGAAGGCCAAGAGGCTGTGCATCAGAGCTTGCACATTCTTTTCAGTACCCAGCCGGGGGAGCGGATTATGCGCTCTGACTACGGCTGTGATCTGCAAACCTATATGTTCTCCAATATCCGCGAAGAGTTATTGGCGCAGGTAAAAACCAGTATTGCCGATGCGCTGTTGCATTATGAGCCGCGGGCGGCTGTCGATAATGTGCAAGTTGCTCAGAACCGGCAAAACCCAAGTTTGTTGCAGGTGCAGGTAACTTACCGTTTGCGCGGCAGCGATATCGTTCAGCAGTTTAAAGGGCAATTGGATATCGCTGATGGCCAGGGCGTGAGGGTGCTATGAGCGACACTATTATTGTCAATGGCGATCAACTGCAGTTTGATCCAATGTTCGGTAATCGCCAGGTTACGCCAGTTGGCCCTGCAATCATCAGTGGCTCCGGCCTGGCCAGTATCAACCAACAGAAAATGTGCGTGGTAGGGGATGAAAAAAAGGTCCAGATCCCCGCGCAATATCAGATTCCCGGCTATAGCCCCGGCATGGGGTTGCTGACGATCGCTGCGCTGGGCAGTGATCAGCAGGCACCTCGTTGTACCAGCGGCGCGGCATTGCTGTTGAAGGGGCAACAATTCATTGCCCGTTTTACCCCAACACAACCGGCAATCAATAGCGCCAGTGGTGTGCCGGACGTGCCTGCGCCGAGTATGGGGAAAGGACGTTTTATCCCTAAACAATCATTTGCTACCGCAGGGTAAGGGAAAAATTAGCATGTTTGATTTAAGTACCTTTCATCAGAGCAAAGCCGATGCATCGTCAGATAACGGATTTGCCCTGGATGACCGAACCGTCGAAGGTCTGCTGCAATTCCTTCAAGGCTATAGCCAACTGATTCCATTGGCTGAGAACAGCAGTTGGGACAAGATTTTCCTGGCACCAGCCAACGCGCAACGGTTGGCTGCGATTTATCGTCAACCCGAGCTGGCCGACGGTTCGCTCGCGCCGCAACAGGCGCTACTGCTGGCGTTTTATCGCTTGCTGGAAACCCCCAAGGCGCTCTTGAATCGCCTTCCAGCGATGCACCGCCAGCTTTACTACCGTGGCCTGCTGGGGCTGAAACCACGGGCAATGGTTCCTGATCAGGTGGCATTGGCCTGTCAACTGGAAAAAGGGGTCCATGAATGCCTGCTGCCGGCCGGAACCCTGATGGAGGGTGGGCAAGACAGCCAGGGTAACCCCGTGCAGTACGCGCTGGATAACCCATTGCTGGCCAATCAGGGGCAGTGGAGCGACTTGCGTTGGTGCCAGCCGGGCGCCGCCGGTCAGCGGGTATCCCGAGTCCTGTTTGACCAGACCAATAAAATCGCGTGGCCAGAGTCTGGTGTCCGTTTGTTCAACCGTACTGACGCCGAGGACCAGCCAGTGGTGACAGGACGGGTCGTGGGGTCCGAGTTGTTGGCCATGTCTGGCGGGGACCGCACCATCACTGTGGTGTTGAAAACGGCAGTGACGGATGACGATATCAAGGCCATTACCGCGGGTGTCAGCAGTGCCGGGCAGTGGCTGGCGCTGGCTATCGATAAGGGAGGGGACGACAAGTCCCTCAGCCTGAAACTGTCGGCTACGCAGGGCGCGATCACCCCTCCTGGCGGGCTGGATGGTTTTACCTCGGCCATGCCGTTGCTGAAGTTGAGCCGAATCGATGGCAAGCCCGTGCCTGAAGTGACAGCGCTTGCAGTGGCCGTATCCGGCCTCACTCAGGTGATGTACAGCAGCGATGCGGGAGTGGAAAAACTCTCCGGTACCAGTTATCCGTTCGGCCATAGCCCGGTAATGGGGAACGGATTTAACCTGGTGGCCGCGGACTGGTGCAATAAGCCGCAGGAACTGACGATTACCCTGACACCTGAATGGCTGGATTTACCGGAGAAGTCATTTAAAGAGTGGTACATGGGCTATGTCAACGATGGCGAAAGTCCTGTTGCCGACAATACAGTGTTCAAGGTGACCTCACCTTATATTGATGAGGATGCACAAAAAAGTCGCAGTACTAAATTGTTTTCTGGCGACGGCACTCCAGTTGCTGAACCTATCAAACTTAAAGTGAAGAGCCTTGCTGGCTCATCCATGGCAAGTGTCGATCCACAAGAGTGGCAATGCTACTTGCGTCTGGAACTAAGCGGTCATGATTTTTTGCACCAGCAATATTGGAAACGCCTGCCGACAAAAACAGATTTGAATCCACCCTATACTCCGCAGATTAAATCTTTCGACATCAGTTACACCGGAACTGATGGGGTGATTAAAGAGCAATACCTGCTAACCCCCTTTGGTTATGCCGCAGAACAGCCGGAAAGCACTACAGCGGCCGATGATGTAAACCCCCAACTGTATCTGGGCTTCAGCGATATCGAACCCGGCCAGCAACTGAACCTGCATTGGCAACTGCAAAGCCCGCAGTCCCAGGATCTGAAGTGGCAGTACCTCGATCAAAACAACACCTGGCAATCTCTGGAAGCGCAGGTGATTGATGGCACTGGCGGTTTGTTCGCCTCGGGCCTGTGGTCGGCTCCTTTACCGGACGATGCCGCGCAGGGTGTACAGATGCCGGCGGGGCGTTACTGGGTCCGCGCGGTGCTGACTCCCCCCGCTCAAGCCTGCGGGGCCGATGCCTCCATTTCGACTTATCCGCGTTTACAAGGGCTGCTGGCCAATGCGGTGACGGCGACCTTGATCAACGGCGAGTCGCTGGATAACAGCCATTTCATCCAGCCGCTGCCAGCGGGCACTGTTCGCCAGCCCGTACAAAAGCTCAATGGGCTGGCCCAGGTTACCCAACCCTGGCCATCACAAGGCGGCCGGGCGCCCGAGTCGGATGCGCAGTTTTTGCCACGGGCAGCACGGCAACTGGTCCACCGCGGCCGGGCGCAGACCTGGTCCGATATGGCGGCGCTGCTCAAAGATCGCTATCCCGAAATCGGCTATGTGCATATTCCGCTGTCCGAGCAATTGTCCAGCTTGCCTGCCCGTTGTACGCAGCAGCTGATCGTGATTCCCGCCAATGGCGAACAGGACAACAGCGATGCCTTGCGCCCGAAATTCGCCCCGGCCCGTTTGGCCGCGATGAAGGTGTACCTGCAAGGGCTGAGCAGCCCCTGGGTCGATATCAGCGTGCTCAACCCTGACTACAGGGAAGTGCCAGTGACCTACAAGGTGACGTTCATGCCGGGCACCAACCAGGACTTTGCCCAGCGCCAGCTGAGGCAGGCACTGGAGCACGAGTACATGCCCTGGGGATGGGATGGGCAGAGCAGCGCCATCGTGGGCACCGCGCTGGATTACTACGCCATGGTGGCGTTTATCCAGCAATTACCCATGGTCGAGTGTGTGCATAGCCTGACCCTCGATGGCCAAGCCGCTTCGCTGGTCAGTGCCGATACCCAAGTACTGGTCCTGACTCTGCCAGATGACAATCATCGCTAAGGATTATTATGAGCAATAACAGCATGTTACCTGACGAGGTCAAAAGCCTTATCCACTTCGATAGCCTGCTGGAGCAGGGGATGGAGGCGATCGAGCAGTATTCCGGGCAGGTGTGGACCGATAAGGGCGAACAGGACCCAGGTGTGACCCTGCTACAGGACCTGTCCTATGGCGTTTCCGACCTGGCCTATCGTCACACCTTGCCGCTGGTGGACTTGTTGACCCCTGCGGACACGTCTTCCGGGGACGGGATCTTCCCTGCGTCATTCGGGCCACATCGGGTGCTGACCTGTGGGCCCGTTACGGTGGATGACTACCGCCGTGCGCTGTTGGATCTGCACAGCCCCGATGGAGAAACGCCAGTCGGCTTCTATTTTCGCAATGTGCAACTGACCCCTGAAAGTGAAGCGGAGCAGTATCAGTACTGGTATGACCCCGATCCCGATAAGCGGGAGTTCACCTTTGCTCGGCCAGCCAGTAATGCCAAGCCGACGCAATTGACCCTGAAGGGTAATTATCATCTCTACGTTGAGTTGGCCCGTGGTGCCGATAAGGCCAAGGCACAGACTGCCCTCGATGCATTTCTGCAGGTTAATCGCAATCTGTGTGAAGCGGTGCGTGAAACCACCTGGGTCGAGCCGCAAGTGGTTGAACTGATCTCATACCTGGAACTTGAGGACGACTGTACCGATTATGACCGGGTGCTGGCAGAGCTGTATATGCGGACTGAAGCCTACCTCAGCCCGATGGCTTCGCGTGCCACCGCGTCCGAGTTGGCGACACAAGGCGTTGGAAATGAGGCGATCTATCAGGGGCCGCAGCTACGGCACGGTTGGATTACTCAATTGCCACCAGAGCGTAATTACACTCAGTCGATTGAAGTAGACCTTAGTCCGCTGGTAAATATCTGGTTATCCATTGAAGGTGTGAAAAGTATTGATAGCTTGGGACATGACAATGAACCAGGCAATTGGCATGTGTCGATCGAGCCCAATAAGTACCTGCAGTTGTGGGGGAGTGATCCAGTTCATTCTCTTGAGAGCGACCAGGGCTTTGCTTATCTCTATAAGAAAGGTCAGCGTTGTGTTGGTGATCGCGCCGGTATTGAGAAATACATCACAGCTGCACCGCTGATCAGCGAAAAAGACGTGGTAATGCCCTATGGCCGCAACCGCAAGCCGAGTGAACTCCACTCGCTCAGCAAGCGCTTGCCGCCGTGTTATGGATTGCAGCAGCCTTCACCTGAAGATACACAGAAACAGCTGCATCAGTTTCTCTTGCCATTTGAGCAAGCCTTGGCCAATGGTTGCCAGCAATTGGCATTACTGCCGGATCTACTGGCATTTGATCGTTCCCAGTCCACCCCTGTATGGGGTGCTCAATGGCCATTTGCTGCAGAAGGTTTGTCCGATAAGGTTCATCAAGCCTATAAACCAAAATTGTTATCGCTGTTGGAAAACTGCAAGCAAGATGACAATAAAGAGTTGGCAACTATTGACTACCTCCTCGGCTATTTTGGCAGCCAGCGTGCGCCGCGCATTCTTTCTAGGCCATTTTCCGATTTTTTGAAAGTGCAGCGTGGATATTTGCGTCAGCATGCCGATCTGGGATATCAGCGTAGCAATATCCAGATTCAGGAAGTTTCGGCATTACAAAAACGTATTGCTGCCCGTATTGGAGTTGGTAGTAAGCTTTTTGATCAGAAGCCAGCGTTGGATAAGCTACCATTTTATCTGGTAGAGCATCGAGCATTATTGCCGGTGATGCCGAATGAACACTACAATGTTGAGCAGGTGCCAGAAAATTTTGATGGGAACAGACCTGGAACTATTCTATATGTATGTGGAACATCGCTTTCTGAAGTTTTTTCTGCTGGGATGCTGATTGAGTTGATTATTAAAGATGGTGGTGGGGCCGTAAATGATTACATTCTCCCAAATGTCTTGGTGACGCATATTGACTATGGTACTGGTTTAACTGTTATGTTGTACTTAGATTCTCAGGACAATGAACAGCTATCACGCAACCTCGATAAGCTTTCAGAGGCAATGAAAGCCAATAAGTTGCGCTGGAGAAACAGCAATGTCTGGCTGCAGGATATGTGGTATCCACTGCATTATGACGCTGATCCAAAACTGCTTAACGAAGGTGAAAAGCGCATTGTGGCGACACATGATGCGCCTTATCCGGTGATGTTGCAGCAGGATGATCAGATTGCCATTTGTCACCATACCTCTCCGGACTCTTCACAGCTGGAGGGGGATGATAAAACTATTATCTATGCGCAAGTAGTATCGAGAGACTGGATTAATGGCAGCTTTGTCATTAGAGCCAAAGAAGGTAGCACGCTTCCTGAGGAAACGGGGCATTACCGCTGGTATATCGATCACCAGGGTAAAACCATCAGTGACCGCTTCTCCTTTATGGTCAGCCTGGTATTTCCGCGCAGTCTTCTAGCGGGCGTCAAGGACGCCAGCGCCACAGAGGCCTGGATCAGAAAATGTATTCAGGATGAAATCCCCTGCCATGTATCCGCATTGGTGCATTGGCTGGATGACAGCGCCTTTGCCCAGTTCGGAGTGGCCTACCAGGGGTGGCAAAACAATGGAGCGCCCTTGGGTGACCGCTCCTACCAACTGTTAAAGCAACTGACCCTGGGGCGAACGCCGAGTGCCGTGGATGGTCTCGGGCATATGCGCATTGCCACAGCCACTCAACAACAGGCTGCAACAGAACCTGATTGGAACCCAGATTACATCTCTGGAAATGAGCTGTTCTACCTACCGAAAAATGAAATTAATAATTGAGTGATTTATTAGTTTTTATTTTTCAGTGTTATTTCGTGGCTGTTGTCGTTAATTTTTTCTGCAAGTGCTTATGCCGGATTTTTGTTTCGGCGTGATGACCTTGTCATGCTTTTAGTAAGCTAAATAACTGGAGTAGTGTCATGGCTAAAGAAAAGACCCCCACTGTGCAAACGGCAAGTATCGAGGCCGTTGGGCCAAAAGTAGCGGACCTCACCAACAAGTTTAAAGAGCAGTCGATTCCGTTGGAGGTGGACTTTAAAAACCTGATCGAGATTGCCGATGTCGGCCGCAAGGCAGTGGGTTTGAGTGCAGATCAGTCAAATAATGAGCCTGGCCATGGTATCGCGATGACTGATGAGGGGAAGTTAGAGGTCAAGGCTAATGATAATGGTTTTACATTTGTTGACGGGAAGCTCAGTTTAAAGCAAGGGGCTGGTTGGGGGTTTGCACCAAATGGAGATGTTGACATCCTTGTTGATGAGAAGGGAGGCGTTCTTTGTGCAAGAGAAGTCGGGAGCCAACTCTCTGTCAAGGTTGGCCTTGGTATTCAGGTTGATGCCGATGGTGTTGCGGTCAAATATGGTCGTGGATTGCGGATAACTAATGGGGCATTGGAAGCGCATCCAGGAAAGGGGTTGACGACAGATGGCGACGATAGAAATTTATGTGTAAACGTAAAAGATGGGGTGAAAATTGACGATGATCATCTCACTGTTAATGCTAAAACCGATGGCGGATTGGATGTGAGCTCCGATGGCTTGAAGCTCAAAACTTTCGCTAATAGCGGTATCAAGGTTGATGGCAGTGGTGTTGCGGTTAATTATGGTCGTGGATTGCGGATAGCTGATGGGGCATTGCAAGCGCATCCAGGAGATGGGCTGACGACAGATAGCAACGATGCTCTATATGTACGAGTAAAAGATGGGGTAGTAATTGATGGCGACCATCTCACTGTCAAGCCTGCTGTAAACGGTGCTATTAATGTTGATGGCGATGGGGTGCGGGTCAAAGTTAAAAACAAGGCTGGTCTTGTGATTGATGGTGATGGGTTGGCCGTCGCCCAAGGAGCAGGCTGGACGTTTTCTCCAGATACTCCACATATAGATATTAATGTGGACCCGAATGGTGGGTTGGTCTGTCCTATGCGGGTTGGTAGTGCTATTTCCGTAAAAGCTGGTCCTGGCATTACGGTGAGCGAAAGTGGGGTGGCTGTTTGTCTCACAGATAAAACGTTCATTAAAGAGCTTGCTGATTTAATTATTCCCAAAGGTACGATAGTACCACTTTGGAGTGAAACACTGCCTGATGGGTGGGCGCTTTGTGATGGCAAAAATGGAACTCCAAATCTTTTTGGGTGTGTTTTGAGAGGTTCGAACACACTTAAAGGCAATGGGAGAGTTACTGACCGTACCTATAACGAGATAGATGGTGGAAGTTATAATTTTCCGTTTGATATTTCTTACATAATGAAGTTGTAAGTTTTGTCCTGTGCGTGCCATGAATGTTATAAATAGGATGGAATTCATTCTTGAAGTTCCTGGTATGGTAGCTCCTGCTGTTCAACAGCGTTGTAGCGATCTATTTAATTTTTATCTGTTAGAAGGATTGTCTAGGCTGTTTAATAGGTCGCTTATATCAGCCGGTAGTGTGCTGACTATTGAGCGGCTAGTCATTGATGTGGGGGGGGTTCCGATGGCGCAGTTCGAGGAGCTATTAATGCAGCGGTTACTGACGAAGTTAGAAGCTCAACTCAACACGTTCTTGGTAATGGCACCCACTGTTCCTAGGGCTCCACTATCTTTCAAACAAGGTATTACTGCTCCCATACATTATGGTGGCAGTACCCTTCAGGGGAATTTGGGCTCGCCGCAACACTCTTCAAAACCTACTCTCACTAATAAGCAGGGAGTTGCTCAGAGCGACATAGGATTGATGCCCCTGTTCCATTATCTGCAATGGGGGCATTTGCCCCCCCTGCATCAGACGTTGCTGTTTGAGTGGGATATGTCTGATGGTGCGGATAACTGGCTACAGTTGTATCTGGCAAACTCATCGACCGAGCAACGACAGATTCTTGCCCGGTACTGTTTGCAGATAGTTCCACGTCAGAGGTTGTTGCAAACCTTTAGTACTGTGAACTTGCAGGCCGTTTGCCGTTTATTATTGAATGATAAACCGGAGCTGATACCACCGGCAGGGAAACCCGCATTAGAGCTTTGCCTGCTGCTCAGTAGCCTTTGGGCTTGTCGGCAATCGCCGATAGAGGCTTTACCGGCACCTTCCTCGCTGGTTCTGGACAGCAGTTTGTTGACTGAGCTGGCGCCCTGGTTGTTGGTATTGTTCGGCAATCTGCCACTACCTGTAGCGTCACTACCTTGGTTGCAGCTGTTCTGGCAGCAACCTGTGGTGCGGCAACTATTAGCGTCGGGGTTATCCAAACCTGACTTTATCCGTGTGCAACAACAGATGGAGGAAATGGCGCCACAAAGCGAGGTGGCCAAACGGGAATCCCAAGCGACAGAGCCAGAGCGGTCGGAAGAGGATCATCAGTCACCCGCAATGGAAATCGTACAGCTGAGCGGATCTCAATTGCAGGCTGGGAAAGGTAAACGGGAATCCCAAGCGACAGAGCCAGAGCGGTCGGAAGAGGATCATCAGTCATCCGCAATGGAAATCGTACAGTTGAGCGGATCTCAATTGCAGGCTGGGAAAGGTAAACGGGAACACCAAGCTGCAGTACCAGAGTGGCCGGAGAAGGATCGCCGGCTCCCAGCAGATATCGGACAACTGAGCAGATCTCCATTGCAAGCGGAGAACGCCAAACAGCACATCCAAAAGGAAGTGAGCGATTGGCAGAGAGGGGGGCGTCAGTACACAGGAACACCGGTAATGGGGAGAAATCCAACTCAGCTGCCAGAGCGTTTTAACGCCTCATTATTAGAGCAGGAACCGCTATCGGTCTCCAACGCTGGCCTGGTACTGCTATGGCCACTACTGCCCGGGCTATGGCGCCAGTTGGGCCTGCTCGAGGAACAGCAATTCAACAGCCCGCAGGCCCAGTTGGAGGCAGTGTGCTGGCTGGATGGGTTGATTTGGGGGGACGAAGCCATGGCGGAATGGCGCACCCCATTGAGTAAGTTGCTCTGTGGGTTGCCATTGGAATCACCACTGGTGCCCTGGTCGACGCCAGCCCCTGAGGTGAGGGAGCAGTTGCAGGACTGGCTGGCGGCGATTCCCGCGCAGTTACCCGGTTTGCAACGGTGCCAGGCCAATGATCTGCGCAGCCTGTTTCTGCAGCGCCCCGGGCAACTGCTGCAAACCCGCTCGGGCTGGCAACTGTCGGTAGAGACGGATGCCAGCGACTTTCTACTGTCGCAACTGCCGTGGGCCATGGACTTTATCCGGTTCCCCTGGATGGAACAGCCTCTGCAGGTGAAGTGGTTACCGACGGTTAGTTGAATTAGAAAGCGCAGTAAACGGTATTGCTACTTATAAGTGCAGAACCCAGGTTCAGTGCTGAATAGATAAGCCTGTTTAGTTGCAAGCCTTGACTGTCTTATCAGTCTGCTTAGCCATGCCGGTTACTTGTGCCCGGTGATATTTCAATGATCAATAGAGAAGAGTCAGCATGCCGAAACAGCATAATGCGCTGCGTCTTTGTGACGAGCTGGCGCCTGAATTATCCCAGGATGAAGATTTGCATCTACTCTTGGCCCAATTCGAGCGGCTGGATGTATTGGTACAACAGCAGTTGCACACCCTGCAGCAACGCTTTGCCGAGCCCGAAGAAGCACTCCAGGGGCTGGCACTTTCCCCGGAGGAATTGGAACACCTGAACACACAACGGATGGGGATTCCGTTCTGGGCGCTGGAGCAGAGCGATCAGCAACTTTCGGCTGAAGCTATTGATCCACGCAGTCGCCTGGGCCAATTGGTCAACCGTTTCGGTTTGACCGATTTCGAACGGGACGTGTTGTTGCTCTGTTTGTTGCCGCTGTTTGATAGTCGCTACTCGCTGCTGTTTGCTTATATGCAGGAGAGCAACCAGAAAAAATCCCTGACAGTGGATTTCGCCTTGAACATCCTCTGCCCGGGCGTTGTCGAGAAGACTGCGCAGCTAGCGAGCCTGCTACCGCAGGCCCGCTTGCTGAAAAATTGCCTGCTCACATTCACCCAGCGCAGTGGCGAGCATTGGGGTAATGCCCTGCTGCACCCGGCGACCGAGATTTACAGCTGGTTGATCGGCCATTCGGCTTTTCCCAGTGAGCTGCGCTCCTGTGCCAGTTGGCTGACCCCTTCTGCCTTGGCCGACCTGCTTGCGCCCTTGACTCAACGGCTGGCCCCTTATTGCGCGGATGCAGGCGCCAAGGTGAAAACCCTGGTGCAGTTGCAGGGGCGCCCGGGCAGCGGGCGGGCAATGGCCATCGCCCGTGCGGCTGCCAGCGTCGGGAAAGCGGTACTGGCGCTGGATCTGGCGCAATTGCCGGAAGACGATGAAACAGCCCAGAGCGTGCTCAGCGTGGCGTTGCGCGAAACGCGGTTGCAGGCAGGGTGCCTGTTGCTGCGTTCGCTGGCGGATTTCAGTGCAGCACATCCACGGTTGATGGCATGGCTGGGCCAGGCGCTGAGCCAGTCTGAGCTGCCGATCTTTTGCCTGACCGCACCCCACGCCTCACTGATGTGGCTGGAAGGGATGGCGCAGCTGGTGATCGCCATGCCCATGCCGGCGTTCGCCGATCAGGTTGCCTTGTTGGCCAGCCGGTTGGAGGGCATCCCGCAACAGCCGGATATCGATGTTGCAGGGCTGGTAAAACGTTTCCATCCCTCTTCCGAGACCCTGGTGTCGGTGCTGCATGAAGCGCAAGCCTACTGCCAGCAACGGGGGGGGAATGCATTGCTGTCCAATACTGATCTCTACCATGCCTTTGGGCTGCGGTCGCAACAGGACTTTGGCAACCTGGCGCAACGTATTACCCCGGTACGCGGTTTCGATGACCTGATCATCAGCGACGATTTGCACCAGCACCTTAATGAAGTACTGGCGGCGATTCGCCAGCGGGAACAGGTATTGGGGCAGGGGTTTGGTCGCAAGGTCGGCTACGGCACCGGCATCAGCGCGCTGTTCCATGGCGATTCCGGTACTGGCAAAACCATGGTGGCGGAAGTCTTGGCCGGGGCGCTGGGCGTTGACCTGATCAAGGTCGATCTTTCCACGGTCATGAATAAATACATCGGCGAGACCGAGAAGAACCTGTCGCGCATCTTCGACTGTGCCGAGGCCGATGCCGGGGTGCTGTTTTTTGACGAAGCCGATGCGCTCTTTGGCAAACGCAGTGAAACCAAGGATGCCAAGGATCGCCATGCCAATATTGAAGTCTCTTATCTGTTGCAACGGCTGGAAAGTTATCCAGGCCTGGTGGTGTTGGCCACCAACAACCGTAGCCATCTGGATGATGCCTTCAGCCGGCGTTTGACGTTCATTCTGCGTTTTACTTTTCCGGATCAAACCCTGCGTGAGCGGATGTGGCGGGCTATCTGGCCGGCAGAAACACCAGTGGCCGAAGATGTCGACTTCACTTCCCTGGCCCAAAGGGCAGAAATCACCGGCGCCAATATCCGTAATGCGGCCATGCTGGCCAGTTGGCTGGCGGCAGAAGAACAGTCCCCGCATGTTGCGATGCACCATATCGAGCGAGCTTTACAGCGTGAGCTCGGAAAGATCGGCCGGCTTGTCCTATCCCGTTAATTTGAATTTCGTTTATCTGGAGTTTCTTTATGGCTAACTTGCAAGATGATCCGTCCCCAAAACGTATTGCCGATAGCACATTGATTCAAGTGAACAAAACCATTGGCACAATGCTGGCAGAATATCTGCCTGATCCCGTGGACATTATTTTTACCTTGCCGGATACCGGTGAGCCACCGGCACATCCAACAGTCAGTGTGTTTCTTTACGATGTGCATGAAGACCTGTCGCTAAGAACCGGGGCAAGCCGCCAGTTTTCACCGTCCACTGGCATGCTGATGCCAGGAAGCATCAATGTTTGCTGCCGTTACCTGATCACTTATTGGGAAATGAAAGCCAGCAACAGCAGCGATTCCCCCGCGACCATGGCCGATAGCCAGGCCGTGTTGATCATGAACGATGTACTCAATGCTTTGATCAATGCGCGTACTTATCCCGGATTGTCAGACTTCTACGGGCGAGTGATCCCTCCATCAGAACAACTGAACAGCCTGGGCAACTTCTGGCAATCGCTGGGTAATAAACCACGGTTGTGCTTGACCTATGAAGTCACGGTGCCGATCAGTTTGACCAGTCGCAGTCCGGAATTGGCCCCGGTGAAGTCCGTATCGGCCGCGGTTGCGCAAAAGCCCGGCGTTGATTTTTATCGGCAAGCTGGAACTGTGGTTTGGGAAGCGCTGGTCGCGGCACTGGATGCGAAGAGCCCGTTGGATGATACCGCTCGTGCACAGTTGAAGAAGGTGACTGTTACCTGCGTGGGGACTCCTTTTACTGATGACAAGTTGCCTGATCAGCACCTTGATATCACATTGTCTGGTGTCGTGCTGGAGGCCAATTTGGCTGTAATCCAGAGTGTTGTCGATGGTTGGAAAGCAGAAGCTAAAGCAATTGGCGAGTTGGAGGGGGGGGCACTGTTTGTTGATAGTGTCGACAATAAGTTAATTGCAGCGGTGTAAACCAAGGAGGAATATTTGAATGTATAAGCAGGTAAGCCCCGTTGTAAGTAGCAAGGAGGTTTTGCAATCAAGTGCTGGGGGGGAGCCAGCATGACCTTAGCAAAGGAATGCAGGACGATATTGGTGACGCTCGTTTGCCACGTGAAATGTTTCGTTTCAGCCGATCAGGGGAGGAGTCAACTTTGCAAAAGGCAATAAGGTCAGATAACTCTACGGGAAAATATCAAGAAGGTCAAAAAGCCTTAGTGCGTCAGGAGGCAATCCTCAAAGAATCATCACTTGCTCTTGGAGAGCATGGAAAAATATTTGCGGAAGCATACAGCTATGACTCTTCCCCATTTATGAACGACTTTTTAAGGTGTGGTCGCGAGAAGAACTACCCGGATGGCTATTTTCCAAGAGAGGCGAATATTCCGCGCGATAGCCTTTCTCGGGTAGAGCAGTTCATAGATATTGTCGATAGGCTACCTTCGACTGGAGACGTTACCCTCTACAGAGGTGGCACATCTGGAGAGGCGTTTCGAGTTGGTGCAGTAAAAAGCGGTGATGTTTTATGTAACACTGATTTCACGTCCTTTACCGAAAGTCCCTATATCGCCAAGGAGTTTTCAGTGTTTAAGAAAGGCGATGAGCAATATTTTGAAGGGGGCTCTGTAATATATATATTGGAGAGGCATAAGAGTGCTAAGGTTTTTGCTCCACTTTCCATTCGTAGTGACGAGCCTTATTCTGAAGCAGAGTCATTAATCGCCCCAGGAAAATTCTTTAAGGCTATTAGTGTCAATGAGGTGAACGCTTTTCTTTCCGGGAAGCATCAGACCTATGTTGAGGTGTTGTTGCATGAAATAGAATCATTAAGCCCGAAGTGCGCAAGTGCTAGAACGCTGTCATCTGTAATAGAATTTCCAAGCCATGTCTATGATCTGAAAACAGGAGAGCCAATTGATATGGAAACTTGGAGTTCGAGGCTGGATTCTGGTGCTGATAAATGTATTGCGTGGTGTTGAGTTGGCTCTGCTATAGCTGAGCTGATGTTCGTTGGAGGCTGTCATGTGGGCTTCGAGATGTATAAATAATTATAGGTGCCTGAATGTATAAGCAAGCAGATCCAAGTATGTTTGGCAAGGAGACCTTGCAATCAAATGCAGGGAAGGTTGGCAGCCAGCATGATCTCAATGACGATATGCAAGATGATATTGATAGCTCAATTGATATTAGGAGGTTATACGGGGCTCGGGGGGGGGGGGCACGCAATGCAGTCTCAAAAGATCTGGCATTGAGCAGTAGTGACGTAAAGTTTATCGATCTTGAAGCCGGTGCAAAGCTTTACAAGATGTCTCCATACGAAACTTTCGATGTTGCTCTTGCAGAGACAGGTGACCAAGCCCGTTTGGCAGATGTTAATAATGTCGATAAGGATTGGGTTGGCCAATATTTTGCTGACGACCCGGAGACTTCTCGGGGGTACGCTTTTGATTATCTTGATGATAATGGAAATGGAAAAGTGTATTTATATGAGGCGATAGCAAACTCCCCTGTTCGCATGATTGTCAATGATAAACCCTCTCATGGCTCTACAGACTTCACAGGGCAAAGCAAGGCAGATGCTGTACGCAGTTACCTTGCGTCTTCGAGGTCGGACTTGGATCTTGGCGACTTGCCGCTAATGAATGCTCTTTCAGAGCGAGCCTTAATTTATAAAGGACCGCATAGTATAGATTCCGCTGAAAATATTGAGGATTATGAAGTGATCATCGGTGCTTCGTCCTTGAGTCAACGTTTTACCATTAGGAAGATTGAGACGCTTGAGTACCGCCGCTTCGAATTAAAATCTTGAGTCTTATCAGTTTTATATTTAGGTGCACGAAATAGAGTGTTTTGCAGTCGAATGGTTGAATATGAAGCATGCAGTCATACCACCTGCCATGCTTTCTAATATAGGTAGTGATGCTCCAGAAGATAGAATTGTAAATATACTGGTAGCCAAGCTTGGAGATTAAAAGATGCCTAGGGTGCAATCCGAAAAAGATAAGGCCTCACTAAAGAAGCAAACACCAAGGGTGAGGAAGCGGCACCCTGATTCTGAAGGTGAATCAGAAAGTGAATGCAGTAAGATCGGATATCGGACGCTCAGAAAGGATGAAGAGCCCGTAATGAATGGCATTAAACCACCCGCGAACTCAGATCCGAAAAAATCGGCCTTTGCTCATGTTCGTGCTGGCACAAAGGCTAAAGTTAAATCTCGCTGGGTTTCATATAGTCGTTCGTTAAAGGTGGCGGGAAGTTGGGCTGCAAAAGATCTTGATGGGAGGGTGGTAAAGTTTAAAGTCCCGAAGGGGCGGAAGTTTTATGATCTCACTACATCTAGAGATCAACAAATACTTTTAAGTGATTATGCTAAACAGACGAGAAAAAAAATAGATCTCGACCCTAACAAGTACCTGGCAATCAATTTTGCCAAGGGCTCCCAGGAAGGGCTTATTTATAATGGGGTTGAAAAATCAGATGTTATTGCCGTTTACAGCGCGAAGAGAATATCAGATGAAGATTATCGAGAGCTATCACTGATCAGAAACTCACTGGATTCTTGGAGGCTAATCAAGTCACGAGCGACTGTTATACAGAATAAAGTTAAGACGTTGCCGGAAGCGACCCTGCTTACAGAGATTTATAATAAAAATGATTGGTTGGCTCGGCTTAGGCTGCGTTGGGACAGGGGGGCGAGAAATGCCAAGGATGACTTGGCTGGGCAAGGTTTATCACCTTATGATATTGATTATATTTCCAATTATAAAGAATATCGAAAATATAAAGAGGAACTTAGGGTTGCATATCAGAGGTATCTAGATGGGAGAGAAAATGCGAGCTAGGTATGGATGGAGAATATGAAACAGTGATGTCCGAGAGGACTCGAAAAAAGGGGCGGGCGGAGGAGGGAATGCAAACAACTCCGGAGAGTCAGTATTCGGCACCTATTACTAGGTTGCATGGCTTTATATCACCCACTACGAGAAAGGCCGGATTTTATAAGCGAAGTTCTGCAGAACTTATCCCTCCACAGCAGAAGACTGCTTTGAGTTTCAGGTCCGTTCGCGCTAAGAGTACGATGCAGCCTCGAGTCGTTGATGAGGTAGCAAGAACTCAAGTGGCAGAAAGGTTTATTCTAGAACTTCATATGCGAGCTATTGAGAAAGCATCTCGTGAAAATAATATGGCGGTTAGTTTTCGCGAGACGGGTCCTAGCACTATTGAAGCTTTGAAGATCGGAGCGGCAGCCAAAGGACACAATATTTTAGAAAAAACCATCAAACCTGACTCGATTAAAAAAGCCTATCGATCACAAAGCCCTGCAAGGTTGTCAACGATTGAGGAGAATAAGCTTCGCGGGTTTGTGGGAGTGTGGAAAGAAAAGATAAGTAGTAAAAAAAGTAGCTCTTCCGATATTAAAGGGGTTTATGTATATAACCATATAAGTGGTGATGATGAACAGTTTTCGATTAATTTGGATCATCCTCAAAATCAAGAGCTTTTTCATACCCTGGTAAGGCGAAAATTCATCACGCCTTATACAGGGGACTATGATATGCATGACATCATTCTTTTCTCTAAAAGCGGCGCCTCAGGGCATATCCCCGAGGCGGGCTCCTCAGAGGAGAAAGCTGTGATCGACTTGATCAATAAAGAGGTCGCAGCTGTAGATTCAAAACGGCCATTTGAAAGCACGACCATGAATGTTATTCGTCATGGCCCTCAAGTTAATTTTGTGCCGTATATGTGGAAGTTCGAACGTGAAAAGGTTGTAAGAGATAATGGGTATTTAGGTGTGGTTGCCAATCCTGGCCCCTTTCCTGTGGCTGTTGTGAACAGAGGCTGTTGGGAAATACTGGAGGGTAGACAAGAACTCGTTGAGTTTTATAGGCGAATAAATACACCATTACCTTCCCATTGGAAAGATGGTGCATTGGTGGAGGGGAAAAATGGTTATGTCACCATCCAAGAATACCCTCTAGCTTGAGCGCTAGGCTCGTTAAAATGGATCAAGGTGAGATTTAGCCGCTCTAACAGGCATAAGTTAATGACGTATTCGCCAAATGTGAGCAAGGCAACGACAACGGATGCTCTACATGTTTTACTCTGGCGTTGTAGTTGAGGGTGTAGTCGAGCTTAATTGAAGTATGGGTTTCTGAGAAGTTTTAGAAGTAATTTGGCCGAATAGATGTTTTCTTGAAAGTTGGATGTTTAATGGGTTTCGATATGGGTGGGGTTTGAGGTAGGTATGGATAGTGAATATGAAGCGACGATATCTGAGGCAGCTCAAAAAATCGATAGGGTTGAGGGAGGGGGCGAGCAATAATGTCGGGAGCCAGTCCTGGTACCTATTATCTTACTGTATGGATTTCCACAGCTTAGAGCCTATTATGCTGTCCGGGAATCCGGTGGAAATAGACGCGCCGAAATAATCCTGATTGATGGTCTGAGTCATAGTCTTGATCTTTTTGATAGAGTTGTTAACGACTATACAGGTACAGTCAGGGCTATCCGGAATGTGAAAGAGAGTATTAATCAGGCGCAAGAGGTTTGTTGTAAAAAACAAAGCTTTAGAACTGATAAAAGAAACTGGCACAAGAAGTCCACAGTGTGCGCTAATAGGGTGCACTGGCGCAGTTTTACTCAGGACGATGATAAGGGGTTAAACCGAAAGCCCTAAACCTTGTCTGTAGTATGTCGAAAACTCTCGAGTACCCTAATCCGAGTTGGCTGAGTTCTTTCGGCGCTAAGTGTAGTGAAAACATTAATTTCCGTCTGAATAACCCTTTGTTAGGAGTCTTTACGCTGCAGCGGTTAGATAAGGCTTGTTGAATTTCCCATAGCAAAAGAATAGGAGGTAGTATGCCAAATAAATTCGTGAGTTTATTAAGGGGGCGTCGCGTCTCGAAAAAGTCAGTTTCATCAAGGAATTCTAGCGTTGACGTAGATCAAGAGGAAGTCGATGAGAACCACGGTTGTTTTTCCTGTTTTGGTTTTAATAGGCCGTCAAAAAAAAACAGGCTTGCCGTTTTGTCTCCTGAAACGATACCAGAAATAGCATTTACCAGACCGGCCACACCGGAATATCAGTCAAGCATATCAATGGATCCTCAGTATGTTGGAGAGTCCGCCAACGGCGTAAAATATCTTGATGAGGAGACGCGAAAGCAATATGCAATAACCATTGATGGCGGTTTGATTAAATACAAGGCAACGGGCACGTTAGTCAATGAGCGGGGTGAGTCATTGCACAATGATTATAGAGACTGGAGTCAAAATGTGATGGCATATGTAATCGCTCCGGACAATACCATGTACATTGCCAGGCATGAAGCTGGGTTGATGCATCACTCTAGCTTCATGTCTGGAGGTGAAGTCCGAGATGCGGGCATGATTTCAGTAGTTAATGGCCAGCTGCTTTTTTTTAATTCAAAGAGCGGTCATTACAAACCTTCCGCCGAACAGAAGCTGGTTTCAGTCGATTACCTTACAGAACATGGACTAGATCTGTCGAAGGTGTTCGTTCTGCCGCATCCCACTTCAAGATTCTCATTGATCCATCAAACAGATCTCTATCGAGCCAGCAGTTTGAGACTAAAAGGCATTAATGCAAAACCTCGATGGGCTCCGACTATGGCGGAAAAAGAGGCCATGCGCCCCTCGATGGATGTTCGTGCACGTTTGGCAACTCTTACAGCGCGCTCGGCAACCCATATTCATTGAAATTGAATTGGAGCAGCTGCCTGTATCGGGGGCAGAGACTTTCTGTCCCCTTAGATGTGGTGATGAAAAGCATTCCTGGTTACGGCGTAATTGTCCCATGAGTCCCGTATTCAAAGCCGCCCCTTAATCCTCGATGCTGTGCTCCCGACTCGATTTCTTTCGGGAGCATGCTACTCATGATGCCCCCGGCGCCAAAACTGGGGTTGGGCAAGTGATTGGCTTTGGTATACCGCACCAGCGTACTTCGGTTGCTGGCCAAATAACCTACGGCTTTGCCCAGCGCAATGACTTTGTATGACCAGTTTGTCAGGGCCATTGCCCAATCCATCTACTCGCTGCTCAACACCGGCTCTGGCAAGATTGCCGGTTTGGCGCGTACGTAGTGCGTCATCGTAGAAAGATCCTTATCGGTAAAATCGATAACGTATGACGATAATACGGCGAAAAGCCGATAAAGAAATCCCCTAGAATGAACACACGGTCATTCACACATCAGGAAGATCACCATGTCGCTTAGAGATCTCGCAGCTATCAATGCGGGAGCCAAACCCCTTAGCCATTTGAGCCGACCACGGGAGGCGATACGCCAGTTCACGCCGAACTGGTTCGCCGCCACCATGGGCACCGGCATCCTGGCCTTGGCCCTGGCTCAGTTTCCGCTGGCCATCCCGGGCCTGCGATCCATTGCCGAAGGGCTTTGGATGTTGAACATCGTGCTGTTCTGCACCTTCAGTGCCCTGTACATGGCTCGGTGGATCATGTTTTTCGATGAGGCCAAGCAGATCTTCGGGCATTCCACGGTCTCGATGTTTTTCGGCACTATTCCGATGGGGCTTGCGACCATTATCAATGGTCTGCTGGTGTTTGGGGTTCCTCGTTGGGGCTCTGGCCTCATACCGCTTGCCGAAGCCCTATGGTGGATCGATGTCGCCATGGCACTCGTCTGCGGTGTGTTGATTCCTTACATGATGTTCACCCGTCAACAGCACAGCATCGATCAAATGACGGCTGTCTGGTTGCTGCCCGTGGTTGCTGCAGAAGTGGCGGCTGCCAGCGGTGGGTTGTTGGCTCCGCACCTGCTCGATACAGGCGCGCAATTCATTATGTTGATCACCAGCTATGTACTGTGGGCCTATTCGGTTCCCGTCGCGTTGAGCATTTTGGTCATCTTGTTGTTGCGCATGGCGTTGCACAAACTTCCTCACGAAAGCATGGCCGCATCCAGTTGGTTGTCGCTGGGGCCTATCGGTACGGGGGCATTGGGCATGCTGGTCATCGGCGGCGACGCCCCAGCGATCTTTGCGGCGCAGGGGCTGCAAGGAGTTGGCGAGGTAGCTCAAGGTATTGGACTGATTTCCGGCATTCTCTTCTGGGGCCTGGGATTGTGGTGGATGGCAATGGCCACCTTGATCACGATCCGTTACTTCAAGGCAGGTATTCCTTTTAACCTGGGGTGGTGGGGTTTTACGTTCCCTATCGGTGTCTATGCCGTCACCACTCTCAAGTTGGGATCGGTCTTGCATTCCAGCTTTTTTAATATCTTTGGCGGATGTCTGGTGTTTGTGCTGGCGGTCATGTGGTCGATCGTGGCTTGCAGGACGCTCGCGGGTGCATATCGAGGCAATCTTTTCGTCTCGCCCTGCATCGCCTCTTTAGCTAAATAGTCAACTCATCAATAGCGACCTCAGGCTTACAAGCCTGAGGTCAGCGGTCTATCTGACTCACGGTATTACCTATCTGACCAACTACAGGCGCGTAGAGCTGGCCATTGGCAGCGCTTGGGAAAAATAAAGTGAAGGTTGTGATCTTCGATCCTTTGTTGAGAGTACAGAACGTATGCCCACTGATAACGGAAACACTATTAAGCGCCGTGTCTTTCTCCAGGGCGCAAGCCTGGTAGCTGCGGGGCTTGCATTCAAACCCTTGCGCAGTCGAGCGGCTGAAACCGAGACTCAGGACTTTGCTAACGGAACCCGGGAGTTGGTGGCTTATCCGCAGAAAAGACCGTTGATGCGTGTTATCGCTCGTACACCGCATCTGGAAACACCGGTTTCGGTGTTCAATGAGTCGCTACTGACGCCCAATGACGCATTCTTTGTTCGCTGCCACCTTACCGATGCAATGCCCAGGCTATTTAGCAAGTTATCGATCACATCAGTCACGGTGGCTCTGGACGTTGGAGGGCGATACCGATGCCACCCTTTCCAGGTTTGCAGTCGGTTGAGTTGAAGCAACTGGCGGACTTTGTTCTAGTGCAGTAACCCTCATATATACATTTCCATTCATCAATAGGTGAGATACTTATATGCGTAAGTTTTGCTTGGCTTTGGTTATGCCCGCGATATTTTATATTCCAATGGGCATGGCTGACTCGGTTGTTTCATTACAGGCTGGAAAGAATTATACAGTGACGAATGAGCCAGTAAGCCAATCGCCAAAAGTACTCGAGTTTTTTTCGTATGGCTGCCCTCACTGTCGGCAACTCGATCCGAGCATTACCCAATGGGCTGCCAAGGCTGGAAACGACGTAGCCCTGACTCGAGTCCCTGTCACTTTTGGCAGCAAACAATGGGAAGGTTACGCTAAAGCCTTTTATATTGGTGAGGCGCTTGATATTCAAGTCGTCACGAACCATGCGCTATTTGAACTGGCGCGCCGCGGCGGGAAGCTGGAGACCAGTAAGGAGATTGCTGACTTTTTTGTTGGGCTCTGCATAGAAAGAAAAATTGCTGAGCAAAAAATTGATTCATTTGCAGTTAAAAGCCGGATGGCTCAAGGAGATAGACTTGCCCAACGCTATAAAATCCAAGCGGTGCCCAGTTTTGTGGTGAATGATAAATACGTTACTGACTCCAATATGATGGGGTCCCCTGAAGCAGTATCTGCTGCTCTTACACGTTTGTTAACGTTACACGGTTAGACTCTTGGAAAGTGCTAAGGAGTTAACGGGTTGTTCAATGGCGCCGAAGTAGGCGTTCATGTAATGGCCATGGCATGAGGGAGGCGGAGGTTTGCTTCTCTCACGTTAATATCAATATTTTTATTTTTTAATATTAGTCAGTAGTGGTGGATGGTTGGCTGCGTTATCCTATTTTTCGTTTGGAAATATAATCTAATTAAGCGCCGTTGGATTCTGGTGTTTGATTGGTGTGCTGTATATGAAAATAGGCAGATTTAAAATGGCGAGTATTTTATGTTGAAGCATGCATTGAAAAAAGATAAGTACTCTGGAGCGAAGTCATCCTCCTGCAGAAATCAAGAGCTGTCCAAGGAGGTGTCAGTTCGAAGCCAGGCAACCAATAGTGGTAGTGCCTGGATCTTCAACGCTTGTTTTGGAGGAGGGCAAGATAGCTCGGATAATTGCGTATATGCTCCTCGCTCATTAGAACTGCCTGGGAGCACCGGGAGATCATCGCGACCTGCAAAGCCCGAATATAAAAAAAGCATCCCTATGCTGTCAGAATATAAAGGGGAGAATAAAAAAGGAAATGTTCAATATCTTACTAAGGAACAACGTAGAAAGTATGAGGTGAGCGTGTCTCAAGAAGGGAGTTTGATGTACGCAGCAAATGGAAGTGATTTACTGGGGAAAAATGCAAAAGAGTCGGGCGACTATACTGAGTGGCGCTGGGGGTTGTACGCCTATGTTCTTGATGTGGATGGCAGGATGTACATAAACAAGAGTATTCCAGGGCGCTTCCAACACTCTAGCTTTACTGCGGGAGGAAATATTCAAGATGCTGGGATGATAGCGATTGCACATGGCAGAATATTGTATATCGACTCCACTAGTGGTCACTACAGACCTAAAAAAGAGCAAAAATTAGCAACATTAGATTTTCTACACGAAAAACATGCAGATTTGAGCCAGGCACTGATTCGCCTTCCTTCAGAAAGCAGTGCGCCAGATGAGTGGGAATGGGTGTTGTATAAGGCTGATAACCTTCGTCGTGAGGGTCTGGTGGCATCCCCCTTGAATCGTGACTACCTGAACGGCAGCGATATGGAACAGAAGAAAATAGCATTTTCCAAGTTAACCAAATATGGGCCTTGAGAACAACTATGGCTATTTTATCAGTGATCCATGGAGAAGATGGGGGGCTATTGCTAACTTGCTAAGGTAGCGTTTGATCATGATATTGAAGAAAAGGTGTTTTTTTTACTATAAATTTATACGGGTAGAGTGGGCAAATAATTAAAATAGCATCTTCTGTTTTTAATCAAGGAGCTATATCTCACGTGAGTATTATCCTCAAACTCAGTCCGTTATTCATTGCAATGGCCGCGGCGATAGGGGCCAGTGCTCAGGCAGCAGAGCATTCCAGTCAAGAAGGTTTTATCGAAGGTTCCAGCCTTAAACTCGACACCCGCAACTACTACATGAACCGCAACCGTCAGCAGCAGACCGACGACAACATTGAGTGGGGTCAGAGTTTCATCGGTATCTTCGAGTCGGGTTACACCCAGGGTACGGTCGGTTTCGGTCTCGATGCCAACGCCATGCTCGGGCTCAAACTCGACGGTGGTGGCGGCACTGATGGTTCGACTATCCTGCCGGTCAGCGATGGCAACGGCAAAGCGCCAGGCTCGTTTTCAACCGGTGGTGGCACCCTAAAAATGCGTGCCCTGGACACTGAGCTGAAAGCTGGTGACCTGTTTCTCAACAATCCGGTGATTGCTGGCCAGACCCGCCTGTTGCCACAGACCTTCCGCGGGATCAGCCTGACCAACCACAGCTTCGACGGCTGGCTGCTCGAAGGCGGCCAGGCCAGCTTCACCAAGCTTTACAACCAGAGCGGCCACCGGCGTATCGGCACGTCTTACGGCAAACTGGCAGACAATGACGAAAGTCGGCACCTGAACTGGGCCGGCGTAGCCTGGAGCGGCTTACCGGGCCTGACCAGCAGCCTGTACGCCGCCGAACTCAAGGACATCTGGAACCAGTACTACTACGACCTCGACTACAGCTATGCGCTGAACGAGCTGGTAACCCTGAACCCAGGCCTGCACTTCTATCACACTCAGGACACCGGCGACGCGCTACTGGGCGACATCGACAACAACACCTACAGCTTGCATTTCACCCTGGGGGTCGGCCATCACAGCCTCACCGCTGCCTACCAGCGAGTGAATGGCAACACCCCGTTCGACTACATCAGCCAGGGCAGCATCCCCCTTGATAATTCGCAGCAGTACTCGGACTTCAACGGCCCCAACGAGCGTTCATGGAAGCTCAAGTACGCCTACGACTTCGCCGGCCTCGGCCTGCCGGGCCTGAGCTCGGCCATGTCCTATTCCCGTGGCACGCTGGACCTGAGCAAGGTTGATCCGAACAGCCGTGGTTATGCCAGTTTCTACAATGCAGATGGTGAGAATGCCAAACACTGGGAGCGTGATATCGATCTCAAGTATGTGGTACAGGGCGGTACGGCCAAGGATCTAGCGGTAGATCTGCAATGGGCGACCAACCGTGGCAGCAATGGTTATGGGGCACTGGGTACCGACACCGATGAGTACCGGGTGATAGTCGATTACCCACTCAATATCTTCTAGGCATCAAAAAGCAACAGGTCAGCAGGCTTTCAGAGGGTTTGAAAGCGCGATCTACCAAGGTTAAGAAAAATCCAATGCCCCAGCTTGTTGGGGCATTGGCTTTTCTAAAGACTCAAGAAAAAGGATCTTTCAGCTCATCAATACATTCATATTCCAGCTTATTTCAGAATATATGAAAATCAACAAAATAGCAGAAGTATGGTCTGCCAAGGCAATGGCTTCAAAAGAGAACTTAAGTAAATCCTCCCTTCGAGTTAAAAGAGAAAACAGAAAGGCAAAAGAAGCTTATATTGCCTGGAGAGAAAATTGCATTACCCTTCTTGAAAGGCCCGCCATCAATGATGAACCTCTTGTAGATACTGACTGTAAAAGCTCAATGCAGATAGATTCAAGAAATAATCCAAAAAACCAAAAAATACCAGTCCCTGTACATCTCAAAAAAATGTTCGAGTTGTTAGGTGCTACGTTTGAGTCCCAGCCGAGAACTTATCTGGACTTACATGAAGCCATGCCGACGGTGGGGGCCAAAGCTTTTATCAAAAGTCAATGTGAAAAGAAAAAAATTGATTTGCACAGTTTGTTTTCTCCGCGCAAGGCCTATAAGTTAATAAGCGTGCTGCAAAAAACATTTCCTGAGCTGCTTCACAACATGCTGGCTGTATATGAAGGGGCGCTGAAAGTTGAATTCAGCCAAGAGGGTTTTTCAGGCACTGATGATTTAAGCAAAAAGAGGCTTTGTTATCCATTAGTGTTGAAGTGGCTGGCGGATCAAGGTTCAGGGCAATTTGTGGATTTTTTTAACAATATTAATGCCTACGAAGGTCGTAAAGAGTTGATGTCTTTAGTGGAGGACCATGGCGCTATAGGCAGATACATGAGAGATAGGCAACTTGCCTGGGAGGATAAGAGTACAGAGTGCTTTGAAGAAATTGAGGGTGATGGAAAGTATTTTGTAAATCTAATTGATCAGGACTCGAAAACAACAGGCCATACCATGGGGGTTTTTGTTGATCGTAAAGACTCACTTTACCTGATGTTCGACCCTAATAGAGGCGTGTTTTCCTTCAAGGAAGAACACCAGATCAATTCTTTCCTGGACGATTACATCAGTATTTGCTATCGGCGCTTGACAAAAGGCCGATTACGCTTGATTTGCAACATATAACAGCTTGCTGCCCAGTGCTCGATATCTCGTTCCGACGATGCTCGGACAATTGTGCGCGCGGATCGGCGGGAATGGGGCGGTGTTTCTATTCTGGCTGGATCTACTTACGGGGGGGACGATGTGCAGGGAGTAGCGGATAGGCTAATATCGTGCGGTTATTTGACTTGCTTAGCCATGGTGTCGGCTCAGCGCTGTCACGTCACTTCGATTTTACGGCTGGCGCTGACTGCATCGTCCAGATCCTGGATAGACTGAGTACCCGCTAGCATTTGCTCATAGCCATTCTTTCTTCGCCTATATGAACCTTCATCACCTCTTAGTCTTTCACACGATTGCCAAAACCGGCAGCATTACCGCCTCTGCAAAAGCGCTGCACATCTCGCAGCCGGCGCTGTCTCGCGAGTTGCGCAAACTGGAGGAACGCTTCGGTCTGACACTCTTTGAACGGCAACCGCGCGGCATGCGTTTGACGCACGCCGGCGAAGTTCTTGCCGAATATGCCGATCGCCTCTTTGATATTGCCAGAACGGCTGACCTGGCGATGAAGGAACTCGCAAGCGCCAAGGTTGGGCACTTATCCATAGCCGCGAGCAACACCATCGGTACCTATGTGTTGCCGCGCGTTCTTGCTCGTTTTCGCAGTAACAATCCAGGTGTGAAGGTCAGTCTTTTCGTGGGTAACACGGGACAGGTTTCTCAGGCCGTTGCGGACATGCGCTACTCGCTGGGGTTCATTGAAGGTCCTTTGCATATAAACGGTTTGACCGTGACCCATTTTCGCGAGGACGATTTGTTGCCGGTAGTGGCCGCGTGGCACCGCTTGGCCGATGCTACCGCCATCAACCCCCGGGATCTTAATGACGAGCCGTTACTGATGCGCGAGGTGGGATCGGGTACGCGCGAATTGATTGCGGCAGTACTCGAAGATCTGGACGTGCAACAAGGATCGATCATGGAGTTTGGCAACACCGAGGCCATCAAGCAGGCTGCCATTCATGGCGGCGGCATTGCCTGGCTGCCCGCCATCAGTATCGCGGATGAATTGGCCAACGACGTACTCATCCCTTTACCCTGCGCGCAGCTCACGCTTCGCCGGACGTTGAGCATTGTGCGTCGCGCGGCCGTACCTGATGGGCCGGCCGAGCGCGAATTGCTTTCCTTGCTCGAGCAGTAACCGCAAACGACGGGCAAAAAAAAGGGCAGAGCGGTGAGCTCTGCCCAAAAGCTATCAGAACACCGCTCGGGTTTAGCTGTTACCCGTCGTCGGTCGTTGAAGGACATGCCCGGCGACATTGACCCTGTGGCTGGCATGGCGACCCTGAATGAGATCGGGTCGCTGTGCCAGGCACCCGGTCACTTCGGCCAGCGCGGGAAGACCTTGGCCAGCCAATGGTCGGCGCTGACATAGCGACCTGCGCCATAGAAGAACAGCACCATGATCATGACCGCATAGGTCACCGTGAACTCGATACCGTTGTTGAGGATGATTGGATCACCCAGTTCCGTCACATAGTTGAAGCGGCCCGGGAAGGAATGCTGCAGCCAGGTCATGAGACCACTGAGGCGCATGCTTGCTTCCGTGGTTTTGCCGGCAATCGCGGCCCAGCCGTGCGCCCAGTGCACGGACAAGCCGGCGACGGTCATCAAGATCGCCAACGGAACGGTGACGATGCGGGTGAACAGCCCCAGGGCGATGCAGATGAGCCCTGCTACTTCGGTACCCGTGGCAAGCGTGGCCATCAGCGTGGGCAAGGGCATGCCGAGGCCGCCTTGGGCCACTGGGGTGGAGAACCACTCGACCAGGCCACTGAAACCGGTGACTTTGGCGTGGGCGCCCTCGTAGAGGGTGGGTAGCAGATACAGGCGGATAGAAAGTAGCGCTACGAAATCCAGCTTTTTGGACTTTTCGAGGCCGCGATTGAGGAGTGCGATCAGTTTAGCCATGGCGATGCCTTACTATTCGTGGTGTGAGGTGATGAGTTCGCGCTGAAGCGCGTGCGTGAACCAGTGGGCTGATTCCATCGGGGATACGAGTCGCTCACCGCCCGTGAAGGTGGACAGTTCTGCGATGTCGTGGTTTGAAAGCCGTTGCGTCACGACCCTATGGTCGAAGGTGCGAAAGACGGCATAGGCACAAGGCGCGTTGTTGTATAGCAATGCTTGCTCCGCAAGTCGGTCGTCCGCGTACAGGTCAAACGGAGTGGCCAGCCATCGCACGGTGGGGTTGAGGCGAATGAGGGTAGGGCGACGAGCCTCCTCTCCATGGGGACGGGGAACTGCGGTCTTATCGACCTCAACGTCAAACAGCATCCATTCGTACTCGATAAGGGCGCGCCCAATACCCGATGGCAGGCGCGGCTGCATGAAGCGGACAAACTCGGTCGCGAGGTGAATGAATTCGGCCCGTGTTGCGCCAAAGCATTTGTAGAATGCGTCGATATCCTGGCGCAGGCGCTCGGCACCGCGATGTTGGGCAAACCGTGGGAACATCGTGGCGACCAGCTCTTGCGCGTTCGCACGGACCAACTCGCCATACGGGCCGAGATCGCCGCGACGCACAGCCTGGCACCGGCGCTCAGCTTCGCTGGCGACATCCGGGGCGATGTGAAAGTTCATTGCAGATTCCCCGTCGAGCCGGTCATGGCCTGGTGGATGCCGCGCAGTTCCTCACATAGCTCGTCGAGGCTGGGTATATTGTTGTCGCGCTCCAGCACAATGGGCCGCTCGCCGAACCGATGGACCGCATAAATCCCCAAGCCCAGCACGGTGGCCGAGACATCGGCGCCGTGGGTGTCCAAGACCCGCTCTTGAGGACCATTATCGAGATGGCCGGCCATGTGAAAGTAGGTTACTGCGTCCGTCGGTAATGCATCGATGAATGCGCGTGGATCGGATCCGTGGTTACGCGCGTTGACATACGCATTATTGACATCCAATAGCAGCCCACAGCCCGAGGCGTCGACCAGGCGAGCGATGAATTCGCTTTCGGCCATCTGCCCCTCCTCATCGTAGTAGTAGGAGATGTTCTCCAACGCGATACGCCGGGACAGGTAGTCCTGTACCGCCTTGACCTTGTCGACCATTAGCTGCAGGCTCGCCTGCGTGCGATGCACAGGAATCAGCTCGTACAGGTAGCCGCGGCTATCGCGCGACATGCTCACGTGATCGCTGTAGATCGCAATGTCGTAGGTGTCTAAGAAGGTCTTCACCGCGCTCAAGTAGTCCATATCCAGTGGCTGAGCGTCGCCGATGGACAGGCTCAAGCTGTGTGCCACCATTGGATATTTATCCGCGATG
This sequence comes from Pseudomonas sp. GW821-FHT09E12, assembly GCF_059416085.1. Classification (NCBI taxonomy): domain Bacteria; kingdom Pseudomonadati; phylum Pseudomonadota; class Gammaproteobacteria; order Pseudomonadales; family Pseudomonadaceae; genus Pseudomonas; species Pseudomonas sp. GW821-FHT09E12. Next base: position 556,170 of record NZ_JBWKOM010000001.1, on the reverse strand, counting down.
GCGTCGAATTGTTCCGTGCTCTCTCCACCCAACCCCATCCAGTTGTCCGGTACGACTTCTAGAAAGTCGAAGTCAGTCCGAACGGGGCCGTTGGCGAGAGGCAAGGCAAACTCACGCCGGAGCCCAAGCCCTCGTCCTTGGGTGATCATTGGCCACAGACCCCTTCGGCGAGTTTCTTCTGGGTCGTTTCGGCGACGTCGTATCCTTGGGCGGTCAGACCACATTTGCCGTCCCGTGTACGGACCAGGCGATCCTGTGGGTTCTGATTGATCTTGGCCTTGCTGTAGATCTTCTCGGTGCCGCACTTGCCACTGGCACACTTGCCGCCACTCTTGGTGGTCTTGGCAATGGCCGGTGGCGGAGTTTCACTGGCGTGAGCCGGCTGGCTGATGACGGCGAGCGAGGCGAGCGAGGCAACGGCGATGGATAGCGCGAGTGTATGTTTCATTGTGTGCTCCTGGGTCATGGCATTTCGAAGCGCGACAGATCACGACCTGCGTAGACCGGGCCGTGGTAGTAGCGTTTGATAATTGCGACGTTGCTATCTTTGTTCTTCAGGGACTTGCCCATGAAGTGGTTGAGAACGAGCATCTTGGGGTTGATGGCTGCGGCGATCTTGCCGACGACCGTCGGCGTTGCATGGAGGAATTTAGAGGTGGCGTCGGCGTCGTCGTCGATGGCAGCCGGCATGACCAGGATGTCAGCGCCCTTGGCAAAGTCGACGAATCCGGCACGGCTGCCGTTCTGATCTGCGGAGATCACGATCGTGCCGCGCTTGCCCTCGATGCGGAACGCCAGGGTCGGTACATCGCCGTGCGGAATGCCGTAGGCATATACCTTGACCTCGGCGTCTTGATAAACGAGGGACGCTTTCTCGGCGTGGCGATCCACATCGATGATCGGGCTGACCTTTAGGTTCAACCCATCGCTTCCATCATGCAGACCCTCGAGGTAGGCAAACGAGCCAGTCTTGGCGCCGAACATGTCGTGGAAGAATTCCGTCATGCTCGGGAACGAGTCAGACCCGTCTGGACCGACCAGTGCAATTGTGTTGCTCGTGGCCATGAAGTACGCGCCCTTCAAGATGGCGGGCAAGTCGGCACTATGGTCCGTGTGAAAGTGCGAGATGCCGATGAAGTGCAGGTCTTCCAACCGGGCATGGGCCTGACCAAAGCGCAGGTACGTACCGCCGCCGGCGTCGATGAGCAGCCGTGACTTGCCATCGATCCAGACAATCTCGCCCGATGAAGCCCGGGCGTCGTCAGAGATGGGGCCACCGGAGCCGAGCAGTTGGATGCCCATGGAATGCGACGTGTCGTTACTGGTCGTAGCGGCGAATGCGCCGGTGGAGAGTGCCGCCAAGCCGAGAGCGGTGGCGATGCGCAAGATTTTTTTCACAGTGAGGCTCCAAGCGGGCTGAAGTGGAATGTGCAGGTCACCGAGTGGTGCCAAGCAGCACCAATGAGGTGTGACATATCGTCACCTACTGCTGACGTATGCACTATTGCTTGTTTTTGATATGTCGCATGCCTTTTTGGTATGCATTGGCGCGATGCGGCCGTGTGGGTGGCTTTGACGCTTTCTCTGGGCTGGGGGGACTTGAGCCATGCCGTTAGGGCATGGCGTACATGCAAAAAATGTCATCGTGCATAGCGGGGGAGAGTGGGAGGATGAATTCGAGCCATTAACCGGCCCATACCGCGTTACTTGCTAGTTGCTGTGGGCCCATTACCAGTTAACAAGCAACTTCCCACTAGAGAGATACCTTCATGAAATTGCTTATGCTTGGATTTGCTGTCTTGCTCGCCACCGGTTCAGCGTTTGCCGACACTACCGAGACCTCTCCGGTCATTCACGACAAGACCGGCTTCTACGTTCATATGGATGTAGCAAAAATCATATCCATGACTCAAATCCCGGACCAGTGCGGTGTGGTTCCTGCGCGTCTGGATTATCTGGACCATCAGGGGCGGGAGCATGTTCTGGACTATCAGGTTCAAGGACATTGCACGAACGAAAACTGATGGCTTGTTTTCTTTATGAATACTTAACGGTCAGTTGATAACGACACTTCCTAAAGCACCATCCATAACTTTCATTTAGCCCAAGCGGCTCTTCCCTTTATCACCTCAGGAGATTGATTCTATGAAACGCTCCACCCTTGTCATTGCCTGCCTATTGTCCGTTACTTCTATCGCCGCTGTTGCCGAAGACGGCTCTGACCGGGCCCGCGCCCGTTGGGAAGCGTTCCAGGCCAGCCAGGCGCAGGCCCACTCTGAAGCCGTGCAGAAGACCTTGACCGCTCAGACCAAAAACAACGGTTCTTCCGCAGTAGACACTACCGAACAGAAGCAACAGCCCGATACCTGATTGCTCGAACCATTCCCGGTACTCACTTCTTCTATGCTTTGCTGCGCTTGATGCTCCCTGAAAACAAGTCCAGAATTGAGTCTCTTCCTGTTTCGGCAAGAAGAGAAAACCCTTAGATTTCAATGGGTCGGACGCCAGATGCGAGTCTCGTTTCCCGCTCCAAATATTAAAAACGGACCTCTTATGAGGTCCGTTTTTTTTGCCCCAAAGAAAAGTCTTTCTTTGATTCTTCCGGCGGCGCTTACTGAAAAAGCACAAAGAGACAGGCTCAAGTAAGTGCATTTCTATGTGCACCGATCCGGGGCTTGCAAATTGCTTGCTTCTTGGTGCCAGCCTCACTGGAGATCGTACAAAGCTCCTCAATCCATACGAGATGGAGACTGTACGATGGCTCTCACCGCTACCACGGTCCGACACACCAAGCCTGATTTCAAGAACGACCCCCTTCCTGACTGCGACGGCCTCATCCTTTTCGTGAATACGAAAGACGCTAGCTCACAGCCACCGGCACGGCATCGGGGTGATGCCTTAGGCCGCGTCTGGATAGGCTCAACGAAAAGGCGCACAACAATTCCAGGGCTAGTTTTCAGCTGGCAGAACTGCTTGTTCTACTCTGCCTAAGTGCTACATGTGTGCGACGCGTGGGAGCGTCGCACCAGTTGCCTCAACGCCTCGGTCATCATCGGCTTGCCAAAGAGGAACCCCTGGGCGTAGTCGCAACCAATGTGGTGCAGATACTGCAACTGCTCTTCGGTTTCCACACCCTCGGCCACAACGGCTAGTCCCAGGGCGCGGCCCAGTTCCACTGCGTTGGTCAGCACTGCATTACGGCGCGAGATGTCGGGTTCGGCCAGGAAGCTGCGGTCAAGCTTGAGCTCGGTGAAGGGTAACTCCATCAGGCGTTGCAAGCTGGAATGGCCGCTGCCGAAGTCGTCGATGGCCAGGCCACAACCAAGAAGGCGCAGGCGAAGCAAGCAATCCAGACTGAGGGCAGGGGCCTGGATCAGGCCTGATTCCGTCAGCTCGAAGGTGACGTCGCCGGGGGCGACACCGAGGCGCTGTAACAGGTGCTCGATCTCGACGGCGAACCCCGGCCGGGTAATCTGTTCGGGTTCCAGGTTGAAGGCCACAGAGCATCCGGAATAATTGCTTTTGGGCAAATGCCCCAGCGTCTGCTCCATCATTTGAAAGAGTAGGGCATCCATCAGGCCACAGCGGCGCAATGCCGCAAGAAAGCTGCTGGGCAATAGCACTTCACCATTCGGACGTACCCAGCGTGCCAACACTTCAACGCCATGGATCTCGCCGCCAATCACTGACACTTTCGGTTGAACCACCGCCCGGAATTCCCCTTGGTTGAAGGCGCTTGCCACCTCTTCATCGGTAGGCGTTCTGACCAAAGCGGGGAGCGAACTGCCGGTCGGACGTGGTGAGTCGAATTCGTTCAAGAGCGCCACCAGAGCCTCCTGGGTTGCCGAGCCCGTACACAGATACACAGCAGACAGCCCTTGCAGGCTGAGTAATCGCGTCAGGGCTGCCCAACAACCGGGCGCCAGCTCACCTGTAACGATGACACCGTCGGCAAGCCGCTCGCGAGCAACGGCCTGCAGAAAGCTCAGGCGTCCAAGCGGGTTGCTGCGCAATTCGCACAAGAGCAGACGTACAACGCCAACAGCCCGCAACCTGGCCAGCGCCGTCGTTTCACTGGATATTTCCACTGCGTCGTAGCCAAGACAGCGTAGCGAGTTCATGGCCATCGAACGATGGAGGCCGGAGTCTTGCAAAACCAAAGCGGATAGCGTGGGCACGGTATGTTCCTGTTCCTGAGCGAGGCAGCAGAATTCTCCTACGCCTATTTTTCTTTGTTTGTAGGTCGCGTCCTACATACGTGTAGGAATCATCTGGGTATTCTGGATTTTGGTTGGATCAATCTACCCAACTCACCATTACGCTTGTCTTTTACTTGCTTGGAGTATCAAGCGTCGTGCAAGTTAATTTGATCGTGGTCAATCTTTGTGAGGCGCCCATAAGTTTCGCACTCTTTGCGCTGGATTAAGTTTTGATGTCGGATATTTTAAAACAAGCCAGCGATGTTGAGGCCCAATGCCTGGAGTTTCTTCAGGAAAATGCTGTAGAAGTTCAAGGAGGTTTAAACTTTATAATTTGAAGATTTACTATGTCCTGCTATAACTTAAGTTAACAGGTGGAGGCGATGGGGGTTGAGTGCGAGAAGCGTCAGATGCCCACCAGAGCGCATCTTGAGAGATATGAGGCTGACCACCAATGCGCGCCTATATTTTCGCATTGCTACTAATAGTCCAGCCCGCTCTGGCCGGTCTGGCAGAGTTCTATGGTGACCTTGCACAACTGGAGTTGTATTCAAGGCCAATGACCGAACACAAAGAAATGGACCTTGAGGCGAGCGACCGGATATGGCTGAGGGAAAAGGGGCAGCTGGTCCTTGGGGTCTCACAGCCTGACTACAGGCCTTTTGATATAACCCTCAATGGCGCCAAGTATGAGGGTGTGACTGCAGATATATCAGGCGCGCTGGCAAAAATGCTGGGTGTGGACTTCGTGATTCGCCCGTTTGCCAACAGGGACAGCGCTATAGCTGCCTTGAAGTCAGGCAGCATCGATTTGCTAGCCAGTGCAAATGGTTATGAAGCGAGTGATCCGGACATCGTACTTTCGAAGCCTTATGCCCCCGACCAGCCTGTGCTGTTCAGTCGCTTGAATGACGCTCGTGATTTCCAGGGCAGCCTGGCAGGCATTCGTGTGGCTGTTGCCAGTGACTACATCACCCATGATGTCATGGTTAACGACTTTAACGGCGCCATGGTCGAGTTCTATCCGTCCCGGGAGAAAGGGCTGGCGGCCTTGGCCTTCGGGCGAGTGGATCTTTACTTGGGAGACGCACTGTCGTCCAATCTTTTGATCAATGAAAATTATTTCAACTATGTAAAATTCGAGCGATTCGCAGATATCAATAGCGGAGGCACCAGTTACGCACTTAGGAAAGATAATCTACTACTGCGTCATCTCATTGATGACGCCATTGGAGGCATAAGCAGTCAAGAATACGATGAGATTTTGCGGCGATGGGCGGGTGGTATTGGCGCGGTGATGGGGAGAAAAATAATATTCAATAAAAGCGAACGGGACTGGATCGCCCGAAACCCGATTGTTCGCATTGCTGTCAATACTGGGCAGGCGCCGGTCGCCTTCATCGATACCGATGGAAACTTCAGTGGCATCGCTTCGGATATTCTAAAAATTGTCAGCTTCGACACCGGTATAAAGTTCGAGCCGGTGGCGTATGACAAGTTCGAAAACCTGCAAGGCGCTATCCTCGCGGGTGAAGCGGACCTGGCGTGCTTGACCAAAACAGCCGCGAGGGAGGCAAAGTTCAGATTTAGCGAGAATTTCGCATTTTCGCCCTTTGTCATAATGACAGGCGAGGTCGGTCGTAGTCTCGTCAGTCTGGAACAACTGCGCGGCAAGCGGGTGGCGCTACCCAAGGGGCATGTCGCTGCAGAAATTTTGCAGGATGCATTTCCGGATATCGAGATCAGGGAAACCAGCAATTTGCTGGAGTCGATGAGTCTGGTTACCGAGGGCAAGGCCATCGCCACCATCGCACCCTTGAGCATTGCCCGCTTCTACTCGGAGCGCATGAGTGGCGACAAGACGTTCATCAACAGCATCGTCGATGAGGATGGCGCCAGGTTCTCGTTTGCCATGCGGCGCGCGGACACAGATCTACACGCCATCCTGAACAAGGTCCTGGCGGTGATTCCACCGGATGAGTTGACAGTGATCAGCAATCGCTGGCGCGCCAATCCCGCTGTCTGGATAAAAAGCTGGAAAGATTACAGTCTGATCATTTTGCAGATTATCGGTGTGGCTGCCCTGTTGTTGGCCGTCTCTCTGATCTGGAATATTTACCTGCGTCGCCAGGTCGCCCAGCGTAATCAAGCGCAAAAGGAACTGGACGAGCAACTCCGGTTCATGCAGTCGTTGATCAATGGTACGCCTCATCCCATTTATGTAAGGGATCGCGAAGGTCGCCTGTTATCCTGTAACACCTATTACCTGCACGCCGTTGATCGTCGTTTCGACGAGCTGAAAGGGAAGCGTTCATTCGAAGGCTCTAAAATCGATAGGTTACAGGCTCACGCACTGCACGCCGACTACATGGAAGTTGTCAGGTCAGGGAGGCCGATTGAAATGGACCGGCCCCTGCAAGTAAAAGATCAGGCCACGACTATCTATCATTGGATATACCCTTACAAAGATGCCGCCGGTGAAGTTCAGGGCGTGATCTGTGGCTGGATAGATATAAGCGAGCGCCGCAAGCTCATCGAAGAAATTGCGGCCGCCAGGGACCAGGCCGATGCTGCAAGTCGCGCCAAAACTACCTTTCTGGCGACAATGAGCCATGAAATCCGCACGCCAATGAATGCCATTATTGGTCTGCTGGAGCTTTATCTGAGAGGCACCAGCAAAGAAACCTTCGGTCGCTCGCTGATTGAAGTCGCTTACGATTCGACGATCAGCCTGTTGGAGTTGATCGGGGACATCCTCGATATCGTAAGGATCGAGTCCGGAAACCTGAGTCTCAGCTCACGTCGCGCCGACCTGCGCGAGTTGTCGGAATCGGTTGTCAGAGTATTCGATGGGCTGGCCAGGCAAAAGGGGCTGTCCTTGAGTATTGCGTTTCACGGCGCGCTAGGTTGCGAAGTATTGATCGACCCCGTGCGTTATAAACAGATCCTGTCCAACCTGGTCGGCAACGCTATCAAGTTCACCGACTCCGGCGACGTTCGCATCAAGGTTACCGGCACTCAAATGGCAGCAGGGCAGTTGCAAGTCGAGGTTCTGGTGGAGGACAGCGGCATCGGTATTTCACAGGCGGACCAGGGCAACCTGTTCAGGCCATTCGAGCAGGTGGGAACCCAGGAACTCAATGTAAGAGGAGGGGCGGGCCTGGGGTTGGCTATTTGCCGCTCTCTGGCCGAGATGATGGGGGGGACTCTGTCGCTGGAGAGCCGGCCGGGGGTAGGCACACGGGTAAGGCTTCAGTTGGCGCTGAGTCTGCTGGAGCCGCTAACTCCTTCCGAGCGGGATCAAGGCAAGCACATCGATATCGCCCAGTCTTACCGGCCTGACCTGAAGATATTGGTGGTTGACGACAATTCAGCGAACCGACTAGTACTTTTTCAGCAGTTCACCTTCCTGGGACATCGTGTCACGAGCGCTTGTGATGGTGTCGAGGCGCTGCTGGCATGGAAGGCGAGTGACTTCGATCTTGTCGTTACCGATTGCAATATGCCGCGGATGAGCGGGTATGAACTGGCGAGAACACTTCGCGAGGAGGAAGCGAAGCGCGGCACCTCTAGGTCCGTCATTCTTGCGTTTACCGCCAATGCCCAGACGGATGAAATCAATAAGTGCCTTGATGCGGGTATGGACGATTGCCTGTTCAAGCCCGTAACCATCGATGATCTGGAGCAGCGACTGCGCAAATGGTTCGGGATTGCCGAGCACAGGGCCGCGGCGGCAATCGAAGTTCCAGAGAGGAGTAGCCCTTCGATGGCAGGCCTTCTTGGAAGCAAGGCGACATTCGAGCTTGCCTCGCTGATAGCGATAACCAGGACCGATCACGATGCACTCAAACAGATGCTCCAGGAGTTCATGACTTCGAACAGGAAGGACCTTGATCAGCTGTTGGCGCTCTATGCTCAAGAGGACTGGCAAGGTTTGGCGCAAGCCGCCCACAAGATCAAGGGAGGGGCAAAAGTCCTGCAGGCACGCAACTTGATCAGCGCCTGCGAGTCCGTCGAGCAACGTAGCCAGTTACCCTCAGCGAGCAGTGCTGACTTGAATAGCGCCATCGAGTTGATAACGCAGGAAATACATCGACTGGAAGCGGACCTGATGAAAACGCTCGCCGAGCTTTGAGTCGGCGCTTAAATGTCGTTCCTTTTCGCGATCTCGGCGAGCTCCACAACTGTCTTGACGTTGAGCTTCAGGAGCAGGCGGCTTTTGTAGGTGCTGATGGTTTTGTGGCTGAGAATGAGTTCGTTGGCAATATCCAGATTGCGTTGCCCGGTGGCCAGCCTTTTCAGCACCATGATTTCGCGATTGGACAGGGATTTAAGCAGTTCACTCTCGGGGCACTGGGCAGACGACGGATTTTCGGGGTACAGGGCATTGTCCGGGAAAAAGCTGTAGCCGGACGAAATGACTTTTATCCCCCTTTGCAACTCGTTGAGACTCCCATCCTTGGATATGAAACCGTTGGCTCCGGCCTTCATGCAGCGGGCGGCGAACAACTCGGAGGGCTGAGAGGTCAGCACAAGGATGCGGGGCTTGGAACCGTTCAACCGAATGCGCGAGATGACCTCCAGGCCATTGAGCCTGGGAATGCCGATATCGAGTACCACGATATCCGGCTTCTGTTCGCGGACCATCGAAACCGCTTCCACACCATCGCCCGATTCGCCGACGACCTCGTGACCGTCCTGCTTCAGCAAAATTCTGACCGCCATTCTGATGGCAGGATGATCATCAATGATGACTACTTTTTTCATGGTAATTTCCGCGATGTACTTGAGTTAAATGCCGCTGCTGTTTCCCGCGAAGTAGTCTGGGAACCTGGGTCATTCATAGAACAAGGTAAAAATGGCCGTTGTGGACACCAGGCCCGAGGTCATATCGCTGCTATTGGTCACTGTGCGGTTATAGCGCGCAGTCAGCGGAATGCTGACGCCCTGGGTGGTGCCCGAGGTCTGCATATGCAGGATCTTCTTACCCAGGGACAACGTCTCGACGCTGTTCAAGTCTCCCCGGAACAGGCGTACGCCCACGCCCGTGGCCATCCCCGGTCCGCTGGCGTTGGCCAGCACGTCGGGGGCGACCTCGGTGCCATCGATCTGATAACTGACTTTCACGCCCGGGTCGCACAGCAAGTTGATGGCGAACGCCCGGGCCTTGTCATTGGCCTGGATAACGGGCGGGCCATCCGCGAAGTCGGTCTTGGCGATGGTCGGCAGATGGACATCGATGTTGCGGCTGTCGGCGTTCACTTCGCAACCCAGGCCGGTAATCGTGGTGCCGCCAGTCAGGCTGAGATGGGCCACGGGGAGGTCGATATATTTGATGGTCGAGATGCCACTGACGCTCAACACGCCGGCGCTGGCTTCGATAGTGCCCGTTTTGATCAGGCGCACCCGCCAGTTGATGTTCACTGTATATTTTTGCGCAAAAACTTCCCAGGCGGTGTTGGGTACCGGGTAGTTCTGAGTTGCGTCGGGGTTGCAGGAAGCAGTCGCCTGATTGCACCAGAATACCGATATGCCGACGCCGGGGATATTGGTTTCGAACACCGAACTGAAGCCTCTGCTGGTGTAGCCGGGTACCGCCGCGCCGATGCTGCCAGGAAGGGTGCCAGACATGGTTCCGCTCGACGAGCAATTTAACTGCGGGGAACTGAATGCTCTCCAGCCGCTCTCCCACAGCACTGTACCGTTGGTGGCGTTGCGCGGGATAGGGATCGACGCCGGCAAGGCGATGGCGGCGTTCGACGTGCTGTAGCCGTTGTCGAACGTGCAGCCGGCTGCCCATACCGAGGGCGATACCAGCAGCAAGAGCAGAAACGGAAGAATTTTCATGGTGGCCTCGATGACTCAATGAGTGGCGACTTGGGGCGCGCCGATACGGCTGCACAGCGCCTCGACTTTGATGAAGTGACCGGTTTTGACAGGTTTCGCGGAGGCCGGCGGCAAGCGATAGTGCGTACGGCACTGACGTTCATCGCCCTGGCCCCAGCGTACGGTCAGCTCGCCTTCGGGTTCGGCGGTACGGATAAACACCCGGCTGCCCTGGCCGACCAGTGTCAGGCTGTTACCCCCGGCGTCGAGCACCTCGGCGCCTACCGGCAGCATCTCGCCACGCTCGTCACGCACTGTCAGCAGTACCGGCTCGCCGGTGACGGTCGGGTACCTGAGCATTACCACCGCGCCGTAGCGTGGCGCGACGTTCTGCGAAGTGAGTTGCAGTTCGACGTCGTCGGCCGTGCCCTTGGGGTCGAGCGTCACTTCGTTCTGGCGATAGGGCATCAGGCTGGAAACCACACCGTAGCCGCTGCCGTCCACCTTGGCACCGCTGCTGTTGAGCAACGCCGCACCTTCGGCGCCCTTGGCTTCGACTATCGCCCGGGTCTCGCCCTGGGCCTGACTGAAGGTTATACCGCCGGGGTGGGCGACGATGCTGCCCGAGAGCCCCATGCCGACCTGGCGATAGCCATCGCCATCGCTGTAGCTGCCCGACACGTTGGTGCTGGCCGCGCGGTACTGGACGTTGGCGCCGCCGGCGCTGCTGCTGTCTCCGTCGGTGCTGCTGCGCGTGCCGTACACGCCATAGTTGAACTGGTTGAATTCCCCCAGCGACCCGGAAATGCCTGCCTGGCTATTGAGTTCGCCCTTGTCTGAATAGGTCGTCGAGCTGTTCAGGTGAGGGGCATGGCTGGAGCGTCCCAGGGGCAGTGACAGGGTCAGCATGTACTGGGTGTCCGTTTCTCCCTGGTCCGTCTCGGTGCGGCTGGCCGAGAGGCTCATGCTGCCCCAGCGGAAACTGTTGGAGTAACCGGCCTGGTAACCGACATCGCCGTCCTTGCCGGTCTGCCAGTAGTTCTGCGCCGAGCCGCTGACGAACAGGCTGCCGTAATCGTCGGCGAGCGGCTGGTTGACGTTGACCTGCAGGCGATTGCGTTGGCGGTGCGGAGTTTGTGACGTGGTATCCCGGGCCTGGGTGAAGTCGCTGAAACTCAGGTAGCCGGCGCTGGAAAAACGGTAGGCGGCAACCACGAAGTTGGTCCGTGTGGTCTCCACCAGCTTGCTATAGCTCAGGCGATAGCTCTGCCCGCTGGAAGAACCGCTCAGCTCTGAGTCGGCGTCCAGCCCCGAGGCACTGGAGTGGGTGACGTCGAAGGCAAATGCACCCACCGGGGTGCTCAGCGCCAGACCGCCTTGTACGGCCATGTACTGGTCGGCAATGATGCTGCCGGTATAGCCGGTCCACATGTTGGAGATGCCCCGCTGGTAGGTGCCTTGGACGAACACCGGTTGCTCCTGCAGGTCATCGTCGCGATAGCGGCCGGCCGTCACGCTGTAGCGTGCAGTGCCGGGGCGCAGCAATTGCGCCACCGAGGCGTAGGGCACTACGAAACGACGAATCCGGCCATCGGCTTCGGTGACGGTAACGTCCAAGTCACCCGAATAACCGGTGCTGTGCAGATCGTCGATGACGAAGGGACCTGGCGCTACGCTAGTTTCATAGAGCACGGCGCCAGCCTGGCGCACCGTGACCCGGGCGTTGCTTTCCGCCGTGCCGCGCACGGCCGGGGCGAAGCCGCGCTGCGAGTCGGGCAGCATGCGGTCGTCGGAGGCCAGTTGCACACCGGTATAAGGCACGCTGTCGAACAGGTCCGCCGGGGTGTAGTACTCGCCGAGGGTGAGCTGTGACTTCAGCCCGGTGATGTCGCGTTGCGCGTAGCTGCTGACCGCGTCGTAGTGGCTGGCGGTCGCTCCCGCACCGCTACTGCGGCTGTAGCTGCCATTGTGACGCAGGCGCCAGTCGCTCAGGTTCACACCGGCATTGAAACCGACGTAGTACTGGCTGGTGTCCTGGCCGCCAGCGTCGCTGCGCAAGGCATTGCTGTTGTAGTCGACGAACGCCGCGGTGACACCGCGGTCCCAGTCGTGCGGATCAACGTAACCACGGGAGGCACGGCGGAGGTAGGCCTGGGGAATGCTCAGGTCCAGGCGCAGGGCGGACAGGTCCAGGTCGGTGCGCGCACCGGGCACATGCTCGGTGATGTTGATGCAGTCAGCGTCCGCCGCCTCGGCGATTTTTGGCAGGCGCTCGACATCCAGGCCGAGACTGGCCAGTTGGCTGCGCTTGAAGCAGTAGCGCATTGACTGTTTGTCCTCGGTTTCCTGTACTCGTACATCTTGGCGTCCGATCCAGCTCTGGTTGATGTATACGTCCAGCCGGTAGCTGCCCGCCGCCACCGGATTGCCCCGTTCGAAGCGGGAAACATCCACGTTGCGCCCGCCCGGGCCCTGAAGGAAGTCAGGGTTGAACGAGGCTTGCAGAACATCCGCCTGAGTCATTTTCGCAGCCAGGCAAGAGCCAATCGCAGTGGCCAGAAGCACGCGGCGGGCATGGGGCAGCCCGCCAGCGTGGTGGCGCGGCGAACGGGTCGTCGTAGACATGGGAGTACCTTGGAGCGTTGGTGGGGCGAGCTCGGCCTTCGGGTTTGCGTGAGTCAGGGCAGGGTGATGGTCTGTTCGGGGGCGGCGCCGAAGTCGCTTAGCCAGCGAAAGCGCAAGGTACCGCCGCTGCCGCCGGAGTAGCCGGGCAGTGCGAAATTCTGGTGGCTGAAAGGCGCGATCATGCCGCCGCCGGTTTCGACGTTCTGGCCGCCCTTGCTCAGGACCAGCGTGCTGAACGAAAGGTGATAGGGGCTCGGATTCTCGCCACGCAGCACATAGCCGCTACCTTGCCGTTGCACCTGCCAGCTCACCTTGCCAACGGCGCTTGGCAGATCGCCGGGCAACCCGCTCGGGCGGTAGAACAGCTTCAGCCGTGAGCGCACAGCCACCTGCATCATGTTGCTGCTGGCGTCCTGCGGCATCGGAGGAATTTCCAGGGCATTGAACCAGAACAGGCTCTCGCGATCCTGCGGCAGATTCTCTCCGGTGAATGCCAGGCGCACGCTCTGACCCTTCTGCGGGTCGAGACGGAAGATCGGCGGCGTGGCCAGGAAGGGGGCATCGGCCTCCTGTGGCTTGATCTGGGCATCGCCACGGTCGACCCAGGTCTGCATCAGCACGGGCGTCTGGCCCTTGTTGGTGAGTTTTACGGTGACCTCGCGTTCCTTCGCGGGATAGACGATTCGTGTTCCATCGATCAGTACGCCGGCGATGGCATCGGACAGGACCGAGGCGCCAAGCAGCATGCCAGCGATCAGGGAATACAGCCGGCGGGTTGGGGCAGACAGCATCTCAGGTACCTCACGGGCCCGGGGCGGTAGCCCCGGGCGCAATGGATCACTCGTAGGTGAGTTGGTAGTTGGCCATGGCGGCGACATCACCGGCGCCGGCGCTGCCTGCTTGCGAGTAGTACTGGGCGTAGTACTGCAGGGTGACCGGGGTCGAACCGTTGACGGTGACCGCTCGGGCCAGTTGGGCGGTGGCGTCGTCGGTGTTGATGTTGATCGCGGTCTGCGCCTGGTCTAGCAGCTGCACCTGAACGTTACTCGCAGCGGAGGTGGCGGTGTTCTTCAGGTTGCCGTAGGCATCGACGTTGCTGTCCGGCACAAAGGCGGCGGACACTTTCACGCCATCGGCGCAGCCGGTAACTTTCATGGCGAAACCGGTACGGCCGGTGCTGCTCTGTGCGCTGGTCAGCAGGTCCTTGTCGACACTGGGCAGCTTGACGGCCAGGTTGGTGACGGACGAGTCGAGCACGCAGCTGGTTTCGGTGACCTTGCCGGTGATGTTGATCACGCCGGTTTGTGGTGGCGCAGCTACAGCATTCACGGATATGCCGGCGGTGACCAACAGGGTGGCGGCAGCATACTGATTCAACTTCATGAGTGAATTCTCCAGAAAAATCGAACAAAGAAATCCGTCAAAACCAGGCAGTTAGAATCTGCTGATCACCATGGAAACGGGTGGCTTGGACGGGCCAGCACTCTATCGATGGGTGGTTTCAGGGCCTGTAGGAAAAGTCTGACTAGGCTGTAGGGATTATCTAAGTTTGAGGGGGGCACATGCCGAGCCAGAATTGCCGGAAACTTGCCTGTGCGCCTCTTGCTGAGGGTGGGTCGAGTACGAATCAGGCAGGGGGAAAGGAAAATGACCGCCTGGGTTATCGATGGACCACGGTGCTCGATCACCTGGATCGCTAAGTCAGTTGAGCGCCATAAAAGAATTTGTTCGTCGCAGACGATGGCAGATGGGGGCTGCCACAAGTGCTATAGCTGTTAGAGGTATTTGGACGTGGGGGCCACCTGTCATGAGCAAAGTCCTGATCGTCGATGAGCAGCCGGTGACCCGACATGCGTTGCGCTTGTTGCTCGAGGCCGCCGGTCACGAAGTGGTCCTGGAAGTCGACAACGGTCTGGACGCCATCGAGCAGGTGCGCATCCAGGTACCCGAGGTGATGGTCCTGGAGCTTTCCATTCCGAAGCTGGGTGGGTTGGAGCTCATCAAGCGTTTGTCCGACCGGGGAAGTCCGGTGCGGATCCTGGTCCTGACCTCCCAGGACTCGGAATATTATGCGGGGCGTTGCCTGCAGGCTGGTGCGGCGGGGTTCGTCAGCAAGCAGGAACCGCCTGAGACATTCATGATGGCGATGAAGGCCGTTTCTTGTGGGCAAACCTACTTTCCGGCTCATGCGTTGGGCACCGTCCAGACGCAGACTGCACTCTCTACCTTGAGCACGGAGCTGAACCAACTGTCGGCACGGGAATTGACGGTCCTGCAACTGCTGGCCCAGGGACTGAGCAATATTGCGATCGCCGATCAGCTCCTGATCAGTGGGAAAACCGTGAGCACCTACAAGACTCGTCTGATGCAGAAGCTCAAGGCGAATTCCTTTGTCGAAATGGTCGATATCGCCAGAACCCAGGGGCTGGTCGTTGGCCAGGCCGAGCAGGGCAAAACCGCAGAGCAGGAGATCGACCCCGAGCGGCTCAGACGCCTGGAAATGTTGCATCAGATGATCGAGTTGATGCCCAACCCCATTCATTTCCGCGACCTGCAAGGGCGGTTGCTGATGTGTAATCAGGCACTTCTGGACATGCTCCAGGCGACCCCTGAGGAGGTGCTGGGCAAGAACATCTTGGAAGGCGACTGGTATCCGCCTGAACAGTCCCAGTTCCTCCACGAGATGTACCTGAAATGCGTCGAGGAAGGAAAACCCTGGCAAGGTGATTTCATTGTCGACCCCAAAGGTGGGCATAGAGTGATGCATGCCTGGTTGAGCCCCTACCGGGACTCTGATGGCACCTTGTTGGGGATGATTGGAGGCGGCGTCGATATTACCGGCAGAACCCAGCTGTTAGTCGAGTTACGCAATGCCTATGAGTTGCTCGAAGCCGGTCAGCGCACCCGAAGTCAGTTCCTGTCGGCAATAGAACGGGAGATTTCATTGCCGCTGAATACCGCCGAGGCCTTGCTCAATCTGGTGCTCAGCGAGCCCATCGCGAATTCCGCGCTGCGCGACAGACTGAATCTGGTGCAGGGTTCGATCACTCAGCTCACGACCATGCTTTTGGACTTGCGAGAGCTTTCCCGACTCGAATCTGACAAGCGTCACTTCGCGCCGCAAAGCTCGGACCTGCAGCAACTGGCCGAAGATGTCGCCAACGAACTCCGTGGGGCGGCCACCAGCAAGGGCCTTGAGTACATCGTCGAACTGCATCAGGTGCTGCAGTCCGAGGTCTGGATCGATCCGGATCGCTTCAAGCAATTGCTGCGTAACCTGTTGAGCAATGCCATCAAGTTCACCGATACCGGCTCGGTGGTCTGCAAGCTCCGTGCGATTGGCTGTGGAGAGGGCCTGGTGAAGGTCCGGCTGGTGGTCGAGGATACGGGGATAGGGATTTCCGAAAGTGACCAGATCCGGATATTCGAACCCTTTATTCAAATCCAGGCGGCCGGACGCTATCGGCAAAGTGGCACCGGCCTGGGGCTGGCGCTGTGTCGCCAGTTGGTGGCGCAGATGAAGGGCGAGATCCTCCTCACCAGCCAGCTAGGGAAGGGCACCTGTTTCCAGGTGGACTTTGAAGTGCCGCAGTCCTTGAAACTTTAGGGTGCGGACGTTTCCCATCTTGCGTATCGACGCCAGGGGCATTCGCCCATATCGTGACCAGTGCGACGGCGGGTAATTTTGCAGGGCGGGCGACAGTTCCTGCCGATCCGGGCGCGCTTTCCAAACTGCTTCAGCAGGCATTAACCTGCTTGCGTAAAGCGTCGGGCAGATGGCTGTCTGGTCGCTAGCGATTGGGCATTTGCTGGAGGCGATGTTCCAGTGGCGTGCATGCGAACCAGCGCAAGTGCGCCCGGCAAAATGAAGTGGTGCGCCGGTAGCCGAGTTCCTGGGCAATCTGCGCCACGCTGAGGGCCGTATTGGTCAGCAACTGTCTGGCTTGCTGGCGCCGTGTCCGGTCCACCAGTTGTTCGAATTCGATTCCGTCTTCGGCCAAGTGCCTTTGCAGTGTCCTGGGATTAAGGCCCAGGGTTACAGCCACCTGATCCAGGCTGCAACGTTGTCGGGGCAGGAGCATCTGGATCTTCTGGGCAACCTGGTCATGCAGGCTACGATTGGCGGAACAGTTGGCCTCAAGGTAGAAGCGCATGATGTCATGGAGCACGGGATCGAATTGCACACAGGGCCGTTGCAGATCCTCGGCATGCAGCACCAAGACGTTATGTTCCTGCGAGAAAAGCACTGGGCAGTTGAAATAGCTTTGGTAGATGGCTTGGCTGGCTTGGGGCAGGTGTCGAAACAGTACGGTCTTGGGTTGGAATGGGCCACTCAGCAGTTCGGCGATCAGCAGGCTGCCCTGCAGTACGGACTTCTCGACGATCTGTGGTGTTACCAGATTGCACCCAAGAGCGTTTTTGAAACACAGCAGCGCCTGGCCGTGTCGGCGTTCCAGGCTGAAGTGAATGGATTGGCTATAGACATGCATGTAACGAATGACCGCGACCAGGGCATCGCCCACAGTGGGAGCCGATTGCGCCAGATAGTGCAGGGGGCCCAGCAACGTGGTTCTCTGGCGCGAAGCCAGCTCCATGCCGAATTCCGGCATATGCAAGGCGTGCGCACTGCCTTCGAAGATATGCACCAGGCTCTTGTAGGAGCAGGTTCTTTCATAGTTGCCGACGACGCCCAGATCGATGTGATGGGGCGTCAGGTATTCACGCATCGATGCGCCTCGTACGGCGAGCAACTCACCGTACTGCAGGAAGGCGGTGCCGCGAACACTGTCCATTGAGCTGCCCTGATAATCAATCGTCGACAGGGTCTGCCGCCGGCCCTACCGCGTCTGGTAGTTCCGGGGCCTGGCCAACCCATGTATTGAAGAGTTCGTACCCGATCGCCAAGACGACGGGGCCGATAAACAGACCGATGAAACCATAGCTGATCATGCCTCCCAAGGCACCGATCAAAATCACCGGCATCGGCACCGAAACCCCGCGCCCCAGCAGCAATGGCTTGAGCACATTGTCCGAGAGCCCGGCGGCTATTGTCCAGATGGAGAAAATGACGGTAGGGGTACTGACCCCTTGCTGGCTGATGACGTAAATCACCACCGGCGCAGTAATCAGCAGCACGGGCAGTTGCATGATACCCAGCAGCAGAACCAGCAGTGCGAGCAGTCCGGCGCCGGGAACGCCCATCACCACCAGGCCGATCCCGACCAGCAGCATCTGGATGAACGCAATACCCACCACGCCCTGGGCGACTGCCCGGATGGTGGCGGCGCACAGCGTGGCCATCTCCTCTCCACGTTCCGGATTGAAGATTCGTTTGGAGATGGCAATGCCTTTTCGGGCGCTACTGTCGCCGTGCGCGATAAACAAGCCGGCGATGATCAGCGCCAGGACAAAGATCAGGATGCCAGTCCCGACGCCTGCCAGCTTGAGCAAGAGCATGGTGCTGAAGCCTTTGAGATGAGGCACCACTTGCTGCATCGCCCACGTCAGATCAGAGGAGGCGTGACTCCAGATTTGAAAGAGCGGTTTGCCGATGAGCGGCCATCCCTGCACGGCTTCCGTGGGCGGCGGGAGGCTTAGGTTCCACTCATTGGCTGATTGCAATGCGCCTTGCACCGATACGGCGAGCGACTCGCCGAGAAAACTCAGCGGCACCATCAGGCAGAGCAGTATCAGCAAGACCAGCAATAGGGCGGATTTGCCCGGGGAGATGCCTATGGCATTGGCCATACGGCTATTGAGCGGGTTCAGGGTGACGGCAAGGATCACGGCCCAAAGCATGACTCCGAGGAAAGGCTGAAAGATCTGATAACAGAAGAGGGTCAAGGCGGCGATAAGCCCCGCCCGTATCAATACATCCAGAAGCTCCTTGGCATTGAGGGGCGTCATGGGTTTTCCGGTTGTCATAGCTTTCGCCTTCTTGGGCTGTGCGGGCGCCATATGCCTGCGATCATGCTGCGTGGGCAGCGATAGTATTAATATATAGACACTAAGTATGAACGCTACACAAAAAAATACCGGTTTGTGCGGCGTGTCGTGTAATGAGCATTACGCGTCTGCCGGGCGACTGAACGTGGTTATGTTAGAGTCGTACCGACAACTATAACGTTCAGTGCCATATGCTCAGTATTCTGTAATTAAAGGTTCATCATGTTTTCAACGAACATCGGGTCATATCACCGAATGATTTCGATCATCCGCAGCAATCAGCATCCGTCTCAAGGCGTATTAAGAGATTGCCTCGGTCAATAAAATCCAGCTGATTCTCGACAAGCAAAACTTCCAGAGCTTACTTCATTTGCATCATGTGCGAATAAGGATAGCGCGTGAATCCTATCCGTATGGGAGCACAACTTAAGGAGCAAGTAATGGATCCAATAAAGAGGGGTGATAGCCTGTTCCGACAGCTATGGCATAGAGCCATAATTTACCTGGCGCCTGCCGGGACAGACTGATCGATGGGCGCGTGTGAGTCCCCCTCACATGACCGAAGTCTTATTTCGTTTTCAGCATTTCGTAGGACTTGGCCATATCCTTGGCCCAGCCATCGAGTACAGCCTTGACGTCCTTGGCCTGCATGACCTGATCGGAGTTCTCCAGGTCGGCCCCGGCTCCCTTGCGCACGACTTCGGCGACCACTTCATTGCTCTCGGCATCAACGAAGACGGCTTCGGTGGCAAGGCTGGTGTCCTGGTCACGAATACCGGTGGCGGTACTGACACCGGCGGCAACCAGGGCAATCGGGATGACTTCGTAAGGACGCAGCCCCTTGGTCTTCGCACTGACCGCAGTAATAGCCGGTCGCACGATCAGAACGCCTGCGCCAGGGCCTTTGGCCAACGGCAAGACCTTGGTGAATTCGCGCTGTAGCGTTTGGTCGTAGTACTGGGTGATGCCTTGCAACGTGCTGGCCGGGATCTTCTCGGTAGGCTGTGGCCTCGGATACAGTTGGCTAGGTTCGATATAGACCCGGCTGTAGCGACTGACGTCCACACCCGGTTTGATCCAGCGCATTACCGGCGCTCCGGAGGGCGACTTGTCTTCCTTGAGCGTGCTGTAATTTTTTAGAAACCCGGAATACTGCTCGGGATCGACGTATTTGCTGGCGCAACCGGTCAGCGCGAGCGTTGCCGTACACAACGTGGCCAGAAGAAAATTCGACTTCATGGTGGTGCTCCTTATGGACAGATCTACAGTAAATCGCTGGGGGGACATCGAACGGTCAATGCACGTCAAAAGCGCCATGTTGCTCCACCGCCAATGATGTGCAGAGCGGCGTTGTGGTAGGTGCCCGAGAGTGTGTCGCCCGAACGGGCCTTGGTTTGCTCATCGTCCATATCACCTAGCCACACCAACGTGTACGCCATGTGCAGGTCAAGACCATCCTCAAGTTGATAATTGATTCCGGTAGACAGGCGCCATGTCTCGCCCATCGGGTTGTCCACCGTCCGGTCTTTGTCGTCCACCGCCGAACTGTCATAGCCCAGCCCCATATTCCAACGCAGTTTGGGGGTCGCCTGGTACTGGGTGCCGATAGAGGCATGCCAGGTGTCTTTGTACTGACGGTCGACGGTGCGACTGACGCCTGCTGCATTGGTATCGACCTCGACCCCGATGCTGCCGAACTCACTCCAGTCCTGCCAGCCGAGGCTGCCAAGCAGCGTCCATTGACTGTCCAGAGCGTGGGCAACGCTAAATAGCACGGTTTGGGGGACTTGCAGATCCAGCTTGAGATCGTCGACACCGAGGCGCCCCAAGGCCGTATTGAGCAGGGGATTGCTGACGTCGCGCAGTTGCGGACTGTCCTTGAACTCAAGGTTGATCTTGCTGGTGTAAGCGAGCCCTAACCGAGTGCGTTCGTTCAGCCGATAGAGCACACCAAGGTTGACGCCCGTACCCACATCAGTGTCCTTGAACTCCAACTGCCCATCTGGCCGGTCGAGCAGGCCGAGTGCGTTATTGTTGATGGCCATCTCGGTGCGATAGTAGGCATACATGAACCGAGGGCCGATCCCGACAGACAAGTCATCAGTGAACTTGTAGGCCAACGTGGGCTGGAAAGACACGCCGATGATTGCCGCTTCCTGGGCAAAGTAGCGCCCGGCCCAGTCATCGTCGTAGTCCAGCGCCAGACCAAAGTTACCGTACATGCCGAAACCGATAGCTGTTTTTTCATCGATTTGGTGGCTGATGAACAGGCTGGCACCCGGCAGATACTGCAGCGCGTTGCCGCCTTCGTTACCGTCAAACTGGTTATTGCCATCACGAGAGAAACGGATGTTGCCAAATATCACCTGAGCGTTTGCGCTGATCTGCGTGCCGGATAATTCGGTAATGCCTGCCGGGTTGCTCATCAACACACTAGGGTCGTTTGCCAGGGCTGCTGCGCCGGCATTGGACAAACCATTACCTTCCTGACCCGCCTCGTAAATCAAAATGCCACCGGCCCGGGCTTCACTCGTGAGAAGACCAAGGCCATAGAAAAATATCGAAAGGTAGAGTCGTCGAGAGAGGTGGCGTTTATTCGTCTTCATAACGCTTCCTTGTCGGATCCCATGGCTTGAAAGTTCTGCGGCAGATAAAAATACAGGACTCATATTGCAATACAGTTTTCGATGCACAGATAACTGTTTTGACTATGAATAGTGGAGGCCACGATAACGTAAACCGGCTTAGATGGCGCTCTAGGCGCAGCACGGGAAACAGTCAATATGCTCTTTACGCGACAACTAGGCGATAAGTCTCTAAGGCGAGTGTCTTTATCGCACCAGAGAGAATAAGCAAGAGGTCGTTCTGTTTTTCCCGTATTGAGATGGTTGGCGCCGCAAGTGCTGTGGGCAGGCTGTGCCTCCCCGTGGACTCAATCGGAAGACTTGACTGCGCACCCGGCCTTATTGGCACTCTCGCGGAAAACGGTAGCGGCATATTAGTGGCTATCCTGAGGTGTTTAAGGCTGGAAAAAAGATGACATTCGGCACGGCCGAGCGTCTGCCTGGAGGCGGCTGATCAGGTTGAAGAAGAAATCTCCGGGGCGCTTTTCCCCAGTCTCATGGGCTGTACTTATAAATGCATGGAGTAACAGGGTGTCGTGTAATGAATATGGGTTAAAAGACCCTGTTCGGCGCATTACGCAGAACTTTGCTAGTGTTTGTTGGAACTATCAGAGGCGCAACATAACAACTGTGCGTCATCGAACCAGAGAAAAGCAGCGCAAACCCAGCGGTGCCTGGGCGATTCGACTTGTATAACTCGGTTCCAACCTTTTGTATTTATCAAGGAAGTTGCATGTACTTGAGTCCGGCTTCGCTTAAGTTGCGCTGGTTTTTCGCGCTTTTACTGATGCTGCCGCTTTGGGGTCAGGCTGGAGAGATTCTGCCGTCCTGGCGCGACGGTCCTTCACGTGCCGCGATCATCGGTTTCGTCGAGGCGGTCACCGAGGAAGGCGCAAGAGGCTACGTGCCGCCGTCGGAGCGTATCGCTGTATTCGATAACGACGGCACCTTGTGGAGCGAACAGCCCCTCTACTTCCAGATTCTCTTCGCCTTCGCCGAGGTCAAGCGCCTTGCTCCCCAGCACCCGGAATGGAAGACCCAGCTGCCATTCAAAGCCGTGCTGGAGGACGATCAGCAAGCCCTGGCCACCAGCGGCATGCGAGGGCTGATGCAAATCGTAACCGCCACCCATACCGGCATCGATACCGAGGCATTCAGCGAAAACGCGCGCCGGTGGCTGGCCACTGCGGTGCATCCGCGCAGCCACAAGCCCTTCACCGAGATGGTCTTCCAGCCGATGCTGGAGCTGCTCGCCTTTCTGCGGGACAACGGCTTCAAAACCTACATCGTCTCCGGCGGCGAGGTGGCCTTCATGCGGGTTTTCGCTGAAGAGGTCTACGGCATCCCGCCGGAGCAAGTGATCGGCACCACCTTCGCCACACGGTTTCAGGACAAGGACGGACAGTTGTCGATCCAGCGCCTGGCGGAGCTGAAGCACAACGACGATGGTCCGGGCAAGCCGGAAAGCATCGAGGCGATCATCGGCAAGCGGCCGATCCTGGCTTTCGGCAACTCCGATGGCGACCTGCAAATGCTGCAATGGACAGCCGCAGGTTCGGGCAAGCGCTTCATGGGGTTGGTGCGTCACACCGACGCCAAGCGCGAGTGGGCCTATGACCGCCAGTCGCAGGTCGGCCGTCTGGACAAGGCCCTCGACGCAGCAACGGCCAATGGCTGGACTATCGTTGATATGGCATCCGAATGGCGTCGGATTTACCCCTTCGAAGCCACGACAACCGAATAAATTCAACAAAAAGCGTTACGCAAGACCCTTGATAGACGTTAGTCGTGTAACACGACAATTTGAGTGAGCAAAAGGAGCAGTCAGATGACTCGCATACGTAAATGGTTGCCCAAGCTCGCCTTGGTGGTGACCTCGGTTATGGCCGTTTCTGCAACTGCCGCAGCCGCTGAAAAACCCAACATCCTGGTGATATTCGGCGACGATATCGGCCAGACCAATATCAGTGCCTATTCGATGGGCGTGGTCGGCTACAAGACGCCGAACATCGACCGGATTGCCAAAGAGGGCATGATCTTCACCGATTACTACGCGGAGAACAGCTGCACCGCGGGACGCTCCTCGTTCATTACCGGGCAGTCGCCACTGCGTACCGGGCTGACGAAAGTGGGCATGCCAGGCGTGGCGGTCGGCCTGCAAAAGCGCGACATCACCATTGCGCAGGCACTGAAGTCTCAGGGCTATGCCACTGGCCAGTTTGGCAAGAACCACTTGGGCGACAAGGATGAATACCTGCCGACCAACCACGGTTTCGACGAGTTCTTCGGCAACCTGTACCACCTCAATGCCGAGGAAGAACCCGAGCGTCCGTATTGGCCCAAGGACGATGCCGAGTTCGTCAAGGCGGCCTCTCCACGCGGCGTGATCCACAGCTTCGCCGACGGCAAGATCGAAGACACCGGCGCGCTGAACAAGAAGCGCATGGAAACCATCGATGACGAGACCACCGCCGCCGCGCAGGCCTTCATCGAGAAACAGGCCAAGGCGGACAAACCCTTTTTCGTCTGGATGAACACCACGCGCATGCACGCCTTCACGCACGTTCGTGAATCCATGCAGGGGCAGAGCGGCATGCCCGGCAACGAGTATGCCGACGGCATGCTTGAACATGACGGTGACGTCGGCAAACTGCTGAAGACCCTGGATGACCTGAAGATCGCCGACAACACCATTGTCGTCTACACCACCGACAACGGCCCGAACCAGTGGTCGTGGCCGGATGCGGCAACCACGCCATTTCGCAACGAGAAGAACTCCAACTGGGAAGGTGCTTACCGCGTCCCGGCCATGGTCCGCTGGCCGGGCAAAATCAAGGCCGGCGAGGTGTCCACGGAGATGTTCTCCGGTCTTGACTGGTTTCCCACCCTATTGGCCGCCGCGGGCGACACCGGCGTGAAGGAGAAACTGCTCAAAGGCTGGGCTCCGACCTCGGGTGGCAGCAACTTCAAGGTGCATCTGGACGGTTACAATCAACTGCCGTACCTGACCGGCCAGCAGCCGAAAAGCGAACGCAAGGAGTTCTACTACTTCAACGATGACGGCGAGTTGGTCTCAATGCGTTTCAACGATTGGAAAGTCGTGTTTTGCGAACAGCGCAAGCGCGGTGGTTTCGAGGTCTGGAGCGAGCCGTTCGTCTGCCTGCGCGCGCCGAAGATCTTCAACTTGCGCATGGACCCCTATGAAAGGGCCGATGTCGTTTCCGACCAGTATTACGATTGGTCGGCGAAAAACATCTACATGCTGGCAGTCGCCACCATGAAGGCGTCGAAGTTCCTCGAAACCTTCGTTGAATATCCACCTAGCCAGAAACCGGCGAGCTTCAGCATCGATCAGATCCGTGCCGACGTAGACCGGCGGATCGAAGCGAAAATGGGCAAGAAAGAGTAAGCCCGAGTCCCGATACAGCGTGCGGTGGCTTCGCCATTGCACGCTGTATGTTCATGCCCTTCCGTTGGCGATACTGCCCACATGCGCCGTCGGCGCGTGATACCCCAAAGTCCTCATTGCAGATCTTTCACTGCAGTCCGCTGTTGCGCTGGCGCACGATTCAAGCAGCGCAGGTTTTGCCTATCAAGTCTCACCCTCTGTTACTCGATGCGGCACCGGAACGGCTAGCGCCTGTTCGTGGTACGCGCACAATTCCGGGGCTTTGTGCCTCCGTCCCTTTGCCTGACTTGAAGACGATCCTGGCCCGTGGGCCTGGTTGTCGCCTTTCACATGTCGGCGCCCTGACCGCGACTTTTGTGCTGTGCACTCATAGGCCACCAGGTTCAGCGAGATGTTCTGTATTCTCCACGGCGTTTCCCGCTCCTGTTCGACAACAGTGGTGCAGGCATCTGTGCCAGTTTCAGGAATTGGCCCATTACCCGGATGGCTCTTTAGAAGTGAGAGAAATCAGTGACCGGCACCGGGTTGATGCTTTTTCTGACTCCGCTATTGGTTGACCTTCGAGAGGCTTTTTCGAGCGCTTGCTGCCGGCGTTTCACCTGGAGAGCTTGGATCTGCGGAAGCACGGCAGCCATCTCCAGTCGCCTCTTGGACGCTGGCTGAGCGCCTCAACGGGGTGATACAGGAAAGATGGCGGCGATAGCGGTAGCGCGCATTTGATCATTACACTTCTACCCATGGTGCAGCATCGAGCGCGTCAGTTCCGCCGTGAACTGGAGCTTACGCCGTATTACCGAAACGGCTGGCACTAGAGGCTGAGAGTGTTCGGCAATTGTTGCAGGCTACTTGCCTGGATATGGCTCAAGAGTGATTTTTGAGTACTGGCCTGACCGCTCTTTTTCTCGGGGAATCCGCGAAAATGGTGTTTGGCCGTTACTCGAAAAATGGCGTGCGCCGTATAAGAGTGTGCCCGGATCGATGGAAATCGTGCGGTTCCTGCGTGCCGAAAAAAACCATCCCGATAGAAGAAAAATATTCATTTTAAGAGCATCTTCATCCTGCTGGATTAATCATTGTAATCCTGTGAAACTTCTCATTTTCACCAAAGTCATAGTCCTTTAGCAGCTGAGTTTTTTATTCGCCTTAAATGCGGTGTAGCTAATTTTTTTGGCGTCAGGATTGTGGCTGGCGTAAAAATACCATCAGGCAAAAATAGTACAAAAAGCGAAAGCACCGAGAGTTATATGAATATATTCATCAACATGAACACCTTTGTCACAGTCGTTGACGCCCTGAGTTTTTCCGAAGCCGCACGTCGCCTGGGTGCAACAAAATCTCAAGTAAGTCAACGTATTCAACAGTTGGAAAAACATCTGGGTTGTACCTTGGTCAGCAGAACTCGGCCAATCTCGGTTACCGATGCGGGGCAGTTGTATTACAGTCAGGCCGTTCATCTTCTGCAAGAACTGAAAAACTCTGAACAATCAGTCAGGCGGGCGAACGCTTTTCTCCAGGGGCGTCTATGCATTTCCGCGCCACTGGCATTCACTCCGCGTTATCTTGCGCCGATTTTCTCGAAATTTGCTAAGAAACATCCTGATCTGGATATTGACGTGCAAAGCACCGATAGCTTTGTCAGCCTCCAGGACCAGCACTTCGATATGGCCATACGTCTTGGTCGACTGGAAGATTCGTCTTTGGTCGCGAGAATCATTACGGATAATCATCACCTGATTTGTGCCAGTCCCGAGTATCTGGAGAGGAATGGCACGCCTCAACATCCAGAGGACCTCCAGCTACATGATGGGTTGATGTACTACAACCGTGAACCCAATGGTTTCTGGAGGCTCCCTTTTAATGGTCGGCAAGAGTCTTTTCGAATTCGCACGCGTTTACGCACCGATTCCGGACATCAACTGCTGGAAAGTGCCAAAGCCGGTATCGGCCTGGCCATTTTGCCAACTTTTCTCGCCGAAGATGCTTTGCTTTGCGGAGAGTTGATACCAGTACTTCAGCCTTATTCACCTTCGGGCGGTCATCTTTCGGTGGTCTACCGGAAAACCATAAAGACTCCTGATAAGATCCTTGCGCTGGCCAAGTTTCTTGGGGATGAAGTTGGTCATCCCGCGCCGTGGGACCGAAGGTTGTTAGAGCGAGGACTGTTTTACTAAGTACTCATGTTTTGTCTAGCAAAGGGGGCGGTCAAGATACCTGTAGTGTGTTATCAGAAAAAGGCGCTCGCCATAAAGCAGAAAAGCTGCATGAGGTAACTCATGCAGCGTGAGCACAGATTTTCCAAGTTTGAAGAGTATAGATTGCGCCGGCCGCGGTCGGCTTATTGAAAACTCACAGTTGTAGTAACGGCGATAAAATCCTTGACCACTTCAAGGTGGTCGAGGCGGGCATAACGGGTTCCCCACTCAGTGCGTTCAAACCCTGGGGGCTCAAGTTATCGGCATCTCGTTGAAAGGAAGGTAGGGCAGCGGTGAGTCTGCAGGTTCAATGGCTATCCGCGTTCCGCCAACCCGATAAAAATAGCGGGACAATGCGGACTCCTTTCCTGCTGTATCACTAAACCCGAGTCGATGAAGCCGGAGCTCGACAGGCCTAGCGCTTGCAATAGGGCCCAGCTGTGCAAGTCGCTCATGGCTGACGCCGTCTGCCCATGGCCCGTTCGTAGATACCCTGGCGGGCTTCGATCATCGGATCGGCGCTGGGGGCGATGCCATCCGGCAGGCGACCGGGATTGAAGTCCAGGCGTTGTTGCTCGGTTTGCTGGGCTTCGGGGGAAATCAGCCTGTCGAGGGTGAGGACACCCAGTTCAATCTCTTCGTTGGCTCGCGACCAGGGGATGGAACCGTCTTCGACCGCATCGCCCGGTGCCGCCAGTTGCAGTACCAGGCGGATCTTCGCCGGCCCTTTGCTCAGGCGTGTCGTCAGTTCGTCCCGCAGATAATCGTCAGGCATGGCCGCGGCCTGTTCGTCGCTCAGTGCGGGCTCGCCGACCCAGGGTTCTATACGGTAGCGCCCGATTCGACGCTCGCCTTTGAGGTTGCTGAACTCCAGCGCATTGACGCCGAAGTACTCGGTGGCGATGTAGCTGCGGGGGGCCGGTTTGGGCGTATCGAGAAACTGCCGGGCCCGCGGATGTTCAGCCAGGAAAGCGGCCAGAGGCGCCGGGTCGGGCGGCGTGGCCACGCTGGCCGCGATGCCTTGCAGAAAACTCAGGAAGTCCTGCGCAGTCGCGACCGGAAAGCCGTTGAACGAATGGGCAACGATATCGGTGGACTGCCCGTCGGGCAGAGAGAAGCGGATCGCCAGTCCGTGCGGGCTGGCCGTGGGGTCGCCGTCTCGGGTGCCCGGCAACCCGCTGAAATTGGAAAAGCGTACGCGTATCGGTATCGACCCCCCCTGAAAGTGCACCGCTCGGCTCACATTGGACGCGCTGCTGGTGGCGACGAAGGTTCCCTGCGCCAACACCCCCTTGGCATGAGCCACACGAAACCCCGCATGCCGGCCAAAGGTGGCGTAGAGGGCGTCGAGCAAGGCGTCGTAGAGCGCTTCCTGGCTCATGGCGGGACTCCTGATCGTGGTTGGATTGTCCCCGGCCCGGGCGGTGGCCAGGGGCATGCTCAATATCCCCAGCAGCAACGCGGCAACCAGGCGCCCTGGATGGTCCATAGGGCTCAGCCCAGGGACGGGAGAGAGGGATAGTCGGTATAGCCGCGGGCGTCGCCACCGTAAAAGGTGCTGCCATCAGGCTCCGCCAGAGGGGCGTCGAGGGCAAAGCGTCGTGGCAAGTCGGGGTTGGCGATGAACGGTTTGCCAAACGCCACGGCATCGATGAGCCCCTGCTCCAGCAGGCTTTGCGCGGAGCCCTGTTGATAGCCGCCACAGACCACGATCGCGCCGGTGAACGCCGAACGCAGCTGGCAGCGAAAAGCGGGCGGGTAGGGCGCGCCGGGCCATTCGGCAAGGTGCAGGTAGGCAATGCGCCGCACACTGAGCGCCGCGGCCAGGTACAGGGTGATGTCGCGGGCTTCGATATGGAAGTCCATGTCGTTGACGATTGGAGGGCACCAGGGTGACAGGCGGATTCCCACGCGCTCGGCGCCAATGGCAGCGGACACCGCATCGACGACTTCGAGTACAAACCGTGCGCGATTTTCCAGGGTGCCGCCATAACCGTCGGTGCGCTGGTTAGTGCTGACGGACAGGAACTGCTCGAGCAAATAGCCGTTGGCCCCGTGCAACTCCACCAGATCGAAGCCGGCGGCCATGGCACGCCTGGCGGCTTGTACAAACTCCTCGATCACAGCGGCAATACCCTCTTCGCTCAACGCTTGGGGTGGGTCGCAATTCACCATGCCCGGCAGGCCGTTCTCGTCGAAGGCGAAGGTCTTGGACCGCGCGCGAACCGCCGAAGGGGCCAGGGGGGCGTGACCCGCCGGCAGTACCGAGTGATGGGAGATGCGCCCGACGTGCCATAGCTGCGCCGCAATCAGCCCGCCATTGGCATGCACCCGATCGGTGACCAGTTTCCAGCCGGCCTGCTGGGCATCGGTATAGATCCCCGGTGTGTAGGCGTAACCCTTGGCTCCGGGAGATATCGGGATCCCTTCGCTGATCACCAGCCCGGCGCTGGCGCGCTGGCCATAGTATTCGGCGTTGAGGGCGGTGGGGATGTCGCCGGGCTGGGCCGAACGCGAGCGGGTCATGGGGGCCATCAGTACCCGGTTGGCCAGGATCACGGGGCCGATGTCCAGGGGAGACAACAGATTCTTGGTGTTCGTCATAGGGCATGTCTCAGCAGTGGTCCCTGCGCCAGAAGCGCAGGCGTATTGACGTTATTGGCGCGGGCCGATGCGTTCGCAGGTCGATGGCATCCGTGTGGTCAACGGTGTCCAGCCATTGGTCGTCGCTCCGGTTTCGTCTCGGGGCGTGCCCATGGCGTCAATTTCTGGTTCCTACGCAAGCACGGGCGATTTTCTTGGCCGCGCCACCGCGTGCCGCCATGGCGGCGGCCATCACCACAACACTGGCGAGTGAGGTACGGCGCTCGGGGTTGTTCAACGTCTTGTTCATGCATCATCTCCCTGTTGGACGCGGGGGGTGGAGCGTCTGCGTGACAGAGGCTAAAGCATGCTCAAGGCATCGAATAAGCCAGAAAAAACCGAATCATGGTTTCGCTTTTTGTGAACGCTCAATCGATTGAGCATGAACCGCCAGTTTCTGCTCCCATACCGATGGGCTGCCGATCTGTTCGCTCAGAAAGCTGATCAGGGCTTCGAGTTTGGGCGATGCCCTGTGGGACTGACGGTACACCGCCGAGATATTGCCGCCAGGAGGCGCGTGGGGTTCCAGCACCACCTTCAGTTCGCCGGCGATGATGGCGTCCACGGCGAGGAAGGTCGGCAGGATCGCCAATCCCATCCCGGCCTTGGCGCCTTCCATCAGCTGATAAGCGTTGTTGGTGCGCAGGCGGCACTGCACACGAAACGACTCAAGTCCCTCACCGACCGGCAAGCTCCACATGCCGTGGGGTTCGCGATGCACGTACAGCAGGCCGTAATGGCCGGCCAGGTCCTGGGGCGTTTGCGGAGTGCCATGGGCCGCGAGATAGTCAGGGCTGGCACAGATGACATGGCGGTTGACGGCGATGGTCTTGGCGATCAGGGAAGAGTCTGGCAGTTCGCCGAGGCGGATGGCGGCATCGAAGTTCTCTTCCTGCAGGTTCACGTAGCGGTCATCGAACTCGACGTCCAGGTGCAACTCGGGATAGCGCACGGCGAAAGAGGCCAGGATCGGCGTCAGGTAGCGAATACTGAACGCCATGGGCGCGGACAGTCGCAGGCTGCCGCGCAGGCTTGAGGTGAATGCCAGGACCGCGTCCTCGGCGTCCTCGACATCGGCCAGGATGCGCACGCAATAGCGATAGAACACCTGTCCTGGCTCGGTAAGGCGTAGCCGGCGCCCGCGCTCGAGCAGGATGCTGCCCAGGCGTTTTTCCAGTTGCTGGATCCGTTGGCTGACCATGGATTTGGCCGTCCCCAGAAGCTTCGCGGCTTCGGAAATACTGCCGGTATCGACCACGGCAACGAAGAAGTGCATTTCGGACAGTTTGTTCAAGTACCTTGCCTCCAGTAGGGGAAGTTCTTTTTTACTCTGGCATGACTGTGGGCATCTCGTCGCCGGGATTGACGCCTGCCTGGTTAGATTAACGGACGAAGTCTGTACCCACTTTGCAGGGGCGGCTCTTTTTATGATTCAGAGATTAAGAATTCACGGATCGGAATGCTCGAAGCCTATAACTTCGGGACGCTATACAGATCTCATGGGATGGGGGATATATGCAAGCGCCACTCCCTGATTTACTTGCCAGGGTTTCAGGCGCTTTTTCAAAGTGGCTCTTTGATAGATTGGCCAGAAAGCCCCTTGTCATGTCAAGAGGCTTTCTGATTTTGCGCACGTTAGTGATCAACAGCTCTTTTCGATTGGCATGTAACGATGCTGGCTACTTGCGTCATTTGGACGTTATCGCTTCTTTTATGAAGTCTATGCCTTCATTGATAGCCTGGTACCCCAAAGGGTGTTCTTCTTCATCCTTGAAGAACTGAATAAATCCATGTCTTTGGCCTTTGTAGACTTTTATTACAGTTCCTTCGCAGGCATCGGCATACTTCAATCCAGCATCGACAAGGGGGTCGTTATCGCCAACCGATATCAAGGAGGGAGGTAGATTGCTATGTTCTCCATAGATAGGAGACACAAGGGGATCTTTTTCGTCATAAGCTTCGCTGATGTAACTGTGCTTTATCATGTTCAGCACCTTTAAATCAGGAAAACTATTGCTCAACGCTCGCGTCAATGATGTTTCATCGATATTGACATCCAGCACTGGGTAGATCATCCAGCAGGCGCTAATTTCGTCTTTCTTCAAGAGATGGCTGATGCTCGATACAATATTTCCTCCAGCACTGTCGCCGATAAGGATTATTTTCTTCCCTTTGCCGATGTTCTCCTTTAGCCAGTGGAATGAGGCGATGACATCGTTCAACCCCGCTGGGGCCGGGTTCTCCGGGGCAAGCCTGTAGCCAACCGATAAAGTAGCTGCATTCAGCTTGTTGGCGATGTACCTGATCATGACATCATGGGTTTCAAGGTCCCCGGAAATCCACCAACCACCATGAACAAATAAAATGACGGCTTCATTTTTATCATCGATCGGCTGATAGAGTTTTGTGGGTATCAGCCGATCAGGAGATTGCGCCTTGATGTCGACGTCGTCAATTTTGCCAACCTCGTCTTTGCTTCCGGCCAAGGGAATCAAGGATCTGTAACTTTGCCTAAAGGATAAAGCCAGGTTTAACAAGTCATTGTGGTTTTCCATGTTGCATCCTCGGTGATGGGTACAGGCAAGGCGCTTAGATACAGGCCTTCATTGCCGGTTCCCTGCATCAAACGAAAAATGTCGAAGTGGAGCGCGCCGTCATTTCAAGTAGAGCGGGTTCCAGAGGATAGCACTTACCCTGATAAAAATACGTATCGCAAAATGATAGGAAGGGAAGGGAGTTTCATGCTATCCATGCCAGGGGTTCACGCGCAGATGGCTGGCTGAAATAATCTGGCCATGACCCGTCACCACGACGGAGATGCAACTCATGGGCAGCTGGAGCAGGAGCGTTGATAGCACGCTAGTTCCAACGCTGGATCGCTGCAAAGTAACTCCAGCGACACGTTTAAATGCTCGTGCAAGTTATTGATCCGAGGGCATATTATGAAATGCACACGGAGTGAGTGTCACGCTTATATAGGCTGGTTCCAGGGCTGTAAGTTTGAACGTTATTGTACTGGGTGATGCCATTTTGCCAGGCTGGCAACTACTGGTTAATTGATTTTGACAGGCGAAAGTGGCGGTGCCAGACTCTTTTCGTTTTATTAAGCCAGATCAAGAAATATCACTCCAAGGACTACTGCGGATGTAGATGCAGATACCTTCGACGCTGGCCAGGCTGGCAGGAATTTTACGAGGAAGCCCCCATGAGCAATCGACGTGAAGTACCAGGTATTCATGACTATGACGGCCCAGCGGGTGGATGGGGAGCGCTCAAAGCCACCGCGAAAGCGGTACGAGAGCAGTGGGATTCGCTGAAGGCGCCTATCACCCTGCTACACACTAACCAGCCTGATGGGTTCGACTGTCCAGGCTGCGCCTGGCCTGACAAAGAACATAAATCCACCTTTCAGTTCTGTGAGAACGGTGCCAAGGCCGTGACCTGGGAGGCAACCAGCAAACGAGCCCCTCCAGAGTTTTTCGCCAGCCACACGGTGACCTCGCTGCTGGACCTCAGCGATTATCAGCTGGAAGACCTTGGGCGCCTGACTCACCCCATGGTCTATGACCGTGTCAGCGATACCTACCGGCCCATCGAGTGGGAAACCGCGTTCACGCGAATCGGCGAGGTACTCCGAGGGCTGGATCCCGCCCAGGTAGAGTTCTATACCTCCGGCAGAGCCTCCAATGAGGCCGCGTATCTCTATCAGTTGTTCGCTCGGGAATATGGGACCAACAACTTTCCAGATTGCTCGAACATGTGCCACGAGCCAACCAGCGTCGGGCTCCCGCGCTCCATCGGCATCGGTAAGGGGACGGTCTCGCTGGACGACTTCGACCTTTGCGAGCTGATCATTTCCATCGGCCACAATCCTGGTACCAACCACCCCCGCATGATGGGGACGCTGCATGAAGCTTCGCGCCGCAAGGTTCCTATCATGGTGTTCAATCCGCTTCGCGAAAGAGCCCTTGAGCGTTTTGCCGATCCTCAGAACATGGTTGAAATGGCCACTTATGGCTCCACCCCGATCGCGTCTGCGTATTTTCAAGTCAAAGCCGGAGGCGACGCTGCCGCAATCAAAGGCATCATGAAGGCGCTGCTGGAGCTGGAGCGCAGCGTCGGCCAAGTGCTGGACCATGAGTTCATCGCCAGTCATACCCTGGGCTTTGACGCCTTGGTGGCTGACCTGGACGCCACCCAATGGCCCGCTATCGAACAAGCCAGTGGGCTGCAGCAGGCCGACTTGGAAACCGTGGCGGCAGCCTATGCAAAGTCCAATGCCACCATCGTCACCTATGGCATGGGCGTCACTCAGCACAATGAAGGTACCGCGAACGTCAGGTTGATCTGCGACCTGCTGATGCTGCGGGGCAACATCGGCAAGCAGGGCGCCGGTATCTGTCCGTTACGTGGGCATTCGAACGTGCAAGGTAACCGGACGGTCGGCATCACAGAGAAACCGTCACTTGGTTTTCTGCAGAACATTGAACAGGCATTCGGCTTCAAGCCACCGACCGCGCATGGTCATGACGCGGTAAAAGCCATGCAGGCGATGGTTGACGGCTCCTCCAGGGCGCTGATTTGCCTGGGGGGCAACTTTGCTGTCGCGCTACCGGATCCTGAGCAGTGTTTTCCGGCGATGGGCACGTTGGACCTGAGTGTCCACATCGGCACCAAACTCAACCGCACGCACCTTCTGGTGGCCAAGGAAACCTACCTCTTTCCTTGCCTGGGCCGGACCGAGGTGGATATGCAGAATGGCGTACCTCAGTCGATTACCGTTGAAGACTCGATGTCAATGGTGCACGCCTCGGCAGGCAAACTCTCCCCCGCGTCTGGCTCCCTGCGTTCGGAGCCGGCGATCATTGCGGGCATTGCCCATGCCACTCTCCCGACCACTCGGGTGTCCTGGTTGGAACTCGTGGCGGATTACGATCGGATCCGTGATCTGATCGAGAAAACCGTGCCAGGCTTCGAGCAATACAATGCGCGGATTCGGGTTCCTGGTGGTTTCCGCATGCCGCTTCCAGCCGCTGAACGCGTCTGGGCCACCCCTTCGGGAAAGGCTGAGTTTTTTGTGTTTGCC
Source organism: Pseudomonas sp. GW821-FHT09E12 (assembly GCF_059416085.1). Taxonomy (NCBI): domain Bacteria; kingdom Pseudomonadati; phylum Pseudomonadota; class Gammaproteobacteria; order Pseudomonadales; family Pseudomonadaceae; genus Pseudomonas; species Pseudomonas sp. GW821-FHT09E12. The sequence continues at coordinate 521,620 of NZ_JBWKOM010000001.1, read as the reverse complement.
GGATTGTATGAAGACCAGAAGGTTGACGGCGATGATGTCCTGCGGCTGATCACGCTACGTAGCCATGACCAATACAACACCACCATTTATGCCCTGGATGACCGATACCGAGGCGTGTTTGGCCGACGCGACGTTTTGTTCATGAATCGGGCTGACTTGGACGCTCGCGGCCTGGCCCACGGTGATCTGGTCGATATCGAAACGGTCTCTCAGGACAGAACGCTGAGGTATGAAAAAATCACCGCAATCGAATACGAAATCTCCCAAGGTTCGATCGGTGCTTATTACCCAGAAGCCAACCGACTGGTCCCGCTGAACTACATCGACGTCGAAAGTGGAACGCCCTCTTATAAATCGGTGCCTGTTCGTGTAGTACGCTCACAGGCCAGTTGAGATAGGCGCCAAGTCCGGACTCCAGGTCAGGTTGCTACGGCCCGGGCTAATGCGGGGAGGTCGGGTGGGTCACCACTACGACCTCTCCGCGCTGAATGAGGGGGGCGAAGCGTGCGGGTCAGCGCTCCCTAGTCATTTCGCCGTGCCGTGCGGCGTGCTACGCCGGCAACGCTGACGGGGGTGAGAGGGCGACCCACGACAGCCTCGGCTGGAGGGATGATGCTGTGCACGCCAGGGATGGACAAGGTCTCGCCAAGTTCAAGGGCACACATCAGAACGAATCCTGTCAGAAGGAAGCCGGCCGATTTCATCATGAGGTTCATTTGGTTTTTCCTCGCACAAAATTGCTGGGCAAGTCCTCGGCGTTGGGCAGATCTTTCAGCTCGATTTTTTTGGCATTTGTCGCGTTGTTGAAGGTGAAATCATCAGGCGCAACAGCAGCGCTGCTTTTCCAGCCACTCAGTTGGATGCTGTACTGCGGACCTCCAGCAATCAGTTTTGAAGTGATGACATAACGGCAAGGGTAGGGTTGGTCGCCCTGGGCAATCCATATCTGCCAATCAATGTCTTTCTTCCTGAAAGCCAGATGATCGCATTCGACACCGCCAATCACACCACTACCCAAATCTTTAATGTCATTCACGCCTGACATCAATTGTTCTTGAGGGTTTGACATGAACAGATCTGCGCCGGGAAGCGGCCTGTTGTATTTGTCTCTTAGTACATCGAGTAGATGGTCAAGCGTGCCGGGGACTTCGATCTGCGTGTAAATGTTTTTGCTTTTTCCGATCAAGGTTAACGTCTTGCCATCAAACACCATCTCGATGTCTGCAAACCCGCTGGAGCGTGTACTCCGCAGTTTGTCAGGTCGGTGAATAACGACAGTGCCGGAGCCCGCCAAGGCAAGTCGTTGCTGATCTTTAGTGACCACTTCAAGGAGGGTGTCATAGTTGAAGGCTATGTCCTTTTGCGCTGACATATAATCGGACATGTTCTTGAGCAAGCTTTTGGCATAGGCTTCATCGGCATGCGCCGCTGTCGCGGCGCCAAATCCGACGATCAGTACAAGTCCTGCTCCAGCTAGGCGGGTTACAGAGGATTCGATTAACTTTCGGGCGATCTTTTCCACGGCAGGTCACCTGCTATAAGGAGGCCGGGTTGGCAGTGCTGATTTATAAAGTTAGCTCTATCTGCAGTGGTTCGCCGTGTATTGATCGACCATTCATCTTCCGAGCGGAGCGCCGTGTGCTGTCAGTCGGCGCTGGCGCATGTCAATGCTAGAAGCGCCAAGTGGCGCCGCCCCCGATGATGTGCAACGCGCTATTACGGTAGGTACCGGAGAGCGTGGTGCCCGAGCGTGCCTTGGTCTGTTCGACGTCCATGTCGCCTAGCCACACCAGGGTGTAGGCCAGGTGCAGATCCAATCCTTCTTCAACTTGATAGTTGACGCCGGTCGCCAGCCGCCAGGTATCGCCCATCGGGTTGTCGACGGTGCGATCCTTTTCATCCACGGCAGAGCTGTCGTAGCCCAGCCCCATGTTCCAGCGCAGTTTCGGAGTGGCCTGGTACTGCGCGCCGACGGAGGCATGCCAGGTGTCCTTGTATTTGCGGTTGACCGTGCGGTCGACGCCGCCAGCGTTGGAGTCGACTTCCACGCCAATCTCACCGAAGTCGCTCCAGTCCTGCCAGCCGAGGCTGCCGAGCAGCTTCCACTGCGGGTCGAGCCGATGCGCCACACTCAGCAGCACCGTCTGCGGCACGTTCATGTCCAGTTCCAGGGCGTCGACCTCGAGACGGCGCAGGGCGGTGTTGATAATGGGGTTGCTGACATCGCGCACCTGGGGGCTGTCCTTGAACTCCAGCTTCACCTTGCTGGTGTAGGCGAGGCCGATCTGCGTGCGTTCATCGAGTTGATAGAGCAAGCCGAGGTTGACCCCCGTCCCGACATCGGTGTCCTTGTATTCCAGTTGGCCGTCCGGGCGGTCGAGCATGCCGAGGAGGTTGTTGTCGATGGCCATCTCGGTGCGGTAGTAGCCGTATACGATGCGCGGGCCAATACCGACCGAGAGCTGGTCGGTGAACTGGTGGGCAATGGTCGGTTGAAACGACACGCCGATGACGGCGGCTTCCTGGGTGAAATAACGGCCGGCCCAATCGTCGTCATAGTCCAGGGCAAGGCCAAAGTTGCCATACATGCCAAAACCCACGGCCGAGCGCTCGTTGATCTGATGGCTGATGAAGAAGCTGGCGCCGGGCAGCCATTGCAGCGCGTTGCCCCCTTCGTTGCCATCGAACTGGTTGTTGGCGTCGCGGGAGAAACCGAGGCTGCCGAGGATCACCTGGGCGTTGGCGCTGATCTGCGTACCGGCCAATTGCGTGATGCCGGCGGGGTTGCTCATCAGCACGCTGGGATCGTCGGCCAGTGCGGCGGCGCCGGCGTTGGCCAGGCCGTTGCCTTCCTGGCCTGCCTCGTAAATCATGATGCCGCCCGCCCAACTGTTGCCACTCGATACACAGAGTGCGCAGAGCGCCAGCAGTCCATGCAGGCGTAAGGGCGAAGTACGGCGCATGTGCATCGAGTTCATGCGGCTTTCCTTGAGAGGCGTCGGGGATCACACGGCGGCAAGCGAACAGAATCGGAATAATCACGAGTCTAGATCAGGCTTGCGTTGTGTGCCTTGCAGCCGCTAGCCGGTCTGCCGTGAGGCAGAAAACCGCTTACCTGCTTTCGATCTCCGGCCTGCTGGCCAGCCATCGCCCTCATCGATCGTCCTGCCTTGAGTCATCTTTATGACCCGGGAAGCGGATTCGACGCTTTGGGGGGCAAACCGTTTCCCTCCCCAGGCGATGGCTGAGCGTGCGATTACTGCAGCGCCGGATCCCCCATGTTCATCTTCTTCCAGCCTTGCAACAGCACCTGGGCTTTCGGTTCCTGGCCGTTATCCAGGTAGTACTGGATCAACGACAGCCGCGCATTGCGGTTGGCCGGCTGTACTTTCAACAGGCGCTCCAGCTCTTCACAGGCTTCATCGACCTTGCCGCTGTCGTGCAACGCCACCGCCAGCACGTAGCCGTACTGAGCATTCTGCGGCTCCAGCGTTGCGGCTTTGCGCAGGGCAGGCATGGCCTGGGCGGTTTTACCGGCACGGATCAGCACCAAGCCTTGCGTGTGTTGCAGCAGCGCGGCATCTGGTTGTTCTTTCAGGCGCTGCGACAGCAGCGTCTGCGCCTCCTGGCCGCGTCCGTTCGCCTCCAGCCATTGCACCAGCGTCACCAGGGCCGGGTAGAAGTCCGGGTCGCGTTTGAGGGCGGTGCGCAGCAGCGCTTCGACTTCGCCATTGCGCCCGCTGGCCTGATAGAGCATCGCCAGGTTGAGGTTGGCCTCGGCCCGTTCCAGCAGGCTCTTTTGCACCGCTTCGTATTCGCCGATCGCTGCGTTCCAGCTGATCTGGGCCCCTTGCAGGCCATTGCGCGCCACACTGAGCAGATCCCGGGCGGCAACGATCCTCACTGCTTTCACCGGATCGTCCAGCAAGGGGGTCAACAGCGACACACGCTCCGGCGGCGGCAGCAGCGCGCTGATCGCCCGGACGGCGCTTTCGCGCACTTGCGGGGCCGGGTTGCTCAAGTCCCTGGTTGCCAGTTTCAACGCCTGCTCGCTTGGGTAGAGCGCCAGCTCGGCCAGCAGGGTCGCTCGCTGAATCGCCGGCAAATTGCTCCGTTGCAACTGCTCGTACAAGGCTTGCGCCGCCCCCGGCTGGCCGTTGCGAATCAGCCACAGGCTTTCGTCATAGCGTGGGGCCTGCGCGGCGCTGGCGCTGTTCCAGAGCTTGAACTGTTCGGTGACCTTGTCGCCGGCCTTGCCCTGGTGGCACGTCAGGCAGGCGTCCGGCGTACCCAGTCTTTTCGCGCGCTCGGGATTCGGAATGCTGAAACTGTGGTCATGCCTGAAGTCATTGCCCATGTAGAACTTGCCGGGCATGTGGCAATCCACGCACTGCGAGCCCGGCTGGCCCATGGTGTGGCGGGTGTGTTCGATGGAGTCGTAGTTCTTGGCTTGCAGCCCCTTGCCATCGACGCCTTCCACCGCGGTTTTGCCCGCGCTGTTGTGGCATTGCAGGCATACGCCGGAGCCCGGCGCCTTGAGTTGATTGCTGTGGGGGTTATGGCAGTTGCTGCAGCGCACGCCCTTGTCGGCCATTTTGCTCTGGGCGAAAGAGCCGTGCTCGAACACTTCATCCTTGATCTTGCCGTCCAGCGCATACAGCTCGCGGGTCAGGGGGCTGGGCAGGTAGTCGTCCATCAGCCGTTTGCCGACGATGTAGCCATCCGCCAGCGGCGCGCGGCGCGAATGGCAGCGGGCGCAGGTTTCGATCTCGACGGTGGCGTCCTTGTCCTTGAGGTCGACGGCAAAACCGGCGTGGAGCACATCCGCTTTTTTCGCCGTCCATTCCAGGTGATTGGAGGCCGGGCCATGGCATGCCTGGCAACCGACACCGAGGCTGTTCCAGTGGCTGTCGAAGGTGTTGCTGACCGCATCGAAGTCACGTTTGAAACCGGTGGTGTGGCACTCGACACACATGAAGTTGGCGTTCTGGCTCGGCTTGCTCCAATGCAACGGGTTCTTGAAGTTGACGCCCTGGCCCGGATAAAGGTGGAACCAGCGATGCTTCTCGGTATCCCAGGCCACGCCGAGCGCTTGCAGGCGACCTTCGCCCACCTCGATCAAGTACTGCTGCAACGGTGCGATACCGAAGGTGTAGGCGACTTTGTAGTCGGCGTTCTTGCCGTCGAGGCCGGGCGTGTTGACCCAGAATTCGCCGCCTTTACGCGTGAAACGGGTGGTTTCTTTTTCCGCCTTGAAGGTGACGTTATTGAAGTCGCCCAGCATCGTCTCGGCAGTGGCCTCCTGCATCGCCAATTGGTGATGGGAGCCTTGCCAGTCCTTGGCCTGCTCATTGTGGCAGCCTTGGCATTGCTGTTCGTCGACCATGGTCGCCGGGGCCATCGCCACCGGCTGCGCTTTGGCCGGCTGAGCCGCGGGCATACTGACGGTGGCGGGTTTCGGGACGGCCGGCGTACTGCTGAACAGAAACCAGCCGATGCCCGCTACAGCCAGGAGCAATACGCCGATGGTGACGGGAAACAGGTAACGCTTGATCAGGTTCGGTTGCGAATCAGGTATCAGGCTTTTTGCTTTATTTTTAGGTTTTGGCATTACGACTTCCGTGGTCCAGGTGCGTTTGCCCTAAGGCGCGCGTTCAACTTGACGCAGTTTGCCGGAGGTCCGGCGTGCAAGTGACAGTGTGATCCGACTGCTGGGCTCATTCATCCCTTTTCGGGCTGACGAACCAGCGGAAATACGGGTTGCCTCCATCCCCGCGCATCACTTCGCGCACATCCCTGGCCCAGGCATCCCGGTCACCGTCATAAGCGTGCAGGCTCGCCCGATAGAACTGCATCAAGCGTTGCCGATGGACCTTCATGCGCTCGACAAATGCCGCATCGGCATTCACCAGCACGGGCGGTTGATGCAAGTCGAGCAGGGCCGGCAGTACACGGCTGATTTCCTTGGCGCGCACCCACGGGGCGTATTCGATCCGCGGCTGGTCGTCGGTCACGGGCAGGGCATCGGCGGCAAAACGTTCCAGCCCGGCGCGATCGGTCACCCAGGTCGCCAGCAGGGCGGGCGCTGAGCCGATGCCCACATCCTGCAACGTGCTGCGCACGGTGTCCTGCTGGAAGCGCTGGCTGATTTTCGCGGCATCCAGCTCGATGGGGGCAAGCGATCCCACCAGCAGCATTTCGTGGAACTCGCTGGTCCACAGGGTGGCGTAGGGGAACACATCGAGGAAGCTGCGCACCAGCGAGCGCGAATCGTCGATGTTCTGGGTCGGCAACGGCAGCCACTGAGCGACCAGCCCCTGTTTCTCCAGGCGACTGGCGGCCAATTGGTAGAAGTCCCGGGAGTACAGGTTCACCACCCCGGCAGCGGAGGGCGGTGGCGGTTCGAGGGTGATCAGGTCGTAGTCTTGCGGGCTGCGCAGCAATTCCTGGCGGCCGTCCCGCAGGCGGATATCCACCGTCGAATCGGCGGCGTTGAAGTTGCCTTTGAACAGGGGCGCCGCCTTGACCACTGCAGGCAGCAATTCGGCGACGACGCGATGTTCCAGCCCCGGATAGCGGGTCAGGGCGCCGGCGGTAATGCCCGTGCCGAAACCGATGACCAGCGCCGAACGCGGCTCGCCGTTATGGATCAGTAGCGGCAGCAAGGCCTGCAGGCGCATGTAGCGCAGCGATGGCATGGCGTCGCCGGTGTTGGAAACGCCCTGAATGTACAAGCGCTGGAAGCTGTTCTGCCCCTTGCCCTGGGTGACGACCGCGACGGTGCCGCCGCGTCCTTCTTCGTAGAACGCCAATGTCCCTTTACGAGCGCCGGGGAGCAGGCCGGCGAGTTTGTCGATCGGAGTCAAGACGGCCACGGCCACCGAGAGCAGGCCGATGGCGACCACCGCCTGGCGCCGGCCTTTCTTCACGCCATGACCTTTGCGAACCGCGAACCAGCCAATGGCGGCGGCGACCATCGCCAGCAGTCCCAGCGTCCGGACCAGCCCCAGTAACGGCACCAGCACAAAGCCGCAGAGCATCACGCCGATAATGCCGCCCAGGGTATTGAACGCCACCACGGCGCCGACATCCCGACCGACCCGCTCGCGGCCGACGCTCAAGCGCAGCGCCAGGGGAAACGCTGCGCCCAGCAACAAGGTCGGCACGAATACGATGCTCAACGCCGCCACTGCAAACCGAGCGCTGATGCCCAGCAGATTGCTGCCGCCCATCGCCAGCACGGCCATTTCGGCCTGCGATTGCAAGAGCACCAGCCAGCGTCCGAGCAAAGCGATTTCCAGCAAGGCGATCAACCCGGCCCCGGCGATCAACACGCCGAATGCGCCCCAGGGATCGCGCAGTCGATCCACCCGCCGGGCCAGTAACGCGCTGCCGATGAACAGCCCGGTGAGGTACGTGGCCAGCACCACGGCAAAAGCGTAGGTACGGGTACTCATGAACTGCACGATGGACTGCGACCAGACCACTTCGTATCCCAGGGCCACGCCGCCGGCGATCGAATACAGCCACAAGGCGAGCCGATCCGGCGCTTTGTCCGCGGGGTGCCGGGCCGGGGCCTCTAGCGCTAGCGAGCGATGCCGCTGGAACCACAAGGCTCCCGCAGCGGCCAGCAGGTTAAAGATCGCTGCGACCAACGCGCTGCCGCGCACACCGAAGGTGGCAATCAGCACGAACGCGGCGAGCAGGGTGCCGGCAATGGCGCCGGCGGTGTTCGCGGCGTAGAGCTGGCCGCCGGCCTTGCCCAGTTGCTGCGGGTCGGTGGCCAGCGAGCGCACCAGCACCGGCAGCGTGCCGCCCATCAACAACGCAGGGAGGCCCACCAGGGCAAACGGCAGCACCCAGGCCAACAGCCCGACATGCTGTTCCAGCCAGGCGAAAGGACCCGCCGCCAGGCTCATCGCAAAGGTCGTACCGACACCCAGCACCGCGACCAGCACTTCGAGCCCCGCATAGAGCAGCACCGGTTGCCGCGAGCGATCCGCCCAGCGGCCGAAGACCAGGCCGCCCAAGGCCAGGCCCGCAAAAAACGCACTGATCCCGGTGGTAATGGCGTACACCTCGACGCCCACCACCAGCGACAGCTGTTTGATCCACAGCACCTGATACACCAGCGCCGCAGCGCCGGAAACGAACAGCAGCAGGGCAGGGACCCGCAAGGCCAGGGAGGCGGCGGAGCGGGGGGCGGGTACGGCCGATGACTTGCTGGCGTCACGTGAGGACATTGCGGATTGCCTTATGCATGTTCTAGCGAAATAAGCCGCTCGCCGGTGAAGGCGAACGACGCTCGGGCAGGGCCTGATTGGCAGCCAGTGCAGCTTTGATTTTTTCAGCATTTTTTGCATCTACCGCCGCGCGGGTCCGATCGATGCGCGCACGGATATTCGACGAAGGCGTCACCGCGGTCACCCCGCAGGCTGGCTAACCCGTTGCGCAGGCGAGTCATCTGACCGCTCCTTTATCCGGCGTCAGGCCATGGTAGTCCAGGAACGATATCGGGTCGCTCATGGGCGTTGCTTCTCGGGAACGGGGTTAAGGGGGCGCAACGCGTGAGCTGCCGGGCCCTTGCTGCGTCCGGCCAGGTTACGCAGCGCAGCCAAGCACTGCTTGAGTTGGCGCAGCGCCTGGTCCTCGCTCGGTTCACGGCCGTAACAGGCGCGAAGCACATCTGTCAGACGGGGGTCGAGGGGATTCAGTTCCAGGCCCATGCGCCGGCGTCTGGCCCAGAGGTACAAGGCACTCAATTGCGCGGGCCTGGCAGCGATTTGTGCCGGAATCTGCCGCCAGGCGTAGTCGGCGGACTGCAGCCAGGCGGCCTGCCTTGCGCGGCGCCGAGACTGCCAGGCAACGTAGGCCCGGTGTCCGAACGGGCGGGCGAAGTAGCCCAGTGCGCTTAGCGCAAACAGTAACGCTGCCAGCCCCAACCAACGCCCAGACAGATGCCGGCGGCTTTGCTGGCCGAGCTCTTTCAAGTCTTCGGCGATAGAAAAAAACGGGCGATACGTGTTGTTGGCCACAGCGTCGATGACCACGGCCGGGACTTGCGCGGTGCGGGTCTGCTGGCTGCTTGAATCCCACCATTTCAACTCGATGGGCGGCAAGCGGTGGCGGCCTTCGGTGTCGATCCGATAGGTCGCGGCGTCGATCCTCTGGCCACCGTTGAAATTGCCGCGACCGTCGTCGAGGGTGATGACCTGCGCCGCTTTCGGATAGCGGCTGAGGCCTTCGACATTGGCCAGCGCAGGCGCCGGCAGCGACATGGCCAGGGCGCCGTCGGCCTGCAAGGTCAGTTGCCGGGTGAGGCTGTCGCCCACCTTCAGCGGCGTGGCCGAAGGGATGACTTGCTGAGTCAGGCGCAGCCCTTGTGCCACCAGCACCGGTTCGCCGGGTTTGAACCCCGGTGGTTGCACGGCTCCGAAATGCAGGGGTTGGCTGCGCGCGCTTAATTCGGCGCTGGCCTGTGCCGGTCTGGCGCGCACGGTCAGTGCCGGGATGTCGAAGCCTTGAGCGAGATTTGGGCTGATTCTGTAGCGGTAGCGCATGCCGTTGAAAGCGGCGCCGTCCAACGTCTGGTTAATGTGCTGGGCGCGGCTGTCTGGCGGTGAAACCAGCGCACCGGGCAGCTTCAGGTCGGGCAGCACAGGGGCATCGGTAAACCAGCTGTCGGTGAGGACATCGAGTTGCAGCTCGAGAATGCCGCCGACCATGACCGGGCCGGCAGGTTGCAGTCTGGCCTGGATCCGCAGTTGGGGCTCGGCGGCCAGCGCGGTGGTGGCGAGCAGGCAGAGGCATAGGGCGCCGATTCTATTAGCGATGGCAGCGCCGCCATTGTGGGCTCGCTCTAGCAGGCCGTTCATGGCTGGCTCCCTGCCTGATCCTGCAAGCTGAACTTCTGCTTCAGGAATTTCGCCGGCGACGTGCTCAGGTTCTGTAACCACTGCTCATCCGAAGCCGCTTGCGCGGTTTCCAGAGGTTTGCTCTGCCCCTTGCCCGGCGCCTTGTCCATTTTGACTTCGTCGGGTTTGACCTGGGGCGCGTTCTGTTCGGCGCTTTCGGTGTCTTTCTGCAACGCAATCGCCAACGCCAGATTGGCGGTCGCTTCCGGGAACTGCGGTTGTAGCTTCAGTGCCTGGGTATAGGCGGCAATCGCTTCATCGAACTTGAAGCGGCGCACCTGAATATTGCCCAGGTAGAAATACGCCTGGGGTGTTTGCAGTCGCGCAAAACTGGCCAGCGCCACGTCGAAATCGGCGGCGTGGTAGGCGGCAATGCCTTTCCAGTACGGATCGACAAAACGGGCGGCGGCCTGGGGGAAACGCTCATGCTCGAATGCCCAACGGCCTTGCTGGTCCGGGGTGAAGAAAGCATCGATCAGGGCGTTGGCTTCAGCCGGTGCCGGTTGCAGTCCGATGCCCAGGGCCAGCACCCAACCCGCTGCCCAGTTCAGGCTCCAGCCCTTGCGCACCCCGAAGAAAGCGATCAGCAGCAGCGGCCAGCACAGCCAGTATCCGGCGTCTTTCCAGTGCAGTTCCTGTTCCGCGCCGGCACGCTGGAAATGCCGTTGGGCGTGCAATTCGATCCAGTCCAGATCGTCGGCGTTGAGGGTCAGGCTGCCCAATGGCGCATCCACGGCCGAGGCCAGTTGCTTGAGCGCGGCCTGGTCGAAACTGCCGAGCGCGGGGCGACCGTTGCTGTCGGTGCGCGGCTGGCCGCTGGCGTCATGAATGATGCCGCCGTCCTCACTGCCCACCGCCAGAATCAGCACTTGCAGCGCGCTGTCGTCCAGTTGCTTGTCCAGGGCGTCGAGTTGGGACGTGTCGGCGCCGTCAGTGATCAGCAAGAGCGTGCCCGGACTTTTCTCGGCGGCCAGCAGGCGTTTGGCTTGCTCGATGACGGCGCCCACGTTTTTTCCCCGGCTGGCGATCAGGTCGGTGCTCAGCGCCTGAATAAAGGTGTCGAGCAGAGCCGGGTCGTCGGTCGGCGGCAACACCAGGTGGGCGCTGCCGGCGTAAGCGATCAAGCCGCTATGGGCGCCGGGCCGGCGTTGGATCAGCTCATGCAGCTTGTGTTTGGCGGCCTCCAGCCGGCTGGGCGCTACGTCGTTGGCGTCCATGGATGGCGACAGGTCGATGGCGATGATCAACGGTGCCCGGTTTTCCAGAAAATCCGGGCGGTCCTGTTCCCAGGTCGGGCCGGCAGCGGCAATGGCGCCCAGGACCCACAACGCGCAGATCAGGTGCACGGGCCGAAAGCGCTGGCGGTCCTGTGGCGTAATCAGCAAATAGGGCAATAAATGCCCGGCGATGAGGCTGCGTAAACGCCGTTGCACATCCCGATGGCGGTGCCAGAGCCACGGCAGCAGCGCGCCGAAAGGCACCAGCAACAGCCATAGCGGACGCAGGAAATGGAAGTCGCCGAAGTTGATCTCCATCTCAGGCCTCCGGTTGACGCGCGAGCGTCAGGCGCGAACGGAGCAGGGCGCACACATGGAAGAGCGCAAGCAAACCGATCGCCGCGCCCAGCGGCCACCAGAACAAATCTTTCTTGGGCCGGTGGCTGAGCGTTTTCACTTGATGCGGGGTGAGCTGGTCGAGGGCGCTGTAAACCTGATCCAGTGCGCTGCGGTCTTCGGCGCGGAAGAACTGGCCGCCGGTGGCCTGGGCGATTTGCTGCAAACCTTGCAGGTTGACTTTGGCTTCGCCTTCGGCGCCAGGGTCGCCGATGCCGATGGTATGGATCACCACGCCTCTGGCGGCGGCCATCGACGCGGCGTGATCCGGCGTGATCGCGCTGCTGGTGTCGTTGCCGTCAGTCAGCAGGATCAGCACTTTTTCCTGTTCGCGGGCCTGCTCGAACAGCTTCAGGCTCAGGCCGATGGCGTCGCCAATCGCCGTGTTGGGGCCGGCCATGCCGATGCCGGTCTCGTCCAGCAACAACGACAGGCTGGCGTGATCCAGCGTCAGCGGTGCCTGCGGATAGGCGCCGCTGCCGAAGACGATCAGGCCCAGGCGATCGTCTTTGCGTTTGTCGATGAAACCCTGCACCACCTCCTTGACCGCCGCCAGACGATTGATTTTCTGGCCGTTGGCATCCGTGAAATCGCTGGTTTCCATTGACTGGGAAATGTCGAGGGCCAGCATCAGGTCGCGCACCGGCTTCTGCCGCTCGATGGGGTTCTCCAGCCACACTGGGCGGGCGGCGGCGAGCAGCAACAGCACCCAGATCGACAGGTTCAATAACAGCTGCCAGCGATTGCTGCGCGTACCGGCCTGGCTCGGCGCCTGGCCCACCGCACGGCTCATGGCGTCGAAAAACGGCACGCGTAAGGCGCTGCGGGCTTCGCGATAATCGGGCAGGAAGCGGTAGCCGAGCCAGGGCAGCGGTAACAGGAGCAACAGCCACGGGTAATCAAACTGCCACATGGTGCCGCTCCACCCAGCGTTTGCAGGTGTCGAACAACTGCTGGCACTGTTCGTCGGGTAATGCCCGTAGCGTCGCGTCCGGCGCATAAGCCAGTTGCGCCAGTTGCCGGCTGAAGTCGGCAGGCAACGGCTGCGGGCTGTGGCGTACCAGAAAGGCCTGCCAATCCTTGTTCCCAAGCGCGCCGATGTGACCTTGCGGGAGCGAGGAGCAGGGCATCGACAGGGCTACACGTTTGAGCAGTTCCGGAAGTTCACGCAAAGCGCTGACCCGGTCGTCGGCGCTTTGCAGTTCGGCAAGGCGCGCCAATGCCTCCCGCCGATAGCGATCGCGTCGCCACTGCCAATACCGTCGTGCGCTGGCCAGCAACGCAGTCACGACCAGCATCCCGAGCAACACCGCCCAACCCCACGTCTGCGGCGCATAACCGACCGGGGCGGGCAGGCCGATCTCCTGGAGTTGTTCAATGCCCGGGACATTCGGGTTCATCGCCGGGCCCCGCCGAGCTTGCCCAGTTCGGCGCGCAATTGTTCGTGCGCCTCGGTAGCGGTGTTGAACATCATCAGCGGCACCTGGCTGCTGCGCAGCAGCGTCGCGACATCCTTGAGCCGACCGCTGAGAAAATCCCCCAGCGGCTGATGGACGCTGCGGTGCTCGACGGCCAGTTCCACCTGCAATTGGCCTTGAGTCACCAGCACCCGCCCATTCTGCGGCAGGTTCAGCGCCAAGGGGTCGTACACCTGCATCGCAATCACATCATTGTGGGCCGCCAACTGGCGCATCAGTTGCAAGGTGCGTTCGCCCGCGCCGGCAAAGTCGCTGACGATGCAAATCAGATGATCGTGCCCGGCCACCGCCAGGCAATGCTGCAAGACCTTGTCGAGCTGGTCTTCACCTTCGGCGTCCGGATTGGCCGCGTGCAGTGCCCGATTCTGCTCGGTGATGCGACTGCACAGGGCCTCGATCCGTTTACGGCTGCGCAACGGGGCGATGCTGTCGATGCGCTGGTCGTTGAACACCAGGCCGCCGACCCGGTCGCCCGCGTGGAACACCATCCACGCCGCCAATGCGCCCAGTTCGGCGGCGATGGCGGATTTGAAGCTGCGCTGCGAACCAAAGAACATCGACATCCGCTGGTCGACCAGTATCAACGCTGGACGGTCGCGCTCCTCGGTAAAGGTTCGCACCACCGGTTTGCCGGTACGCAGCGACGCGCGCCAGTCCAGATGGCGCAGATCGTCCCCCGGCTGATAGCGGCGCAGCTCATCGAAGTTCAATCCGCGGCCGCGCAGGCGCGAAGCGTGGTTGCCGGCCAGGATGCTGCCGTGCGGCTGACGAGCGAGAAAGCTCAGGTCACGCGCCTTGAACTCCAGCGCCATCAATTGCGCCAGACAGACATGGACCCGGCCATCCGCGTTCATGCCGGAATCGCGACTCTATCGAGCAGTCGGTCCAGCACCTGGTCGGCGGTGACCCCGTCAGCCACTGCGTCATAACTCAGTTGCAGACGATGGCGCAGCACCGGATGCACCACGGCGCGAACATTGTCCGGGGAGACAAAGTCCTGCCCCAGCAGCCAGGCGTCGGCCCGGGCGCAACGGTCCAGGCCGATACCCCCACGCGGGCTGGCGCCGATGGCGATCCAGCGCCCGAGATCGGCGTCGTAGTCCGCCGGGTGGCGCGTGGCGTTGATCAAGTCGATGAGGTAGCGGTCGATGGCGGGGGATACGTGCACCGTCCTGACTTCCTGGCGCGCGGCGAAAATCACCTCCTGCGACAGCGCTGGACCCTGCATCGGGACCGTCTTGGCGCCCAAGGCAAATTCTTCTTCACGCAACAACTGCAGCACCCGGCTCTCGTTTTCCACGCTCGGATAATCGAGCAGGACTTTCATCAGAAAACGATCCATCTGCGCTTCCGGCAGCGGGTAAGTGCCTTCCTGTTCTATCGGGTTCTGTGTCGCCACCACGATAAACAATTCCGGCAACGCATGGCTGTTGCCGGCCACGGTGATCTGCCGTTCTTCCATGGCTTCGAGCAATGCCGCTTGCACTTTGGCCGGCGCCCGGTTGATTTCGTCCGCCAGAATCAGGTTGCCGAACAGGGGGCCGGGCTGGAACCGGATCTCGTTCTTGCCATCGATCTGGTGCAGCACCTCGGCGCCAGTGATGTCCGATGGCAGCAGATCGGGAGTGAACTGGATACGGCTCATCTTCGCATCCAGGCGCTTTGCCAACGCCTTGACCGTGCGGGTCTTGGCCAGGCCGGGCAGGCTTTCCAAGAGTAAGTGGCCGTTGGCCAGGAGGCCGAGCAGAATCTGCCGGATCACCTGATCCTGGCCGAGAACCGCTTCGGCGACGTTAGCTTGCAGGACATTGAAGTTGTTGAGTTCAGTCACTGGGAGCATCCGTTTTCAAAAAGCTGACTCAATACATGAACAGACAGTAGTCGATGAAACGAAGGATACATTACCGTCGCACTGGCAATATTTCGCATTTATTTCACCGCCCAAAAAATATTTCATCACTGATATATGGGGGCGCAAATTCATCAGCGCGATGCCCAATAGCCTCTTGGAATAGCGCAGTGGCTTCGGGCACGATTGGGGCGGCCCTGTTCGTCGCCGGCGGCGCCTGTCTGAATTAGCTCCTACTTCGTACAAGATAGCAATAAAGTGATCAGCGATATCAATACTCGCGGATCAGTTTCACCCGCAGCGGAGTGCCACCAGATTCAGCGAGTACAGGTTGTACTCGCCCTCAGTAGTCGCTGAATTGCCTCGTGTTGCATTGGTCGAGCTCTGGTTTGAGTCCGACCATATAATGAGGGCCTTCCACAGGTTCGATGGCGGAACTCAGCCAGGTACTGCAAATACCGCCTCGATCTCGATATTGACCTCTGGCGAGAACAATCCGGCCACCCTCACCAGCGAGCTGGCCGGGTAGGCACCGTCATAGTTTTTCGACAGGACTTCACGCAATGCGCCGACTTCGTCCATCGAGGTCACGAAGATGGTCACCTTGATAAGGTCGCGCATGCCGATCCCCTCGGCCTGGGTGACGCGCTTGACCTGTTCGAATATGGCTTCGGCCTGCCTGGTGATGTCCTTGCCCTGGGCCGGCGTACCGAAGGCTGTCATGCCGGACAGGTACAGGGTGCCGTTGTGACGAACCGAAACGGAGTAGGGGCCGGCCGGTTCGGGCAGGGTGGGATAGTTTTTTCGGGTGACCACTGAGGTTTCTCCATTAGCGGAAATGGGGCTATCTGCCGCCGATGCGGGCAGAGCATTGACCAAGCCTGCCAACACACAGGCAACTGCAAGAGCTTTCATAACGCTACTTCTCCTTCCACAAAAAATGCTGCTTCAGCTGGGCTGCCAGCCTCCGCCAAGAGCCGATAGCAGGCGACTCATGTTTTGCCCTCCCAAAACACCTTCTTCATGGCGGCGCGCCGTTGGGTGCGTTTTTCCACCAGGCGACGCAGCCATACATAGAAGACCGGGGTCAGGAGCAGGCCGAAGAAGGTGACACCGACCATCCCCGAGAACACCGCGACTCCCATGGCCCGGCGCATCTCGGCGCCGGCACCGGAGGACAACACCAAAGGCACCACGCCCATGATGAAGGCGATGGATGTCATCAGAATCGGGCGTAACCGCAGATGGCAGGCCTTTAGCACTGCGCTGACGCAATCCAGGCCCTGCTGCTGTTTCTCCCGGGCAAACTCCACCAGCAGGATGGCGTTCTTGCACGCGAGCCCTGCCAATACGATCAGGCTGATCTGGGTGAAGATGTTGTTGTCCCCGCCGCTGAGCAGCACCCCGGCGATGGCTGACAGCAGGGTCATCGGAACGATCAGCACCACCGCCAGCGGCAGGCTCCAGCTCTCGTACTGCGCGGCCAGCACCAGGAACGCCAGCAGCACACACAAGGGGAAAACCAGCAGGGCGGTATTGCCGGCGAGAATCTGCTGGTAGGTCAGTTCGGTCCACTCATAGGCCATGCCGTTGGGCAGTTCCTGCTGCAACAGCCGCTCCATGGCTGCCTGGGCCTGGCCGGAGCTGTACCCCGGAGCCGGACTGCCGTTGATCTCGGCGGACAGGAAGCCGTTGTAATGCATCACTCGGTCGGGACCGGCCGACTCCCGTATCCGGACGAAGGACGACAACGCAATGAGGTCGCCCTGCCGGTTGCGTACTTTCAGCCTGCCGATCTGCTCCGGCGCCACGCGGTATGCCTGCTCGGCCTGGACATTGACGTGGTAGGTCCGCCCGAAGCGGTTGAAGTCGTTGGCGTACATCGAGCCCAGGTAGACCTGCAGGGTGTCGAAGATTTCGTCGATCGCCACCCCATGGACCTTTGCCTTGTCCCGATCGATATCCGCGTCGATCTGCGGGACGTTCACCTGGTAGCTGGAGAAGACGCCGGCCAGTTCGGGTAGCGCCCTGGCTTTGTCCACCAGCGACTGAATCTGCTGGTAGAGCGCTTCATCCCCCAGGCTGCCGCGGTCCTCGATCTGTACCCGAAAGCCCCCGATAGAGCCCAGGCTTTCCACTGGCGGTGGGGGAACCACCATCACGAAGGCCTCCTGGATCCGGCCATATTCAGCGGCCAAGGCCTGGGCGATGGCGGTGTCGGACATCGAGGCGTCCTTGCGTTCATCGAAGGATTTGAGCGGGATGAACATGAGCCCCGCGCTCACGCTATTGACGAAACCGTTGATGGACAGGCCGCTGAAACTCACGGTATTGGCCACCCCCGGATGCTTCAGGGCAAGCTCGGACATCTTCAGGATGACGGCCTCGGTACGGTCCAGGCTGGCGCCTTCGGGCAACTGGGCAAAGGCGACCAGGTACTGTTTGTCCTGTTGAGGGATGAAGCCTGTGGGGGGGTTCTCCAGCCCCAGATAGGCCAGTCCCACCAGGCCGACATACAACATCAGGACGATGGCGCCCGCTCGCAGCAGTCGCGTGGCGAGGCTGACATAGCCCGCACTTGCCCGTTGGAACAGTCGGTTGAACGGAGCGAACAGCCAGCCCCCGAACAGTCGGTCGATCAGCTTCGACAGACGATCCTTGGGTGCGTCCTTGCCTTTGAGCAGTATCGCGGCCAGGGCGGGCGACAAGGTCAACGAGTTGAACGCCGAGATCACCGTCGATATCGCGATGGTGAGCGCGAATTGCCGGTAGAACTGCCCGGTGAGGCCGGAGATGAAAGCGCTCGGAATGAACACCGCGCATAGAACCAGGGCGGTGGCGATGACTGGGCCGGTCACTTCCTTCATCGCCTGGCGGGTCGCTTCTACCGGCGACTTGCCCATGTCGATGTTGCGTTCGACGTTCTCCACCACGACGATGGCGTCGTCGACCACGATACCGATAGCCAGCACCAGGCCGAACAGCGATAGCGCGTTGATGGAAAAGCCCAGCAGTTGCATGACCGCGAGCGTGCCGATCAGGGACACTGGCACTGCGGCTAGCGGAATGATCGACGCGCGCCATGTCTGCAGAAAGAGGATGACCACCAGCACGACGAGCGCGACGGCCTCCAGCAGCGTATACACCACCGCGGTGATGGAGCTGCGCACGAAGATGGTGGGGTCGTAGCCGATCGAGTGTTCGACGCCTGGTGGGAAGTCTTGAGCGAGCTCGCTCATCCGCTTGCGAATCCGGTCGGACAGCTCGATGGCGTTAGCATCCGCGTCCTGGAAAATCTGCAAGGCGGTGGAGGGGCGACCGTCGAGGTGCGCGCGCAGGGCGTACTGGCTCGAGCCCAGTTCGATGCGCGCGACGTCGCGCAGGCGGACGATTTCGCCGCGCTCGCCGACATGCACGATGATACGCTCGAACTCGTCCTCGTCGACCAGCCGGCCTCGGGCGTTAATGAGCAACTGGAAGGCGTTGTCGCTGGCGTTTGGCGGTGCGCCGAGCGAGCCGACGGCGACCTCCCGGTTCTGCTCGCGGATGGCGCGTATCACATCCGTCGCGGCCAGATTGTAGGAAGCCACCTTGTCCGGATCCAGCCAGACCCGCAGGGCATAATCGCCCATCCCCAGCAGGCGGATGTCGCTGACACCCTCGATCTTGTACAGCTCGTCGATGACGTGAATGGTCAGGTAGTTGGCAAGATAGGTCGGGTCGTACTGGCCGCTCGGCGAATACAGGTGAACGACTTGGGCCAGTGCCGGCGACGTCTTGTCGACTGTCACGCCCAGCCGCTGGACATCGGGAGGCAGCTGGGTGGTCGCGCGGGTGACCCGGCTCTGCACCTGGACCAGCGCGGCATTGAGGTCCGTGCCCAGCGCGAAGGTCAGGGTCAGGGTCATCGAGCCGTCCGAGGTCGACTGGGAGGACATGTAGAGCATGTTCTCCACGCCGGTGATTGCCTGTTCCAGCGGTGAGGCTACGGTCTTGCCGAGCACGTCGGGGTTCGCGCCCGGAAATTGTGCCCGCACCACAATAGTGGGCGGCACGACTTCCGGATACTCACTGACCGGCAACTGGAACAGAGAGACGATTCCGCCGATCAGAATGAGCAGCGACAGGACGATGGCGAAGATCGGGCGTCGCACAAAGAACTGCGAGATGTTCATGGCGATGTCCTCCGCTCCGGGCCTTGTTGTGCGACAGGCGTCGGTTCGGTAGAGGCATTCAGCCGCGTCAAACGGGCCAGCACCTCAGCGGTCGCCATGGCCACCGCTTCCGGTGTAACTCTGGCACCGGGACGGGCATGCTGCAGGCCATTGACCACGATGCGGTCTCCTGCCTTCAGGCCCTTGCGGATCACGCGCAGGCCTTCGACCTTGGGGCCAAGCTGGACGGCGCGATAGCTCACCACCGCATCTTTGCCCAGCACCAGTACGAAGCGATTGCCCAGGTCGGTGCCAATCGCTTCGTCTCGGACCAGGGTGGCGGGGTAGCGGTCGCTGGCGGGTAATTGCAGGCGAACGTAGAGCCCGGGGGTCAGCTCGTTTTCGCCGTTGTCGATGACAGCACGTGCCTGCAGGGTACCGGTACGTGGATTGACTTGGTTGTCGAGGAAGTCCAGGCGACCTTCATACGCGGGTCGTTCGTCGGTACTCAGTGCCAAATGCACCGGCACACGGGAAGGGGAGAAGGCCTTTTCGCTTCGTATGCGGCGAATCTGCTTCAGGTAGGTGGCTTCGTCGATATCGAAGTACGCATAGAGCTCCTTCGTGCCCACCAGCGTGGTGAGCAGTGTGGCCCCCTCATTGACCAGGTTCCCGGCGGTCACCTGCGCGCGACCGATGCGGCCGTCGATGGGCGCCGTGATGCGAGTGAAGCTCAGATTCAGGCGCGCGGCGTCGAGTTGGGCGCGGATCGCCGCAACGGCGGAACTGGCTTCGTGGTACGCCGTCTTGCGTGCGTCAGCCAGCTCGGCGGAAATCGCCTGGTTGGCCCTCAGCTTCTCGCCGCGCTGGGCTTCACTGGCGGCGCGGGTCTGTTTGGCGCGGGCCTGCTGAAGTTGTGCGTCGAGGCGATTGACCTCCGCCTGCAAGGGCCTGGGGTCGATCTGGAACAACAGCTCGCCTTTCTTGACGAGCGAGCCGTCTCGAAACAGCACTCGGTCGATATGCCCGGAGACCCGTGGCCGTAGATCGACTGACTCCGGGGCTTGAAGCCTGCCCGAGAATTCGTCCCAATCGGCGAGGGACTGGACGACGACCTCCGCGACGCTGACGACGGGGAGGGGTTGTTCCGTACTCGCTCCCTGGTTGGGCTGGCCGCAGGCGCTCAGCGTGCTGACGGCGACCAGCGCCAAGGCGTGCTTGAGGCTGTTGGAACTGGAGGTGCGCATGATTGACTCCCAAAGATGGTTCACCTGGCCTTGACGGCGGCGTCAGAGCGACTGGGCCCAAGCGCCTGGTTGCTTTGCCAGCCAGCTGTCATGCAGCCATTTCTCGGTCTGGCGCTTGCCGGGGAAGGTGATCCAGACGATGTCGCGTTCGAACACCATGGGCTTCCCGTCGCTGCCGACGATGATCCAGAACCAGCGACCGTCGGCCAGATTGCGTGCCTTCACTTTCATGCCGCTCAAGGTCACGACCTCTTCGTGGCCGTCGCGCGTAACCTTCAACGGTTCATCGTGGGGTTCGATCCAGCTGATCTTCATACGCTCGATCAGGTCGGGGGCATGCTGCTCGAGAAACAGCCTGGCAATTTCCTCGGAGCGTTCGCGCGACGGCAGTGGCTTGCCGACCAGGTCCAGCGACATATTGGCGAAGCCCTTGAGCACGCCGGTGTCCGAAACCACGGTGCTGAAGTGTTCGCCATCCAGTCCTGAGTTGCGGCCATCGCTGCGCACGTAGCGGGTGAGTAGCGCTTGCTCGCCGTCGACAGTCACCTGGCGACGAGCGGACTCCTGGTAGATGGAAGGCACTGCGATCGGGCGGGTGGCGGGCTGGTTCATGGCAGGTTTCTCCTTGGGCGAATCGGTGTTTGCGGTGGCAGTGATCGCTGCCAGAGCCATGGCGAGGGCAATGCTTGCGGTGCGAACCGGCGAGTTCATGGAAGGCTCCTTTCGAGTGGTTGACTGCCAGGCGTGGCAGGGGCTGCGGGCTGTACAGCTGGCCATGATTGGGGCTCGCCTTGAACGAAGAGCAGTGCCACCAGGCCTATCAGAATCAGCGTCATGTGCACCGATTGAATGGCGCCCTGCTTCAGCCAGTAGCCGAACCACAGGCCTCCGCAGATGAAGCCGAACCACAGCAACAGGAAGCAGGTCAGGGCGACGACGGCGCGGTTGCGGGCGACGTCCAGCGCGGTACGACTGCCCAGGCGCCAAGCCTTGGCGTAGGCGAATGCCGCATACCAGAGCAGCATCGAAACGACGATCTGGATGCCTGCCACCGCGTACAGCGCTGTTTCGGCCCAGTGCGCTGGCCAGGCGCGCCAGCGTAGGGCCGCGCCCAGCAGTTCCTCTTCTTCCAGCAACGCCATGGAAAGCGTGTTGCCGATATGGAAACGGTTGGTTTCCGGGTCGGTGAGGTTGTTGAGTACGGCGATGCTCAACCAGAGGGCAAGGCTGGCCACCACCGCCAGGCGGCTGAAAGAGAACGGGTGAAACGACATCATGGTTCTCCTCGATGCAGGGACGCGTCGGGGTAGAGGATGGGCCAGTCACGTTGCTCCGCATGCCTGACCAGGGCCGGGTCGCCCGCCACTACCGTAGGATTCCCGACGCTCATCAGGAGGGGGAGGTCCGTCAGGTGATCGCCGTACCCATAGCAGTCGGCTGGATCGACGCTGAGCGTATCCATCAGGCGCAAGGCAGCTTGCTGTTTGCCCAGGCCAATGGTTTGCGGCGGGATGAGCTGGCCCGTAAAGCGCCCATCGCGCGTTTCCAGCCGATTTGCCAGGACATGGGGCACACCCAGCTCCGCTGCCAGTGGAGCCAGAAACTCCACGGCCGAACCCGAAACGAAGGCGACGATGTCTCCGTTGCCCTGGTGCTCCTGAAGTGCCCGCAGAACTGGAAGGATGAAGAATTCCGAGCGCGCCCTTTCCTGTACGTACCAGGCCAGGGCCGCCTCGGCCACCAGGTCGGGCTGGTGATCGCGGAAGTCTTCGTAGAACAGCGTGTTGATGGCAGAGCGATCGAAACCTTTCCTGACGTACTCATCGATACGTTTGGCAGCGGCAACTTCCGCCTCACCGCCACGTTCCTCTCCCCATAGCCAGCGAAAGTAGAACGCTCGGAAACTGAACATGCTCTTGAGATCGATGAGGGTTTCATCGACGTCGAAGAAAGCGATTCTTCGTGCTGTCATTACGATTACTCGAAAGGCGCTTGCACCTGGGTGCAAGCGGGCGATGGGATCAAAGCGTGGGAATCGGCTCGGTCATCAACTGCGCATGCGGGTGCGGGGTCATGCGCAAGCGGCGGCGCAAGGTGTCGACTTGTGAGGACAGGGCGCGCGAGGCGAGCGTGGCCTCGCGCAGACCGAGGCGCTCGGCATCCATGACGCAGAACTTGACATCCACCCCAGTGACGGATTGTTCGCCCTGCCAGACCTCCATCGTCGCCTGCACTTCGACGCGGTCGGGGCGTGGTTGCTTCAGGTCGATCAAGCGATAGCGGATCTGCGCCGGCAGCGGGAAGGCGAAGGCGGTGTAGCGGACATTCATCTCGTTGAGGACGAAGTAGCGTTTATGCGGTTTGTAGTCGTCCAGATGGAAGCGCTCCGTCACCGCCAGGAACATCTGGCGGCACGCTTCGAGCAGCACCATGCCTTGCACATGCTGTCCAGTGAGGTGGTCGAGCATCAGCTCGTTTTCGGCATGGAGCAGGAGGCTGGCGGTATAGAGGCCTTCCTCGTTCCTCTCCGGAACGGAGATCAGCACGTTCTTGCGCTGGCGCTTGTGGGCGAGCTCCTGGCCCGCCAGCTCAGCGCCCGTCCACAGGTCCCAATGATCGAATTCATCGGCATGCCCGCTGGCGATCGCCATGCGATAGGCATGCTGAATTTCCTTGCGGCCAAGCCCCTGCCCGGCAACGACCTTGCAACCTCTCAGCACGGATGGTCCCGGTGTCTTTAGCACCAGCAGCAGCGTGCTGTAGGACATCACGTTTTCATGCCTTGCGAAGTCTTCGAACTGGTTTGCAACTACAACGTAGATACCCATCAATGGATTCCCTTTCTATACCCGGGGCCTTCGGCAGGTCGTTTGGCCGATACCGGATTACTACAAAAACAGACCCGCTTCCCACTGACGTCCTGCGTGGAAACCAGGGCCGCTCGACTAGCGCACACGGGAGCTGTCATCTACCCGTGCAGCGCTGTACAACGCTGCAGCGCCGAGCCCCGCTGCGAGTACCAGAAGAAAAGATTCCACCTGCCAGGCACGACTGATGTTTGCCAGCCACGGTCCAAGGCTCGCCCCGACAAAGAGCACGAAGGTGTAGAAGGACACTGCCAGGCCACGAACATCGGGCGATGCCGCCGCGGCGATTCGAGCGATCAGTCCGGGGACACTGATGGCCACTCCCGCGACATAAACGACACTGGCTACCAGCAGCAGGGGAATGTGTTCTTGACCGGCGCTTGCACAGAGCACCAGTCCAAACGCCGCGACGCCAAGCCCCGTGGTCGCGACCCGCTTGGCTCCCCAGCGACCAATCAATTTGGCAGCGAGCAGTGGCGCGAGAAACGCCGGCAACGCCACGCCACGTGCTTGCATTCTGCTGATGCCCTGGCTTTCGATGAGCTCACCCAGGTGCATATCCAGTCCTATGTAAAAGGCGACGAATGACATCAGCAGCAGGAGTGCGGGCAGATAGACACGGCGCAGGGCCGGGTTACCGAGCAAGGTGAAGATGGGGCGATATCCTTCCCACATCGAGCCCATCGGACGTACCGCTCGAGCTCCTTCCGGGACTGTGGCCAGGCGCAACGCGGTCGCGGCATAGATCACCACCAGTGGCATGAGGGCGTAACCCAGGCCCCAACGCCCCGCAACGAGACTGCCGTAGATCTGCCCGAGCAAACCTGCCGACAGGAACGCCGTACTCATCCAGGCCACCCCCCACACACGTTGCTTGGGGGTACCGCGCTCGGACAAGTAGGCGAGGGCCACGGGCGGGAAGGAGGCGGCGGCGAATCCCTGCAATGCCCGGCCGCAGATGAACAGGGTCGGCGTCTGCGCCCATGCGAGCCCCAGCGTGATGATGGCCAGCAGCACCAGGCCGCCGACCATGACCGTCCTGCGGCCAAGGCGATCGGACAAAGGCCCGAACACCAGAAAACCCGTGGCGTATGCGAACCCGAAGGCGCCCAGTGCGAGGCCAGCCTGTTCCTGCGGCAACTGATAGGCCTGTGCCAAAAGGGGCAGGATAGGCACCGGGATATACAAGAGAGAGACCACGGCGAGCGCGCAGAACACCATCTGCACCAGCAAAGTCGCTGTGGGTTGTTGAGCCATATCCTGTGTAGATGTGTGCATTGCTACATATCTCGATCAATAGAGGCGCCAGGGCATTGAAGTCGCGGCGTTACTGGCCGCGACGCGAGGGAGCCGCCCAAGGTTTAATTTTCTGTAGGTTGCTGTGTAGCGTGCTACATGATTTTTAAAAGACTCGGCCGATCAGCCGAGTTCCGTTTCCAGGCGCATTGTCCGCAGGGCAGGGGCCACCCTCATCATCAGCTTCACCAGAAGCTCGCGCTCATCGTCTTTGAAGTGGCTCATGAACTTGGCGACCCACTCGTAGTGTTTGGGTAGCACCCGGCCAAGGGTGCTGTCGCCCTCCGGGGTCAGCCGGACGATCCAGTAGCGCCCATCGTCCGGGTCCGGATGTTTCGTACAAAGACCGGCAGCTTCCATCTGCTTGATGGCGCGCGTCATCGTCTGCGAAGCCACGGCTACCCCATCAGCCAGCGCGCCGATCGAGAGCCCCCCGGGGTTACGCTTGAGCAGCAGCAGGACGAAGAAGGGTGTTTGGGCAAGATTCTCGTGCGCGAGGTTGGCATTAAACGCCGAGAGCATTTCATCCGTCGCCGACGCCCATACCAGCCAGGTATAGAGCCCTTCGACATCGGGGTTGTCATAGAGCTTGCCGAAGTGCTCGAGGGTTTCGCGCGAAGGCAGGTCTTTCAGTTCGAACATGGTATCTGTGCATGGCTGTGTAGTCGGCTGCATGTTGGTGACCGAGTCGTCGGGATGTCAAGCCAACGCTAATTGGGCTGACCAATTCAGATAAATCATGGAGGGGCAAGAAACAGTCGTACTCATTGTGCGGTATTCGTCTGTCAGCCCCTGCCTTTGATGGTCTAGGATGGGCTATTTGCCGTCGGCAAAGCCGCCAAGACCTAGAGTTGCAATTGAGTTCACGACATTTTCGACCGCGCCGCAGTGACCGCCTGCGAATCGCCATCTGCCGCAAATCCCGCAAGTACCTCAAGGAAGGTTCCCCATGCTACTGAGGTCCCTCGCAGCTATTGGCATTCTGTTGCTGGGTTTTCTTTCACCGATATTTCCGGCTCACGCGCAAGACATCGCGTTGTCCGGTCGGATGACCACCAGCAGCCACCCCTGGCTGGACCCCAGGGCGGGGCAGTGGCTGGAAGGGCGGGGGCCGCTCACGGTGGGGGTCGTGCGTCTCGATTATCCGCCCCTGTCAGTGCTCTATGGCGACCGCTACCAGGGCATCACCGCCGACTATCTGGCCCTGATGTTCGAGCGGCCGCTCAAGGTGCGCGCCTACTCGTCGCGGGCATCCGCGCTGGCGGCCTTGCGCAGTGGCGAGATCGACCTGCTGGGCGCGGGCAGCGATGTCGAAGGCGGGGAAAATGGCCTGCTGCTCAGCGAGGCTTACCTGCCCGACCGGCCGGTGCTGGTGACGTCGCAGGCCCAGCCCTTCGATCCCGGCCAGGCCGGTAGCGTTCTGGGAATGACCGTCGGCTATCTTCCGCAACAGGCGGTACAAGAGGTCTATCCCCATAGCAAGGTCGAGCTTTTCGATTCGCCCCAGCGCGCGCTCGAAGCGCTGGTACTGGGGGATGTCGACGCGGTGTTGGGGGATGCGCTGTCCTCGCATTACTTGATGCAAACCCATTATCTGTTGGGCCTGCGCATCGACAACTTCGCTCCTGTCGACAGCCAGGGTTTCCGTTTCCTTCTGCGCCCGGGCGACGAGCCGCTGAAGGGCATCATCGACCGGGCGATCCCCGGGATATCCAGGCGCTATGGGGACGATATCCTGCGCAGTTGGAGCGCCGGCCGCCGCTTGAGCATCGACGAAGCGCGGGTGAAGCTGGCGCCCGCGGAACAGCGCTGGCTGGACAGCCACCCGCAGGTACCCGTGGCCATCAATTACTCGCTTGGGGCGCTGGGCGAGCTGGGACGGGACCGCGACGTCACCGGCATTGGCCGCGACTACCTGGAGTTGATCAGCCAGCGCAGCGGCCTGAAGTTCTCCTACCTGGGCACGCCAAACACCCTTGAAACCAACAAGCTCATCGCCGAGGGGCGCGCGCTGTTGACCCCGGCCATGCCTCAGTCCGAGCTGTTCGAGACGCCACTGGATGTCTTGCCGCCGTACCTGCGCAGCTCCACCGTGCTGATGACCGCAGCCAGTGCTGGCCGCCGCGCCGGCAGGCGTTTCACCGGGCTTGCCGATCTGAATGGGAAGACGCTGGCGACGGGTGAAGGCTACTTTTTCATCGATACCATAAGACGTGATTATCCGGAGATTCAGCTCAAGGTGTACCCCACGTTCCTCGAGGCCATGCGCTCGGTCGATTCGGGGCAGAACGAGGTGTACCTGAGCAGCGACTACACCGGCCGCTATTTGTCGGCCCAGTACTTCGACAATCGCATCCAGGTCACCGGAATCCTGCAAAGCACCTCCACGCCCATCGGCATCGGGGTGGCGAAGAACCAGCCGGAGTTGCGCAGCATCCTGGAGAAGGCGCAGCTGGCAATCGCGCCTGAAGAGGTCGCGGAAATAGTCAAAGCCTGGGCGCCGCGTTTCTCTAGGGGCGGGAGCGACTTCTGGCGTGACCATCGCGACAAGATTCTCCAGCTGGGCAGCCTCTTCGCGATCCTGATCGCCATCTCGCTGATCTGGGCCTTCTACCTGCGACGCCAGGTCCGCAGGACCCGGGCGGCCGAGGAACGGGCCGAGGCCGCCAACCAGGCCAAGAGCGTCTTCCTGTCGACGATGAGCCATGAGATACGCACGCCGCTGAACGCGATCATCGGCCTGCAGGAACTCGCCCTGCGCAGAGCGAAACAGGGGGAGGCCGACAGCGTATCCCTGTCTGTGGCCCAGGACGCGGCCCAGGGGCTGCTGTTGCTGCTGGGCAATGTGCTGGATATTGCTCGCATCGAGTCCGGAAAGATCGATTCGTTTCCTGAGCCGGTGCTCATCAAACACCAGATTGAAGGCGTCGTCTCGGTAGTGGCGGGCATGGCGCGACAAAAAGGCCTCACCCTGGACGTCAATGTGGAAGGCGACCTGCAGGCATGGGTGCTGCTGGACCCGCTGCATTTCAAGCAGGTGCTGTTCAACCTGCTCAGCAACGCCATCAAGTTCACCGAGCGCGGCGGCGTCACCCTGCAGGCCCGCACCCGCCGTGAGGGGGACAGCTTGTGCCTGGACCTCGATGTCATCGATACGGGCATCGGCATTTGTGCCGAAGACATGGGCAAGCTGTTCAAACCCTTCTCCCAGGTGGGCGTACCAGGCACTGAACAGATGTCCGGAAGCGGCCTGGGACTGAACATCAGCCGCCGCCTGGTGCAACTGATGGGGGGCACGCTCAACCCGCGTAGCGAACCTGGCAAAGGGTCGTGCTTCAGCCTCGAATTGAGCCTGCCCATCTGCGACCCTCCAGCCGCTGTCGAGGGCGAAGCTGCGCAGCAGGCCCAGCCCGTTTCTGCCCAAGTGCAGCCATTGTCCATCTTGCTGGCCGAAGATAACGCCTTCAATCGCGTCACCCTCAACACCCAGCTTGAGACCCTGGGGCATCGAGTCGTGGTTGCGGAAGACGGGCAGGAAGCCTTCAAGCGCTGGCTGAGCGCGGACTTCGACATCGTGCTCACGGACGGCATGATGCCCAGAATGGACGGCTTCGAACTCGCCAGGCGGATCCGCTGGGAGGAGTCCCACAGCGGCCTGCCACGCTGTCGCATCATTGCCCTGACGGCCAGCATTGAGGCGAGTGCGGTGGAGCGCTGCATGGCCGCCGGGATGGACCAGGTCTTGTTCAAGCCTGCAACCCTTGAAACGCTGCGGCAGGCTATCGCGTCTACCGCGCAGGATCAGAACGGCCCGAGCTTGAGCGGGTACTGAATGACGAGGTACAGCCGGTCGATGTCGTCGCCGGCCTGGGCGGCGTTGGCCCGGTGGCTGACGTGGGACAGTTGCAGCGACAGGTCCTTGGCCGGGCCCGATTGCACGATGTAGTGCAGGTCCAGGTCGCGTTCCCAGTGGCGTCCGCCCCGGCCCTGTTGCGGGCTGTAGGTGCCGCTGGCGGGATCGAAGGGGTTGTAGGCGCCGCCTTGGGGCGCGTGGCCGCCGTCGATGCCGCGACCGCTCACATAGCGGGCCATGAAGCTCAGGCCGGGAATGCCCAGGGCGCCCAGGTCGAGGTCGTAGCGCGCCTGCCAGGAGCGTTCGCCGGGGCCGTTGAAGTCGGCGTACTTGATCGAGTTGGCGAGGTAGATGGAGTCGCCGCCGACAAAGTCGAAGGGCGTGTCGCCGTGGACTTTCTGATAGGCCAGGGTGAACGCCTGGGCGTCGATCCGGTACTTGCCGGAGAGGCTGTAGGCCGTGGTGTCGATGGCGCCGGCCGCGGCCTGGCCCTGGTCGCGGGTGCGGTACAGGTTGCCGTCGAGGAACCACTGGCCAAGGCTGGCATGCAGGTTGGCGTAGTACTGGCGCCAGGTGTCGCTCAGCTCCGAGGCGTAGAGGGCGCCGCCCAGCGCCTGGCCGGTGAACAGGTCGGCGCCGATAAAGTCGATGCTGGCGTGGCGGGTGGTTGCCCCGTAGCCGGAAAAGTCGCCCTTGGCGGTCGAGGCGTCCTGGTTCTTGAAGGCGTTGAAGTGACCGGCCTGCAGGTCGAGCCCTTCGAGTTCCCGGCTGGAGAGCAGCAGGCCACTGGCGTATTCCGGTTGCAGGCGTTTGTCGGCGGTGTCGAATACCGGGGTCGCCACGGTCATTTCACCGAGCGCCAGGGTGGTCCGCGAAGCCTTGAACTTCAGCGCGCCGCCGGCGCTGGAATAGCTGCCTTCGCTGCGCCCGTCATGATCCAGCGGCAACAGGCCCGTCCCGGAATGCCCCTTGCCACCGTCCAGTTTCAAGCCCAGGAAACCGTGGGCATCGACCCCCACGCCGAGGGGGCCGGGGGTGAAGCCGGACGCGAACGAGGCGATGAAGCCCTGGGCCCATTCCTGCTGGTAGCTCTTGCCGGCTGGGGTCGGGGAGCGATAGTCGTTGTTGAGGTAGAAGTTGCGGCTGAGCACTTCAAGGCTCGCCCCCTCAAGGAAACCGGGGGTGTCCTGTGCGCTGCTCTGTGCCGCCAGCGCCGGGGCGCCGCGGCTGAGCAAGGCGAGCAGCCACAGCGGCTTCAGGCGGATGTGCATCGGCCCTGGGGCGGTGAGGTGTTTGGAGGCAAGCAGCATGCTGATTTCCCGCGTCAAGGTGGGTGGCCCAGGACGCGGTTGGTCGCGGTTCCGGCAGCTGCCGGCACACCTTTGGCCTGCCTGCGTCCGCTCGGCGTGGCCATCGGATCGAGGCGAAGCATGGTTGCCTATTACAGGGCGCGGGGATTGTACGGCTGTGCTGCATTCGGCCATGCGCGGGGGCCGGTAGGCGGCAGGTGCGGTTCGTTGTGGGCTGTGCGGTAGCTTTTGAATTGTCCCTGTTTTGGAATCGATGATTCTAAGCAACTCCGCCCTGATCCTGATCGACCACCAGCCGCAGATGTCCTTCGGTGTGCAGTCGATCGACCGCCAGACCCTGAAGAACAACACCGTGGGCCTGGCCAAGGCGGCGAAGATCTTGCCTGGCCATCGCCGGCGTCCTGGTGAGCCTGGCCGGTCCCTCGTGGCGAGTTGCAGGGCAGCGCGACCCCGTTCGGCGTATGGCTCGGCAGTGTCGGCCAGGGCTGAGCGGGCACCTGGCGCTCGGATGCGAGCTTTCCCGTACCCTGTAGCCGCTGCCGCAGGCTGCGATCGATCTGGGCGGCATTCCGACGTAGCGGGCGTTGGATCTTGAGATCGTTGAAGGCCTTCGGCCTTATCGCAGCCTGCGGCAGCGGCTACAGGAAGCGGTGCGTTCTTACGTTGTACATTCCCTTGCAGGCGCAAGTTCGCTCGCGAAAAAAGCTCGTGGCTTGAGCGGCTTTTCTCTTTGATTTGTAGGGCATTTCCGAGAGAATTGCCGGGTTACATTTGTGTGGTTTTGGCGTCTTGTGCCTGTTGAATGTTCGGGGCTAGGCTGCCCCGGTCGCTGCAAAATCAGCGATCGGGACTGCAAGCCTGAACAAGCAAGAAGCGCTAGACGCACACACGGAATCGTTGAGATGTCAGCTCGATTTATGGTGGCTGCGTGCGGGAGACTTTCGGGTCTGCCGGGTTTGCTTCTTCTTCCCGGTCTTGCAGACCTGCACGTAGCCGCCACCCATCATCTGCAAGTGATGCTGGCGGTCTTCATCAAAGAAGGAGCCGCGTCATGAAAAAGATCGTCCCCGATCCGCCCATTCTTTCGCCCAGCCGCGAACAAATAGTTCAGCTGGAAATTCCCAATCAAACCCTTCTTCAGGCACTGGAAAGTCGCGTTGAGGGTGAGCCTTTGCACCGTGCCTTGCAGGAAACCGGCAGCAGCACGTTCGGTTGTCATGACGGCAACGGCCGTCCGCTATTCGCCGTTCGCCCTGGCGTCAGCGCCGAGGAGGCGTTGTTGCATGTGTCGTTGTTGCTCAAGTGCGCCGAGGAGACGGCGGATGAGATCACCAGTGCCAGCGGCATCGAGCGGGGCTTGATCTGGTCGATGATTCATTCGGTGGAGATGGCGCGGGCGGTGGTGGATGCGTTGCTGGATGGGGCGCGAAGGCAGGGAGCAGCGCAGACGTTTTGAGGCGGGAGGGCATCGCACACCCGTCGAACGGCCGCAGAGGGGCAGGGGAAAAAGGCGAACGCCCCTTGTGCAACTCGGTCAGGCTGGTTGAAGCGAACGAATAGGCGCTAGCGGCTGTCAGCCGCTGCGGTCGAGGGCTTCCACCGGCCCCTGGGCGCCTGTCAACGTCGAAAAAAGGCCCGGGGACGCAAGCCCCCGGGCCGGTGCCGGTCACGGCATTTCCGGCAGTTCCTGCGCACGCAGATCGAACACCAGCACTTCGGCATCTACGCCGTTGCTCAAGGTCAGCGCCTGCTCCTGGCGCACCCGCACGCCATCGCCTTCCTGCAAGAGCAGGCCGTTGAGGTCGACCGAGCCGCGGGCCACATGCACGTAGGCGTAGCGGTTGGCGTCGAGCTTGAGGGTGGCGCTTTCCTGGCCGTCGATCAGCCCGGCATACACCCGCGCATCCTGGCGCACCTGCAGCGAGCCGTCGGCCCCCTCGGGGGAGATGATCAGTTGCAGGCGGCCGCGCTTTTGCCGCGGGCTGAAATGCTCTTGCTGGTAACGCGGCTTGGCGCCGCTGACATCCGGCACGATCCATATCTGCAGGAAGTGCACCGGCTGGGTGGCCGAGTGGTTGTACTCGCTGTGCGCCACGCCGCTGCCGGCGCTCATCAGTTGCACGTCGCCAGGGCGGATCACCGAACCGGTGCCCAGGGTGTCCTTGTGTTCCAGGGCGCCTTCGAGCACATAGGAGAAAATCTCCATGTCCCGGTGCGGGTGTTGGCCGAAGCCTTTGCCGGCGGCGACCCGGTCGTCGTTGATCACCAGCAGGTCGGAAAAACCCTGTTCCCGCGGGTTGCGATAGTTGGCGAAGGAAAAGGTGTGGAACGACTTCAACCAACCGTGGTTGGCGGCGCCGCGATCAGAGGCTTTGCGAAGGGTCAGCATGAGGGAATCTCCTGTCGGAACGGGAATTCGTCCGGTTGAGGAGAAGGCTAATGTTTACCCTGCGGCGCAATAAGTAGATGGAAACTGAAATACTGTCCGGTTCAGGTTGACAATTTTGTGCGATGAATCACGTATTCTTGCCCGATGAGCGCGCGCCGTCCGGGCATAATGTCCAGGGTCGGCGTTATGCTTCCAACCCTTTGATATCAGTGATATTTACCCATGAAAACCGTGGCAATGGTGTTGTTTCCAGACTTTCTCCTGCTCGACATGGCCGGGCCCATGGAGGTGTTTTCCATCGCCAACCGTTATCTGGAGCCGAAGGACCATTACCAGCTCTCGACGATCGGCACCGAGCACGGCGCGTTGCGCGCTTCCAACGGCGTCAAGGTGCAGGCCGATCTGCATATCGATCAGGCGCGCGACAGCTATGACTTGCTGCTGGTGCCCGGGGGGCCGGGGGCCTACAACGAAAAGCACCGACCCTTGCTCGACTGGCTGGCGGCGGCCGTGCGCCGCTCGGCGGTCTATGGCTCGATCTGCACCGGGGCCTTTATCCTCGGGCACGCCGGTTTGCTCGACGGGTATCGGGTGACGACCCACTGGCACTACACGGAACGCCTGATCCGGGCCTTCCCCGAGGCGACGGTGGAGACCGACCAGATCTTTGTCGAGGATCGCAACCTGATCACCTCGGGCGGGGTCACCGCCGGCATCGACCTGGCGCTGGCGGTGGTCGCCCGGGACCACGGCAAGAAAGTCGCCCAGGACGTGGCCAAGGTGTTGCTGGTGGTGATGAAGCGCCAGGGCGGGCAGGCGCAGTTCAGCCCGTTGATGGCCACGGTGGCGCCGCAGGAGACGCCGGTGACCCGGGTGCAGAACCATGTGCTCGAACGCCTGGACGAAGCCTTCAGCATCGAGCGCATGGCCAGCCTGGCGAACATGAGTTCGCGGCATTTCGCCCGGGTGTTTGCCCGGGAAGTGAACATGACACCCATGGAGTTCCTGCAAAGCGCACGGATCGATCGGGCGCGGAACCTGTTGGAGAGCAGCGACCTGCCGCTCAAGACCGTGGCCTACAAAAGCGGCTTCGGCAGTGTGCGGCACATGCGCTTCCTGTTCAGCGAAAAGCTCGGCCTGACCCCCACCCAGTACCGCGAACAGTTCAGCTAGCGCCGGCTTGTCCGTCTGGCGCACCGCGATGGCCGTGACGCTCCCTCCAGGGCGGTTGTACCGTCATCGGTGCCTGCCAAGATACCGGGGAACCCTTGGTAAAGGAGGTGCGGGAGCCTGGCGCCGGCCAGGTTTCCAGCATGTGGATGCGTATGAACAGCATCAGAGATTTGAACGGCGACGGACTGCTGCGGTTCGGCCCCTACGCCTTCCACCTGCGGCAGCGGCTGGTCCTGGACGGCGACCGGCCGTTGCGCATGGGCGGGCGTGCCCTGGACATCCTGCGGGTGCTGGTCGAGCGCGCCGGCCAGGTGGTGGGCAAGGACGAATTGATCGCTCGTGTCTGGCCGAACTCGGTGGTCGAGGACATCAACCTGCGCGTGCACATCGCCGCCCTGCGCCGCGCCCTCGGCGAGGGCCAGGACGGGCAAGGCTACATCGTCAACATTCCGCAGCGCGGTTACTGCTTCACCGCCCCGGTGCGGCGTGAGGCGCAAGGGGAGCCGGTCGCGCTGGCAAGCCTGCACAAGCCCCAGCACAACCTGCCGGCACGGCTGACCCCGGTCATCGGTCGCGACCCGGTGGTCGGCAGCCTGGTCCGGCAGTTGCCGGTGCGCCGGTTCATGACCCTGGTCGGTCCGGCGGGGATCGGCAAGACCACGGTCGCGCTGCAGGTCGCCGAGCTGCTGTTGCAGCACTACCGCGACGGCGTGTGGTTTATCGACCTGGCGAGCATCGACAACCCGGCGCAATTGGTCGAGCACCTCAGGCACAGCCTCGAACTGGACGCCGGCCTGGAGGCGCTGGCAACCCGGCATGCCTTGCTGGTGCTGGACAATTGCGAGCATCTGCTCGAACGCTGCCGGGCCGTGGTTGAGCCGTTGCTGGCCTCGGCGCCACGGCTGTCGATCCTGGCCACCAGCCGCGAACCGCTGCGGGTTTCGGGGGAGACGGTGCATGGCCTGGCGGCCTTGTCGGTGCCGCCAGCTTCGTCGTTGCACAGCGTGGCGGAAGTCATGAGCCATTCGGCGGTGCAGCTGTTGGTCAGCCGTGCCCGGGCCCGCCAGCAAGGCTTTGCCTTGCGGGAACAGGACCTGGCCGCGGTGCGCGAAATCTGTCGGCGGCTCGATGGCTTGCCATTGGCCATCGAGCTGGCGGCGGCGCAGATCGATGCGCTGGCGCTGGTGGGGCTGCAAGCGCAGCTGGACAACTGCTTTCAATTGCTGACCCAGGGCCGGCGCACCGCCGTGGCCCGGCATCGGACGCTCGAGTCCGCCCTGGACTGGAGCTATCAGCGGCTGAGCCCGCTGGAGCAAAGCCTGTTGCAGCGCCTGGCGGTGTTCGACATGGCCTTCACCGTGCAGGCCGCCACCGACGTCATCAGCTGTGCGGTGCTGCGGCCCGAGTGCGTGGCCGAGGTGATGGCGCAACTGGCGCGCAAATCGCTGCTGGTGGTGGAGCCCGGCCAGGGCACGACGCATTACCGCTTTCTCAACACTACCCGCGCCTACGCGCTGCAGAAGCTGGAACACAGCGGGCAATTGCGGGTGTTCGAAAGGCGGCATGCCCACGCCATCGGCAAGGCCCGCTGGCTGTCAGTCAGGCACCTGTCGTTGCAGCTCATCGAGCAGCTCCCGGACGCGGGTTAGGTCCGGCGTGGCAAAACCTTCGGTGAAGCGGGCGTAGAGCGGTTCGAGCAGCTCATGGGCGCGCCGGGCCTGGCCCTGGCGCTGCCAGAGCCGGGCCAGCGAGGTGGCGCTGCGCAATTCCCAGGTCAGCGCGCCCTGGGCCCTGGCCACTGCCAACGCCTGGTGCAGCACCGCTTCGGCGGCGTCAGGCGCATTGTCGGTCAGCAGCGCCTCGGCCCGGGTGCGCAGGATCTCCGCCGTGCTCCAGCCCGCGGTGCCGCTTTCGGCCCGTTGCAGCAAGGCGTTGTCGATGAAAGCGCCGTCCAGGGTCACCATGATTTCGCCGATCAGCCCGGTGCCGGATTGCGGCGGCGAGAACTCCGGGGCGCCTTCGATGACCTGCGCATAGTGCCGGCCCCAGGTGTAGAACAGCAGCACCGAATGCTTCTGCGCCTGCTCCAGCAGCAGGCGCAGGAGTTCGCGGGCGGTCGCGGCGTCGCCGTTGTAGTGGGCGATCAGGCAGCCGGCCAGGGCCAGGGTGTAGCAGATAGAGGTGCCGTGGTTGATCTGCAGGGCGATGTCCAGGGCCTGGCGCGCGGTGCGCCAGGCCTGTTCCGGATGGCCTTGCAGCCAGAGGATCCGCGCCAGGATCGTCAGGGCGGCGACGCTCTGGTCGTACTGCACGCCAAAGCCGCGGGTGAAGCGGCTCAGATTGCCGCTCTGGGCCATCAGCTGGATGACTTGCTCGGCCTGGTCCCGGGCCCGTGGTTGGTCGCCGGCAAAGTGCAGGGCCAGCACCTGCAGGCGCTGGGTGCTGAGGGACATCGCGGTCGGGCCGGCGCCGCGCCGCGCCAGGTGGTCGAACTGCCGGCTTTGCTCCAGGGCCAGTTGGTAGTGACCGCAACTGAGGTTGACCGCCATGTGCCCGGACACCGCCTTGAGCTGGGCGGCCACATCGTCGGTGCTTTCGGCCAGGGCCCTGGCCGCGACGAAGGCCTCGATGGCCTCGGTACTGCTGCCCTGGGTGTGGTAGCAGGCGCTGCCGAGGGCCAGCTTGAGGGCCTGGGTCAGGCGCGGGCAGGCCTCGCCCGCCGTATGAAGCAGGGCCAGGGCCTGGCGCACATAGCCGCCGTGTTCCTTGAGCAGCGACAGCTCCTGCCACAGCGGTGCGGAGGCCGCGGCCAGGTGGATCGCCAGCTGTTGCGGACCCTGGGCATTCAAGCCCCAGTCGAGTGCCGCGCGGATGTCTTCCAGGCTGCGGGCGTGCCGCTCGACCCACAGCGTCGAGGGCGTCTGCTCCCAGTCATCCCGGGCCTGATGCATCAAGGCCAGGCAACGCTCGGCGTGGCGCCTGCGGGTAGCCGGCAGTTCGGCGGCCTGCTCGAGTTTTTCCAGGGCATAGCTGCGGGTGGTGTCCAGCAGGCGATAGAACACTTCCTCGTCGCCGACCTCCACGTTCAGCAGGGACTTGGCCACCAACTGGGTGATCGCGGTAAAAACCGCGCTGGCTTCGATGTGCGCGTCGACGATCACCGCCGCGGCCGATGGCAGGGTGAAGCCGCCCCTGAATACGCCCAGCCGGCGCAGGCAGGCCTGCTCGCAGGCGCTGAGCAGTTCGAAGCTCCAGTCCAGGGTGGCGCGCAGGGTCTGATGACGGCCCGGGGTGACCTGGCAGCCCTGGGTCAGCAGGCGGAAACTGCCGTGCAACTGGCTGAGCAAGCCCGCGAGCCCCAGGTTGCCGACCTGGGCGGCGGCCAGTTCGATGGCCAGGGGAATGCCGTCCAGGCGCCGGCAGATATCGATCGCCAGGGGCAGTTCGTCCTGGCTCAGTTCGAAGCTGTCGTGGCTGGCCATCGCCCGCTCGACGAACAATTGCAGGGCCGAGAAAGTCAGGGCCTGGGCGCGGTCCAGCACCGCGATGGGCGGTGGGCAATCCAGGGACTCCAGGCGTTGCACGAATTCGCCCTCGGCCCGCAGGCTCTCGCGGCTGGTGGCCAGGACATGCACTTGTGGTGCAGCGCGCAGGATGCTTTCGCAGAGCGGCGCGATGGCGTCGAGCAGGTGCTCGCAGTTGTCGATCACCAGCAGCATCTGCCGCTCGCGCAGGAAGTTCGCCAGGCTGGCCAGCGGTTCGTCGTCGTGCAGCGCCAGGTCGAGCAGGGTCGCCAGGTGGCTGGTGATCATCCGTGGGTCGTTGAGCGGGGCCAGGTCCAGCAGGCGGATGCCGTCCCGGTACTGGCCGATCAGCTGTTCGGCGACCCGCAGGGCCACGGTGGTCTTGCCGATGCCGCCGGGGCCGACCAGGGTGATGAAGCGCTGGCGCGCCAGTTGCGTCATCACATTGTCCACCAGGGCCTGGCGCCCGATCAGGCGGGTGCGGCGCACCGGCAGGTTATGCCCGCCCGGCTCGGCCGAAGGGGCTTTGGGGCCTTGCTCGAAGCGCTCGGGGGCGAACGGCTCCAGGGAGAAGGGCGCGACGAAGCTGTAGCCGCGCTGGGCCACGGTGACGATATAGCGCTGGCCGGCCTGGCCGTCGCCCAGGGCCTTGCGCAGCGCCGCCATGTGCACCCGCAGGTTGGTGTCTTCGACCACGCTCCTGGGCCAGACCCGGGCGATCAGTTGCTGCTTGCTGACCACTTCGCCGGCGTGCTCCAGCAGGATCAGCAGGATGTCCATGGAGCGGCGGCCCAGGCGCAAGGGCCGCTCGGCTTCCAGGATCAGGCGTTGCCCGGGGTAGATCCGGTAGGGGCCGAAATGCACGGCCTGTTCGGGGGCTAGGGTCAACGGCTCACTCCTGCTGCTGTGGTCTTTTTCTAGTGCTTCCCGTTGCACCTGGGCGGGAAGGGCGGACGAAGGGCACGGCCTTCTATCCCGCGGTTTTCGAGCATGTTCCTCAGGTTTCCCGAACAACGCAACGCGGCGCGGATGAGCGTGCATCGACTGCATTGGCCGCAGCAATCTTCTTGCCGGCGATGGCGCCTGTATTCATTGACCGCGGCCTTGGCGACGAGCAAGCAGGGGCGGTGCCCGCGCCATTGAAAATTAACAACGTTTAACTCGTCCTGCCTGCGCTCTATGCCCAAAACTCGAGGCCGTCACCTTGGCCAATCGAAGGGACGGTTGTGCGTGCCACGCGAAGAAAAAAGGGATGAACACCTCTGGAGGATGCCGGAATGAGCAAGGTGGTGGTGGTCTATCACAGTGGCTATGGCCATACCCGGGTCATGGCCGAAGCCGTGGCCCAGGGGGTGGAGAGTCACCTGGGCAGCGCCTGCCGGCTGATTCCGGTGGAGGCGGTGCACGAGCAGTGGGAGTGCCTGCACCAGGCCGACGCCATCATCTTCGGCGCGCCGACCTACATGGGCAGCGCCTCGGCGCCGTTCAAGGGGTTCATGGAGGCCACCGCGGCGTTCTACCTGGCCCAGCCCTGGCGCGACAAGCTCGCCGCCGGCTTCACCAATTCCGGTTGCCTGTGTGGCGACAAGCTCAACACCCTGGTGCAGATGGCGGTCTTCGCGGCCCAGCACTCGATGATCTGGGTCGGCCTCGACCTGCTGCCGGCGCGCTCCAGCCGCGGGGTATTCGATGGCCAGTTGAATCGCCTCGGCAGTTCCCTGGGCGCCATGGCCCAGTCGAATGTCGAACAGTCCCCCGAACACGCGCCGCCCCTGGAAGACCGCCGCACCGCCGCGCACCTGGGCGAGCGGGTGGCGCGCCTGGCCGAGCGCCTGGGCCATTCATCGATTTGAGTCACCCACCCCCCCTGAAGGAGCAAAAACGCCATGAGCACATTCACCACCCGCGACGGTACCGAGATCTATTACAAGGACTGGGGCAGCGGCCAACCCATCGTCTTCAGCCATGGCTGGCCGCTGAATGCCGACAGCTGGGAGGCGCAGATGATCTTCCTGGCATCCAGGGGCTACCGGGTCATCGCCCATGACCGCCGCGGGCATGGCCGTTCCAGCCAGCCCTGGTCGGGCAACGAGATGGACACCTACGCCGACGACCTGGCGCAGTTGCTCGAACACCTGGACCTGCAAGACGCGGTGCTGTTCGGCTTCTCCACCGGCGGTGGCGAAGTGGCGCGCTACATCGGTCGTCACGGCACGGCGCGGGTCGCCAAGGCCGGGCTGATTTCCGCGGTGCCGCCGCTGATGCTCAGGACCGCGGCCAACCCCGGCGGCCTGCCGATCGAGGTCTTCGACGGCCTGCGCGAAGCGTCCCTGGCCGACCGTTCGCAGCTGTACAAGGACGTCGCCAGCGGGCCGTTCTTCGGTTTCAACCAGCCTGGCGCCAAGCCGTCCCAGGGCATGATCGACTGGTTCTGGATGCAGGGCATGACGGCGGGCCACAAGAACGCTTATGACTGCATCAAGGCCTTCTCCGAAACCGACTTCACCGAAGACCTGAAGAAGTTCGACGTGCCGACCCTGGTGGTGCACGGCGACGCCGACCAGATCGTGCCGATCGAAGCCGCCGGCATCGCCTCGGCCAGGCTGGTCAAGGATGCGAAGCTGCTGGTCTACCCCGGCGCGCCCCATGGCCTGACCGACACCCACAAGGATCAGCTCAACGCCGACCTGCTGGCGTTCATCGAGGCCTGAATCGCCCGGCGACCCGCGCCTTACCCATGAAAAAACGCCGGGAGGTTTTACCCCCCGGCGTTTTTTATTGTCGGCTATCGAGCGTGCCGCGGCCTTATGCGTTCGCCTGGTTGAGGCAGGGGCGGGCGCCCAGGACCCGGCACCGCCAGGCGAACGGATTGATGCCTTCGCTGTGGGTGAAGATGTGGCAGAAATGCGCCTGGTCGCAGAAGCCGCATTCCAGGCTGATCTGCGTCAGGGTCAGGTCGGTGTTGCGGATCAGTTGCTTGGCCCGGGCGATGCGCTGGCAGCGAATCCATTCCTGGGGCGACAGGCCGGTGCTGCACTTGAAGGCGCGGGAGAAATGGCTGCGGGACAGGGCGCAGGCGCGGGCGAGTTCGGTGACTTCCAGGGTGTCGCTCAGGCCGTCGAGGATCATTTGCTTGACCAGGCTTTCGCGCCAGGGAGAAAGGCCGCCAGGGGTGGTTTTTCGGGGTTGCGGGACGGACGCCCTGACGGCGTTGTGCTGAGCGTGGGCCATGACGAAATTCCGTGTCGGTGGGCATGCGCCGGCGCACCGCGGGGTGAGCCGGGCGCTTCCCGATTTAGAAAACAGGTCTGCGCAGAGGGCTTCAATCTTGGTGGCGGGGCGGTGGGCTTGCGAGTTAAACGTTGTTAATTCCGCTCAGTCGCAGGTCACGTATTCGCGGCAACTGAGCACATGGCTGCAATTTTTCCGTGGGACAGGCGTGCATGCTCCCGCAAGCCGCAAGCCGCAAGCCGCAAGCCGGGGCGGCCTACCGCTGGATAGTTCGTACAGGGCTGACAAGACAATGGAACTGCACCGATGAACCGTAACGATCTGCGCCGCATCGACATGAACCTGCTGGTGATTTTCGAGGCCCTGATGTTCGAAAAGAACCTGACCCGGGTCGCCGAAAAACTGTTCATGGGCCAGCCCGCGGTGAGCGCCGCGCTGGGCCGCCTGCGCAACCTGTTCGACGATCCGCTGCTGTTGCGCAACGGTCGCGGCATGGAGCCGACGGCCCGGGCGCTGGTGATCCTCAAGGAGCTGCAACCGGCGATGGATGCGATCTCGGGCGCGGTCAGCCGAGCCAAGGAGTTCGACCCGGCGACCAGCTGCGACCTGTTCCGCATCGGCCTGTCGGACGATGCCGAGTTCGGTCTGTTTCCGCCGTTGTTGAGCCGGTTGCGCGAGGAGGCCCCGGGCATAGTCGTGGTGGTGCGCCGGGCCAACTATCTGTTGATGCCGGCCTTGCTGGCCTCCGGCGAGATCTCGGTCGGGGTCAGCTACACCACCGAGTTGCCGGCCAATGCCAAGCGCAAGAAGCTGCGGGACATCGGCTGCAAGGTGCTGCGCGGCGACAACCGGCCCGAACCCTTGACCCTCGATGAATACTGCCGGCGGCCCCACGCCATGGTGTCGTTCTCCGGCGACCTGAGCGGCAATATCGACCTCGACCTGGCCAAGGTCGGGCGCAGCCGCCGGGTGGTGTTGGGGGTGCCGCAGTTCAGCGGTCTGCGGGCCTTGCTCGCCGGCACCGAGATGATCGCCACCGTGCCTGACTACGCGGCCTGTGCCCTGGTCGAAGGCTGCGCCTTGCGCGCCGAGGACCCGCCGTTCGCCATCGAGGCGGCGCAGCTGTCCATGGCCTGGAGCGGGGTGCATGACAACGATCCGGCCGAGCGCTGGTTGCGCTCGCGGATTGCCCAGTTCATGTCCGAGCCCTTGAAGATCCACGGCGCCTAGGCGCGGGCGGTCGCTCCGGACCCTGCGGCAAGAGAGCACATACATTCAATTTTTCCCGACCGCGCAGCGGCACCATGCAATCTCGGCGGCGATGCCGGGGATTTTCAAATTGTGCGGGTGCGCCAATGAACGCTTCACCATGGGATGAACGAGCCCGGGATCTCGGGCTGTTGTTTTTGCGGGTCAGCGCCGGGCTGTTTCTGCTGTGGGTGCACGGCCTGCCGAAACTGCTCGACTACAGCGCGCAACTGCAACGCATCGAAGACCCGTTCCGGCTGGGCGCCAACCTGACGCTGATGCTGGCGATTTTCGCCGAGGTGCTGTGCCCGTTGCTGATTGTTGCCGGGGTGCTGGTACGCCTTGCCTGCCTGCCGATCCTCGCGGTGCTGCTGGTGGCGCTGGTGGTGGTGCATCCGCAGTGGAGCCTGGCCGAAGGCCAGTTCGCCTGGCTGCTGTTGATCCTGTTCAGCAGCATTTTTATCGCTGGCCCGGGACGGCTGGCCCTCAATGATCGTTTCGCCGGAGCCTTGCGTTATGTCTGATCCCAATCGCCTCGAAGCCACTGCGCGGCCGGACTCCGATGAGGTCGTGACGCTGATCGTCAAGCACCGGGTCAAGGCTGGCCTGGAAGCGCCCTATGAAGCCTGGTTGCGGCGCATTGTCGGGGTGGCCGGGCAATACGAGGGGCACCTGGGCGTGGACGTGATTCGCGGCAAGAGCGGCGGCCTCGACCTGTTCACCTGCGTGCTGCGCTTTTGCTCCACCGAGGCGATGCAGCGCTGGCTCGACTCGCCGCAACGCCGGACGCTGGTGGACGAAGCCGCGCCGATGCTGGCCGACGGCGACCAGACCGAAGTCCACCCGGTCCATGAGTTCTGGTTTTCTATCCAGACCGACGCCGCTTCGCCACCGCCACGCTGGAAGCAGGCGCTGTTGACTATGCTGGTAATTCTGCCGCACACCCTGCTGGTGCCGCTGATCTGGGGGCCTGTGCTGCAACTGAATGCCTGGCTTGGCAATTACGTGGTCGCCACTTTCCTGATCACCCTGACCATCGTGCTCTCGGTGGTCTATCTGTTCATGCCCCTGGCGACCCGGCTGTTCGCCCCCTGGTTGCAAGCCTCTGTCGCCGATCGACACCTGGAGCCCGGCCATGGCCAATAACGATGACCCGACCGATCCGCTGCGCCGCCACTTGCTCGCAGCCGGGTCCTTGCTCAGCGCCGCGGCGGCTTTCTGGCCGCGCCTGTCCCTTGCCTCTTCCCATTCAGAAGGACATCCGATGAACGCCGATCTGATTCTGTTCAATGGTCAATTCCACACCGTCGACCGCGGGAAGCCCCGCGCCAGCGCGGTCGCCATCAGCCAGGGGCGCTTCGTCGCGGTGGGCACCGATGCCGAGGCCATGGCCCTGCGCGGCAGCGCCACCCAGGTCATCGACCTCAAGGGCCGCACGGTGATCCCCGGCCTCAACGACTCGCACCTGCACCTGATCCGCGGTGGCCTGAACTACAACCTGGAGCTGCGCTGGGAAGGCGTGCCGTCGCTGGCCGACGCCCTGCGCATGCTCAAGGACCAGGCCGACCGCACGCCAACCCCGCAGTGGGTGCGGGTGGTGGGCGGCTGGAACGAGTTCCAGTTCGCCGAAAAACGCATGCCGACCCTGGAAGAGCTCAACCAGGCGGCGCCGGACACCCCGGTGTTCGTCCTGCACCTGTACGACCGCGCCTTGCTCAACCGCGCAGCCTTGCGGGTCGCCGGCTACACCCGCAACACACCGAACCCGCCGGGTGGCGAGATCGTGCGCGACAGCAACGGCGAGCCCACCGGCATGCTGGTGGCGCGGCCGAACGCGATGATTCTCTATTCGACCCTGGCCAAGGGGCCGAAGCTGCCGTTGGAATACCAGGTCAACTCGACCCGCCAGTTCATGCGTGAACTCAATCGCCTGGGCCTGACCAGCGCCATCGATGCCGGCGGCGGTTTCCAGAACTACCCGGACGACTACGCGGTGATCGAGCAACTGGCCCGGGAGCAGCAGTTGACGGTGCGCATTGCCTACAACCTGTTCACCCAGAAGCCCAAGGAAGAACTCACCGACTTCAAGAACTGGACCGGCAGCGTCAAGCTGCACCAGGGCGACGACTTCCTGCGCCATAACGGCGCCGGGGAAATGCTGGTGTTCTCCGCCGCCGACTTCGAGGACTTCCTCGAACCGCGTCCGGACCTGCCGCAGACCATGGAACAGGAGCTGGAACCGGTGGTGCGCCATCTGGTGGAACAGCGCTGGCCGTTCCGCCTGCACGCCACCTACGACGAGTCGATCTCGCGCATGCTCGACGTGTTCGAGAAGGTCAACCG
Organism: Pseudomonas sp. GW821-FHT09E12; assembly: GCF_059416085.1. Lineage (NCBI taxonomy): Bacteria > Pseudomonadati > Pseudomonadota > Gammaproteobacteria > Pseudomonadales > Pseudomonadaceae > Pseudomonas > Pseudomonas sp. GW821-FHT09E12. The sequence goes on along the minus strand of NZ_JBWKOM010000001.1, from coordinate 478,131 downwards.
CGACATTCCGTTCAATGGCCTGCCGTGGTTCTTCGACCACGCCGAAACCATCACGCCGAAAAACATCGAGCGGGTGAGGGCGCTGGGTGGCGGCATCGCGATCCAGGACCGCATGGCGTTCCAGGGCGAATACTTTGTCGATCGCTACGGCGCCAAGGCCGCCGAACAGACCCCGCCGATCAAACGCATGCTGGCCGAAGGCGTGCCGGTGGGCGCCGGCACCGATGCTACCCGGGTCTCCAGCTACAACCCCTGGACGTCCCTGTACTGGATGGTCAGCGGCAAGACCGTGGGCGGCATGGAGCTGCATGCCGAAGGCCTGCCGCGGCAGACCGCGCTGGAACTGTTCACCCATGGCAGCGCCTGGTTCTCCTCGGAGCAGGGCAAGAAGGGCCAGATCAAGGTCGGCCAGCTGGCGGACCTGGCGGCGCTGTCTGCGGACTTCTTCAGCGTCGAGGAAGAGGCCATCAAGTGGATCGAGTCGGTGCTGACCGTGGTCGACGGCAAGGTGGTGTACGCCGCCGGCGATTTCTCCAAGCTCTCGCCACCGATGGTGCCGGTGCTGCCGGACTGGTCGCCGGTGGTCAAGGTGCCGGGGCACTGGCGTCCGACCTCGCCGCTGGTGGCCCAGGTGCACCAGTGCAGCGGCCCGTGCGCGGTGCATGCCCACAGCCACGAGCGGGCGCGCCTGTCGAATGTGCCGGTCAGTGACTTCCAGGGTTTCTGGGGCGCCTTCGGCTGCTCGTGCTTTGCCTTCTGACGATCAACAACAGTGCCGGCCGCAGTGGCCGGCGCCCATAGCGACATCCATCCACCTAGGAGTTTCACATGAGCAACGTACCCTACAAACGTCTGGACATTAATGACGCCGTTGTCCTGCTGGTCGATCACCAGACCGGCCTGATCTCGCTGGTCCAGGATTTCTCGCCGAACGAGTTCAAGAACAACGTGCTGGCCCTGGCCGACTGCGCCAAGTTCTTCAAACTGCCGACCATCCTCACCACCAGCTTCGAATCCGGCCCGAACGGCCCGCTGGTGCCCGAGCTGAAACAGATGTTCCCGGATGCGCCCTACATCGCTCGTCCAGGCCAGATCAATGCCTGGGACAACGAAGACTTCGTCAAGGCAATCAAGGCCACCGGCCGCAAGCAACTGATCATCGCTGGCGTGGTGACCGACGTCTGCGTGGCGTTCCCGACCCTGTGCGCACTGGAAGAAGGTTTTGACGTGTTCGTCGTGACCGACGCTTCCGGTACCTTCAACGAGGTGGTGCAGCAGGCTGCCTGGGCCCGCATGGCCGCCGCCGGCGCGCAACTGGTCAACTGGTTCTCCGTGGCGTGCGAGCTGCAGCGCGACTGGCGCAACGACATGGAAGGCCTGGCCAACCTGCTGTCGCAGCGTATCCCGAACTATCGCAACCTGATGAACAGCTACTCGGCGTTCACTGCCAAGTAAACCTTGCGCTACCGCTGGTACGAATGAATGCCCGCCATTGTGCGGGCATTTTTTTGCCTCGCGGACACCGCGATCCCTATAGCCGCTGGCGTAGCCTGCGATCGGCGGCGCAGCCGTCGTAAAACCAGGCGAGGTGGTTTTCCAGGCAGATCGCGGACTCAGGTTTTGCGGCAACTGCGTTGCCGTTCGCAGCCTCGCA
>NZ_JBWKOM010000001.1:0-476378 GCF_059416085.1 Pseudomonas sp. GW821-FHT09E12 | reverse complement strand
GCGGCTACACAGGCATCGCGGTCCTTGTAGCCGCTGCCGCAGGCTGCGATCGGCGGCGCAGCCGTCGTAAAACCAGGCGATGTGGTTTCCCAGGTGGAATGAGGTGCCGGAACGCGAAAAAGCGGCTATAAAGCGTTCAGCTGTCAACCAGAGAGTGACAATGAACCCGTTCGAAGACATGCGTATTTTTTGCCAGGTCATGGATGCCGGCAGCTTCACCGCGGCGGCGGATCAGCTGGGCCTGTCCAAGCAGTTCGTCAGCCGGCGCCTGATGCAGCTGGAAGAGCGCCTGGGCGTGCGCCTGCTCAATCGCTCGACCCGGCGCCTGGACGTGACGCCTCTGGGCCAGAGCTACTACGAGTCGGCCCTGCGCCTGCTCAGCGAAGTCGAACAGGTGGAGCAGGGCATCGCCGGCCAGACCGTCGAACCCCGGGGCACCATTCGCCTGAGCGCGCCGCTGTCGTTCGCCATGGCCCATCTGGGGGAGCTGTTGCCGCTGTTCCTGCGGCGTTATCGCGATGTCGCGGTCGAGATCGATCTCAGCGACCGGCCGGTGGACTTGCTCGGCGAGGGCTACGACCTGGCCTTGCGCATCGGCGTGCTGGAAGATTCGACGCTGATCGCCCGGCGCATCGCCTCGATCCAGCGGGTGTATTGCGCCAGCCCGGCGTACCTGGCCGAGCGCGGCACCCCGTTCAGGCCCGAGGAGTTGCAGGGCCACGACTGCTTGCCCTACGGCCACGGCCGCCAGGTGCAGTGGCGTTTCGAAGGGCAGGGCAACAAGCCCTTGCTGGTCAACGTCACCGGCAGGATGCGGGTCAACAACGGCGAATTGCTCAAGGACGCGGCCATCGCCGGCATGGGCATTACCTACCTGCCGACCTTTATCGTCGAGGCCGCGCTCAAGGACGGGCTGTTGGTGTCGGTGCTGGACGGCTTCGAGCCCGCGCCCCTGGCCTTGTCGGCGGTCTACCCGCAGCACCGCCAGGGTTCGCGGCCGGTGCAGGTGTTTATCGAGTTCCTGCGCGAACAGCTGAATCGCGGCGTGGCTTCGGTCGCGCGATAAGGCGTGGGGAGAATGCGCTGGCGTTAGTGGGGGCTGTCTGGTGTAGCCCGGTGCCATCCGGGGCAGCTGCCGGCTCAGCGCCCGAACCCCGCCGGCTCTCCCAACAATGCCTTTTGCCGCCAGGCGGGTGCGCTGGTGGGGAACAGCACTTCGGTCGGCCGCAAGCGAGCGATGCCGCATGCCGCGGCGATACGCTGGCGTTGCTGCCCTTGGACAAGCGCTTGCCGATAACTGCTTTCGCTCTGTCGCAGCCCCAGCACATAACCCACGCCCGCCTGGAAATCGCCTGCATGGGCTTGCCACCAGGCGGCGATCAACGGTGGGTCGGGCCAGGGCAGGTTCTCATCGGGGTCCATGGCGACATTGGCATCCTCAGGGTCGTCGTTCGGCCCGGCATCGAAGTCCGGCAGCTCCTGCAATTCCAGATCGAGCAGCGCCAGGTCGGCGCCAGTCATCAGGCTGAAGGCCTCGCCAGCGACGCGGGCATGCAGCAGGTCGCCCATCTGCTGGATCAGCCAGGGCACACTGACCGGGTCGCCCAGCAGCCCGACGGCCTGGATGCCGATGCGCCGCTGCTCGGGGTTCTGCATCAACTGGCGGATCCAGGCGATGCTGTACTCGCGCTTTTGCCAGGCCAGCCATACGCAGAGCGCGCGGTACTGGAATTCGCCCGGTTGCTCGGCGAACTGGCGCAGCGGCTCCAGCGCTTCTTCATCGCCCATCTGCGCGGTGGCCCAGTTGGCCCAGAAGCGTGGGGCTGCCTCCTGATGCTGGCGGTGGGCACGAACCGCCGACATCAGGTCACGACGGCGCAGCTCGCCGGCAGTACGGGCGGCCCGCGCCAGCACGCCGGGGTCGGCATGGGACAGTCCGGCCAGCAGGGCGGAGCCGGGATCGTGGCGGTGCATACCGCAGGCGGCCAGGCCCAGGCGGCGGAACAGGGGCTCGGGGGAGGCGAGCATGCGCTCGATCCAGGGCGATACCCGCTCCCAGTCGAGCCAACCCAAGGCCGCAGCCATAAAGCGCTCGCTGCCCGTATGCAGGCGTACATGCTCGACCAGGATGCTCATGGCTGTCGCATTGTTTGTTTCGAAGGACAGCACCGTGGCGGCAAATACCTCGCCCCGTGCGTTGGGGCTCAGTTGCTGCGACAAGGCCTCCAGTCCGGGTAAACCCGCTATGCGCAGACCATCCAGATGGGCTTCGATGCGGTTGTCCAGGGTGGTCAAGTGCTTGAGGTCATAGTGGGGCGCTCGCACGGCATAGTCGCGCAGGCCGGCGAGGAAGGCGGCTTCTTCGGCATGTTGGTCTATAACCTGAGCGATAAACATATGATCGGTCAGCCTCTGAGGCTTGAGTAAGATGAGCAGAATTGGGGCAGTAGTCGAAGCATTAACTCATGACTGTTTGCCATCGATCGTTCTGAATGAGCCCAACAGTGCGCTCGGCAAATGACCAAACGCCCCAGTCGCTGCTGCGCAGAACGGTGAATTGCAGCTTCTTGCTGTTCGGTATTTTCAGCGCGATGAGGTCTTCCCCCGATACTTTGTCAATCCCCGCAAGATGAGCCGCGTAAATAGAACCGGCATGGGACGCTATACCCCAATAGTGTCGCTCTTCATCGTCATGGTTGAGGACTTGCCACTGGTCGCCCGAGCCAATCAGAACCACGCCATCGCCACCTGAAATTGCATAGCTCTGGCCTGCAAGGGGGCAGATGCTGGTTAGGTCGGTATTGGTCGGAATATCCAGCGTTGCCCAGCGTTTGCCGTTGAAGTGTGCGGCATAGCCGTCGGATGTGACGGCAACGAAATCGTTTCTGCTGGTGCCGGCGATGTCTTCGATGGTGACGTAATTGCCCTCGACTCTGAGGGGCGGTAGCGCTTCGATTTTCTCATTGTTCAACCAGTAAACTTGCCCGACTGAGCCTGCGCAGATCACATCGCTGCCAATGATGCGTATCCGCCGTAACGGTCCTTTGTCGTATACCGGCAGGTTTGGAAACAGCGTTCGGGACGCGCCCAACTCATCCTTGGTTGCAGGGTGCTTCCAATTGAAACGGACAATGGTGCCGTTCTCCCCTAATACATAGGCGATGCCGTCGGCGCTCGCATCGATCGACAATATCGCTTCGCCGGCCAAGGAAAAGTCGAGCCAGAGGTCACCCTTCTTAACGCCTACTCGGTTCTTGGGGTCGTCATAGTCATCGCCAACAGTGCAAGCGAGGATGAAAACATCGGGTGTGGGGCTTACGCCTTCCTGGATAAAGGCATCTTGGATGAATTCGGAGTCTGAAATGTCATTCATGGGCGGCTTCCTTTATTAAGAATCTGTCTCAAAGTTGCTGCGGTTTGGCGATCCTTCTGCGCTTTTATCCTTGCCTCGCGAGAGCCGAAACAGGTTCCGAGCATCAGGTTCGCATCGGTCGGCGTGGCTGTTTGGCTCGCGGCAGCGGGTCGTTGGGACCTACGGTCAAACTCATCTTGGCGTGGCCTGTATCCAATTGTTTTTTCAAACACTTCTCATCACACCCTTCTGCTCCGCGTGGCACTTTCACTTTGCCCACCGCTGATTTGGCTCCCACAGCGCAGCCCACAGCCAAGGTGTAGGTTTTGTTTTGATTGGCAGGGTTGTTCAGCCAATTGTTTCGCTCAACGGTGTAGTTACAGCCAACCTGGCCGTGTTCCGTGCGTTTTGAGTGGCTGGTTCCTTCCACGCACAGACAGGGCGCTTTGTTGGAAACGTAATTGGTTGCGGCATCCGGCGCTCCACGGCCTTCGTGAGCCACGAACTCTTTGGAGGGTAAGAGGTGATGCCCCGTCATTTGTTTTCCGTCGAAACCGTTGCAACAGCGGTTCGGCTCCTTAGGCATGACCAAGCATTTGCGCGCCTTGCAGCATTTGGCGCTGTAGTCGGTGGCGCCCGTGCAGTCGCTTTTAATCTGTTTAGCCATCCCGCGGCAGGGATGTCTGGCCTTATCCATGGCTATCGCGTCTGAGTAGGGCCAAGGCCCGGTGTTCGAGGTCGAGCCGTGGTTATGGGTGGTCAGGTCGAGATTACGGACCACGTTTTCGCCCTCGAACTTCACATTCATCGACCAAGCGGTGAAGTACACTTTTCCCTTGATTTTGCTGGTGATCACCCCCTTTTTCGGCGCGCATCCGGCCTCGTCGCCGTAACTGGTCTTGAAGTAACTCTTGTCCTTAAGCATCACCTCTTTTCCGGTAATTTTTACTGTACGCGTGCCATTGGTGGTGTCCTTCGCCATACCCGTATTGGGGTAGGGAATGGGCACCCCTGTCGGAGTCGGCGGCGCCTGAGGCGGGGTAAAGCAGACATCGGGGAAACAAGCGATGGATTTCCCATCCGCCGCCTTGCAGGAAACTTCCATATTGTTGGCATACACCTCGTTGCCCATCACGCAGCCCTCACAGTCTGATAACTGAGCAGCGCGGCGGCGCGTTGGCCGGCGTCGTTGCCGAGATGGCAGAAGATATTCGGGCCTTCGCCGTAGCCCTTGCGGCTGGCGGCCAGGGCCACGGCGAGCATCGCCGGGCCGATGGCGGCGCCGGTTTCGCCGATGCAGTCGGCGGGGTGCCAGAGGTGGAAGAATTCCTTGCGCACCCGCAGGGTGCGGCTCAGGGCCAGGGAGGCTTCCTTGAAGTAGTACTGCTCGCCGGAGATATCGGTCAGGCGGTAGTCCATCTGCTCCAACCCGCAGCCGGCTTCGCTCAGGGCCGCGCGCACGGCCTGGGTCAGGCCGTCGGCGCGCAGCGGAAGGTCTTCGGCCTCCACCGTGGCTTTTTCCACGCCGAAACCCAGGCCGATGCAGGCCAGCTGCGGTGCTTCGCTGGCGGTCGGGGCGTTGACCAGCACGGCGGCGGCACCTTCGCCGGGGATAAAACCGTTGGAGTTCTGGCTGGTGAGCAGGCGTTCGCGCTCTTCGAAAGCGGCCAGGGTCGCTCCGCTGAGGAAGGAGTCGACGCCGGCGATCAGCACGTGGCGATGGCCTTGCTGGTAAATCAGTTTGCGCGCATTGAGCAGGGCGACCGCGCCGCTGACCCGACCACGGGGAATGACATTGGAGCTGCCATGAAAACGCACGCCCAGCTCATGCTCAATGTCGTGCAGCAGGCTGAGGTCCAGGCCGTCGAGACGGCCGGGGCGGTCGGCCTCCGCCACCCCGAGCAGCAGCGGGGTTTGCTCCGGGTCGACGCCCGGCGTGCCCTGCAGCGCCTCGGCGATGGCCCGCGCCGCCATCTTGACCAGCTTGCTGCGCCCGCGCCAGGGCTGTTCCAGGGGCACGCTGGCAGCGATCAGCCATTCGCCGCCGCGGTCGATAAAGCGGGTCTCCTGGAAGTTATCGATAGCGCAACGGATCGCCGCGCAGCTCGCGGGGGCGCTAAGGCCTACGGCGCTGACCATGCCGGAGCCGATGATGCACAGCGCGGTCATCAGGGCGTCTCCTCGGGCGTGCGTTTGGCTTTCACCAGGGCCGACAGCGACGGGTAGTAATCCTTGCCCAGTTCGCGGGCGCGCCACCAGCCCGTGGACATAGTGCCGACCAGCACCTGAGCGATCTCGAACATGTTGCGTTGTAGCGGACGGGAGACACGCCAGGTCAACTGCACCTGGCACGTGTCGGTGTCGATCAGCAGGGTGTCGATCACCGCCTGCACGGTTTCATGGCCGCCTTTCTTCAGAAAGAAGGTTACCGGCACCTCCATCTGGGGAATGCGAAAGCCCGCGCGCTCCTGGGGCGTGAGGTTGAGCAACAGCACATCCTCGCCACCGCGCAGGTAGTGGGTTTGCTGATCCTCAGGGGCCGCCTGAAAGTAGTGGTGGTCGAAATCCGCCGGCAGAAAGGGAAAGCAGTCGGCCAGCCAGGCCTCGTCGTAGGTGCCGGCGAAGCGGGCGCGTTGTGGCCAGCCACGGCCAAGGGGGCCGAGGGCCATGGGGCGGAAGTCGCCAGAGGGACTGTCGATCGGTTTGCCCAACTCCTCGGTGCTCGGCATCGGCATGCCGACGATGTCGGCACTGTCGGCGCTGCGCGGGTACCAGCCGCAACCGGTCGGATTGTCCAGGTAGCAGTGGCGTAATTGGGGGTCGTTGGCGATCGGATGGCTGCCGCCAAACGCCCGGGCGTAGGAGATGTCCTGCTCGGTAAACGGCTGCGGCAAGCCGGGAGCAACGCCCAACAGCCCCGACTGCCATTGCCGTGGGCCGAGGACGGAAAAAGCCTTGCTCATCCGCCCGACGCGAATGCCTGCGGTCAGTTGCGTCACGGGGCGCCCACCTGGGGCGTAGGCCTTGCCGCGCACCAGGACATCGCAGCATGGCTTGACCGGGGCGAAGTCCATTTCCTGCAGCGGCGCGCTGAGGCCGGGCTCACCGAGAAAAGTGTCGGCCATCAGCAGCGGTTGCTGGGTGTCGGCGAGGGTGGCCGCGCGGCCGTCCAGAGGCAGGTTGAATGTGCCCTTGGCCACCACCACCAGGGATTCGCGGCCATCGGGCGCCAGGCCCTGGGTATAGGCCGCAAGCAGTTGGCTGGCGTTGAGCAGTTCCATAGGCCGGATACCTGTCTAGTTGATCTGCACCGAACCGCCCTTGATGCGGTTGACCCCGCTGGAGCGGCTGGACAGGTAGACGCCCTGGATGATCACCTTGCCCGCGCGGGTCAGGGTGATGCTGGCCTTGCCGCAACGCAGCACGATCTCGCGTTCGGCGCTCAGTTCCAGGCACTGCTCGTCCAGCCGCACGTGGGCGACGGGCTCGGGCGGGGTATCCGTGCCGAGCAGGCGGCCGATCACCAATGGGCAAGCCGGGTCGCCGCCTTCGAACATCAGCGCCACCTGGCCGCCGATATCCGCGGGGCCAAGCCGCGCGGTGCAGCGGGCAACGACGCCGCTGCCATCCGGGCAGCCCGGGTAAAGGACCCTGGGCGTACTGGCGTGCGGCAGCTCGAGCAGGGTACCGATGACCACTGCATCGATGCGGGCCTGTATGGGTAGCGGGTGTTGAACCGTCATATACATACCTCCACTGTGCTGGCTCTGTACGAAAAGTGGCTGTGCGCTGGGCGCCCTCGGCGCTACGCGGGCCATGCTGCGTTAAAAACAGGCTTGCCTGACCTTCGCTCGCCGACTTTTCGTACAGACCCTAGTTCTGCAGGATCTTCTGGCCCTTGACCACCACGTTCCGGTTGGCCTTGATGTTGATGGCGCCGGAGCCGTCGATGGTGATGTCCTTGCCGCGAATCATGATGGTGCCGTCCTTCTTCATGGTGATGCTGGCCGCGCCCGTGGTCAGGGTGATGGAGTCGCCGGCGGTGAGGGAGAAGTTCTTGCCGACGTCCAGGCTGTCGTTCTGCTGGATGTTGGTGGTGCGGTTCTGGGATACGTCGCGGGATTCGTTCTGGCCGATCTGGGTGCTCTGGTTGCCGTTGATCTCGATACCTTCGTTGCCCTTGACCGTTTCATTGCGGTTGCCGGTGATGTCGATGGTCTCGTTGCCGCCCACGTCCTCGGTGCGGTTGCTGACGATGCTGATGGTTTCGTTGGCACCGACCTTTTCCGTGCGGTCCGCGCCGATGGTGATGGTCTCGTTGTTGCCCACCTTCTCGGTGCGATTGGCGCCGATGGTGATTTTCTCGTCGCTGCCGACATCCTCGGTGCGGTTCACCCCGATGGAGATGGTCTCGTTATTGCCGACCTTTTCCTTGCGATCCACGCCTATGGTGATGGTTTCGTTGTTATCGACGGTTTCGGTGCGGTCGTGTTTGACGTGCACGGTTTCGTCGTTGTCGATGGTCTTGCTGCGGTCGTGGCCGACCCAGTGGGTCTCGTCGTTCTCGACCTCGATGTCCTGGTTCTTCTCGGCGTGGATGAACAACTGCTCCGCGCCTTTCTTGTCCTCCATGCGGATTTCATTGAAGTTGGCGGGCGAGCCCTCCTTGCTCGAGCGGCTTTTCACCCCGCTCTGGGTGGCATTGGCCGGCAGCTCGTAGGGCACGGTCTGTTCGGCGTTATAGACCCGGCCGGTGATGATCGGGCGGTCCGGGTCGCCTTCGAGGAAACCGACTATCACTTCCTGGCCGATCCGCGGGATCTGCACCGACCCCCAGTTCTTGCCGGCCCAGGCCTGTGACACGCGCATCCAGCAGGAGCTGTTTTCGTTGGACTGGTCGTGGCGATCCCAATAGAAATGCACCTTGACCCGGCCATACTGGTCGGTCCAGATCTCCTCGCCAGCGGGGCCTACCACCCTGGCGGTCTGCGGCCCGCGGACAATCGGTAGGGGCGTCAGGGGCAGGGGGCGGAAGGCCTGGCTGGCATCCATGCAGTCCAGTTCGCTGGTGAACTGCTCGGCCAGGTCCAGTTGCCCGCTTTCATAAAGCTCCTGGCGGATCTGGTAGCGTGCGACCACCACCAGGTATTCGCGATTCTGGTCGGCGCGCTCGTAGCCGGTCAGCTTGAACAGATGCCCGCAGCCCAGGCCTCGCGCACGACCGCGCAACTGCACGCGTTCGAACTGGCTGTGGATGGCCTGGATACGGGTGCGTGCGTAATGCTCGCCATCCTTGCTCTGGACGTATTCGCCTGGGTAGTCGTAGAGCGGATGGTCGCCGTTGCTGTGGCTGCGCGACACGCTGGAGCGCACTTCGAGGCTGGCGCCGGGGCGCTGGAAGTCGTAGTCGTTCAACGCCAGCGAGCCCGGCTGGACTTCCCGCGCCAGTTGCCAGTCGTAGAAGTGGTCGCGCTCGCGCATCTGCTGGTCGGGCGGGTAGAAGGGCACCGAGGCGTAGTCGGCCACCGTCGAGTGGGCGCCGTAGGCGTCGGCCAGCACCAACACGTGACGCGCTTTCTCATGGCGGAAGTAGTAGTAGATGCCTTCCTGCTCCATCAGCCGGCTGATGAAGTCGAAGCTGGTTTCGCGGTATTGCACGCAGTATTCCCACTCGCGGTAACTGCCGCTCAGGTTGTCTTCGAAATCGGAGAAACCGAGGTCGCGGAACACTTGCTTGATGATGTCCGGCACCGTCTTGTTCTGGAAAATCCGGCAGTCCGAGGTGCGCGTGAGCAGCCAGAACCAGGGCCGCAGGCTGACCCGATAACCGGCGAACTGGCCGTGGCCGGTCAGTTGCCGGCAGCCGCAGGCAATACCGTGGAAGTAGCGTTTGCCGCCGCCGTGCAGCTCCAGGGTCAGGCCCATCGGCTTGCCCAGCAACTGGTCGAACTTGATCGCCCGATCTTCGGACGTGAGGTCCAGTTCGTAATGGAACAACCGCCCCAGCTCCTCGCTGCCTTCCATGCCCTGCAGCAGCAGGACCTCGCCACCGAGGGGGCTGTCGACCTGCACCAGGCGGGTGCTTTGCGTGATTGCCATAAACGGCTTCCTCCGGCTCGCGTTCGGGCGTCAGTCGGTCGTCTCGCCAACATGCGGGTCGAATGCGTAATGCAGCGCATTGTCCCGTTGGCTGATGCGCACGCCCGCCAGCGGCTTGCCCTCGAGCATGCGGGTGAGAAACTCCCGGCTCATGTCCGGCAACAGGGTATTGGTCAGGATGGCGTCGATCATCCGTCCGCCGCTCTCGATCTCGGTGCAACGCGAGACGATCAGGTCGACCACGCTGTCGTCGTAGGCGAAGGGCACCTTGTGCCCGCTTTCCACGCGCCGCTTGATCCGTTCCAGTTGCAGGCGGGTGATGGCCTTGAGCATCTCGTCGCTCAGCGGGTAGTAGGGGACGGTCACCAGGCGCCCGAGCAGGGCCGGCGGGAATACCTGGAGCAACGGCTCGCGCAGCGCCTTGGCGATGGCATCGGGATCGGGCAGCCGTTGCGGGTCGCGGCACAGGCTGGCGATCATCTCGGTGCCGGCATTGGTGGTGAGCAGGATCAGGCAGTTCTTGAAGTCGATCAGGCGGCCTTCGCCGTCCTCCATCACCCCCTTGTCGAACACCTGGAAGAAGATTTCGTGCACGTCCGGGTGGGCCTTTTCCACCTCGTCCAGCAACACCACGCTGTAGGGTTTGCGCCGCACCGCCTCGGTCAGCACGCCGCCTTCGCCGTAACCGACATAGCCGGGCGGGGCGCCCTTGAGGGTGGAGACGGTGTGCGCCTCCTGGAACTCGCTCATGTTGATGGTGATGATGTTCTGCTCGCCGCCGTACAGGGCCTCGGCCAGGGCCAGGGCGGTTTCGGTCTTGCCCACGCCCGAGGTTCCGGCGAGGAGGAACACGCCAATCGGTTTGCTGGGGTTGTCCAGCCCGGCGCGCGAGGTCTGGATGCGCTTGGCGATCATCGCCAGGGCATGGTCCTGGCCGATGATGCGTTTTTTCATGTGCTCGTCGAGCCTGAGCACGGTGTCGATTTCGTTGCGCGCCATGCGCCCGACCGGGATGCCGGTCCAGTCGGCGACCACCGCGGCGACCGCCTGGTAATCCACGGTGGGCAGGATCAACGGGTTTTCGCCCTGCAAGGCCGCGAGGCGGCTCTGCAGGTCGCCGAGCTTGTCGCGCAATGCCGTGCGTTCGGCTTCAGCCAGCTGTGGCGATGGCGTATCGGCCTCGCTACCGCTGTCGTCCAGCGGTTCGGCGGCGGCGCGCAGGGTGGCGCGGGTCGCCAGCAGTTCATCGACCAGGGCTTTCTCTTCGCTCCAGCGACCTTCCAGGGTCGCCAGGCGTTGGCGTTCCTCGGCGAGGGCCGCCTCGACCTCCTGCTGGCGAGTGCCGATGGCGATGCCAATGGCCTGCTCGCGGCCGATGATCGCCTGCTCGGTGCTCAGCGCCTCGATGCGTCGGCGGCTGTCGTCCACTTGAGCCGGTACCGCATGCAGGCTGATGGCGACCCGCGCGCAGGCGGTGTCGAGCAGGCTCACCGATTTGTCCGGCAGCTGCCGGGCCGGAATATAACGGTGCGACAGCTTGACCGAGGCCTCCAGCGCCTCGTCGAGGATCTGCACCTTGTGGTGCTGCTCCATGGTCGAGGCGACGCCGCGCATCATCAGGATCGCCTTGGCCTCGGACGGCTCGTCGACCTGCACCACCTGGAAGCGCCGGGTCAGGGCCGGGTCCTTCTCGATGTGCTTTTTGTATTCGGCCCAGGTGGTTGCCGCCACGGTGCGCAGGGTGCCACGGGCCAGGGCCGGCTTGAGCAGGTTGGCGGCATCGCCGGTACCGGCCGCGCCGCCGGCACCGACCAGGGTATGGGCCTCGTCGATAAACAGGATGATAGGCTTGGGCGAGGCCTGCACATCCTCGATGACCTGGCGCAGGCGCTGTTCGAACTCGCCCTTCATGCTCGCGCCGGCTTGCAGCAGGCCGACGTCCAGGGTGCGCAGTTCGACGTCCTTGAGGCTCGGCGGCACGTCGCCGGCGACGATACGCAGGGCGAAGCCCTCGACCACCGCGGTCTTGCCGACCCCGGCTTCGCCGGTGAGGATGGGGTTGTTCTGCCGGCGGCGCATGAGGATGTCGACCAGTTGGCGAATCTCCTCGTCGCGCCCGACTATGGGGTCGAGCTTGCCGCTGCGGGCCTGTTCGGTGAGGTCCACAGTAAAGCGCTTGAGCGCCTCCTGCTTGCCCAGCGCGCTGGGCGCCAGGGCGCCGCTCGCTTCGCCCGGCGCGGCGCTAGCGTTGAAACCGTCGCTGGCGGCCAGGCCGTTTTCCGGCGAGTCGCCAAGGTACTCGTCGAAGCGCTCGATCAGGTGCTCCACCTTGATCTTGTCGAACTCGCGGGAGATGGCCGAGAGGGCGTGGCGCAGGCTTGGTGTCTTGAGCATGCCGACGACCAGGTAGGCGCTGCGCACCTGGCTCTCGCCGAACAGCAAACTGCCATAGACCCAGCCGCGCTCCGCGGCTTCCTCGACCTGCAAGGACAAGTCGGTGATCGAGGTCGAGCCGCGCGGCAGGCGGTCCAGGGCGTCGGTGATATCCCTGGACAGGCGCGCCGGGTCGAGGCTGAACTGGCGGACCAGGCGGTGCAGGTCAGAGTCCTGCAATTGCAGGAGCTGATGCAGCCAATGCACCAGTTCCACATAGGGGTTGCCGCGCAGTTTGCAGAACACGGTGGCGGCTTCGATGGCCTTGTAGGCCGGGCTGTTCAACTTGCCGAACAGCGCGGCGCGGCTGATCTCACTCATGATTGCTGCTCCTTGAGGGGGTGGTATGGCTGGCGTATTCGCGGGCCAGCAGCAGGTCGCCGGCATCCGTCGACGGGCTGCCGAGCCAGGTGTCGAAGCCCAGGCGGGTCTGGCCGTCGAGATCGATGCGCGGCACTTCCTGGTGCCGCAGCAGCAGATTGACTTCCCAATCCAGCTCCTCGCCCTGGTACTCGGCGACCCAGGCGGCCAGTTCGCCGAAGCTTTCCTGGCCGGGCAGCAGGCGGCGGTATTGCTCCAGGCTCAAAGGCCCCAGGCGGATGCGGAATTTATGCTGGCGATCCCAGACGTGGGTGCCCAGGCTCAGGTCGCTGCCGAGCGAGCAGAGCGCCACGCCCAGCTGGCTGCGCTGCGGCAGCTCCAGCCACTGGCCGACGTATTCCTCGATGCTCACCGGCACGCCGAAATAGTCTTCCAGGATGGCGCGCAAGCCGTCCGGGTAGCGGGTTTGCGCCGCCAGGTGGCCGGTGAAGTGGTAACGCGCCGAGTCGGCGATCGGGCCCTGGCCGAGCAGGCTGGTCATGCCCCGCCCGGACAGCGCGGCCAGGCGCATCGACCAGTAGTCGTGGGCGGGGCGGTCATGGCTGACGGTCGGCCGCGCCTCGGCCCAGGCGCGGTAGAACAGGCACAACAAGCGGTGATTGAACACGTCGAGAAAGCGCGTGAAGCTGGCGTCGTCGTTGTTGCGCTGGCGATCGCGGGCGTATTCGGTCAGGTGCAGCGGCAGCGGGCCGTTGGGCCCGGTGAGGCCGAAGAACAACTGCTCGATGCGCGGCGCGGCGCCCTCGGGGTCGGCCTCGATGCTGGCCAGGGTCGAGGGGGCGAAGCCGCAGTCGGGTTTCTGCCCCAGGCGCAGCGGGTCGTCGTGCAAGCGCAGGGAATGGCCGATGCGCGGCCGGTCGCTGGCCTCGCACTCGATGCGCCGTAGCGCCTGGAAGAAGTCGTAGGCCCAGGGCTCGTCGGCCATCCGCTCGATGCTGTGCAGCGGTTTCAGAGGTTCGGTCGACATCCGGGGTGCGCCTGCCATCGCATGATTTCGCCGCGCTCGGTGGTGCGCAGTACGGTTTCGGTGAAGCTGTTGATCGACACGTAACGGGCCAGGAAACGCTCGAACACCGCGCCCAGCAGGTACACGCCGGTACCGCGGAAGGCGTTTTCGTCGAACTCCAGGCTGATCTCCAGGCCACGGCCAAACACGATCGGTCCCGGCATCGGCAACCGGCGGGTGCAGGGCGTGCTGCGCACCTGGCGCAGGCCCTCGATTTGCAACTGCAGCGCCGCATCGCCGGGGTCGCCGTACAGGCGCAGCAGTTCGCGCAGCGCCGCGGCCCCCTGGCCCTGTTCGCTCAGCGACAGGTAGTTCAGCGAAAGCTGGCTGATCAGCCGCCAGGCGCTGGCATCGTGCGCGCGGCTCGGCCGCGGCCGGCTTGGTCCGGCCAGGCAGCGCACGGCCAGCACCGGGGCGCTGTCTTCCAGGGTGAAATCGCTTTTGCCGGTACCCACCGGCATCAGCAGCGGCAGGTCGCGGTTGGTGCACAGGGCGCTGAGACCGAGCTGGCGCAAGTCGTGGCGATAGGGCGCCTGGTTGACATCCACCAGCGAGACGAAGGTTTCGCTGCCGATATAGGTCGAGCGTGGCCCGCGCCGCCGTTGCTGGCTGGACAAGCGGCGCGGCTCGCGGCGGACGATGTAGTAGGCCTGCTCGCGGCCATAACGCAGCGGGTCGCGGATCGCATAGAACGGCTGGAACGGCTGCTCGGGGCCGCTGCCATGGCCGGTGACCTGGGTCAGGGAATGGATCTCGAAATCCAGCGGCCGGGTGCGGTCGGCGATCACCTGGTGCTCATGCACCCGCTCGCTCAGGTGAATGCGATCGGTGCGGCGTGCAAACAGGTTCACCGCCGGGGTGCAGAAGGGCACGAACTGGGTCGCCGACACCGTGCCTTCCAGGGTGCTGTCGAGGCGATCGAACAGCACCACCACCTCCAGTTCCTGGCTGGTGCAGCGCTGCACACCGGCGCTCAGCCCGGTGAAGTCGACGAACAAAAAACGATTGGGCAGGGCGAAATATTCCTGCAGCAGGCGATACCCCTGGAAGGCCCGGGGCACCACCGGCAGCACCGCGTCCCGATCGTCGAAGCCGCGCGCCTTGAGGCTTTCCAGAGGCAAGCGCTCGGCCCAGTCGCCATCGATGCTCTTGATAAACACCGCGCAGGCGTTGCCGAGCAGTTGCTCGTACAGACGGAAAGGTTGCTCGTCGGCGCCGTTGAGGTAGAGCGGCAGGCTGTCCAGCGCCAGGGCGTTGAACGGCAACCCGGCGCCGCAGCGCAGGCGCAGGCGCAACCCGGCCTTGGCCTTGGGTTCGCTGGCGGCAAGTCGGCCGAGGGTCGCGGCCGGGTTGCCGAAGTATTCGGCATGGCTGACCTGCAATGGCCACAGCGTCACGGCATGGGCGCTACGGTATTCGCAGGCGGTCTGCTCGCCATGGCCCAGCTGGCCGCGCAGGGCGGCGTGGCGTTCGACCGTGAAGCCGCTGGTCAGTGAGCCCTCGTTGGGGTCGGCGACCAGTTGGACCACCACCACCGAAGGCGTTGGCGCCAGATAATGGGGGTAGGCGACTTCCAGCAGATTGTGGGTAAAGGTCGGGTATTCGGCGTCCAGCTTCAGGTGGACCCGCGCGCTCAGGTAGGCGAAGCCCTCCAGCAGACGCTCGACATAGGGGTCGGCGCATTCGATGTCGGACAGGGTCAGGCGGCTGGCGATCTTGGGGAACTCCTGGGCGAACTCGGCGGCGCTCTCGCGGATATGCTGCAGCTCCTGGTTGTAATACTCGAGCATGCGCGGGTTCATCGGCGTCTCCTGACGGGCTCGGCCGGCGTCACCTTGACGTGTCCGGTTTCCAGGTCGAGGGCGGTGCTGAGCAGCAAGCGCAGGGGCACCGGCTCGGCCCACAGATCGCCCTCGATCTCGAAGCTCAGGGCGTTGTGACTCATGTCATTGCCGTCGAGTTGCGCGCGAACCTTCAACGAGCCTTTGAGGATGCGCGGCTCAAAGGCGGCGATGGTGTCGCTGAACAAGGCTTCGATGGCCTGTACATCGACACTCGAGGCGGTATGCCCGGCCAGGGGCGGCAGGCCGAAATTCAGCACCGAGTTGCCCGCCGGCATCTGCGCGGCCTGTTCCGGATCGAACAGCACGCAGGTGTTGAACAGCCAGGCCAGATCGCGCAGCACGCAAGCTTTCAGCTGGGACATCGACATGACGCGGCGCTCGGCGGCTTCTTTCGGGTTGTGCGGATCGTCGTCGGTCAGGCGATCGAGCAACGAGGGTTGCAGGCGTTCTTGCAGGGTCAGCTCGGCCATCTTCGGTTATCCCTGTCGGTGAAGCTGAGGCTGTACCGTTCGAACAGCCCGGTTTCGCCGTTGTCGGTGGTCAACGGGCGCTGGCCGACGGCGTGCACCGGCTCCTCGGCGTTCATCGCCATCTCCTGGTTCGCAGGCTTCGAGCCGAGCCCTGGCGTGCGGTCAAACGTCGGGTTCGAACAAGCCGATAAACATTTTCTCATCCCACTGGAAGGGCGGGCAGGCCGTCACCCGACTCACCGCCGACGAGGCTTCCAGAGTCTGACCGGAGCCGCTGCGTATCGCCTGGATCTCGGTACGGCAATCCCGACTGGGCGAGGGCAGTTGCTCGCTGCTTTCCACCAATATCACCTGGCGCGTACCCACCTGCTTGGTGCGCAGCGTGCCGCTGGGGTCACGGTGGAACTGGCAAGGCCATTTCAGGCTCAGGTCGATACCGGGTTGCTGCGGGACCAGCAAGCGACAGTTGCCATTGCGCTCTTCCAGCAGCAGATCCCGGGCCAGGAAGCGCGCCTGGATGGCGTTATCGGCCGGGTTCTGCGCGCAGGCGGGCAACATCAAACCCGCCAGGCCCGCGACGATAAGGCGAAGCAGGTGCCGACTCATGACAGCTCCCAGAACCACACCTGGGCGGAGTGGTTGGCCGGGTCGTCGTAGGTCTTGGTGAAACCGCGGCTCCACAGGTCGATATGGTCGCCGGCCGCGCGACTCTCGCCACTGCGGGTAAAGCAATCCTTGAAAAAAATGATCCCGTTCTTCTCATTGAGCTGCAGCTTGGCCTTGGCCGCATCGGTAAAGATGCTGGGCCGGCCCAGATGCTGGCGCCACAGCCAGTTCGCCAGCGACTCGGCACCGCGGGCGTGGCCGTGGCTGCAGCGCGGTTCCGAATAGGTGTGGCCATCCACGAGGATGCTTCGCTCGGCGTTGAGCGTAATGCTCAGGCGGATCGCGCACTGATTTTCCCAACCGCCATCGCAAGGCTGGCTTTCAGCCGGGTAGTTGTTCCACAGATTGATGAACGCGGGTCTGGCCATCATCGAACCTCCTGTTGCGCCGTGGCCCCTGGTACAAGCCGAGCACCCTGCGGCAGGGCTGCAGGGTGGCTGGCGTCACACCTTGACGTTTTGGCGGATATTCCAGCCGTACTTGACCGGGCCGCCGTCCTTGGAACCGTCCTGCTTCTGCGGTTGGTAGTCGACCAGCACCTGGCCGAAATTCAGCGCGATGTTTTCGGTCAGGCGATCCGCGCCGCCGCTGCCGCCGGTGCCGATCGAGGACACCAGGACCTCCTTGAGGGTGATAGTCAGGTACTCGACCGGATCGTCGCCGCCGGCCTTGCGCACCGTCAGCTTGGCCTCGTCGTAATGCTTGCCGCTGGAGCAGGCCATCATCAGGTTGGGGGAGGATTTATCCACCCACTTGGTCAACGTCAGGTCGTGGATATTGACCTTGCCGGCACCGCCGCCACCGCCCACATGCATGTTGCCGGCCTGCGCCATGGCCCAGCTCCAGGAGAGCACGTCGATCTCCTCCTTGTGGTTCTTGTCCTGGGACTCGCCCTTGACGTCGCCGATCTTGATAAACATATCAACAGCCATCATGCCTCCTTAAGTGGTTTGCACCACTGTGTGCCAGTGATTCGCCACGCTGCGTCACAGGGCACCCGCCACCACGACGAATGCCTCCTGAGATGAATCAAACCGCCTTGGCGGATGGAAGTTTGGATACCAGCCGCAGCGATACCGTGAGCCCTTCGAGCTGGTAGTGCGGGCGCAGGTAGAACTTGGAGCTGTAGTAACCGGGGTTGCCCTCGATCTCCTCGACCACCACCTCCGCCGCGGCCAAGGGGTGCTGCGCCTTGGTGGTTTCGGTGGAGTGGGCCGGGTCGCCGTCCACGTAATTGAGAATCCAGTTTTGCAGCCAGCGCTGCATGTCGTCCTTTTCCTTGAACGAGCCGATCTTGTCGCGAACGATGCACTTCAGGTAATGGGCGAAGCGGCAGGTGGCGAACAGGTAGGGCAGGCGCGCCGCCAGGTTGGCGTTGGCGGTGGCGTCGGGGTCGTCATACTCGGCCGGCTTCTGCAGCGACTGGGCGCCGATGAAGGCGGCGAGGTCGGTGTTCTTCTTGTGCAGCAGCGGCATGAAACCGTTCTTCGCCAGCTCCGCCTCGCGCCGATCGGCGATGGCGATTTCGGTCGGGCACTTCATGTCCACCCCACCGTCGTCGGTCGGGAAGGTGTGCGTCGGCAGGTTCGGCACCTCGCCGCCGGACTCCACGCCGCGAATCCGCGAGCACCAGCCATAGAGCTTGAACGAGCGGTTGATGTTCGCCGCCATGGCATAGGCCGAGTTGGCCCAGGTGTACTTGGAACTGTCGGCGCCGTTGGTTTCCTCTTCGAAGGCGAAGGCGTCCACCGGGTCGGTCTTGGCGCCGTAGGGCAGGCGGGCGAGGAAACGCGGCATGGTCAGGCCGATGTAGCGCGAGTCCTCGGAGTCGCGCAGCGAACGCCAGGCAGCGTATTCCGGCGTGGTGAAGATCTTGGTCAGGTCGCGCGGGTTGGACAGCTCCTGCCAGGAGCCCATGCCCATCACCGTCGGCGAGGCCGCGCTGATGAAGGGCGCATGCATCGCCGCGCAGACCTTGGCCAGTTCGCCGAGCAGCTCGACGTCCGGCGACGACTGGTCGAAGTAGTAATCGCCCACCAGGCAGCCGAACGGCTCGCCGCCGAACTGGCCGTATTCCTCTTCGTACATTTTCTTGAAGATCGGGCTCTGGTCCCAGGCGGTGCCCTTGAACTTCTTCAGGGTCTTGTGCAGGTCGCCCTTGGCGATGCTCATCACGCGGATCTTCAGCTGATCGTCGGTTTCCGTGTTGTTGACCAGGTAGCTCAAGCCGCGCCAGGCGCTTTCCAGTTGCTGGAAGTCGGCGTGATGCATGATCAGGTTGACCTGCGCGGTGAGCTTGGCATCGATCGCGGCGATGATCGATTCGATGGATTTGATCGCGTCGTTGGAGATCAGCTCGGTCTTGCTCAGGGCCTGTTCGGCCAGGGTGCGCACGGCGCTTTCCACCGCCTCGCGGGCGTGCTCGGTCTTGGGTTTGAACTCTTGCAGGAGCAAGGCGGCGAAGTCGCTCGGTGCGGTCGCGGCGTCTGCCTGGGCCTGCGGGTCTTTCATCAAGTCGGCCATGGTCTGCGTCCTCTGTCAGGCTTGCGGCTCGGGTTCGGTCGGTTTCGGCGCACTGGCCAACGCCTGCAACAGCGCCGGGTCCTTGATCACCTTCATGATCATGTCCTCGGCGCCGGTCTTGCCGTCCATGTAGGTCAGCAGGTTGGCCAGCTGGGTGCGGGCTTCGAGCAGTTGGTTGAGGGCATCGACCTTGCGCGCCACCGCGGCAGGGCTGAAGTCGTCCATGCTCTCGAACGTGATGTCCAGGCTCAGGTTGCCTTCCCCGGTCAGGGCATTGGGCACGTTGAACGCCACCCGCGGTTTCATCGCCTTGAGCCGCGAGTCGAAGTTGTCGACATCGATCTCCAGGAACTTGCGGTCGGCCACCGCCGGCAGCGGCTCGGCAGGCTTGCCGACAAGGTCGGCCATCACCCCCATGACGAAGGGCAACTGCACCTTCTTCTCCGCACCGTAAAGCTCTACGTCGTACTCGATCTGCACCCGGGGAGCACGGTTACGGGCGATGAATTTCTGGCTGCTGGTGTTAGCCATTTTTCCTCCTGCGCTGCCTATGCGGCTGTGTTGGATGGGCATCGGTTAAAGCGTTTTCACTCGGACTATTCACCCTCGGGCCCGCGCAATTTTTCGAACTGGGAAAAGCCGTCCGGAATCAGGTTGCTCACGATGGTGGCGAAATCGGCGCTGACCAGTCTCTTGGCGCGGCTCAGGAGCACCGGCACCGGGCTTGAGGGCTCGTGCCTGGCGTAATAACCGAGGATCCGGTCGAGGCTGCGCAGCACATCGTCACGGCTGCCGATCTCGCCGGCGATACGCGGCGCGGCGGCGCCGGGGGCCGAGGACATGGCGGCATCGACAGGCTCGCCGGCCTGCGCGACAGCGCCGGGAGCGTCTGGCTGAGGGGCGTGCTCGGCGATGATTTGCACGGCATGCCGAAGCAGTTGCTTGATCGTGCCCAGGTCCGCGCCGTGGGTGGAGCCGACCCGTTCGTTGACCTCGCGCTCTATGGTCAACAGCGTGCCATGGGCATCGTTCAGGGCGGCGCGGCAGGCCTCGAGCTGTTCGCCCGCGCAGTCCTGAAAGGCCGCGCCGAGCTGGTCCGGGCTGAGGCTTTCACTGGCGAAGCGCTGCAAGCCCGCGGCATTCAGCGCGGCCCGCAGGCCGACACTGCCAAATGCCCGCGAGCTGATCAGCGGCATGCCCCAGAGCAGGTGAATGACCGGCTCGGCGTTGAGGCCGGCGAGGGCGTTGATCCGAAAAGTGGGGTCATTGCCGTCCTCTGCATCCAGCTTGGGATGCAGGTCGTCCCAATACTGCGCGAGCAGCTGCTGGATCAGCTGTAACCCTTGCACCAGGCCGGGCAAGCCGTGCAGGGCAATGGCGCTTTGCAGGAAGTAGTTGGCGATGCGCAGGTCTTTGCTGCGCGTGAACAGCTCGATGCAGAGGTCGCGGACCTGGCGCCATTCCGGCGGTGCGGCGGGTAACACGGCATCGCCCATCTGCCGTTCGGGTTGGCCTTGCGCCGCGCGCTCAAGCTCGAGAAAGGCGGCGTCGTACTCGAGGTCGCCGCCACAGGGGGAGTCGGGGGAAATGGTTTCCAACAAGCGCTGTACATCCACCACGGACGTGATCTCCATATCGGCCCGGCAATCGGCGCCCGGTCAGGGTGAGCGCACGACTAAATCCCTTTTCCTGCGGATGAGTGTTCTATCCAGAGACACTTTCTGGCGTCATTTCTGAATTCAACAATTGACCTGAAGTTTTAGCCCAGTTCAATTATTGTCAAGAAACTCTCCGACCAGTGGGGAACACTGTGATGTTTGAAGATAGGTGGTCGGCGGTGGTTTTTTTAGTTTCTTTTGTTATAGGGCTTATTTGAAAAAGCGAATATAAGCGCAGGAACTTTGAGGGCACGGAAATCTTTTAGGGGGCTATACTCGCTTTGCACTCGCTGGCATGCCCGAGCTGTTGTTATTGAGCAATACCGTACAAGGAGTTCCAATGCCGCTGCGTTTGACAATCACCAGTTATCACAAGCTGACCCCCGGCCAACGCGCGGAGTTCGAGCTTGATCGCGGTGAGCTGAAAATCGGTCGCAACCCCGAGAACGACTGGATACTTCCAGACCCGGAGCGCCTGGTGTCCGGCCAGCATTGCGTCATTCAACTGCGTGACGGCACCTACTACCTGACCGACACCAGCACCAATGGCGTACAGCTGGTGAATGCCGGCGTGCGCATGCACCGTGGCAACAGCGAACCCTTGCGCGACGGCGAACTGCTGCGCGTCGGCGAGTACGACATCCTGGTGCAGATCAACGGCGCCCCACAGATCGCCAACGGCACGCCCGGGATGAGCGATCCCTTTACCGGCTTCGATGCGCTGATCAAGCGCCAGGCGCCCGGCGAGATGCCCGGCGCAGCGGCGGCGCCCCCCGCCAGGGTGCAGATCCATGCGGGCGGTTCGCCCCTGGACACCAAGCCTGACCTGTTCGATTTTCTCGCGTCCCCGGCCGTCCCCCCTCCGGCCCTGGCCGACCACGTGCCGCCCGAACGCCATGATTTTCGCCCGCCTGAGCCACAACGCCCGAGTGCCCCTGCGGCCAGCGAAACCGGCGCGGCACCGGCGATTCCGGCGGATTGGGACCCTTTCACCGAACTGAGGGCGGGCCCGGCGCCGGTGACGCCGCCCCCTGAGCAAGCACAGCCGCAACCATTGCCAGCGGCATCGGAGAATATTGCCGGCAGCGCACCCGAACCGGCCGTGCAACGGGCCGCGGTTGCGCCTCCGGCGCCGGCAAGCGGGGGCGACAAGGAAGAGGTGCTGGAAGCCTTTCTCAGGGGCGCGGGGCTCGAGCCATTGCGTATCGACAGAGGAGAAACCCGCGCGCAAATGGAGGCCATCGGCCGCAGCTACCGGCATATGGTCGAGGGGTTGATCGAGGTGCTGCGCGCCCGTGCCAGCCTCAAGGGTGAGTTCCGCATGGCCCAGACCATGATCCGCCCGGTGGAGAACAACCCCCTCAAATTCGCCCCCAATGTCGATGAGGCGCTGTTGTTATTGCTGCGTTCCGGCAACCAGGCCTTCATGCCGGCCGACCAGGCGATCAAGGAAAGCTTCGACGACCTGAAAGCGCATCAACTGGCCGTCATGGCGGGCGTACAAGCCTCGATCCAACACCTGCTCAAGCGTTTTCAGCCCGCGGTACTGGAAGCGCGTTTAAGTCAACCTTCGGCTATTGGCGCTTTGCTGCCCGGTAGACGTCAAGCGCAATACTGGGAGTTGTTCACGGAACTCTATGCGAGCATTTCCAGGGAGGCCGAAGATGATTTCGAGGATTTGTTCGGGCGCGAATTCAGTCGTGCCTATGAGGAACAAAATACCAAGTTGCGAAAAGGATGAGCGCCATCGGTTAGTTGGATAAAGGCCAATGGCTATTAAATAGTGAGTTGATCTTGTTTGGCGATCGGTAGTTTCGATTTGGAATAATAAACGTCATGGAGGACGACATGCCAAAGTTCTTGTTGTTCGCAACAGTACTACTGCTGACGGCCTGTGCTTCGAGCCCGCCGCCGCCCGCTGCGCCTACTGTCGTTGTCATGCATATCCAGGCCGCTGCCGATCTGAATCTTTCGGCGGGCGGCCAGGCGACGCCGGTGCGGGTGCGTTTGTATGAGTTGAAGAGCGGTGGAGCTTTCAGTCGCGCCGACTATTTCTCCCTGGTGAATGCCACCGGCACGACCTTGTCCGCGGACCTGGTGGCGCAGGACGAATTACTGGTCCAGCCGGGTCAAAGGCTGACCCTGGAGCGCACGCTCGACGAGCAGAGCCGTTTGCTCGGCCTGGTGGTGTCCTACCGTGAACTGGACAGCGCCGTGTGGCGCCAGGTGGTCAATATCCCGAGCCATGCAACCACGCCATTGACGGTTTCCCTGACAGCCAGGGCGATCAGCGCGGCCGCCACGAAACCTGCGAATTAGTCCTGTCGAGGAAGCCAGTCCATGTCCTGGAATAACCGTGTGGTGTGGTCCGAAGGAATGTTTCTGCGGCCGCAGCATCTCCAGCAGCATGACCGCTACATGGAAGCCCTGATCGATGGCCGTTGCCGCCCGTTGAGCGCCGGGGGCTGGGGGTTCTCCGAGCTGCGCATCGACGAGTCCCTGCTCGGCCAGGGCAAGGTGGCGATTGTCAGCGCGCGCGGGGTGCTACCCGATGGCACGCCTTTCGACATTCCCGGCGACGATCTGCCGCCGCCGCCATTGAACGTCAACGACAACCTGCGCGATGCGCAGGTCTTCCTGGGTTTGCCGCTCAAGCGTGCCGGCAGCCGCGACACCGTGGGGGAGGGCGAAGCTCCGGGCGGTGCGCGCTATATCAGCCAGGTGCGTGAGGTGCGCGATGACAACGCCGCCTTCGAGAGCCGGGCATCGCTGGCGATCGGCGGCAAAGCCCTGCGCCTGCTGACCGAGCGCGACGGCCTCGGCGAATATGCCTGCCTCGGTTTGCTCCGGGTGCTGGAAAAACGCGCGGACAATGCCGT
The DNA here is from genome assembly GCF_059416085.1 of Pseudomonas sp. GW821-FHT09E12. Taxonomy (NCBI): domain Bacteria; kingdom Pseudomonadati; phylum Pseudomonadota; class Gammaproteobacteria; order Pseudomonadales; family Pseudomonadaceae; genus Pseudomonas; species Pseudomonas sp. GW821-FHT09E12. The sequence continues at coordinate 453,067 of NZ_JBWKOM010000001.1, read as the reverse complement.
GCAACTGGACGAGGACTATATTGCGCCGCTGCTCGATGTGGCCGCCTCCAGCGTGCTGGCGGCCTTTCGCAGCGAGCTGCAAGGGTTGTTGCACCAGCGCGGCGAGGCCCTGGCCGGTCGGGTGGTGGCCTCGGGGGCCGGCGGCGCCTCGGAGATCGCCGACTTTCTGCTGCTGCAACTGGTCAATCGCGCCGAGCCCTTGCTCAGCCACCTGGCCCGGTTGAGTCCCTTGCACCCGCAGGACTTCTATCGCGAGGCGGTCTGCATGGCGGGGGAGTTCGCCACCTTTTCCGCTGCCGGGCGTCGCCCCAGCGACTACCCGGCCTATGCCCACGACGACCTGGCGAGCAGCTTCGCCCCGGTGATGCATGACCTGCGGCAAGCCTTGTCGATGGTCATCGATACCCGCGCCACGCCGATTCCGATCGTCGAGAAATCCTACGGCGTGCATGTGGCGATGCTGGCCGACAAGAGCTTGCTGGAGATGGCCAGCTTCGTCCTGGTGGTGCGTGCCGAGGTGCCGGCCGAAACCCTGCGCACGCATTTCCCCCAGCAGGCCAAGATCGGCTCGGTGGAACACATCCGCGACCTGGTCAATCTGCAGTTGCCCGGCATCGCCTTGCTGTCCATGCCCGTGGCGCCGCGGCAGATTCCCTATCACGCCGGTTCGAGCTATTTCGAACTGGACCGTGGCAGCGAACACTGGAAACAGCTGGCCCACTCAGGGGGCTTCGCCTTTCACATTGCCGGCCAGTTCCCGGGCCTGAACCTGGCCTTCTGGGCCATTCGAGGATAGTTCGTCATGCACCCGATCGATGATCCCTTCGGCAGCTCTGGCATAGGCGGCACTTCAGGCGGCGCCTCGCCGGGCGGCAACGACCATACCCTGATCATGCCGCGGCCTGGCGGGCGCTCCGTCGATGCCTCTGCCCCAAGGAAGGATGGCGCCAGCGCCGCCGATCCGCACATTGCGATGCCGGGCGCACCGGTGGCGAGCAGCCTGGCCCAGGGCCTCAACCCGCTGGAGCGGGCGGCCGGCCCGATACTGGCGCTGCTGGCCCGCTTGCGCAGCACCCTCGCTCACCCGCAACCGGCCAGCCTGCGCGCCCAGTTGCTGGCCTACCTGCGCCAGTTCGAGGAGCAGGCGCGCGCCGCCGGCGTCGCCCAGGATGAGGTGATGCTCAGCCGTTATGTGCTCTGTACCGCGCTGGACGAAGCGGTACTCAGCACCCCCTGGGGCAGTACCAGCGACTGGGGCAAGCAGAGCCTGCTGATCACCCTGCACAACGAAGCCTGGGGCGGCGAAAAAGTCTTCCAGCTGCTCGAACACTGTCTGCAGAACCCGCAGCAGCGCCTGCACATTCTCGAGCTGCTGTACCTCTGTATCTGCCTGGGCTTCGAGGGCCGTTACCGGGTCATGAATGACGGCCGCAGCCAGCTGGAAGCCTTGCGCGAACGCACCAGCGCGACCATTCGCAGCGTGCGCGGCGAATTCGAGCGCGAGCTGTCGCCGCATTGGAGGGGGCTCAGCGTGGTGCGCGATCGCTTGTCGCAGTTCCTGCCGCCCTGGGTTGGCGTGGCCATTTGCCTGGCCGTGCTGTTGCTGCTGCTGTTCGGTTTGCGCCTGAAGCTGGCGGCCGACGCCGAGCCGGTGTTTCGCAATATCCACGCCCTGGGCGAGATCCCGGTGCAAACCATCGACCGTCCACCGCAGCAGCCCAGGTTGATCGAACGCCCACGCCTGGCGCGCTTCCTCGCCGAGGACATCAAGGCCCAGCGCGTTGCCGTGGAGGATGCACTGGATCGCTCGGTGGTGACCATTCGTGGCGACGAGTTGTTCGCCTCGGGCAGCGCGAGCATTTCCGAACAGTTGCAGCCCTTGCTGCTGCGCGTCGCCGATGCCCTGCGCCAGATCAAGGGCACGGTGCAGGTCACCGGGCACAGCGATAACCGACCGATCGCCACCTTGCGCTACCCCTCGAACTGGAAGCTGTCGCAGGATCGCGCGCAGCAAGTGATGGAGATCCTCGCCGCCCGCAGCGGGCAACCCGAGCGCTTCACCGCCGAAGGGCGCAGCGACGCGGAACCGGTCGCCTCCAATGACAGCGCCGCCGGACGCGCCAGGAACAGGCGCGTGGAGATCACCGTGCTAGCGGAGGGCAACCAGTGAAGGCCTTTATCAATTTTCTGGTGCGCTGGGTGGTGCCGCTGCTCGGCCTGCTCGCCCTGAGCCTGGTGATCTGGTTCCTCGGTCCGCTGATCATCGTCGCTGCCTATGAACCCCTGGCCCCGGCGGCCGTACGCTGGGCGCTGATCGGCCTGTTGTTCCTGGCCTGGATCGGTGTGCGCGTATTGCGCATCGTCCAGGCCCGGCGCAACGCCGCCAAGGTCATGCAGGGCCTGGCAGCGGTGGCGCCGGATGCGGCCAGCGTCGCCACCGCCGAAGAGCTGGCGACCCTCAAGCAACGCATGGACGAAGCGCTGCAATTGCTCAAGCGCAGCAAGCTCGGCGGTAACGAGCGGCGCAACCTTTACGAGCTGCCCTGGTACGTGATCATCGGCCCGCCGGGCTCGGGCAAGACCACCGCGCTGGTCAATTCCGGGATGCACTTTCCGCTGGCCGAACAGATGGGCAGTGGGGCGATCCGCGGAGTCGGCGGTACGCGCAACTGCGACTGGTGGTTCACCGACGAAGCGGTGCTGCTGGACACCGCCGGGCGCTACACCACCCAGGACAGCCATGCGGCGGTGGACAAGGCGGCCTGGCTGGGCTTTCTCGACCTGTTGAAGAACCAGCGCAAGCGCCGGCCGATCGATGGCGTCTTCGTCGCCATCAGCCTGTCCGACCTGCTATTGGGCAGCGAGGCCGAGCGCAGCGCCCATGCCCGGGCCATCCGCACGCGGGTACAGGAGCTGTATGGCCAGCTCGGTGTGCGCTTCCCGATCTACGTGATGCTCACCAAGTTCGACCTGGTGCCGGGGTTCATGGAGTTCTTCGACGCGCTGAGCAAGGAAGAGCGCGCGCAGGTCTGGGGCGTCACCTTTGCCCTGGACGATGGCAAGAGTCCCCAAGGCCCGCTGGCCCGTTTCGACGAGGAATTCACCGCCCTCGAGGCGCGTCTTACCGAGCGCTTGGTCGAGCGCCTGCAACAGGAGCGCGACCCCAACCGACGCGATCTGATCTACGGCTTCATCCAGCAGTTCGCGGCGTTGCGTCACAACCTGTCGTCCTTCCTCGAGGGGGTATTCAAGCCCAATCCCTATGAAGAGCGGGCGCTGTTGCGCGGGCTGTACTTCACCAGCGGCACCCAGGAAGGCAGCCCCATCGACCGTCTGATCGGCAGCATGGCGCAAAGCATGAACCTGGATCGCCAGCACCTGGCGCGCCAGACCGGCACAGGCCGCAGTTACTTCATCACCCGCCTGTTCCGCGATGTCGCCTTCGGCGAGCGCGGCCTGGTCGGCAGTAACCCCAAGGTCGAGCGCCGGCATCGCTGGATCAATCGTGGCGTACTCGCCGCCAGTGCCGTGGTCTTGCTTGCGGTGACGGCCATCTGGGTCGCCAGCTACCGCGCCAACCAGGCCTATATCGCCGAGGTGGACGCGCGCCTGGCGCCGCTCAAGGGGCAGGTCGAATCCCTCAGCCCGGCGCAGCGTGAGGTATTGGCCGTGCTGCCGCTGCTCAACGCCGTTCGCCATGTCGCCGACAATTCGCTGTCCTGGGCCGAAGGCTATGGCCTGTTCCAGGGCGACATGCTCGGCGCCGAAGCCGCCAGCGTGTACCGCAAGCTGCTGATCGCGGTGCTGGCGCCGCGTCTGCTGACCCGCATCGAGGAGCAGTTGCGCAGCGGCGGCAACACCGAGTTTCTCTACGAAGGCCTCAAGGTCTACCTGATGCTGGCCAGCGCCGAGCACTATGACGCCGATGCCATCAAGACCTGGATCAACCTCGACTGGGACCACAGCCTGCCGCGCGACCTGGCCCCGGAACAGCGCCTGGCCCTGGCCGAGCATCTCAATGCGCTGTTCGCCCACAAGCCACCGCCGGCGAGGCTGGATGAGGAACTGCTGGCCGACCTGCGTCGGCAGTTGCAACAGATGTCTGTGGCGCAGCGGGTCTACAGCCGGGTGAAACGCCAGAAGCTGCCCGAGGGCGTAGCGGATTTTCGCCTCAGCGAAGCGGCCGGGCGTGACGCCGCCCTGGTGTTCACGCGCAAGAGCGGCAAGCCGCTGAGCGATCCGTTATCCGGTTTCTATACCTACCGTGGCTACCGTCAGGCGTTCATGGTCGCCAGCCTCAGCCAGTCCGGCGCCCTGGCCGAGGAACAATGGGTACTCGGCCGGCCATTGAACGACAACCAGGATGTCGCCAGCCTGGCCCTGGAGGTGCGGGCCCTGTACTTCCAGGATTTCCTCAACCAATGGGAAACACTGCTCGGCGATCTCGATTTCGTCGCGATCAACGGCATCGCCCAGGCCGCCGATGTGCTGCGGGTGCTCTCCGGGCCAAACTCGCCACTGAAGAAACTGCTCGATGCGGTGGCCAGGGAAACCAACCTGCAACAAGAAGATCGCCTGCTGGCCGAGAAGCTCAAGGCTGCCGACGGCACCGTGGATAAACTCAAGCAGCAGCTCGGCTCGCTGGTCGGCCAAGCGGCCCAGGAAGATTCCTCGGCAACCTCGCAGGTCGATCCCATCACCGCGCGCTTCGCCGAGCTCAATAGCCTGGTGACCAGCCATGGGGATGGGCCAGCGCCGATCGACGATCTGCTGGCCCAGCTCAATGAGCTTTATGTGCAGGTCAGCGCCATGAGCGGCGCCAGCGGCGAGGCCCTGCTGGGCGAGGCGAAGAACCAGGCGGTGGCCACGGCATCACGGGTCAAGCTCGGCGCCGAACGTCAGCCGCCACTGGTGCAGAAGCTGGTCAACTCGGTGGTCAGCGCCACCACCAGCAGCATGATGGGCAGCATCCGCACCCAACTCAACGCGGCCTGGATCAGTGAGGTGGTGAATGTCTACCGCCAGTCCCTGGCCGGCCGTTACCCCATGGTCAACTCCAGTTCGCGGGAGGCCACCCTGGAGGACTTCGGCAACTTCTTCGGCGTGGGCGGGGTGATGGACAACTACTTTCGCAAGTACCTGCAACCCTACGTCAACACCTCGACCAGCAACTGGCGCTGGCAGCCGGGCGCCGCGGAAAAACTCGGCATCGGCCCGGGCGTGCTGCAAACCTTCCAACGCGCCGCGGCCATTCGCGATGCCTACTTCCGCGCCGGAGGCACCCAGCCGGCGGTACGCTTCGAGCTCAAGCCCGTGGCCATGGACGCCTCCATCAGCCAGTTCCTGCTCGATCTGGACGGCCAGCAGCTCAGCTACGACCATGGCCCCAGCCGGCCGATGGCGATGCAATGGCCCAGCCCCAACAGCCTGGGGGTGGTGCGCCTGTCCGTCACGCCGCCCACCAGCGCCGGTCGTTCGGGACTGACCCTGGAGGGACCCTGGGCCTGGTTTCGCTTGCTGGAGCAGTCCGACCTGACCCAGGGCAATGCCCCGGACCGCTTTACCCTGCGGATGCGCGTCGACACTGCGAGCATCTCCTGCGAACTGCGCGCCAGCAGCGCGTTCAACCCGTTCAAGGGTCGGCTGGTGTCCGGCTTCAGCCTGCCGGAGCGCTTGTGAGCAGCCCGGGTTTCTACGGCAAGCTGGCCGGCCGCGGGGATTTCATCCACCGCGGCCTGTCGCCGACCTTTATCGAGCGCTGGGATGCCTGGCTCTCCGCTGGCATGGCCAGCAGCCAGGCGGCGCTGGGGGCGGCCTGGCTGGACGCCTACCTGGTCAGCCCGCTGTGGCGCTTTGCCGTGGCGCCGGGCCTGCTCGGCAGCGAGGCGGCGGTGGGGGTGATGATGCCCAGCGTCGACCGGGTCGGGCGCTACTTCCCGCTGACCATCGCGCTGCTGCTGGAGGCCGATACCGATCTGGGCGCGCTGGTGGCCGGCCCGGATGACTGGTTCGAGGCCGCCGAGGTCCTGTTGCTCTCGACCCTGGAGCCCGAGGCCGCTGTCGAGGCCTTCGAGGCCGCGGTACCGGCTCTCGGTAGCCCGGTCTGTAGCACCCAGGTGCCGGGCATGCAGGCGCAGCAGGGGCAGGTGCGCTTCGCCGCCACGACTGCGGCGGCGCGCGGGGCGGTGCTGATGCAGCACGCCTGCGAGGGCGCGAGCCTCTGGTGGGGCAAGGGCTCCGGGCGGGTCGCCGCTGGCCTGCTGCGTTGCCAGGGGTTGCCGGCGGCGCAGGACTTCAGCGGTTTTCTGCTGGGCGAGGGCGGCTACGCGGCGCTTGCGCAAACCGCGCAGTTCGATTTCGGGAGCTGATTTTGGAAATTAGGGACATTTCGGGAGCCAGGGCATGTCGTCAGCCGTAACGCGTTACGAATCCGCCAGTCACAGCCATGTCGGCATGGTGCGTCAGGTCAACGAGGACGCTTGCCTGGATGCGGTGCAAGCCGGCCTCTGGGTGGTGGCCGACGGCATGGGCGGGTATACGGCGGGCGATTTCGTCAGCAGCCTGATCGTCGATACGCTGCGCGCCATCCCGCCCGAGCCCTCCTTGGCGGCCTATGTCCAGGCGTTGCGGGCGGGGCTGGAGCAGGCCAACGCGGCGGTTCGCCAGGAAACCGCGCAGCGCGGTGTCGGCATCATGGGCAGCACCCTGGTGCTGCTGGCCGCCCGAGCAGACAAGGCCACCTGCCTGTGGGCCGGCGACAGCCGCCTGTATCGCCTGCGCGAGGGCCAGCTGGAGGTCATCAGCCACGACCACAGTTATGTCCAGGAGTTGCTGGACAGCAGGCTGCTCAGCGAGGACGAGGCGCGGGAGCACCCCATGGCCAACATCGTCACCCGCGCCGTGGGCACCCAGGACCGGCTGGAACTCTCGGCCGTGGACCTGGAGGTGCGTCCCGGCGACAGCTTCCTGCTGTGCAGCGACGGGCTGACCAAGACCGTCGAGGACCATGAACTGCGCGAGGTGCTGGGCAACGCGAGCCCCTATGAGGTGGTCCGCAGCCTGGTGCACCTGGGGCTGACCCGGGGCGCTCCCGACAACATCACGGCGGTAGTCGTCAATGCCCACTGAAAACGCATCAGCCGAAGAACGCTCGAGCATGGACATGGACATTCCCGGCTATGGGATCGAGCGCGAGCTGGGCGAGGGCGCCATGGCCACGGTCTACCTGGCGACCCAGCGCTCGCTGGAGCGCAAGGTGGCGCTCAAGGTCATGGCCGCCGCGCTGGCCGCCGACCGCAGCTTCTGCGAGCGCTTCCTGCGCGAGGGCAAGACCCTGGCGCGGCTCTCCCACCCGCACACCGTGACCATTTACGACATCGGCAATGCCGGCCACTTCTATTACATGGCCATGGAGTACCTGCCGAACGGGACGCTGAAGGAACGGATCGCCGAGGGGCTCAGCCCGCAGCAGGGCCTGGTCTACCTGCGCCAGATCGCCCTGGCCCTGGGGTATGCCCATGCCCAGGGGCTGGTGCACCGGGACGTCAAGCCGGCCAATATCCTGTTCCGCGCCAACGGTTCGGCGGTGCTCTCGGACTTCGGCATCGCCAAGTCCCTGGAGGACAGCACCCAGTTCACCCAGGCCGGTTTCGCCGTGGGCACACCCAGCTACATGAGTCCTGAACAGGCCCGCGGCCAGCAGATCGACGGGCGCACCGATCTCTACGCCCTGGGGGTGGTGCTCTACGAGATACTCACCGGCAAGCTGCCCTATACCGGCAGCGACTCGCTGTCCACGGCCCTGGCCCACTTGACCGAGCCGCTGCCCGAACTGCCCATGACCCACGGCCGTTACCAGGGGATTCTGCGCAAGCTGCTGGCCAAGGACCCGGCCGAGCGTTTTGCCGATGCCGATGCCCTGATCGCCGCGCTGGACAACCTGCCGCCCGCCGGGCCGGCCGATGCCGAGGCGACGCAGATCCGCCCATTGCCGTTGCCCGCCGCGGCGGCCGCCGGCCAATCCGCGACGACCGGCCTGGGCGGGATGACGCCGGTTTCCCTGGACATGCCGCCGCTCGCTGCGCCAGAGCCTGAGCCAGCCGCCACGGCCAGATCCGAACAGGCCGCAAGCCTCGGTGCGGAGCCGCCGGCCGGGTCGCGCGGGCCGTTGCTGGCGCTGCTCGGTGTGGCGGTGGTCGGCGCACTGGCCCTGGCTGGCGGGGGCTACTGGTGGCTGCGCTCGGCGCCGCCGGCGGAACCGGAAAACGGTCAGGTCGAGGCCAAGAAAACGCCGGCTGGCGGCGGGGTGCAGGACTCGCCCGCCAAGACGGCCAGCGCAGCGCAACCGCCGCTGACGACGAACGCCGACGGCGGCGACCGGCCGCTGCTGATGCCGGGCAAGAAAACCCTGTTCCAGCGCGTGCTGAGCAAGCCCGGCGCACAGGTATCCAGCCAGCCGGGAGCGGCGCCCAGCGGTGCCGCGCTGCCGGCGTTCTCGGTGCTGTATGTCTATAAGCGCCAGGCGGTGGCGGGTGGCACCTGGCTGGAGGTCGGTGCCGCCAGCGATGGCCAGCGCGATGGCTGGTTGCTGGCCGAGCAGGTCAGCGACTGGAAGCAGAGCCTGGTGCTGAAATTCACCGAGCGCTCCGGTCGTTCGCCGGTCATGTTCCTGCGCGAAGCAAGCACCCTCGAACGGTTCCTGGCGGACACGGCCCAGGCCCGCGCGGCCCTGCACAAGGCGCAGAACGAAGGCAGCGTGGACCCGCAGATCGTCGCGCTGGAGCCTGTGGCCAGCGCCATTCCCCAGGACCAGTTCTACCTGCTGCCGATTTTCGAGGCCCGCGAGAGTTTCGATGCCGACGGTCAGCCGGTGCAACTGCTCAACGTGGCCTCCATCGACCCCGGCAATACGTCCCTGGGCAAGGCCGGGGGAGCGGCCAAGGCCGCCAGCGATGCCTTCCGCACGGCGATCGTGCTGGTGGTCGACACCTCGGTGTCGATGCAGCCCTACATCGACCGGGTGCGCCAGGTGGTGCAGGCGTTGCATCGGCAGATCGCCAGCCGTGGCGACCTGGACAGCGTCAGCTTCGGCCTGGTGGGGTTTCGCAGCAATGTCGAGAAAACCCCGGGCCTGGAATATGTGGCGCAAACCCTGGTGAGCCTGGAGCAGGGCCGCGATCCACAGCGCTTCCTCGAGCTGGCTGGCCAGGTCAAGGCCGCCCAGGTGTCCAGCCACGCCTTCAATGAGGATGCCTTCGCCGGTGTGATGGCGGCGGTCGAGGGCATGGACTGGAGTCCCTATGCCGGGCGGCTGATCCTGCTGGTCACCGATGCTGGCGCCCTGCGCAAGAACGATCCGCTGGGGCACACCCAGATGAACGAAGCCGAGGTGCGCGAAGCCGCCCTCAGTAAACGGATCAAGCTCTATGCGCTGCACTTGCGCACCGAGGCCGGTCGGAAAAACCATGACTTCGCCGAGCAGCAGTACCGCAGCCTGACGGCCGACGCCAACCCGCAGATCGGCGACCTGTACATTCCGGTGGCGGGCGGCGATGTCGGTCGCTTCGGCGATACGGTCGCCGAGATCGGCTCGGTATTCGCCGAACAGGTGCATCAGGCGCGCAACAACCAGCTGCCGAGCCTGCCGCCGCCACAGGGGGCACCGAGCGTCGCGAGCAAGGCCACGGCCATCGGCTACGCCATGCAAATGGACTTTCTCGGTCGCCAGTCGGCGGTCCGTGCACCGCAGCTGATCACCGCCTGGACCTCCGACCATGACCTGACCAACCCCTCGCTGCCGGCCTTCCAGGTCTGCGTGCTGCTGACCAAGCTGCAACTCAACGACCTGCAGCAGTCGCTGAAACTGATCGTCGACGCGGCCCGCCGTACCCAGACCTCGCCCAAGGATTTCTTCCAGGAAATCGCCAGCGCCAGCGCCCACATGAGCCGCGACCCGACGCGGTTGAAGCAGGGCGGCAACCTGGTCGAAGGCGGCATCCTCGGCGAGTACCTGGACGGCCTGCCGTATCGCAGCAAATCGCTGACCATGACCCAGGACCTCTGGCTGTCCCTGAGCGTGGCCGAGCAGCAGGACTTCATCGACGAACTGGAGTCGAAGATCCGCCTGTACGAGACCTTCCACAACGACAGCGCCAACTGGGTCCGCTTCGGCGAGGCCCAGCCGGGCGATGCCCTGTATCGCGTGCCCCTGGCGACGCTGCCCTGATGCTCAAGCTCAGGGATATCCGCAAGACCCGCGGCGAGGGACCACAGCGCTACAGCCTGGTGGTGCCCCAACTCGACCTGCGGCCGGGCCAGCGCCTGGCCCTGGTAGGTCCCAGCGGCAGCGGCAAGAGCACCCTGCTGGACCTGCTGGCCCTGGTGCTGTCCCCGGACCCGGGCGGCGTTTTCGAATGCCGCGCCGACGACCGTACGCTGGATGTCGCCGGGCTCTGGCGCAGCGGCCGCCAGGATGTGCTGGCCGGGCTGCGCAGCCGGGTCATGGGCTATGTGCTGCAGACGGGCGGGTTGCTGGGGTTTCTCGACGTGCAGCGCAACATCGGCTTGTCACGGGCGCTGCTCGGCCTGCCGGCCGATGCCACGGTCTGGCGCCTGGCCGAACAGCTGGAAATTGCCGACCAGTTGCACAAGCTGCCGGCGGCACTGTCCGTGGGCCAGCGCCAGCGGGTGAGCATCGCCCGGGCCCTGGCCCATGGGCCGAGCATCGTGCTGGCGGACGAGCCCACCGCCTCGCTGGACCCGCTGAACGCCGAACGGGTCATGCAACTGCTGGTGGCCCAGGCCGAGGAGCGCGGCGTGTGCATCCTGGTCGCCACCCATGACGAGGCGCTGGCCCGGCGCGTCGGGCTGCAGCTGCATCCCTTGCAGGTGCAGCGCGGCGCGGATGGCGGGGTCACCGCGACCCTGGCGGGAGGTGGCTGATGCGGCTTGCCCTGATGGCCCTGCTGGCCTGGCACGACTACCGCGCCGAGGTGCGCCTGTCGGTTTGCGCGGTTTTGGCCCTGGTCGCCGTGCTCGCGCCCTTGCTGGTGCTGTTCGGCCTCAAGTTCGGCCTGGTCACCACCCTGACCGAACGCCTGGAGCGCGACCCCGCGGTGCGGGAAGTGGTGCCCATGGGCGGCGGGCGCTTCAGCGCCCAGGCCATCGCCGAACTGGCCGCGCGTCCCGAGGTTGCCTTCGTCGTGCCGCGTACCCGACAGATCGCCGCAACCGCTGACCTCTACCCGGACTCGGCCGGCCAGGCGTTGACGGTCGAGATGATCCCCACCGCCGCGGGCGACCCGCTGGTGGCGCCCGCGCTGCTGCCCCAGGCGCCGGACCAGGTACTGCTCAGCCAGCGGGCGGCGGAGAAACTCGGGGTCCAGGGCGGCGACGTGCTGAGCGCCGCGTTCGGCCGTCAGGTCGGCGGGCGCCAGGAATACCAGCGCACCCGCCTGCGGGTGCAGGGGGTCTTGCCACTCGCGGCCTTCCCGCGTGATGCGCTGTTCGCGCCCCTGGCCCTGCTGGAGGCCGCCGAAGACTACCGCGACGGTCAGGCCTGGCCTGGGTACGAGCCACAAGCGAACACGGCGCGGGTGTATCCGGGGTTCCGTCTCTACGCCGCGGACCTGGACGGCGTGGAGCGCCTGCGCCGGTATTTCGCCGAGCGCCAGCTGGAAGTCGCGACCCAGGCCGGCGTCATCGCCCAGGTGCGCTCCCTCAGCCACAACCTGACCCTGGTGTTCTGGGTCATCGCCAGCCTGGCCCTGGCCGGGGCCTTCGCGGCCATGACCGCCAGCGCCCTGGCCACCGTCGAGCGCAAGCGCAGGGCCTTGTCGGTGTTGCGCCTGCTGGGTTTTTCGACCGGCGCCCTGATCGCCTTCGTCGTACTGCAGGCGCTGTACACCGGGGTGTTCGGCCTGCTGCTGGCCTGGGGCTTGTACGGCATGGCCGAAACCGGGCTGAACCGGCTGTTCGCACCGGCGACGGGGGAGTTCGCCTGCCGGCTGCTGCCGGTCCACTACCTGCTGGCCCTGCTGCTGACGCTGCTCTGCTGCCTGCTGGCGGCGGCCTCCGGTGGCTGGCGCGCGGCGCGGATCGAAGCATCGGAAGGGCTGCGCGATGTGTAACTGGCTGAGGGGCCTGGTCTGTCTGAAGGGCCTGGTCTGGCTGAGGGGCTTAGTCTGGCTGAGGGCTCTGGTCATGCTGGCGCTGGCCGGCGCGGCGCAGGCGCAGGACGCCCCTGCGGATAACCCGAAACCGCTGCCCGATGACCTCAGCCTGCCGCTGCCCTGCGAAGGCGAATTGGTGTTCCGCTATGTCTATGTCCTCGCCAAGGGCACCCTGGACGACCGTGAGGTCAATCTCGGCTACCCCTTCAGCGATGACGATCCGGGCTACCGGCAATCCTTCATCTCCGGTTACCGGCGCGACTACATCAACGGTCAGTTCGTCCTCGACGACCTGCCGGCCGACTGGCAAGCCAGAATCGCCCCGACCCTGCCCAAGAGCGAGGCCGACAGCCTGCTCAAGCCGATGTTCTATTTTGTCGGCAAATACGAGGTCACCGAGCGCCAATACGCCCTGGTCATGGCCCAGGAGGCGGCCTTGGCGGGACAGGGCGAGGCACCGGCCTGCGCCCCCATGAGCGACATGTCCGCGCGCTTGCCCAAGGTCAAGCTGTCGCGCCTCGAGGCCGAGCGCTTTGCCGCGGTGTACAGCGCCTGGTTGCTCAAGCACCACCGCGACCGGTTGCCGGTCAGCGGTCGCGGCAAAGCGGCCGAGGACGGCGGGATGGGCTTCGTCCGTCTGCCGACCGAAGTGGAGTGGGAATTCGCCGCCCGCGGTGGCCATGCGGTCAGCCGCCAGGCGCTGGAGGCGCGCTTGTTTCCGCGCAAGGTGCAAGGCAGCGACAGCGATGGCCCGCTAGGGGACTGGGCGGTGTTCAGCCAGGTCGCCGGGGGCACGGGGCAGGGCGCGCGGCTATTGCCGGTCGGGCTGAAAAAGCCCAATCCATTGGGACTGTTCGACGTGATCGGCAATGCCGCGGAGATGGTCCAGGAGTCCTTCCAACTGGTCCACGCCGGCCGCCGCCAGGGCAGTTACGGCGGTTTTGTGGTCAAGGGCGGCAACTACCTGGAAGGCGAGCTGACGCTGTTCACCGGCATGCGCCGCGAATACCCGCTGTTCGCCGCCGACGGCAGCGAACAGCGCAACGCCACCACCGGTTTCCGGGTGGCCCTGGGCGCGTTGTCGGCACCGCGCTCACGCTTTGATGAGCTGTTCGAGCAGTGGCAGAAGGAGGGCCGCCTGGCAGGCCTGACCGATGAAATCGAGGCTGCCGAAGACCCGACCCAATTACTCGATAGTCTCATCGCCAGCAGCACCGACCCGAACCTGCAGGCCCGCCTGGCGCGGGTGAACGAAGAGCTCAAGCGCAATGTGTCGCTGATCGCCCGGCAGCGCGAGGAGGCCGCAGGCAACCTGATCCAGTCGGCGGCCCTGGTGGCCGAGACCGTCAACAACTACAACATTCGCCTGACCAACCTGAAGAAGGATCGCGATCAGGCGCGGGCCTCCCAGGACGAAGCCACCGCCAAGCTCTATGAAACGGCCATCGCCAATGGGCGCAGTGCGCTCGAGGGGGCCCTGGCGATCTACATCGACAACCTGGCGACCGGAACGCGCTACACCGACGAGGTGATCCAGACGCAGTTCCAGCGGACCCGGGAAGAGCTCAATCACAAACCGGTGCTGGGAAAAAGCCTCATGGCCCGTGCCACGCTTTTCGTCAGGCATGTGGGGCAGTTTCGCCAGCAGCACCGAGCCGATCCGGAGACGATCCTGAAGGAGCTTCTTGCACCCTGAGCAGGGTGTCGGAACGGTCGTCGGTGGCGGCGAAGACCAGCTAGGCTGGATGTAGCGTCGGCAGGCTTCGCTCACGCTGGACGCAGCCCGCTCTGCGCGAAGCCGAAACGGAATTGACCCACAAAACAAGGAGAGACACGACCATGGATACTTCACTCAAGAACTGCGTTTCGATCCTGGCTCGTACCCTGCCGTTGCCTGGCGTGGCCTGCTGCGCCCTGCTGCTGAGCGGATGCGCGGGCTTCGGGGCTCCAAGCTCGAAGGTCGCGGCCCAAACCAAGGTCGAGTACTACCCGCAATGCTATGAGCCGGTCAGCCAGCTGCGCAGTTCCGACAAGTCGATGACCAAGTCGGTGGCCACTGGCGCCATCGCCGGTGGCCTGCTCGGCGGCCTGACCGGGGCCCTGGTCGGCAATAGCGGCGATGCCGGTCGCAATGCCCTGATAGGCGCTGCCGCCGGGGCTCTGGTCGGGGGCGCGACCGGCTACTACAGCGAACGCCAGAAGCAGATCAGCGACGACCGTGCGCGCATTGCTTCCTACGCCAGCGACTTCGACCAGAGTACCGGCGAAATCGACCGCAGCATCAGCTACACCCGTACCGCACAGAACTGCTACCAGCGTGAGTTCACCTCACTGCTCAATGCGCGCAAGGCGAAGAAGATCGGCGACAGCGAAGGGCGCCTGCGCTTGGCCGAGATCGTCAGCGGCCTGAAGGAAACCAACGAGCTGATGGCCGCCGTGGATGGGCGTGCCGGCGAGAGCATCGATGTCTACACCCAAGCCTATGAGAAAGACTTGCAGACGGTCGGTGTGCAACGCCAGGACGTCGCTCAGGTAGCCGCCGTGAAGCCGCCGGCCGCCACCGACAAGAAGGCGTCGACCCGCAAGAAGGCCAGCGCCAAGCCAGCGACGAAGACGAATGTGCCCAAGGAAGCCGTCACCACCGAGCGCACCTTGCAGCAAGCCACGGCCAAGCGTGCGGAAGGCCAGAAAATCGCTGCTCGTGGCCAGACCATGGTCAACGACGTGTGCAGCAACCCCGACATGGGTGACTGGGCACCGCCTGCCTGCTCGAAAGCCTGATGCGGGAAGGGGCAGCGGGATCCTGTCTATGGCCATCGCCGGCAGGTATCTGGCTCGTCACGTTGATCGCCTGGTCGAGGGCTCTGGTCAGGAAGTGACGGGCCTCTGTCCAACAGTGGTTTTAAGTCAAATTCTGTCTGTTTTTGGAGTCCTTGCTCATCGAACTAGGCATCACACTATAGGAGCATTGGCGACTCTTGATTGACGCCGTGGCGCAGCACCTGGGCGAGCATTGCGAACCCATCGTGGAGTGCCTGATCACCGCCAGAGGCGTTACTGACGCTCGCGCGGACGAATTGTGGAACTGTGCCTTTACCGATGCTGAATGCATCGGCGATCGAGATCAGGTGATTGCGCTGGCGTAGTGAGTGCTCGATTTCCGATGCGCGCCAGGGAGCCGGTACCTCGATCCAGAAGTGAGGGCTGTATTGATGGGTTCGGTAGGTCAGTCCTTGCAGTAGTTTTTCGACCGCCTGCTTACGGCGCTCCATTTCCGCTATCTGCTGATGCAACAGTGAGCGTGCAGTGCCATCTTCAATCCAGAGGCAGGCGATCTCATGGGGCAGTGGCGAGGCCATCCAGCAGCTGTTGCGAATCGCTGCGGCGTGGCGCCCTACCAATGCCTGCGGTACATGGACATATCCAGCCCGAAGCCCCGCGGCTACTCCTTTGCTCAAGCTGCTGATGATGATCCCGCGCTCAGGTGCGTACATGCTGATTGGTATTGGCCTGTCCTGCATCAGCACGCCATGGGTTTCGTCCTCGATGATCAGCACATTGTGTTCGCGGCATATCTGCGCAATTTCTTTACGGCGTTCGGGGCTGAGAATCGCTGTCGTCGGATTCTGTATCGTCGGCGT
The DNA here is from genome assembly GCF_059416085.1 of Pseudomonas sp. GW821-FHT09E12. Taxonomy (NCBI): domain Bacteria; kingdom Pseudomonadati; phylum Pseudomonadota; class Gammaproteobacteria; order Pseudomonadales; family Pseudomonadaceae; genus Pseudomonas; species Pseudomonas sp. GW821-FHT09E12. The sequence goes on along the minus strand of NZ_JBWKOM010000001.1, from coordinate 437,256 downwards.
GCAGTACAAGGCGGAGACTCGATTGATGCTGCAAATCTCAGCAAGCGATGCAGGGATCAACCCTTCCTCATCCATTTCTATACCCAGGACCTTGATACCCAGAAATCGAGCGACGCTGATGAGGCCTGGATAGGTGAGGTGTTCTGTGACCAGCGTGTCTCCAGCACGCAGCATTGCAATGAGGACGGTCAGCAGGCCGTGCTGGCTGCCATTAACGCAGAGGATCTGCTCGGCCGATGACCTGAAGTTGCCATGCGCCAGCCATTGGGCGCCCGCTTGCCGGTGGCGCTGAATACCCGTATCTGGCGTGTAGAGCATCAATTCCTGCAGCCGCTCCACATCTCCTGACAACTGCGCCATCGTGCGCGCCAGCAGCGTGGCTTCCATTCCGGGGATGTGCATGTTGCGACTCATATCGTGGCATTCATCCGGCGCCTCGATGAAATTGCGGAAGCCGACATCGCGAGAACGTTCCTGCTCGCATGCACGAACAAAGGTGCCATCGCCCACCCGCGCCATGACCAGCCCCATGCGCTCCAATTCTGAATAGGCTCGACTGACTGTTCCGGCAGTAACGCCAATCTTGTCGGCAAGGATGCGATGTGGCGGAAGTTTGAGGCCTTGTCCGATAGCGCCGTTGTTGATGGCCTGCTCTATGCCCTGAGCAAGCCGCATGTACTTAGGCCCAGGGCCATCTCGTAGGGCATTCTTGAAGATTGAATCGGTGTCAATAACGGGTTTGACAGACATATTTTCCTCAAATTAACCTGATATCGAGTCAATGAGTTGAGTTGATAAGAATATTCTTGCGAATAAATCAGATCAATCTTAAAGAACTTACCTTAAGAGCCAAATAAAAACATGTCAATTAGCGTAGGTGTGCAGGATCAACCTGCAGCAGGGAGATGGATGGCGGGCTTGGTCACCACATTGCTCTTTCTTGTGGTTTGTCTCAGTTGGGGGACCACATGGCTTGGCATCAAGATAGCGGTGGAGAGCGTGCCACCACTGACATCTGCAGGTTTGCGTTTTTTGATCGCCTTTCCGCTGTTCCTCGGGTTTGCGTGGGTACGGCGCGAATCGATATTTTTCCCCCGCAAGAACTTCGGGTTTTTCATCTTCGTCACCCTGTGTTACTTCAGCTTGCCGTATTACCTGCTGAATTACGGCGAGCAGTATGTTGCTTCCGGGCTGACGGCACTTTTGTTCAGCAGCATGCCGGTCTTCATCCTGATCTTTTCGTCCATCTTCTTGAGAGAAAAGATATTTTTTTCGCAAGTTGTCGGCATAGCCATTGGCTTCGGCAGCTTGTTCATGATTATCAAGACACAGGGACTGCATCTCGATTACTCGGAGCTTTTCGGAGTGATCGCTATCCTGATCGCGGCGGTGATGCACGCTCTTTGCTATGTCATTACCAAGCAGAGAGGTGCCGAGATAGGGGTCATTACATTCAATACTCTACCGATCGGCATTGCCGGGCTGGGGCTGTTCATGACTGGCTTGGTGCTGGAGCATCCCGATCTTGCCAGCGTGACGCAGCGCTCCTGGCTGGCATTGACCTATCTCGGTCTGGTGGCTTCCGTGGGCGGCTTCATTGTCTATTTTTTCCTGCTCAAGCGCTTGAGCCCGGTCATTCTGTCGTTCGTATTCATCATCTTTCCAGTATTCGCCGTCCTTATCGGCGCCTGGTACGAAGGCACGCCCATCTCTCGACAGTTGATCCTCTATTCGATGCTGCTGCTGGCAGGCTTTGCCATCACCAAATTGCCGGTAGAACGGCTTCGCGGATGGCGCAGATAACCAATCTCTGGCCCGCAGCCCTCCGATCGAAATCAGCCGCTTGCAGATAGAAGCTCCTCCTCCCGCGTACCTGTTATCCGCTACGAGCACACCGCTGGTCATCGCAAGGCCGGCCGGCCAATCCAGTAACTAGACTCATCGGGATACCCAGGCGCTGCGCGCATTGCAGCTGTCGCTACCGACAATCGGATTCTCCAGGACGGAGCAGGTGTGCGGCGAACTTGTCGCGCGCCTGGAAGGCCTGTCCCGGCATCCCGCGGCGCCCCTGCAGCAGCCTCCTACAATCTGCCCACTATGGCGCCAAAAGCCCGTGCCAGAGCCCTCTGGTTTCCAAACTGCGGGGCGCTTGCGCGTGCTTGCCCGTCTGGCCGTTGCCGGGGGCATTGCGGGTGCCCGAGGCGATCCGGCCAATGGCTGCGCGCAGCTGTCCGGGGTGATCTAAGCTCCACAAAGGCTGGCCTTTCGAGCAGAGGTTTCAATGCAAAGCACACCAGAAAACAGTCTGAAAAATGCGTTGAAGGTCTGTAGAGACAGCTTTGTTTTCGTCGGCTTTTTCAGTTTCTTCATCAATGCGCTGATGCTGGTCCCGACCTTCTACATGCTTCAGGTGTATGGACGGGTGATGACCAGCGGCAGCCTGACCACCCTGACCATGTTGACGTTGATCATGACCCTGCTGGTGATCACCCTCGGCTCCCTGGAATGGGTTCGTTCGCGCATCATGGTCCGGGTCAGTACCCGGCTGGATGTGCTGCTCAGTCGTCAGGTCTACAAGGCCAGTTTCAAACGGGCCCTGGACAGCGGCGGCATGGATGCCTCGGCCCAGTCGCTCAACGACCTGACGGGCTTGCGCCAGTTTCTTTCCAGCAGCGGTCTGTTCGCCTTTTTCGACGCACCCTGGCTGCCGATCTATATCGCCGTGATGTTCCTGTTCCACCCCTGGTTCGGCTGGGTCGCGACGGGCAGCGCGTTGCTGTTGATAGTGCTCGCCTTCGTCAACGAGAAGCTCACGGGGCCGGTACTGGCCCAGGCCAACAGGGAGCATATCGGCGCGACCCTCCATACCACCAAGAACCTGCGCAACGCCGAAGTCATCGAGTCCATGGGCATGCTGGAAACCTTGATGGATCGCTGGGGGCGCCGGCAAAGAAACGTTCTGCTGCTGCAATCCCTGGCGAGCGACCGGGGCGGCATGGTCACCACGCTTTCGCGGACTTTCCGCCTGCTGGTGCAATCGCTGGTGCTGGGCCTGGGGGCCTACCTGGCGGTGGACCATCAGGTGGGGGCCGGCCTGGTGTTCGCCGGGGCCGTGCTGCTGGGGCGGGCACTGGCGCCCATCGACCTGATGATCGGCAGCTGGAAGGGCTTTATCGCGGCCCGTTCGCAGTACAACCGCTTGAATGACATCCTTGGCAAGCAACAGGCGCAACCCGAGCGTCTGTCCTTGCCCGCGCCTGAGGGCCAGGTGCAGGTCGAGAACCTGATTGTCACGGCACCAGGCTCCAGTACCCCGATCCTCAAGAACATCAGTTTCAGCGTACCGGCCGGTTGCGTGGTGGGCATCATCGGCCCGAGCGCCTCGGGCAAGTCGACCCTGGCCAGGGCGCTGATCGGCGTCTGGCCGCCGCAGCATGGGGTGGTCCGGCTGGATGGCGCGGACATCAGCACCTGGGACAAGCATGAGCTTGGCCCGTATATCGGTTACCTGCCCCAGGACATCGAATTGTTCGAGGGCAGCATCGGCGAGAATATCGCCCGCTTCGCCGAGATCGATTCGGCGAAGGTCATCCAGGCCGCCAGGACCGCTGGCGTCCACGAAATGATCCTGCTGTTGCCCGATGGCTACGACACCGTCATCGGCAGCGAGGGCTTCATGCTCTCGGCAGGGCAGCGCCAGCGCATCGGGCTGGCCCGCGCGCTGTACGGCAACCCGCGGCTGATCATTCTCGACGAACCCAATTCCAATCTCGACGAGGTCGGCGATCGTGCCCTGGCGGCCGCCATCGGGCAGATCAAGCACACCGGCGCGACCCTGTTCGTGATTACCCACCGCACCAACATCGTGTCGCAACTCGACCGGCTGCTGGTGATGAAAGCCGGGATGGTCGGCCTTTACGGGCCGCGTGAGGAAGTCCTGGCCGAACTCAGCGGGCAGCAACCGCCGGTACCCAAACATGCCGGGCCAGTACCGGTGATGACCAACGTGGCGTCGATCGATGCTCGCAAGGACGATGGCGGTGAATCCTATGCCTAGTCGTCAAATCGAAAGCTTTTCCGACCTACCGGTGTCCGATCGCAAGGCCCACCGCCTGGGCATGGGCATTGTCGGCGTGACCTTCGGCCTGTTCGGCACCTGGGCGGCACTCGCGCCCCTGGACGGTGCCGCCTACGCGCCGGGGGTGGTCACCGTGCAGACTTACCGCAAGACGGTCCAGCACCTGGAAGGCGGCATCGTCAAATCGGTGTTGGCCCATGATGGCGACATCGTCAAGCGTGACGATCCGCTGATCATCCTCGACGATGCCCAGCTGCGCTCCGAGTACGAGGCGACCCAAAGCCTGCTGATCGCGGCCAGGGCCATGGAGTCGAGGCTGATTGCCGAGCGCGATGGGTTGCCGGCGATCGACTTCGGGCCGATGAGCGATCCCGCCAGCGTGCGGGGAGAGGAGGCGCGCCAGGGTGAGACCCAGGTATTCAACGCACGGCGGGGCTCGCGGCTGGGCCAGATCGCGGTGCTGCGCGAGCGCATCGGCCAATTGCACCAGCAGATCAAGGGCCTGGAGTCGATGATCGCGGTCAAGGTGCGCCTTGAGAAATCCTACAGCGGCGAAATCGGTGAATTGTCCGACCTGCTCAAGCAGGGGTTCGTCGACAAGCAACGCCTGCTCGAGCAGGACCGCAAGCTGGGGATGCTCAGGTCGGAGGTGGCCGATCACCGTTCCACCATCGACAGGATCCGTCTGCAGATCAACGAAACCCAGTTGCAGATCCTCCAGGTCGACAAGGATTTCGATTCCGACGTGGCCAAGCAACTGGCCGAGGTGCAGACCAAGATCTACGACCTGCAAGAGAAGAACTCGGCCCTGGAAGACCGCCTCAGCCGTATCGTCATCCGCGCCCCCGACGCGGGCATGGTGATTGGCATGACGGTGCACACCATTGGCGGTGTCGTGCGTTCGGCGACGCCCTTGCTGGACATCGTGCCCTCGGTGTCGGAACTGGTCATCGAGGCCCAGGTGGCGCCGGTGGACATCGACCGTGTCGCCATCGGCAAGCGCGCCGATATCCGTTTCGGCGCGTTCAAGAGCTCGACCACGCCGGTGATCGAAGGCGAGGTCAGCAGCGTCTCGGCCGACCGGCTGACCAACGAAAAGACCGGGACCGCCTATTACCTGGCGCGGGTCCGGGTCACCGAGCACGGCGTGCGCACCTTGGGGGAGCGCAAGTTGTTGCCGGGGATGCCGGCGGACGTGTTGATCGTCACTGGGCAGCGCACGCTGTTGCAGTACCTGATGCAGCCGGCCAGGGATGTGATGTCTCAATCAATGATCGAGGAGTGATCCGTGGGAGCGTCGTCAATTCTGCTAGGGAGTGCATTCATGCTGGCAGCGGGGGCCGCCTTGGCGCAAACCGCTGCAGGAACATCAACCGGGGTCAATGCCTCGACCTATTCCACCGACCTCATGCAGCTGTACCGCGAGGCGCGGCTGGAAGATCCACAGGTCCTGGCCTCTTTTGCGCAAGCGCAGGCCGGCAAGGAACATCAACGCGAGGCGCTGGGGTCGCTGTTGCCGCAACTGTCGCTGAATGCCGGGGCGAACCGGATCCACCAGGAAAACGACCTGATACAGCAGCGCAGCTTCGATAGCGAAAGCTACAGCCTGGTGCTGCGCCAGTACCTCTACAACAAGGCCGCGTGGGAGAACTACCAGAAGTTCAAGAGCCTGGCCAAGCAGTCCGAGTCCGAAGCGCTGGACGCCCAGGCCGAGGCCGCGGTGGAGCTGGCGCGGCGTTACTTCACCGCGCTGGCGGCCGAGGATGAGCTGGAGCTGGTGAGGGCCGAGCGCCGGACCACGCAAAAGAGCCTGGACCGGGTCAACGCGTTGTACGAAAAGCAGATGGCGATGATTACCGACCAGCTCGACCTCAAGGCCCGGGTGGACCTGCTCGCGGCCCAGGAACTGGATGCCCGCAACCAGGCCCGCATCAGTCGCGAGGCGCTGGCGGAGCTCGTCGGCCGGCCGGTCAAGGAGAAGCTCAACCGGATTCGCGATGGCGCGCAACTGCGGGTTTCGGCGCAGAGCCTGGAGTCCTGGGTGCGCGATGGCATGGAGCTGAACCCGACGCTCAAGGCCAGCGAAAGCGGCGCCGAAGCTGCGAACGCAGCGTTGCGCAGTGGCAAGGGCGGGCACTATCCGACGGTGAGCCTGAACCTCAGCGCGCAACAGACCAACGAGGGCTACAACAATACCCTGGCGCCCCGCACCGACAGCTATGTCGCCGGTATCGGCGTTCAGGTGCCGCTGTACAGCGGTGGCTCGACCTCGGCGCGGGTCCGTGGGCTCTACCAGGACCAACTGGTCGCCGAGCAGCAGCTGGAAGCGATCCGGCGCCGGGTGGTCAAGGAGATCACCAGCGCCTACCTGACCGCCAATTCGAACGGCGAAAAGATCGACGCCAGTCGTTCGGCCCTGGCCTCGGCACAGCTGTCCAGGGTGGCGGCGGAGAAGGGGCTGAGCTACGGCATGGTCAACGCCGTCGATGTACTGACCAGCGTGCGCAACGAGTTCCGCGCCCGGCGCGACCTGCTCAAGACGCAATACGAGTTCCTCAGCAACGTCTTCACCCTCAATCGCTGGGCGGGAAAACCACCGGTCGAAAGTGTCGAGAATGTGAATGCCTGGCTGAGTCCCGGTAGCGCCGGCCAGGCCATGGGCGTTGGCATCGAGGACCAGGAGTAAAACGCCGGGGCATTTCTGCCCCGGCTGAAGAGTCGCTTGCGCAGAGGATCGGCTTGAGCCAGCGATCCATGGTGCTGCCGGATCCGTCGATAAATTGACGCTCTCATTACGTACAGGCTTATCTGCGCGCCATTCGTCTGTTACTTGACGAGCCTGGTTGGATCCGACTTTGCCCGCGGCTCGCTCGTGGCGAGCCTAAGAGCTTGATTTGCGGGGGATAGGGCGCCCCAGGGGAACCTCGGCCCAGCAGCCCGCACCAGGCTTGGGTCGAAGACCGACGGATGGGTTGGCAGGCAGCGCAGTGGGCTGGCCTAGACTCAATTGAGGGCTCGCGGACGCCCTGCGACACGTGCAAACTATTGATAGTTATTCTTATTTATGCCGTTTCGATAGCTTTGCCCGGCTGTGGGAAACCTCCGCAATTTCTGCCTGCACCCCGGGTCGCCAAGACCCGGGCGGGCACGTTTCAGAGCCTTTCGGCGCTCGCATCCGTCCTTCAAGAGCGAGTGGCCGATCAAGGAAGGCCAACGCGTATGAAGGTCATCGTTTTTCAAGGGGAGGCAGGAAGATCATGCCAGACCATACAAAAACGATACGCGTGATGCTGATCGATTGCCGCCCCCTCGTGCTTATGGGGCTCCATGATTTGATCAATGCGAGGAGGCCCCGGATGGAGGTGAGTGGCCAGGCCACCACCTACACCAATGCGCTGGACCTTGCCGATCAGCTGCGTCCCAATGTGATCTTTTTCAGTTTCTTTCCGGATGCGCTGAACCCCCTGGAGGTCGTCGCAGGGCTGACCCGCAGCCCGGAAATCAAACTGCTGGTGCTCAAGGGCCTGTACGAATCCGTTCCGGTTGCCCAGGTGATCGAGGCGGGCGCGCGCGGCATTGTGCTGGCGGAAGACCCGACGGAGTCGATCGTCCGGGCCATCATCAAGGTCCACCATTACGACGTCGGGCTGGACCGTGCCTGGTCCGGCGGGCTTTCCGGCTATGCCGCGACCCGGCATGTACCCGTGCGATGCAACCTGGAACAGGCGAAGCAGGCGCGGCTGACATTGCGCGAGCGGGAACTGATTCGCGCCATCGTCGGCGACCCGTCCGCCAAATACATGAGCATCGCCGAGCGCCTGGGCATCAGTGAGCACACCGTACACAACCACCTCAGCAACATTTATCAGAAGCTCAACCTGATCAACCGCATCGACTTGCTGATGTACGCGCTCAAGCACGGGCTCACCGATAATGAAGAACCGCCCGACTCCACGTGGGTGGAACTGAAATGAGCTGATCAAGACAAGCCAGCCCTGTGGCTGTCCTTGTCGCTGTCCAGGCTGCCCGGATCGAGGGTGATGCCGTTCTTGTCGTTTCCTGCCCCATGAATGCGCAGGCATGTCGCCGTGTTCTGTGAGCCTTGGGCTGCCTGGGCGTTTGGCGTGGAGGCGAGTGAGAGCGTTTCGGACGGTAGCGGCAAAAAAAAGCGAGGGTGGTTTCCAGGCCACCCTCGCTTTCATTCGCCTGTGCGAGGTTTCAGACGCTGCCCATCACAATGTCGGTATTGAGCAGATCGACTCCGACCAGGGTAATGGTCGTTATCTGTCCGCCCGTCTCGGCCACCGTCACGATGCTGTCGGCGCCGGCATTGTTGATCGACTGCACAACGGCCCCCGCGTCACCAATGAGCACCACTGCATCGCGCTGGCCGGCTCCGGCATCGAAGCCTGTGACCTGGTACTGGTTCTCGGCGGCCGACAGGTCGATGTTGAAGGCATCCCGTTCACCCGTGGTGCCCACCAGCCTGAAGTCGAAGAGCACGTCGGTCGTGTCGTTGGCGAACAGGTTGGCGTCGAACGCGCTGGTCGCCGTGTCGCCATCCTTGTCCGTCACCGTCGCGTTGAACGCCAGCTTGACGTCGCTGGCCAGGCTCTCGGTCTCGTGGGTGAACTCGATCGTCGGGATCTTGATCTCGCCCCGGGCCATCGTCAGCTGGACCGCATCGATCAACGATGTAGCCGATTGCTCGACGGTGAAGGACACCTGTCCACCAGCCTCTGGCGTCAGGGTATTGACCTCGATGAGGTTGGAGAAGGTGCCATCTTCGTAGAAGACCCTGTAGTACAGGTCCTCGGTGGCCGTGTTGTACCCGCCCACGGAGTTGTCGATAAACACCTTCATGCTTGTCAGCAGACTTTCCGGGTTGACCACGAAGCTTTCATCGGCCGCGCCGATTGCCGCCTGGTTGTCGCCCTGGAGCAGGTTGTTGGCGATGCCGATGCCAGCCGTGCTGACGTTCAAGGCCGCCGAGCCGATGTAGGACGGTAGCGGGTTGGTCTGCAACTGTGCTTCGGTAGGGTCGGACGCTCCAAGCCCGATACCGGTGAGGATGCTGTTCGCTCCGCTTGCCGGAGCCAGCGGGTTGGCGCCGAAGAACACGATATGCTCGCTGCCGATGGTCAGCGTACGCACCGGATCCGGGCCACCGGCATCCAGCGAGCCGTCGGCACTGCTGAGGACGATGGTCGAACGGAAGCCTTCCTCCAGATCCAGGGCATAGGTGCCATTGGCGTTGGCGGTCAGCGTGTAGTGGACGGTGGTGTTGGCCGTTGCCGCGTTGTTGTCGAAGTCACCGGTCAAGGTGCCCGCGAACTGATACGCGCCATTGGCGTCCGGTGACGGCGACTGCTCGACCAGCGTACCGGTGCCGGTGGTGGTCGTGTCGTCCGGCCGGACCAGGGTGAACTGGCCGTTCACCAGCGAGATGTCCAGGCCGGTCGCACCCAGCCCGTCGGCGCCGGCCGCCATATCCCAGTAGCCTTGTTGCGCGTGGTCGGTACCGGTGCCGATCAGGTTGCCGAAGGCCAGGGTCGGGGTGTCGTCATCGACGGTGATCACCAGCTTGTCGGCCGCGGCGGTCACCGTGTCGCCGTCCTTGTCGGTGGCTTGCAGCAGGGTTCCCAGGTTGATCGTCAGGTCGTTCTCGTCGTTGCCGGCCGCGTGATCCAGGGGCTGGAGCAGGCTGAAGGTGTAGGCACCCGCTACCGTCAGGCTGAGGGTGAACACGTCAGTCGCGCCGGCCTTGGCGGTCAGGGTGCTGCCCAGGACGCTGTAGGTCAGTGCCACTCCGCCGGAGCTCAGGGCTGGCAAGCCGCTGGTGTTACTCGACAAGGAGTAGCTCAGCGGTACGTCGGCCCCGGACTGGAAGATGCCGCTGACGTTGCCGCTGACCGTGGTGATCTCGCCCGGTACGTCGCCGATACCCCCGGCGATGCCATTGGCCAGGCCGTCCTCGTCGACGGTGCCGGCCGCGGCGGTGCCATTCGCCGTTGGCGTGTCGTCATCGACGGTGATCACCAGCTTGCCGGGCGCCGCGGTGACCGTATCGCCATCCTTATCCGTGGCTTGCAGCAAGGTGCCCAGGTTGAGGGTGATGTCGTTTTCATCGTTGCCGGCTGGGTGATCCAGCGGCTGCAGCAGGGTGAAGCTGTAGTCACCGGCGGCGCTGAGGCTGAAGGTGAACACATCGACGGCACCTGCCTTGGCCGTCAGGGTATCGCCCGCCACGCTGTACACCAGCGCCACTGCGCCAGACGTCAGGGCTGGCAGACCGCTGGTATCGCTCGACAAGGCGTAAGTCAGCGGTACGTCGGCACCCGACTGGAAGATACCGCTGATGCTGCCGCTGGTCGTGGTGGCTTCGCCAGGCACGTCACCGACGCCACCGGCAATACCGTTGGCCAGGCCGTCCTCGTCGACAGTGCCGGCCGCGGCGGTGCCATTCGCCGTTGGCGTGTCGTCATCGACGGTAATCACCAGTTTCTCGGCGGCGGCCGTTACCGTGTCGCCGTCCTTGTCGGCGGCTTGCAGCAAGGTGCCCAGGTTGAGGGTGATGTCGTTTTCGTCATTGCCGGCTGGATGATCCAGCGGTTGCAGCAAGGTGAAGCTGTAGGCGCCCGCGGCGCTGAGGCTGAAGGTGAACACATCGACGGCGCCGGCCTTGGCCGTCAGGGTATCGCCCGCCACGCTGTACACCAGTGCCACTGCGCCAGACGTCAGGGCTGGCAGACCGCTGGTATCACTCGACAAGGCGTAAGTCAGCGGTACGTCGGCACCCGACTGGAAGATACCGCTGACGCTGCCATTGGCCACGGTGGCCTCACCGGCCACGTCACCGACGCCACCGGCAATACCGTTGGCCAGGCCGTCCTCATCGACGGTGCCGGCCGCGGCGGTCCCGGCGGCGGTTGGCGTGTCGTCATCGACGGTAATCACCAGTTTCTCGGCCGCGGCGGTCACGGTGTCGCCATCCTTGTCCGTGGCCTGCAGCAGGGTTCCCAGGTTGAGGGTGATGTCGTTTTCATCGTTGCCGGCTGGATGATCCAGCGGTTGTAGCAAGGTGAAGCTGTAGTCACCGGCGGCGCTAAGGCTGAAGGTGAACACATCGACCGCGCCAGCCTTGGCCGTCAGGGTGTCGCCAGCGATGCTGTAGACCAGTGCCACTCCACCCGAACTCAGGGCCGGCAGGCCACTGGTATCGCTCGACAGGGCATAGCTCAATGGCACGTCGGCCCCGGACTGGAAGATAGCCGTCACGCTGCCGCTGGCATTGGTGGCTTCGCCAGCCACGTCACCCACACCACCGGCGATGCCATTGGCCAGGCCGTCTTCATCGACAGTGCCGGCCGCGGCAGTTCCGCTTGCGGTTGGCGTGTCGTCATCGACAGTAATCACCAGCTTGTCGGCAGTGGCGGTCACCGTATCGCCATCCTTGTCGGTGGCTTGCAGCATCGCACCCAGGTTGAGGGTGATGTCGTTTTCATCGTTGCCCGCTGGATGGTCCAGAGGCTGCAGCAGGGTGAAGCTGTAGTCACCGGCGGCACTGAGGCTGAAGGTGAATACATCGGTTGCGCCGGCCTTGGCCGTCAGCGTGTCGCCGGCGACGCTGTACACCAGCGCCACTCCACCGGAGGTCAGGGCTGGCAGACCGCTGGTATCATTCGACAAGGCGTAAGTCAGCGGTACGTCGGCGCCGGACTGGAAGATACCGGTCACACTGCCGCTGGCATTGGTGGCTTCACCGGCTACGTCACCCACACCACCGGCAATACCGTTGGCCAGGCCGTCTTCGTCGACAGTGCCGGCCTCCGCGGTTCCGGCGGCTGTAGGTGTGTCGTCATCGACGGTGATCACCAGTTTCTCGGCCGCGGCCGTCACGGTGTCGCCATCCTTGTCCGTGGCTTGCAGTAGTGTGCCGAGGTTGAGGGTGATGTCGTTTTCATCGTTACCGGCCGGATGATCCAGCGGTTGCAGCAGGGTAAAGCTGTAGTCACCGGCGGCACTGAGGCTGAAGGTGAATACATCGGTTACGCCCGCCTTGGCCGTCAGGGTGTCGCCGGCAACGCTATAGACAAGGGCGACTCCGCCCGAACTCAGCGCTGGCAGGCCGCTGGTATCACTCGACAAGGCGTAAGTCAGCGGTACGTCCGCCCCGGACTGGAAGATGCCCGTGACGCTGCCGTTGGCCGTCGTCGCTTCACCCGCCACGTCGCCGACGCCACCGGCGATGCCATTGGCCAGGCCATCCTCGTCGACGGTTCCGGCCCCAGCGGCGCCATTCGCCGTTGGCGTGTCGTCATCGACGGTGATCACCAGCTTGTCGGCCGCGGCCGTCACGGTGTCGCCATCTTTATCCGTGGCCTGGAGCAGGGTTCCCAGGTTGAGACTGATGTCGTTTTCATCGTTGCCCGCTGGATGATCCAGCGGTTGCAGCAGGGTAAAGCTATAGGCGCCTGCGGCACTGAGGCTGAAGGTGAATACCTCGGCCCCACCCACGCCCGCATTCGCGGTCAGGGTGTCGCCCGCGACGCTATAGACCAGCGCCACTCCGCCGGACGTCAGGGCTGGCAGGCCACTGGTGTCGCTCGACAAGGCGTAAGTCAGCGGCACGTCGGCACCGGACTGGAAGATGCCAGTCACACTGCCGCTGGCCGTCGTGGCTTCGCCAGCCACGTCACCGACACCACCGGCAATACCATTGGCCAGGCCGTCTTCATCGACAGTGCCCGCTTCGGCGGTGCCGGTGGCGGTTGGGGTGTCGTCATCGACGGTAATCACCAGTTTCTCGGCGGCAGCCGTCACCGTGTCGCCGTCCTTGTCGGTGGCTTGCAGCAAGGTGCCCAGGTTGAGGGTGATGTCGTTTTCATCGTTGCCCGCTGGGTGGTCCAGTGGCTGCAGCAGGGTGAAGCTGTAGGCGCCCGCTGCACTGAGGCTGAAGGTGAATACCTCGGCCCCACCCACGCCCGCATTGGCGGTCAGGGTGTCACCCGCGACGCTGTACACCAGCGCCACTCCGCCCGAGCTCAGGGCTGGCAGACCGCTGGTATCGCTCGCCAAGGCGTAAGTCAGCGGTACATCGGCACCCGACTGGAAGATACCCGTGACGTCGCCGCTGGCGGTGGTGGCCTCGCCAGCCACGTCGCCGACGCCACCAGCGATGCCATTGGCCAGGCCGTCTTCATCGACAGTGCCCGCTTCGGCGGTGCCGGTGGCGGTTGGGGTGTCGTCATCGATGGTGATCACCAGTTTCTCGGCGGCAGCCGTTACCGTATCGCCGTCCTTGTCCGTCGCTTGCAGCAAGGTGCCCAGGTTGAGACTGATGTCGTTTTCATCGTCGCCCGCCGGGTGATCCAGCGGCTGCAGGAGGGTAAAGCTGTAGGCACCTGCGGCACTGAAGCTGAAGGTGAATACCTCGGCGCCACCCACGCCTGCATTGGCGGTGAGGGTGTCACCGGCGACGCTGTACACCAGCGCCACTCCGCCGGACGTCAGGGCTGGCAGGCCACTGGTATCGCTCGACAGGGAGTAAGTCAGCGGCACGTCGGCACCGGACTGGAAGATTGCAGTCACATTGCCGCTGGCCGTGGTGGCTTCGCCGGGCACATCGCCGACACCACCGGCGATGCCATTGGCCAGGCCGTCTTCATCGACGGTTCCAGCTTCGGCGGTTCCGGTGGCGGTTGGCGTGTCGTCATCGACGGTGATCACCAGTTTCTCGGCCGCGGCCGTTACCGTATCGCCGTCCTTGTCCGTGGCTTGCAGCAAGGTGCCCAGGTTGAGGGTGATATCGTTTTCATCGTTGCCCGCTGGATGGTCCAGCGGCTGCAGCAGGCTGAAGCTGTAGTCACCGGCGGCGCTGAGGCTGAAGGTGAATACATCGACCGCGCCGGCCTTGGCCGTCAGGGTGTCACCGGCAACGCTGTAGACCAGCGCCACTCCGCCTGAACTCAAGGCTGGCAGACCGCTGGTATCACTCGACAGGGAGTAAGTCAGCGGTACGTCGGCTCCGGACTGGAAGATCGCCGTGACGCTGCCGCTGGCCGTTGTCGCTTCGCCAGGTACGTCGTCCACACCACCGGCAATACCGTTGGCCAGGCCATCTTCATCGACGGTGCCGGCTCCAGCGGTGCCATTCGCGGTGGGGGTGTCGTCATCGACGGTGATCACCAGTTTGTCGGCCGCGGCGGTTACCGTGTCGCCATCCTTGTCGGTGGCTTGCAACATCGCGCCCAGGTTGATCGTGATGTCGTTTTCATCGTCGCCCGCCGGGTGATCCAGCGGTTGTAGCAGGGTGAAGCTGTAGGCGCCCGCCGCGCTGAGGCTGAAGGTGAATACATCGACCGCGCCGGCCTTGGCGGTCAGGGTGTCACCTGCGACGCTGTACACCAGGGCCACTCCGCCCGAACTCAGGGCTGGCAGGCCGCTGGTATCGCTCGACAGGGCATAGCTCAGCGGTACATCGGCCCCGGACTGGAAGATGCCCGTGACATTGCCGCTGGCCGTCGTTGCTTCGCCCGCCACGTCACCGACACCACCAGCGATGCCGTTGGCCAGGCCGTCCTCATCGACGGTTCCAGCCTCGGTGGTTCCGGCGGCGGTGGGCGTATCGTCATCGACGGTGATCACCAGTTTCTCGGCGGCGGCCGTCACCGTATCACCGTCCTTATCCGTGGCCTTCAGCAAGGTGCCCAGGCTGAGGGTAATGTCGTTTTCATCGTTACCGGCTGGATGGTCCAGCGGTTGCAGCAGGGTAAAGCTGTAGTCACCTGCAGCATTGAGGCTGAAGGTGAATACATCGGTTGCGCCGGCCTTGGCGGTGAGGGTGTCGCCGACCACGCTATACACCAGCGCCACTCCACCGGAGGTCAGGGCTGGCAGGCCGCTGGTGTCGCTCGACAGGGAGTAAGTCAGCGGTACATCGGCCCCGGACTGGAAGATCCCGGTGACGGTGCCGCTGGCCGTGGTGACCTCGCCAGGCACGTCGCCGACACCGCCGGCAATGCCATTGGCCAGGCCATCCTCATCGACGGTTCCGGTCGCGGCGACGCCGGTCGCGGTGGGGGTGTCGTCATCGACGGTGATCACCAGTTTCTCGGCCGCGGCCGTCACCGTATCACCGTCCTTATCCGTGGCCTTCAGCAGGGTGCCCAGGTTGAGGGTGATGTCGTTTTCATCGTTGCCCGCTGGATGATCCAGCGGTTGCAGCAGGGTAAAGCTATAGGCACCGGCGGCGCTGAGGCTGAAGGTGAACACATCGACGGTGCCCGCCTTGGCGGTCAGGGTGTCGCCCACCACGCTGTACACCAGTGCGACGCCGCCGGAAGTCAGGGCCGGCAGGCCGCTGGTGTCGCTCGACAAGGAGTAAGTCAGTGGCACATCGACGCCGGACTGGAAGATGGCGGTCACGCTGCCGCTGACGCTGGTGACCTCGCCAGGCACGTCGCCGACACCGCCTGGGATGCCATTGGCCAGGCCGTCCTCATCGACGGTGCCGGCCGCCGCGGTCCCGGCCGCGGTCGGTCCATCGTCCTCGAAGATCATCTTCGAGCCGATTTCGGTGGTGATCGTGGAGGGGTGGCGCAGCGAGAAACCACCGATATCGAAGTCGGCGTGGTTATCGCCCCTGGCGTTGACGGCGGCCCCGTTCTCGATCAGCACGCGGTTGTGATTCGCGCTGGTGGTGTATTCGATCTGGTAGCCGGCCTTGACGCCGGTGATGGTGGCCACGCCGCCGGTAAAGCTGATGGCAATGTTCGGATCGTTCACCGAGCCGTCGGAGTTCTCGATCACCAGCCCGGTGCTTTTATCGAAGATGCGCACATTGGTGATGGCCACCGACGTATCGTTCGCATAGCCGTTGACGAAGTTCACGCCGCTTTCAACCGCAGTGCTGTAGGCACTGATCTTGACCATCGCGGTCTTGCCGCCTTGCAGCTGCACGACATCGAAACTGGCCGTCGTCGCATTAAACATCGCGGTGTAGTCGATATTGGCTTCGACGTCGGCTTCGTTCTGGCTCAGGTTGGGAACGGTCACATCCAGCCGGGCGCCGGTGACAAAGGTCAGGCGGATGCCTTCCTGTTCCACGATCATCTGGTTGTTGGTACCAATGGTGGTCGGGCCACCGCCCTGGCTGGTATTGACGGTGTCACCGGTGTTGATGTTGGCGCCCGATGACTGGTCCGCAGGGTCTTTACCGGTGGCGATGATCGTCGGATCGCTGACCCGCAACACACCGCCGTCGTTGACCACCGTCGGGTTCGACCCCGTGAACATCAGGAACAGGTTCTGCCCGGAGGGGGCGTTGGTCAGGTCGAATCCGTCCTTGAGGGTGCTGACGAACACCTTGTCCAGCAGGCTGAGGGCATCGTCCGGGTTACTCGCGTCCGGGTGCTTGAGCGGTTGATATTCCACGGTCCAGATCTTGCCGCCGCTGACTGGCGATCCGGTTTCCTCGATATAGGCGGCGAACACGATTGCGCCGGCAGGGCCTCCGGCCCGGCCCAGCAGGATGTTGTTGTTGGTATCGGTATACAGCAGGATGCTGGTGCCATCGAGGGTATCCAGCCCGCTGTCCAGGCCGTTGAGCGCCGCGCCCAGGCTGTCGGTGAACTTGATATCGAGGATGTTGGTACCGGGCGTCAGGTTGAGGGTGAAGGCATTGCTGCCGGTGTTGCCCACGGCACCGGTGTAGCCACTCAAGGCGGCGTCCATGGCGGTACCGACGCCAAGGGCGCTCAGGCGGGTGGCGAAGGTCGAGGGCAGGGCGGACAACAGGATGTCATTGTCGTTAGCGTCTCCCGCGGGGCTTGGCGTGGCGGTGGCGTTCTGCAATCCGCTGGTTTCGTCCAGGGTCACGCTCGCACCGGTCACCAGGATGGACGAGGCGCTGCTCGCCTGGGCAGTGCTGACGGCCAGCGTGTCGGCGCTGGGGAACACGGGGTAGAGAGCGGTACTGGTGTCAGCGCTCAGGTCGTTCGTGGGGGATGGGGTTTTTTTAGAAATAGTCATGACATTCTCCCGGGCAATTCCAGTCGTTGAGGCCGCACCTCGGCCCTCTGTTAGCAGATACAACCACTATGGGGATGTCGCGCAGGTTGCGCATTGGCCGATACTCCCAGGCAGGATGGGAGTTTCAGCCTATTCAGGAAGTGACGCGGGATAAGGCGCAGCAGTGCTCGCAAACAGGACCCTGAGGGGGGCTTCAGGGGTAGCCCGCGATGGCGGCCACAGGCCGTCGTCGAGCGGCTCGACGGGCTGCTCGAGCGCTCGCCGCGGTTCTCATATGGGCGCGCAAAAAAAAGCGCGGGTGGTTTCCAGGCCACCCTCGCTTTCATTCGCCTGCGCGAGGTTTCAGACGCTGCCCATCACAATGTCGGTATTGAGCAGGTCGACCCCGACCAGGGTAATGGTGGTGATCTGTCCGCCCGTTTCGGCCACCGTCACGATGCTGTCGCTGCCGGCATTGTCGACCGACTGCACAACGGCCCCGGCGTCGCCAATGAGCACCACGGCATCGCGCTGGCCGGCGCCCGCATCGAAGCCTGTGACCTGGTACTGGTTCTCGGCGGCCGACAGGTCGATGTTGAAGGCATCCCGCTCACCCGTGGTGCCCACCAGCCTGAAGTCGAAAAGCGCGTTGGCCGGGTCGTTGGCGAACAGGTTGGCGTCGAACGCGCTGGTGGCCGTGTCGCCATCCTTGTCCGTCACTGTCGCGTTGAACGCCAGCTGGATATCGCTGGCCAGGCTCTGGACCTCATGAATGAACTCGATGGTCGGAACCTTGATCGTACCTTTGCCCATGGTGAGCTGGACGGCGTCGATCAGGTGGGTGCCGTCCCACTCTACGGTGAAGGAGGTCTGGCCTCCCGCTTCCGCCTGCAGGTCGGCGGCCTGGACCTTGATGGGCGCGCCCGAGGTCGTGCCGTTGTCGTAGTAGATCGTGTAGTACAGCTCTTCCGTGGCCGGGTTGTAGCCTTGCACCGAGTT
The DNA here is from genome assembly GCF_059416085.1 of Pseudomonas sp. GW821-FHT09E12. NCBI lineage: Bacteria > Pseudomonadati > Pseudomonadota > Gammaproteobacteria > Pseudomonadales > Pseudomonadaceae > Pseudomonas > Pseudomonas sp. GW821-FHT09E12. The sequence continues at coordinate 419,168 of NZ_JBWKOM010000001.1, read as the reverse complement.
GTCGATATAGACCTTCATGGCCGTCAGCAGCGTCTCGGGGTTGACCACGAAACTTTCGTCACCGGCGTTGATGCCCGCCGTATTGTTGCCCTCCAGGTTGTTGTTGGCGATGCCGATGCCGGAGGTGCTGACGTTCATGGCCGAGGAGCCGATGAACGATGGCAGCGGGTTGGTCTGCAACTGGGCTTCGGTAGGGTCGGGCGCCCCGAGCCCGATACCGGTGAGGATGCTGTTCGCGCCGGTTTGCGGCGCCAGCGGGTTGGCGCCGAAGAACACCACATGCTCGCTGCCGATGGTCAGGGTGCGTACCGGGTCCGGGCCACCGGCATCCAGCGAGCCATCGGCACTGCTGAGGACCACGGTCGAGCGGAAGCCTTCTTCCAGGTCCAGGGCATAGGTGCCGTTGGCATAGGCGCTCAGGGTGTAGTGGATGGTGGTATTCGCCGTGGCCGCATTGTTGTCGAAGTCACCGGTCAAGGTGCCTGCGAACTGATACGCGCCATTGGCGTCCGGTGACGGCGACTGCTCGACCAGCGTACCGGTACCGGTGGTGGTCGTGTCGTCCGGCCGGACCAGGGTGAACTGGCCGTTCACCAGCGAAATGTCCAGGCCGTTGGCATCCAGCCCGTCGGCACCAGACCCCATGTCCCAGTAGCCTTGTTGCGCCAGCTGGGTACCGGTGCCGATCAGGTTGCCGAAGGCCAGGGTCGGGGTGTCGTCATCGACGGTGATCACCAGCTTGTCGGCCGCGGCGGTCACCGTATCGCCGTCCCTATCGGTGGCTTGCAGCAAGGTACCCAGGTTGAGGGTGATGTCGTTCTCGTCGTTGCCTGCCGCGTGATCCAGGGGCTGGAGCAGGGTGAAGGCATAGGCCCCCACGGCATTGAGGCTGAAGGTGAACACATTGACCGCGCCAGCCTTGGCCGTCAGGGTGTCGCCCAGGACGCTGTAGGTCAGCGCCACCCCGCCCGAGCTCAGGGCCGGCAGGCCGCTGGTATCGCTCGACAGGGCATAGCTCAGCGGCACATCGGCACCGGACTGGAAGATCCCGGTCACGCTGCCATTGGCGGTGGTGGACTCGCCCGCCACATCACCGACACCTCCGGCGATACCATTGGCCAGGCCGTCCTCATCGACGGTGCCGGTCTCGGCGCTGCCATTGGCGGTGGGTGTGTCGTCATCGACGGTAATCACCAGCTTCTCGGGCGCGGCCGTCACTGTGTCGCCATCTTTATCCGTGGCTTGCAACAGCGTGCCGAGGTTGAGGGTGATGTCGTTTTCATCATTGCCGGCCGGATGATCCAGCGGTTGCAGCAGGCTGAAGCTATAGGCACCCGCGGCGCTGAGGCTGAAGGTGAATACATCGACGGCACCCGCCTTGGCCGTCAGGGTATCGCCGGCGACGCTATAGACCAGCGCCACCCCGCCCGAACTGAGGGCCGGCAGGCCGCTGGTGTCACTCGACAAGGCGTAATTCAGCAGTCCATCGGCACCGGGCTGGAAGATCCCGCTGACGCTGCCGCTAGCGGTGGTGATCTCGCCAGGCACATCACCGACCCCACCGGCAATACCATTGGCCAATCCGTCTTCATCGACGGTTCCGGCCTCGGCGGTTCCGGTTGCGGTGGGTGTGTCGTCATCGACGGTAATCACCAGTTTCTCGGCGGCGGCCGTTACCGTGTCGCCGTCCTTGTCCGTGGCTTGCAGCAAGGTGCCGAGGTTGATCGTGATGTCGTTCTCGTTGTTGCCCGCTGGATGATCCAGCGGTTGCAGCAAGGTAAAGCTGTAGGCACCCGCGGCGCTGAGGCTGAAGGTGAACACATCGACGGCGCCCGCCTTGGCGGTCAGGGTGTCGCCGACCACGCTGTACACCAGCGCCACCCCGCCGGAGCTCAGCGCCGGCAGGCCGCTGGTATCGCTCGACAGGGCATAGCTCAGCGGTACGTCGGCCCCGGACTGGAAGATACCGGTGACGCTGCCGCTGGCCGTGGTGGATTCACCCGCCACATCACCGACACCCCCGGCGATGCCGTTGGCCAGGCCGTCTTCATCGACGGTGCCGGTCGCGGCGGTCCCGGTGGCGGTTGGCGTATCGTCATCGACGGTGATCACCAGTTTCTCGGCCGCGGCAGTCACGGTGTCGCCATCCTTGTCGGTGGCCTGCAGCAGGCTACCCAGATTGATCGTGATGTCGTTCTCATCGTTGCCGGCTGGATGATCCAGCGGCTGCAGCAGGGTGAAGCTGTAGGCGCCCGCGGCGCTGAGGCTGAAGGTGAACACATCGACCGCGCCGGCCTTGGCGGTCAGGGTGTCGCCGACCACGCTGTACACCAGCGCCACACCACCGGAGGTCAGCGCCGGCAGGCCGCTGGTGTCGGTGGACAAGGCATAGCTCAGCGGCACATCGACGCCGGACTGGAAGATGCCCGTCACGCTGCCGCTGGCATTGGTGGATTCGCCAGGTACGTCGCCGACACCGCCGGCGATGCCACTGGCCAGGCCGTCTTCGTCGACGGTGCCGGCCTCAGCGGTTCCGGCTGCGGCCGGCCCATCGTCCTCGAAGATCATTTTCGAGCCGATTTCGGCAGTCGCGGTGGAGGCTTGGCGCAGGGTGAAACCACCGATGTCGAAGTCAGCATGGGTATTGCCCCTGGCGTCGAGCGCTGCGCCGTTCTCGACCAGTACGCGGTTGTGGTCCGCGCTGGTGGTGTATTCGATCTGGTAGCCGGCCTTGACGCCGGTAACGGTGGCCACTCCACCATCGAAGCTGATGGCAATGCTCGGATCATTCACCGAGCCGTCGGAGTTCTCGATCACCAGCCCGGTGCTGTTGTTGATCACGCGAACATTGGTAATGGCCACCGACGTATCGTTCGCATAGCCGTTGACGAAGTCCGCGCCGGTTTCAACCGCAGTGCTGAAGGCACTGATCTTGACCACCGCACTCTTGCCGCTTTGCAGCTGCACGACATCGAAACTGGCCGTCGTCGCATTAAACACCGCGGTGTAGTCGATATTGGCTTCTACGTCCGCTTCGTTCTGATCCAGGTTGGGCACGGTCACGTCCTGCCGGGCGCCGGTGACAAAGGTAAATCGAATGCCTTCCTGTTCCACGATCATCTGGTTGTTGGTGCCGAAGGTGGTCGGGCCACCGGCCTGGCTGGTGTTGATGGTGTCACCGGTATTGATGTTGACCCCCGTCGACTGGTCGGCGGGGTCCTTGCCGGTGGCGATGATCGTCGGGTCGCTGATCCGCAGTACACCGCCGTCGTCGACCACCGTCGGGTTGGCCTTGGTGAACATCAGGAACAGGTTCTGCCCGGAGGGGGCATTGGCCAGGCTGAACTTCAGATCCTGGCTGGCGCCGATAAACACCTTGTCCAGCAGGTTGAGGGCATCGTCCGGGTTACTGGCATCCGGGTGCTTGAGCGGCTGGTATTCCACGGTCCAGATCTTGCCGCCCGACAGCGGCGACCCGGTTTCCTCGATATAGGCGGCGAACACGATCGCCCCGTCAGGGCCTCCGGCCCGGCCCAGCAGGATGTTGTTGTCGGTATCGGTATACAGAAGTATGTCGATGCCATCGAGGGTGTCCAGGCCGCTGTCCAGGCCATCGAGCGGAGCGCCCAGGCTATCGGTGAAGCTGATGTCGACGTTGATTGCATCGGGCGCCAGGTTGAGGGTGAAGGCATTGCTGCCGGTGTCGCCCACGGCGCCGGTATAGCCGCTCAAGGCGGCGTCCGTCGCGGTACCCGCGCCGAGGGCGGTCAGCCGGGTGGCGAAGGCCGAGGGCAGGGCGGCCAGCAGGATGTCATTGTCGTCGGCGTCTCCCGCAGGGGCTGGCGTGGCGGTGGCGTTCTGCAGCCCGGTGGTTTCGTCCAGCGCAACGTTGACGCCGGTCGCTACCACGAGCGGGTCGCTCGTGAGGGATAGGTTTTCTTGCAGGGTGGTCATGACATTCTCCTAGGCAGTTCCAGTCGCTGGGGCCGCACCCGGGCCCTCTGCTGGCAGATGTCACAACTATGGGGACGCACAGGAGGTTGCGCATTGGCCGATACTCCCAGGCAGCCTGGGAGTTTCAGCCTATCTGGGAGGGAAGCGGGGGAGGCGAAGGCGCCGGTCCATGAGGTGCACTTCAAACCTTGGGCCGCTTGAGCGTGCGGCGCGGCAGAAAAAAGCGAGGGCGGTTTCCAGGCCACCCTCGCACGGGTTTGATGCGCCAGGTTTCAGACGCTGGCCATTACAATATCGGTATTGAGCAGGTCGACCCCAAGCAGGGTGATGGTCGTCAGTTGTCCGCCGGTCTCGGCAATCGTCACGATGCTGTCGGCGCCGGCATTGTCGATCGACTGCACAGTGGCGCCCGCGTCACCAATGAGCACCACCGCATCGCGCTGGCCTGCGCCCGCATCGAAGCCTGTGACCTGGTACTGGTTTTCGGCCACCGACAGATCGATGTTGAAGGCATCCCGTTCACCGGCGGTGCCCACCAGCCTGAAATCGAAGGCCTGGTCGCTCGGGTCGTTGGCGAACAGGTTGGCGTCGAACGCGCTGGTGGCCGTATCCCCATCCTTGTCCGTCGTCGTGGCGTTGAACGACAGCTGGATATCGTTGGCCAGGCTCTGGGTCTCCTTGATGAACTGGATTACCGGGATCTTGACCGTGCCCAGTCCCATCGTCAGCTGGACGGCGTCGATCAGATGGCTGCCGTCCCACTGGACGGTGAAGGATTTCTGGCCACCCGCCTCTACGTGCAGGTCGGCGGCTTGCACCTTGATGGGCGTGCCCGAGGTCGTGCCGTTGTCGTAGTAGATCGTGTAGTACAGCTCTTCGGTGGCCGGGTTGTAGCCCTGCACCGAGTTGTCGATAAAGATCTTCATGCTGGTCAACAAGGTCTCGGGGTTGATCACGAAACTTTCGTCGCCGGCATTGATACCCGCGGTGGTGTTGCCCTCCAGGTTGTTGTTGGCGACACCGATGCCCGAGGTGCTGACGTTCATGGTCGACGAGCCGATGAACGACGGCAGGGGGTTGGTCTGCAACTGCGCTTCGGTAGGGTCGGGCGCGCCGAGCCCGATACCGGTCAGGATGCTGTTATCGCCGGTCTGCGGTGCCAGCGGATTGGCGGCGAAGAACACTACATCCTCGCTGCCTATCATTAGCGTGCGCACCGGGTCCGGACCGCCGGCAGCCAGCGAGCCGTCGGCACTGCTGAGGACCACGGTCGAACGGAAACCCTCTTCCAGGTCCAGGGCATAGGTGCCGTTGGCATAGGCGCTCAGGGTGTAGTGGACGGTGGTATCGGCGGTGGCCGCGTTGTTGTCGAAGTCACCGGTCAGGGTGCCGGCGAACTGATAGGCGCCATTGCCATCCGGCGAAGGCGACTGCTCGACCAGCGTACCGGTGCCGGTGGTGGTGGTGTTATCCGGCCGGACCAGGGTGAACTGGTCGTTCACCAGCGAGATATCCAGGCCATTGGCATCCAGCCCGTCGGCGCCAGCCCCCATGTTCCAGTAGCCTTGTTGCGCCAATTGGGTCCCGGTGCCGATCAGGTTGCCGAAGGCGAGGGTCGGCCCATCGTCCTCGAAGATCATATGCGAGCCGATTTCGGCGGTCGTGGTGGAGGCTTGGCGCAGGGTGAAGCCACCGATATCGAAGTCGGCGTGGGTATTGCCCTTGGCGTCCAGGGCGGCGCCGTTCTCGATCAGGACGCGGTTGTGGTCCGCGGCCGTGGTGTATTCGATCTGGTAGCCGGCCTTGATGCCGGTGACCGTGGCCACGCCGCTGGCAAAGCTGATGAGGATGCTCGTGTCATTCACCGAGCCGTCCGAGTTTTCGATCACTTGTCCCGTGGCGATGTTGATCACGCGAACATTGGTGATGGCCACCGACGTATCGTTCGCATAGCCATTGACGAAACTCGCACCACTTTCAACTGCGGTGTTGAAGGCACTGATCTTGACCACCGCACTCTTGCCGCTTTGCAGCTGCACGATATCGAAATTGGCCGCCTTGGCATTAAACATCGCGGTGAAGTCGATGTTGGCTTCGACATCGGCTTCGTTCTGATCCAGGTTGGGAATGGTCATGTCCTGCCGGGCGCCGGTGACGAAGGTAAAACGGATGCCTTCCTGTTCCGTGATCATCTGGCTGTTGGTGCCGAAGGTGGTCGGGCCACCGGCCTGGCTGGTGTTGATGGTGTCGCCGGTGCTGATGTTGACGCCCGATGACTGGTCGGCGGGGTCTTTGCCGGTGGCGATGATCGTCGGGTCGCTGATCCGCAATACGCCGCCGTCGTTGACCACCGTCGGGCTGGCCTTGGTGAACATCAGGAACAGGTTCTGCCCGGACGGCGCATTGGCCAGGTTGAACGTCAGGTCCTGGCTGGCGCCGATAAACACCTTGTTCAGCAGGTTGAGGGCATCGTCCGGATTGTTGGCGTCCGGATGCTTGAGCGGCTGGTATTCCACGGTCCAGATCTTGCCGCCCGACAGCGGCGACCCGGTTTCCTCGATATAGGCGGCGAACACGATCGCGCCGGCAGGGCCTCCGGCCCGGCCCAGCAGGATGTTGTTATTGGTATCGGTATACAGCAGGATGTCGATGCCATCGAGGGTATCCAGCCCGCTGTCCAGGCCATTGAGCGCCGCGCCCAGGCTGTCGGTGAAGCTGATATCGACATTGATCGCGCCGGGCGCCAGGTTGAGGGTGAAGGCATTGCTGCCGGTGTCGCCCACGGCACCGGTGTAGCCACTCAAGGCCGCGTCCGTTGCGGTACCGGCCCCGAGGGCGGTCAAGCGGGTGGCGAAGGTCGAGGGCAGGGAGGTCAGCAGGATGTCATTGTCGTCGGCATCCCCCGTTGGGCTGGCCGTGGCCGTGGCGTTCTGCAATCCGCTGGTTTCGTCCAGGGCAACGTTGGTGCCGGTCGCTCCCACGAGCGGAGCGCCATCCGCCAGGGCGGTGAGGGTCAGTGTGTCGTCGCTGGGGAAGACGGGGTACAGATCGGTAGAGGTATCAGCGGTCAGGTCGGTGGTGGGGGATTGGGGTGTGGTCATGACAGGCTCCTAGGCAGTTCCAGTCGTTGGGGCCGCACCTGGGCCCCTCTGCTGGCAGATGTCACAACTATGGGGATGCACAGGAGGTTGCGCATTGGCCGATACTCCCAGGCGGTCTGGGAGTTTCAGCCTATCTGGGAGGGAAACGGGGGAGGCGAAGGCGCCGGTCCATGAGGTGCTCTTCAAACCTTGGGCCGCTTGAGCGTTAGGCGCGGCAAAAAAAGCGAGGGTGGTTTCCAGGCCACCCTCGCTTTCATTCGCACGCGCGAGGTTTCAGACGCTGCCCATCACAATGTCGGTATTGAGCAGATCGACCCCGACCAGGGTAATGGTGGTTATCTGTCCGCCGGTCTCGGCAATCGTCACGATGCTGTCGGCGCCGGCATTGTTGATCGACTGCACAGTGGCGCCCGCGTCACCAATGAGCACCACCGCATCGCGCTGGCCGGCTCCGGCATCGAAGCCTGTGACCTGGTACAGGTTCTCGGCCACCGACAGGTCGATGTTGAAGGCATCCCGCTCACCCGTGGTACCCACCAGCCTGAAGTCGAAGGCCTGGTCGCTCGGGTCGTTGGCGAACAGGTTGGCGTCGAACGCGCTGGTGGCCGTATCCCCATCCTTGTCCGTCGTCGTGGCGTTGAACGACAGCTGGATATCGCTGGCCAGGTTCTGGGTCTCCTGAATGAACTGGATCACCGGGATCTTGATCGTACCCTTGCCCATGGTGAGCTGGACCGCATCGATCAGGTGGGAATCGTCCCACTCCACGAGGAAGGACTTCTGTCCTCCCGCCTCCGCGTGCAGGTCGGCGGCCAGCACCTTGATGGGCGCGCCCGAGGTCGTGCCGTTGTCGTAGTAGATCGTGTAGTACAGCTCTTCGGTGGCCGGGTCGTAGCCTTGTACCGAGTTGTCGATAAAGACCTTCATGGCCGTCAGCAGCGTCTCGGGGTTGATCACGAAACTCTCGTCACCGGCGTTGATGCCCGCCGTGGTGTTGCCCTCCAGGTTGTTGTTGGCGATACCGATGCCGGAGGTGCTGACGTTCATGGCCGCCGAGCCGATGTAGGACGGCAGGGGATTGGTCTGCAACTGCGCTTCGGTAGGGTCGGGCGCGCCAAGCCCGATGCCGGTGAGGATGCTGTTCGGACCGGTCTGCGGCGCCAGCGGGTTGGCACCGAAGAACACCACATGCTCGGTGCCGATGGTCAGCGTGCGTACCGGGTCCGGACCACCGGCATCCAGCGAGCCGTCGGCACTGCTGAGGATCACGGTCGAGCGGAAGCCTTCCTGCAGGTCCAGGGCATAGGTGCCGTTGGCGTTGGCGGTCAGGGTGTAGTGGACGGTGGTGTTGGCCGTGGCCGCGTTGTTGTCGAAGTCACCGGTCAGGGTGCCGGCGAACTGGTAGGCGCCATTGCCATCCGGCGAAGGCGACTGCTCGACCAGCGTACCGGTGCCGGTGGTGGTCGTATCGTCCGGCCGGACCAGGGTGAACTGGCCGTTCACCAGGGAAATATCCAGGCCGGCCGCCCCTAGTCCGTCGGCACCGGATCCGATGCTCCAGTAACCTTGTTGCGCATGGTCGGTACCCGTGCCGATCAGGTTGCCGAAGGCCAGGGTCGGGGTGTCGTCATCGACGGTGATCACCAGTTTGTCGGCCGCGGCGGTCACTGTGTCGCCATCCTTGTCGGTGGCCTGTAATAGTGTGCCGAGGTTGAGGGTAAGGTCGTTCTCGTCATTGCCGGCCGCGTGATCCAGAGGCTTGAGCAGGGTGAAGGTGTAGGCACCCGCTACCGTCAGGCTGAGGGTGAACACATCCGTCACGCCGGCCTTGGCGGTCAGGGTATTGCCCAGGACGCTGTAGGTCAGTGCCACCCCGCCGGAGCTCAGGGCTGGCAAGCCGCTGGTGTTGCTCGACAGGGAATAGCTCAGCGGCACGTCGGCCCCCGACTGGAAGATCCCGCTCACGCTGCCGCTGGCGACAGTTGCCTGACCCGCCACATCCCCGACCCCACCGGCGATGCCATTGGCCAGGCCGTCCTCGTCGACGGTGCCGGCCGCGGCGGTCCCGGTCGCTGTGGGTGTGTCGTCATCGACGGTAATCACCAGCTTCTCGGCCGCGGCCGTCACCGTGTCGCCATCTTTATCCGTGGCTTGCAACAGCGTGCCGAGGTTGAGGGTGATGTCGTTTTCGTTATTGCCTGCGGGGTGATCCAGCGGCTTGAGCAGGGTGAAGCTGTAGGCACCCGCTGTGCTGAGGCTGAAGGTGAATACATCGACGGCGCCGGCCTTGGCGGTCAGGGTGTCGCCGACGACGCTATAGACCAATGCCACTGCGCCGGAAGTCAGGGCCGGCAGGCCGCTGGTATTACTCGACAGGGAATAGGTCAGTGGCACGTCGGCCCCGGACTGGAAGATACCGGTGACGCTGCCGCTGGCATTGGTGGCCTGACCCGCCACATCCCCGACACCACCGGCGATGCCATTGGCCAGGCCGTCCTCGTCGACGGTGCCGGTCACGGCGGTCCCGGTTGCGGTGGGCGTATCGTCATCGACGATGATCACCAGCTTCTCGGCCGCGGCCGTTACCGCGTCACCGTCCTTGTCGGTGGCCCGCAACAACGAGCCCAGGTTGATCGTGATGTCGTTCTCGTTATTGCCGGCCGCGTGATCCAGAGGCTTGAGCAGGGTGAAGCTGTAGGCACCGGCGGCGCTGAGGCTGAAGGTGAACACATCGACGGCGCCGGCCTTGGCGGTGAGGGTGTCCCCGGCAACGCTATACACCAGCGCCACTCCGCCAGACGTCAGGGCTGGCAGACCGCTGGTATCGCTCAACAGGGTATAACTCAGCGGCACGTCGGCCCCGGACTGGAAGATACCGGTGACGCTGCCGCTGGCATTGGTGGCCTGCCCCGCCACATCCCCGACCCCGCCGGCGATGCCATTGGCCAGGCCGTCCTCGTCGACGGTGCCGGTCACGGCGGTCCCGGTCGCTGTGGGGGTATCGTCATCGACGGTGATCACCAGTTTCTCGGCCGCCGCGGTGACCGTATCGCCGTCCTTGTCGGTGGCCCGCAACAACGAGCCCAGGTTGATCGTGATGTCGTTCTCGTCGTTGCCGGCGGCGTGATCCAGCGGCTTGAGCAGGGTAAAGCTGTAGGCGCCTGCCGTGCTGAGGCTGAAGGTGAACACATCGACGGCGCCGGCCTTGGCGGTCAGGGTATTGCCGACCACGCTGTAGACCAGCGCCACCCCGCCGGACGTCAGGGCCGGCAGGCCGCTGGTGTCGGTGGATAAGGAATAGCTCAGTGGCACATCGACGCCGGGCTGGAAGATCCCGGCGACGCTGCCGCTGGCCACGGTGGCCTCGCCGGCCACGTCACCGACACCGCCGGCCACACCGCTGGCCAGGCCGTCCTCGTCGACGGTGCCCGCCACGGCGGTTCCGGCCGCTGCCGGACCATCGTCCTCGAAGAGCATATGCGAGCCGATTTCGGCGGTCGTGGTGGAGGCTTGGCGCAGGGTGAAGCCACCGATATCGAAGTCGGCGTGGGTATTGCCCTTGGCGTCCAGGGCGGCGCCGTTCTCGATCAGTACGCGGTTGTGGTCCGAGGTGGTGGTGTATTCGATCTTGTAGCCGGCCTTGATGCCGGTGACGGTGGCCACGCCGCTGGCAAAGCTGATGAGGATGCTCGTGTCATTCACCGAGCCGTCCGAGTTTTCGATCACTTGTCCCGTGGCGTTGTTGATCACACGAACATTGGTAATGGCCACCGACGTATCGTTCGCATAGCCATTGACGAAACTCGCGCCACTTTCAACCGCGGTGTTGAAGGCACTGATCTTGACTACCGCACTCTTGCCGCTTTGCAGCTGCACGATATCGAAATTGGCCGCCTTGGCATTAAACATCGCGGTGAAGTCGATGTTGGCTTCGACATCGGCTTCGTTCTGATCCAGGTTGGGAATGGTCATGTCCTGCCGGGCGCCGGTGACGAAGGTAAAACGGATGCCTTCCTGTTCCGTGATCATCTGGCTGTTGGTGCCGAAGGTGGTCGGGCCACCGGCCTGGCTGGTGTTGATGGTATCGCCGGTGCTGATGTTGACGCCCGATGACTGGTCGGCGGGGTCCTTGCCGGTGGCGATGATCGTCGGGTCGCTGATCCGCAATACGCCGCCGTCGTTGACCACCGTCGGGCTGGCCTTGGTGAACATCAGGAACAGGTTCTGCCCGGACGGCGCATTGGCCAGGTTGAACGTCAGGTCCTGGCTGGCGCCGATAAACACCTTGTTCAGCAGGTTGAGGGCATCGTCCGGGTTGTTGGCGTCCGGATGCTTGAGCGGCTGGTATTCCACGGTCCAGATCTTGCCGCCCGACAGCGGCGACCCGGTTTCCTCGATATAGGCGGCGAACACGATCGCGCCGGCAGGGCCTCCGGCCCGGCCCAGCAGGATGTTGTTGTTGGTATCGGTATACAGCAGGATGTCGATGCCATCGAGGGTATCCAGCCCGCTGTCCAGGCCATTGAGCGCCGCGCCCAGGCTGTCGGTGAAGCTGATATCGACATTGATCGCGCCGGGCGCCAGGTTGAGGGTGAAGGCATTGCTGCCGGTGTCGCCCACGGCACCGGTGTAGCCACTCAAGGCCGCGTCCGTTGCGGTACCGGCCCCGAGGGCGGTCAAGCGGGTGGCGAAGGTCGAGGGCAGGGAGGTCAGCAGGATGTCATTGTCGTCGGCATCCCCCGTTGGGCTGGCCGTGGCCGTGGCGTTCTGCAACCCGCTGGTTTCGTCCAGGGCAACGTTGGTGCCGGTCGCTCCCACGAGCGGAGCACCATCCGTCAGGGCGGTGAGGGTCAGTGTGTCGTCGCTGGGGAAGACGGGGTACAGATCGGGAGAGGTATCAGCGGTCAGGTCGGTGGTGGGGGATTGGGGTGTGGTCATGACATGCTCCTAGGCAGTTCCAGTCGTTGGGGCCGCACTTGGGCCCCTCTGCTGGCAGATGTCACAACTATGGGGATGCGCAGGAGGTTGCGCATTGGCCGATACTCCCAGGCGGCCTGGGAGTTTCAGCCTATACGGCAGGAGAAACGCGAGAGCGCTGGCGCCTGTCGCCTTACCTGTCCTCGGCGAATGCTTCCTCGATGAAGGCCTCCAGCTCCGCCTCTTCAAGCAGCTCGATGGAGAAATGCCCGAAGCGTTTCGGTAGCCAGAGGATGCGTGTGCCGCTGGGGGACTGGAGGTTGTCGCGCGACAGGGGGGTGCCGTTCTCGTCTTCCGGCTGCACCCCCGCGGCCAGCAACTCGTCGTAGGCGGCCTCGATGTCCGGAGTGCTATAGCAGTGACGGTAGATCGTGCCTTCGCCGTTGGCGTCCATCAGCGCCTTGAGATTGCCGGCAAAGGGTTGCACCAGCATCAGGCGTTCCGTGCCAAACCTGACGATCGCATAACGCACCTGCAGACCGTCGCGCTGCCAATCCAGGGTCTTTGAAATCCTTGCGCTGAAGACCCGGGCGTAATACCCACAGGCTTGCTCGAGGTCTTTGACGAGCACATCGACGTGGCTGAACTTTAATTTCAAGGGGCTCTCCTTTATTTCCCAGATGCGATGCGTTTGCCGCAGGTCCAGGTAGGCTACCCATTTGCTGCCTCAGGGGGCACAAAAAAGCCACTCGCTAGAGTGGCCTTTTTTATGCCCAAGACCTGACCCTGCAGCCAAACAGCCTTGCCGCAGGACGCTCGAAGCCTCGGCTCAAGGTTTTGGCGGTGGGGTAAAGGTGCCTGGGCAATAGGCCGCCTCCCCATAGCCCTGGGTTCGCTTGACGACTTCAGCCAGGTCCGCCTGGCTGTTGAAGTCATAGGCATAGATCCCGAACTCGGGGTCGAAGAAGAACAGGTTGGTGGTGTTCTTGTAGATGCCCATCGCATGCCCGCCGGCGGTCACACTCTGGCCCTGGGCGGAAACGAAGAGGAAGTTCCCGGCCTTCAGGGCCTTCAGCGAATCCACGGTGGTCGGCACCGGGTTGAAGGGGGAGAAGCTCGAGGTGGGAAGCAGCAGGGGAGGCAGCAGAAAAACGAACGTCTCGCCGTCTTCCACCTGATCCTGCAGGTCGTCGCATTGCTGTGGTGTCAGCTTCATGGCCTGGACCAGGCCGTTGTTGTCGATCGCCGCCAGCCACTTCATCACGGCCGCCTCGCAGACACCCTTGGGGTGCCGGTCGGTTCTGTTGACCCATTTGACTAATAGTTTTCCGCTCATGACCGCTCCTTGGTGATGCCACTGTCCAGTTGTCCGGTTGGTTGAATACCTGGCTTGCCATGCAGGCGGCGAAGCCCGGGTTGTTTGCGCCGTTGCAAATAGCCTGTTGAGGTATAGATCGGCTCTTTTGCCTTAACAAGAACCTCGCCATGGCGGCGCGATGACCGGTGTCGTGGCCGGGGCGGCGCGCGGTTGTCAGGGCGCGCGCTGCGCCAACGCCGGATGGATCAGGTCGGGGGAGGGCGTGCGAAGGTCGCCCATGGCGGCGCGACCCGATCAGCACGAGTGGACCCGCCAGGGCGGCGGGTCCGCAAGGGCTCAGAGTGTCGGCAACTGGCCGATGCGACCGAACATCTCGGTGACGATCTGCAGGTCCAGCTGGAACTGCTCGACGGTCTTGAACTCGTTGTCGTTGTGGCCGGTGTACTTGACCTCGGGACGGGCCAGGCCGAATTGCACGCCGTTGGGCAGTTCATGCACCGAGGTGGCGCCGGCGGAGGTGCCGAACTCGTGCTTCATGCCGAGGTTTTCGCTGGCCACCGCCAGCAGCGCCTTGACCCATTCACCCTCGGGGTTGCGGTACATCGGCTCGGCGATCGAATAGTCGAAGTTCACCGCGACCTGGTTCTGCTTGCTCCAGGCGGCCAGCTTGTCGGCAATTTCCTTTTTCAACACCTCCGGGGTCTTGCCCTTGGACACGCGCAGGTTGACCGCCAGCTTGAAGGCTTTTTCGTCCTGGCCGACATAGGTCAGGGAGGTGGTCAGCGGGCCCATGAAGTCATCGGCGAAACCGACCCCCAGCGTGTTGCCCAGGTAGTCCAGGCCCCAGTTGTCGGCGGCATAACGCGCCGCGTCGGTGATCGGGTTGTGCTTGAGCGCGACCTTGCCGTCGAGGCCGTTGATGAAGTCGAGCATGCGCGCCACCGGGTTGACCCCGGACTCGGGCTCGGAGGAGTGGGCGGACACGCCGGTGACCGTCAGCTTGACGTCCTTGCCTGCGACCTTGGCGGCCACGCTGAAGTCGCCGCCGTGGGCCTTGGCGTATTCGCTGCCGGCCTTCTGCAGGCTGGCCGCCAGTTCCGCGGGTTGGTCGGTCACCAGGGTGGCGACCGAGGCGCCCGGGATCTGGTTGGTGGCCAGGCCGCCGGTCATCGAGACGATCTCCGCGCCTTTGCCCTCGGCGGCACGCCGCGGGAAGCTGGCCATGACGGTGCCGTAGCCTTTCTCGGCGATCACCACCGGGTAGCCGCCGTCCAGCGCCAGGTTGTAGTTGGGCGTCGGGTTGCGTTCGAAGTAGTAGGGAATCGCGTCGCCGCTGGTTTCCTCGGTGGTGTCCACCAACAGCGTGAAGTTGCGCGCCAGGGGCAGCTTCTCTTCCTTGATGATCTTCATGGCGTACAGGGCCACGACTATGCCGTTCTTGTCGTCCTCGGTGCCGCGGCCGTACATGCGGTCGCCGACCAGGGTGACCTTGAACGGGTCGAGCTTGGTGCCGTCCTGCAGCACCCAGTTCTCCGGCGTCACCGGCACCACGTCGGCATGGGCGTGGATGCCCACCACTTCTTTGCCGCTGCCTTGCAGGGAGATCTCGTAGACGCGGTTGTCGATGTTGCGAAAGTTCAGGTCGAAGGCCTGGGCCAGGTCCTTGATTTTGTCGGCGATCTTGAGGAACTCGGGGTTCTCGTGCTGCGGCACGCCATCGACGTGCACGGTGGGGATCGCCACCAGCTCGCGCAGGGTCTCAGTGGCGGCCTTGCCGTACTTCACCCGCGCATACAGGCCCAGCAGGCGATGGATCTCGTTCTGCTGCTCGGCGGAAAGCGCCTTGTTGTCGAGGAAGGCATTGATGGCCGGGCCGAGGTTGGCTTCTTTGACCACCTCGCTCTTGGCCGCCTCATTTTTGCTCAAGGTGCCGAGGAACTGGCGGAAATCCGTGACCGAGGCATCGGCGAAGCTCTTGAGAATCGCCGCGTTCTGCTGCGGGGTGGTGTTGGCGTGGGCGGCGGTGGTGAAGGCTGACAGGCTGGCCAGCACCAGGGTGGCCGCGGCCAGTTGCTTGAGGGAGAAATCCATTGCGGGAGGCGTTCCTTGCAGATTGTTAGGAAATATCTGACCTCCCAACCTAACACCACAAGGGAAGGGTACGGGAGCCCCCGAAGTGGGATCTGTCGCACAGAAATGCAAAAGCGGCGCAGAAACGAAAAAAAAACGGCCCTGGGGCGCCTGGCAGATCGGCTGCTTTTTAGCCGGCACGCAAGGCTCAAACTCGAGGCTTGGCGGCCGTTTTTCCAGGCTGCGTCCTGGCCGATATTTTCTGTCCCTGTGGGCCTGCGGGGCAGTAGAATCCCGTCGCCCGGTAACGCCTGCGAGGTTGACACGGCAGGCCACGGCGGCGGCGTTGGCGCTGGCGTCCGGGCAGGTTTCTTGGTGTGGGCAGTGCCGGGTTTCTCCGGTGATTTACACTGAAACCGCATAGGGTCGGGTAAGACAGGCGAGGGTGTATGGCGGTTGAGCGACGGGATTTCAGTGGCGGCATGAAGGGCAAGAACCTGCGTTACCTGGAAGAGGCGCGGGTGGCGCCCGCGGCCCATGTGCGGGCGGGCTTCCTGCTGCTCGAGCACTTCTCGTTGCCGGCCTTCACCCAGGCCCTGGATACCATCGTCACTGCCAACCTGCTGCGTCCCGCCTTGTTCTCCTCAACGACCTTCGGCTTGCAGGACGGCGAGGTCACCAGCGACCTCGGGCTGGTGATCCGCCCCGATGCGCGCCTGACCCCGGTGGCGCTCAAGGACCTCGACCTGCTGGTGATCTGCGGCGGCTATCGCACGGAGCTCAAGGCCGATCCCCGGCTGAGCAGCCTGCTGAAAACCGCCGCCGAGCTGGGCATCACCCTGGCCGGGTTGTGGAACGGGGCCTGGTTCCTCGGCGTTGCGGGGCTGCTTGAAGGCTACCGTTGTGCGATCCACCCGGAGCATCGTCCCGCGCTGGCGGAGATTTCCAAGGTCACCCATGTCACCAGCGAGGCCTTTGTGGTGGACCGCGACCGGCTCACGGCGTCCAGTCCCGCCGGCGCCTTCCATATGGCCCTGGAATGGATCAAGGGGCTGCACGGCAAGGCGCTGGTCGAGGGCATCGAGGACATCCTGTCGTTCGAGGAATCCCGCTACCGGCGCATCAAGCCGACGATGCATGTGTCGTTGAGCGCGCCCTTGCGTGAGGTGGTCAACCTGATGGACGCCAACCTCGAGGAACCGCTGCAAATGGACCAGCTGGCGGAGTATGCCGGGCGTTCCCGGCGGCAGATCGAGCGCTTGTTCAAGGAGCAACTGGGCACCACCCCGCAGCGCTACTACCTGGAATTGCGCATCACCGAAGCGCGTCGATTGCTGCAGCACACCGAACTGTCCCAGGTCGAGGTGCTGGTGGCCTGCGGCTTCGTCTCGCCGAGCCATTTCAGCAAGTGCTACAGCTCGTATTTCGGCTATCGGCCGTCGAAGGAAAAGCGCCTGGTGAAATGATCGCGGGCGATTTACCCGGCAGCCAAATGAGGGGGGCATGTCGCCCATCTCATATTTCATCAGCTTTTCGCTGAGTCATCGATTTTTTGAAATCACACCGTTCATGTATTGATTCAAATCGCGCAGGTCCTTAATGCTCCAGGCGTGCGGCGGTATCTTTACGCCATTCTCTCGCAAGGTTCTTGGAATCAAGTCGCCATTTGGGCGAAGTATTATCGATGACACGATAACGCCCGGATAATCGTTGAGCCGTTTCTTGAAAGTGGGTGTTGTAAGGTCAGGTGTTGGAGGGTTGCTTTTATTGGCCAGTGGTCCGCTTCCTTTGATATCTGCTCCGTGGCACACGGCACATCGCTGCGAATAGAGGTTTTTCCCATTGTTATCCGCGAAGGACAGTGATGTTTGAGTGAGCGATAGAACGCCTAGCGAAGCGATGAGCAATACCTTTACTTTCATTTTCCATACGTCCTTGTCGTGTCAATCAGCCTGAATCGAGGGCAAACGCTTGTCAGCCTTCCATCCAGACATCTTCGTAGCCTTGGTTGTCGATGATGAACTTGGCGCCAGCGGGCAGGCAAAGGTAATTCATCACCTGTGGCAGCATTTCACTGAGATGTTCAGTGTGAACCGCTTGATAAAAATCATCAGCGTTCGAATGTTCTCCGCAGTGAATAAACCAACTGATATTCCCCCCTCCGGCAGCGAAATGCGTGCGCCATAAATAGGTGACTTGCCCAGAGTGGCAATCGCGATGGCGACCATTTCGTCTGGAGGAAGTACGGGCAGTCCGTATTTTTTACAGATGTCTTTCTGGTGGAAAGCCTTATTCAGCGCCTGACGGCGGCCAGATTATCGACAGCGCGCGCTGACACCCGGCCCTGTGCTGTCGCGCCCACCACCGCTCACGCCGCCATGTTCGCTGCCATGAAAGGCTTGCGCGTGGCGGCGCGGGCGGCCAGTACCGCCAGCACGGCGCCCCAGGTGTGTCGGGGGTCGGGCGATTCGGCGTGAGAAGTAGCGGTCATGGCGACAGGTTTCCTGTGTGGCTGGAAGCGTCCGTGCTGACCGCCGGGCGTTGCCGGCCGGGTCTTGCGGACGCTTCGATGCATAAATGGGTGCACGCCGCCGGTGGAAGACCGGGCAGGCGCGTGAATGGCGATCGGGGCCGGCCCGGTGCTGGAGCGGCTCCGGTCGCGGCAGAAGGAAAACGCGACACCGGATTCGGTGCCGCGAAGCGAAGGGTGCCCAAGCCGGGCACCCAACGGACTACCAGAGGTTGTTCTGCATGAGCGGGATCAGGCGCTTGCCGCGCTCAGCCCGACAGGGTGGCGTTGTCGATGACGAAGCGGTACTTGACGTCGCCCTTGAGCATGCGTTCGTAGGATTCATTGATCTGGTCCGCGCGCACCAGCTCGATGTCGGCGACGATGCCGTGCTCGGCACAGAAATCGAGCATCTCCTGGGTCTCGGCAATGCCGCCGATCATCGAGCCGGCGAGGGTCCGGCGTTTCATGATCAGGTTGAACACATTGGGCGAGGCATGCGGAGTCGCCGGGGCGCCCACCAGGGTCATGCCGCCGTCGCGCTTGAGCAGCACCAGGAAGGCGTCGAGATCGTGGGGCGCGGCCACGGTGTTGAGGATCAGGTCGAAGCTCTTGGCGTGGGCGGCCATTTCCTCGGCATTGCGCGACACCACCACTTCGTCGGCGCCCAGCTGGCGAGCGGCCTCGCGCTTGGAGTCAGAGGTGGTGAATGCCACCACGTGCGCGCCCAGGGCATGGGCCAGCTTGATGCCCATGTGGCCCAGGCCACCGATGCCGACCACGCCGACTTTCTTGCCAGGGCCGACCTTCCAGTGGCGCAGCGGCGAATAGGTGGTGATGCCCGCGCACAGCAGCGGCGCAACGGCGGCCAATTGCTCCTCGGGGTGGCGGATGCGCAGCACGTAGCGTTCGTGGACCACGATCTGTTGCGAGTAGCCGCCCAGGGTCCAGCCCGGGGCGTCCGGCGTCGGGAAGTTGTAGGTGCCGATCAGGCCGTCGCAGTAGTTCTCCAGGCCGTCCTCGCAGTCGGCGCAGTGCTTGCAGCTGTCGACGATGCAGCCGATGCCCACCAGGTCGCCCGGGCGGAAGCCGTGCACATGGGCGCCGACCGCCGCGACCCGGCCGACGATCTCGTGGCCGGGCACGCAGGGAAACTGCGTGCCTTGCCACTCGGCGCGCACCTGGTGCAGGTCCGAGTGGCAGATGCCGCAGAAGGCGATGTCGATCTGCACGTCATGGGCGCCGGGGGCGCGGCGGGTGATCTGCAGTGGTTCCAGAAGTTGGTCGCCCGCATGGGCGCCATAGGCGTTGACTAACATTGCACACTCCATCCTGCGTTACGTTGGATGGCCATTTTCCCGGGCAGGTGCAGGCGGCCAGTAGTGCATTTCGCTGGAATTCTTGCCTGATTCTCTGGACTTTGGTTTTTTCGGTAGGAGCGGCACCGGGGCCGGGTTAACGTCTGGCAAGGAGGGTCCATACCGACATGACACGCCCACACGACACCCGCGCCCAGGCGCCCCAGGAAACCCTCACGCGTCTCATTGGCGCCTGGATCAAACACTCGGGGGACTGCCCGACAGCAATCCCCGGTCTGGGTTTGTTTCGCCGCGAGATCCCTTCGCCGCCCGCCGTGTGCATGGCAGAGCCGAGCATCGTTCTCGTCGCCCAGGGAGCGAAACAGCTGTGGGTCGGCGGCGAAGCCTACCCGTACGACCCTTCGCGCTTCCTCGTGACCTCACTGGACCTGCCGGCCAATTCGCAGGTGACGACGGCCAGCCTGGAGCAACCCTGCCTCGGGCTGGGCTTCAAGCTCGACCCGCGCATGCTGGCGGAGCTGGCCGCCCAGGGTGGGCTGCTGCAACCTCGCGATCGAGGCACAGGCAAGGGCGTGGGCATCGGCACCGCGACCCCGGCCATGTTGGCCTCGTTCGTGCGCCTGCTGGAGTTGCTGGACGAGCCCGAAGCCATCCCGGTGCTGGCGCCGCTGATCCAGCGCGAGATCCACTACCGCTTGCTGCTGAGCGACCAGTCGGCGCGGCTGCGGCAGATTGCCTCCGTCGACGGCCAGGGCCACCGCATCGCCAGGGCCATCGACTGGCTGAAACTGAATTACACCGCGCAACTGCGGGTCGACGAACTCGCCGCCCGGGTGCAGATGAGCACGCCGACCTTTCACCACCACTTCCGCCAACTCACCGCCATGAGCCCGTTGCAATACCAGAAATGGCTACGCCTGACCGAAGCCAGGCGCCTGATGATGAACGAACACCTGGACGTCTCCAGCGCCGCCTTCAAGGTCGGCTACGAAAGCCCCTCGCAGTTCAGCCGCGAATACAGCCGCCTGTTCGGCGCAGCGCCCAGGCGGGATATTGCGCAGTTGCGGGGGGGAGGTAGGAGGGGGGAGTAAGAGTATTAGGGTTTAAGGGGCGCTTGAATTGAAAAAGGTGCGCGACCGTGACTAAGGCTTTTTTCGTCTGCGCAGGTCGCCTTTTCTGGTTTTTCTCTGGATATCCCCCGTCCTGACGGCATTGAGCATTTTCTGAAACTTTGAGCATTCAATGTGACGAGCAGCGGGGCAGGACGCGACTCGACGAAGCTCGTCGCGTATGGCGCTGAGTCGCTCGATGGTACGGTCCAGTTCGTCAGCCTTGTCGTTAAGCCGCTGGCGATCAATCTCAGGCTGACCCTCCGCGTCCAGCATGGCGACGAGATCGTCCAGTGAAAACTCTGCCGACTGCCCGAGCGCGATCAAGGACAATCGCTGGAGTACATCGGCACGAAACACGCGACTCAGGCCACGACGACCTATCGAACTGATAAGACCTTTCTCTTCGTAGTAGCGCAGCGTTGAAGCCGGTAGGCCGGAACGCCGTGCCACTTCACCAATATCCAGCTCTTTCATGCTTGACCTCAAGTCGACTTGAACCTGCAGACTGCTCGGATCAAACCGCCAAAACAGGTTCAAGGCAAGGAGCAATACCATGGGAACAGCCGAGACAGCACTGCGCATTCTGTTTGTTGGAATGGGGGCCACGCTGATCATGGACGTATCGGCTTTTATTCAAGCACGAGTGTTTGGCCTGGCGTCGCTTGACTATGGCCTGGTCGGTCGTTGGCTGGGCCACATGTTCCAGGGGCGGTTTCGTCATTCCCCGATCATGACGGCGGCTCCTGTCAGGAATGAACGCCTGATGGGGTGGGTGTTCCATTACGTCACGGGTATTGTCTTCGCGATGATGCTGATCGGTGCGAAAGGGCTTGTCTGGATCTGCAACCCCACGCTGGCGCCTGCGCTGGTGATGGGGTTGGTCAGTGTGATTGCGCCTTTCTTCATCCTGCAGCCCGCGTTCGGTTTCGGCGTTGCCGCTTCGAAAACAGCGGCACCGAACGTGGCAAGGCGCAGAAGCGTCACTGCGCATCTGACGTTCGGGCTGGGGCTTTTTGTGGCGGGATGGCTGTTGATGCTGCTCTTTCCGGCATCGTTATGCCTAAGTTGAGTGCCTTTTGGGGCAGCGGCGGGGCTCAGGGTAAGAGCGTAAGTCCTGAGTGCATATTGCTGGCCGGTTTCTGCCTGTCGCCACCGACGGCATGGGTAGCGGCCTGCCGATCATGAAGGCTCTTCTTGATGCCGACGCGCCGTGCGTTCAGTTGGCTGACTGTGGCATTTGGCATAGGATCATGGACGACAGTTCTGTCGCTCAACGGCCACCGCCTAAACACCGACATACCGATACAGTTCGCTTCCGGCCCGAGAAAAGCAGAGGTGTGTATGCCGCCATTCAAAATGCGCGAGCTAAGCCGTACCGATACGCAAGCGCTGCTGGCCTTCGAAACCCTGAACCGTGAGTGGTTCGAATCCCATATCGAGGCGCGTGCCCCGGCCTTTTATTCGTTGCAGGGCGTCGCCGAGCATATCGAGGGCTATCTGGCCGCTTTCGCGGCCGGCACCTGGCACCCCTTGGTGATCGAGGACTGCAGCGCAAACATCATCGGTCGCGCCAACCTGAAAAACATCGATACCGCGCAGCGCTCCGCCGAAGTCGGCTATCGGATTGCCCAGAGCGCCTGCGGCCAGGGGCTTGCGACACAGGCGCTGCGGCAACTGATCGAGCAAGCGCGGACGCGCTGGCAACTGACGCAGCTGGTGGCTTATGTCTACCCGGAAAATCTCGGCTCGACCAAGGTCGTGGAACGCTGCGGGTTCTTGCCGGAGCAGCCCGCAGAAGACAGCAAGGCGGGAGCCGAGCGCCGGTTCGTTCTCCCGATCTAGATAAGGGTTGTGGCCCTTTACCGCACTCGCGACTCTGACTGCTGGCCTGTAACCGCTACGTCGTGTCAGTCAGCCGGATAGCGCTTACCCGCGCCGCTCGGCCACCAACAGCAATGACTGTGGCACCGGGCTTTGTGGGTGTTGCGGTTCCTGCAGGCTGGCGAGCTGGAAGCCGGCCATGTCCAGGGCGTTGAGCCAGCTGGACAGGGTGCGGAAGTACCAGGGCATGGGTTGCCACTGACCCTTGAAGCCGGCGAAGGTCTCTTCGCGCCAGCCATCCTGGTAGTCGCCGGCCGCGGCACTCCAGGGATGCAGGGTCTGGATCGCCAGCGCGCCGCCCGGGGCGAGCAGGGCGTGCATGGCGGCCAGCAGCGGGATGATGTCCTGGTGCAGCAGGGCGAAGTTGGCGCAGATCAGCTCGTAGTCGCGGCCGATGTCTACTTGCGCTTCCGCCAGTGCTGCATAGCTGGCCACATGCACCGTTGCCGAGCCCGCCGCCCGCGCCGCCTCCACCAGGGCCGCATCGCCATCCACCCCGACCGCCTCGATGCCCCGTTGCGCCAGGGCGCGCAACAGCCAGCCTTCGCCGCACCCCAGGTCGAGCACGCGCTCGGGCTGACGGCCCAGCACCGCCAGCAGGATCGCCTGGTCGGTGACCTCGACGCGGCTTTGAATGGCGCCGCCGCGAATGGCGTCGATCCAGGCCTGGGCGTTGTGCTGCCAGCTGTGCAGCAGGGTGGATTCGGCAGTGGGCATGTCGGTGTCCAGCGTCAGTGGTGGGGGGCTACGGAGTCGCTAGCGCTGACGTTAGCAGGCGGGGCGCCCGGGTCCAATACGTCGTTCGCCGCTCAGGCGCTTTCTAGAGGATGTGCATCCGGTCCTCGTCAGGCGACTTGTTGCGACTGGTGATCAGGCTCAGCAGCACCGAAGCCAGAATGATCCCGCCGACAGTGGCCAGCGACCATTCCACCGGCATGTGCAGCCAGGGCATCAGCGTCATCTTGCTGCCGATGAACACCAGCACGATCGCCAGGCCGTACTTGAGCAGGTGGAAGCGCTCGGCCATGTCGGCCAGCAGGAAGTACAGGGCACGCAGGCCCATGATCGCGAAGATGTTCGAGGTGAACACAATGAACGGGTCGGTGGTGATGGCGAAGATCGCCGGGATGCTGTCGACCGCGAACATCAGGTCGCTGGCCTCGATCAGCACCAGCACCAGGAACATCGGCGTGGCCCAGCGCCGACCGTCCTGCTTGACGAAAAAACGCTCGTCATGAAAGCCGCTGGTGATCCGCAGATGGTCCTGTATCCAGCGCAACAGGGGGTTCCTGGCGAGGTCGGGCTGCCGATGGGCGAACAGCAGCATCTTGATCCCGGTGATGATCAGGAACACACCGAACGCATACAGCAGCCACGCGAACTGCGACACCAGCCACACGCCGGCGAAAATCATCGCCCCGCGCATCGCGATCGCCCCGAGCACACCGTACAGCAACACCCGGCGCTGCAACTCCGGGGGCACGGCAAAGTAGCCGAAGATCATCACGAAGATGAACATGTTGTCGATCGACAGCGACTGCTCGATCAGATAGCCGGTAAGGAATTCCAGGGTCTTGCGTTGGGCGATCTCAGGCCCGAACTCGCCCTGCAGATACCACCAGAGCAATCCCGCGAAGGCCAGCGCCAGCGTGGACCAGGCAATCACCCAGCACGACGCTTCGCGTACCGATACGCGATGGGCCTTGCGCCCGCCGAGGACAAACAGGTCCAGGGCCAGCATGGCCAGAACGAAGATGATGAAGGCGAACCACATCCAGGGTTCGCCGATGTGCAGGGACTGCATGCCGTTCTCCCGGTCCGGGCGTGTGCTGAAGCCACGGTTCATGCTAGTGGGGAGATCGCGGTGAAGAAAAATCGATTATTCCTCACCCATGGTTCGTTATTTACGAAGTGTCGCTGAAGGTTCTCCCGCGAGGTTCATTCGGTCAGCAAAAAAAGGTCACTCCAGCCCGACGTTGTGGTGACCGGAGGGGGGCAGGGGAAAATCGGGCCCAGCTCGGTGGGCCTTTGCCTCAGTGAGCGCCCGCCGCCTTGTTCAAGTCGCTTTCGGCCCATTCGGTATAGAAGCAGGCGTCGGTTGCTAGCTGTTGCTGTCCAGCGTTCTTCAGAACAATCTGAATCTCCATTCCCACGTTTTTTGCAAGACCAAGATCGTGCATTGTGGCAGCTCGAATCAGTGGCGCTTTCAAGGGGTGATTGAGTGGATGGCATGAAGTTCGTTAAATCTTTTCCTGTTTTGCTTGGCTTGGGCATGGCACTGGGAAGCATGAACGCCTGGGGGCTGCCGAACGACAGTGAGCAACTCATTCGAGTTCAGGCCGACCGCAGTCAAATTGATAACAGGCAAGGTTTTGCTACTTATACCGGCAACGTCATCATTACCCAGGGTTCGATGAAGATCACCGGCGACACTGTGACTGTCACCATGAAAAAGGGCAGCCACAACGAGGTCGATGTCGTTACCTCCGTGGGCAACCTGGCCTATTTCGAACAATTGCAAAAAGCTACAGACCCTGAACCGGTCCAGGCATATGCCGTGACCATTCAATATCTGACCCAGCAGAATCGCATCATTCTGATCGACAGAGCCAAAGTAATCAGCGCAGGCAATACCACCTTGGGTGAGAAAATTGTCTATGACACCGTCAAGCAGATTGCCAGTGTTGGTCGCGCCACCGGTAGCAAGATCACCGAGTCGCGCCCTCGGACCGACATGGTCATCCAGCCGAAAAAGAAAAATGAGATGCAAAGGGCCCAGTAATGGGCACTGACAAGATCCGCCGCATCGAGGGACTGCCCCCTTCAGGCGATGTGGCTCATAACCATAGTTGGAAACGCGAAAGTTTCGGTGCTGTCGTTTCGTTCTCTAAAACAACAAAGAAATGGACTTGCCCATGATCAAAAAGGCGTTGTTCCTATCGTTTGCCAGCAGTCTTGGTCCTGGGTCCGCGCTCAAGCGATCGCAACTTCCTCTCCCTGTTCCAGCTTTATAGTCTTCGGCGATAGCCTCAGCAGTTCCGGGCAGATTGCTGACCCCGGCGGTCGCGCGGAGACTTCATTATTTCCATGTGCAAGATTCACTAATTGATCATGGAGAATGAAGCTGATTTTTAGGAAATATCTTATATCGACTGTCGAAGCTTCTATGTAGCGTTGCCGCACAAGTCGTTCAATTCCTGAGGAGTATTTCTTGTTCCGCATTCGTGGGCTCAGTGCCTGGACTGTAGGGCTTACGGCGGCCGGCAGCATGTTCTCCCCGTACTCGGTCGCCGCCCTTTCCGATGTCTGCCTTCCTTTAGGTTCCGCTGTTATCAGTGTTCCTTTTTCCAGCTCGCTGGTTGTGCAACGGGACGTCCCGGTTGGCGGCGTACTGGCGTCCGTGGAGGTCAAGACCCCTATTCGATGTAATAACCGCTTCTTTCCAACCGGGAGCTATGCCCAATACTTCAAGTCGTCTTCCAATGCGGCGGTTGGGGTCAGTCGTGGGGCATTCAGGACGAGCAACAGTGGGATCGGATTGAGGTGGAACCTGTCGTCGCCCCTGGGAAACTATGCGTTCAGCAGTACCGATCTCAACAGCACCAGTCCCATGACTGGCGTCGCCTTTCCCTATCTGGGAGGGGACAAATATTACTCGCTCCAACACACCTTCGAGTTGATCAAGCTGGGGGATGTGGCGGGGGGGAGTTTTCGATTTCCAGACTTCTCCGTGATGAGCAGCCCTGACTCTGTCCTGGGTGGCCTGTATGACAAGAAGCTCAACACCTTCACTTTTCCCCTGGTCAATGTGGCGGTGTCGTCCTGCTTCGTGATGGAGAACAGCATCCTGGTGAAGATGGGCAGGGTGGATGCGAACAGCTTTCGCGGCCCGGGCAGCATGACGCAGGAAAAGAACTTCTCCATCAACCTGCGCTGCGATGCGGGAGCCAGGGTCAACCTGACCCTGGATAATACCTATCAGGTCGGTGGCTACCCGGGGACCATCAGGTTGGCCTCTTCGGCGCAGTCGGCGACAGGGGTCGGCATCCAGGTACTCAATGCTTCCACGGCAAACCACACGCCAATGCTCCTGGGGCAGCCGCAGATGATGGGGCTGGCCAGCGGCGGGATCAATTCGTTGAAGCTGGCGGCCCGGTACATCCAGGTTGCCAATCAGGTTTCCAGTGGCAAGGCCGACGGCACGCTGACCTTCGTCCTCAGCTACCTTTGAAGGCTGGGCTGCCGATTGCGGTTCCTGCGTGCCGAGCCATCCTCAACCCGCCGCGAATGCTTGCCGCCCTCCAGGCGTCCGCGGCGGCGGGGCTGTCCAGGGCCGGACAGCGCGCTGCGCTATAACGGCATAAGCCAGCACCTTTGATTATTGGACAGGCCAAGTTCGCCCGGTCGATGCTGCGGGGCCGCTTGACCCAGGAGCCGTCACAAGGAGCTTGCCATGCCTGCGCAACGCCAACTCAAGCTGGGCGCCTTCATGCGTCCGGTCAGCATCCACACCGGCGCCTGGCGCTACCCGGGCGCCTATCGCGACGCCAACTTCAACTTCGCCCACCTCAAGCGTTTCGCCCAGACCCTGGAGCGGGCGCGCTTCGATGCGTTTTTCATGGCCGATCACCTGGCCTTGCTCAACATGCCCATTGACGCCTTGAAGCGCAGCCATACCGCCACCTCGTTCGAACCCTTCACCCTGTTGTCCGCCCTCAGCCAGGCGACCGAACGCATCGGCCTGGTGGCGACGGCCTCGACCACCTATGACGAGCCGTTTCATATCGCCCGGCGCTTTGCCTCCCTCGATCATTTGAGCAACGGTCGCGCCGGCTGGAACATCGTCACCACCGCCAACCCCGACGCCGCGCTGAACTTCGGCCTGGAGCAGGCCTTTGCCCACGACCAGCGTTATGCCCGGGCGCGGGAGTTCTATGAGGTGGTCACCGGGCTCTGGGACAGCTGGGCGGACGATGCTTTCGTGCGCGATGCCGACAGCGGGGTGTATTTCGACCCGGACAAGCTGCACCGCCTCGACCATGCCGGCCGCCACCTGAGCGTGCGCGGACCGCTGCACATCGCGCGCCCGGTGCAGGGCTGGCCGGTGATTGTGCAGGCCGGCGCGTCGGAGCCCGGGCGCCAGCTGGCCGCGGAAACGGCGGAGGTGATTTTTGTCGCCCCCGGCACGCTGGAGGAGGGCCGGGCGTTCTATGCCGATATCAAGCGGCGCATGCTCGCCGTCGGCCGCGACCCCGAACACCTGAAGATCCTGCCCGGGGCCTTTGTGGTGGTCGGCGACACCCTCGAGGAGGCGCGGCGGATCCGCGCGCACCTCGACAGCCTGGTGCACTACGAGAGCGCGATTGCCTCGCTGTCCATCGCCCTGGGCACGGACGCAACGCAATTCGATCCGGACGCTTTCCTGCCGCCGATTCCCGAGACCAATGCCAGCCAGAGCGCCCGCGAGCGCGTATTGGCCCTGGCCGATCGCGAACCGCTGACGGTCCGCCAACTGGCCCAGCGCCTTGGTGGATACGCCGGCCTGTCGTTTGTCGGCACCGCCCGGAGCATCGCCGACGACATGCAGCAATGGCTGGAGACGCGCGGCAGCGACGGTTTCAACATCATGTTTTCCTGGCTGCCGGGCGGCCTCGACGACTTCGTCGCCAAGGTCGTTCCCGAATTGCAGGGGCGGGGGATTTTCCGTCACGAATACGAGGGCGCCACCTTGCGCGAAAACCTTGGGCTGCCACGTCCGGCGAACCGGTTTTTTGCCTAGGCGAGCGATTGCACGGGTTAGCCGTCAGGGCGGTTCCGCGTCGCGATCAAGGACAGCCAGCCCCAAGGTCGAAGGGGAGGGTTGTCGCTCCAACGCGCCTGGAGCCGCGGCCACAGGTATTTGTTGCAAGCCGCGATGGTGTACATGACAATGCGAGTCATTATCAGTCGCGAATTATTCCATCGTCATGCCCGCCAACGACTTGTCCTTACGCAGTGCTGTCAACGATCTGTATTGTGACCATCACGGTTGGCTCCAGGGCTGGCTGCGCAAGCGCCTGGGCAACGCCTTCGATGCCGCGGACCTGGCCCAGGACACCTTCGTCCGGGTGATCAAGGCCCGCTCCGCGCTGGACATCTGTGAGCCGCGCTCGTACCTGTCGATGATTGCCAAGGGCCTGCTGATCGACCTGTTTCGTCGGCGTTCGCTGGAGCAGGCCTACCTCGACGTGCTGGCCGCCATGCCCGAGGCCCTGCAGCCGTCGCCGGAGGAACAGGCGATCCTGTTCCAGGCGCTGATGGAGATCGACCGTCTGCTGCAAGGGTTGGGGCCGCGGGTCAAGCAGACCTTTATCCTGTCGCAGTTCAGTGGCCTGACCTACCCGCAAATCGCCGAGCAGCTGGGCGTCAGCGTGCGCACGGTGAACAACCACATGGCCAAGGCCATGGAGCATTGCTGTCTGATGCAGATCCAGTTGCAACTCCCATGAGCCTGCCCGCCGAAGAAATGAAAGCCATCGGCGTCGCCGCGCGCTGGTATGCCCGCCTGCATTCCGGCACCGCAACCGACGCCGACCGGGCCGCCTGGGACAGCTGGCTGGCGGCCGATCCACTGAATCGCCAGGCCTGGCAGAGAATGGCCGCGGTGGCCGAGCAGATGGCCAGCGTGCCGGGCGCCCTGGCGGCGCCGACCTTGAGCCAGGCCGGCAATAGTTCCCGCCGCCAGGTGCTGCGCAGCGCCTTGCTGCTGACCTGCGCCGGTTCCCTGGGCTGGCTGGGCTGGCGCAGCCAGGCCGCGCAGAACCTGATGTGCGACTACCGCACTCGGGTGGGCGAGCGCCGCGAATTGCGCCTGGCGGACGGCAGCAGCCTGCTGCTCAACACCGACACCTCGGTCAACCTGCGCTTCGATGGGCGCCAGCGGGTGCTGGAGCTGCTGTGGGGCGAGATCCTGGTGAGCACCGCGCCTGATCCATTGCAGCGGCCCTTCAAGGTGGTCACCCGCCACGCCGAGGTGCTGGCGCTGGGCACGCGTTTTATCGTGCGCAGCCAGCCCGGGGGCGGCGAGGTGGCGGTGCTGGAAAAGGCGGTGGAGGTTAGTGTGCCGGGCGGCAGTCCGGCGATGCGGGTCGAGGCCGGCAAGCGGCTGGCGTTCGACGAGCGCAGCCTGGGCACGCCACGGGGCAACGATGTCTCGGTGGGCGCCTGGCAGCAGGGCAGCATCATCGCCATCGACCGGCCGTTGGCGGCGCTGCTCAACGACCTGTCGCGCTATCGCCCCGGGGTGCTGCGTTGGGACCCGGCCATCGGCGACCTGAAAGTCTCCGGGGTCTTTCCCATCGACGATACCGACCTCGCCCTGGCGGCGCTGGAGAGTGGGTTTGCCTTGCGCGTGACCCGCTACAGCCGTTTCTGGGTCCAGGTCGCCCGGGCCGATTCGCGCTGAATAGGCGCCTTGGATAAAAAATTCTGCGGCGCCTGCACTTTTCGAGCGCACCGTTCGGCTCATCCCTCAGTGAGTTGTTATTGACTGTTTTGGGGGAGGGAGCATGTCTCGGGTGAACGCGCCAGGTCGTCTGGCGAACGCAGTGAAAGTCGCTTTGCTGGCAACCACCATGGGCAGCGCCTGTTCGGCGAATGCCGACCCGGCCACAGGGGCCGCGGCGCAGCAGAGCCAGGTCCGCGCCTACGACATCGGCGCCGGCAGCCTGGTGGATGTGCTGACCCGTTTTTCCAGCGCCGCCGGGGCGGCGATTTCCTTTGATGCGCAGCAAACCCAGGGTCGGCAATCGCCCGGGCTCAAGGGCCAGTTCGGGGTCGACGAAGGTTTTGCGCGGATTCTGCGCGGCAGCGGCCTGCGCGCCGAGCCCCAGGCCAACGGCAGCTATGTGCTGCGCGCGGTGCCGGTGCTCGGCTCGGCGCTGGAACTGGGCGCCACCAACATCGACGGCCAATTGCTGGGGGCAACCACCGAGGGCAGCGGCTCCTACACCACCGGGGCGGTGACCATCGGCAAGGGCCAGCACTCGCTGCGCGAGACCCCGCAATCGGTGACGGTGATGACCCGCAAGATGCTCGACGACCAGAACCTGCACAGCATCGACCAGGTCATGGAAAAGACTCCGGGCATCACCGTCTACGACTCGACCATGGGCGGCAAGTATTTCTACTCCCGCGGCTTTCGCATGTCGGGCCAGTATCAGTACGACGGCGTGCCGCTGGACATGGGCAACCAGTATGTCCAGGCCGACAGCTTCAGCGGCGACATGGCCTATTACGACCGGGTGGAAATCCTCCGTGGCGCCGCCGGGATGATGAAAGGTGCGGGCGGCACCGCCGGCGGGGTGAACTTCGTGCGCAAGCGCGGCCAGAGCACGCCGCAGACCGAAGTCACCTTGTCCGGCGGCAGCTGGGACAACTACCGTGGCCAGGTCGACACCGGCGGCCCGCTCAACCAGTCCGGCACCCTGCGTGGCCGCGCGGTGGTGGCCGAGCAGAGCCGGCGTTACTTCATCGACGACGCCAGTCGCAAGGACCAGGTGTATTACGGCGCGCTCGACTTCGACCTGAGCCCCGACACCACCCTCGGCCTGGGCATCGCCTATGAAGACGTCGACGCCAACCCGTGCTGGGGCGGCCTGCCGCGCTACAAGGACGGCAGCGACCTGAAACTCAGTCGCTCGACCTGCCTCGACCCGTCCTGGAACACCTGGCGCAGCAAGCGCACCACGGTGTTCGGCGACCTCAAGCACCAGCTCAACGACGACTGGGCGCTGAAGGTCGCCGGCGTCTACACCAAGAACACCCAGGACATCAAATACGCCTTCGCTTCCGGCGCGGTGACCCCCGGCGTCGACACCACCGGCATGCTCGGCAGCCTGTACGACTACGACCAGGTCGATTACGGCCTCGATGCCTACCTGGATGGCAAGTTCAACGCGTTCGGCCTGCAGCATGAGCTGGTGGTGGGGGTCAACGGCAGTCGCGCGGACAAGGACGATTTCTTCTCGGTGGCCTTCCTGCCGCAGCAGCAGAACGTGTTCAATCCGGACCGGCATATCCCGAAACCGGACGACAGTTACTTCATCGAGAACTCGACCCGCGGTGGCCCGGTGAAGACCGTCACCGAACAGCGTGGCCTGTACTCGACCCTGCGGCTCAATCTGGCGGAGCCCCTGACCTTCGTCGT
Organism: Pseudomonas sp. GW821-FHT09E12; assembly: GCF_059416085.1. NCBI lineage: Bacteria > Pseudomonadati > Pseudomonadota > Gammaproteobacteria > Pseudomonadales > Pseudomonadaceae > Pseudomonas > Pseudomonas sp. GW821-FHT09E12. The sequence continues at coordinate 387,800 of NZ_JBWKOM010000001.1, read as the reverse complement.
CGGCGGCCGGGTCAGCTGGTACCGCTCGAAAAGCGATTCGGTGTTCCTCAACTCGGGCACTTCGGAGCACGCCAGAAGCACCGAGACCGGGCAGGTCACGCCCTTTGCCGGCCTGTTGCTGGACCTCAACGATAACCTGACCGCCTATGCCAGCTACGCGGAGATCTTCACGCCCCAGGGCAACCTCCGCTCGGAAAGCGGCTCGGCGCTTAAGCCGCTGGTGGGGGAAAGTTACGAGCTGGGGATCAAGGGCGAATGGTTCGACGGGCGCCTGAACAGCGCCTTCAACCTGTTCCAGACCGTGCAGAAGGACCAGGCGCAGACTGACTACAACTCCAGCTGTGCGTCATCGGACGGCTACTGCTACCTGAACTCCGGCAAGGTCCGCGCCCAGGGCTTCGAAGCCGAAATCAGCGGCGAGGTCATCGAGCGCCTGCAACTGCTGGCCGGCTACACCTATACCCAGACCAAGACCCTGGACGACATCGACAGCGGGCTCAATGGCGCCGCGTTCAACAGCTATGTGCCGCGCCATATGCTGCGCCTGTGGGGCGACTATGCCCTCGATGGCGCGTTCGAGCGCTTCAGCATCGGCGCCGGGGTCAACGCGCAAAGTGACAACTTCCGGGTCTCGCAGGTCACCAACGAAAAAATCACCCAGGCCGGCTACGCGGTGTGGAACGGCCGTATCGGCTACCGCATCGACGACACCTGGTCGCTGGCGCTCAACGGCAACAACCTGTTCGACAAGCGCTACTACTCCACCATCGGCATCGAAAGCTTCGGCAACTACTACGGCGATCCACGCAACTTCACCATGACCCTCAAAGCGCAGTTCTAAGTCGCTCAGGCAATAAAAAAACGCCACTCCCGGGAGTGGCGTTTTTGTCTGCGGCCGACTCAGCCGATTTCCACCCATCCCTGGGTATTGCCAGCTGCCAGCAGATCGGCGACCGGTTGCTGGGGACTGCACAATTTTCGGAAATTCCCTACAACACGCCTGTAACTTCTTTCAATAGGATGGCCAGCTGACTAAAAGGAGGGGCACGTATGGCTAATCACGGTTACATGACCATAACCGGCAAGGCCCAAGGACTGATTTCTGCGGGCTGCTCAACCCAGGACTCCATCGGCAACAAATGCCAGGCGGCGCATACCGACGAAATCATGGTGCTGTCTTACAGCCACAACATGGTCAATATTGGCAATATCAATAAGCCAACACACAGACCAATTACCGTCACAAAAAATATTGACAAGTCATCTCCCTTACTTGCTCAAGCGCTCTCAAGCAGAGAGGAAATAGCCTGTTCAATTAGTTTTTACCGAATTTCTTCATTTGGTTATCAGGAAAAATTTTACACGGTAGAAATTAGCGGTGGAATTATTGCCGACCTGACCGTTGAGATGCCTCACATTATTTTGCAGAACGACGCTGAGCCTCAAGAACATCTTGCGATTCGCTATCGCGATATTACTTGGACGCATCACGTAGCAGGAACCAGCGGACATAGCTCGTGGGGGAGTAACGAGTGGGACCTTTAAGGGAGAGTTGCACGCCAGGCAGTTGTGATTATTGGATGGTAAGCAAGGCCGCAGGAAACCTGGCGAATCAAGCCTGCACGCTAGGTGCGCGACACATTAAAAATGGCACTTTGCGTTTGCAGTTCAATCGTGAGGTTTCTTATTACGCAAGCAGCATTGTTAGTGATGTAGCACAAGGCAAAAAAAGTCCTGAACAGGGTCTGGCGGATATAAAAAACGAACAGAGCAGTTTGCTGAGTCAGTCCTGGGAAATAGCCAAGAAAGGTGCAGGTACCATCGCTGGGGCAATGCAAATTGTAACAGGCGCAGGGATCTGCTACGGCTCGGCCGGGACGCTGTGTCTTGTGGCGGGTGTGCCGATGATGGCCCATGGAGCAAATAACGTTTATGAAAACGGGCGTAATCTTTTAGAGGACCGCATTGATACAGAAGGCCCAGTCAGGAAGGGGTATCAAGCTGCAGCCAAGGCAGTCGGTTACGGGGCCCGCGAAGGAAATATGGTCTATGGTTCGGCCGACTTAGGGCTGTCTACATATGCTCTTGGTCGATTTGTATTAAAACCAGATGCCTGGCGCTTGTTTAGATACGTCAGAGCAGACTATGTACGATCCTATAAAAACATGGGGGCGGGCGCGATGGGTTTTGAAATATATACCGACTTCCAGACAGGAAAGCAGGTGTACCGAGAGTCCGGGAAATGATTTTGTGGGTTTTTCCTGTTTTGGCCGCTTGCGGCATTAGTGTTGCCTACTTTCTGAAGGTGCGCCTCTCTAGCTGCGATTTGAATTACGCCAGGTTTTATTTCTGTTTGGTGCTCAATGGTCTTTTTGTCGTGCCTTACATGGACATTCTTCAGAATGATGACTTTCTGTTCTTGGGGCATCGGCCCGAGATAATTTCAGAGCATCCATTTATTGGGTGGATTGCTTTTTCTTGCATATTTATTCATCTGTTTGCGCTCCCGGTTAAACGAAAAGTCAAGGTGTGGTTTTCACAAAAGTAAGCGCATGCGAATAAATGATTTCTGGATTACGCAGTGGCCGCAATTCACCTTGGGCGAGCTCTTTCGGTACTGTGAAGAAGCACTGTCCTGATCTGACAACCTCGGCCTGCCGCGCCCAGAGAATCGGTTTTTACCTGGGCGTGCAGGCCTGGAGAGAGGCGTGACTCAGCCGATCTCTACCCATCCCCGGATGTCATTGGCGCCTAGCAGATCAGCGACCGACTTCACGGCAATCCGGCCATCCACGGTGCCCAGCGCCAGTTGCCCGGCGTGGGCGTCCATGGCGTGGATGAGGGTCGGCAAGCCGTCGATCCGCGCCTTGGCGTTCAGCCGTAGCTGCCCGCTGCGGGCATCGATCAGCATGAGCGTTCCGTCCAGGAAAGCCGCCGCCACCAGGCCGGCTTCGGGCAGGTGGACGATCGCGCTGGGCGAGGCCGGCGTGGGATGCCGCCACAGTTCCTGGCCGCGCTCCAGGTGCCGGCGGTAGATGAAGCCCTGGTACGTATCGCCGACCGAAGGGTTGTAGTGCTGGCCGGCGATGACCACGCTCGCGCCCAGGGTATCCGCCACATAAGCGCCGCGGCATTCCATGGCGTGGCTGGCCCGGGTGCCGTCCTGCTTGAGCAGCGGCCAGAGCCTTTGCAGCGTGCCGTCGGGTTGGACGATGCACAGGTACTTGTGTTCGTGGGAACTGGCCGGCGTGCCCTGCAGTGCGAACAGATGGGGCGCGCCGCTGATGCCGATGTAATGGTTGAAGCAGTCGTAGTGGCCGATATCGACGGGCTGCACGTTGTCGCGAGCGGGGTCCAGCAGCAGATCGACGGCCTTCGAACCGGGGCTTCTCAATCGGTTGCGCCGCCCCAGCAGGCGGCCGTCGCTGGCTGCCGAAAAGGTGTATTCATCGTCGTATTCCTGTACCAGGACCAGGCCGTTGTCTGTCAGGGCATACAAGCGGGAATCGCGGCGATAGGCCTCGGGCCCGTCCTGCACCTGCACCCCGTGCACATGCACGCCGGCCCCGCGCAGGATCTCGGCGCCGTAGCCCGAACCGCCATGGTGGGCGAGCCGGCTGCCGTCCGTGCCGTAGATATCCAGCAGGCAGCCGTCGTGGGTGACTCCCAGGCGGTCCGGGCCGAGCCAGGCGATATCGCGGATCGCGCCCCGGCATTCCAGCTCGGGCAGACCCAGCCAATGGGCCAGGCGCATGGCTGGTGGGCGTTGGTCATCCGCGGCAAGGCCCGAGGCAGCGACGGTCGCGGCCGGGTCCAGTTCCAGCACTGGCGGCGTCCTGGTCGCCCAGGTCGCTTCGCTGTCATCGGCCTGAACCAGGAACAGGGTGTCGAGGATCACCGACCAGTCGCTGTCGTCCAGCCCGTCCCATTCTTCGTTCCATGGCCGCACCCAGGCTTCGATCCGCTCGCCGCTGGCGTCGTAGCGGCAGCGCGCCACTTCGGGGATATCGGCAAAAGGGCGACGGCTCTGGCCGGTCTGCCAGTTCCACACCGCCAGCTCGCCTTCGAACAGGTAGCCGCCGTCATAGCGGCCGGCGCCGATCACGATGCGGGGCAGGGTGGGGTGGAAACCCACATCGTTGATCGGCAGGCACAGTTCGTCGAAGATGGCGAACGGCACCGGCTCGCCACGTCGGTACAGGCCGAGCCGATAACGCAAGCCGGTGCCGCCATAGGCCGCGCGCGCGGGCGGATTGACCAGCAATGCAAACTCCGAGACCACCGCGGCGATATCCCCCGCCGGGTTGAAGAACGCGCCGCTGATCCTGCCGGTTCCGCGCAAGGTGGGGTCCATGATGCTGGTCATTGCTGCTCCCTGAGGGGTGCTGTATCGATGTGTCGTTTCATTTCCATGGAGGGAGAATGCTCATTCAAACAATCCTGTTTTTCGCCAATCCGGCTAGCAGAACGACCCTGCGGCGCGCCATCGCGACCGCTGCATTGCTGGTGGCCTCATCTGTTGTACCCCTGCAGGCGGCGTCGCTGTCATTGGAGGTCGAACTGGCCGACAGCTCCATTGCCTACCTCGATGAGTCGACCCAGGCGCGATTGTGGCCGCAAGTATGGACGGGGGCTGAGCTCGTTGCCTATTACTTCCCCTCTATCGGTAGCAAGGGCAAGACGCAGAAGACGCGGCCCAGCTTGCAGCTGTTCACCTGCATGGTCGGTACCGTCTGTGTCCCGGCGCCTCGTTTCGAGATGGAACGCTTGCCGGTGCGGCGCCAAGTGACGGTTCGCGCACAGGTGTTGCAGGGCAGTGCGGGGCAGCCGCTGAAGCTGCGCTTCGAGTTGCCCGAAACACCTGCCGAGCATTACAGCTTCAGCCATGCCGAATTGCGCGCACCGGCGGAGGCGCTGTGGCGCGAGCCCTTGTTTACAAGCTGGGCCCGCGATTTGTCGTGGGAGGCACGGCGGGGGTTCTCCAAGCGACGCAAGCAACCCCTGAGTATTGCGCTGGTCTTCCCGAAGCAGGATGTACCCGATTATCAGATGGTGGATCTCGCCGTCAGAACGCCAGGGGGAGATAGCCACCCTGGCGATCCTATGGCGGTGACGACCCTGCGTGCCAACCTGAAGGCGCCGGACGGCAGCGTGCGACAGCTGGCATGGCCGGGGCACTTGAGCCTGGACCTGCAGGAGCGGCTTGAGGCATCGCCGGACTGGGCCAGGACCGGCCGCGTGCCGGCTGCCGTCAAGCTCAATCAGTTTCCCAGGCGACTCTATTCGTATAGTGCCAAGGAACGCATCAGCACCGTCGTGATGCCGGATAGCACACCGCGCTGGTACGGCTTGAAGCACTACAACGCGCCCAAGGGCGTGTGGTTGCATCTGACCCAAAGCGGTCCCCTCGCGCAGGTGGAGCTGCTGGCCGAAGCGGGCGCCGAGCGGGCGATCGAGGGGCAGGTAGCGGTCAAGCGCGAAACCTGGCTGTTCTTTGCAGGCAAGCTGATGCGCTACCGCGGGCAATTGCATTACGGCAACGGTGCCGAGCACTTGCCCGACACCGAGTGGCGGATGGATTGGAGCAATGGCGAGCGATTGGAGGCGAGCGCCGCGAATGTGTCGTCCAATTCACTGAGCAAACAGCTGCCGGATTGCCGCTGGAATGGTTGCCGGAAAAACCTGGCCGAAGCTCAGGCCCAGTTGGCGGCGAGCGATGCGCAGCTGCAATCGGAAGGCGAACGCTACCTGCGGCTTGCGGGTTATCGCGATTGAAGCGGCGGATCATGGGTGCGGTCGCTCTTTAGGCCTTATACAGTGAATGGGGTGATGACGACCCTCTCGGGGACTTGTGGCTTTCTTGATTGACGTCAACCGCGCCAGCGGGGTGGGGCGGTAGTCTCGCGGCAACGTGCGAGGCCGGGGCGATTCCGTCTGGTCCTAGCCCATCGCATCCTTAGTCGAAACCACAAGGCTTCTTGTCCATGAACGACGCGGTACTGACCCACCTCGATTCCCTCGGCCGTGCGCGCATGGTCGATGTCACCGATAAACCTGTGAGCTTTCGCGAGGCGGTGGCCGAGGCCTGGGTGCATATGCGCGCCGAGACCGCGCGGCTGATCGTCGGCGGTGGGCATCCCAAGGGCGATGTGTTCGCGGTAGCGCGCATCGCCGGCATCCAGGCGGCCAAGCGCACCAGCGAGCTGATCCCGCTCTGTCATCCGTTGCTGCTGAGCAGCGTGGTGGTCGAGTTGAGCCTCGAGGATGAGCATCGCGTGCGCATCGTTTCGCGCTGCAAGCTGGCCGGGCAGACCGGGGTCGAGATGGAGGCGCTGACCGCCGCCAGCGTCGCCGCCCTGACGCTGTACGACATGTGCAAGGCGGTGGACCGCGGCATGCATATCGAATCGATCCGGCTGTTGCGCAAGTCCGGGGGCAAGAGTGGCGATTACCAGGCGCCGTCGGCATGAGGCTGCAGGTGCAGTATTTCTCCCGCTACCGGGAAACCCTGGGCTGCGCGAGCGAGGTGGTCGAAGGCGATTTCGCCTGCCTCGAGCACCTGCGCCGGCACCTGGCGAGCCGCTGCGGTATCTGGCGGGTGCTGGACGAACCGAGCCTGATGTGTGCCCGCAACCAGGACCTGTGCGGGCTCGACGAGGCGCTGGACGACGGCGACGAGGTGGCGTTTTTCCCGACGGTGACCGGAGGCTGAAGCGATGATCTATCCGCTGCTGCTCACCTTGCACCTGTTCGCCGCGCTGGTCTTCATCGGCACGGTGTTCTTCGAGGTGCTGTTCCTGGAACACATCCGCCAGCAACTGCCGGCCAAGCTTATGGTGCTGCTCGAACAGGGCATCGCCCGGCGTGCCCGCCAGCTGATGCCCTGGGTGCTGCTGGTGCTGTTCGGTGCCGGGCTGGGCATGGTCTGGGCGCGTTACCTGCCGGTGCTGGCAGCGCCCTTGGCGTCGTCGTTCGGCACCTTGCTGCTGCTCAAGATCCTGCTGGCCGCCAGCGTGCTCGGGCATTTCCTGGTGGCCATGCTGCTGTTCCGGAGCGGGCGCATGAATGCCCGCTATTCGCGCTTTATCCATCACAGCCTGTTCGGCCATATGCTGCTGATCGTGCTGCTGGCCAAGGGCATGTTCTACCTGAACTGGTAGGTCGGCGCCGACCCCACGCTTGATGCAAGTCAAGGAGCCCCGGGCGTTAACGCCGGACACTGGCCCTCCACCGCCAGCCATGGAGCCCAGTCATGCCCGATCTACTCCCGCACCGCAGCGAGCCGGTCGTTCGACGCGATCAAGGCGTGCTCGACCCCAACTGCCATGTCGACACCCGCCGCTTTCACGGCGGCATCGGCTCCCTGGACCTGCTGCGGGCATTGCGCAACAGCCGGCAGAAGCGCCGGCCGCTGTCCTTGAACGTGCAGTTCCCGCCGCGCCTGGCGGGCACGCCGGTGGACGCTGGCGCAAGCTACCTGCGGCGGCTGGAACGCGAGATCGACCTGGTGGGCTGCCACCTCGCGCCGGAGCAGCGTATCGAGCAGTTCCACCTGGGTGGCGGCACCCCGGAGGCGGCGCAGCTGCAACGCTTGATGCAGCACCTGCGCCAGCGCTTTCACTTCCTCGAACACGATTGCGGCGACTACAGCATCGACGTCGACCTGCACCACACCGACTGGGCGACCATGGGCCTGCTGCGTGACCAGGGGTTCAATCAGGTCAATATCGGGGTGCCGGATATCGGCAGCGACAGCCAGTTGTCGGTGGCCTGCTACCAGAACCCGGCGCTCATCCATTCGCTGATCGATGCGGCGCGGACCTTTGGCTATCGCTCGGTGAATGTCGACCTGGGGTATGGCCATGCCTGGCAGACCCCTGCGAGCTTCGCCTTGAAGCTGGGCACCCTGATCGAGCTGGAGCCCGATCGCCTGCAGGTGTTCGACTATGCCCAGCCACCGTTGCGCTACCGGCGCCAGAGCCAGGAGTGCCCCGCGGCCGCCTGCAGCCAGGAGGCCAAGGAGACGATGCGGCGCATCTGCTTCGAGCGCCTGCTGGCGGCGGGTTACCAGTACATCGGCCTGGGCCAGTTCGTGCGCCCCGACGACGACCTGATGATGGCCCAGGAGCGCGGCCGGCTGCGCCGCAACTGCCAGGGGTTTACCTGCCACGGCTACTGCGACCATGTGGGCTTCGGCCTGGGCGCCATCAGCCAGTTCGACGAGCTGTATACGCAGAACAGCGAGCGGCTCGACGACTATCTGCAACAGCTGGACCTGGGCCAGCTGGCGACCCGTCGCGGCTGGCGCTGCGAGGCCGGCGACCAGGTCCGGCAGCTGGTCATGGAGCGCCTGGCGTGTGACCTGGAGCTGGATATCCTGGCCATCGAAAGCCGCTACGGGCTGATCTTCCGCCAGTACTTCGCGTCCGCCTGGCTGCGCCTGCAACAGCTGAGCTGGAACGGCCTGGTGGAGCTTTCGGAGCGCTTTATCAGCATCTTGCCCGCCGGCCGGCTGGAGGTGGACAGCATCTGCCAGCTGTTCCAGGAGGACCTGGACAGCCAGGGGCAAGCCTCTGGTTGCGAGTGCGTCGAGCCCGATTGCGAGCGTTGATTGCAGGCGCTGATTTCGAGGCCTGAGCGCAGCCCGGCGCGGCACGCTTGACGGCGATCAAGTTTGCCCGCCGGTTCGCTTGCCGCTCCCTTGCGTGGCGCCTTAGCGTGGTCCCCGAACCCCGCTGTGAATCAGGTAGCCCATGGATCTCGGAACGGCTTGCGAACCCTTCTATCAACCCTTGAACAATGAACAGGCGCTGTTCGAACAGGCCTGGCGGCACGGCATGCCGGTGCTGATCAAAGGCCCCACGGGCTGCGGCAAGACCCGGTTTGTCCAGCACATGGCACACCGCCTGAACCTGCCGCTGCACACCGTGGCCTGCCACGACGACCTCAGCGCCGCCGACCTGATCGGCCGCCATCTGATCGGCGCCCAGGGCACCTGGTGGCAGGACGGGCCGCTGACCCGGGCGGTGCGCGAGGGCGGCATCTGTTACCTCGACGAAGTGGTCGAGGCGCGCCAGGACACGGTGGTGGTCCTGCACCCCCTGGCCGATGACCGCCGCGAGCTGTTCCTTGAACGCACCGGCGAAGTGTTGCGGGCGCCGTCGTCCTTCATGCTGGTGGTGTCCTATAACCCCGGCTACCAGAACCTGCTCAAGGGCATGAAACCCAGCACCCGCCAGCGCTTCGTGGCGATGCGCTTCGACTATCCGCCGCCGGCCGAGGAGGAACGCATCGTCCAGCGCGAGGCGCAAGTGGATGCTGCGCTGGCGCGGCAGATCGTCGGGCTGGGGCAGGCCCTGCGCCGCCTGGAGCAGCATGACCTGGAGGAGGTGGCGTCCACCCGGCTGTTGATTTTCACCGCGCGCATGATCGGCGCCGGCATGCCGCCGCGCGAAGCCTGCCTGGCGTGCCTGGCCGAACCCCTGAGCGACGACCCGGTGACGGTGGCGGCGCTGATGGACGTGGTCGATGTGCACTTCGGCTGACTCCGCCGCGGCAGCCACCGAGGCCTCGCGGCGCCACCTGCCGGGGGACCTGGCGATGTGGTTGTTCATCCTCGCCGAGCTGTCGGTGTTCGCCATCCTGATCCTCGCGTTCGCGGTGACCCAGCGGCTCAAGCCACAGCTGTTCGCCGAAAGCCGCCAACTGCTCGACAGCTCCAGCGGCCTGGCCATGACCCTGAGCCTGCTCAGCGCCGGGCTGCTGGCGGCGCTGGCCCAGGAACGGGTGCGTCGGGCGCGGCCACGCCAGGGCGCGGCGCTGCTGCTGGCGGCCTTGCTGGTGGCCACGGTCTACCTGCTGCTCAAGCTCGGCGAGTTCCGGCACCTGCTGGGCCTGGGCTTGGGGCTGGAGCACAACACCTTCTTTACCCTGTACTGGATCCTCAGCGGTTTTCATTTCCTCCATGTGCTGCCGGGCATGCTGATTTTCGCCTGGCTGGCGCAGCGTTGCCTGAGAGGCCGCTATGGCGCCGACAACTGCTCGGGTTTCGAATCCGGGGTGCTCTACTGGCACATGGTCGATCTGGTCTGGGTGCTGCTGTTTCCGCTGGTCTACGTTCTGGATTGACGAGGTGCGCATGTCCGCTGGCAGGTTCCTGTTGAGCTGTTGGGTCGCCCTGGTCGGTCTCAGCGTCGGCACGGTGTGGCTGGGCAGTTGGCTGGGGCCGGGCGCGCCGCGCGGGTTGGCGCTGCTGATCCTGCTGCTGGCGGTGGCCAAGGCCTGGCTGATCGCCGACGGCTTCATGGAGCTGCGCCACGGGCCGCGCCTGTGGCGCTGGCTGCTGCTCGGCTGGCCGCTGGCGTTGGCCTTGCTGCTGGGGCTGATCCTCAGTCTGTAAAGGCAATACCCGAGTAAAACCATCGGCGTTTCTTGATTGCCATCAAGCAGGTTTACGCCCCGCGCTTCCTATCATGGCCGGGCCAAGCCAAGAGGAAGCGAGCATGTCGCAGAACTTCACCAAAGGCATGGCCAGGAACATCTATTTCGGGGGAAGCGTGTTCTTCTTCCTGATCTTCCTGGCCTTGACCTATCACACGGAGCAGACCTTTCCCGTACGCAGCAACGACGCGCTGTTGAGCGCGGCGGTGGTGCGCGGCAAGACGGTCTGGGAACAGAACAACTGCATCGGCTGCCACACGCTGCTGGGCGAGGGCGCCTACTTCGCGCCGGAGCTGGGCAACGTGTTCCAGCGTCGCGGCGGCGAGGAGGGCTTCAAGCCCTTCCTGCAAGCCTGGATGAAGATGCAACCCCTGGGCGTACCCGGACGCCGGGCCATGCCGCAATTCAACCTGAGCCCGCAGGAGGTCGACGACATCGCCGAATTCCTCAAGTGGAGTTCGAAGATCAATACCAATGGCTGGCCGCCAAACAAGGAGGGCTGAACGATGCGTCTTGCCAATCCACACCTGAAATTCGCCTCGCAGGCCGTGGCCAAACCCTACTTCGTGTTTGCCCTGATGCTGTTCCTCGGCCAGGTGCTGTTCGGTTTGATCATGGGCCTGCAATACGTGATCGGCGATTTCCTGTTCCCGATCATTCCCTTCAACGTGGCGCGCATGGTCCACACCAACCTGCTGATCGTCTGGCTGCTGTTCGGCTTCATGGGCGCGGCCTACTACCTGATCCCGGAAGAGGCCGACCGCGAACTGCACAGCCCGAAACTGGCGCTGCTGCTGTTCTGGGTGTTCGCCGCCGCCGGCGTGCTGACCATCCTCGGCTACCTGCTGGTGCCCTACGCGGGCCTGGCCCGGCTGACCCACAACGAGCTGCTGCCGACCATGGGCCGCGAGTTCCTCGAGCAGCCGACCATCACCAAGATGGGCATAGTGCTGGTGTGCCTGGGCTTTCTCTACAACATCGGCATGACCCTGCTCAAAGGCCGCAAGACCACCGTCAGCATGGTGATGATGACCGGGCTGATCGGCCTCGCGGTGTTCTTCCTGTTCTCCTTCTACAACCCGGCCAACCTGGCCCGCGACAAGTTCTACTGGTGGTGGGTGGTGCACCTGTGGGTGGAGGGTGTGTGGGAGCTGATCATGGGCGCGATGCTGGCCTTCGTGCTGATCAAGGTCACCGGCGTGGACCGCGAAGTGGTGGAGAAATGGCTCTACGTGATCATCGCCATGGCGCTGATCAGTGGGATCATCGGCACCGGCCACCACTTCTTCTGGATCGGCGCGCCCGAGGTCTGGCTGTGGGTCGGCTCGATCTTCTCGGCCCTGGAGCCGCTGCCGTTCCTGGCCATGGTGATCTTCGCCTTCAGCCTGGTGAAGAACCGCCGCCGCCAGCACCCCAACCGCGCCGCCACGCTGTGGGCCAAGGGCACCACGGTGACCGCGTTCTTCGGTGCCGGGGTCTGGGGTTTCCTGCATACCCTGGCGCCGGTCAACTACTACACCCATGGCACGCAACTGACCGCGGCCCACGGCCACCTGGCGTTCTACGGCGCCTACGCGATGATCGTCATGACCCTGATCAGCTACGCCATGCCGCGCCTGCGCGGGCTCGGCGAAGCGGCGGACGAGCGTTCGCAGACCCTGGAAGTCTGGGGCTTCTGGCTGATGACCCTGTCGATGGTGATGATCACCCTGTTGCTCACCGCCGCCGGCGTGGTCCAGGTGCTGCTGCAACGCTGGGCCGAGGACGGCACGGCGATGCCGTTCATGGCCACGGTGGAGCATCTCAATGGGCTGTTCTGGGCACGCCTGATCAGCGGGCTGGGGTTCTTCGCCGGGCTGCTGTGCTACCTGCTGAGCTTCCGCCAGCGCGGCCGCGCCGCCTTGCGCGTCGCCACCTCTGTGACCCCTTGATATGTAGCCGCCTGTAGCCGCTGCCGAGCGCAGCGAGGCTGCGATCGGTTTGGGCGGCATTCCGACGCAGCGGCCGCAAACAGGGCCATGCGGTCTTTCCGGCAAACCGCGTGCACAGGTTTTGCGAGGACTACGTCCTCGAACGCAGCCTCGCAGGCTCGGCAGCGGCTACAGAACAACGCACGACGACGGTCTATGTAGCCGCTGTCGAGCGCAGCGAGGCTGCGATCGGCTGCGCAGCGGCCGCAAGCCGGGCCATGCGGTCTTTCCGGCAAACCGCGCGCGCAGGTTTTGCGAGGACTACGTCGGAATGCCGCCCACCTCGATCGCAGCCTCGCAGGCTCGGCAGCGACTACAGCGCACCGTTTTCCTGCATTCGAAAAAGGAGGCTCCATGGCCTTTACCCTGGAACTGGAAGAGTGGGTCGGCAGTGTCTGGCATCGTTTCATCACCCGTCGCGCCAGCGTGGACTTTCCCGAGGCGCGAATCGAGCTGGCGCCGCGCCAACGTTCCCTGGCCCTGCTGTTGCGGGCCATGGGCGGCGCCGGCCGCGGCGTCGAGGCGGCCAGCGAGCGCGACCTGCTGTTGCGCCGCAGCCTGTTGCAGCAGATCGCCGGCACCTGCCGGCAAACGCCCCTGGCCTGGTGCGACACCGACAACCTGCGCCTGCCGGCCAGCCTCGCGGTGTTCCCCGAGGCGGCGTTGAACGAGGAGCTGTATCGCTGGCTGGCCTTGCTGGCGGCGCAGTCCGGGCCGATGCGCCATTGGGGCCGGGACAATCAGCGCTGGATCCGGCGCCTGCTGCAACGCTACCCGGCGCTGCGTGAGCGCTACCGGCGGCTGGTGGAGGCGCACCTGCAACTGCGCCCCGATCCAACCTCGCTGAGCCGCCCCGAAGCTGCGCTGGAACGGGCCCTGTGCCAGGCCCTGCGCGAGCCCGGCAGTGTCGCCGAGTTTCCCCGCAGTGAGCGCGCGGCCTGGCCCGTGCCGCTGTGGCTGTACCCGCCGCTGCACCTGGCCAGCCCGCTGACCGCCGATCTGGAGGACTCGGCGGAGGACCTGGCCACCGCTGCCGGCGAGCAGGCGGGCGGGCGCAAGCGCGCCAGCCGGGTCGAGGACCACAGCCGCGACGGCGGCCTGCTGATCGTGCGCCTGGAGAACCTGTTCAGCTGGACCGAGCATGTGGACCTCGACCGCTGGGCCGACGACAGCCAAGACCCGGACGCCGCCCGGGTCGCCGCCGACCTGGATGAGCTGACCCTGTCGCGCACCCGCCTGCGCAAGGGCGGCGGCCTCAAGCTGCACCTCGACCTGCCGCCGACCGACGTCGACGACATTCCCCTGGGCGAGGGCATCCACCTGCCGGAATGGGACTACCGCAAGGGCCGCCTGCAAGAGCACTTCGTCAACCTGCAGATGCTGGTGCCGCGCGATTGCCAGGCGCAGCCGCTGCCGTTGCGTCTGAAACCGTCGGCGCAGTTGTTGTGGCGGCAGTTCCAGCAGTTGCGCAACGAGCGCCAATGGTTGCGCCAGCAGCCCCAGGGTTCGGAACTGGACCTGCAGGCCTGGCTGGATTTTCACGTCGAGCGCGCCCATGGCGCCTGTGCCGAGCGCGGCCTGTTCATGGAGCAGCGCCAGACCCGGCGCGACCTGGCGTGCCTGTTGCTGGCCGATGTCTCGATGTCCACCGACGCCCACCTCAACGACGAGCACCGGGTGATCGAGGTGATCCGCGACAGCCTGCTGCTGTTCGGCGAAACCCTGGCTGGCCTCGGTGATGACTTTGCCCTGTACGGATTTTCCTCGTTGCGCCGCCAGCAGGTGCGCATGCAGGAACTCAAGGCCTTCGACCAGCGTTACGACGACCATACCCGCGGGCGCATCCTGGGGCTCAAGCCGGGTTTCTACACGCGCATGGGCGCGGCGATTCGCCAGGCCACGCGCCTGCTCGGCAACTGCAAGCGCCAGCGCAAGCTGTTGCTGTTATTGACCGACGGCAAGCCCAACGACCTGGACCTCTACGAAGGCCGTTATGGCGTCGAGGACACCCGCGAGGCGGTACTGGAAGCGCGGCGCCAGGGGCTGACACCGTTCTGCATCACCATCGACCGCGAGGCCGCGGCTTACCTGCCGTACCTGTTCGGCGTCAATGGCTACACCCTGATCCGCCGGCCCGAGCAACTGCCGCTGCGTCTGCCGCAGTTGTATCGGCAACTGACCCAGCCTTGAGGCGCCCGCCGCCTGGGACACCTTCGCCGGCCAGGGCAGGCGAGGGGGAAGGGTTCAATGTTCCAGGCAAACCAGATGTGCAGGCCTTGCGAGGACTGCGTCGGAATGCCAATCAGGCAACGCGTTATTTCAGGTAAATCTCGCGCATAGGTTTTGCGAGGACTGCGTCCTCGATCGCAGCCTCGCAGGCTCGGCAGCGGCTACAGGACCGCGCACGACTCCAGACCTGTAGCCGCTGTCGAGCGTTAGCGAGGCTGCGATCGGTATGGGCGGCATTCCGACGTAGCGGCCGCAACGGTGTTTCAGGCAAAAGCGTCCGCTAGGAACGCGGCAACCAGAAGAACATCGCCACGCAGAACAGCGTCAGGCCGATGCAGAACCCGGTAAAGCGCCGCAGCCGCCGTTGTTCGGTGTGCACCGCAGTAGCGGGAAGGGGCATGCCGCAATGGCGGCAGGAGGCTTGCCCGGGCGGGTTGGGGCCTTGGCAATACAGGCAGACCGGCCCGGCGCTCATTCGAATTGCTCCAGCCGCGGACGGTCGAGAATGACGATCTGGCGGCCGTCCTGGCTGATGATCTTTTCATCGATCAGGCGCCGGATGATCCGCGAGAAGGTCTCCGGCTGGATCGCCAGGTGGCCGGCGATCAACTGCTTGGCCATCGGCAGCTCGAACCGGCGCTCCACCGGTTGCAGCTGCATCAGTTGCGTCAGCAGATAACGCACCACCCTGTGGGTGGCGTTCTTCAGCGACAGGGTTTCGATCTCGTCGACCCGCTGGTGCAGGCGCACGCAGAGCTTGCCGAGCAGGGCGAAGGTCAGGCGGCTGTTGCTTTGCAGCAGGCGCAGGTAGGTGTCGTTGGACAGCCGATAGAGCTGGGTCGGGCCGATGGCTTCGGCGCAGGCCACATAGTCCGGCGTGTCCATCAGCATCATCGCCTCGGCGAAGGTCTGGCGCGGGCCGATGACCTCGAGCACTTTTTCCTGCCCATCCGGCGTCAGGCGGTAGACCTTCACCGCGCCGGCGATCACGAAATAGAAAGCTTCGGCCGGCTCGCCCTGGCGGAACAGCGGGTCGCCCTTGTCGAGGCTGAGCAACTGGCTGGCCGCCATCAGCTCGTCCAGCTGTTCCTCGTTCAGGGGCTCGAACAGGTGATGGCTGCGCAGGATCTGGTGATGCACGCGATGTAGCACCATGAATATTCATCCTTATGGCTGGGGGAAAGGTGCTGCCGTGGTTCAGACGAGGCCCAGGGCGACGCGGCTGGCGAGGGCCAGGATCGCGCCCAGGACGACAAACCACGTCAGTGGCTGGAGGGTCTTTTTCAGGGTGGCTCCGGCGGTATTCATGGTGGCTCCGGTCATTTGGGAGGGATTTGGGTGCCCTGTGTTCAGCAAGACCCGGGCCAGGCGCCAGGGCCCCTGTAGGCGGGGGATCTGCGGCTGCATGGTCAAAAAGACCTGGCGATTTCGGGTGTAAATGACTAGCGAATGGTCATTTTGACCCTCGCGCTGTAAGGCGAGCCCCGGCACCGCGCCGGCCGCAACCCCGGCCCGCCGGCTTATGGCCGTTCCTGGTGGTGATCGGGCCCCGGGGCACGGCCCTTGCACTGCCAGACAGGACGGCGGGCACAACAGCCCGCCGCATCCCGGGCAAGCTTGATTTGCGACAACGGCAAGGGCGCGCCAATGGCCGATGATGGCCGGGGATTTCATTCGCCGCGTGTCGACCGTCGCCGGGTCGCACGCTGGGTAAAGGAGTGGGCTTGATGCAAGTACTTGAGCGTCGTGCGGCGATGGCAATCGTGCCGCTGTTACGCCTGGCCTTCCGGCCGTTTTTCCTCGCCGGTTGTGTCCTGGCGCTGCTGGTGGTGCCGCTGTGGCTGGCGGCGCTGCAGGGCGCCCTGGGCGACTGGCAACCGGCGGGAGGCTGGCTGGGCTGGCACCGCCACGAATTGCTGTTCGGTTTCGGCCTGGCGATCATCGCCGGCTTCCTGCTGACCGCGGCGCAGACCTGGACCGGCCAGCCGGGCCTGAGCGGCAAGCCGCTGGCGGCCCTGGCCTTGCTCTGGCTGGCCGCGCGCCTGGCCTGGCTGGGCAGCGCGCCCTGGCCGCTGCTGGCGGTGCTGGAACTGGGGTTTCCCCTGGCGCTGGCCGGGTTGATGGGCCGCATGCTGTGGAAGGTGCGCCAGCAGCGCAACTACCCGATTGTCCTGGTGCTGCTGTTGCTCGCCGCAGCGGACGGCCTGTCGGTGGCCGGCCTGCTGCAAGGCCACGAAGGCTGGCAGCGCCAGGGCGTGCTGAGCGGCCTGTGGCTGGTGGCGGCGATGATGAGCCTGATCGGCGGGCGGGTGATTCCGTTTTTCACCCAGCGCGGCCTCGGTCGGGTCGCGGCCGTGACGCCCTGGCCATGGCTCGATTATCTGCTGCTGGCGGGCTCGGCCCTGGTGGCGCTGCTGTATGCCGCCGGGCCGGCGCTTATCGCCAATACCTGGGTTGGCGCGCTGTTCCTGCTGCTGGCGGCCGCGCATCTGCTGCGGTTGTGGCGCTGGCAGGACCGCGGGCTGTGGCGCGTGCCACTGCTGTGGTCGCTGCACCTGGCCTACGGCTGGCTGGCGCTGGCGTGCCTGGGCATGGCGCTGTGGCATTTCGGCGCGCCGCTGAACCCCAGCCTGGCCGTGCACGGCCTGACCGTCGGCGCCATGGCCGGGCTGATCCTGGCGATGATCGCCCGGGTCAGCCTGGGCCATACCGGGCGGCCGCTGGAGCCGCCAGCGGGCATGACCCTGGCGTTCATCCTGCTCAATCTGGCCTGCCTCAGCCGGGTGCTGCTGGTGCTCTGGTTGCCGGTGGCGGCGTTGTGGCTGGCGGGCCTGTGCTGGGCCCTGGCCTTTGCCCTGTACGTCTGGCGCTACGGGCCGATGCTGCTGCGGGCGCGGGTCGACGGGCACCCGGGCTGAGCCCTGAATGCGGAGCAAGGAGAAGGGCAATGATTTATCCCTGGTTAGTGGTTATCCACCTGCTGGCGGCCATCGGCTTTATCGGCACGCTGTTCTTCGAGGTGTGCATCTGGCACACGGCGCGCCGGCAACTGGCGACGGACGCCCAGGTGGCGGCGGACCAGGCCATCGCGGTGCGTTCGCGCAAGGTCCTGCATGGCGTGGTGCTGCTGTTGTACGGCGCCGGTATCGGCCTGGCCTGGCAGCATCGCGGGGCCTTGAGCCAGCCCTTGAGCAGCAGTTTCGCCAGCCTGTTGAGCCTGAAGATCGCCCTGGCCCTGAGCATCATCGGCCATTACCTGCTGCTGGCGTACTGGTTGAAAACGTCGCGGCTGAGCGCCGGCCGCGCCTGCTGGATCCGCCGCAGCGTGCTGGGGCACATGCTGCTGATCGTGGTCCTGGCCAAGGCGATGTTCTATTGGCATGGCTGAATGAACGTGCCAGCCACCGGGCTGGCACGCAGGGGCGGGGGTCAAGCGTTCAGGGCGTTGGCGAACAGCACGTTGTTTTCCAGATGGATGTGCTGCATCAGGTCGTCGCGAAATTCGCTCAACCCGCGGTACAGCGCGCGCCAGGTGTTGCAGGCGTCGGCGGGCGGGGTGATGTGGTCGGTCAGCACCAGCAGTTTTTCCAGGGCCTCGCCATGTTGCTCGTGCTCCAGGCGCAGCACATGGATCGGCGGCGCCGCCCGGCGGCCCAGGCCCTGTTGCAGCATCGGGAACAGCACCTGTTCTTCCTTGAGCATGTGGCCTTCGAGTTCCTGCTGCATGTCCCGCAGGTGATCGGCCAGGCCGTTGGGGCAGGTGTCGCGGGCGCCGTGGACTTGCTCCACACGGCAGGCCAGGCGGATCAGTTCCGGCAGCTGTTCGCGGTGGCGGGCGTGGTAGCGGGTGAGGATATGGGCGATCAGCGCCTCGCTCGGTTCATCGCGCCAGTCGTGCCGCCGGGCGTCGCTGTCTTGCAGCAGGTGCAGGGCCTCGGCGATCTGCACGGGGTCGAGGCCTTTGCCGAGGGCGGCGTCGCGCAGGGTTTTCTGCCCGCCGCAGCAGAAGTCCAGGTTGAACTCATGAAACACCCGGCTGGCGCCGGGGATGTCGCAGGCCAGCTGGCCGAGGCTTTGCGCCAGGAGGTTGGGCTGCGAAGCGTCTTGTTGGGTAAGACCGGGTCGTTCCAGCAGTGTCGGGTTCATCAGGTTTTCCTTGTTGTGGCAACGGTTCCCCTGGGCCGTTGCATCCGCCATGCCAGCTGTAACTTATTGAAAGTAATGGACTGATTTTTTGTCGTGGTGCGGATGACCCTGAAATCTCGGGGTCGGAACCACCAGAAAGGGTGATGACTACCATGTTGCGTGAAAGTCTGGCGGCCGACCTGATTGTCGAGTTGCCCAATGCCGTGCGGTTGCAGCGTCTGGTGCAGACCCTGCGTGAATACTTCAAGGCCGGGGCCGTGGGCCTGCTGCGCCTGGACGACGACAGCCTGCGGCCGCTGGCCACCGTCGGCCTGGTGCATGAAGCCCTCGGGCGGCGCTTCGTGATCGCCCAGCACCCGCGCCTGGCGGCGATCATGGCGTCCCGCGAGCCCACCTGGTTCGAGCCCGACAGCCGCCTGCCGGACCCTTATGACGGGCTGCTCGACCACCCGGACAGCGGGCCGCTGGCGGTGCACGACTGCATGGGCGTGAGCCTGTATGTGGAAGGGCGGGTCTGGGGCGCCATCACCCTCGACGCGCTGCGGCCCGGGACCTTCGATCGCCGGGCGCGGGACGAGCTCAAGCGCTGCAGCCTGCAGATCGAGGCGGCGCTGCGGGTCACCCGCCTGGAACAGGAAAACCGCAGCCTGCGCCTGTCGCGCAGCGAGCCGCAGGATGCTCGCGGGCCGGTGGAGGAGGGCGAGATCCTCGGCCAGAGCGAAGTCCTGCATCAGTTGCTCAACGAGCTGGACGTGCTCGCCGATTCCGAGCTGCCGGTGTTGCTGCTGGGCGAGACCGGGGTTGGCAAGGAGCTGTTCGCCCGGCGCCTGCATCGCCTGTCCCGGCGCGCCCACAAGCCGCTGGTGCAGGTCAACTGCGCGGCGCTGCCGGAATCCCTGGCCGAGAGCGAGCTGTTCGGTCACGTCAAGGGCGCCTTCTCCGGCGCCACCAGCGACCGCGCCGGGCGCTTCGACGCGGCCAACGGCGGCACGCTGTTTCTCGACGAGGTCGGCGAGCTGCCGCTGAGCGTGCAGGCCAAATTGCTGCGTACCCTGCAGAACGGCGAGATCCAGCGCCTGGGGGCGGACAAGCCGCTGCATGTGGATGTGCGCATCATCGCCGCGACCAACCGCCACCTGCCGGACAGCATTCGCGACGGGCTGTTTCGCGCCGACCTGTACCACCGGCTTTCGGTGTACCCGGTGCCGATCCCGCCGCTGCGCGAACGCGGCTCCGACGTGTTGCTGCTGGCCGGGCATTTCCTCGAGTTGAACCGCAGCCGTCTCGGCCTGCGCGGCCTGCGCCTGTCGCCGGCGGCTGAACGGGCGCTGCTGGCGTACCCCTGGCCGGGCAATGTGCGCGAGCTGGAACACGTGATCAGCCGCGCCGCCCTCAAGCAGCTCAGCCGTGGCGGCAGTCGCAACCTGATTTTGACCCTGGAGCCGGAAGTCCTCGATCTCGACAGCACGCTGAAGGGCGCGGAGCCGCTCGAACAGTCGCCGCCGGCGGCCGACGACGGGCCGTTCCAGCCCCTGAGCGAAGCCGTCGACGAGTACCAGCGGCAGAAGATTCACCAGGCCCTGAGCCGCTGTCGCAACAACTGGGCCCGCGCCGCCCGGCTGCTGGAGGTCGACCCGAGCAACCTGCACAAACTGGCCCGGCGCCTGCGGCTCAAATAGCAGGCCGGCCGACGTTCGATTGCTTGCGATGGTCGTCAACGATGACGCGCATAACCTGACACCCCGCGTCGTCCTCAGGTTCATCGCGAGCAATCGAGCGTCGACCGGCTGCTCCTACAGAAGCAACTGCTGGCCCACCTCGATCGCAGCCTCGCAGGCTCGGTAGCGGCTACGGAACATGGGTGTCTTGGAGGGGGCGGCGCAGTTGCTACAGAAGATAGGGATCGGCAACTGACGTTGATGGCGATCAAGGTCATGCCAGGCGGCTCCTCGCAGACTGCGGCAAACCCCAACGGAGATCACCCTCATGCCGCTTTCCCTGGCCCAGATGCGCCGTAACTATTGCCGCGATGGCCTGGCCGACGAGGCCGCGCCGGACGATCCGCTGCCGCTGTTCCGCCAGTGGCTGCAACAGGCCCGCGACACCGAGCAGGCGCCGGTGGAGGCCAACAGCATGTGCCTGGCCACGGTCGACGAACAGGGCCAGCCCCATTGTCGGGTGCTGTTGCTCAAGGGCCTGAGCGATGAAGGTTTCACCTTCTTCGGCCACTACCAGAGCGCCAAGGGCCTGGAGCTGGCGGCCAATCCCCGGGCCGCCATGACCTTCTTCTGGCCGGCCCTGGAGCGTCAGGTGCGCATCGAAGGATGGGTATCGCGGTTAGCGCCGCGGCTGTCGGATGTGTATTTCGATTCGCGCTCCCTGGCCAGTCGCCTCGGTGCCTGGGCCTCGCCGCAAAGCCAGCCCTTGGCCAACCGGCTGCAACTGGAATCCCTGCTGGCCAGCACCACCAGCCGTTTCGACGGCCAGTCGCTGCCGCGCCCCGAACACTGGGGCGGCTACTGCCTGCGCCCGCAACGCCTGGAGTTCTGGCAGGGGCGCAGCGACCGTCTGCATGACCGCCTCGACTACCGCCTGCACCAGGGCGTGTGGCGCCACGGCCGGCTGGCGCCCTGAGGGTCGTCGTCCCGTCGAGGTACCTCCTTGGAGGAATAGGTTCGTCGGCGGATTCGGTTCAGGCTGGGGCCAATCTCAATTCACGGGAAGGCTTGGATATGGCCCATCTGGCGCAACGCACGTTTCAACCCCTGAACATTGCCGTGCTGACCATCAGCGATACGCGCACCCTGGAAACCGACACCTCGGGCCAGACCCTCTGCGACCTGTTGCAGAGCGCCGGCCATGTGCTGGTCGATCGTGGTCTGGTGCCGGACGACATCTACCAGATCCGCGCCAGCGTCTCGCGCTGGATCGCCGACCCCCAGGTGCAGGTGGTGCTGATGACCGGCGGCACCGGATTCACCGCGCGGGACAACACGCCCCAGGCAGTAATGCCGCTGCTGGACAAGCATGTGGAAGGTTTCGGCGAGCTGTTCCGCCAGGTGTCGGTGGAAGAAATCGGCATGTCCAGCCTGCAGTCGCGGGCCCTGGCCGGGGTCAGCAACGGCGTGCTGGTGGTGTGCGTGCCGGGCTCGCCGGGGGCCTGCCGCACCGCCTGGAACATGATCCTGCGCCCACAGCTGGACAGCCGCACCGGTCCGTGCAATTTCGCCCCCCACCTCAAGCCGCAGACCCATGAGGGACCGCCACAGAACATCGAGGCCTGTGGGGCGCGGTCGTGACCGGCTGTGGCTGCGACAGCGGCCAACTGATCCCGGTGGACCAGGCCATCGCCCATCTGCTGGACCAGGCGCCGCCACCACCGACGACCCAGATCATCGCCCTGGAGCAGGCCCTGGGCCGGGTGCTGGCGGCGGACCTTCATTCGCCGCTGGACCTGCCCGGCTGGGACAACAGCGCCATGGACGGCTACGCGTTGCGCGCCGCCGACCTGCCGCCCGCCGGTGGCCGCCTGACCCTGGGGGGACGGATCGCCGCCGGGCAAGCGGGGGAGACTCCCTTGGCGGCGGGGCAGGCGGTGCGCATCTTCACCGGCGCGCCCTTGCCGCCGGGGGCCGATACGGTGGTGCCCCAGGAGAACTGCCGGGTCGAGGGCGGGCAAGTCTGGTTGCCGCCGGCGACTGTCGGCGCTCACGTGCGCCAGCAGGGCGAGGAGGTCGCCCGCGGCGATCTGTTGCTCAAGGCCGGCAAGCGCCTGCGAGCCCAGGAGCAGGGCTTGCTGGCGGCGGCCGGGATCGCCCGGGTCGAGGTCTATCGGCCGTTGCGCGTGTGCCTGCTGAGCAGTGGCGACGAGCTGCGCGAACCCGGCCAGCCCCTGGCGCCGGGGCAGATCTACAACAGCAATCGCTATTGCCTGTCGGCGTTGCTGCGCGGCTGGGGCGTGGAGGTGCACGACTACGGGGTGATGGCCGACGAGCTGGCGGCCAGCCGCCACGCCTTGAGCCTGGCCTCGTCGGAGTGCGACCTGCTGCTGACCTCGGGCGGGGTGTCGGTCGGCGAGGAAGACCACCTCAAGCAGGCCATTGAGGAGCTGGGCCATGTGGATTTCTGGCGCCTGGCGATCCAGCCGGGCAAGCCCCTGGCCTTTGGCGCAGTGGCCGGCAAGCCGTGGCTCGGCCTGCCGGGCAACCCCTCGGCGGCGCTGGTGACCGCGCTGGTGGTGGTGCGCCCGTTCCTGCTGCGGGCCCAGGGCGTGACGGATGTGCTGCCGCGGCCCATGGCGTTGCCGGCGGGCTTCGAGTGGTTGCAGCGCAACCGCCGGCGCCAGTACCTGCGCGCCCGCCTGGTGCCCGGCGACGATGCCCAGGTTCGTGTGCAACCGCACCCGCAGCAAAGCTCGGCGATGCTCGCCGCCGCCTGCTGGGCCGAGGGCCTGGCGCTGGTGGAAGGCGAGCGCTTGGTACGTCCGGGCGATCCGGTGCCGTTCCTGTCGTTCGCCGAACTGATGCAGTGACGGCAATTGATTGCGGTCAAGGCCGTGGCTGTCGGTCTGGCTAGACTGGCAGCGCATTTCCGATCGCTGCGCACGCGTCGCTCCGGCGCGTTCTTTGATGAGGAACCCCCATGCAACTGGTCTGCCCCGCAGGCAACCTGCCTGCGCTTAAAGCGGCGGTGCGCCAAGGCGCCGATGCCGTCTACGTCGGCTTTCGCGACGACACCAACGCCCGGCATTTCGCCGGCCTGAACATGGACGACAAGCAGTTCGACGCGGCGGTCGCGCATATTCGCCAGCACCAACGCAAACTCTATGTGGCGGTCAACACCTACCCCCAGCCCCAGGGCTGGGCGCGCTGGCAACGGGCGGTGGACCGCGCCGCCGAGCATGGGGTCGACGCGCTGATCGCCGCCGATCCGGGCGTCCTGGCCTATGCCAGCCAGCGCCATCCGCAATTGAACCTGCACCTCTCGGTACAGGGCTCGGCGACCAATGCCAGCGCCCTGGCGTTCTACGCCCAGCACTACAACATCCGCCGCGCCGTCCTGCCGAGGGTGCTGTCCCTGGCCCAGGTGCGCCAGGTGGCGGCCAGCAGCACGGTGCCGATCGAAGTATTCGCCTTTGGCAGCCTGTGCATCATGGCCGAAGGGCGTTGCCACCTGTCTTCCTACATCACCGGCGAGTCGCCGAACCTGTGCGGCGTCTGCTCGCCGGCCAAGGCGGTGCGCTGGAGCGAGGACGCCGAAGGCTTGAGCGCGCGCCTCAGCGAAGTGCTGATCGACCGCTATCAAGCCGACGAGCCAGCCGGCTACCCGACCCTGTGCAAGGGCCGCTTCCTGGTGGAGGGCAAGCGCTTCCATGCCCTGGAGGAACCCACCAGCCTCGACACCCTGGACCTGCTGCCGGAGCTGGCGGCGATCGGCGTCGAGGCGGTGAAGATCGAAGGCCGCCAGCGCAGCCCGGCCTATGTCGAGCAGGTCACCCGGGTCTGGCGCGCGGCGCTGGATGCCCATCGCGCCGCGCCCGCCAGTTTCACGGTCAAGGACCAGTGGCGCCAGGTGCTGGCCGGCCTGTCCGAGGGCAGCCAGACCACCCTGGGTGCCTACCATCGATCATGGCAATGAGGAATTCGCGATGAAGCTCAGCCTGGGCCCCGTCCTGTTCTACTGGGACAAGGAGCAATTGGGGCGTTTTTATGCCGAGATGTCGGCCTTGCCCCTGGATGTGATTTACCTGGGGGAAACCGTGTGTTCGAAACGCCGGGCGCTGTCCCTGGACCAGTGGCTGGGCCTGGGGCGCGAACTGCAGGGCTGCACGTCGGCGCAGATCGTGCTCTCCAGCCTGACCCTGATCGAAGCCGCCTCGGAGCTGTCGAGCCTGCGGCGCCTGTGCGACAACGGCGAGCTGCTGGTGGAGGCCAACGACATGGGCGCGGTGCAGTTCCTCGCCGAGCGCAAATTGCCCTTCGTCGGTGGCCCGGCGCTGAACCTGTACAACGGCCACGCCCTGGCCCAGTTGCAGGGCTGCGGGATGATCCGCTGGGTGCCGCCGGTGGAGTGTTCGGCGGCGCTGATCCGCGCGGTGCTGGAGCAGGTGCGCGAGCTGGGCCAGGCGTTGCCCGAGGTCGAAGTCTTCGCCTATGGGCATCTGCCGTTGGCGTATTCCGCGCGCTGCTTCACCGCCCGGGCCCAGGACCGGCCCAAGGACGACTGCCAGTTCTGCTGCATCCAGTACCCCGACGGCCTGGCGCTGAGCAGCCAGGAAGGCCAGGCGCTGTTCACCCTCAATGGCATCCAGACCCTGTCCGCCGAGGTCACCAATCTGCTGGCGGACTATGCCGGGCTGGTGGCCTGCGGCGCCGACCTGCTGCGCCTGAGCCCGCGGGCCCAGGGCATGGGCGAGGTGATCGAGGCCTATCAGCGGGTGCGCCAGGGTGCGACGCCACCGCTGTTCGTCGAGGGCTGCAACGGTTATTGGCATGGCCAGGCCGGGATGTTGCGCGTCGAGGAGGTGGGCCTGTGCTGAGTGGCAAATCCAAACGCAAGGACTGGCTGCTGCGCAGCGCCGACCGGCTGCTGCCATTGCTGCGGCGGGTGCCGTTCGGCGTGCAGCGCCTGGCCTTGCAGCAGGGGCTCAACCGCTGTTTGGCCGAGCCGCTGCGCGCCGGCGAATTCGACCTGCTGCGCCGGCGATGGCTGTGCCTGCGGATTCCCGACCTGGGCCTGGCCTGGTACCTGACCCGCGACCGCGACGGCCTGCGCATTGCCGAACGCGCCCGGGCCGACGTGACCATCAGCGGCAACTGGCGCGAGTTCCTGCTGCTGGCCAGCCGTCAGGAAGACCCGGACACCTTGTTCTTCCGCCGGCGCCTGGTGATCGAGGGCGATACCGAGCTGGGCCTGACCCTGAAAAACCTGATCGACAGCCTCGATCCGGACGTATTGCCGGTCTGGCTGTGGCGCAATCTGGAACGGGCGGGCAAGGGGTTGGCCGCAGGCTGAAGGCGTCGGCTTGTCAGTGCCAGGATGCACCGCCGGCAGGTCAGCTTCTGTAGGAGCCAGCTTGCTGGCGATTCTGGCGCCGCAGTATGCCTGGGACGCCGCCATCGCGAGCAAGCTCGCTCCTACAGGGAATAGGGGCGGGCCTGCTGCCGCTCAGCCCTGGTAGGCGGCCAGCTCCTCGGCGCCGGGGATCTGGATAGTGCGCCGCTCCATGGCGATCAGGCCGCTTTCCACCAACCGATGGAGGATGCGCGAGAAGGTCTCCGGCTGGATCCCCAGCTTGGAGGCCACCAGGCGCTTGGACACTTGCAGCACCACCTCGCCGCTGTGCGGGTCGCGCTCCTGCAACAGGAAATTCACCACCCGCCGGCTGGCGCTGCCCAGGGTCAGGGTGTCGATATCCTTGAGGCGCTGGTGCAGGTGCACGCTCATGCTCGCCAGGATCGCCAGGCACACCTGCGGCTGGTCCTCCAGGGCGTGGCGGTAATGGTTGCCGTCGATGCTGACCAGCACGCTGTCTTTCAGCGCAGTGGCGTTCACCGGGTAGAAGCGCGCCTGGCTGAACAGCAGGGCCTCGGCGAAGGTCTGCCCGGGCTGGATGATTTCCACCAGGTTCTCCTGGCCTTCGCCGGTGATGCGATACAGCTTGACCTGGCCGCTGACCAGCAGGAAAAAGCGCTTGGCCGGGGCGCCCTGGTGCATCAGGGTGTTGTGGCTGGGCAGGCGCCTGAGCATGGCCCGGGCACAGACCTCCTCGAAGACCTTGTCCGGCAACTGGCTGAACAGATGATGGCGACGCAACAACAGCACGATGGAAGGGTGGGTCAGCATGAGTACCTCCGCTGCCGGCCATGGTAGAGCGCGCGGCTGCCAGGGCCTATGCCTCCACCGGCGTACCTCCAAAGGGGCAGGGGGCCAAAGGGGCAGGAGGGGCTAAGCGCGGCTCAGCCGGCGTTGCGCAGGTGTTCCATGGCCCACACGGCGGCCTCGACCCGCGAGCGCAGGCCGAGCTTGTGCAGCAGGTTCTTCACATGGACCTTGACCGTGCCTTCGGTGATACCCAGCTTGTGGCCGATGACCTTGTTGCTGTAGCCGCTGGCGATGGTGCGCAGCACCTGGCGCTCGCGCTCGGTCAGCTCGACCTCCGGCTGGCGCGGCGGCGAACGCAGGGCCTGGGCCATGACCCGGGTCAGCCCCGGGCTGATCACCAGGGCGCCGCTCAGGGCATCGCGCAGGTACTGGATCAGCAACTCGGGCTCCATGTCCTTGAGCAGGTAGCCGTCGGCGTCCAGGCGCAGGGCGTCGCGAATGTCGTCCTCGGCGTCGGACACGGTGAACAGCAGCACCTTGCCGCGGTAGTCCATGGCCCGCAGGCGGCGCAGGGTCTCGATGCCGTTGAGTTGCGGCATGTTGTTGTCGAGCAGCACCAGGTCGGGCTGCAAGGGTTCGATCAGGCCCAGGGCTTCTTCGCCGTGGCTGGCTTCGCCGACGATCTGCAGGTCGTCTTCCAGTTCGAGCATCTGGCGGATGCCGCGACGCATCATCGGATGGTCGTCGACCAGCAGGATCCGGTAGGTGGGGGATGGGTTCATGCGGCGCTACCTTGTGTGGGGACGGCGAGAAACTCCGGACGGAATTCCATCTGCACCAGGGTGCCCTGGGGCGTCCTGGAAGAAATCTGCAACTGGCCATGCAGGCTGCGGGCCCGCTCATCCATGATGTTCAGGCCGTGGTGTTCGCGCTGGTTGCCACTGTTGTCGTGGTCGCCGCTGAAGCCGCGGCCATCGTCCTCGATCGACAGGCGCAGGGTTTCGCCATGCTGGCGCAGTTGCAGCCAGACATTCTCCGCGTGGGCGTGGCGCAGGCAGTTGGAGAGCGCCTCGCGGGTGATCTGCAGCAGGTGGATCTGCTCGCTGGCCGACAGCTCGAAAGCCAGGCTGTCGAGTTGCACATGCACCTGGAAATCGCCGCGGCGCGAGAACTCCTCGGTGGTCGCCTCAAGCTCGCGCACCAGCCCGGCGTCGTGGATCTGCAAGCGAAAGGTGGTCAACAGTTCGCGCAGCTGGCGGTAGGCATTGTTCACCCCCTCGCGCAGTTCGGCGGTGACGTTCTCCAGGGTGCTCAGCGGTTCGCCACGGCGCATCAGGGTCTGCATGCGGCTGACCTGCAGCTTCATGTAGGACAGGGCCTGGGCCAGGGAGTCGTGCAGCTCGCGGGCGATGATCGCGCGCTCTTCGAACAGCAGCAGGCGATGGTCCTGTTCGCGCTGGCGCTTGAGCGACAGCGAGGTGCCGATCAGGTTGGCCAGGGCCTGGATCAGTTCGGTTTCCCAGGCTTGCGGGGCATGGCCGTCGACGAAGTGCGCCTTGAGCTCGCCCAGTTCGCTGCCCTGGTTGCTGATGCTGAAACGCTGCCGGGCGATCGGCTGCTGCCGTTGGCAGCTGGCGCAATCGCTGACCGCGCAGACCTCTCGGCTGTCGGCGCCATGCAGGGCGATCAACTGCTGTGCCGGGGCCTGCAACTGGCCTTGCAGGCACAGCGACAGGCGCAACCCCGGCAGGCGCTGCTGGAAGCGCCGGATCAGTTCGTCCAGGCCTTCGGCGTTGGCCAGCCGCGTGGCCAGGCTGCGGCTGCTCTGGTACAGCAGCTCCAGGGCGGCGTTGGCCTGTTGCAGGTTGTGGGTCTTTTGCCGCACCAGGGTTTCCAGGGTGCGGTGGGATTGCTCGATGGTCTCGGCCATGGCGTTGAAGCTGGTGGCCAGTTGGCCCAGTTCGTCCCGGGACTGGTGGTTGACCCGCACCTGGAAGTCGCCACGGCGAAAGCGCTGGGTGGCTTCCACCAGTTCCTGCAAGGGCGTGACCACGCCGTATTGCAGTTCGTACAGGCCCAGCAGCAGGACGAACAGGGTGGTGAACAGCGCCGCGCCCTGGATCAACTGTTGCCAGGTCTGCTTATGTTCGCTCTGGCGTTGCAGCAGGCTGACGAACTGGTTCAGCTGTTCGACGAAGGGCAGGGCCAGGGCCTGGAACGCGGCGGCATCGCGTTGTTCCAGGGCTGGCTGCAACTCAGCGTTCCAGCGTTGCTGGATCTGCCGGTAGCTGTCCACCAGCTCGGGGTCGGCGCCGTCTTCCAGCACCGCCCTGAGCGACTGGCTGTCGAGGCGCTGTTGCAGGCTCTGGCGGATCTGCTCGATCTCTTCGGCGCTGGCGCCCGCGGCCAGCTTCCAGCTCAGGTGGTAGGTCTCCATGCGCACCGAGCCCGCGGTGTTGATGGCCGCCGCGTCGCCCTGGCTGAACCAGGCGATCAGCCCGGCGCTCAGGGAACTGGCCAGCGCCAGCACGGCGATCAGGATCACCGCCAGGCCGGCGCGGGCGGGCAGGGAACTGCGCAGCCAGCGGATCAAGGGCGCGGGCCGGATGTGAACGGGGGAAGGGCGGACATAGCAGGCTCCAGGGACGACTGGCGATGGTTTTGCAGCCGGTCCCTGGCGCTCTACCTCTAAAGAGTTGTTGTTCATCGGATCCGTGCAACCGCCTCGTGGAGCCAAGGCAAGAGCCTGATAAACAAAGGGTTCAGAGGTTTTTCGGCACTACCTCGTTGGAGGTAGGCGGCGCAAGCATAGGCCCATGAGGCCCCGGGCTTCCTTGACCCGGGTCAAGTTTTTACCGGGTTCGCCTCTCTAGTCTGCGGCCATGAATGACTGACTGGAGAGCGAGATGACCCAACCGCGTGTACGACAAGGCCTGGTGCTGGGCATGAGTACGCTGGCCTTCACCGTGTGCTTCATGGTCTGGATGATGTTCGCGGTGCTCGGTGTGCCGATCAAGGCGCTGCTTGCGCTCAACGAAACCCAGTTCGGCCTGCTGGCCGCCACCCCGGTGCTCACCGGTTCGCTGGCACGCCTGCCGCTGGGCCTGCTGACCGACCGCTTTGGCGGACGCAGCGTGTTCTTCCTGCTGATGCTGTGCTGCGTGTTGCCGCTGTACCTGATCAGCCACGCCACGGCCTACTGGCAGTTCCTGGTCCTGGGCCTGTTCGTCGGCCTGGCCGGCGGTTCGTTTTCGGTGGGCATCGCCTACGTCGCCAAGTGGTTCGACCAGGACAACCAGGGTTTCGCCATGGGCATCTTCGGCGCCGGTAACGCCGGTGCCGCGCTGACCAAGTTTCTCGCCCCGGCGCTGATCGCCGCCGGCAGCTGGCAGCTGGTGCCGAAAACCTTCAGCGCCATCCTGTTTATCACCGCGCTGCTGTTCTGGTTTCTCAGCGCCGACAACAAGGCCCATCGCAGCGCCTCTGGCGCCACCCTGCGCGAGCAGTTGGGCGCGTTGAAGGACCCGGCGGTGTGGCGCTACTGCCAGTACTACTCGATCGTCTTCGGCGGCTACGTGGCCCTGGCGCTGTGGATGACCCAGTACTACGTGCAGGAATACGGTTTCAGCCTGCAGAGCGCGGCGCTGCTGGCCGCCTGTTTCTCGCTGCCGGGTGGGGTGCTGCGCGCCGTCGGCGGCTGGATGTCGGACCGCTGGGGCGCCCAGAGCGTGACCTGGTGGGTGCTCTGGGTCAGCTGGATCTGCCTGTTCCTGCTGTCCTACCCGCAGACCCAGCTGCAAGTGCGCACCGTCGACGGCGCCCTGGATTTCCACATCGGCCTGAATCCTGCGTTGTTCACCGTGCTGCTGTTCGTCATGGGCATCGCCTTCGCCTTCGGCAAGGCCTCGGTGTTCAAGTACATCGCCAACGACTACCCACAGAACATGGGTGCGGTGTCCGGCATCGTCGGCTTGGCCGGCGGCCTGGGCGGCTTCGTCCTGCCAATCCTGTTCGGCGCCCTGGTGGACCTCACCGGCGTGCGCTCTTCCTGCTTCATGTTGATGTACGGCGTGGTCTGGGTGTCGCTCACCTGGATGTACTTCAGCGAAATCCGCAAGCGCCCGCTGCTGGGCAAACAGCCGCCGGCCACCTCGTCCCCGTTTTCCAGCATTGCCCAAGGAGAAGAACATGTCGGTTCTTGATAAGCCCGATTCAGGCCCGTTGATTCATGACTGGCGCCCGGAAGACCCCGCTTTCTGGGGGCGCAGCGGCAAGCAGACGGCGACCCGCAACCTGTGGATCTCGATTCCCGCGCTGCTCTTGGCCTTTGCCGTGTGGATGGTCTGGAGCACGGTGATCGTGCGCCTGAACGCCATCGGCTTCAGCTTCAGCACCGACCAGCTGTTCTGGCTGGCGGCGTTGCCGGGGCTGTCCGGCGCCACCTTGCGGGTGTTCTATTCGTTCATGGTGCCGATCTTCGGCGGCCGCCGCTGGACCGCCCTGAGCACCGCCTCGTTGCTGCTGCCGTCGCTGTGGATGGGCTTTGCCGTGCAGGACCCGAACACCCCCTACAGCGTGTTCGTGCTGATCGCGCTGCTTTGCGGTTTCGGTGGCGGCAACTTTGCCTCGAGCATGTCCAATATCAGCTTCTTCTACCCCAAGTCGCAGCAGGGCACGGCCCTGGGCCTGAATGCCGGGCTGGGCAACCTCGGGGTGTCGGTGATGCAGTTCTGCGTGCCGCTGGTGATCACCTTCGGCCTGTTCGGCTGGCTCGGCGGGCAACCCCAGGTACTGGCCGACGGCAGCCAGCTGTGGCTGCAGAACGCCGGGTTTGTCTGGGTGCCGTTCATTATCGCGGTGACCCTGCTGGCCTGGTTCGGCATGAATGACCTGTCCAGCGCCAAGGCTTCGTTCAGCGAGCAGGCGGTGATCTTCAAGCGCAAGCACAACTGGCTGATGTGCTGGCTGTACCTGGCGACCTTCGGTTCGTTCATCGGCTTCTCGGCGGCTTTTCCAATGCTGATCAAGACCGCGTTCCCGGACGTGGTGGCGCTGAAGTTCGCCTTCCTCGGCCCGCTGGTGGGCGCCCTGGTGCGGCCGCTGGGCGGCTGGCTGGCGGACAAGCTGGGCGGTGCCCGGGTGACCTTGTGGAACTTCGTGGCGATGATCGTGATGGTCTTCGGGGTCTTGCACTTTCTTCCGCATAACGGCGCCGGCGGCAACTTCTACGGCTTCCTCGGCCTGTTCATGCTGCTGTTCATCACCACCGGCATCGGCAACGGCTCCACCTTCCGCATGATCCCGGTGATCTTCCGCACCCTGCACGAAAAGGCCGCCGCCGGGCAAAGCGCCGCGGTGCGCGAGCAGGCGCAAAAGAACGCCGGCAAGGAGTCGGCCGCGGTGCTCGGTTTCAGCTCGGCCATGGGCGCCTTCGGCGCGTTCTTCATCCCCAAATCCTTCGGCACTTCCATGGCCCAGACCGGCGGCCCGGAGATGGCCTTCTACATGTTCGTCGGCTTTTACCTGAGCTGCATCGTGGTGACCTGGTGGTGGTACGCGCGCAAAGGCGCGGCGACTCCCTGCTGACACGACCCGAATCCAAACCTTGCCCGGTCGGGGCATAGAACCCCGCGGCAAGCCTGAGAGGAAAGCACCATGAGTCATTTGTTGGATCAACTGCGGTTTTTCAACCGCAAGCAAAGCGAGTTCGCCGAGGGCCACGGGGAAACCCGCAAGGAGTCCCGCGACTGGGAAAACGTCTACCGCTCGCGCTGGCAGTACGACAAGATCGTGCGCTCCACCCACGGGGTCAACTGCACCGGTTCCTGCTCGTGGAAGATCTATGTGAAGAACGGCCTGATCACCTGGGAAACCCAGCAGACCGACTACCCGCGCACCCGCAACGACCTGCCCAACCACGAGCCGCGCGGCTGTCCGCGGGGCGCCAGCTACAGCTGGTACATCTACAGCGCCAACCGCCTGAAGTACCCGAAGATCCGCAAGCCGCTGCTCAAGCTGTGGCGCCAGGCGCGGCAGACTATGGCGCCGGTGGAGGCCTGGGCGAGCATCGTCGAGGACCCGGCCAAGGCCGAGTCGTACAAGAGCAAGCGCGGCATGGGCGGCTTCATCCGTTCCAGCTGGGATGAGGTCAACGAGATCATCGCCGCGGCCAACGTCTACACCATCAAGCAGTACGGCCCCGACCGGGTCGTCGGTTTCTCGCCGATCCCGGCCATGTCGATGGTCAGCTACGCTGCCGGCGCCCGTTACCTGTCGCTGATCGGCGGCGCCTGCCTGAGCTTCTACGACTGGTACTGCGACCTGCCACCGGCCTCGCCGATGGTCTGGGGCGAGCAGACCGACGTGCCGGAATCGGCCGACTGGTACAACTCCAACTACATCATCGCCTGGGGTTCCAACGTCCCGCAGACCCGTACCCCCGACGCGCACTTCTTCACCGAGGTGCGCTACAAGGGCACCAAGACCGTGGCCATCACCCCGGACTATTCGGAAGTGGCCAAGCTCACCGACCTTTGGCTCAACCCCAAGCAGGGCACCGACGCGGCGCTGGCCCAGGCCTTCAACCATGTGATCTTCAAGGAGTTCCACCTCGACCGCCCGAGCGCCTATTTCACCGACTACGCCAAGCGCTACACCGACCTGCCGGTGCTGGTGCTGCTCAAGCCGATGCTCGGCACCGCGCCGGGGGCCGGCTACCAGCCGGACCGCTTCCTGCGCGCCTCGGACCTGGCCGGCAACCTCGGCCAGGACAACAACCCGCAATGGAAGACCATCGCCATCGACGCCAGCGGCGAGCTGGTGTCGCCCCAGGGCTCCATCGGCTACCGCTGGGGCGAGCAGGGCAAGTGGAACATCCTCGCCCGGGAAGGCGGCGCGGGGCGTGAGATCGACCTGAGCCTGAGCCTGATCGGTGGCGATGTCGCCGAAGTGGCCTTCCCGTATTTCGCCGGGGAAATCCAGGAGCACTTCCAGCATGTGGCCGGCGACGCCGTGCAATACCGCCGCGTGCCGGTGCGCAGCCTGACCCTGGCCGACGGCAGCCAGGTCAAGGTGGCCACGGTGTTCGACCTGTCGGCGGCCAACCTGGCCATCGACCGTGGCCTGGGCGGCGCCAATGTGGCCAAGGACTACGACGACGCCAGCGTGCCCGGCACCCCGGCCTGGCAGGAGCAGATCACCGGCGTCAGCCGCGAGAAAGCCATCCAGATCGCCCGCGAGTTCGCCGACAACGCCGACAAGACCCGTGGCCGCTCGATGATCATTGTCGGTGCGGCGATGAACCACTGGTACCACATGGACATGAACTACCGCGGGCTGATCAACATGCTCATGCTCTGCGGTTGCGTCGGCCAGACCGGTGGCGGCTGGGCCCACTATGTCGGCCAGGAAAAACTCCGCCCGCAATGCGGCTGGCTGCCCCTGGCGTTCGGCCTGGACTGGAGCCGGCCGCCACGGCAGATGAACGGCACCAGCTTCTTCTACGCCCACAGCTCGCAATGGCGCCACGAGAAGATGAGCATGCACGACGTGCTCTCGCCGCTGGCCGACAAGAGCCAGTTCCCCGAGCACGCCCTGGACTACAACATCCGCGCCGAACGCGCCGGCTGGCTGCCCAGCGCGCCGCAGCTCAACAGTAACCCGCTGCACATCTGCCGCGACGCCGCAGCACTCGGCATGACGCCCAAGGACTATGTGGTCAAGTCGTTGCATGAGGGTTCGCTGCGTTTCGCCTGCGAACAGCCGGACAGCCCGCAGAACTTCCCGCGCAACATGTTCATCTGGCGTTCCAACCTCCTGGGCTCCTCGGGCAAGGGCCACGAGTACATGCTCAAGTACCTGCTCGGCACCCGTAACGGGGTGATGAACGAGGACATCGGCCAGGTCGGCGACTGCAAGCCGCAGGAAGCCGAATGGGTGGACCAGGGCGCGATCGGCAAGCTCGACCTGGTCACCACCCTGGACTTCCGCATGTCCTCGACCTGCGTGTATTCCGACATCGTCCTGCCGACCGCGACCTGGTACGAGAAGGACGACATGAACACCTCGGACATGCATCCCTTCATCCACCCGCTGTCGGCGGCCATCGACCCGGCCTGGGAATCGCGTTCCGACTGGGAGATCTACAAGGGCATCGCCAAGGCGTTCTCCAGCATGGCGGTGGGGCACCTGGGCGTGGAGCAGGACCTGGTCACCGTGCCGCTGATGCATGACAGCGTCGGCGAGCTGGCCCAGCCGTTCGGCGGCACCGACTGGAAAACCGCGGGCGTGGCCCCGCAGCCGGGCAAGAACGCGCCGAACCTGCAAGTGGTGGAGCGCGACTACCCGAACATCTACAAGCAATTCACCTCCCTCGGGCCGCTGCTGGAAAAACTCGGCAACGGCGGCAAGGGCATCAACTGGAACACCGAGGAGGAGGTGAAATTCCTCGGCGAGCTGAATTACCGCGAGGGCGCGGCGGGCATCAGCCAGGGCCGGCCGAAGATCGACACGGCGATCGACGCCGCCGAGGTGATCCTGTCCCTGGCCCCGGAAACCAACGGCCATGTGGCGGTCAAGGCCTGGGCCGCGCTGTCCGAGTTCACCGGCATCGACCACAGCCACCTGGCGCTGTCCAAGGCCCACGAGGCGATCCGCTTCCGCGATATCCAGGCGCAGCCGCGCAAGATCATTTCCAGCCCCACCTGGTCGGGCCTGGAGGACGATCACGTCAGCTACAACGCCGGCTACACCAACGTCCACGAGAACATCCCGTGGCGCACCATCACCGGCCGCCAGCAGTTCTACCAGGACCACCCGTGGATGCAGGCGTTCGGCGAACAACTGATGAGCTACCGGCCGCCGGTCAACACCCGGACCATCGAGGCGGTGAAGGGCAAGCGCACCAATGGCCACCCGGAAATCGTCCTCAACTGGATCACCCCGCACCAGAAATGGGGCATCCACAGCACCTACAGCGACAACCTGCTGATGCTCACCCTGAGCCGTGGCGGGCCGATTGTCTGGCTCTCGGAAATCGACGCGAAGCGCGCCGGTATCGAGGACAACGACTGGATCGAATGCTTCAACGCCAACGGCGCGGCGACCGCCCGGGCGGTGGTCAGCCAGCGGGTCAAGGAAGGCATGGTGATGATGTACCACGCCCAGGAACGGATCGTGAACGTGCCCGGCTCCGAGACCACCAAGACCCGTGGCGGCCACCACAACTCGGTCACCCGGGTGGTGCTCAAGCCGACCCACATGATCGGCGGCTATGCCCAGCAGGCCTACGGTTTCAACTATTACGGCACGGTCGGTTGCAACCGCGACGAGTTCGTCGTGGTGCGCAAGATGGCCCGCGTCGACTGGCTCGATGGCTCGGACGGCGATGAGCTGCCACGCCCCCTGCCGACCGAGATGGATTGAGGAGTTGTCATGAAGATTCGTTCACAAATCGGCATGGTCCTGAACCTGGACAAATGCATCGGCTGCCATACCTGCTCGATCACCTGCAAGAACGTCTGGACCAGCCGCGAAGGCATGGAATACGCCTGGTTCAACAACGTCGAGACCAAGCCCGGGATCGGCTACCCGAAAGAATGGGAAAACCAGGACAAGTGGAAGGGCGGCTGGGTGCGCAACGCCAACGGCTCGATCAACCCGCGCATCGGCGGCAAGTTCCGGGTGCTGGCGAACATCTTCGCCAACCCCGACTTACCGAGCCTCGACGACTACTACGAGCCGTTCGACTTCGATTACCAGCACCTGCACACCGCGCCCCTGGGCGACCACCAGCCGACCGCGCGGCCGCGTTCGGTGGTGTCCGGCAAGCGCATGGAAAAGATCGAGTGGGGGCCGAACTGGGAGGAGATCCTCGGCAGCGAGTTCGCCAAGCGGCGCAAGGACCGGAACTTCGACCAGATCCAGGCGGACATCTACGGCGAGTACGAAAACACTTTCATGATGTACCTGCCGCGTCTGTGCGAGCACTGCCTGAACCCGGCGTGCGCGGCGTCCTGCCCGAGCGGGGCGATCTACAAGCGCGAGGAGGACGGCATCGTCCTGATCGACCAGGAGAAGTGCCGCGGCTGGCGCATGTGCATCAGCGGCTGCCCGTACAAGAAGATCTATTTCAACTGGAAGAGCGGCAAGTCGGAGAAGTGCATCTTCTGCTACCCACGGATCGAGGCAGGCATGCCCACCGTGTGCGCCGAGACCTGTGTCGGGCGCATCCGCTACCTCGGCGTGCTGCTGTATGACGCCGACCGCATCGCCGAGGTGGCGAGCACCGCCAGCGAGCAGGACCTGTACGAGAAGCAGCTGGAAATCTTTCTCGATCCGCATGACCCGGCAGTGATCCGCCAGGCCCAGGAAGACGGGGTGCCGCAGTCGGTGATCGACGCCGCGCAGCGTTCGCCGGTGTACAAGATGGCGGTGGACTGGAAGCTGGCGCTGCCGCTGCACCCGGAATACCGCACCTTGCCGATGGTCTGGTACGTGCCGCCGCTGTCGCCGATCCAGAACGCCGCGGCCGCCGGCACCGTGGGCATGAACGGGGTGATCCCGGATGTCGACAGCCTGCGCATCCCCCTGCGTTACCTGGCCAACCTACTGACCGCGGGCGACGAAAAACCGGTCAAGCGCGCCCTCAAGCGCCTGCTGGCGATGCGTGCCTACAAGCGCGCCGAGCAGGTCGAAGGCGTGCAGGACCTGCAAGTGCTGGAGGAGGTCGGCCTGAGCGTGAGCCAGGTCGAGGAGATGTACCGCTACCTGGCCATCGCCAACTACGAAGACCGCTACGTGGTGCCCAGCGCGCACCGCGAGGAAGCCATGAGCGATGCCTTCGCCGAGCGTTCCGGTTGCGGCTTCAGTTTCGGCAGTGGCTGCAGCGGCAGCTCCGACACCAACATGTTCGGGGCGAAGAAGGCCAACCGCCGCGACGTCCTGAAAACCGTGCAACTGTGGGAGGAATGAGCATGCGCATCCTGAAAGTGATTTCGCTGCTGCTCGACTACCCGAGCGCAACCCTGGTCGAGGGCCGCGACGAACTGGAGCAGGCGATCATCCAGGCCCGGGAAATCAGCCCGAAGCAGCGCGGCGCGCTGTTCGAGCTGCTGGAGCTGCTCTGCACCAACGACCTGATGGATGGCCAGGAGCACTACGGCGCGCTGTTCGGTCGTGGCCGCTCGCTGTCGTTGCTGTTGTTCGAGCATGTGCACGGCGAGTCCCGCGACCGCGGCCAGGCCATGGTCGACATGCTCGCCCAGTATGAAGCCGCGGGCTTTGCCATCGGTATCAAGGAGCTGCCGGACTACATCCCGCTGTACCTGGAGTTCCTTTCCACCCGCGACGATCTCGAGGCCCGCGAGGGCCTGGCCGATGTCGCGCACTTGCTGGCCCTGCTCGCGGCGCGCCTGGAGGAACGCGAGAGCGCCTATGCCAGTTGCTTGCGCGCCTTGCTGCAAATCGCTGGCGCGGAGCCGCACCAGGCGGTGGCCGACCTGCGCGAACAGGTGGCGGCCGAGCCGCGCGACGACTCCCTTGAGGCCCTGGACAAGATCTGGGAAGAGGAGGCGGTGGACTTTCTCAAGGCCGAGCAGCAGGAGCGTTGCAGCGCCATGCCAAGCGCGCCGGGCAAGGCCCGGGAGGAAAGCGCGGTACCGCTGCACTGGGTGGATTTTCAGCATCAGGGGCTGGCCGCCGCGCCGGCCGGGGAGGTGGGCAATGTCTAAGTGGAATCTGTTGGTGTTCGGGATCTATCCCTATGTCGCCCTGGCGATCTGCCTGCTGGGTAGCTGGGCACGCTTCGACCTGTCGCAGTACAGCTGGAAGGCCGGTTCCAGCCAGATGCTCGACAAGCGTGGCATGCGCGTGGCCAGCAACCTGTTCCATGTCGGCGTGCTGTTCGTGCTGGCCGGGCACTTTGTCGGCCTGCTGACCCCGGCCTCGGTCTATCACCATGTGATCAGCACCGAGCACAAGCAGTTGCTGGCG
This sequence comes from Pseudomonas sp. GW821-FHT09E12, assembly GCF_059416085.1. NCBI lineage: Bacteria > Pseudomonadati > Pseudomonadota > Gammaproteobacteria > Pseudomonadales > Pseudomonadaceae > Pseudomonas > Pseudomonas sp. GW821-FHT09E12. The sequence goes on along the minus strand of NZ_JBWKOM010000001.1, from coordinate 349,200 downwards.
ATGGTCTCCGGCGGCTTCTTCGGCCTGCTGTGCCTGGTCGGTTTGCTGATGCTGATCAAGCGCCGTCTCACCGACCCGCGGGTGCGCGCCACCTCCAGCCCTTCGGACATCCTGATCCTGCTGGTGCTGCTGGCGCAGTTGCTGCTCGGCCTTTTGACCATAGTCGCCTCCACCGCCCATATGGACGGCTCGGTGATGGTGATGCTTGCCGACTGGGCGCAGAACACGGTGATGTTGCGGCCCATGGACGCGGCGGCGGCTATCGCCCCGGTCGGCCTGACCTACAAGTTGCACGTGTTCCTCGGCCTGACCCTGTTCGTGCTATTCCCCTTTACCCGCCTGGTGCACATGGTCAGCGCGCCGGTCTGGTACCTGGGGCGGCGTTATCAAATCGTTCGGCAGAAAATCTGAGGAGGCAGTCATGTCAGGTGGATGTGGATGTGGCGGCGGTAACGGCGGCAGCGGCGGTTGCGGGTCTTCGGCCCGCGAGGAAACGCTGGTGCCAGAGAGTGAAGTGGAGGTGGGCGTGCAGGCGTTCACGCCGCCGGGGCATGAGCCCGTGGCCGCGGACGAGGCGCCTGTGCAACTGATCGCCAGCAGTGAGCAGGAGTGGCCGATCATCAGTGTCAACCAGGTGTCGATCACCCCGCAGGCGCTGGCCCAGGAGCTGCAATATCACCCGGCGGCCAGCCGCGAGGAGGCGGTGTACCTGGCGGCCAGGGCCCTGGTGATCCGCGAGCTGTTGCAGCAGCGCATCGCCGAACTCGGCCTGACGTTGCAGATTGGCGCCGGCGAGAACCAAGAGGAGGCTGCCACCCGCTTGCTGCTCGAACGCGAGGTGCAGGTGCCGGAGTGCGACGAGGCGGCGTGCTGGCGTTACTACGACAACAACCGCGGGCGTTTTCACAGCGCGCCGTTGCTGGCGGTGCGGCACATCCTGCTCGAATGCGCGCCGGACGATGCCGGGGCGCGCAGCACGGCCCAGGTCCAGGCGGAGATTTTGCTGCAACGCCTGGACGAACAGCCCGACAGTTTCGCTGCACTGGCGCTGAAGTATTCGGCCTGCCCGTCGAAGGCCCAGGGCGGTTCCCTGGGGCAGATCAGCAAGGGCCAGACCGTGCCGGAACTGGAGCGCCAGCTGTTCAGCCTGCCGACGGGGCTGGCGGCCAAGCCGCTGGAAAGCCGTTATGGCTGGCATGTGGTCTGCGTCGATCAGCGGGTCGAGGGCCAGGCCTTGCCCTATGAGGCAGTGGCTTTGGTGATCCGCAACCAGTTGCAACAGGGCGTCTGGCAAAAGGCCGTGGTGCAGTACCTGCAAACCCTGGTCGGGGCCGCGGACATCCGGGGCATTCATCTGCAAGGCGCCGACTCGCCGCTGGTGCAGTAAGGGGAAGGCCATGAGCAATGTGATGCAGGACGGCTTCGGGCGGCAGATCGACTATCTGCGGATGTCGGTGACCGACCGTTGCGATTTTCGCTGCGTGTATTGCATGGCGAAGAACATGACCTTCCTGCCGCGCCAGCAGGTGCTGACCCTGGAAGAGTTGCAGCGGTTGGCGGCGCTGTTCGTCGGCCAGGGCGTGCGCAAGATCCGCCTCACCGGCGGCGAGCCGCTGATTCGCCCGGGCATCGTTGATCTGTGCCGCAACATCGCCGCCTTGCCAGGGCTGCGCGAACTGGTGATGACCAGCAACGGCTCGCAGCTGGAGCGCCTGGCCCGGCCGCTGGCGGAAGCCGGGGTCAAGCGGATGAACATCAGCCTCGATAGCCTGGACGGGCAGAAGTTTCGCGCCATCACCCGCAACGGCGATCTCGACCAGGTGCTGCGCGGTATCGAGGTGGCGCGCGGGGCGGGGTTCGAGCGGGTCAAGCTCAACTGCGTGGTGATGAAGGGCCGCAACTTCGAGGAAGTACCGCAACTGGTGCGGTACGCCATCGAGCAGCGCATCGATATCAGCTTTATCGAGGAAATGCCCCTGGGCGACGTCGGCCGTTCCCGGGGCGAATCCTTCTGTTCCAGCGACGAGGTACGGGCGCTGATCGCCAGCCGCCATGCCTTGCTCGACAGCGCCGAGAACAGCGGCGGGCCGGCGCGTTACGTGCGCCTGGAGCGCCATCCGCAGACACGCATTGGTTTTATCTCGCCCAACAGCCACAACTTTTGTGGCAGCTGCAACCGGGTACGCATGACCGTCGAAGGCAAGCTGTTGCTGTGCCTGGGGCAGGACGATGCCCTGGATCTGCGTGGCCTGCTGCGGCGTTATCCGCTGGACGACCAGCCGCTGATCGATGCCTTGCAGCAGGCTTTGCGGCGCAAGCCGTTGCGGCATGATTTTAGTCCGCAGGGGACGGTGCAGGTGGTGCGGTTTATGAATATGAGTGGGGGGTGAGATTGGGGGGATATCCGTTGCTGCGGTAACGGCGGCTTAGGGTTCCGCCCTTACGGCGGCTTACTTTTGAAGAGCGCAAAAGTAAGCAAAACGCTTTGCCCCACCACTCGGCACCTCGCTGAGGCTCGGTGTGCCCGAACGCAGGCATTACGGAGCGGGCCGCCGCCACGGGCCATCCATGGCCCGGGGCGGCTAAACCGGAATCCCTGCCGGTTTACCCGCTCCGTAATACCTCCGTTCGGCCAGCGTGGTTAACGGGGCGTCAGAGATCAAGATCAAAAGCCAGAGCCAGAGCCAAAACAAAGCCTTCGCCGGGCGAAGCTTGCTGTTTTTGCCACACTACGGCTCTTCTGCCGGACATGCTTTGTGTAGCCGCTGCCGAGCGCAGCGAGGCTGCGATCGGCCCGCAGGGCCGCTAACCCTGACACCTCGCAGGATCTGGGGAAATGCGGTGCCTGCCTGACGAGTCCTTCGGCCTCGATCGCAGCCTCGCTGCGCTCGGCAGCGGCTACAGGGAATGCGTTCTCAGGCCGGTCGGCAGGCCGCCGTCCTGCTTTTGATCTGAGCACCCCGTTAACTGCGCTGGTCGAACGCAGGTATTGCTCCGGGGGCACGCCGCCACAGGCCATCGCCACGCTACAGCTCTTCTGCCGGACATGCTTTGTGTAGCCGCTGCCGAGCGCAGCGAGGCTGCGATCGGCCCGCAGGGCCGCGAAACCTGACACCTCGCAGGATCTGGGGATATGCGGTGCCCGCCTGGCGAGTCCTTCGGCCTCGATCGCAGCCTCGCTGCGCTCGGCAGCGGCTACAGAGCCCACGTTCTCAGCCAGGCCGGCCGGCAGGCCGCCGTCTTGCTTTTGCTTTTGATCTGAGCGCCCCGTTAACCACGATGGCCGAGCGCAGGCATTGAGCCGTGGGTAACCCGGCAGGGATGCCGGGTTAGCCGCACTGGGCCATGGATGGCCCATTGCGGCGGCCCACGGATCAATGCCTTCGTTCGGGCATGCCGAGCCTTAGCGAGGCACCGAGTGGTGGGGCAAGAGCGTTTTGCTTACTTTTGCGCTCTTCAAAAGTGAGCCGCCGTAAGGGCGGAACCCTAAGTCGCCGTTACCCAAAAAATGGATATGTACACAAACCAAAAAATACTTGATCACGATCAATGGCAACCCAACCGCCACTCCGTAATCTCACTGCATCTTGTGTTTTAAGAATTAAAAACATCTATATGTAGTATGCGGAGGTCAAATGCACAGCACGCTGATCAGGGTGGGCAACAACCGCCTGCACAAACGCGATGGCAGCCGGGTTGCCTTCGATGCGGACAAGATCCGCCAGGCGTTGATCGCCGCCGGCAAGGCCAGCGGCGAGTACGCCGAAGTCGAGGCCGAGGGCTTACTCAAGGCGGTGCTGGCCCACCTTGAGGGGCATGCGCGGCTGCATGTGGAGCAGATCCAGGACCGGGTCGAGCGGGTGCTGATGGACGCCGGATTCTTCTTGGCCATGCGCGCCTACATCGTCTACCGCGAACAGCACGGGCGCCTGCGTCGCGACCGCAAGACCCTGGTCGAAGTGGCGGCCTCGATGAACGAGTACCTCGACCGAGAGGACTGGCGGGTGCAGGCCAACGCCAACCAGGGTTATTCCCTGGGCGGGCTGGTGCTCAACGTGTCCGGCAAGGTCACCGCCAACTACTGGCTGGATGAGGTCTACAGTGAAGCCATCGGCCGCGCCCACCGCGAGGCCGACCTGCATATCCACGACCTCGACATGCTCGCCGGTTACTGTGCCGGCTGGTCCCTGCGTACCCTGTTGCATGAAGGTCTCAATGGCGTGCCGGGGCGGGTCGAGGCCGGGCCGCCCAAGCACCTGAGCAGCGCCCTGGGGCAGATGGTGAATTTCCTCGGTACCCTGCAGAACGAATGGGCCGGGGCCCAGGCCTTCAGTTCCTTCGACACTTATCTGGCGCCCTATGTGCGCAAGGACCGCCTGAGCTACCCGCAGGTGCGCCAGGCGATCCAGGAGTTCATCTACAACCTCAACGTGCCGTCGCGCTGGGGTACCCAGACCCCCTTTACCAACCTGACCTTCGACTGGGTCTGCCCGGAGGATCTGCGCGAGCAGGTCCCGGTGATCGGCGGCGAGGAAATGCCCTTTGCCTACGGCGAGCTGCAAGCGGAAATGGACCTGCTCAACCGCGCCTATATCGAAGTGATGCAGGCCGGCGACGCCAAGGGCCGGGTGTTCACCTTTCCGATCCCGACCTACAACATCACCCATGATTTTCCCTGGGACAGCGAGAACGCCGACCGTCTGTTCGAGATGACCGCCCGCTACGGGCTGCCGTATTTCCAGAACTTCCTCAATTCGGACATGCAGCCCAACCAGGTGCGCTCCATGTGCTGCCGCCTGCAACTGGACGTGCGCGAGCTGCTCAAGCGCGGCGGCGGCCTGTTCGGCTCGGCGGAGCAGACCGGCTCGCTCGGCGTGGTGACGCTCAACTGCGCGCGCCTGGGCCATGTGTTCAAGGGCAATACCAGCGGCCTGCTGCAACGCCTGGACGCGCTGATGGAACTGGCGATGGAGAGCCTGGAGGTCAAGCGCAAGGTGATCCAGCACCACATGGACGCCGGCCTGTACCCCTACACCCAGCGTTACCTGGGCACGCTGCGCAATCACTTCTCGACCATCGGCCTCAATGGCCTGCACGAAATGCTGCGCAACTTCAGCGGCGACGAGCAGGGCATGCACACCGAACAGGGGCGCCAGTTCGCCCTCAGGCTGCTGGACCATGCGCGCGCGACCCTGGTGCGCTTCCAGGAGGAAACCGGCCATCTCTACAACCTCGAGGCGACCCCGGCCGAAGGCACCACCTACCGCTTCGCCAAGGAAGACCTCAAGCGTTACCCCGGCATTCTCCAGGCCGGCAGCCGCGAGGCCCCGTACTACACCAACTCCTCGCAGTTGCCGGTGGGGCATACCGACGATCCGTTCGAGGCGCTGGAGCTGCAGGACGAACTGCAATGCAAATACACCGGCGGCACCGTGCTGCACCTGTACATGGCCGAGCGGATTTCCTCGACCGCGGCCTGCAAGCAGCTGGTGCGCAAGGCCCTGGGGCGCTTCCGCCTGCCGTACCTGACGGTGACCCCGACCTTTTCCATCTGCCCGGTGCACGGCTACCTCGACGGCGAGCACGAGTTCTGCCCCAAGTGCGACGAAGCCCTGCTGCAGGCCCAGGCCACGGGCATGGCCACCGCGCACTGACCTGTCTTCCCCCAACTGCAAGGAGTTCCACCATGAACGCACAATCCACATTGCCCCAGGCGCAACGCCAGCGCTGCGAAGTCTGGACCCGGGTGATGGGTTATCACCGCCCGGTCTCGGCCTTCAACCCGGGTAAACAGTCCGAGCACCGCGAGCGCGTGCACTTCACCGAACAGGCCACCGTGGCCGGTTGCCAATGAGCCGAAAGATGCGGGTCGGAGGCATGGTGCCCCTGACCACTCTCGACTACCCGGGGCTGCTCGCCTGCGTGCTGTTCTGCCAGGGCTGCGCCTGGCGTTGCCGCTACTGCCACAACCCGCAACTGATCCCGCCGCGCGGCAGCGAGGAGCTGGACTGGTGCCGGGTCCTGAGTTTCCTGCAACGCCGCCAGGACCTGCTGGACGCGGTGGTGTTCAGTGGCGGCGAGCCGACCCTGCAGGACGGTTTGCCGGCGGCGATGGATGAAGTGCGCGCCATGGGTTTCCGCATCGGCCTGCACAGCGCCGGCATCAAGCCGGCGGCCTTTGCCCGGGCGGTGGCCGGCGCCGATTGGGTCGGCTTCGACGTCAAGGCCCTGGCCGAAGACGGCCCGATGATTACTGGCGTGCCGGGCAGCGGCAAGGCCAACTGGCGCAGCCTGGAGCTGCTGCTGGCCAGCGGCGTCGACTACGAATGCCGCACCACCGTGCACTGGCACCTGTTGCAGCCGGCCCGCCTGCTGCTCCTCGGCCAGCGCCTGCAAGCCCTGGGGGTCAAGCGCTTCGCGGTGCAGATGGTGCGCACCGCGCGCATGCTCGACCCGCAATTGCCGAGCACGCCGCAACAGGTGCTGGTGCCGGACCTGTGGCAGCACCTGCGTGAGATGTTCCCAGTGTTCGTGCTGCGCGGCTGAGGCGCTGGCGCGGATCGAACGGTCGCCGCCGGGGAGGGCAGGCGGCCCCCTCGATCAATCGGCCTGCGGTTCGCCGGGGATTGCGATTTTCTGGTCCCCCAGCCAGCGCCGGGCGCCGCAGCCGTTGCGCGAGTAGATGTCCTCGGGGTTGTTGAGCTGGCAGTGTTCCATCGACATGCAGCCGCAACCTATGCATTCCTCCAGGCTCATGTTCAGCCGTTCGAGTTCGGCGATGCGTTGCTGCACCCGGGTTTTCCAGGTGGCGGTCAGGCGCCGCCAGTCCGCGCCCGCCGGGGCGGTGTTGATGGGTAGGCCGGTCAGTTGCTGGATGATTTCATCCAGCGAGAAACCGATGCGCTGGGCGAACACGATATAGGCGACCCGCCTGAGGATCGAGCGCGGGTAGCGGCGGTGGCCGCTGCCCACGCGGATCGAGTGGAGCAACCCGCGGGTCTCGTAGAAACGCAGTGCCGAAGCCATGACGCCACTGCGCCGGGCCACTTCGGTGATGGTCAGCAGCGGTTCGCTGGGCTTTTTCATGGGGCCTCCGAAGGGGCTTTACTTAAAGTTAACTTTAACTTTTATATTCCGTCTGCCTATAAATCAATATCTCTGGTGCAGCGGGAGTCCACGTTCATGAATCGAATTCGCCGAGTAGTCGGTCGAGGCTGTTCTTCAACCCATCGATTGGGCGCGTTGTGCCTCCTCTTGGCGCTGGGCGGCTGTAACGAAAAGGGCGAGCCGGTCGCCGCCGCGGCGCCGGTGGTCGAGGTGACGACCGTGAGCGTGCAGGCGGTGCGTGAGTGGGACCTGTTCAATGGCCGTATCAGCGCGATCGACGCGGTCGACCTGCGGCCACGGGTCAGCGGTTATGTCGACCGGGTGGCGTTTCGCGAGGGCGACGAGGTGGAAAAGGGCCAGACCCTGTTCGTCATCGATCCGCGCCCTTACCGCGAGGCGCTGGCCAGCGCCCAGGCCCGGCTGGCCCGGGCCCGCGCCACGGTGCGTCTGGCCACCGAGCAGGACCGCCGCGGCCAGGCCCTGGTCAAGCAGTCGGCGCTGTCGCGGGAGGAGGGCGACATTCGTAGCGCCTCCCTGGCCCAGGGCGTGGCGGATGTGAACGCGGCCGTCGCCGAGGTGGCCACGGCCCAGCTCAACCTCGACTTCACCCAGGTCCGCGCGCCGTTTTCCGGGCGTGTCGGCCGGGCCATGCTGACCCTCGGCAACCTGGCCCAGGCCGACCAGAGCGTGCTGACCAGCATCGTTTCCCAGGACCCGATGTACGTCTATTTCGACGCCGATGAGCAGAGCCTGCTGCGCTACACCGAGCTGCTGGGCAAGGGCCAGCGCCCGGGGGTGAGCAATACCGTGCGGGTCGGCCTGGCCAACGATGTCGGGACCTTCCCCCTGACCGGCACCGTGGACTTCCTGGATAACCAGGTCGACCCGGCCACCGGCACCATCCGTGTGCGCGCGGTGCTGCCCAACCCCGACCGCCGGCTGACCGCGGGCCTGTTCGCCCGGGTGCGTCTCGAAGGCGGCAGCGAGACCCGGGCGGTGCTGATCGACGACCGCGCGGTGCAAACCGACCAGGACCGCAAATACGTGTACGTCATCGGCCCGCAAAACCAGGCCCTGCGCAAGGACGTGACCCTGGGCCGCCAGCTTGATGGCCTGCGGGTGATCAGCGCCGGGCTGGCCGCCGGTGATCGGGTGGTGCTGAACGGGGCGCAGAAGATCTTCTACCCGGGCATGGCGGTGGAACCCAGGGAAATCGCCGCGCCGACGCAGCAGGCCTCAACCGCCGCGCCCCAGACACCCTTGGCGAAATAAGGAAGAGCGGCCATGGATTTTTCCAAGTTTTTCATCGACCGACCGATCTTCGCCATCGTGCTGTCGATCATCATTTTCGCCCTCGGCCTGATTGCCATCCCGGTGCTGCCGTCGGGGGAATACCCCGAGGTGGTGCCGACCAGCGTGGTGGTGCGCGCCACCTATCCGGGGGCGAACCCCAAGGAGATCGCTGAGTCGGTCGCGGTGCCCCTGGAAGAGGCGATCAACGGCGTCGAAGGGATCATGTACATGAAGTCGGTCACCGGCTCCAACGGTAGCCTGGCGCTGAGTATCACGTTCGTCCCCGGCGTCGATCCGGACACCGCCGCGGTGCGCGTGCAGAACCGCGTGAGCCAGGCGCTGTCGCGGCTGCCGGAAGAGGTGCGGCAGTATGGCGTGACCACCCAGAAGCAATCGCCGACGCCGCTGATGTACGTCAGCCTGCTGTCCCCGGACAACAGCTACGACTCGCTGTATCTGCGCAATTACCTGACCCTGCACGTCAAGGACGAGCTGTCGCGGTTGTCCGGGATCGGCGATGTCGGGGTCTACGGTTCGGGCGACTACGCGATGCGCATCTGGATGGACCCCAACAGCCTGTCGGCCCGGGGACTGATCGCGGCCGACGTGGTGAACGCGATCCGCGAGCAGAACGTGCAGGTCTCGGCCGGCCAGCTGGGCGCCGAGCCTTCGCCCCAGGGCGCCGACTTCCTGGTGTCGATCAGCGTGCGCGGGCGCTTGCGCAGCGAGCAGGAGTTTGCCGATATCGTCCTCAAGAGCGGGGCGGACGGGCAGTTGGTGAAGCTGTCGGACGTGGCGCGGGTCGAGCTCGGCGCGGGCGACTATACCCTGCGCGCGCGCCTGGACGACCGCAACCAGGCGACGGTGGGGATTTTCCTCTCGCCGGGGGCCAACGCCTTGCAGGTCGCCGAGGCGGTCTACGGCAAGCTTGACGAGTTGTCCCAGCGTTTCCCCGAAGGCGTGGCCTACAAGGCGGTGTGGGACCCGACGGTGTTCGTCCGGGAATCCATCAGCGCGGTGCAGCACACCCTGATGGAAGCGGTGGTGCTGGTGGTGCTGGTGGTGATCCTGTTCCTGCAGACCTGGCGCGCCTCGATCATCCCGCTGATCGCGGTGCCGGTGTCGGTGATCGGCACCTTCGCCTGGCTGTATTTGCTGGGGTATTCGATCAACACCCTGACCCTGTTCGGGCTGGTGCTGGCCATCGGCATCGTGGTCGACGACGCGATTGTGGTGGTGGAAAACGTCGAGCGTTTCATCGAGAAGGGCTATGACCCGCGGGAGGCCGCGCACCGGGCGATGAAGGAGGTGTCCGGGCCGATCATCGCCATCGCCCTGGTGCTGTGCGCGGTGTTCATTCCCATGGCCTTTCTCTCCGGCGTCACCGGCCAGTTCTACAAGCAGTTCGCGGTGACCATCGCGATTTCCACGGTGATCTCGGCGATCAACTCCCTGACCCTGTCGCCGGCCCTGGCGGCCAAGCTGTTCAGGCCCCACGGCGCGCCGCAGGACTGGCTGGAGCGCGGCATCCAGAAGGTGTTCGGGGGCTTTTTCCGCGCCTTCAATCGGATGTTCAAACGCCGCTCCGACGGTTATCACGGCCTGGTGTCCTACTCCCTGGGGCGGCGCGGCTCGGTGTTCTTCCTCTACGCTTTGCTGCTGATCGGCACGGCCTGGCTGTTCAACCTGGTGCCGGGCGGGTTTATCCCGACCCAGGACAAACTCTACCTGTTCGCCGGCGCCAAGCTGCCGGAAGGCGCGTCCCTGGCCCGCACCGATGCGGTGACCAGCGAACTGATCGAGACGGCACTCTCGGTGGAGGGCGTGGAGACCGTGCCGGCCTTCAGCGGCCTGAATGCCTTGCAATCGGTCAACACGCCGAATGTCATGGCCGCTTACGTGATCCTCAAGCCGTTCGACCAGCGTCAGCGCGGCGCGGTGGAGATCAATGCCGAACTCAACGCCAAGCTGTCCCAGGTCCACGAAGGTTTTGCCTATGCGCTGTTGCCGCCGCCGATCCAGGGGCTGGGCAACGGTTCGGGCTATTCGCTGTACCTGGAAGACCGCGCGGGCCTGGGTTACGGCGCCCTGCAGAATGCCTTGAGCGCCTTCCAGGCCGCGGTGGCGCAGACCCCGGGCATGACTTACCCGGTCAGCTCCTACCAGGCCAACATCCCGCAGCTGGAGGTGCAGGTGGACCGGGTCAAGGTCAAGGCGCAAGGGGTGTCGTTGAGCGATGTGTTCAATACCTTGCAGACCTACCTGGGCTCGGTCTACGTCAATGACTTCAACCTGTTCGGCCGGGTCTACCGGGTCATGGCCCAGGCCGACAGTTCCTATCGGCAGACCGCCGAGGACATCACCAGCCTGCGGGTGCGCAACGACCGGGGCGAGATGGTGCCGCTCGGTGCGATGATCACCGTGACGCCCAGCTATGGCCCCGACCCGGTGGTGCGCTACAACGGCTACCCGGCGGCCGACCTGATCGGCGACTCCGATCCCAAGCAGCTGTCGTCGGGCCAGGTGATCGCCAAGCTGGAAGAGATCGCTGCTCGGGTATTGCCCCGCGGCATCACCCTGGAATGGACCGACCTGAGCTACCAGCAGGTCACGCAGAGCCATGCCGCGGCGGTGGTGTTCCCGCTGGCGGTGATGCTGGTGTTCCTGGTCCTCGCCGCCCTGTACGAGAGCTGGACGCTGCCCCTGGCGGTGATCCTGATCGTGCCGGTGTGCATGCTCGCGGCCTTGTCGGGGGTGTGGCTCAGCGGCGGCGACAACAACGTCTTCGTCCAGGTGGGGCTGGTGGTGCTGATGGGCCTGGCCTGCAAGAACGCGATCCTGATCGTCGAGTTCGCCCGGGAGCTGGAGCTGCAGGGCAAGGGCATCATCGAGGCGGCGCTGGAGGCCTGCCGCTTGCGCCTGCGGCCGATCGTCATGACCTCGGTGGCGTTTATCGCCGGCTCCGTGCCGTTGCTGATCGGTAGCGGCGCGGGCAGCGAGATTCGCCGCGCCACCGGCGTCGCGGTGTTCTCCGGCATGCTCGGGGTGACCCTGTTCGGGCTGTTCCTGACCCCGGTGTTCTACGTCGCCTTGCGCAAGCTGGCGGTGCGCTACGCGCCGGCGGTCACGGCGTAACAGGCAGCCCGGGGTGCCAAGACGAGCGCCCCGGGCCTGTCATTCTTGACCCCGATCAAGGGCATTTCCCTGTGGGCGTCGTAGCCTGGGAGCCATTCCCACTCTCACCTGCACCCGCACCCGGGGAACGCCATGGCCAAGAATTTTCCCATCAGCCCCAAGCGCCCCGAACGCATCTGCTGGGGCTGCGACCGCTACTGCGCGGCCAATGCCCTGGCCTGCGGCAATGGCGCGGACCGCACCATGCACCCGGCCGAGATGCTCGGCGACGACTGGTACCTGCACGGCGACTGGGGCATCGAGCCGCCGATCGCGTCGGACAAGGCGTTGGACGAGGAGCGGTCCTGAGCCGGCGCCTTGCCGGAAGGCCGGCGCGCTCACAGCCCGCTGCGGAGCAGTTCCAGGAACCGCGGGCTCGCGTCTATCGAATTGTGCCCCGCGCCCGGGACGACCTCGAGCCTGGCGACGCCGGGGGCGAAATGCGCATAGAGCGTCTCGGTGCTCGAACGCGGGATGACTTCGTCGTGTTCGGCGGCGATCAGCAAAGTCGGCACGGCGATGCGCGGTGCGTATTTCCAGGATTCGAACTTGTCCCGCAGCAGCCACCTCACCGGAAGATAGGGAAACTGGCTGGCGGCGAACTCCTGCAGGCTGTGGAACGGCGTGATCAGCACCAGGCGCGATGCCGGACGCTGGCTGGCCAGGCGCACGGCGACAGCCGCGCCGAGGCTGCGCCCGACCACCACGATATGCGGGTGGGCGGCTTGCACCTTGTCGAACAAGGCCATGGCATCGCGCGTGATGGCCGCCTCGGAGGGCGATCCGGAACTGCCGCCATAGCCTCGGTAGTGCAGCAGGTAGAGCGCATGCTCGGGAAAGGCCCGGGTAAATTCCGGCAGGTTGAGGGACACGTCCTCGGCGTTGCCACCGAAGTAGAGCAACGCCTTCGGGCCGTCGTGGGGCCTCACGGAAACCAGCACCTCGGCGTCGGTGACCGGCAGCCTGAGCAGCGTGGCGGGGCTGGCGATGGCGCGGGGCTGGGGGAAGTAGATGAGCGAACGCTGCAACGCCCACGCCGCGACGCAGAGCGCCAGGTACAAGGCGCCGAGCAATGCCAGGAGCGAAACCATTCGTGACATGTGGCTCACCTCCGTTGGGCGACGAAGCGCTGCTGAACGACCGCCGGCGGTCGTTTGCAGCGCCCCAGGATAGGCTCATATGCCGGCATTGCGCACTCGACCCGGCGCCCGGGGTTGGCGTCGGCGCCTGCTCCGCTAAGCTTGTGGCATTGCTCACCGCCAGAAGGATCGTCCCCAGCCAGGCGCAGCGCAAAACGCCAGGACGGCGGTAGACGGCGAGCCGGGAACTATCGGAAAAGTTCCCCGCTCTTATTAATATTAATTAGAGACCCGATCCGACGGGTGACATCCGGCCCGACAGTATCGGCGATCCCCCAATCAGTGGCTGCTCACGGATTCTTTCATGGACGAACGATTACCCGAGATACCCGGCTACAGCGTGCATAGCCGGCTTGGCCAAGGCGGGATGGCCGAAGTCTACCTGGCAACCCAGGAGTCGCTGCACCGCAAGGTGGCGGTGAAGGTACTGCTCAACGCCAATGACGAGGCGTTCAGCAAGCGTTTCATCCGCGAGGGGCATATCGTCGCCTCGTTGCACCACCCCTCGATCATCACCATCCACGACATCAACAGACTGGCCGATGGCCGCTACTACCTGGCCATGGAGTTTGTCGGCGGCGGCGACCTGGCCCGGCACAAGGGCGAGGTGTTCGAGTCGAGGCGCGCCCTGGATATCGTCCGGCAGATCGCCACCGGCCTCGCCGTGGTGCATGAGCAGGGCCTGATCCACCGTGATATCAAGCCGGCGAACATCCTCTTCCGCAGCGACGGCACGGTGGTGATCACCGATTTCGGCATCGCCAAGGCGCTGGAGATGGACAGCGAGCTCACCGGGCTCGGCATCGCGGTCGGCAGCCCGGCCTACAGCAGCCCGGAACAGACGCAGTGCCAGCCGCTGGATATCCGCACCGACATCTACAGCCTGGGCGTGATCTTCCTGGAGATGCTCATCGGCACCAATCCGTTCCGCGGTGCCAGCTATACCCAGACCGTGATGAACCACGTGCAGATGCCGGCGCCGAGCTTGCCGGCGCACATCAGCCCGTACAAGGCGCTGCTCGAGCGGATGCTGGCGAAGGACCCCAACCAGCGCTTCGCCGACTGCCGGGCGCTGCTGCAGGCACTCGATGAGCTGGACCAGCCAGAGCAACCGGACGAACCGGACGAGCCCAGCGAGGTGGAGCTGGAATCTACCCGCTTCGTGCCGGCCCTGATCGATCCTGCGCCGCCCCAGGCCGAGGCCGAGCCTGAGCCCGCCCGCCGGCGCAGCCCGAACAGGCGCCTGGCGCTGTGGGCACTCGGCAGCCTGCTGCTGCTCGGCGCTGCCAGCGGCACTGGCCTGTACCTGCAGCAGCGGATCAAGATCGCCGAGCTGCTGGCACGTGGCGAACAGCGCCTGGCGACGGGCCAGCTGTTCGAGCCGGCGCAGGACAATGCCGAGTATTTCTTCAACCAGGCCTTGCAGCTCGACGAAGCCAGCGCGCAGGCCCGGCAAGGACTGCAACGGGTAGCCGCGGCGCGGATCGCCGGCTACCGGCAACTGGCCGAGCAGCGCATCGCCGAAGAACACCTGCTGGAGCCCGAGGATGACAGCGCGGTGTTCTATTACCGGCAGATACTCGACCTGGAGCCGAGTAACGCCCAGGCGCTGACCGGGTTGAACCAGGTGGCGCTGCTCTACGCCGAGATGAGCGAAAGCGCGTATGCCAAGGGCGATAAAGACCTGGCGCGGGCCTATATCAAGCATGGCCTGGAAGCCCGTCCGGACAGCCCCGAACTGCTCGCACTCCGGGACCAGCATGAGCAGCGCAAACGCAGTGGCCAAGCGCCGCGCCCGTCCGCTGCGCCGCCTTCCCCGCGGCCCTCGGCACCTCAATCGACCGGCGAGCGGGCGGAACAGCCGAGTGCGCTCAAGCGCCTGTGGAACAGGCTCTTTTGAGGTGACCAGGGCACGCGGAGCCGAGGCCGAGACAAAAAAGGCTATGTCTCAATAGCCTGTTGCAAGAACCCGTCTGAAAGGTAGGCATCCACCTAGGAGGCCTACCGATCATGGATACGCAAGCCTTTCACCACTGGCTGGCGTCGTCGCGCAGGTCCGGGTGGTCGCGCTCGCGGAAGCGGCGCAGTCCTTCCTGGGTTTCCGGCTCATGGATGGAGCGGTTGAAGCACTCGGCTTCGATGCGCAGGCCCTCGGCCAGGGGCTGGCCGTAGCCGCGGATGACCGCCTCCTTGTCCGAGCGCATGGCGGGCTGGGGCAGGGTGCAGAGAAGATGCGCCAGTTCCAGCGCGCGCTCCAGCGAGCGGCCCTTGGCGACGACCTCGTTGACCAGGCCGATAGCCAGCGCCTCGCTGGCGCAGATCACCTTGCCGGTGAGGATCAACTCCAGCGCCCGGCCCATGCCGACGATGCGTGGCAGGCGCTGGGTGCCGCCATCGCCCAGGCCGATATTCCAGCGGCGGCAGGTCACGCCGAAGGTGGCGTGTTCCTCGGCGATGCGCATATCGGCGAAGCAGGCCCACTCCAGGCCGCCGGCGTAGGCCACGCCATTCACCGCGGCGATCACCGGTTTGTAGATATCCGTCCAGCGGCTCGGGCCGATGATCCCGGGGCGCTCGCCGCGATTGTGCGCGGCGATCTCGTCCGGGGTGGTGGGCACCAGGTCGAGCGCCGCCTTGAGGTCGCCGCCGGCACAGAAGGCCTGGTCGCCAGCACCGGTGATGATGGCCACGAGGGCATGCGGATCGTCGCGAAAACGGCTCCAGGCCTCGATCAGTTCCAGGTGGGTGGTGGGGCCGATGCAATTGCGTTTCTGCGGCCGGTTGAAGCGGATGATCCTGATCGGTCCCTGGGTTTCGTAGTCGATTTCGGTGAAGGCCATGGCCGCCGCACCTCCTGTGGTTGGCGAGGGATATCCAGTACCCGGCCAGGCTTTCGGGCGCAGGCGAGGCACAACCTGCGAGTGTAGCCGGCGGGTTTTCCCGGTCTCCCCGGTCGGCCGATGGTTAGCGATCGGAAGTCTGCAGCTCGCCTTTCGCCAGGGCGGATGGAACGGCCTCGATCCTGGCCAGGCGCCGGAGCAGCGGGGTGGTCATCAGGGTGGTGGCGATGGCCACCATCAGCAACAGGAAGAACGCGCTCTGGGAGATCAGCCCCATGTCCAGGCCCACGGAGAGCACGATGATCTCGATCAGGCCACGGGTGTTCATCAATATCGCGACGCTGCGCGAGACCTCCACGGACAGGCCGGCCAGGCGTCCGGCGAGGTAGCAGCCGGCGGTTTTACCCAGCACCGCGGCGACGAAGAAGGCCAGCAGCCACAGCCAGCTATCGAGGGGCGCCAGGGCGCCGAGGTCCATCTTCAGCCCGGTGGCGGCGAAGTAGAAGGGCACCAGAGCGATGTTGACGAAGCCTTCCATGTGGCGGTGCCAGTGCTGGCGCCGCTCGCGCAGCAGCCAGCCGGCGATCAGCCCGCCCAGGGCGCTGTGCAGGCCGATCAGGGTGGTGATCCAGCCACACAGCAGGGCGGTCGCCAGCATCAGCGCCATGCTCATATCGGCGGCGGGGGCCGCGCTGCGGCTCGCGAGCAGCCGGGTAAACAAGGTGTGCAGCAGCGGGCGCAGGCCCCAGCGGGCGAGGGCGAGGAACAGGACGATGAAGCTCAGTTGGCGCAGCACCCCGAACAGCGAACTGTCGCTGCTGGACAGGGCGACGATGACCGTCAGCAGCACCCAGCCAATGATGTCGGTGATGGCGGCGGCCGCGATGCCGACGGTTCCGGCCAGCGAGTGCTCCAGCCCCAGGTCGCTGATGATTCGCACCAGCACCGGCAGGGCGGTGATCGACAACGCGATGCCGCAGAACAGCACATAGCCGAGCCGGGGTTGGGCGGGCGCCAGGGCGCTGTGGGAGAGCAGCCCGACCATGGCCCCGAGGGCGAAGGCCAGGATCACCCCGCCGGCGGCCACCGAGAGGGCGCTGAAGCCGATCTTCTGGTTGCCCAGGTGATTGCTGTCGAAGCGCAGGCCGATCTGGAACATCAGCAGGACCAGGCCGATATTGCCCAGGGTCTCGATGCCCAGGCGGATGGCCGCCGGAAAGACCGCGGCATGCCACTGCGCGCCGAGGGCCAGCAGCAGGCAGGGACCGAGCAGGATGCCCACGCAGATTTCGCCGATCACCCGCGACTGCCCCCAGCGGGCCAGCAGCGCGCCGCACAGCTGGCTGGCGACGATGATCACCGCCAGCTGGAAAAACGGCAGGGCCGAGAACAGTTGCTGTAGCGTCGACATGGCGTCCTCCGCCTATTTTTCCGCGAACGACTCCGCGGCCGGGGTCAGGGCGCCCAAGCGGCGCCGCGCCGTTTCGCCAAAGGGTTTCGAGCGCCGGCTCTGGGCATCGATCTGCACGATCACGGTGCTGGCCAGGGCCGCGCAGCGACCGTCCTGGAACAGCGCCTGTTCCAGGGTCATCGAGCTTTTGCCGAGGGTCGCGACCCGGGTGCCGATCTGCACCGTGCCGGGCCAGCGCAGTTCGGCGCGCAGGTCGAGCTCCAGGCGCGCGATGACAAATTCGCTGCCGGGCTCGGCGAGCGGCGCATGCGGGTCGTAGATGATCTCCACCCGCCCGGTTTCCAGGAAGGTGGCGAACACCGCGTTGTTCACATGGCCCTGACGGTCGGTATCGGCGTAGCGGATCTTGTCCGAGGAACGGACGGCGAAGTCGTGCAGGGCGGGATCATTGGACATGGCGTGCTCCAGTCTCGAGGGGGGTGGCCAGGGTGGCCGCGCGCGCCAGCCCGCCAAAGGCGTCCAGCAGGCGTTCGCGCCAGGCATGCAGGGCGTCGTTGTGGGCCAGCAGTTCCTCACGGCTGGTGCAGCGCGCCCACATGAACATGCCGAACACACAATAGTCGGCGTAGGCCGGGGCTTCGCCGGCCAGGAAGGGCTGGCCCTTGAGGGTCTGGCGAAGCGGGGTCAGGACCTGGCGCAGCTGTTCCAGATGCTGGGCCCGGGGGGCCACCAGCTGTTCCAGCGAGGTGCCGAAGTGCGCTTCGCGGGAGCTGCGGAAATAGGCCCGGTCCTCGGTGGCCAGTTGTGCGTAGACATCCAGCAGGATCACCCGGGCCACGGCGGGCAGCAGCATGCTGTCGGCCCAGCGGTTGACGAAAGTCGACAGTGCGAGGGCCTCGCGGCCGCCGAACAGGGACGGGCGCTCGGGGTAACGCTGTTCCAGGTGCAGGGCGATGCGCCAGGAGTCGCTGATGCTCTGGTCGCCATCCACCAGCACCGGAACCGCGCCTTGCCGGGAGAAGGCGATACGCGCCTTGTCGCTGAAACGCCAGGCGATGCGCTGGCTTTGCAGCCCCTTGTGGGCCAGGGCCATGCGGGTCTTCCAACAGTGCGGGCTGAAGCGCAGGTCCGGGTCGGCGCCGGCCAGTTCGTAGAGGGTCAGGGATGCGCTGCTCATACCGGATTTTCCTTGATTGTGGACAGTGGCCGCTGTCCGCTCATGCAGGTCGTTCATGGCGTGGGTCCTGGTGGCCGGGGTGTCGGCTGGCCGATGGCGCCCGGCAGCGGGCGCGGGCGCGGGCGTTGCGGCAGCAGGGTCAGGAGCATGCCGGCAGTCACCACCAGCAAGCCGGCGATGGCGCTGCTGTCCGCGCGCTCGCCGAGCAGCAGGGCGGCCAGCACCATGGCCGTGCCCGGCACCAGCGCGGCGAAGGTGGAACCGAGCGAAGCGCCGAGCAACTGGACCGAGCGGCTGTAGAAGAACAACGCCACTGTCGACACCAGCAGGCCCTGGTAGACCACCTGGATGCCGATATCCCAGAGCGGCGCCTGGAGGATCCGCAGCCCGCGGCTGGCCAGGTAGACCGGCAGGTACAGGACCATCGAGCACACCGAGACGATCGCCGTGGCGTGCAGCGCGGCGCTGCCGGACCATTTCGACACCAGGGTGTAGATCGCCCACAGCAGGCCGCCGAGCAGGAACATCAGGTAGGCGTAGGGCGAGGCCTGGGCCCCGGCGAAACTGTGCCAGCCGGCCAGCAGCACGCCGCCGATGATCAGTGCGGTGCCGGCGTTCGCCCGGGCGCCGAGGCGGGTGCCGAACAGCCGCGCGCTGATCAGGATCGACAACAGGATCATGCTGCCGGGAGTCACCACCGCGAACAGCTCCACCGGGGCCAGGGCCAGCCCCTGGGCCACCACCAGCATGTACGGCGCGCCGATGCCGATGACCATCAGGCCAATGCTTGTCCAGCTCAGGCCCCGGCGGCCATGGCGGAGCAGGTACGGCAGCAGGATCAGCCCGGAGACGCTGTAGCGGATGCAGGTGATGTCGTAGGCATCCAGCGGCGTGCGGGTCAGCCCCAGCCGGGTGACCACCGGGAACGCGCCCCAGATCAAGGCCGCGGCGAGGCCGCACAGAATGCCGGCCCAGCGCTGTTCGGGACTGACGGTAAGCGTCATGAGCGGGTCCTCGCTGCGGCGTCCCGGGGGCTAGCGGTGGCCGATCTTCACCGAGCCGGCGTTGCCGCGCTTGCGCAGGTAGGCGTACTCGATGTCGTTGAGCAGCATCTGCGCCCGGTTGATGTGGCGCGAGGCGTAGTTGACGCTGGTGAGGAAGTGCGCCAGCTCCTCGGTCTCGGCGAAGTGGCCGTTGTCATGGGCGACCTTGGAGAGGTCCAGGTTGCGGCGGTTCTCCAGCTTGTCCAGGTAGTCGATGTCGATCACCCGGAACGCTGCACCGATGCTCAGGCCGCGGGCATTGAGCACCTTGTGCCATTCGAAGGGCGGGTTGATCAGCACGTCGCCCGGCTCGACGTAGACGGTGTCGGCCTCGTAGTCGCCGCCTGGCGCTTCGCGGCCGCTGCTGGTTTCGAACATCAGGTCGTAGTCGCGGAACTGGTCGCCCAACTGGGGCGGGCGGGTGCTCCACTTCTTGGTGCCGGCGATCATCACGAAAATATTCAGGGTCGGGAAAATGTGCCAGTCGCTGCCCACCGCGCCGCGGGCCGGCTCGCCGTATTCCTGGGTGCTGTAGCCGAGGAACATGTGGCCGGTGACTTTCCAGGCGTCGATGTTGAACCAGGGTTTGCTGAAGACGTGCTGCTTGACCAGGTTGAAGGCGTCCTTGCCCCACTCATAGGGGTCGTTGTAGCTCGAGGAAATGGTGCCCAGGTGCGAGTAGACGTCGAGGTTGTGGGTGAAGATGTCGTCGAGGAATTCCTGCCCGGTACCGACGCGACCGGTGACGTAGTTGTAGTCCGAGGCGCCGTTCTCGTCGCGCATCGACACCGGCTGGTCGCCGGACTTGACCCGCCATTGCAGGTTTTTCCCCGAGCCGACCTGATCGAAGAATGCCCGTTGCGCGAACTCCTCGCCGATGGGCGCGAGTTTGCGCAGCAGGGCCGGTTTGCTGAACCCCTCGGTGAAGCGCTCGACCTTGTCGCGGGTGAGCTCGCCCTTGTGCTCGGAGGGCTCGATGACATTGATGTAGCCATACTGGATACGACTGTTCGAAACCATTTCGTAGACTCCTTTTTCCTGACGTAAAAAGAGAAAACCGCTCGCGCCCACGACCGCTGTTACCGGGAGTGACTGCGCAGGTGAAGCCGACTTCCTTCCGTGGCGCGGAACGAAAGTCGTGGACCAGTACATCAAGCATGCTTACCGGACAGCGCCTATCGGCTATGATTGACAGGGCTGTCAAAGATCGCAGTGTTGGTATCTTTGACAACGTTGTCAACAATTATGTGAGCAGTGATTTTTATGGCGGGTGTCAGGCAGTTTGACGAAGAAAAAGTGTTGTCGGCGGTCCTTGAAGTGTTCTGGCGCAAGGGCTGGCAGTCCACCTCCATGGCCGACCTGGCCGAGGCGGCCGAGGTCCAGCGTGGCTCGCTGTACCATGCCTACGGCGGCAAGGAAGCGTTGTTCCTGCTGGCGTTCGAAGCCTACGCCACGCGCTTTCTGGGCAACGCCGCCAAGGCCCTCGAGGCCGCGGATGCCGAGACCGCGCTACGGCGGTTTTTCGAAGTGGCGATCAGCAACATGACCAGCGGCACGCCGGCCAAAGGCTGCCTGACCACCAAGACGGCCACCGAAGCCGATGTGATCGGCCCGCGCATCCAGCAACGCTTGCGCGAGCTGCTGGACGCCCTGCAACTGACCATCAGCACTGCGCTGTCGGCCGAGCGGATCCGGGACGACCTGGTCCTGGCGCCGGATGAAGCGGCGCAGGTCATGGTCACCTTCACCCGCGGGCTGGCGGTGATGGAGCGCATCTACCAGGAGCCGGAGCGTTTGCGCAGCACGGCCGACTCCCTGGTGCGCATGCTGGTGCCGAGCGTCCAGGCGCGGGCCTGAGCCTCTGCGCCGCTTTAGCGGTTGTCGCGCCCGAGGGACTGCTTCCAGTCCCGCAGCACCTCGATCAGGGCACGCAGCTTGGGCGGGACGTGCCGGCGGTTGGCGTAGTACAGCCACATGGCCGGCAGCGGCTGGCAGGTGCCGGGCAGGACTTCCACCAGTTGGCCGCTGGCGAGGTCGGCGGCGATCCGTTCGCGAATGAACACATGGGCAATGCCCACCCCGGCGCGGGCGGCCTCGATCACCGCCTGAGTGTCGGTGCTGATGAAGCGCCCGGGCACATCCAGCTTCACCTCGTGCTGGCCGTCGTGCAGGTGCCATTTGTGCATCTGCCCGCTGCTGGGAAAACGAAAGCGCACACAGCAATGTTGGTGCAGCTCGTCGATGCTGCGCGGCGCCGGGTGGCGCGCCAGGTACTGCGGGCTGGCCACCAGGGCGCATTGCAGCGGCGGGGTGATCTGCACCGCGTGCATGCCCGGGTGCAGGGCGTCGGCCAGGCGGATGCCGGCGTCGAGCTGTTCCTTGACGATGTCCACCAACTGATCTTCGTAGCGTATTTCCAGGGTGACCCTGGGGTAGCGCTGGAAGAAGTCCTCGAGCAGCGGGGCGACGATCAGGTGCTTGGCCATGTGCAAGGCACTGATGCGCAGATGCCCTGAGGGCTCGCCCTGGGTTTCCCCCAGCTCCTCCCTGGCCTGCAGCAGGCTGCGGTAGCCGGCTTCACTGCCTTGGTGAAAACGCTGGCCGCTTTCCGTCAGGCTGACGCCGCGGGTGGTGCGATGGAACAGCTTGGTCTGCAGTTCGCTTTCCAGTTGGTTGATGGCCAGGCTCACGGCCGCCGGGGTCACGCCCAGCACGGCGGCGGCGCGGGTGAAGTTGCCGGTCTCGACCACCGCCATGAAGAGGTGCAGACCGGCCAGTGGATCGCGTCGGCTCATTGTTAGGAATACTTAATAGTCTTGTAGGGAGAATGTGGATTCTCTTAAAGCTACGAGCTTCATAGACTCTTTTCAACCGCAAAGGAGTCCCGCCATGCACTGGCCCGTCACCCTCAAACCCGCCCGGCAGATGCTCGACAAAGGCATCGCCAAAGCCCTGCAGATGCAGCTGTCGGTGTGCATCGCCATCGTCGATTCGGGCAGCAACCTGCTGGCGTTCGTGCGCATGGACGACGCCGTGCCGGGGGCGATCGACCTGGCCCAGCGCAAGGCCCGGACTTCGGCGCTGTTCCGGACCGCCAGCGCCGAACTCGGCGCCTTGTCCGGGCCGGGGCAGTCGTTGTGGTCGATCGAGCAGAGCAACGGCGGCTTGACCAGCTTTGCCGGCGGCCTGCCCGTGGTCGATCAGGCGGGGCGCTGCCTGGGCGCCATCGGCGTCTCCGGCGGCACCGCGGTTGAAGACGACATCATCGCCCGGGCTTGCCTCTGAGCCCTGGCCCCCGACATTCTCCTGGAGAACCCAAGATGAGCAAAAAACGCATTCTGGTCACCGGCGCCGGTTCGGGCTTTGGCCGTGAGGTGGCGCTGCGCCTGGCCGCCAACGGCCATGAAGTGATCGCCGGGGTGCAGATCACCCCGCAGGTCACCGAACTGCGCGAACTCGCCGCCAGCCTGGACCTCAAGCTGCGGGTGGAGAAGCTCGACATCACCTCGGCCCGCGACCGGGCCCATGCCTGGCAGTGGGACATCGACGTGCTGCTGAACAACGCCGGCGACGCCGAGACCGGCGCCATCGCGGAAATCCCGGTGGATATCCTGCGTTCCCAGTTCGAGACCAACGTGTTCGCCAACCTGGAGCTGACCCAGGGCTTCGTGCGGCAGATGGTCGAGCGGCGCAAGGGCAAGATCGTCTTCGTGTCGTCGATCGCCGGCCTGCTCACCGGGCCCTTCACCGGCGCCTATTGCGCCTCCAAGCATGCCCTGGAGTCCATCGCCGAGGCCCTGCACATGGAGCTGGCGGAGTTCGGCATCCAGGTCGCGACACTCAACCCCGGGCCGTATTCCACCGGCTTCAACGACCGGATGATGGAAACCTGGAAAAGCTGGTACGACCCGCAGAAACACTTCACCGATCACTCCGGGCTGAAGTTCCCGTTCGAGCAATACGATCCCGAGGAAATGGTGGCGAAGATGGTCGAGGTGGTGGAGGCGGATGGTGGGGCTTTCAGGAACCTGCTGCCGGCGCACTTCGTCGACATCGTCAAGCAGGACCAGCAGGACGCCTGGACGCGCCAGCAGTCGTAGGTGAATGCCGACGCTTGCGTCTCGGCAGCCAGCCGGTACGCGCCTGGCCGAGCAGTGAGCGCACGGCCTATATCAGGTGGGCGGCGAAGCCTTGCTGGCCGGTGGCGATCTCCGGCTGCAAGGTGAGCTCCGGGATCCGGTAGGCGCCGGCGTTCTGTGGGCGGAAGGCGATGGGTGCGGTCTGTTGCAGCTGGTCGAGGCGCTGCCCGAGCTGGTCGCAGATCGTGGCGAAACGCGCCGCGTCGATGCGCCCGGTGCGGTAGATCACGAAGGGCGGCAGCACGTCGAAGCCCGGGTAATAGAGGATGCCGTGGTGGATCGGGAACAGCAGGTCGTCCATCGGCCCGTTGATGCCCCGCGGGCCATAGTGGGATTCCCAGCCGCCGGCGCTGACGATCAGCATCGCCCGCTTGCCCGTCAGGGTGCCTTCGCCGTAGCGGTCGCCCCAGCGCTCATCCGAATGCTCGCCCACGCCATAGGCAAAACCATAGGCGTAGACCCGTTCCACCCAGCCCTTGAGAATCGCCGGCATGGAGAACCACCACAGGGGAAATTGCAGCAGCACGGTGTCGGCCCAGAGCAGTTTTTCCTGCTCGCGGGCGATGTCCGCCGACTGCCGGCCTTCTTCGAAGGCGCGCTTGGAGTCCAGGGACGGATCGAAGCGGCTGTTGTCCGCACGGCCCAGGCTGTCGTCGGCATCCAGCGGCGCCTTCCAGTCCATCGCATACAGGTCCGAAACCTGGACCGCGTGGCCGGCGGCCTGCAGGCGCTTGATCGTGAAGTCCTTGAGCGAGCCGTTCAAGGAGCGGGGTTCGGGGTGGGCATACACCAGCAGTACATTCATCACAGGGTCTCCAATGTCGGGAGACAGCAGGATCGGTCGCTGCCAGGTATATTGGAAATGAATATCCAATATCCCAGGTATTGTCGTGAATAATTTAAGGCGCTTGGACATCAACCTGCTGCTGACCCTGGATGTGCTGCTCGCCGAGCATAACGTGACCCGCGCGGCGCAACGCCTGAACTTGTCGCAACCCTCGGTCAGCGTGCATTTGGCCAAGCTGCGGGAGATTTTCGGCGACCCGTTGTTGCTGCCAGGGCCGCGGGGTATGCGGCCCACTGCCAGGGCCGACGCATTGCGCGAGCCGTTGCGCCGGGCGCTGGAAGCATTGGAGCTG
Organism: Pseudomonas sp. GW821-FHT09E12; assembly: GCF_059416085.1. Lineage (NCBI taxonomy): Bacteria > Pseudomonadati > Pseudomonadota > Gammaproteobacteria > Pseudomonadales > Pseudomonadaceae > Pseudomonas > Pseudomonas sp. GW821-FHT09E12. The sequence continues at coordinate 324,738 of NZ_JBWKOM010000001.1, read as the reverse complement.
GCGGTGTCGCCGGCCAGCCCGTTCGACCCGGGCGCGGCGGCCAATACCTGGAGCGTATCGGCGTCCGACTACGGCGAGTCGACGGTGATCCTGCCGGCGCTGGCCGGCTTGCGCGCGGCGGCCCCCGGAACCCGGCTGGCGGTGCTCGAACTGGAGCCGGGGCGTCTGGTCCAGCAGGCCGAGCAGGGCATCATCGACCTGGCCCTGCACACCAGCGAGGACTCGCCGCCGGGGCTGCGCCGCCGCGTGCTGTTCAGCGAGCGTTACGTGCTGGCGGGCCGCGCGGGCCATCCACGCCTGCAACGACGCCCAAGCCTGGCGCAGTTCGCCAAGCTGGAACACGTGGTGGTGTCGCCCGATGGCGGCGGTTTCCAGGGTGTCACCGACAGCGCGCTGGGCGAGGTGGGCCTGACGCGCCGGGTGGTGCTATCAGTGCCGCACTTCTTGTTTGTCCTCTCGGCGCTGGCGAGCACCGACCTGGTGGCGATGCTGCCGTCGCGCCTGGTGCGCGACAACCCGGCGTTGAAGGTGGTCGAGCCGCCGCTGGAAGTCCCGGGTTATGACATGGCCATGCTCTGGCACGAGCGCTGCCACCGCGACCCGGCCCATCAATGGCTGCGGGAGTTCATCGTCGCTTCACTGTGAACGGTGCTACGGCTCGTCCCTGGCCGGCGTTTCCCAGGGCGCGCCCTGGGCAAAGCGCGCCTCGATCCACTGCTTGAAGGCCTGGGTGGTGGCGCTGCTGAAGCGCGCCGACGGGCGCAGCAGGAAGATCCCCGAGTCGCTGTCCAGCTGCCACTGCGGCAGCACCCGGACCAGATGCCCCGAGGCGAGGTCCTGGTTCATCAGCCAGTCGCCGCCGGCAAGAATGCCGACGCCGGCCCGGGCCGCGGCGAGCAGTGCTTCGTTGTCGTTGCTCTGCAAGGTGCCGTGGATACGCACGGTTTCCAGCCGGCCCTGGCGGGTCAGCCGCCAGTCGGGCCAGGAACGCAGGCCGGTAAAGCCCAGGCAGTTGTGGCTGGCAAGTTCGGCGGGCACCTGCGGTTCGCCATGGCGTTGCAGGTAGTCGGGCGACGCGCAGAGGATGCGCCGGTGCGCACAGAGTTTACGCGCCACCAGCTGGCTGTCGGCCAGTTCGCCGATGCGGATCGCCGCGTCGAAACCTTCGCCGACGATGTCGACGAAACGGTCCGAATATTCGGTCTCCAGCGTCACCCCGGGATGGGCCAGGGCGAATTCTGCAAGGATCGGGCTGAGCCAGCGCCGGCCCATGGCGGCCGGCAAGGCCAGGCGCAGGCGCCCGCGGATCTGCGCGGCGCCCTGGGAGGCTTCGTGTTCGGCTGCGCTGATCAGGCCCGCCGCCTGCCGCAAGCGCTCCACTAACCGCACGCCTTCGTCGGTAAAGCGCAATTGCCGGGTGGTGCGCTGCACCAGGCGAATGCCCAGGCGGCTTTCCAGTGCCGCCAGGCGCTTGGACAGCACCGAAGGGTGGCGCTGCAAGGCCCGCCCGGCGGCGGCGAAAGAGCCGTGTTCGAAGAGCGCCATCAAGGTGGCGAGTTCATCGGCCTGTCGGCTGTCGAACGGATCCATGTGCCTGGGCTGCCTCGTTGTGCGGCCAAATGGCCGGAAGGAACGGAAAGGATCGGCCTCAAGGTATCAGCACGATGGCGCCTTGCGCGCGTCCGTCGTGCAGGTCGGCGTGGGCCTGGGCCACGTCGGCCAAGGGATAACGCTGCCAGATCCGCGGCTGGATGATACCCGCGGCGAAGGCGTCCAGCACATCGGCGGCGCGCATCTGGTATTCGCTGGCGCTGGCGGTGTGGGCAGCGAGGGACGGGCGGGTGAGAAACAGCGAGCCCTTGGCGTTGAGCGTGCCGACCTGCACCGCCTCGGGAGCGCCCGACGCCGCGCCGAAGGACACCAGCAGGCCGCGGGGACGCAGGCTGTCGAGGGAGGCTTCGAAGGACACCCGGCCGATCGGGTCGTACACCACATCGACCTTGTGCCCTTGAGTGACCTCGACGACCTGTCGGGCGAGGGTCGCGGCGTCGAACACCAGCACCTCGTCGCAACCGGCGGCTCGGGCCCGGTCGACGCTTTGCGCCTTGGAGACGACGCCGATGACCGTGGCCCCCAGGTGCTTGGCCCAAGGCACCATCAACTGGCCCAGGGCCCCGGCGGCGCCATAGATCAACACCCGCGTACCAGGGCCGACGGGGTAGGTGGTCTTGAGCAGGTACTGGGCGGTGATGCCCTTGAACAGCAGCGCCGCGGCGGCGTCCGAGGCCAGCGCCGGCGGCAGCTTGACCAGGCGCTCAGCCGGGTACAGGCGGGCGCTGGCATACGCGCCGAGGGACCCGGTGGCATAGGCGACGCGGTCGCCCACCTGGACCTGGGTGACGCCAGGGCCGATCGCCTTGACCAGCCCCGCGCCTTCCAGGCCGAGCCCGCAGGGCAGGGCAACCGGCACCGCGCCGCTGCGCTGGCTGAGGTCCAGTGGATTGACGCCGATGGCCGTCTGCTCCAGCCAGACCTCGCCGGCACCGGGCGCCTGGGCTTGCACCTGCTCGAACTGCAGGACCTGAGGGGCGCCGACTTGGTGAAGCTGTACGCGGGTGACCATGCTCGATCTCCTTGGAAGCTTTGCGGTAGGAAGCTGGGTGTAGGAAACGAGGATAGGGATACGCTCCATGATCAACAATCCGGCCTGTTTGCATTTGACTGCTGCATGCAGTGCAGCAGTCAATTGAGAGCCTCGCTACGCGGGCCAGGGCAGTTGGACCATCGTTCGCCGCTTATCGCGGGCCCTGATAGCGCGGGTGGACTCTTTCGGCCGGTAAGGTGGGGGCGCGGGTGGGGTAAGCCTGTCGAAGCCTCGCCGCAAAGCCAAATGATGCAAGCAAGCGGCTTGCGCCAGTGATGACCATGCAGGCGCAACGCATTGAATTATTTTATTCCTGTTCTTGACATGCCCGGTGAACAAGTCCAGAATTGCGTCCATTCCTGATTCAGGAACGAGAAAAACCCCTTAGAATTCAAAGGGTTGGAGGCTGGATCAAGTTCAGGTTTCCAGCTTCGAGTTGTATGCCTTTGATGCGGTTGCAAAGCATCGAAAGTTTGGCCGAGTAGCAAAATGGTTATGCAGCGGATTGCAAATCCGCCTACGCCGGTTCGATTCCGACCTCGGCCTCCAAACTGAAAACCCCGTAGATCAATGATCTACGGGGTTTTTTATTGGTTGAAATTTACAATGTGTTCCGCATCTTTTGGCAAGTGTTCCGCAACCCCCCCTCTATTTTGTCGGTTTGACGACTTCCCCGACACGGCGATAAACCCTTTTGGTGATCTCTTCGGAGGTATGTCCAAGCAGCTTGCTGGCATGCTCCAGAGCGATCTCGCTGGCTGCCTTTGGCCGGATATCCCTGAACTGAAATTGACGGATGCTGGCCGCGAGCGCGGTATCGCCCTCTGCCGTGGCCTTGATGGCTGCTTTCTCCCTGGCCTCGTCCCAGCGGTTGCGTAGCATTTGCTGGCTCATCCGCAGGCCTGAGGCGTTGGTGATCAGGATCGACGTCCGGATTCCGTTCATTGCTCGACGTTCCAGCAGGTTCTCAAGAAACGCCGCCAGATCAGATTGCTTGCCGGCGTCCTCAAGGAGAATGCGCAAGCGCTTCTCCGTCTTGCCCTGGCCGACACGGAGGAAACCATCGCTCAAGTCCGTTTTGGCGGCCTTGAGTACGTCGGCAGGGCGCTCCCTTTCCGCACTTGCTGATCCTGCAGCCGCTCGATGCCAAGCAGCAGCCGTATTACTTCAACCTGGACACCGCCGCGTTCGACGAGCTGCGACGACAGACGGCAGCGCGCTGGGCCGGCCAGGAGCGCCTGACGCGGGATATCGCGCAGCAGGCGGTGGGGCAGGGCGAGGACAAGATCACGCTGAAGGGAGTGATCTATCCCGGCTTCAAGGGGGGGATCAAGCAGCTGGACACCCTTCGCACCATCGTTCGCCGACTGCAGCCAGTCAGCCTGGTTACGGGCTATGGCGACGTGCTCGGCACCTGGTGTCTGCTGAGTATCGATGAAGAGCAGGGCGGGCTGTTGGCTGGCGGCATCCCACGCAAACAGGGTTTCTCACTGGAGTTCGTGAAGTATGGCAACGACATGCAGAACGTCTGAGGGGGATCTGCTCGACACCCTGTGCTACCAGCACTACGGGCACCTTAATGGCACTGTCGAGTTGGTGCTGCAGGAGAATCCAGGGCTGGCTGATGAGCCGCAGCCCTACCGCACCGGGGTAGTGATCGTGCTGCCTGACCTTGCTACACCATCGATCGAAACCATCGAGCTGTGGGATTGAACGGTACAAGGGCCTATAGATGGCGTTTTGTTATTTTGTGCAGCTTTTAGCTTGAGACTCCAAAGCTTAGTGGCTTTTTGATATCTTGGGATGGCTTGGGATTTTACAGTCGGGGTAGTTAACGGATGAACATGGAAAAAATTGAAGATATTAGAAGAATCGTAGAGCAAGTCGAAGGTTCCATATTGAAGATCTTTGATATGATGAAGACTTCAGATATTACTGTTGATATCCGCGCTTTACGTGAAAGTCTCAATGGGCATTTGCATAGGTTTGGGAATTCCCTAGCTACTGGTGTGCATAAATTAACTAAGACTTCTTCAAAGAAAATATCAAGTGAGGCGATGTTTCTTGCGTTAATTTTACAGCACAAGTCAACGCCGGAAATAGTAGATGCTGCGGCTGCACTGGAATCGCTCTGTCATGAACTGCGAGTAGCGAGCGATGAGTTATTTTCTGTTGAGCAATCCCCCAGTGACGAAGGGTTGCTTGATAGTGACCTAAAACTTCGCTCAAAGAATGGTACGGTTTCCAAGCTCAATGCTCAGTTGATTGAATATAGTCAGCAGGGTGAACGAATTAAGAGACAGCTTGGCGAAGATGAAGTAAGAATCGCTGAGCTTGAAGTGAGAATCAAACAGCTAGAAGCTGACGCGCACCAGGAAATCGAAAAAATTGTCGGAGTATATACTGATAGCTTGGTGCTTATTGAAGAGAAAAAATCGGAAATAAACGAAATCCTTGGACACGTTGCGGGTCGCGCTATTGCGGGCGACTATGACAAAAGCGCTGCGGAAGAAAAGAAGATGGCGGACTGGTTGAGATATGCTGCACTCGTATGCATGTTCTTGATCGTAGCGGTCTTGTTCAGTGCCGTGCTCTCTACAATTGGAAACTCTTTCGATTGGGATAAGTTTCTAAGCAGGGTCAGCTTGGTGTTTCTACTTTCGGTACCCGCCGCATATTTGGCTAGGGAGTCAGCTAAGCATCGCGAGCAACAATATCAACATCTTCAGACCTCGCTCGATATGAAAGCTGTCTCGCCGTTTCTTGCCTCTTTACCTGAAGAGGAGCGTCACAAGATCAAATCCGCCATTGCTTCTAGAATATTTGGTGGTAAAGACTTTTCGAAGGTCGGCGGCGATTCATATCCAATTAACACCCATGAAATAATTATGGAAATCATCAAGAAGCTTGATGTCTCCGACAAGACGGTTAAGCGAGAACCGACTACGCCAGCCTGACTGGTTAATGTACAAAATCCGGGAAGTCGGTCCGAGTTCATCCTTTTCATACCAACCCCGCTCAATGCGGGGTTTTTTATTCCGGAGTGCTTATGCAACCTACCTTTCGCATCGTCGCTGATGGCGCGGACATCACGGCGCTGATCAATGACCGGTTGTTGCTGCTGAGAACGACCGACAAGCCTGGGATGGACTCCGACGAGTTCGAGCTGCGGATCGATGACCGTGATGCAGCGGTTGCCTTACCCGCCCGAGGGGCGCGGATCGAGGTCTACCTGGGCTATGCGGGGCAGGCGCTGGCCCGCCTCGGGCGGTACACCGTCGATGAGATCGAAGTCTCCGCGCCGCCACGCACGATGGTCATCCGGGGCAAGGCCAGCGACATGCGTGGCAGCGGCAAGACCACGCGCAGCGGCAACTGGGAGGGCGTGCCGCTGTCGCAGATCGTCCGCGACATTGCGGCTCGCAATGGCTGGGCACCGGCCTGCCCCGTGCAGACCAAGGTCGACCGCGTCGACCAGCGTAACGAGTCGGACTTCAACTTCATCACCCGCCTGGCCAAGCAATACGACTGCACCGCGAAAGTCGCGGACGGCAAGCTGCTGGTCCTGCCCCGTGAAGCCAGCCAGGGGGCCAGCGGCAAGGCCTTTGGCGTGGTCACTATCACGCCTGCGGACGTGAGCCGGTGGCAGTTCCGTCTCGGGGACCGCAGCGCACAGAAGGCCGTGAAGACCCAGCACCAGGACAAAAAGACCGGGAAGTTGGTGGTGGTCGAGCTGGGTAACGATGACGCTCCGTCCGGGCTGCCGGGCGTGCACACCGATCGACACATCTACCCGAACAAATCCGCAGCCGAGCAGGCGGCCAAGGCGAAGCTCGCGGCGTTCAACCGCACCACTGCCAGCGTGCGCTTGCAGATGCCCGGGCGCACCGACCTGTTCGCCGAGCGCTTGATCAACGCCCAGGGTTTCAAGCAGGGGCTGGATGGCCAGTACCTGGTCGACAGCGTCGAGCAGACCTTCGATGCCTCCGGCTGGTCGACCGCGGTGGAGTGCAACGGCGGCAAGAAGGGCAAGGCAAAGGCCAAGGGCAAGAAAAAGAAATCCGACAAGCCACTGAAGGTGGTCGATGTGAAACCGGCCTGAGTGGCCATAACTGGAGATCCAAGATGACTGTCACCCTCAAGCAGCTGCAGCAGATCCTCCCCAACGCCGGCACCCAAGCCGGCGTTTTTCTTCCTGTACTGAACGCGTCGATGGTGAAGTGGGGCATCGTCACCCCGCTGCGTAAGCGTGCGTTCCTGGCTCAGGTCGGCCATGAGTCCGGCCAGCTACGCTACGTCCGCGAGCTGGGCGGCGATCAGTACCTGGCCAAGTACGACACCGGCAAGCTCGCTGCGCGGCTGGGCAACACGCTCGAAGCTGACGGCGACGGCCAAAAGTACCGCGGCCGTGGCCTGATCCAAGTGACCGGTCGTGCCAACTACCAGCGTTGCGGCGAAGCGCTGGGCCTCGATCTGCTCAACCATCCGGAGCTCCTCGAGCGTCCGGAGCACGCTGCCGACTCGGCCGGTTGGTTCTGGCACCTGGCCGGCCTCAACTCGCTGGCCGACAAGGGGTCGTCGGCGTTCGAGGCAATCACCCGACGGATCAACGGCGGACTCAACGGGTTGGACGATCGTCTGGCGATCTACAAGCGCGCCGAGCAGGTGCTGATGTGAAGGCGCTGGACCTGCGGCTTGCTGGCTTGATGTTGTTGGGCTTGGCCTTGGGGGGCCGGGGTGGCTGGATCCTGCAGGACTGGCGCTACGGCAAGCAGCTGGAGCAACAAGCCCGGCTGCAGGCGGAAAGCTTCAATCAGCTGAATCTGGCCGCAGCTGCTCGGCAGCGTGAAGAACAAGACAAACGCCTGGCCCTGGAGCAGCAGCTGCAGGCCAGTGATCAAACCCATTACCGAGTTTTAAGCGATGCACAACGTGATCAAGGTCGCCTGCGTGACCGTCTTGCCACTGCTGATCTGCGCCTGTCAGTCCTCCTCGAGGCTACCGATTCCGGCAGCGGATGTGCAGTGCCGGCCACCACCACCGCCAGCGGCGTGGTTCATGGAGCCGCACGCGCCCGACTTGACCCAGCGCATGCTCAACGAATTATCGGAATCACCAGCGACGGCGATCAAGGACTGATCGCCCTGGCAGCCTGTCAGGCGTACGCCAGAAAAGTATCTACACAGAAGTGAAAAGGAGCGGCCGGTCTGGATGCGTCAACATCCACCCCGGCCGCCGTCCCTGCAGATTGCCCCTGCAAGTCCAGCCAAGGCTCCTGCTCCGTGCACAAAGCGCGGCGAGCCTAGAGCCTGTTTATATATACAGTAAAGGTCTTGCTCTTAATATCTACTCCTATCATCCCCTGGATGGGTGGCAAACGCCGCCTAGCCGACCGCTTGATTCCCCTCTTTCCCCCTCATGAATGTTATGTCGAAGTCTTCGCCGGCGGTGCTGCGTTGTACTTCATGTGCCCCCAGCCAGCCCCGGTGGAGGTGCTCAACGACCTGAACGGTGACCTGGTCACGCTCTACCGCGTGGTGCAGAACCATCTGGAAGAGTTCGTCCGCCAGTTCAAGTGGGCGCTCAGCTCCCGCCAGATCTTCGAGTGGCAGAAGATGACTCGCCCCGAGACTCTGACCGATATCCAGCGCGCCGCACGGTTCTTCTACCTGCAGCAGCACGCCTTCGGTGGCAAGGTCACTGGCCAGACATTCGGTACCGCCACCACGGGTCCGGCCATCAACCTATTGCGCATCGAGGAGAACCTCTCGACGGCCTGGCAGCGCCTCGCCGGTACCTACGTCGAGAACTTGTCCTGGCTCGACTGCGCCGAGCGCTACGATCGAGCGCACACGTTCTTCTACATGGACCCACCATACTGGCAGACCGCCGGCTACGGGCTCGACTTCCCGTTCGAGGAGTACAAGCGCATGGCCGACTTCATGCGGTGCTGCAAGGGCAGGGTGATGGTCAGCATCAATGACCACCCGGACATCCGGCGGGCCTTCGACGGCTTCCACTTCGAGACCCTGGATATCCGCTACACCAACACGAACCAGCGGCAAGGTAAGGCCGAGGTCACTGGCGAACTGGTGATCATGAACTGGGAGCCGGCTGCGTTAGGAGGGCTGTTCTGATGCTGCTTCCGGGGGACCTGATCAGCTTGCTATACGCTTTCAACAGAGCGTTACTGTGGCTACGCAAACAAAGTGAGTACCCCATGGAAACCGCCGACATGTACCTTCAGACAATCCCCGCCAGTATTCTCGCCGCAGTAGTGCGTGGGGAGGTTGACCTAAACGAATTAGCTTGGCGTGAGCTGACCTAACGGGGGATGAACTCGGAAGGGAAGTGGGTGGGGTTTCAAGAGGCCGAACGACTACAAGCACTCTGAAGCAAAGGCCTCGGCGTAGCCGGGGCCTTTGTTTCTTACTTTGAAATGAATCGGCGGATATGCTTTCATCAATGCTTTGAGTTTTCTATTCAGCCATTGCCCACCGCCTACCTGGTAGGGTTGAAAGAGACCTTCTTGGTGTTGCCGCTCCAGTACTTAGCATCCAGGCAGGCCGTCCAGAACAGTTCGATGGAGTCTTGCTCCCCGTGGAGCAAGCCTTGCAACTTCGCAAGGATCTCCGATAGGAGAATCTTTTCTTCATGGTGCAGTTTGACAATCCACGTCAACTCCGCTTTCGGCTCGTTCCAGTAACAAACGCCGCAATCGCCGATTTTACTGTCTCCATATAGCACGAGGTTCTGGGTCAGGGTTTCATAGGTATCGATGCCTAGGTCGGGCCGCGAGTAGTTCAGGTGATGATTGTCATACCAGTCGTCGCGCTGCACTTTGGTCCAGTAGATGACGACCTCGTTTCTGATCTGAGCCTTGATGTCATCAATGCCGCGATGACGATAGATATAGTCATCCGCGACTTCATCGGACATGGTGCTGCCAAACTGACCCAGAGTGATCATGCTGATCGGAAGATCCTTTGATGGAGGCAACTTCTGCGCCTTTTCGCCACCGTGTCCTCGGACATAAACTCTGTAGATTGTCATTGGGTAATCCTTTGATTGAATAACTTCCTTGAATGAATGTTAGGTGTAGCACAGGCGTAGCTTTTCGCAAGAAGCTGAGGAAGCAGAGAGTCGAATAAGAGGATGGCTACATGTCACCGGAAAAGCTCACGGTGTATAAAAGATAAATTGGTCAAATCCGATGCTATTACGCAACTGAAAAGTGTCGGAATGTTTAGGGCAAATTTAGGGAAAGACGTGGGCCGTTAAAGGCCTTTATAGGAAACTGCCCAAAGCCGCTTAACGCGTATTTGCTGGCCTAAAGCGGCCTACGGATAATAAGGAAGGGGTTCAAATTGCGTTGAAGGCCTGTCAGGCCTACGTTCGCGAGGTCACCAAGTAAAAGAGGCGAGCCGGGTGGATGCGTCAACATCCAGCCCGGCCCGCCGAGCCCGCAGACCCTTCCTGCAAGCCCAGGCCGCGGCCTCTGCCTTGTGCACAAAGCGCGGCGAGCGCACATCTGGGTTATGTCACGATCATGTGAATCCGTAACGATGGATATCATTTGCTCTTTCAGACTTCAGTGAACCGAGGCACTTCAAGTCTATCGAGATCCACCCGCCTTTAAGAACAATACGGTTTTCTTCTCCGGGCAGTTGCCGACCATAACGCGCTTTTTTTCGTTTATCTTTATCAGTACCATATTTAGGTGACCACGCATCGACCTTCAGGTCCTCACAATCTTCGCGTGCGTTCCGGATCCACAGGCCCTGGTATATCCATGATTTCGCGCACTTGCTGTGGATTGATTCCGATGCCCAATCTAAACTCCAGTGCCCGGGAAGCTTTTTTCTAACCTTAGCCTCAACCAAGCTGGCGAATTGTTGCGAGCAGTAGGCGTTTGCCGCATCCCCTAGGGATGGGCTCTCTAGATATTGAGCACGATATCCGGTGTTTGCGTTATGGAAAAAGTCCACCAAACGCGACTGAGTGCAGTGAAGAGTGGCTACAACCCTAAAATAGTCGTGGAATTCGCAACACTGTTCTCGTACCACCAAAATTTTATCGGTTTTTTCAACTAAGCGATCTACGATGATCTGAAAGTCCGGGGCGTTTAGAAGTTGATCACGACGTTCAACCGCAACAGTCTCAGTAATTTTCCAGCGGCTCGGATCAATGCGTGCGTACATGCTGAAAGTCCTTATTTTTCTGAGGGGGTATTGCGAGGACGGTAATGACTATCCAACGAAAATATGACATGGATAACAAGGCTATCCAGCTAGCAGCATAGACAGCAAACGGAGATTCACAACGGCGTGTGGAGGTAGCTTCAGGACAAAATGCGGAATGGGGGAGAAAGGCGCCGTATCTCACGAAACTGCGTGTCATGGGCTCCTTCCTCAATGACCAGTATCACGAACATGTGCCGCACGACAAAAGGTTCCGTACATGTGACATACATCGCTATGGTTGGTCGTGAGGCTTAGGGCAAATTTAGGGCAAACGCGGGGCCGAAATAGGCCGCGACAGCCCGTCGGCGCTTCCTTTTGACCCAGCGAATACAGGTCTATTGCGACCTGTCGAGTCATTCGGTCGGGTTCGAATCCCTATCCCCAGCGAGCCAACTAGCTTGTTACGCCGAGTACTTCGATGGTTTTATCTTTAACATAGTCGTTTGCCTATCCCTTATTGTAAGGGGGAAACGATGTCCTATGTTTCAAGGAGCTCGTTCACGCGTAGCTAAATAGTGTTGGTCTATCTTTCGCCTCAAAGAAACCGGGGACTGCCCGTTCACTGGTTTCTTTGAGGCTATAGATTACAACTTAGCCAGTTACGGAGAATGTGGAAAGGACCTTTTGGTTAAATGACGCTGGGGATGGAGTGTCTCCAGTGATAGTTCCGGTAAATTTGATTTGAAAGAATGTCTTGTCTTGATTTTGATTTAACTCGAGTTTTGCGCCGGACATCAATATTGCATCACCAGACTCTACGTCTGCTGGGAGCGTGACGGTTGGCGTGCTCGAACTAAGGGTTGTTTTCCAGAGTACTTTACTTTCATCGCTGTGATAAATTAGAACGCTCGTTGATAGACTCTTGGCATTAGCATCTTGGTTGTAAACGCATTTGGAATGGGACTGATCAGTTAGATCGGCTTGGTTTGTGTGTACTAAGGCAACAATCGCATTCATAATGAATCCCTTCTCTAGTTTTGTGGTGGGTTCGGTGTCTTCCGAGACCTTACAATGTATTAATGATATTTTTTTTTATAGGCTCAGTTCTTAAGTGAAAATGCGGTGCAGAATTTTCTGTTTTGCAAGTATTCTTATAATTTCTATATACGTAAGAGCTCTAGGGCGGACCTCGATAGCATGTTCACTACAAAAAATAGGCGCAGTGCGGCGATTACCGTTTGTCGGATGAAGGAGGCTGAGCTGGTCGGACTCTTGGGGCGGGGTTGAGCTAGAAACCTGTAGAGCGGCGACTGTCATTGGGTTCTGAATCGCTAGGAGGACCTGTAAACCAGTTCCGCAATCAAAATCAGGGCCCGCATAGGCTGTGGGCTCCAGCCTTTCTAGAAAATGGTGCTTGCGGAACGGATTTATCATTAAGCTATTGAAATTATTGATATTTTATCTGGATTGCAAATCCGCCTACGCCGGTTCGATTCCGACCTCGGCCTCCAAACTGAAAAGCCCGTAGATCAATGATCTACGGGCTTTTTTATTGGCTGGAGGAAAGTAGGCGTTCCATCGTTGGGGCCAGGCGGTAGACGCGACGGAGCCGCTGGATCGGGTGTCTCTGATCGGCGAACCAGCCTTCATGGGAGCCTTCGTTCGTGCGCAGGACTTTGGCTGCGAGATGGGTGGGCTGGGCGCCATTTTTTTCCAGCCGGCTCTTGCAGGGGGGCATCGTCCGCTGTGTGGAGGCGATGGGCTCGACTGGCGAAGCCTCCTGCCGTTGGTTCGAAGGAGGCAAGCAGGATAACGAGCGGGAAGGGTTACCGATAATCCAGAAACACGGTCATTGCTCCGTTTACCGTTCCGGGTGTAGCCGTCGCATCAGTCCTGATGTAGGACGCCTGCATCGGAATGGCAAACGAGCCACCTGCCGTTTTGTTGTATCCATCGACCGTTATCGAGTTCCCCATGGTTGCCGGAGCGCCCTGGGCGTTTTCAACCCGGATCTTTATGCCGCTGGCGGTCGAACCGCCAGTAAGCGGCAATACCCCAGGCGAGTTCGCAATCACGCCGCCAACCGGATCAAGGGTATAGCCAATCCGGTTATAGCCCTTGGGGCAGTTGTTGATCTGTATCTGGAAGCTCTGGGTGCCGGCTGTCGAGCCGATGCGGTCCAGGCGGTTCAGCAAGGTCTTGGGTAGCTTTACCGTTTGGTTCGGCACCGAGCAGGTGCCGTCGATCGGGGTGATAGTGCCTCTCAGATAGATAGCAAGTCTGGTGCCAGCTTCTTGAGTGTTGAGGGAATAGTAGTACGGTGAAGCATGGGCGCCTGCCAGGGAGCCGCCTAGATTTTGGCGACCATCGCTGAGCAACTGTACTTCGATTGGCTGGGTGAACGCGACCTCTGGATATGAACTTCCGTAGGCTGTTCCATTGATCAACAAACGAGTCGATATGCCTGAGACGTTTGTGGTCATTATTGGTGAGGTTGAGCCTGTTGCGCCGCCACTTGGGTAGGCGTTAACTTTTGTGACTGTGCACTTCGATTGGCCGCATGTCTGCTGCGGAGTGATGTAATGTCGAGCCAGTATGGTGCCGCTGGCCGTGTTTTTCGGGATCGAGAGATCCAGCCCGAATGCTGTTACATCTGCTGCCTTCGCGGCCGGTGACACGGCGAGGGCTGTGAATGCTATTACGCACAGTTGCGGCACGATAAATATTGCGCTGAAAATTCTTTCTGCTGTGGTCTTCATTGCCTGTTTCTCTCTGATCGGCCTTGAATAGGGTTCGTGGGTGAATTGCTCTTGCACACCCTGGTTCCATGCGTTCGGAAATGATTTTCTTTGTTTGGGCGAAGATTGTTGGCGAAGTGTGTATTTCACTAAGAAGTGATATTCAGCCGATAACAAGACGCTGGGTTCAGCGACAAACAAAGAGTTCTGACCTTTAACCTGGCTCAACTGGATAGGTCGCCTGAGTGCTGTACCGCTACGCCATCGTCGTTGATGCTTTCGAACTCGATCTTTGTTGCTCCGCCTGGCGCCAGGGAAGATGCCCCCTCGATCGCGAATGATTGGCTTGAATAGGGGGGCAGCATGGTCGCGGGAACCGAATAACTGTTCGAACCGCTCTTGACGTTTACCGTGCCGAAAGAAATGTGAAACGCAGAGTCATTCCTGATTTCCAGGCCCGGTTTGCCCTCCTTGGACACCCTGCGCCATTGCAGCCTGGAGGGGGCCTGGTCAACGTCGCCGGGCAAGCCGGCGGGCCGGTAAAACAACTTGATGCGCTGGCGCACGGCAATCTGTAGGGTGTTTTCATCCTTCGACTTCTGGGGGATTTCCTGCACGCTCAACCAGAACACCGACTCCCTGTCCGTCGGTAGCCCCAGGCCCTGATACAGGACACGCAACTGCTGTCGGGCGTTCCCGCTCAGGCGTTTCAGGGGAGGGGTGAGGGCAAAGGGGACGTCCTGATCGGAGCTTGTGCTGAAGGGCTCGATCCAGGACTGGATCATGATGGGCGTCGATTCATCGTTCAGCACCAGCATGGAAGTTTCTTTCTTCGGTCCGGCCAATACCACTCGAGTTTCATTCAATGAGATACCGGCATGGGAGGGCAGGGCAAACAACGACAGAAGTCCGGCAAACGCCACACTCATGGCAAGGGACTTTTTCATGGGATTTCTCGAAAGTGCTGAAAGAGACATCGGTGCGCTTCTTCCTTATGGCGTGTTCATAAGTCAGTACGACTGATTGTGGGGCTTTCGTCGCATGCCTTTATAAATGCCTGGGGGATACTAGTGGCACTGGACTTTCCCAGGTATCAGTCGATTCTTAAAACGCTGGTGACCCCTGGGGTCCTGGGATAGAAGTGCACAATCGGGAGTATTCCGCGACTTTTGGCAGGTATAGCGCGACCTACTCGCTATATTGATGGCGTCCCATCCACCGGCTCGCTATCGCAGCCCGTTCAAGATATTGGCTTGGCGGGTAAGGGAGTTCTGTGCCCTGTTCGCCGAGTTGGATAAGCAGCAAGCCAGCCCCGCCTCGAACGCTTGCGTCGATACGCTAGCCTGTCCGATCACCGCTCAACCGAGGTACTCGCACGCGTGCTTCTGCCGGCTACGTCCAGGTTTCCTCACGCCGTTCAGGTTTCTTCAGAATTGTCTTCGAGACATGCGCGGCCGCTCTGGATAGAGTGGTCGCGCTTGCCCGGCCAGGTGTGTTTACGATGGATTGCTGAACGGCCAACAGCTGGTCAGGGTGGGCGCCAATTCAGATCCGGCATTGTGCCGGGTGATGTTGTGGTGCCTTTGAATAATCCCTCGCTGAAAAAATCCGGAAGAGTGATGCAGCTCTTTCTCTGTCCTTAGGCTTCGCTGATCGCTCCTTCGCGGTTTGGCCTATGGCCTGTGTCTTCGGCTCCGCTGGCCCATGAGTTCAGCCATCCCAGGATCCCTGCGCCGGTTGGGCAAAATCTGCCTTTGCCTGTCTCGTAATTGATAATTCTTTTAAAATCATATGGTTATGATTTTTTTGGTGTGATAGCCTGCTGGCATCTCTGGTTTTATCAGTGGCATGCAGCTTCCTTCTGCGCCGGTTCGATTCCGACCGTAGCCCCCACCGATAGAAACAGCTCTGTAGATCTATGATTTACGGAGCTTTTTGTTTATTGGCCGGCTCGATATTCAGTCTTGAATTTGACGCCAACGAACTTGCTTCAAAGGGAGGGGATGTATATATTTCACCCCCTTGCCGCAAGGCGCTGAAACGGCTCAAGCCTTTCAGACTGCAACACCGCGCTACCGCCCGAATGGCGAAACTGGTAGACGCATGGGACTTAAAATCCCCCGCTCGTAAGGGCGTGCCGGTTCGATTCCGGCTTCGGGCACCATCTATATCAAGGGTTTGCGGCTGTTTTGGCTGTGAGCACTCAAGCAGTGAATTGCCGCAATCCTAGATTGTTGCCGCAATTCACTTGGTCGGCGACACCTTCTTGCCCCTCCTATTTCGGATGTAATGCTCGGTCATGACGACGGTTGTGTGCCCAAGCTGGTCCCGGGCCTGGACGATATCGCTCGACTCCTCCTTGTCCGTACCGGCCTTAGCTCGTAGATCCCTCATCTGAAATTCCGGCTTGGCCACGCCAGCGGCTTCTCTGGCCAAATCAAATCTTCTCCGCAACATTGCCGTCGTCATCGGCGTGCCATCCTCCAAAACGATCAGCCGCGTCGAGCGGACCTTGTGGGAAGCCTTTCTTGCCACGATTCGATCAAGAACCACCTTCAACTCTCCAGTGATCTCGATACGTCGTTTTGCCTTTGTCTTCCCTTGCTGAACAGCTAAACGTCCTTCGCGGATGTCGCGCTCGTCCATTTTTAGGGTGTCGGCGATACGCTGGCCGGTCAGATAGAACAGATCCAAAGCGTCCTGAAGACCTACATCTGCCTTGTCATACACGCGCTTCAGCAGTTCATCCTCGACATATGTGTCGCGGCCGGTCTCTTTGTTCCCCTTGATTCCGGAGCAAGGGTTTGCCAGGGCGGTGTAACCTTTGTCGCGTGCATAGTTCCAGATGGCGCTGAAGAGAGCCTTTTCGCGATTCGCGCGGACTGGCGCCGAGGATCTCCAGGTCAAATACTGCCTGATATGTATTGGCTCGACTTTGTCCAGTGGTCCGGGCGGGTCGTCGAAGAAGGCCAGCAGGTTTTTCATTTCCCTGAGGTTGTCCTTCTGGGTATTCGAGCCCTTTGTAGGAACGACCTCCACTAGGTATTTCTCCGCAACATAGCGGAAGGTGATGACCCTCGCGGCAGCTTCTGTCGCGGTACGGTCACGCTCAAGGCGTGCGTACTCCATGATGGCAACGCCGTAATCCTTCCCCAGGTAGATCTCTTTGCGCGGCTTTCCGCCAAGGTCGTAGGTGAAATACACCAGCTTGCCGCGCTTCCTTTCCCTGAGCCGAGAAATGCTCCCGGGCTTTGTCGGTCTACGTCCCATTTATCCCGCCTTGCGTGGCTTCCAGGTTAGCTTTTCTTTCGGATCTACCGGGCCGCCGATTAGCGCTGCTGAGATGACGCATGGCCATCCGCTGCGTTTGATCGTGTGGCGAATCCCATTTCGAACGAGAACTGCGATCTGACCGGCCTTTGTCCTTGCTCCGGTCAGTTGACACACATCCTCATGTGATAAAAATTCAATTGTCATAATTCTCCCCATGCCGCCCGCGGCGGCAGAGAATGAGTTCAGGGCCTGGCCCGCTGGATGATGTAAACGATGCCGCTGGCGGTAGCGATCAGCCACAGCATCGAGCCAGTGGCCGCGACAATGATTGCGGCTTCAGTCCCGTTCTCCCACATGCCCGGGATGGCGTAGAAGAACCAGAGCAGGGTGATCAGCAGGTAGGTCAGCATGCCGACCAGGATCTCGAAGAGTTTTTTTGCAGGCATGGGGGATTCCTCGCCGGTCGTCTCCGGCCGGTGTGATTGATGGGGGGGGCGCAGTGCGTGGCGGCAGAAGGTGGTTATTGGATTGGCTTGTCCATGTCGCGATAGGGCGCGTAGTTCTTCAGGAGCGGGACGTCCTTGACCTGGCGATAGCCCTCTATGTGCTTGCGAAGGCGGGAATTCTCGGCGGTAAGCCTGCTGATTTCCTCGACCGACTGCAGGTGCAGAGAGGCGTCAGTGTCCAGCACAGACATGTCGCCGCCTCGGCGCTTCTCTACCCGAGCAGTGAGGCGCTCCAGCAGTGAGCGGGTCTTGGTCTCTTGAGGCATAGGGGCTCCTTGCCCGCCAATGACGGGACTTCAGGTTTATTCAGAATTGTGTTCGGGACAGTTGTTACGACAGTTTGTAGAGTGGCGCCGCCCGGCCGGTTCAGCGCCTTCGTAAAGGGGCGAGAGTGCTGGCCGGTACGGGCGCCAGTTCAGATTGTTGATGCAGGGTTTCCGGAAAGGTCTGATGGTCGCCGGCGTTGCGCCTGGCTATGGTTTCAGCGTTCGCCCAGTCCGTTGTCCTGGCTATCCGTCGACTGCAACACGGGCTGTGGCGAACTCCTCCAAGTTCAACTGCTTCGGTTTGTTTCGCTCATGCTCGATTCGTGCACGGGCGATCGCCATATACCCGAGACAGTTTCCGTGCTCGTCTTGGTCTCGCTCGATGCCGATGAAGCGGAAGCCCTCGCGCATTGCCGCCTTCCCAGTGCTGCCGCTGCCCATGTACGGGTCAAGCACGGTACCGCCTAGCGGTGTGACCAGGCGCAGCAGGTAGGCCATGAGGTCTGTCGGCTTCACCGTTGGGTGGTTGTTTCCGGTGGTACCGACGTTCTCGACTTTGCGCAGGGTGGTGCCGCTGGTGAACTGCGGGCCGGGATTGGCCAGACCTTCATGGCGATCGGCGCGACTGGTCTTGGCGCAGTAGAAGAAGCGGGCGGCGCTGCCAGAATCCAGTCGCCGGGTTCCGGGTTTCATCTGAAAGCCGACGACGCCAGAATTATCGCTATTTGCACTGGCCTCTTTGCCGCGGCCCCGCTTCATATTGCCGTAGCAGTTTTGACCGGCTCGCTGTGTGTCGCTGGTGCTTACAGCAGCCAGTTGGCCTGGGGCATCAGGGAATGCCGCTAGCACCTCACGACTGCCGTCATGGATCAGGTTTGCGGGCCATCTGCCGGCGTCGTGCCCGCCGGCGATCGGGCCAGGGGCAGATCCGCCGGCTGCGAACTTACCGCCCCTGATTGCGCCGTTGCTGATTCTGGCGGTGTCGTTATTTGTGTTCACGCGGCAGCTATCGATGTTCAGCGCCCCGGTGCCATGAGCTTGCACGTTTTCCGCGACAGTGCCCGGGAATGGCTTGCGCGCCACGGTGATGGGTTCCAATGCAGGCTTCAGCGCCGTGCCCCAGCCTTCATGCTCGCCGTCGAGGTTGTGCGATTTCGGGAACCCCGAGCCATAAACCCAGGCGATCATGTCGCGGATCTCGAAGCCGGCGTCCTCGATCCGCACAGCCATACGGTGCTGAGTGCGGGTACCGGCGAAGGCCAGCAGGTGACCGCCCGGCTTGAGAACGCGCAGGCACTCAGCCCATACCTCGACCGCCGGAACGTCGTGGTCCCATTTTTTTCCCATGAATGAAAGGCCGTAGGGCGGGTCGGTTACGATGCTGTCAACGCTGTTGTCTGGCATCTGCAGCAACTGCTCAAGGCAGTCACCTTTGTAGAGTTGGTATTCGCTCATCGCTTCGGCCCTCGGTAGATGTGCTGGCCCAGGAACAGCAGTGCGGGGATGCTGAGTAGGATCATGGCGCCACCCGCCGAGCCCACTGCACATGCGGGCCTTCCTCGGTATCGAAGATCCCCATCAGGAACCACTCGGGGCCTGGTGATTGCGGATCCCAGCCATTGCAGTGACAGCCGCCGTCAAAATACGGGTGGCTCGCCAGATCGGCGTCCATGTCCCAGGTCTTCAGCTCAAGGCCCAGCTGTGCCACCCAGGCCTTGTAGGGCGCTGGATCTTCGCCACCGCCGAAGTCCGGTATGCCCGGGTGATGCCACCAGCCATCCTCGTCGCGCTTAACGTCCACCGGCCCGAAGGGTTTGGGGCTGTGCAAAGCGCAGGGCATCACGTGGAGCACGTCCGAACACTCGCCACCGCCGGAGCTGAAATCCATTTGGCACCCGCACTTCGCCGGCGCGCCGTTGACGAACGATATCTTTTCGATAGGCATGACTTGTCCTTTCAGCCTTGCGGCCGAGTTGAGAGAGTTGAAAGGGGAGGGTTACAGGCCGGGGTGTGCCGCGTTCCAGAGCTCGAAGGCCTCTTGCGTGGTAGCGGCGACGATCTTTTCGTCACACTGGTAGCAGTGCGCTACACCGCCGGCGGCGCCTACATCGTGGTGACCTTGCTTGCAGGGGTTCATGCGCCAGTCTTCGGTAGGCTCAGGCAACGCCACCGCTACCGGCGCGGGCCGCTCTCGGTACAGGTTGTGGATCACGGCATTTCGACCACGCCCCAGAAAGTGCTCCTGTTCGGACAATGCTCGCTGATAGTTGTCGATCAAGGTCGTCTTGTAGCCCTCGACTTCAAGCTCCCAGGCCACCGGCTCTCCCTGTGGCGGGGCCGCGTAGAGCGTGCGCACCTCGTACTCTTCCGGCTGCGCACGAACAAGCTCCAGCGACTCGCCGCTAATGTCTTCCCAGCAGCAGGACCCGTGCGACCTGACCTGACTCACTGCTATGCCCTGTGCGGCTTTCAGCGCGTCCAGTTCGGCTTGCAGCTCGTCCGCCCGCTGATCCTGCGCCGTGAGGCGCTGCTGTAGGGCCTGCTCGCGCGCTGCGCGCTCTTCGAAGTGCTCCGCAAGCGTGCAAGCGAAGTCACCAGCAAGGCGATCACGGATGTACTGGCGGTAGTCATGGCGCCTGAGCGTGGTCTCGAACAGCTTGGCGATATAGCCGCGACCGGCGTCTGGCGTGTTGAAGCTGAGCCTGGGCTCGGTCGACTTGTTTTCTGTGGGCATGGGTAACATCTCCGATGTCGACGAACGGTCGTTTGAACAAATTGCGTTTTCCACCCCCTGTTCATTTCGTTTGGGCGAAAATGAGCCTTCGCCGGAATCACACGGCATCGGAATCAGTGTGGTGAGTTTGATGAGTCGAGTATTTGAAGATCTGCTGCTTCAGGTCGCTGGGAATCTCCTGATTGAGCTTTTTCTATCGGTGTCGGCCTGGTTGAATGCGTTGCCTTGGCATTTATGGCTCTCCTGACTCCAAGGCGTTGTACGATGGCGCCTTCCTCAAATCGGGTAGGCCCATGACAAAGCACGATATCTATGACGAGCTGGAAGGATTTCAGCTCTGGAACTACATGGAGTGCGAGAAAGACGAGGAAGGCCGAGAGACCTGGCGGATCAACGTCGAGGTGAAGCGTGGCGGGGAAGTGGTGGTGCCAGTTGTCGCTGGTGATCGCACATTCCCCGACCGAGGCCTGGCCCAGGTCGCCGGCCGAGAGCTTGGGGCGAAGTTGGTGGAGGAGCTTCAAAACTGAGATCAGCTACAGTTCAGCGATCAATCAATGGGGGTGAGATATGCGATGCTTTGTTTGTGATGAGCCAGCGACGGATGTCCCTGATATTCAACAAGGCCGGCTGGTGGATTGTGCGGGCTGCGGCTGGTATCGCATCTCTGGAACTGCGCTTCAATTGATGCGTAACAACGTTCGAGTTTTCAACGTACCCAGGAGCAGGGACTGGCTCCGAAGTCAGAGGGAGCATGGAACATCGCAACCGCTTATTGATGCGCAAAACAATCTGTGGGACTGATCAACCTAGGCCGTCGATCTGTCGCAGAATCCGCATCCCGATCCAGCGAACCACGGTGACTGCCTTGCTGTTGCCGATCGCCTTATAGCGCGGTCCATCAGGACATTCGCTGGCAGGCTTGCCGCGCCACGGGATCAGCGTGTAGTTGTCGGCCATGCCCTGAAGGCGCTCGCACTCGACGGGAGTGAGGCGCCGCACAGCCGAATCAACCAACGCATAGGCCTTGTCGCCGCCGCCGGCCGAAGCCCTGAGGCAGTTCTGCACATCGCCGCCGAGTTCGGCGGTTCCGCCGCCATCGCGCCCTCGAAGCGTCACGGATATAGGGCGGACATCAAGCAGTGCATTCTCGGCCCCATTGTTCCTGCCCAGCGTGTGCGCCTGGTCTACTCGGATGTCAGGGTCTTGTGTTCCGTGCACCACCAGATGGCTATGGCCGTGATTTGCATCTTGGTGACTGCACCCGTGGAGCCGGCCGTAGCTCGCGTCAATCGGCGGCACGACGAAAAATGTCTCGCTCTCCATGTCCAGCCGACTGTCTTTCGCGGTGAGTGTTGCTGCGCGCTCGATCGAGCCGCCCAGGCTGTGACCGCCGAATGCCGGTATCCCGCCGAACATCCCGATCGCCGGGCCCTCGTCGCCCTCGCAGTTCGGGCAGCCGTAGACGCCTAGGGATTCCCCGAAGACGTATCCGCATCCGCACTGGAGCGCAGGGCCGAAAGGAGCTGTTCCGGTAACGTCTTGCCCCTCGCCTCGGCGCGGCGCAGTATCCCGGCGCATGCCTTCGCGCTCAAAAAGAACCTCGGTGGGATCGAACCCGTCTCGAGCACTTGCGACAACGAACACACGACGGCGTCGTTGGGCCAGGCCGAAATATTGGGCGTCCAGGACCCGCCACGCGATTGTTCTTTTGGGTCCATACACACAACCAGCGTCCTGCCACTTTTTCCCTGGAGGCTGCAGCTCGCAGTCTTCCCCAGCAAGCGCGCCAAGAAAGCATCCGAAGGCGTTCCCCTTGTCACTGAGGACGCCGGGGACGTTCTCCCAGACAATGATGCAGGGCGGCTTTCGCTGACTTGCTCGAACATAGTCAACTGCATCTGCAAGCTCCACGTATTTGATGGTGAGGGCGCCGCGGGGATCGGTTAGGCCTTCGCGCATACCGGCCACGCTGAAGGCCTGGCAGGGTGTGCCGCCGACGAGGATATCCGGCGCGGCGATCTTGCCGGCCAGCACCAGGGCAGCCAAACGGGTCATGTCGCCGAGGTTTGGCGTATCGGGGTAGTGGTGGGCCAGCACCGCGCACGGGAACGGCTCAATCTCAGCGAACCAGGCGGCACGCATTCCTAGCGGGTGCCAGGCCTGGGTCGCAGCTTCAATGCCGCTGCAGACGCTTCCATAGGTAATGGGCATGGTTGATCCTCGCCGGCTGGCGTGATTCGAGTTTGTGGGCTATTGGTTGATGGCCCGGCATGGGGCCGGATTAGGGAGCTGAAATGAGCGAAGAGCATCGCAAGTTGATTGGGATACCTGAAGGTCACGAACTCAAGCACACCAGCTCAAAGTCAGAGCAGCGCAAAGGCCGAGATACCGACATCGATTACTACGATGAGATAAACGAAGCGGGAGAAGTGATTGCTAGCTACGAAGTTCGTGACAGCATGTCAATCTATCCCCCACAGAACACCACGCTGACGTTTAAAAAGCTCTGATCATCCCAGAGAGCTGGAGGCACGCTTGAGCTGCTCGGTGAGCTGAGTAGGAAGTCCGCGCAAAGTCAGCGTGCCACCGGCCTCGTCGAACTCGATCTTGGAACCGAGCAGATGTTGCTCGAAACTTATCGACAGACCCTCGGCCCGACCAGTGAAGCGCCGGAATTTGTTGAGGGTCTTTTTGTCCGGCGGCAGCGTGTCGGACAGCCCATAGTCCTTCGCCTTAATGAAGTCGTAGAAGCTTTTCGGCTGGTCTTCGTCGATCAGCTCCGACAGTTCGTCAAGCGTAATCGGCTCGCCCAGCTTGGCCTGGGCCATTGAGTAGCTCACCAGTGCCTGTGTTTTCTCTCGAGCGGATTCTTCGGCAAGATCCTCGCTTTCAACGAAGTCATTGAAGGCCTTGAGCAGAGTCCGCGTTTCGCCCGGGGCGTCGATTCCTTCCTGGCACCCGATGAAGTCGCGGAAGTACTCGCTGATTTTGCGGCCCTGCCTCCCCTTGATGTACGAGATGTACTGGCGCGATTTCGGGTTGTCCTTCCACTCGCTCAGGTTAATGCGAGCCGCCAGGCGGATGTGATCCAGATCCAGGCGCTTGACCGTCATCAGGCTCAGCTCTTCGGTCATGGTCACCGCATCCGTCTCCTGCACCAGGGCAATGACCAAGTATTCTGTCATACCTTGCTGGTAGTGGCAGAAGAGCGCGTGCCCGCCGGTTGTCAGGTTCGACTCTTCCATCAGCTTTGTCAGGTGCTCGACGGCGGTAGTGCTGAAGTCCAGAAAGCCGCTACCGCCGGCCAGGTACTTGTCGAGCCATCTACTCAGCGGATATGCGCCCGATTCGGCGTGGAAGCAGCCCCAGCCCTTGCTGGAGGTGGCGTTGTAGCTTTCGCTGAACTGGCACATCAGATCGTCGCGAGCCTGGCTCTCGACCTGCTCGGCGCCGCCGAGAAACAGAACGGCAGGGCTGCCATCTGGCTTTTTGTCGATCTTGTGGATGACGCTGTGAAAAACAGGCATTGCGATTACCTCGGGTAGGCGCCGCCCTCCGTGGCCGGATGCGGCATGGTGGCAATTTGGTTTAGGTTGGGGTATTACGGGAGACCGGCACTGAGGATCTAAAATGTCTGGAAATATCATCGGAGAAACGAAACTTTTCACCTTCACTTTTCTTCACGTAGGAGCTAGAGCCGCCTTAACTTCCGCAGAAAATGAGGAAGAGGGTCGTTCTTACAACCTGCTGAACTCCTTAATACTTTCTGGCTTCATGATTGAGGCGTACCTCAATCATCTAGGCAGCCTGAGTGGGTTTGAAAAATGGAACGAAAAAACGGACAGAACACCCGTCTGGACTAAATACAAACTTCTTAGGGGAAAGGTCGGTCTACAAGCTTCCAGTATCGATGAGTCCTATCCTGAGGTCGCCGCGGCGATAAAGTTCCGAAATGAAATGGCTCATGGTAGGACCGAAACGTACAGCTTTTCAGTGGAAACTGAAGATATGATTTGGCCTCATGAACAGCAGTTTCCAGTCGGTTGGCAAACCAGTCTGACGACGACCAACGTGCGGGCCTGCTTCGATGCTTGCAGGGCAATGATTTATGAGCTTCACAAAGAAGCAGGCTTAGGAGCTCATCCTTTTAGAAAAATGTCATCAAGTCAAATGAGGTTTACCGCCGGTATGCGGGACTAGTCACCGCTCCCCTAATCGTGGTGGCAATTTGGTTTGGGTTGGGGTATTACGGGTGACCGGCATGGGGCCGGTTATAGGAGGCAAAATGAGTGATATGCCAGATGGCGCGTATACCCATCATGACGGCACTAAAGCCGACATCTATGTCCTCTCGTCGCCTACGGATAATCCCGAAAAGAGCGAATACCGTGTGTCGGTCAAGTTTCCAGGAGGTGCTGTAGCGCACGCATATGGCCTCCCAAGCAAGGAAGAGGCTTACAAGCGAGGGCTTCAGATCGCAGAGAAAACCATCGAAGAAGAGAATCAGCGCAAGAGGAGTTAGGCTCGAGCTACGCCTCAAATCCGGTCTCTGCGAACTTATCAAGCTGTCGCGACCACTTTTCAGTAACGACAATTTCAGGTCGCGACATGGTGGCGTAGCGGGCGGATTCTTCTGCGGGCGCTGCAGACAAGTTGATCACCATCGTAGAGATCGTTTCCTGCCATTCCTCGAAGCCGTGGCGCTCGCCGAGGATCAGCAGGGCGTCATCGAGAGCTTTCGAAACAATCAGCGAACGTTTCTCGGCGCCGATCCGCTCGAGCAGCGCCTTCTCCTTGGCGCGTTTGTCCTTCTGCAATTGCGCGTTGCTCTTGGCCATGGCCTACCTCTTTAATTCCGCTGGCCGGCAGTGCCAGCCAGGTCTGTCGTTTGCGTTGCTGGATGCGGGCTATGCGACGCATGAAGTGCAGCCGCGCTGTGCTTTTGGATAGTCGATCCCGTGTTCGGCGAGGATTCGCTCGAGGGTCTTGTTTGCGATACCAAGTTTCCCGCACACCTGGCGCCGAGTGATGCCCAGTTCCTTGAACGCCTTGATACGCTCGGCGAGCTTCGCGTCCCTGGACTTCATTTGCTCAGTTCGATGGGCGTCGTTCGCGCCGCCGCGGACTGGGCGTTTGAACGTTAGGCAGTAGTCCTGAGCGATGTTGTAGAGCTGGCGACGGCCGATCCCCAAGACTTCCACAATCTCAGACTGGGTGTGCGTGGGCGCCATGCCTCTGATCTTCTCGACGAGGGCCATGCGCTTCTGGTGACGAATGTCCGCCGGGGTGAGCGGCTTAGGCTCAGGCTCAACCCGTCTCCGTACGAACGGCTTCGGCGCTGGCGGCATTTGGTTGCGGTAGGTGATCGGCTTGGGCTTGTAACCGATAGGCTCGGCCTCTTCGATCTTCCCGCCGGCCGCCAGGAACTGCTCGACCTGGGCGGCCAGTTCGTTGGATGCTGGCCGAAGAGCTTCGACCAGGCTCAAGTGATTGCTGATCATGCCGCCTTACTCCTCAGCTTTGCCTCGTACTGATCGACCAGCAGCTTGAACTCCCACAGGTCTTCCTCGAGCTTTTCGATGTAGTCGTCATCCCGCTTGAACTCTTGCAGCCAGAGTTGGCGCCCGACCGGCTTAAGGAGGGGGCAGTACATCCCGATATGCCACCACTTGCGGCCGGTGATCCACATGCAGCCCTGCACCTGGTCGATGACTTCGCTGGCGTCGTTATCGATATGGAATGCGCGCAGCTTGTCCGGGGCCAGGAAGCACTTGTACTCGCTACCGCCGTCTTCGCCGATGAAGCCGTCCGCGCTGGCGCCGAACACGCCGTCGTCGGTCTTGACCAGGCCGACCTGAGTAACGATCAGGCCTGTCTGAAGCTCGTGCTCCATCCGGGCGTCGGGCTCCATCTCGTGTCCTCGACGCATTTGCCAAGTCTCGAAGCCCCCGTCGAGCGGGGCGCCGCCGATGCGCTCGACGGCAAGCTCGAAGGCGTAGGTGAGGGCGGCATTCGATGGCTCGCCCACCTTTTCGCCATCCAGCGCCCTTTGCACAACTTCGGCCTTCGGCGGAGCTTTGTAGGCCGCCAGGTCACGCGCCTTGGCTTCACTGTGACCGGCCAGGATGGCGTCGACGTATGTGCGCTGCTGCGTGGTGAGCCCGTTCACCTTCGAGCGGGCGGTGCTGAACATGCTGGCGGTGATAACTCCAGCGCGGGCCTTCAGCCACTCGGGCGAGCCCTGGGTGCAATTGACGATAATCATGAATTGGCCTCCAGTAATGTCTTCCGCTTGGTCACGGCGATCTTTACCGTGTCGTAACCGGCCTTGTCGCCGCTGGCCTGCAGAACCTTCAGCGATGCCTGCCAGACATCCTTGAGCTCATCGGGGGATGCGGCCGCTTCGACCTGGGCAAGGATCTCGGTCACCGCCTGGGCGCGCATTTCGGCGGTATCGGAGCCATCCGCCGACTGAGCGTCATCGTCCCGAACCTCGCTGGTCGTGATGTTGAGCAGGGCGCACATGACGTAGCGCTTGCCGTAGGTGGTGGAGGAGCCGACCGCCTGAACCTCATTCCTGCCTTTGCCGATGTCGGCCGGCAAGGTCATGGTGGTCTGCTCACGGTGGCCGTCGCGGTGCATCAGGATGCCGGTGACGCTGATCGACTTCTCTTGGTTCTCCACCTTGAAGGTGATCGCGAAGCCGTGTCGCTGCATGATCGGTTTGATAATGCGCGTGATGTCGTCGAGCGTGGCGTAAGCGTTGCCGGTGTGCAGGTTCACCGCGGCTTCGAACACTGTAGGGATCTCGCACTGCATCTGCGCCATGCCGGCGTTAAAGGCCGCCTCCGCTGTCTTGGCCTGCATACGCTCATGCATGGCCAGGAGGCGCTCCATCTTCTCGATGTCGCAGGTTGGATCGGCGGCCGCCCGGCTGATCACCGCCATGATGCTGTTGTCGACGGGGCCTTGCGCAGCCACTGACTGGCGGCGCTGCTCCGGCACGATAATGGTGCTGCTCATGGCGGCTACCTCAGAAGTTGATGGTGATGTTCGGGACTTCGCCGCGGGCGATCTTGAGCACAATGGCCTTGGCCAATTCCTCGGTGATGTTCATCGACATCAGCGCCTCTTTCGCGGTGCCCATAACCCTGGATTTGTGGGCCTTGTCGGCTTCCCTGGCCTGCTGCTGTCGCACGATCTCGGCGGCAGCGGCGTCTGCCCGGCGGCGTTCTTCAATGCGCGCCTGTTCGGCAGCTTGCTCAGCGCGCTGTTCGGCGGCAGCCTGATCCGCTTTCGCCTGGGCCGCTGCGCGTTCGGCTTGCTCGGCCTGCAGCTTCAGTTCCAGTTCACGGCGCTCGGCGGCGGCTTTGGCTTCCTGCTCGCGGCGCAAAGTGGCTTCACGCTCGGCCTGGGCTTTCTGCTCGGCTTCGATACGGGCGCGCTCGGCGGCTTCCCGGGCGATGCGCTCCTCACGATCCTTCTGCTCGCGGGCTTCAGCCTCGGCGCGCAGGCGGGCAAGCTCGGCCTGTTCTGCTTCGTACTGTTCGCGCTTTTCGAGGGCGGAACGCAGGGCTGCCAAAGTGTCTGCCTTTAATCGAAGTGCCTCGGCTTCGTGATCGCCCAGCCACTCACCGTCGATCACTATGTTTTCAAAGGCTCCGATGCTGATTCGAAGGTACTCGGAGTCGGCGGCACTGATGATCTGCGGGTCCAAGCGCAGTTCGCCAACCCAGGCTTCGATCTCTCGTTTCTTGGCAGCCTCAGCCTCTTCCCATTCATTCAGCGGCCGGCGGACTTCTTCCTGCCATGCTTCCAGGGTGTCCCGGACGCGCTTGCGCTCGGCGTCGATCTTCTTCGGCACTTCCTTCAGGTCGGCGACCAGCTTCTTGCCGACGTCATCCAGGGCTGTTTTGGAGCGGGCTACGGCATAGGCCATTGATGCGATTGCTTCACGACCCTTTCGAGTGCTGATGTCCGGAGTGAAGCCATCGATCTTGCTGCGGATCTGTTGCAGCCATGGTTCAAGGCCGTTCGGCGTGCTGTAGACGGTGAGGGCAGTTTCTTGAGGCGGCACTACGGCCAGTTCGGTTTGTGCGGACACGGGAGTTCCTTGCCGCGAATCTCGCAGCGCTTGAAGAGGTGGTTTAGGAAGTGATGCGATCGGCGAGGGCGCCCAGCAGCATCAGGAAGGTGCAGAAGAGAAGGGTGATTGCAGATCCGCGCCAGTAGGCCGCGCGGCGGGCAACCTGGCGACTACTCATGGCCGAACCCTCACCGCGATCCGGCCGCCCTTCATCGTCGGCGCCAGGCGCTGGGGCAGGCTGGCCACGGCACGCTCTCGCGGCAGGCCGATCACTTCGTTGAAGGGAAGGCCGAAGCCCAGCATGACCAGCTTCGCTTCGATTTCGTCGAACTGTTCATCGATCAGGGACTTAACTGGTGCAGTACTCACATTGCCTCCTTGCGCCGCTGACAGGCTTCCATCAGGCGCTTGCAGTAGTGGTTGAACTCGTCAGTGGTGATTGCGCCATCGGTGAACAGGCGAGTGATAAGCGCCTGCACCAGGACGTCGATGTCCGACTGGCTATTTGGATCGGCGACCCCGTCGAGGGCCTGGTCGATGAGGATGTGAGGGCTCATAGATCGCCATCCACATCGTCTTCCCGCTCTTCCTGCTCAGCCGCCACCGCGTCGGCGGCGTAGGGCCTGAGCAGGGCCATGGCGATCTGTTCCAGGGCCTGAACAGGCCTTTCTGAACCGAGTAAATCGCCGGCATGGCTGTAGGATTCGCTCTGGCTCCCAACGACCGCGGCAAGAACCAGGCGAGCGAACGAATCACGCTCGTCCAGGTCGTCGATCTGCCGCTGATTCAGGTGGCCCTGGAGGTAGGTGGCGAACTGATCAGCCGTGACGGTGACTGGCTTGCTGTAGCGCCGCTTCCACGACACGTCAGCGCCGCACACCAACTGTTCCGCCGCATGCTCCAGCCATTCGCGCTCGGCTTCGCTGTTGTCGGGTGCCTCAGCAGGCAACAAAGCGTCGAAGCGCTCCTGGCAAATCTTCAGTGCTGCGTTCATGGTCGCCTCCTGCATGGCGAGTTAAGCGGTAACCGCGGTAATTTCGGCTTCGTTGTCTGAAAGGAGCTTGGCGAACGTCTCTTGTTTGCGTGGGCACGCCTGAAACTTCTGGCAGGCGACGCCGTTGCACGATGGTCCGCGGCTCATACCGTTCACGTTCTTCTCAGCCGGGCACTCGCGGGACTTCATCCAGAAGTAGCAATTGCCACACTTGGGCCGGGCGTCCGCTTGAATCCGCACTCGCTCGCGTTTCAGGTAGGCAAGGTGGCTCGCCTTGCCCAGGTCATCGATGAGTTTGTCGATCTGTTCGAGCATGGCGACCTCCAGTGTTCGTGGTTCAAATCCAATCGAAAGCACTCGCGCACAGCTGTTTGCCGGTGGGCGCCGTGGAGTGCTTTCTGTTGGGTTCGGGGGAGAAGCAGGAAGGGAGCCCAGGCCCGCGACTGGCGACGGCCTGGGTTTGAAGCGTCAAGTTTTCTTCGTGCGCGATGGTGGCCCACCGGAAACCCGGCCGATGCGCGGTGACATCGAATGGCCTAACTGGCCGCTGCCTGCCCGGCGTCGGTCGCAGCCTTCAGGCTTACTGCGACCCGCAAGGTAATTCGTTCATCTATTTCAGGGTCGTGCCCTCCGCGCAGGTTGAGCTGAAGCCTACAATTCGTCGTTCTTGTTCAGGCGCCGGTTGAGGAGATATGCGTTGGAAAAACTGAAAGCCATTGCCGCGAAGGCGAAGAAGTCGATTGATCGCATCACGAGCTTCCCGGTGGTGCTGGTGATGAAGATGCTTTCAGCGACTGGGATTACCAGGGCGCTCACCAGGGCGGCAACGAGGGCTATCCGTAAGAACCGCTTGATGCGCGCCTCGATCATTCTGGTTTCGCTTGAGTTGGGCTTTTTGCTTATGGTGCTCATCCTGATGTCGATGGGGTTCAGTCGAACCAAGACCGGGATGGAGGCCGTAGCGCTGGCCCTGCGGATGGTGCTGATTGCGCTGACTGCGGGGTCCATTGTGTTCTTTAGGCACTCGAAGGTTACTCGAAAGCATCACGCTGGCACTGAGATACGGCGTCTGGCCAGATCCAGAAGGGATGCTGGTGTTAGGTGATTCCTTCTCACTGACCGCGATGTAGTCCATGCAATGGCATCCCATCCGTCAGCACTCTTTGATCTAGGGCCATCTACGCTGCTGGCCACGGGGTGAGGCATCCCCTGTACCAGACTTGAAGGCGTTCGGCTCGCTACCTTGAATCTTTGGTGTGGTGGAGCTAAAGAGCGTTGGTCTATCGAGGCCGGAGCCAAATTCAGGCCGAACGAATCCAGGCCGCGTTGTTGGCTTTCGCGAAAATCAGGTTTGGCTTAAGCGGAGAGAGCGACCTCTTCCGGGAAAGGGGTCAGTCGTCGAGACCGTAGCTGAAGTCGTCGGGGTCGCAGTCGATAACAAGAATCGCATTGCCGAAGTACAAGGACGCGAGCATGCGCTCCCACTTCGTCCTGATGTTCATGTTGAGCGTAATCTTTTTGTCGTCGAGCTTGGCACTCATCACTTCGCCGTACTGCTCTTTCGGGCGGAACCTGTCGCCGGTTTCGCGGTCGCCCTTGATATGGATGTGAAGCGAGTGCTTCAGGTTATATTTGCTACGCCCGCTGGAACCATAGATCTGCCGCTCGCTACTGTCTTCTGGCTCAGGGTCGAAAGCGATGTAGAGGAACTCGGTCGACCCGCTGATGCTTTCTTCGAATCGTATGTCAGGACTACTCCAGCGCTCTTCGGCGGCCTGATCCCTGTGATCGCCGATAAACTCGTCGAGCAGGGCTTTCAGTGAAACCTCGCCGGTCAGCAGGCCATCGGCAGAAAGCACTTCCGTAATTGACTTGTCGGCGTGCTCGAGGATTACCGACCCCATGGCCGCCGCTTCCCAGCGCTGACGCAGGGCGTTGGCGATCAGGGCGTTGTACCGCTGAAGCTCGAACATATCGGAGACGTTCGCCGGAAGGGCGTCCTTTACGGCCTGTTTGATCTGGCCAGAGAAGTCGCCATAGGAGCGGAATGCATCCTTGACGACGGACTTGAACATCTCTTCGATGCCCTCGTCGATCAATTCGCGCGGACGGTCGGACTGGGCGTATGCAGTGACGCGCTCGGCAAGCAGCGCTTGAAGGGTTTGTTTGCTCATTTGATGCTCCGTGCTTGATCGGTTGATTTCCCGTCTGGCCCTGTCGCCAAGGCCAGCCAGTGAAATCGTCAAGCTGCGCGCTCCAGCTCCTGCTGGGCGAGCATCTCGGTCACAGCCTCTGTCGGGGTGAGGCCTTCCCGGTGAAAGTCTCCAAAGTCGCTCTCTTCCTGCGAGCCAAGCTCGATGGTCTGGCCGGTCAGCTTTTCCACCTTGGAAAGCCAGCTGTAGTAGGCGCGATCTGCTTTGTCTTCGCGGCATTCGTCAGCCGCCATGGTTGCCATGTTGAACATCGTGAATCCCTCCGGTTGTTTCCCGCTGCCACCGATGCGGTGGCAGAAGTGAAAAGGTCCGTCACGCCGGCATCCTGGTTGGCAACTGATCAATTATCGTGATCGAGCCGCGATCAGTAACCGCTACGCGACCGGTGTAGCCAGGGTTCAGCTCTGCAAGCCGGGGGTGGGCTTTGAACTCAATCACTCGGCCTGTGCGACTGCCGATGCCGACATAGATAACGTCACCCACTTCAATTTCGCTTCCGCGCTTCGTTGGCATTTCGTTTTCTCCGGTTGTTTTCCCAATGCACCCGGTCGCCCAGGTGCATCAGTGAAAAATTCCGTGTTGCTATCCGCCCCATGCGCGGCGCCGCGGTTTCCCCACCTGGCCGGCGTCACACATTTCGTGTTCGGTGTTCTTCGCCGGCTGGCTTGCATGGTTTGGCGTCCTCCAATGAGTGGAGTCCGGCAGGTTCCAGAGCCTGCATGGGGATCGAAGTTTGTGTTTCGCGCTGTGCCCGTTTCCGGGGATCGATCCGCGAAGATTTCGTGTTGTTAAAGAGCGGCGCGGCTTTCGCTGCTGGGCCTGTGTCGCTGGCCTGGATACAAATATAGGTAATCCCATATTCATGGTCAATGGGTATTCCCATATTTTTTATAGGAGGCGATAAAAAGCCCGCTCAAAGGCGGGCTCATTTATGCGTCGCAATATTCTCGCCAGCCGATCCTGACGGCCCCATCATGTAAATGCTCTACGCGAATGCCGACGGTATCGCCGATATCCTGGATCACCTGCTGCCATGCTTCCTGGCTCTCGTCGTCACGCCTTGAGACGACAACCATTTGAATCTTCTGCACACCAGGGGAGGCGATTATTCCCTGTATGCGTCGACCTACCAGCTCATAGGAGTTTCTTTGTTTTGGTTTTTGGGATGGTGCTTGGTTCACGGCTCGCTCCTTGTTAATACTGTATATATATACAGTATTTATGCTGCCATAAATTGGCAATAGGGAAGTGAAGCTAATCGTTTGAATGAGTAGGGACCTCGAATGAATACCTCTCCGGCGGACACAAAAAAGCCCGCACTTAGCGGGCCTCGGATGGATTCCTGTTTCTAGTCAGAGATCGGCGGGTACTTGCCGCTCACCGAGTCCCGATATACGACCTCACTGAAAAGCCTTGGCTCATTGCGTAAAACGGCCAGAGCCTGTTTGGCTTCATCTTTTGTTTCGAAGGGGCCAGCACCGATAGCCAGGCCGATCATTTGGACTACAGGCAGATCAAGAGCAGATATTGCATCTCTCACACGATCTTGCTCTTCGATATCTCTGCATGGAACTGAAGCAACCCAGCCATTCTTCAGGCGTGGCTCCTTGGCTGCATCAATATCGGCACCGCAGTGCTTGCACTTGATGGCGGCGTTCTTGATTGTCTCAGCACACATAGGGCAAGGCCTGGTGCCCGAGTCGAGCGTTGCTACAGGAGCGCCTTGGTTGCGACGGCCAAGCATCGCCATCAGCAGCCCGGCAATCAGAAGTACGCCGCCGATGATGGTGTAATTCTGGCGGTCAGCCATTAGCCCCAAGTTATTCACCCGACCCATACCGGCCGGAACAGAAACGTCCATGACCATCGCGCTGAGCATGACGATAACCCCGAGCACGATCGCAAGAATTCCAAACCCTCGCATAGGTATCCCTCCCCAAAAGGTGATCATTCTACCATTCTGGCCCCGCGCCATCACCCAACAGAAAGCCCGCCAATGGCGGGCTACGGGGTCAGGCGGGGAGGGCGGAAACAAAAAGCCCGGCGCTGGGCCGGGCTTGATTAGAATGTTTCTTTGGATTGCTTAATGAATTCTAAGAAATCAATACACGTTGTCGGAGGAATCTTTTTCTTGCATACAGCTGGAATTTTATATTTGGAAAGTGTCTTTGGAAGGTCAAACTGAACCTTTTCGTTTGATACCAAATTTATCCCATTTGACTCAGCCGTTGCTATAATAATTAAATCGTTCTCACCTACGCCAGCGCCGTACTTGTCTCCTTGGATTTCTAGCATTTCTTTTAAGCGAGTTGCGCAGAGCAGTATTTTGGTATTTGGGTGGAGTATTGATATCTCAACTGTATCTAACCAATTTCCGCACTCTGGGATTTTATGAGTAACCTCTTGATGGGCTACGGATGAAATGGAGATTTCTCCAATGAATGCCAAACTTTCAAGCCAGCTCCATAGTTTTGGGAATTGATCTTTAGGATAGTTATCCCAGGCATAGATAATTGATGAAGCATCAAGCGCCCACATAATATCCCTTAAGATCGTGTATATCCTTTACCTTGATTCCATCAAGGTAGCTGCTTGCTTTGGATAGCGTAATATTTTTTGCAGTAAGAGAGTCTAATACGACGCGAACAAAGCCATCCCCGAATATATGTTTGGGTTCGCGGTGTCGATAACCTCTATTACCTCCGCCATCAAGCTCGGGAATCTTTAGCTTGCTTCTCCACGCGCGATAGGCTCCATACTCTTCTCCGCTAAGTCGGCCTGCGTCAAGCAATCTTCGGAGAATAACCTCACCGCTTACTCCCCATCGCTTTCTGTATGGGGACAGCCATTCATCGTACTCATCAGCGTTATTTGGTTTGTCATGAATGCTAATTGTTTCCAGGAAACTGTCAGGAACAAGTATTAGTCCTGCAAACTCATTTGCCTCACGCTCCGAGCCACTACTATGATGAAGATCGGCATCATCGTCAATTGAGCTCGTTCTGTGCAGAAGTATGTGACCAAGCTCGTGCATGATGGTAAATGTCTGCAGCGCTTCAAAATACTGTTTCTTTACAAAAATCAGAGGGCACTTCTGATCGTAAAGAGAAAAACCTAGAACGGGATTGTCTTTAGCTATCTGCCATTGACCATTGTATCCATTGCTTCGGAATACCAAGATCCCTTTCCGCTCTACCGCCGCACGATATTGATCAAATGTATTTTCGGTTGATAGTCCGAGCCAGGCTCTTGCGGTTTTTGCTGCTTCGCGCGCATGGGTTGATAGCTTTGGCGGTACAAATTCCAAATCATCGTCAAGCCCTATTTCTTCGCGCAGGCCAAGATAGATATCTCTTTGACGTTCGGCACGCTCAATAAGAGCCCGCAGTTTTGTCGAGATAGTTGGCTTTTGGTTTGCAATGCTTCTAAATGCTGCAGTGTGGACTTTTACTGAGTCAGCAGGGCCTTCTTCCATAAAAAAAAGAATGCCACGACCAAAGTACTCTGCAACTTTTTTGAGCTGATTGAAGGTTAGACCGCGCCCCTCAGACATAGCTTTTTCGAGAGTGCTCTCCGAAATGCCCGTTTCGAGAGCAAGAATTGAAAGCGTGATCTTGCTATCTTCGCAGCACCAGGCGATCCTGCCTTGATTGAAATTTATTCGCTCCATGTGCCCCTCAACCCGCAGGTCAGCCCTCTCTCAGTTTGACGTTTAGTCTACGCATCGACCTTGTTCTAGTCGAATTTTCCTCATCCATCCTCCCGCGCAATCCTTCTCGCCTTCACCTCATCCACGCGCTGCATAGAACTGGTTTAGCGCTATCAGCTCAAGAACAGCCACCATCACGCAGAATGCAACAAAGCCTCGCGTGAAGACCCTGCGAGGCTTTTCGTAAGGCTGGAGATTAGCGAGACCGCCGAGAAGGTCGGATAAAAAGTCGAGCAGCCCCATCACCCATCAGCCTCGCTGTTAATACGCCCAGCCTTCAGCTGGGGCGTGCACGTTTCAATGAAGAACCCTGCGACTTTCTCCAATCCTGATCCGATCGAGCGCCCGATTCAGCGCGTCCAGGGCATCGAGGAGGGCCTTGGCCTCAGCCTCTCGTCCATCACCCCAAAGCCGCTCAGCCATTTTGTTGAGGGCCTGGATGGATCGTTCGATATCAGCAGCAGTCGCTGCCTTGGTATCCACCGGCTGCTTCTTTGGCATCTAGTAGAACTTCTGCAGAGCCTGCACCACGACGCCCACAATCCGGCAATTCTCGTCGACCGGCTCGATTGGGTAGCCAGAATTTAGCGGCTTCAAGAACAGCCGCCCCCCATCGCTCACCAATTTCTTGAATGTTGCTTCATTGCTGTCTGGGAGCTTGGCAATTACCAGCTTGCCGGGGGCCACCTCGACTTCGGTATCGACCAGGATCAACGTACCCTCCGTGATGCTCTGTCCGGCCGGCGCAGTCATCGAATCGCCTTTGACCTTCAGCCAGAACGCCGGGCCTTTCGAGTCGTATTCGGAAAACTCGTAGGTGTCTGAAATTCCGGCCGGGTAGGGCTCCACAGCCTCTGCCCAGGCGCCGGCGGCGACCCAGCTGATGACAGGGTATCGGAAGGACCGTGATGGCTGGACGGCCATCGAGACATTGGACTCGGCCGGTCCGCTCCCCGCCGTTGATGTCATAGGGCCGATCTCATCTGACAGCCACTTGGCACTCACACCGCAAGCGTCAGCAATCTTTACAACATGCGCAGTAGCTTTCGACTTCCCGCGCTCGAGGTCAGAAATCGATGTTTGTGTGATGCCCGCCTTGGCGGCCAGTTCAGCCTGGTTGAGCTTCGCGTGCCGGCGTGCGGCTTTTAAACGGTCTTTGAATTCCATTGCGGGAGTATTACGGGCGCTCCCATATTCTTGCAAATCGGCATTCCCATAATCTAATATATGGGTATTCCCGTATGGAGGGGCATCATGACCGAAATTTACAAGGGCCTCGTTGACTACTTCGGTACGCAGGAGGCAACCGCCGAAAAGCTCAAGGTTGATCAAAGCACCGTTTCCGGATGGGTTCGGGGGAAGCACGGCATGTCTCCAGTTATTGCCAAGCGAGCGGAGGCGTTGACCGAAGGTGCTTTCAAAAAAGAATCCCTATGTCCGTCGTTTCCTTGGGCCGAAATGGCCGCCTGATCAGGCTCTCGCTGATTCGATGAACAAATGATCGCCCACCACCAAGGCAGGGCGCCACGGAAACAAAAGTGAGGTTTTACGAATGGAAGATTTTCTGCGGTCCTGCCAGAGCGCTGTGCTGGACAACGAGGCCAAGGCCCTGGCGGCGAAGATGGGCGTTCCCCACGTCAGTCTGTTGCAGCGCGCCAACCCGGACAACGACGCTCACCACCTGACGGTTGAGCACTTGTTCGGGATTTTGCTGCACACCGGCGATATGCGTCCGCTCGCGGCCCTGGCCAATGAGTTTGGTTTTGATCTGGTGGCGCGGAAGGCGCCCGAGCCTCAAGCCCTGACCAAATCCCTAATCAATGTCGGTAAGGAAGTGGCAGACCTGACAATCGCGGTCCACGAAGCCCTGGGCGACAACCACGTCAGCACTTTTGAGAAATCCCAGATCCGCCAAGAGATCAACCATGTTCGCCACAGCCTCGACGTGATGGATGCGTCGGTAAAGGCCGCTTGAAATGCAATTCACCATCACGATCAACCAGGTGAAGGCGCTCGAGTGGGGGCTGAATTCTCAGCAGGCCCTGCTGTTCGCCTTCATCTACGGCTGCCC
The DNA here is from genome assembly GCF_059416085.1 of Pseudomonas sp. GW821-FHT09E12. Lineage (NCBI taxonomy): Bacteria > Pseudomonadati > Pseudomonadota > Gammaproteobacteria > Pseudomonadales > Pseudomonadaceae > Pseudomonas > Pseudomonas sp. GW821-FHT09E12. Next base: position 287,321 of record NZ_JBWKOM010000001.1, on the reverse strand, counting down.
GAGCTGGACCAAGCCGGTTAAGACCGACGATGGGATCTTCTTCGCGCTGAGCAAGGCCAAGATCGTCGAGGAGCTGCCGCTTCTCACTGACAAGCCGGACACTGCCTATCGCATGCTGAAGGCCCTGGACGAGGCCGGTTTAATCGAACTTTCCAGCACTTCCAACATCACGCTTTTCCGGCTGACCGAGAAGGCCGTCGAGTGGAACCAGAAGCTTGATGGGTCGGAAAAATATCCGACCCCACCAGAGAACCAAGGTCGGAAAAAAATCCGATCTACCTCGGAAAAATCTCCGAGCAAGGTCGGAAGAAAATCCGAGCCAGGGTCGGAAAAAAATCCGACAAATCAGGATACCAATCATCAGGATACCAATCAGGGGACAAGTCAGGACTTGCAGGACGGTCCGGGCAAGCCGGCTCCGTCCAGCGGCTTGGTGGTTCTGGATCGCCTCGAAGTACCTCGGGTGGAAATCCCTGCCGACATGCCAGGCCCAAAGGACCAGTCATGCAAGACCTTCAAGGTCTGGGCGAACTACGCCATGGCCTACCGCAAGCGCTACGGCGCCTGGCCGGTGTGGAATGGCAAGGTCGGCAAGCAGATGGCCCAGCTTGTGGATCGTCTCGGTGCCGATGTTGCTCACCATGTGGCGGCCCATTACCTGAAAACCAGTGACGCTTCCATTCTCCGCAAGTGCCACAGCCTCAACGAGCTGCTGGCCAACGCCGAGAGCTACCACACCCAGTGGATTACCGGCCAGCGCATCAACGGGGCAACTGCCCGCCAGATGGAGCGTACCGAGGCGAACCTCTCCGCGGCGGAGCAGGCAGCCCAGATGGTTCTGGCCAAGCGCCAAGCAGGTGATCGCAATGAATACCTCTGAAATGAACGATCAGCAGGTAGCCGGGCTGGCGTCCGCGATCTGCGCCACTGCTGAGGCCATGGGGCAGGAGATGAACCCTGGAACTGCGGCGATGATGGCTGAAGACCTGTGTGCGTACCCGGTACCCGTCGTCAAGGCTGCACTGAAGGCGTGCCGCTTCGAAGTGAAGGGCAAGCTCGCCATGGCGGACATCCTGTCGCGCGTGCAACTCATGGATGGCCGCCCAGGAAAAGATGAAGCCTGGTCGATCGCGCTGCTCGCTAGTGACGAGATCGAAACCGTAGTGATGACGGCCGAGATCCAGCAGGCCATGACCGCTGCTGCTCCGATCCTGCGGCTTGGTGACAAGGTGGGCGCACGCATGGCGTTCAACAGCGCCTACGACCGCCTGGTGGCAACGGCTCGGGCAGAAGCCATTCCAACTACCTGGAGCGTCTCCCTTGGATTCGACCCAGGGCGCCGGGTCATCGCCATAGAGTCAGCGGTCCGGATGCAACTGATTACTCAGCAGTCCGCCACTCAGTACTTGGCAGATCTTCGCATCACCCCAATCACCGCCGACGGCCAGGCCATTGCTGGGCTGCTCACCGGATCCCAAGCGAATCCGTCGCCACATCTTCGCGAAAGGCTCGCTGAAGTCCGCCAGATCGTGGATGCGGCAAAAGCACGCAATGACCGTCAGCGGTTGAAGAAGGCCCAGGCTGATCGTGTCGACACGTATTTGCGCAAACGCAAAGCCCGCAAGGCTATTGCGGCGGCACAACGCAAGGAGAGCCTTTGATGAACGAAACCAGGCAACAACAGATGCTCGCCGGCCAGACGGCACTGGCCCGCAAGGTCTTCCAAGTCGTCCCGATCCAGCAGCACTGGGCCGCGCTCGAAATCCATCGGGCCCTGCAAGCCTCGAAAACCAGCAGCGCTGAATTCCCGGCAGTTCGCGCCTGCCTTGGCGCACTGAAAGAACACGGCCTGATCCGCGAGCCAGTCAATGGTCACTTCCAGCGCACCACCGCTACCCAAAAACCAAGGAAAGAACAAGCCATGCCGAAGACCGCAGCCCAAACCGTAGTTTCCATCAAGAAAGCCGAAGTCGGCGTGCTGGACTCACTTGCTGCGCTCTCCGGTGAAGTGTTCGTGCTTGCTGAAGAGTTTGGCCAGCGCATGAAGGCCATGGCGGCTCGCATCGAAGAAGTGGCTCTTTCTGTGGCGGCTGATCAGGAGAGTAATGCCGAGGCCCTGGGTAAGTTGAAGCAGCTGCAGGCCTTGCTGAAGGGGATCGCGCAATGAGCGACTACACCGAACTGAAGCGGCTGGCTGAGGACGTGAATAGCAGTTTTCCCGATAAGGAAGACCTCTGGAACATGGTGTGCACTCCTACAGTCGCACTCGAGCTGATCGCCGAAATCGAGCGGCGGGACGAAAACCCAAACTTTCGGGCCATTCAGGCAGCTCGTGCCGAAATTGACCAACTCAAGGCCAGCTTCAAAAACTTCCACCGCAGTCTCTGCGAGCGCTTCGGCTACTACCACGACGATATCGACTGGCAGCGTGACCAGGTATCGCTAGAAGAGCACATCGCCACCCAGTTCAGCCACGTCAACGCGGAGAACGGCTCGCTGCGCAGCCAGATGGAGACTGTGCAGCGTGGTGCCGGCCAGCTCAAGGCCGAGAACGAGGAGCTGCGCAAGGACGCAGAGCGGTATCAGTGGATTTGCGCGAATGCTTGCGACCTCAACTTCTACGCCGCCGGGCCAGCGCCGATCCGTGGCCGCGTAGAGATCGACGCTGAGCAATACCCAGTCAGCGAGTGGGGCTCTGCTAAGCCCGAGCTGGATTTGATCATCGACGCCGCCATGGGCAAGGGAGAGCAGCCATGAAGGAGTTCTGGAAGCTGTACAAGCGGTCTTTTACTGGGTTCTGGTCGAACCTTAACGCCGCGGCCGAATGCGGCGTTGAGTTCGCCAGTCACCTGTTGGTTCTTTCGCTTCCTCTGACTTTTCCAGTGCTTTATCCGCTGGTGATGCTCTGGAAGATGGTGGCCAAGCATGACTGACAAAATCTCCGTCAACTGCCAGGCCAAGCTCTCCGAAGCCATCACCTGCCTGACCACCATGTACCGGGAGAAGAAGTTCGTGGTCGTCTCCCTGCGCCCTGGGAAGGATCGCACGCTCGACCAGAACGCCCTGTGGTTCGCCATGTACAAGCGCATTTCCGAAATGACCCAGATCGGCGATGCAGGAGACGCGCGCCGGTACTGCAAGCTGCACTTCGGCGTACAGATCCTGCTGAACGAGGATGCCGGGTTTCAGGCTGAGTGGTACCGGGTCATGCGCCATCTTCCCTACGAGACGAAGCTGAGCATGATGGGCGGCTGCAAGCTGTTTGGCCCGGATGGTTTCCCGGTGACCAGCCTGTTCAATCGCGGCCAGGGCATCCAGTACACCGATCGCATGGCTGCGTACTTCACCGGCCATGGCGTGGTTTTCAGTGACCTGCTGAGCCAGGAGGCCGCATGACGATTGAGCGGAAACCGCCCAAGCCGAAGAAATGCCGCGTCGATACGTGCAGGGCCTCATTCGTGCCGCAGCGCCTGGGACAAGCCGTATGCAGCCCGGCATGCGCGATCGTCGACGCCCCGCGCAACCAGGAAAGGGCGCGCAAGTCGCTTGCCGAGGTAGGCCGCAAGGAGATCCGCGCAGCGAAGGAGCGAGTGAAGACTCGCGGCGATCACGCCCGGGAGGCTCAGCAGGCTTTCAACGAGTGGGTCCGCCTGCGTGACGCCGCATTGCCCTGCGTGAGCTGCGGGCGCCATCACGAAGGCCAATACCACGCCGGGCACTACCGCACCGTAGGAGCGAACCCAGAGCTTCGTTTTGAGCCGCTCAATGTCTGGAAGCAATGCGCGCCATGCAACAACCACAAGTCCGGCGACATCGTGAATTACCGCATTGAGCTGGTGCGGCGGATCGGCGCTGAGAAGGTCGAGTGGCTTGAAGGCCCTCATTCGGCCCGCAAGTACACCATCGACGAGCTCAAGGCACTGAAGGCCAAGTATCGAGAACTGATCAAAGATCTGAAGAGGGAATCAGCATGAAACTGATCAACGCAAGGCAGGTATGGACCGAGGCTCAGCACGAATCGAACGCGTCGATCAGCGCTGCGGCCATTGATCGAGCAGAATCGGCGCCGGTGAAGAAGGGCGCCCGCATGCGCCGGCATGAAGCTGTATTCGCTGCGCTGGGTGATGACAAGGAAGAGCGCATCCAGGTCGTGCGCGAGAGGATCAGCATCAGCGAGACGCGCCGCACGCCAGTCGGCCGGTCCACCGCCCGCGCCGCGCACCTGGCCATGATCGGCAAGGTGCTGCGCGCGATCGACACTCTGCCGTTCCAGGTGCAGCAGTTCGGACATTACCTGTATCACCCTGCGATGAACATGCGGCATCTGCTGAATGCTGTGCTGCTGATCACCGCCAAGGCGGCGTTGCCCGATCTGACCTCGGCCAAGCGCGTAAAGGCGCAGTACCTGGTCACCCTGGCCCTGCAGTCGTATAAGGGGGAGGTGCATGGCGCGGCGGAGTGGGGGCCGGCGCGGGTGGCGGCTGAGATGAATGCCTTTTTCGGTGTGTCGATCGAGCCAAAGCACTGGAACAGGGACTGGATTGCTTTGTGGGATTCACTGAAAAAAGTTATCGAGGAAGTGGATATGCAAGCCCAGCAGCCTATATGGCAGGTGATTCACTCGGAAAAAGATCAAGAAGCAGCATAAAGGTATTGACATGGTGGGGTTTTGCGCGTACTTTTCCCATAGTGCACAAGTAACGCGAAACGCACACGAATATCCGAACCCGGCCAAGAGCCGGGTTTTTCGTTCTGGTAACATTGAAGGCTGCCAAATTCACGGAGCTGGGTATGCCAAGAGCAATATTTATCGATAACTGTGCTTTCGATAGGCTTTTTGAGCTCGGTATCGATCCGGGGCATATAAACGGGGATGAGTTCCAGTTTTATGTGACCGGAGAAGTGTTGATAGAGATCGACGCGATACCCGATACCCAAGAAAAGGAAGAAAAGAAGCGCTGGATTTCGAGAATTGCCAGGGGCGAAAGCGTTGCAGAAACTGGATACTTTGGATTTGCCGAGGACCCCAGTGCATACGGATTTGGTCAAGGGTTTCTCGCTGATCTTTCACAAGTGGAGTATCTCGCAGAAACAAAATCAGAGCTCGGCCCAGAGCGACCTACTGGACTTCCTAGAAATCATACTGATCGCCTCTTGCTTTCTCATGCCATTGTTTTCGCGGTGCTCACTGACGAGGCTCGCCTTGGAAATGGCAGGCTTATGGATCAAGCGCTAGAGCGCGGAGCTACTGTGATTCGGATGCGGGATTTTGATTCCGAAAATGAAACATTTACAGAATTTTTAAGAAGGCACTTTCCTGCCGAAAATGCTTAATGAAGGCCTGAAGCCCCGACCTCAATCGGGGTTTTTTATTGCCTCGAATTCACCTGTAGCCAGGACAGCCCTCGGGAACACCTGGACGTCGATAGCCGGATAGTGCGACGTACGGAATCAACACTGGCAGCCCGTGCACCCTGACCTCACAATGCTGCGGGGTGGCGTGAGACTGGATCAGCGAGATCGATGCATAGGGGCGTCGACGCTGTGATAGCCTTCGGCGGACAGGAGGGGAAAGACCCTCACACCATGCGGATGGTGACTGAGTGGCCAAAGGTTGAATTGCTGGGTAATGCCGGCTTCATGGCTAGTTGCTTGAGGTGGTCGCCATGGACCGATACCAAGGGCGCCGCAGGTTCGAACCCTGTCCATCCGCACCTATTCAGGGCCTCGGCATTCGCCGGGGCTTTTTGTTTTGGGCAATGCCCAGGCCAACGCAGGCCCTTTTTTAATCCATCAACTCCCGACCGGGAGGAAATCGAGATGCCGAACATGCCCGATAAACCAGATACCTGGCTGCTCGTCCTTGCGTGGCTGAGCCAGCACGCGCCGACGATCTATGCCGGGGCGCTGTCGTTCGTAGTGGGTGCGCTACGCATCATCTACGGCGGCGGGACTCGGCGCCAGGCACTGCTTGAGGCTTGTCTCTGCACCCTGATCACCATTGGGCTGATACCGCTGCTCGAGTATTTCGGGTTGCCGCAGAGCTTCGCCACTCCGGCTGGCGTGTTCATCGGCTTCCTCGGTGTGAAGAAGATCGCTGAACTGGCTGATCGGTTCGCTGACTTCAAGCTGCCGAGTCGAAAGGCAGAGTAGTCCCATGGACTACATCATCGGCGGAAACCACTACTCCGCGAGTTACCAGGACCTACGCGAGGAACACGCCCGATTCGCCGGCATGACCGACAAGCGCTTCCTGAAGGAACTGCCCGCGGCGCTGCACTTCGCGGTGTTCGTGTGTTGGTTCAAGGAGCTGCCGTCGAGCGTTGTCCTTTCGGATGAGGGAATCGTCCACCAGCTGGCCCATCTGATCCACCTGAAGGGGGAGCCGCTGTTAATGGCCAGGCTTGGCGAGATCCGCGAGCTGTTCAACAAGCAGCTGCAGCTTGCAGCGTAGGTCGCGACACGTTTCGCGAATCAGCAAATAGTGTCGCGACACGCGACGAGGAGAGCAGCATGGATAACCAGCACAAGAAAATCACCGGCTACCGCGACCTGACCCAGTCTGAAATCGACGGCATGAACTCGATCAAGGCTCTGGAGGCTGACGCCGGCGAGCTGTTCAAGCAGATTGGTCAGATTGAAGGCGTTGATCCGCGCCTGCTGGCCCTGGCCAAAACCAACCTGCAGCAGGGCTTCATGTGGTTCGTGCGCTCGATCGCCAAACCCGCTGATCCATTCAGCTGATGGGCGACGTAACGCGCCTGCGCCACGCGCTCCCACTGAGCCAGGACATCACCAAGGCGCTGACCGAGCTGGATAGCGCGATCGCCAAGGCTGTCGACGCTGCCAAGGCTGCCGGCCTGCCTCAAGGTTTGGTCGTATCTCTCCTGCACGGGCATGCTCAGGTGCAGACCAACATCATGGTTAGTTGAATTGCTCGATACCCTGGATGGAATGGTCAGCACCAGCTACCTTGAAATTTCACTCAAGGAGCACGGACATGGCAGAGAAATATGTTGGAAACATCGTCGCTGTTGGTACGGACAATTTGGACTATGTGATCAATGTCTATCAGGATGAGATCGTCGAGCGAACGCTTAACGGTATAGTCCGACATGAAGGCCTGAAGCGTTTCGAAATGCAGTATGGGGGCGCTGCAAACAAGATTTCAGAAACTGAGTATGAGGTTGTGGCTACGGGGATGAGGATCACTGTGCATGATGGCCACAGCTAAGATTAGTCGTCCGTTCATGCGGCCACCGGAATTGGTTGCCGCATGGCAGGCTGCATGCTCACCGACCATGCATATGATTTAGGCGCTGGCACTCTTCGTCTGCGGTCCCTTCATCGTCATATGGTCCCCCGATGTAATCCCCTGTTCGCGTATCCACAACCCGAAAACAAATTCGGCCAAGTGGGAGCGGGTCTAATGGCTCACCTGGTCGGTTGCCTTGAACTACTGCGTTGGCCCTTGGCTTACGCTGAACAATATAGGTCTCCTGCATGGTCCGACTTCCTTGGTTGGGTTGACTGCTACACATACTGGCATCCAAAGACTATATCAAGCTCAAGGTGACCCATGGACAGGCCATACCCTCCATCGTCACTGCTCGAGCTGTCGGAGCTATCCGACTTCGGTATCCGCCTGACTCCAGCTCCCGAAGTGTGGGAATGGCTCCAGGCGGAGATCCTTGCCGACACCGGCAGCATCCACAACGAAGATCACGCTCACCTACTGGATGCAGACATCCAAGTCATGTGGGCATCGTCACACTTCGAGAAGCAGGGCCGTACAGTCCTGGGCCAGGCCGAGCAAGTGGCGTTCCGCGCCGGCGGTTGGCAGAAGGCGCGGATGGAACAGCAGATGCGTGATTGGTTCGGCGAGGTGCCGGCTTTCATCATCACCTTGGCCGCTGACTACTGCGCCCAATGCAGCGATGAAGAGTTCTGCGCCCTAGTGGAGCACGAGCTTTACCACCTGGCCCACGCCAAAGACAAATACGGCCAGCCAGCCTTCACCAAGGAAGGCGCACCCAAGATCGAGATGCGTGGCCACGACGTCGAGGAGTTTGTCGGCGTGGTCCGCCGCTACGGTGCAAGCCCTGACGTCCAGGCGCTGGTGGACGCTGCAAACAATCCTGCTGAGGTGGGGAAATTGAACATATCGAGGGCCTGCGGAACCTGTCTGCTCAAGTCGGCCTGATTCTAGACAGGCTCTAGACGGATGAGACCCTATGGCAACCCTGAAAAATGAGGTGAAGAGCTTCATCGTTCAGGCTCTGGCGTGTTTTGACACACCTTCTCAGGTGGTCGACTCCGTCAAGAACGAATTTGGGGTGGTGGTTACCCGCCAGCAGGTGGAGACACACGACCCAACCAAGGCCGCGGGTAAGGGGCTCGCGATCAAATGGCAGACCCTGTTCCACGACACCCGTAAGCGCTTTCGTGAGGACACGGCAGAAATCCCGATCGCCAACCGTGCGTACCGACTGCGCGCCATGAATCGCTTTGTGGAGCGCGCCGAGGGGATGAAGAACATCGTCTTGGCTATGCAGATCCTGGAACAGGCTGCCAAGGAGTGCGGCGACGTCTACGTGAATCGCCAACGGAAAGACGAGCCTGACGACGAGCCGGTGATCCCGACCCGGATCCAGGTCGACGTAGTGGATGCGAGGAAGCCGAATGCCGAGCCTTAACGTTCCGCAGTCGCAGTTCCTTCTGTTGCCCCACAAGTTTCGTGCATTCGTTGCTGGCTTCGGCTCGGGGAAGACCTGGGTTGGATGCTCTGCACTGAGCAAGCATTTCATGGAGTGGCCCGGCGTCAACGCTGGGTACTTCGCTCCGACCTACCCGCAGATCCGGGACATCTTCTATCCAACCATGGATGAGGTGGCCTATGACTGGGGGCTGAAGACCAAGATCAACCAGGCGAACCATGAGGTTCACATCTACAGCGGCCGGCAGTACCGCGGCACTGTGATTTGCCGGTCGATGGAGAAGCCGCAGACCATCGTCGGCTTCAAGATCGGCCACGCCCTGGTGGATGAGTTGGACGTGCTGACGTCGATCAAGGCGCAGCAGGCCTGGCGCAAGATCATCGCGCGGATGCGTTACAACCTGCCCGGGCTGAAGAACGGGGTAGACGTCACCACGACGCCGGAAGGCTTCAAGTTCGTGTTCCAGCAGTTCGTGAAGCAGCTGCGCGACAAGCCGGCGCTCAAGGGCATGTACGGCCTGGTCCAGGCCAGCACGTTCGACAATGAGTTGAACCTGCCGGACGACTACATCCCATCGCTGATGGAGTCGTATCCCGAGCAGTTGATCAGGGCTTACCTGAATGGCCAGTTCGTCAACCTGACCTCTGGCTCGATCTACCACGCTTACGACCGCAAGTTGAATCAGTGCTTCGACACTGTTCAGCCGGGTGAGCCGCTGTTCATTGGCATGGACTTCAACGTCGGCAAGATGGCGGCGATCACCCACGTCAAGCGCGAGCAGGGTTTGCCCAGGGCAGTGGATGAGCTCATGGATGGCTACGACACGCCGGACATGATCCGCCGCATTAAAGAGCGCTACTGGCGCCACAACGGCAACGACTTCGAGAAGACCTGCGAGATCCGGATCTACCCGGACGCCTCCGGCGACTCGCGCAAGTCGGTCAACGCCAGCATGACGGACATCGCGATGCTCAAGCAGGCCGGTTTCTCCGTCATCGCGCCCGCGGCGAACCCACCGGTGAAGGATCGTATCAACGCTATGAACGCCATGTTCTGCAACGCCCAGGGCGAACGGCGCTATCTGGTCAACCCGTTCACCTGCCCAACCTACGCCGACGGCCTGGAGCAGCAGATCTGGGCACCCAATGGCGAGCCAGACAAGACACAAGGCAACGACCACGCCAACGATGGCGGTGGTTACTTCATTCACCGCGAGTACCCGATCATCAAACCGGTCACCGCTATCAAAATGGGATACGCCCGATGAGCAACGACGTCTCCTTCAAGCGGGCGGACTACCTCGAGGCGCTCGATCGCTGGTCTACAGTGCGCGACGTATGCGCCGGCCAGCACCGGGTTGTCGACCGACTGCCGTACATCAATGCACACGACAAGTCGCCTGAGAACCAGGATCGCAACAAGGCATACCGCGAGCGCGCGGTGTTCAAGAACGCTACCGGGCACACTCGTAACGGGCTGCTCGGCCTGGCCTTCCACAAAGACCCGACGTTGACGGTACCGAAGAAGCTGGAATACCTGCAGGACAACGCCAACGGCTCCGGCGTGAGCATCTACCAGCACTCGCAGGGCACGCTTGAGAAGGTGCTTGAGGCTGGACGTCATGGCCTATACGTCGACTATCACCAGGACGATGGCATTGGCGGCCACTCGGTGATCCTGTCGTACTGCGCTGAGGAAATCATCAACTGGCGCACCGGCATGGTGAATGGGCACAGCGTTCTGACCCTGGTGGTGCTGCGGGAGGCACCAGAGGTGGAGGACGGCTTCGGCTTCAAGGTGATTGAGCAGTATCGCGAGCTGGCACTGGAGCCTGAGGGCTTTGTCTGTCGGGTCTGGCGTCGGTCTGGCCCTAAAGGCGGCCCGCTGACCGTCGTTGAGGAGTTCAGGCCTGAGGGCATCACTGGACGTCTGAAAGAAATCCCGTTCACCTTCGTTGGCGCGCAGAACAACGACCCGAGCATCGACGAGTCGCCGCTCTACGACATCGCGATGATTAACCTGGGCCATTACCGGAACAGCGCCGACTACGAGGACAGCGTCTTCTGGTGTGGTCAGGCCCAGCCGTGGATCTCCGGCTTGGATGAGCAGTGGCGCGACTGGATGGAGAAGAACGGCGTCTATGTTGGCTCCCGCGCGCCGATGATGCTGCCTGTCGGTGGCGCATTCGGTTACGCGCAGCCGCAGCCGAACACACTGGTCAAGGAGGCCATGGCCGACAAGAACCAGATGATGATCGAGCTGGGCGCTCGCATGGTGGTGGCTTCGCTTTCGTCCAAGACGGCAACTGAAGCCCGCGGCGATCAATCGGCATCGACTTCGGTGTTGGCCGGTTGTGTGGCCAACGTCAGCGAGGCTTACACCCGGGCGATCATGTGGTGCTGTGCCTATATGGGCGTCGCCGACAAGAAGGTCGCCTACCAGGTGAACCAGGAGTTCGTTGAGCTGACGGCTGATCCGCAGATGATCACTGCACTTGTTGGGCTCTGGCAGAACGGCGGGTTCGCGAAGGCCGACCTGAGGGCCTACCTACGCAAGCTTGGGCTTATTGCGCCAGAACGCACGAACCTGCAGATCGATGGCGAGCTGCAGGAGCAGGGCGACGGTCTGGGCCTGGACGACGAGGACGCACCAAATGGCGGTAAACCAGGCAATCCTTGATGCCACGATCCGGCACGCAGTCTTCCTCGAGCAGTTGAAGGCGGGGGAGGTGGGCAAGTTCGCTCCCTTCCTCAAGGAGATTGACCGATCTATCCGCGACCGCCTCACTCAGTCGGATCTGACCGAGTACAACACCAAGCGGTTGGAGGCGCTGCTGAAAGAGGTCGATAGCCTGCTGCTGGGCATCTTCGACCGCTACAGCGCGCAGCTGAACCTCGATCTAATCGACATCGCCAACTACGAGGCCGAGTTTGAGGCTACGAGCTTAGCCAGGTCGGCGCCGGTTGGTGTCTCGCTGGATGTGGTGGCACCTACGGCCGCTGCGATCCGTACAGCGGTGCTGACAAACCCGCTCAGCGTGCGTGGCACCGGCGGCGGCAAGCTGCTGAAGTCATTCATCAAGGGTTGGGCCGGTGCAGAGCGTGACCGGGTGACTGGCACGATCCGGCAGGGCTTCTTCGAGGGGCAAACGAACTTCCAGATCATCCGCAACATCCGCGGCACCAAGGCGTCGGGCTACAAGGACGGCATCCTGGCGACCACAAACCGCAATGCCAGCACGGTCGTGCACACGGCGATTCAGCATGTGTCGTCCCAGGCGCGCATGGAGGTGGGTAAGGCCAACGCGGACGTGGTGACCGAGGTCGAGATGGTCGCCACACTGGACAGCAAGACCAGCCAGCAATGCCGCTCGATGGACAAGCGCCGGTTCCCGGTCGATTCCGGACCCCGGCCGCCGTTTCACCCGAACTGCCGAACCACCTTCGTCCTGCTGACCAAGCTCAGTGAGATGTTCGCCAAGGGCGCTACCCGGGCCTCGGTGGGCGCAGATGGAGCGGGGCAGGTGAGTGCCAGCCTCGACTATTACCACTGGCTTCAGCAGCAGCCAGCGTCGTTTCAGGATGTGGCTATCGGGCCGGTGCGGGCCAAGTTGTTCCGCGAGGGCGGCCTGAGCATCGAGCGCTTCGCTGAGTTGCAGCTCGATCGCAACTTCACGCCGCTGACCCTGGTGCAGATGAAGGGGCTGGAGCCTTTAGCGTTCCAAAAGGCTGGAATTGGCACGGCTTGAAATCAAGGCGTCTGATATCAATCCCCATGCCTCTCTGTATTGTTCAAGTTCGGGTAAGTGTTTCAGATCGACTTTACTCCAACCCTCGGAGCGAGGCAGTGCCTGGACGGTTGCAACTGGCAAAACGTAGTAATGCGGCGGCATGGGTTGCTTCTTTCCGTCAGGAGACCCGCGATTGAGGAATACCGCTACCACAAACTCGCACTCGAAGTTCTTGATAGGGAAGCCAGTCGCACCAGTTCTCCAGCGACTCTTTACCTGAATCCTCGCGGAAGAATTGTACTCAGCGTTGGTGGCGACAATGTCGTATCCCGGCATGTTGGTGTAAGTCTTGTAGGCCGCAATTTTATGAATCAGTAATTGCCCCAAGACGAGAAATTCAGCTCCCTCGCTTTCCAGCCTTGTGTCCATCCGCGCCATAACGCTCTCCATTTCGAACGTCCCTGAATCGAGGGACGTGATTACTTACGCCTGCCAGGCAGGCTAATCCAAACCCAAGGGGTGCATCAACGTGGCAGAAGAAAACGAAATCGACCTGGAAAACCCGGCAATCAAGGCCGCTATCGCGACTGCCGTTGAAGCATCCGTTTCTGGGCTGAAAACCAAGAACACCGAACTGCTGGGCAAGCTGAAGGACGCCTCCGGCAAACTCAGCCAGTTCGAGAGCCAGTTTGAAGGCTTGGACCTCAACGCCGTGAAGGGCCTGTTGGCCAAGGCCGGCCAGGACGAAGAAACCAAGCTCCTGACCGAAGGCAAGATCGACGAGGTTGTCACCAAGCGCACCGAGCGCCTGCGTGGTGATTTCGACAAGCAGCTCAAGGCTGAGAAGGATCGTGCTGAAAAGGCCGAATCCTTCGCCAGCAAGTTCCGGGACAAAGTCCTGGGCGACTCTATCCGTTCCGCCGCCATCAAGGCCGGCGCGCTGCCCGAGGCCGCAGATGACTTGATCCTGCGCGCCAAAGGTCAGTTCACGCTCAACGAAGAAGGCGAAGCGATCGCTGTCGACAAGGAAGGCCAGGCCATCCTCGGCAAAGACGGCAAGACCCCTCTGACTCCGCTCGAATGGGCGGAATCCTTGCGCGAAAGCGCACCTCATCTGTGGCCAAGGGCTTCAGGGACCAATGCCCCGGGCGGGGGTGGCGGTAATGCCGCATTGAAGCGCTCCGAAATGACGTCTGTGGCCAAGCGTGAGTTCATCACGAAGAACGGCCAGGACGCTTACCTGAAATTGCCCAAATAATGGAGTAACCCATGGCGACTACCGTCAACTCGGACATGATCGTTTACAACGACCTTGCCCAAACCGCCTATCTGGAGCGCATCCAGGACGTGATCGATGTGTTCAACGCTTCTTCCAACGGCGCCCTGGTGCTGGATAACGAGCTGATCGAAGGTGACCTGCGCAAGCGTGCTTTCTACAAGCTCGGGGGTTCTATCGCTCACCGTGATGTCAACTCGACTGCCGCGGTGGCCGGCCAGAAAATCGGCTCTGGCGAAATGGTCGGCGTGAAGGTGCCGTTCAAGTACGGTCCTTACGAAACCACAGAAGAGGCTTTCAAGCGTCGCGCGCGTTCGCCGGAAGAGTTCTCCGAACTGGTTGGCGTCGACTACGCCGATGCAGTGCTGGAAGGCTACATCCAGTACGCGATGGCAGCACTCAAGGCTGCCATTGGTGCGAACCCGGCGATGGTTGCCAAGGCAAGCTTTGCCACCGACGGCAAGAAGGCCCTGACCAAGGGCATGCGCAAGTTCGGTGATCGCTTCGGCCGTATTGCTCTGTGGACCATGGACTCGGCGACCTACTTCGACATGGTCGACCAGGCCATCACCGAGAAGGTCTACGAAGAAGCCGGCGTGGTCATCTATGGTGGCCAGCCAGGCACCATGGGCAAGCCGGTGCTGGTGTCGGACACCATCCCCGCGGAAACCATCTTCGGCCTGCAGGCTGGTGCGATCAAAATCACCGAGTCCCAGGCCCCGGGCTTCCGCTCGTACCCGATCAACACCCAGGAAAACTTGGCGATGGGCTTCCGCGCCGAAGGCACCTTCAACCTGGATCTGCTGGGCTACAGCTGGAAGGACTCCACCGGTGGTGTGAACCCGAACCTGGCTGCGATCGGTGCCGGTGCCAACTGGACCAAGTACGCCACCAGCGACAAGGTCACTGCCGGCGTCCTAATCGACTTGTCCGCGCCTTAATCGGCGTCCACTTCAGCTGGCGGCCTGTGATGGGCCGCTTTGGAGATCCACATGGAACTGACTTACTCTGCGCAGACCACGGACTTTGATCCGGATAAGCGCTATCGCAACCCGCAGTACTTCGACAAGCCTGAGTCCGGTGTGACCAAGGTCACCGTTGTGGGGGATTGGCCGGCTGTAGTCGAGGCGTATAAGGCTGCTGAGATCGAGGTGGATGTTGTCGAGCCTGACGGCGCTGTTGAAACTGACCCAGCCAAAATGGGCGTGGCGGACCTACGTGATTGGCTTGCCGCCCAAGGCATCGAGTTCGATCCGAAGGCCCCGAAAGCCGAAATCCTGAAACTCATCCCAGCGAGCTGATTCATGACTCTCATCATCGAGGGCGGCACCGGTAAGCCTGACGCCGAAAGCTACGCCTCCGCCGAGGACCTGGCCATGTACGCCGTGAAGTTCGGCGTGACCATCCCCGCTGAGGTGCCTGCCCAGGAAGCGTTGCTTCGCCGGGCGGCTCTGGCAATGGATGGCATGACCTGGAAGGGCCGCAAGATGGATAGCGACCAGGCATTGGCCTGGCCCCGGCGAGGTGTTGAGCTTGATTGTGAGATCAAGCCTGACAACTACCTGCCGGCGCGGATCCAGTACGGCCAGATGGCCCTGGCCGCCGAGATCCACACCGACGACATCGACCCGATCGAGAAGCGCAAAGGCGCGATTACTCTGGAGCGAGTCGAAGGGGCGGTAACTCGCGAGTACGCGACTATCCCGAACGCCAGCGGCCGACTGTTGCCGGCGGCGCCGGACCGGCCGAGTGCAACGCAATTTGCTGATTATCTGCAGCGACGCGGCTTGTTTGCAGTTCGGGCATAGTGGTAGCGTTCGGCGTTTATCGGAATGGAGTCGGTCGATGAGCGCAATCGTGCAGAAAATAGTTGATGAAATTATGCAGGAGATTGAAAAGGGGCATTTGAGGGAGCCTGATAGGCATACCGTGAGCTACTCATTCACGCTCACCGAGCCTGAAGAGGTTAGTGTCGGCCCCGAGATCTACAAGTTGTTCGATCAGCGCCTTCGGAGTTTTTTCAAGGGCGCCAAGATCACTTCAAAAGGTTATGCGGCTAGCGGCTACAACATCGTAGCTCGAGTCGACAAGTAAAAAGACCAAGGGCCCAGCCATCGCGCTGGGCTTTTCACATCTGGAGTCCTAATGGCCTTCTACGACGAAATGGCCGTGATGGCTCTGGAGATGATCACAGAGTTCGGCCAGCCCGTGCTCATCCGCGACATTAAACCCGGCGAGTACGACCCGGGCACTGGAACGGCAGGTCCTGATACCGTTACCGAGCAAACCGCCCAAGGCATCCTGCTCGACTTCAGCGGTCAGGAGTTCCAGGCCAATAGCCTGATCAAGGTCGGCGACAAGAAGCTCAAGATCGCTGCCCGCGGGCTTGAGTGGGCGCCAGGCCTGCTGAACAAGGTCGTTGTCCAGGGGCGCACCTGGTCAATTGTCCCGCCGCTGAAAGAGATCAACCCGGCCGGTACACCCATTCTGTACGAGCTGCAGGTGAGATCGTGAGCCGGGCAGGGGCCGGCCAGTCCGGCAGCTTCGCCCTCAGCCTTGCCGAGTTCGCAGCCCAGGCCACGGAAGCCATCGATGCCAGCCTGCGCGAGATCATCATCGAGGTCGGCAGCAGCCTGATCCGCATGTCACCCGTGGGTAATCCGGAGATCTGGGCGCAGAACGCTGTGGCCCGGCAGTACAACAAAGCCGTGGACGATCACAACAGTGACTTGCGCAATGACCCGGCCAACCTCACGAAGGCCGGCCGACTCAAGCCAGGACGCAAGCTGAACGACGGCATGGACATCGTCGCGCCTGAGGGCTACGTCGGGGGCCGGTTCCGGGCGAACTGGCATCTCTCGATAGATGTGGTCGAGAACGTTACTTTTGATGAGGTTGACCCGGGCGGGCAGGAGACAATCGCAGCGTTGGTTTCGGCGGTCAGCGACTTCACTGCCGGCCAGGTTGCCTACCTCATCAACAACTTGCCATACGCTATCCCGCTCGAGTTTGGACATTCGACCCAGGCCCCGGGGGGCATGGTCCGCGTCACTGTCGCTCGCTTCCAGCAGATCGTGCAGGAAGCCATCAGGAATAATCAGGTATGAGCCACAACGTGATTGCCTCGATCTACGAGGCCAGGGTCATCGACTGGGCGAAGGCTTTGCCTGTGCCGCTGAAGGTTGTGGTCGAGAATGAGGTCTACCAGCCTGCTGATGGAGAAACCTATCTACGAGCATTCACCTTGCCTGCCAACACCACAAGCAACACGCTCAGCGGTGATCACCTGCTATGCACCGGCGTTTTCCAAGTCAGCATCGTAATGCCGGCGGGAGAGTACCGCGGCGCCGCCGGCGCGTTGGCCGATCAGATTGCAGCCTTGTTTCCGCTTTACGAACGGAACACGAAAGACTTGCTGACAGCGGTGACCATGACGCCAGTGCACCAAGGCCCAGGAATCCCGGCCGACACAACATACACCGTCCCGGTATCGTTTCAGTACCGCTCCGATACGAACTAATCCGCCCGTTGGGCAAACCCAGAACCCGCCATCGAGCGGGTTTTGTCATTTCTGCAAAGAGGAAAAACCATGAGCGTCAGGATTCCCAACGGAACGACTTTCGAAATTGCGGGCACCATGAGCGCCCCGAAGGCATTTACTGCGATCACCAATGCAAAGCCCGCAGTTTTAACCGCCGCCGCGCACGGCCTGGCCAATGGCGATGTGATCGTCATTGATTCGGCTTGGGCCAAGCTGAATGGTCGTCCGGCTCGGGTGATCGACTCCGACGTAGGCGACTTTGCCGCAGAGGGCGTGGACACCACCAGTACAAAGAACTATCCAACCGGATCTGGTGCGGGCACGGTCCGCTCCGCCTCTGGTTGGACGCAGATCGCTCAGATCACCGAGCCGGCGGCTAACGGCGGGGATCAACAATTCCTGACCTACGGGTTCCTGGAAGACGACGATGATCGTCAAATGCCCACCACCAAATCTGCCAGCAGCATGACTCTTCCTGTGGCCGACGATCCAGAGAAAGCGTATGTCGCCATCGTCGAGGCGGCGGACGAAGACAAAGAGCCGCGCCTGGTTCGCGCCAATCTGCCCAGCGGGGCAACGATCTACTACTACGCCTACGTGTCGATCACCGCGACCCCAACGCTCAGCCGCAACAACATCATGACGCGGACCATCACGCTGTCGTTCGCCTCCCGCCCAACTCGCTACAACTCGTAAGGGGGCCTCATGGCAAAGTTTTCTATCGCACCAAAGCCTACGTTCACCATCGATGTCGCCATCCCCCAGGTTGGCGATAAGCCGGTGATGGTTCCGTTCACGTTCAAATATCGTGATCGCACCGCTTTGGCTGAGCTATTCGACTCCTGGAAGGATCGAGCCGAGGCCATTGGCGAGCGCTTCAAGGGTGTCGAGCCGACACTCTCCGAGATTACTGCGGCAGAGGTGGAACAAGGCGTCGAACAGATCAAGGACCTGGTGGTTGGATGGGGGTTTGGCGACAAGTTCAACGACGAGTCCGTCACCGCGTTGGTGAAGAGCTGCGTCGGTGTTTCTGACGCCGTTGTGAAGGCTTACAGCGACGCCTTCGGGAAAGCCCGCCTGGGAAACTAAAAGCCGCCGCGCGTGCGCTCTATGAGTCGAACAGTTCCGCCGAGCAGATGGCAATGTTCGGCTTCTCCCCCGAGGACTACGACGAAACCATTGAGGTCTGGCCAGACAACTGGCCGGCCTTCTTGGTCATGGAGTCAATGGGGACTCAATGGCGCGTAGGTGCCGGCGGCGCTATTGGGCTGGACTACGGAGCGCTGCCCAGTGTCATGCGGCTCACTGGGATCCCTGCCAAGGATAGATCCACCATTTTCCAAGACATTCGTGTCATGGAGGCTGAAGCCCTCGCCGTAATGGCTGAGGCCAGAGAAACCAGCCCGTGACCGCGGGCAACTATTCAAGGTGAGTCGATGAACATTGCTGAACTGGGGATCCGCGTCGACTCCGCTGATGCTGCTCAGGCTGCAACCGACCTCGATAAAATGACCAAGGCCGGCACACGGGCCGAGCAGTCCGCCGTCGGCCTGATGAACGAGATGCAGGCGCTGGAGAAGTCGCTGTCATCTGGCGCCAAGTCCACCCAGGAACTGGCCAAGCAACGTGATGCTCTGGCCAGGCTGACCAAGACCGGCGCCTATGGCGAGGCCGAGTTTGCGAAGATCACTGCGCAACTCGACAAGCAGCAGGCCGCGTTGGTCAAGTCCACCCTGGACGAACAGAAGGCTCTCAACAGCCTGCTGGGGGCCATCAACCCGACCATGACGGCGGTGGCCAAGCTCGACAAGCAGATCGAGGACCTGGGCAAGCACCTGGATGCTGGCCGTATCAGCCAGGAGCAGTACAACTCCGCGTTGAGCAAGATCGACAAGGACTACGCCAAGCTCGAGAAGACTGCCTCCGGCTTCGACAAACTGCGCCTCGGCACCCGCCAGGCTCAGGAAAACGTCCTGCAGCTCGGTAACGCGCTGTCGTCCGGTGATTGGGGCAGCGGTGTTCGCGCCGTGGCCCAGCTGGGCGCTGGTGCTGGCGCGTCGGCAACGGGGCTTCTAGCTATTCTGGCGCCTATAGCACTGGTCACTGCTGCAGTTACTGCTCTCGGATTCAGCTATTACAAGGGCACCAAAGAGCAGGATGAGTACAACGAATCGCTGATTGGGACCGGCAACTTCGCCGGCGTGAGCGCTGGGCAGCTTGGCGATATGGCACGCCAGGTCGGCGCAACCGTCGGCACCACCGGGCAGGCCGCTGAGGTCCTGGCGCTGTTGGCTGGTAATGGCAAGATCGCGGGTGAGAGCTTCCTGGGTATCACCCAGGCTGCCGTGTCGATGCAGGAAGCTACCGGCAAGGCGGTCAAGGATACGGTCGCTGAATTTGCGAAGATCGCAGACGAGCCGGTAAAGGCCTCGGCAGCGCTCAACGAGCAGTACCACTACCTGACCGCCTCGGTTTACTCGCAGATCGCTGCGCTTGAAGAGCAGGGCGATCATGCCGGTGCGGTAAAGCTGGCGACCGAGCAATACGCCGACGCGATCAACGAGCGTACGCCGCGGATCCTAGAAAACCTCAGCTTCTGGGAGAAGGGCTACAACGCAGTAGCGCGGGCAGCGGACAACCTGAAGAACCTGGGGCGGCCCGATATCGACGCTGATATCGAACAGGCCCGGCGAAACCTGGAGCAGGCTCAGTCCGGAAATGTTGGAGCGTTCCAGAACCAGAAGGAGATGGTCGAACTCTACAGCAACCAGCTCAATATGCTGGAGGATCAGAAGGCCGCGGCGGCGGACATTGCCAAGTGGGAAGGTGAGCAGGCTAAAGCCCAGCAGGATGCTGTCACCGCAATGGGCAAGGTCGATGCCCTGACCAAGTCCTCCTGGACGAACGAGCAGAAGCGCGCCGACGCACTGAAGGAGTACAAGCGGCAGCTCGACGATATCCGCAAAGTCAGCCCCAACGATGCACGCCTGAATCAGGCGGTGGTCGACAAGAACATCGCGAATATCAACGACAAGTTCAAGGACTCGAAAACACCCGCGGGCGCCGTTGACCTGACCAGCTTCAACAACTCGAAAAACGCCCTCACCGGCATCCTGTCCGAGTACAAGAACGCCCAGAAGGAACTGGAAGCTGCGCAGAAGGCCGGCCTGGTCTCCCAGGCGGATTACCTGCTCAAGCGTCAGGCCATGATCGGTAACGAACGCGACGAGGTCACCGCAGCTTACGAGGCGGAGATCTCGGCGCTCGAAGCGACCAAGGGAAAGGCCGGCACCTCGGCGGCCCAGCGCATCCAGCTGGACCAGAAGATCGCCGACGCCCGCGCAGCGATGGTCAAGGCACAGAAGGATGCCGACTCGGAACTGGCTGTGTTGGCCGCGAACGAGGAGGGCAGGCTCAAGAAGCAGGCCCAGGCTGTCAGCACCTATACCGGAGCCCTGCAGCAGCAAGTCGACACTTTGCGCCGACAGGGGCAGCGTGCGGCCGCGGGCCTTGGGCAGGGTGACCGGCAGCGCGGGCTGACCGACCAGCAGAATGGCATCGACGACCGGATCAACCAGCAGCGTCTGACCTTGGCCGACCAGTATGGCGATGGCTCCCGTGGCATGAGCCTCGACGAGTACAACCAGAAGCTGGCGGCCCTGGACAAGACTCAACGGGACCTGCAGGAAACGGCGATCTCCAACTACGACGAGATGACCGCTGCCCAGGGTAGCTGGAGCGCCGGCGCTACATCGGCCTGGCAGAACTACCTAGAGTCGGCTCGTGACGTTGCAGGCCAAACGAAAAGCTTGTTCACCAACGCCTACAGCTCCATGGAGGACGCGGCCGTCAACTTCGCGGTGACCGGAAAGGGCTCGTTTTCCGACTTCACCAAGTCGGTGCTGGCGGATATGGCTCGGATTGCTACGCGCCAGGCGAGCTCATCGCTGCTGAGTAGCCTCGTTGGTGTCGGAGTGAGTTACTTCGCCGGTAGCGGTACCGGGGCGACCTCGCCTGGCTCGACGCAGGCCGGCTACACGGGTAGTGATTTCTCGGGCTGGGTTTCTGGGCAGCGAGCTGCTGGTGGTCCTGTTGCGCCAAATTCTCTGTACGAGGTCAACGAACTGGGACCGGAGCTGTACAACGAGGGCGGCCGGTCATTCCTGATGACCGGGGCTAATGGGGGCAGCGTTACACCCCTGAGCGGTGGCGGCGGGCCTGCTCTGGCAGCGATGTCTGGAGGTGGAGGTGGCAACACCTACAGCTTCCCGGTAGCCGTCTCGGTGCAAACATCGGGCGCGGGTGAAGGAACCACCCAGGAGGACACGACGCAGCTGGGCAAAGGCATTCAGCAGGCTGCAAAGGTTGAGGCTGAAACGGCAATCGCCAGAGGGCTGCAGCCAGGTGGTTCGATTTGGCGCGTGATAAATGGGAGGGGGTAATGGCGATTGAAACGTTCACCTGGCCAACGCAGAACGGGGACGCACCCGAGATCACCTATCGGGTGCGAACCGCGCAGTTCGGTGACGGCTACAAGCAAACAGCCGGCGACGGGCCGAACAACAAGGAAGACTCCTACCCGGTCACCTACACCGGTTCGAAGGCCCGGGCGCTTGAGATCATGGCCTTCTACGATCGGCACGCCGGTGCGAAAGCTTTTCTCTGGACGACCCCGCTCGGCGAGCTGGGCCTGTTCACCTGCGTCAATCCCGTTCCCACCCCGGTCGGGGGCGGGGTCTTCAAGATCACGGCCACGTTCAACCGGGCCTTTCATCCATAAGGGGCAATCATGCCGCTGATCAGTGACATTCAGGCGCTTGAGCCTGGTAGCGAAGTACTGCTCTTCGAATTGGACGGATCGGACTATGGGGCGGACGTATTGCGCTTCCACGGGCATGCGATCCCGCACTCGCCCGAAGAGCTGCGGGCAGCAGGGCCAAACGCCGACCAACTGCCGGCCAAGGCGATCTGGTGGCAGGGCAACGAGTACGGCGCCTGGCCCATGCAGATCGACGGCATCGAAGCAAACGGCGACGGTACCGCGGTACGACCAACGCTGTCGGTCGGCAACGTCAACGGTCGCATCACAGCCCTGTGCCTGGCTTTCGACGACCTGCTCGAGTTCAAGCTGACCATGCGGCACACGCTGGGCAGCTATCTGGATGCGCAGAACTTCCCGAGCGGCAACCCAACGGCCGACCCCACCCAGGAAACGATCGAGGTCTGGTACATCGACCAGAAGACCAACGAGGACGGGGAAACGGTCAGTTGGGAGCTGGCCAGCCCGGGCGACGTTGGTGGGGAGTCCATCGGCCGGCAGGCGACCACGCTTTGCCACTGGTGCCTCACTGGTGGGTACCGCGGGCCGAACTGCGGTTACACCGGCGGCTATGTCGACAAGGACGGATTGCCCACGGACGACCCGGAAAAGGACGAGTGCGACGCCACTCTGGGCCGGGGATGCATTCCGCGTTTCGGGGAGGGCAACGAGCTGCCTTTCGGTGGTTTTCCGGCCGTTTCCATCATTGCCCGGAGCTGACCATGCGCAAACACATCCTGAGCGCGATCCAGGCGCACGCGGCAGCCGAGTACCCGAAAGAGTGCTGCGGCCTGCTGCTGGCCATTGGGCGCAAGCAGCAGTACTTCCCGTGCCGCAACATCTCCACCGAGCAGAACGAGGAGTTCCGGCTTGATCCAGAGGACTACGCCGCGGCCGAGGACCAGGGCGAGGTGATCGGCATCGTGCATTCGCACCCTGACGCCACCAGCCGGCCGTCGCCGCGCGACCTGGCCATGTGCGAGGCCACGGCGCTGCCCTGGCACATACTCAGCTGGCCCGAGGGGGATCTCAGGACGATCACGCCGGAGGGCAACACGCCGCTGCTCAAGCGACCATTCGTCCACGGCGCCTGGGACTGCTGGCAGGTCTGCGCGGACTGGTACAAGCGCGAGTGGGGGCTGGAGTTCGAAGCCTTCCAGCGTGCAGGTGGGTGGTGGGAAGACCCGGCCGGTCCGAGCCTCTACGAGCAGGCCTATGAGGCGGCAGGATTTGTGCGGGTCGACCAGCCGCGCCGCGGCGACATGATTGTCATGGCCGTGGGGCGCACGGCGCACCCGAACCACGCGGGGATTTACCTCGGCCCAGACCCGGAACTGCCTGGGGAGGTCGCAGAGGTGTTCGGCCCCGGGCCTTTCCTGCTGCACCACCTGTATGGCCGGCCAAGCGAAATCATCGTTTTCGGCGGGCCCTGGCTCGATCGAACGCGCCTGATCCTCAGACACAAAGATGCACAACCAACCACATGATGCGTCAGCGCCGCAGGAGGCTCACATGAGTAACGGAAAAACAGAATCGAACAGCATGGAAGAAGACCACTTCCCTGATCATTGTGAGCCAGGGAAGTTACTGCAATGGATTAGTCGTCGGATTGCGGTGACTGAATTGGGTGCAGCCCTTTTATTAGCGCCCGAAGTGCCAACTGATGGCCCGATGAGCCGTCTGCGTACTCGCGGTCAACTGGCAGCCCTTCGATAAGGTTCTGTGCGGCATCACTGATTAGCTTGCGCTTCGATAGGTCTAGCGATGCAAGTGCAGTCCCAATTAGGGTGATCGCGGTGAGCGTTCCCATCTCGAATGAACTCAATACTTTCTTGTCACTCATTTCACACTCCTTGCGTTATCCGCGCCGAAATTGGCGCAACCCCAGTCCATGGGCTTGCAGGCAAGGGACTGGGGAATCCGTTGCGTATGGGCAGGAGGCTACTATCCAGCGGGAGAGGGGCGCTACTGGCTTTTCATCCATGTTGGATGGTGGACAGGCATCGCGTTAATGATTGGCTCTACCTCTCCAATGAGGCATGCTTTGCGCAAAATGGATCAGCACATCGCAAGGAGGGTTTATGTCGAACAAGTCGTATGAGAATGGTCGCTGGAGCGTGCACGAGAGTCGCGGTCCTGGTGGTGCACTCGGATATATCGTCGACGGCGTAGGTGAAGAGAAGAGACCGGGGGAGGGTGCTTTTCAAATCAGAGATGGCGCGCTCTTTGATCCGACAGGGAAGCGTTTAGGCTATTTAGCAGCATTAGAAAGTAGCTGGGCAGTGAACTTGGGTGATTACATGATTGGTCACGTGCTCAGGCGCGTACCGGACTAACCTGACCTGTAGAGAAAGCCCAGCCCCGCGCTGGGCCTTTTCGTTTCTCCCCACCTTAGAACTACCAGCACGATTTGGCTGGCAGGTGCAGGAGCCTGGGAAGAGGGGCGTTACCGGCTTTCCCTCCAGGTTGGATGGGGGGACAAGCTCGGGTTATCGTGTTCGTCACACCATCGGGCTTGGAGGCCTCGTGACTACCAGAAGCAGTGAAGAAATACTGGCGCACTATATCGAAACTATGGGCGAGCCACTCGGTCAGGCGTTTGGGTACCTCAATCAGCGAGTGCTTGAGTTGCATCTTGTATGGGAGCAATACACTCAGCTTTTCGGTGAGAGCGAGGAAACCGTTCACCTGTTGAACAAAACGGCTGGGCTTTTCTTCATGGTTGTGCAAGATGGGCTATGGGACAGCGTGCTTCTGGGAGTGTCAAAGCTGACCGACCCTGCGCAGACTGGAAAAAACAAAAACCTTTCCATACGCTGTTTGCCCGACTTGATTGCAGATGGCGCGCTATGTGGCCGTGTATTAGACCTCTGCGACGAGGCCTTGATAAAGGCAGAGCATGCGAGGGATCACCGAAATAAGCGCATAGCGCATCAGGATCAGCAGTATTTCTATGATCGAGAGGCGCAGCCATTGGGCGGAGTCAGTAGAGCTTTAGTCAAGGAGATGCTTCAAGCTATCACTGCGGTGATGAATGAGATAAACGTCTTCTACTGCGACACGACGATGTTCTACGACAGCATCAGCGCTGGTGGAGATGCTGCTTGGCTAGTGCACAAACTCAAGACGATTGCTAAATAATAAGTTGAATCCAGCTAGCAAAGCCCAGCTAACCCGCTGGGCTTTTTCGTTTCTGGCCGCCCAGTGCTACATTGCCCGCATTTCCACAGGAGTGACCTGCATGAGATTTTTCGTAGGAGCGGTAGCAGTGGCGCTGTTGGCGGGGTGTGTGTCGCCAGGCGATCTGGAGTCAAAAGATCCAAGTATTGCGGTCAGCACCACGAAAGACCCGAAACGCTACGCTCTTTGCGTATTTCCTAAGTGGCAGGATGCCCGCAGCGATGTGTCGATGTCCGAGACGGAGCACGGGTATCGGCTGATAGCCGCAAGTAACAACATGACCGATGAGCTTCTGAGCATCCGCAAGGCTTCAAAAGGCAGCTCAGTAAAACTTTACCAGCGTATGGTTTGGGGCCCAGGTTATGGGCGAAGCGATATGGAGAAAGCGGTTAGAAGCTGTCTCTAAAACCAACACTTTTTAAGCCGCCTATGGGCGGCTTTTTTACGCCTGGAGGAAACGATGTCAGCGATCACCACTGGTGACCAATCGATGACGACCATCCTGCTTTCGGGCCCTCTCATCAAATTATTTGGTCGAGTCCACCGACGTGAGCTCGGGAGCAAATCAGTAGGAGAGGCGCTCAAGGCATTGAAGTGCACGCTCGAAGGGTTCGAAGCGGCAATCAAGGATCTTGAGAAGCGGGGCTTGCGTTTTGCGATTTTTCGCAACAAGAAAAACGTAGCCGAGAAGGATTTCGCCCTGGGCGGCGCGCAAGAGGTTCGGATCGTTCCTGTGATCTCGGGCAGTAAGCGCGCAGGGCTGTTGCAAACCATCATCGGCGCCGTATTGATCGCCGCGTCGTTTATTCCTGGATTTCAGGCCTTGGCACCTACTGGCATCGCTCTCGTCGCCGGCGGGGTGATCCAGATGCTCAGCCCTCAAAAGGCCGGCTTATCGCAGAGTGCATCCCCCGAAAACCTACCCTCATACGCCTTCGGCAGCGCCAAGAACACCACCGCCAGCGGCAACCCTGTCCCGATCTGCATCGGTGAGCGCCGGTGGGGTGGGATGATCATTTCTGCATCGATCTACGCCGAAGATAAAACGTAACCAGAATAATGCACACAGGCCGCCCATGAGGCGGTTTTTTTATGCCTGGAGGAATGCATGGGCGCAGCAGCACAGATCGAGATCCGCGGCGAGAAGGGCGGTAGCAGCAAGCCAAAGTCGCCCACCGAGGCCAACGACAGCCTGCGCTCGACCAACTTGGCCAAGATGTTGATAGCCGTGGGTGAGGGGGAGTTCGACAGCGCCCCGACCGACTACGACATCTACCTGGACAACACGCCGATCAAGGACGCGAGTGGGAACATCAATTTCCCGAACGTGAAGTGGGACTGGCGCTCTGGCTCTGTGGATCAGTCGTATATCCCGGGCATCCCCTCGGTCGAAAACGAGACCACGCTGAACATCGAACTGCGCAGCGACACCCCATGGGTGCGCTCGATCACCAACACCCAGCTGTCGGCCGTGCGTGTGCGCTTCGCCTGGCCGGCCCTGCAGGCCCAGGACGAAGAAGGGAATGTCGGCGGCTACCGCATCGAGTACGCGATCGACGTGGCCACCGATGGCGGCGCCTATCAGCAGGTGCTGCTCGAGGCGGTGGACGGCAAGACCACTACCCGCTACGAGCGGTCCCGTCGTGTAGACCTGCCGCCGGCCACCAGTGGCTGGTTGATTCGTGTGCGCCGGCTGACGCCCAACCGGAACAGCAACAAGGTCGCCGACACCATGCTGATCGCCGGCCTGACCGAGGTGATCGACGCGAAGCTGCGGTACCCGAACACCGCGCTGCTGTACATCGAGTTTGACGCCGAGCAGTTCACCAACATCCCGGCCGTCACTGTGAAGTGCAAGGCGCGCAAGTGGCAGGTGCCGAGCAACTACGACCCTATCGCCCGCACCTACACCGGGACCTGGGACGGCACCATGAAGCAGGCTTGGACCAACAACCCGGCCTGGATTACCTACGGGGTTTGCACCGAGGACCGCTTCGGCCTGGGCAAGCGCATCAAGCCGTATATGGTCGACAAGTGGGAGCTGTACCGGATCTCGCAGTATTGCGACCAGAACGTGCCGAACGGCCTGGGCGGTCAGGAGCCGCGCTTTCTCTGTGACATGAACCTGCAGGGCAGGGCCGATGCCTGGTCGCTGCTGCGCGATATCGCTGGCATCTATCGGGGGATGACTTACTGGGCCCAGGGCCAGTTGGTGATGCAAGCGGACATGCCGCGCGCCCAGGACTACGACTATGTCTTCACCCGGGCCAACGTCGTCGACGGGAAGTTCTCCTACGGCAGTGCCTCGGCCAAGACCCGGTACACCCGGGCTCTGGTCAGCTACGACAACCCGGCGAACAACTACGACACCGACGTCATTCCGTTTGCCGATCTGGAGCTGCAGCGCCGCTTCGGCGACAAGCCTACCGAGCTGACAGCCATTGGCTGCACCCGTGCTTCCGAGGCCCAGCGCCGTGGTAAGTGGGCGATCCTGAGCAACAACCAGGACCGGACCATCAGCTTCAAGACTGGCATGGAAGGGGTGATTCCGCTGCCTGGGCACATCATCCCTGTGGCGGATTCGCTGCTGGCCGGCCGGCAAATTGGCGGCCGGATCTCGGCAGTGGCCGGGCGCGTGGTGACGCTCGACCGCGACACTCAGGCCAAGGCCGGCGATCGCCTGATCATCAACCTGCCGGGCGGGCGCACCGAAGGCCGGACCGTGCAAAGCGTCACCGGGCGCGCTGTCACCGTGACCACGGCCTACAGCGAACCACCGCTGCCACAGTTGCAGTGGGCCCTGGATGCCGACGACCTGGCAATCCCGCTTTACCGGGTGCTGAGCACCAAACGCACCACCGAGGGCGACTTCGAGATCAGCGCCCTGCAGTACGAACCCGGCAAGTTCGCTTTCATCGACACCGGCGCCCGCCTGGAAGAGCGGCCGATCAGCGTGATCCCGATCACCGTCGTTCCGCCGCCGGCGAGCGTGACCCTGACTTCAAACTACGCGGTCGACCAGGGCATCGCCGTCAGCACCATGAACATTTCGTGGCCTGCGGTGAACGGCGCTGTGGCCTATGACGTGGAGTGGCGTAAGGACAGCGGGAACTGGGTCAAGGTACAGCGCACTGGCGCGACCAGCGTCGACGTGACCGGGATCTATGCCGGTGCCTACCTTGCCCGGGTACGGGCGGTGAGCGCCTTCGATATATCGTCGATCTGGAAAAGCTCCAACCTGACCCAGCTCAAGGGCAAGGAGGGGCTGCCGCCGTCGGTGTCGTTCCTGACTCCGACAAGCCTGGTCTACGGCATCCGGCTGGACTGGGGCTTCCCTGCGGGAGCAGAGGACACCCAGCGCACCGAGATCTGGTACAGCAAGACCACGTCGTTGGCCGACGCGATCAAGCTGGGCGACTTCGCCTATCCGCAGGCCCGGCACGAAATGCAGGGCATCCTGGCTGGGGCTTCGTTCTTCTTCTGGGCGCGCCTTGTCGACCGCACCGGCAACGTCGGGCCGTGGTACCCGACAGGTGTCGGCGTCAACGGCCAGGCCAGTTCTGAACAAACCGAATACGAGGAGTATTTCTCCGGCCAGATCGGCGAGTCCGCCCTCGGCCAACACCTGGGCGATCGAATCAACCTGATCGACGGCCCGGCTGACTTGCCCGGGTCGGTCAACAATCGCATCCAGGTGGTATCGGGCGAGGTATCGGCGATCAGCGAGAAGGTAGACGGCGTGTTTGCCCAGGTAAACCCGCCGATGGCGGGCTCCACCGAGGACCTGGCCGGCTCTACGGAAAGCTTTGTTGGTGTCTGGTCGGTGCAGTCGGCGGTGATCGAGGGCGACGTGGCCACCGGCAAGCGCGTTGATGCCGTCCAAGTCGAGATGGGCCAGAACAGCGCCGCGATCGAGGAGGTCAGTCAGGCCCAGGTCGCGCTCGATGGCAAAGCCTCAACGATGTGGTCGGTGAAGATGCAGATCGATTCTGCGGGGCGCTATGTCGCCGCAGGTATTGGGCTTGGCATCGAGAACGGCCCGGCCGGCCTGCAGAGCCAGTTCCTGGTGAGTGCCGATCGCTTCGCCGTGGTGAATGGCATGGGCGGTGACGCTCTCGCTGTGCCGTTTGTTGTCCAGGACGGCCAGGTCTTCATCAACCAGGCGTTTATTAACCAGGCCTTTATCAAGGAGCTGGTACTCGGTATGACGCTCAGGTCAGCGGCACTCAACAGCGAAGGCTTGCCATTGCTGGAAATTAACATACCGGCAGGAACGTTGACGCTTCGCGGCCAGTCGGCGGAAGGGTCTACGTTGCTGAACAACAATGGCATCTTCGTTTATGACCTGAACCATATCGAGCGGGCAGGGCTGGGGAGGCTTTCGTAATGGCGTTTTATGGAGCCAGAACAAGGAATGCCGCCGGCGTGGAAACGCTCAACACGTCAACCATGGGGATTCGCTCGATCGTGACCAAGAAGGTCACGGTCCCGCCGATCACCAGCGACTTCACCAGCTTCATCGATATGCCGGAGATCACCGCGGCTTCGTTCGTTTGCGTCACGCTTCAAGACACTTCGAACAGCTCCTCGGCGCTCCCTGCTGTGTTCTGGTCTACCGGCCAGCTCAGGGTACGCCGTGGCGCCGGCATAGCCTTGAACGTTTTCATCCTGACTTATCAATAAGGGGGAGGCATGGACTACGGATTCAGGTCGCGCAACGGTCTGAACTTCTTTCAGATCGACAGCGTGAACAGGGTTCTCGGGGTCGCTGCCAGTGGCAGCTACGTGATCGGCAAGCCGCCTGGTGCCCCGCGGACCATCACTTCAGCAACCATTACTTACCCAACGCCGATCACCACGCCCGATCCGCCCATGGTGTTCTTGAATCCGAACAACCAGGGCATGTATCACACGCTGATGAACATCGGCAGCCCGGGGAGCTGGACGGGTTTCTCGTTCCAGCTGCAGCTGATGTCGCCATTCAACGTTTCGGATTGCAGCGGTAAGTGGCTGGTGGCGACGTTCCGTTCTGTTGGCCCGCCCAGCGAGTATGACATCAGGCTGAAAAACGCGGCCGGCGAGGTGATTTTTGTCGGGGCCGACAACCTGCTTTCGATGAGAGGGTTTCCTGTCAATGAGGGCTGGTCACTCGATAATCGTGGCGAGCAGGTCGGAGGAGTCTACTGGTCTGGCTGCCAGATGCCGTGGACTGGCGACTATGCGGACTACTTCCTAGCTTCGACCCTGATCGGCGGGAAGATCTACAACGGCAACTCGACGCTTGAAACGCCGTGTGGCTTTCATGCCGGTATCCGCTCAACCCTAAACGGTTACATCGGGGCGATGGTCAGCTCTGAAGGCGGCACGGCGAAGAACGGGCGAACGACTTTTGCGGCGAGGCCGATGCGACCTCTGTAATCACACTTCTTTGTCCCTCTTCGTGAGGGATTTTTTTTGGAGAGAATAAATGTCCAAGCAGGTCATCAATCTCGGTGTCATCCCTACTGGCGTCGGCGGTGATACACCGCGCAGCGCCAATACCAAGGCCAACGATAACTTCGCCGAGCTGTATAACGCTCTCGGCGCTGCCGGGTCGCCATCGACCTTGCCGGCCGCGCTCCCTGTTGCTAACGGCGGTACCGGTGGTACAACGCAGGCAGCTGCACGTTCAGGCCTCGGCCTCGGTAATGCGGCGGTGGCAAATATCGGTTATGAGACCGGTAACGTTGCTGATGCTTATGCGGTGGGGCGGACAAAAACTAGCGTCGTTCAAAGCTGGTACACGAATGCGGTCCACGGCGTTGATCCGAATCTGTACCCGCCAACGTCCCCAGGGCTGCCCACCGGTGGCACTGGCTACTGGTACAAGCAGATTTTCCGGCATTCGGATTCAGCCAATCGACTGACCATCGCCTGGCCCTATGGCCTTGCTGGCAATTCGGGAACGGTGAAGTTCCAGTCGATCTATGACGGTGCCGCAACGCCCTGGATCGAGCTGTACCACACCGGCAATACCACCCGCGGTTCGGGCGGCGTGCTTTCTGCTGCATCGCCGATCCTGCGCATTGCCAACGTCGCCGATAGCCAGCGCCGCGACCTCGATGAGCAGACCTTCGAGCCGGCCGGCGAGTGGGGCATGGCGAACAGTGAGGCCCGCGGCGTGAGCGTCGAGCGCTTGGGCGTTGGTGAGTACCGTGTAACCGGCAGCCTGGGCCTGGCCCTGGAAGGCTGGCGCACGCAAGACCCTTGCTCCCCCGATGGCGGCGGCACGCTCGGAATCACTGAGACCGAACAGGACCCCGACGGCACGGTGGTCGTCCGGCTGTTCAAGCAACGCTGGACCCTGTCGGAAGACGGCGAAATGATCCCCGGCCGCGGGGCTCCGCTGGACGTGCCGCTCAACAGCTGGATCGACGTGCGGCTGGAGATGCCTGCCGCAGAGCCGCCCCCGCAACAGTTCGCCGAAACCGAATAACAGCCCGCCACTGAACGGGCTTTTTCTTGCCTGGAGATTCGTATGCCTATCACTGAGCAGCAGCTGCTGCAGATCCTCCCCAACGCCCGCCGCCAAGCGGGCGTTTTTGTTTCTGCACTCAACGCGGCCATGAGTTATCGGGAGATCAACACGCCCAAGCGCATGGCGGCCTTCCTCGCGCAGGTCGGCCATGAGTCGGGTCAGTTGCTCTATGTGCGTGAGATCTGGGGCCCGACCGCTGCCCAGGCGAAGTACGAGGGCCGGGCAGACCTGGGGAACGCCGTCACCGGCGATGGCTTCAGATACCGCGGGCGCGGCCTGATCCAGATCACTGGCCGGGCCAACTACAGGGAGAGCGGCAAAGCCCTTGGCCTCGACCTGATCGCTAGGCCCGAACTGCTCGAACAGCCGCAGTGGGCCGCCGAGTCGGCCGCCTGGTTCTGGCAGAAGAACGGCTTGAACGAGCTGGCAGACCGCGACCAGTTCAACACCATCACCCGGCGCATCAACGGCGGCTTGAACGGGCTGGAGGATCGCTTGCGGCTCTGGGCCCGGGCGCGGGAGGTGTTGCAGTGAGCCCCGCGGCATTGCGCCTGGCCGCCGGCCTGGTGCTGGCTGGTCTGCTGATCGCCGCCGGCGCTGGCGGGGCCTGGAAGGTGCAGGACTGGCGCTACGGCAAGCAACTGGCCGAGCAGGCGCGGCTTCACCAGGATGATCTGGCCGCTATCAGCAGCGCGGCAGCAACTCAGCAGCGCGCCGATCAGGATAAGCGCCTGGCGCTCGAGCAGCGCCTGGCGACCGCCGACCAATCCCACCACCAGGAGCTGACCAATGCTCAGAAAGACCAAGCTCGCCTGCGCGATCGCCTTGCTACTGCTGACCTGCGGCTGTCAGTCCTTGTCGACGCCGCGGATACAGCCAGTTGCAGCAACGTGCCTGCCACCCCCGCCACCGGCGGCGTGGTTCATGGAGCCGCACGCGCCCGACTTGACCCGGCGCATGCTCAACGAATTGTCGGGATTACCGGTGACGGCGATCAAGGACTGATCGCCTTGGCCGCGTGTCAAGCGTATGTCAGAGAGGTTACGCACTGACCTACATTTTAAGCATGACCTCAATTCATGTTCCATCACTCTCCTATAAATGGCGTGCCAGGTTGTAACTATTGTTGGGGCATGCCTTTTAGGGGAGTGGATACGCAGTTGTGATGGTTTTGCCGTCGAAGAAAGTTTGCAGCGGAATCGGTTTGCTATAGGTCTGACAGTATTTGTTGTCTACGGAATTGGGTGAGGAGGGGCCGCACCTATTAGCTTTGCTGGCGTCGCATGTATACGAGGATGGTATAGGGTTTGCTTTAGTATATTCATGATTATAGGCATAATCAATGCTCATTAGTACTTGGCTTGCTGTGCAGCTGTTTGGAAACATTGTTGACTTTGATTTGAGTGCAGAGTTTGATCCTGAATTAATAATGAAGTTGTATAATGTGTATCTTTGAGTGTTGTTGAGATTGAATGTTAAGGGCGGTGGTGGTGAAATAGGCGGTGGAGTTGAACTTTTAGATGCAGCTGTTGTTGTTTCGACAAGAATTGTACTGACGGATGTGGCATTTGCTGCTGAATGAAAGCCTTTTGCGCTACCGGACTTCACTTCTCCGCAAAAAATATGTTCCTGATCTATTGGCGGATTTGTAGATGGTAGCGCTCTTTGATTGGGAAGGCATGTGGCTGCTGCTAGCTCCGTGGTAGGTGGTGATGTGAAATTACTGCATGAGATAAGTGCCAGTGTCGATAAGGAAATTAGAAGTAATTTTTGGGTTGTGCTCATCTTTATCATCCTTGATAAGGAGTGTTTAATTTTTTTCTGTGTTCGGAGGCTATGCAGGGTGCTAAAAGGCGATGTTGCGATTTCACTGTAGATCCTAGCGCTCTACTTTCAAGCGTGAGAGTTTGGTATTTCATGTAGAGCTGACGAACGGAATTTCTGGTTGGTGGCGGCGTCGTTGCTCGCTAGTGATCATCCGCAGTTCATCATGTTGTCGCCGACGGCCTTGGCCAGCGGCACTATCAGCTCCGGCCCATGGTTGCGTACATTTCCTACTGCAGTGCTGACCCTAAACCACTCGAACGCCTCAGACGGCTCTCCATGCCGCACCATCATTTCCTCCGCTCGCTCCTTGAGCGTGGCCAGGTCAAGCCATTCCCTGGCCAGGTCCGGGGACAAGACCACCGGCCGCCGATCGTGAATATCGACCATGCCGCCGGCGGAGTCTGCGGTGATGATCATGAAGCCGTCGTGTTCCCGAGGAGGCTCGTCAGCATGCGGCCAATGGCCAATGGAGGCGCACAGGCTGGGCAGGCCATCACGTCGACGGATGTAGTAGGGCTGTTTTCCGCCTTCTTCCACAAGCCACTCAAACCATCCGTCTATTGGCGTGATCGCTCGATTTGGCCAGGCTGCGCGGTAGTAGGGATTGTGCGCGACCTTTTCGGCGCGGGCATTGGGCTCGGCTCGATTGGTTGCCCAGTGCGGCTTCCAGGACCACCTGATCAGGTCGGCATGTAGCGCGCCATTCTCTATGTGGAGCAGGGCGACATTTGTCGTCGGCGCCACGTTGTACCGCTCCAGAGGTTGATCGCCGGCGTTGTTGACCAGCGCGCCCGGCATGCTGAGCACGGCCACAAAGTCGTGAATGCCGTGGTACTGCGCGATACGTCCGCACATGCTCGCCTCCGAAGTGATGGTCCACTTCATTCAACGTAGACCAACGGGAGGGCCACTCGTCAGCGCCCGATTGATGGTCGGAGCGCTGTGGGTAATATGCTGTGTTTTTATACAGTATGGGTTCTGCGATGTACTTCCTGATTACCCCGCGCCGATTCTTGGGAGTGGCGCTTACCAAGGAAGAGTTGAGGCGAACGCCACCGATCCGTGGCGACATTCACATCTACGAATGCCAGAACGAGGAACTTGGCCGGGTGGCTATTAGTGCTTGGATTTTCAATCCAGGCCCAGGGCCCGACATTCTCCCGCGGCTTCATGACGTGAAAATCACAGGGATGGCCCAGAGAGGAATGAACCTGAATGGTATCGAGCAGATCGGCGACGCCTTTTATGCTCAGTCGTGGTGGTGTCGTGTTGAATGAAGGAGGGGATTGTGTTCGGTCGGCAGAACGCCGGAGGAGGGGGTGATTTTCTTGCCGCAAAAAAATACTGCCCCATTGATTTTATTGGGCTTCAGGGCATTGATTCTTGCATGATTGCGGCAATAAAAATAAGCTAAGTGATTGATTTGTATGGAATCGAGCGGGGACTTAAAATCCCCCGCTCGTAAGGGCGTGCCGGTTCGATTCCGGCTTCGGGCACCATCTATTTCAAGGGTTTGCTGGCGAAAGCTGATGCAAACCCTTGTTCGTTTCCGGCCCGCAAATTCAAATCCGGTCTGCGATTTACGCGGTTGGAGAGGCTTTCTTGCCTTTCTGCTGGCGGATGTATTTCTCTGTCATTGCCATTGGGCAAAAGTCACTGGCGTATTGCAGAGACGTCTACGCAGCTCTGCAGATGGATGTAATAAGGACATTAGGTGTTTCGGAAAGTGATTCTGTTGGTGTTGGTCAATTGCCTGAGCGGCTGCGCCGCGGTGGCGATGCGCATGGACTACGACCACCCTTGCCCCTACAAGGGCGTGCGCCTGGACTGGTGGTTGGTAGGCACCTCCCATGGAAAGCTGATTCCCTTTTTACTGATCGATGCACCGTTTTCTTTGGTGGTCGATACGGTGTTTTTTCCATTCGAGTATCAGTACAGCTGCAATGACTAATCTGTTTTGGCTTTCGTCTGCAAAGCGGTAGCCCTGCGCAATTGCCGATGGCCTTGGGTGATGCGTATTCGCCATTAGCACACCAGCCCTAATCGTCTGCTACCGAGGCCGGGCATATAGTGCGGACGACCATCCTCGTCGGGGTGGCTCTCACAAGAAAGTGCCGATACGAAAAAGGAGATTCACCATGTCATTCAAGAAAATCGTCTACGCCTCCGCAGTGGTCCTGGCCCTCACCGCCTCGAACGCCCACGCATTCGCCAGAGACTGTAACGACTCGCTGTGGAAGTTCAGCGGCATCGAAGCACTGACCTGCATCTTCTCGGGCCAATGGTAATCCGCCGTTTCCCGGGTTGAAGCTGTCCCAACGACAAGGCTGACTGTGAATGGCCGCTCAATCCGGTCAGCCTTGTTGTTTTTCCATTCCTGCCCATTCATCGCGCGGTTCTCAATTCTCCATCCGGCCATTGGTCAATATTTTCCGGTTGCGCAGGGGACGCCTCTGCTGGCTGGCAAAACGCAGCAGTCTGCATGACTGGTAATGAGTACGCGGTGAACTGGGTGACACCACAGTTCTACTTTCACCTCGTCACGGCCTACAACATCCTGCGACATAACGGCGTGCCGCTCGGTAAAGCCGACTATGTGCAGCACATGTTCGCCTACTTGCGGCAGTAAGCGACTGTCTGATTTCCCAGGCGGACTAAAAGAAAAGTGCTGAACCGGGCGTCAAGGCTCGGTTTTATCGCGTTTGTCAGGAGGGTTTTTTCTGTTGAAGCGCGCCGAGATGTCTTGGTAGGTCTCGTTATCGGTTGCAGCGAGCAGTGTCTGGCCATCCTTCAAGGTGGCCAGAAATGTCACTTCGGTATTGTGGCCCGCCAGAAGATAGCCGGCGACGGCTCCTACCGGCCCAAGAAACATGGCACCCACCACTCCAAGGCCTATGGCACTCTTTATGTTCTTGTTCGAATCGGTATTTTCGACGATGAGTTCCTTGAATTCGGAGACAAGAAAGCTTTTCCCTACTAGAGGTTTATTGGGGGTCTTGAGCGTGATGGTTCCGCGCAGATACTCCGCATCACCCTGGGGGAAGTCACCGGCCAGCACTATGATCTTTGCCATCTGGAAAGGCCCCAAGGCGATCATTTTTAGGGGGCCATTGCGCGCCTTAAGGAATAGAGCGTCAACGCTGCGACGACGACTGGCGGCACCATTGGTCTATGGCAGGGCGAAAACACTGGCAGATCTGGGCATGGACAGTCATGCGTGGCAGCTTGAGCGGCGTGGCTTTCCAGATCCGGATGCGCCAGGTATCGATAAAAAGAAGATATCGAGTGCCGATATGCTCAAGTGCTGGCCGGATGAGTTGGGACGGGCGCGGAACAGGGGATACACTTGCCACCAAGCCTCTGGTGGGCTGGCCGGATGAACCAAGGAAGCGCTTCAGTGATAACTATTCAAAACGCGGCACCCAGACTTTCTTATGCAGAACTTGCCAAGATGGTTGAGCAAAAGAGGGCGGTAGAGCAGGTCAATCTGCTTGAAGCCAAATTGAATCCAGACTTCCTGGCCAAACTTGAGGCCGCGACAGAAAACGCGGATATGAAGCAGGAAGTTCAGCCGACTTTCCCTATCGAAGTTTGACCGACCTGATGCCGGGTGATACTCGGCCAGATCCGACAATATTGCTCAGTTTCAAGACAAGGACGAAGGATGCGAATTTTTACCGGTGAGTGGGCTCGATGGCTGATGGCGGCTGGTTTGGGGGGCTTGGCAATGGCGAGTAACGCGCAGGCGCAAACGACGCCTCAGGCAGCCCAGGAGATAAAGGGCTTGCTGGACTTTGTCGAGCACAGCCAGTGCCAGTTCGTGCGTAATGGCACCGAGTATCCAGCCCCCCAGGCACGGCAGCACCTGGAGAAAAAACTGAATTACCTCGAAGGCAAGAACATGGTGAGCAGCGCGGAGGACTTTATCGATCTCGCGGCCACTAAAAGCAGCATGAGTGGCAAGGCTTATGAGGTGCACTGCGCTACGGGCTCGCAGCCGGCAAGCAGCTGGTTAAAGGCAGAGTTGCAGAGGCAGCGTCAGCCTCATTGATTCAGTTTTTGGCCAGGCAAAGCCCAGCTCGTACGCTGGGCTTTTTGGTTTTTTGGAGGGCAATAAAAAGCCAGGGCTGGATATACCGTGACGGGCTACATGGATCAGAGCGGGGTGCTGCTCATAAGGTATTCCTGCTGCCCCGTTTGTTCATCCGTCTGCTCGTGGGTCACGACAAAGCCTTGTGCCAGGTAAAAGCCGCAGCTGGCCGTATTGTCCTTGTACACCGCCAGGCTCAATACGGGACGCTGTGCCCTGGCATGGGCGAGCAGTTGCTTGCCAATCCCCTTGGCCTGGAATGCAGGTGCAACAAAGAGGGCGGCCAACTGGTCGTCGTGCAGCGAATAGAAACCCCGCACTTTGGATTGTCGCTCGATGACATAGGTCTCTGACGCCGGGAGGTACAGGTTGCGCATGTTGTCGACTTGCGACTGCCAGAATGAGGCGTCGATAAAATTGTGGGCTTTCAGCGAGGCCTGCAGCCAGATGTCCAGCACGGCATCCATATCTTGCTGTTCAAATTTTCTGATCATTTCTCTTGCGCTTTTCCTGATAACGGGCTGCAGGCTAGAAGCAGGCGCTGGCCAGTTCAAGAGCCGACATATTAAAAGATGCAGGAGTGCGGCGGGGGAGGCGACCGACTGATTGAGGATCAGGCGGTCGCAGTCGGATATCAAGGCTCCACTGATGCAGTACGGATCAGTCAGGAGATGTGTGGGATTTCGTCGATGTACGCGATTCGTTCGCCGTTGTGGAAGATTTCTACTGCGGTGTAGAGCGTGGCGTTGGGCGGCAGCACCCGGGTGAACCTGACTTGCGTGCAGGTGATTGTCTGAATCCATTGCCCTGGCCTTTGGTACAGGTGCAGATCCAGCAGGAGTATTGCCGGGTTGATACCCTGCGGGACTCGTACCATCAGAAAGGCCTTGATCCCTGGGTTGGCGACTTCAACGTCTCCGACGACATGAAGTTCGTCCGGTTTGGGTGGCATGGTGTCCAGCCAGGCATGCCAGTTCGTGCAGTTCGTGATCATTTTTCCGTTCCTTGAGAAATGAAGCCCGAAGCTTGAGGTACTGCGGTTTCGCATGGCGCTTCGTGTGCCATCGAATCGTATGTCGGCTGCCCAATCCTCCATATCCAAGAGCGGCGCTGAAGAGGTCGGATGAATACGACCGGAAGTCCATGGTTAAAGGTGTAGATGAGGAACGGGACAGGGCACCACGGTCTGGACGAGCGGTACCCATTGGCTGTGCCCGGGCCGTCATTTTCCCCTGACTTTTGGCGCATATCGAACGTGATCTTTATTCGTTTGCGTGTCCTTATAGGCCGCTGAAGCACTGGCGTTTTGCCGCGCTCACAAGGAGGTTCCCAGTGATAGCAAAGCTGTTTGTGACGATCGGGATTATCTTCTACGCCGTTGTGGTGCCGGTGCTGGAGATCAATGAGACTCATGTTTTCAACCCGGCCTGGGAGCCGCATGCACGGTTGCATGAGGTCTGGCAGCTGTTCACCAATACGACGATCGGTGCATTCAGCCTGTGGCTGGTGTGGTTGAAGAGCAACCTTCGCCTGTCCAGCCTGCTGACGGTGTTCGTCACGGGTGGCTTCTTGCTGGCTTACGGGCTTCGGCAGTCTTACGGTGGGTCGATGGTGCTCACCGATGGCTCGGAGAAGTTGATCCTGGGCATCAACCTGGGGCTCTTTGCCTACACCCTGGCGATCCTGCTGGCGGCGATCGCGGTTGCGATCGACCGGCGCCAACCAAGGGCGCGACTCTGAGTCAGAGCGGTTCTGTAGAAGCAAGAAAGCAGAAGCCCGGACATGGCCGGGCCTCATTGGATGGGTGCCTGTTCAGCGCGAAGAATAGGGCTTGCCTTCACGCCCCGCGTTTTCTACCGACAACCTGCGTCTACGCCTTTGAACCCAGTTCCAGAGTGCGTGCACAGGATGAATGAACATTGCCAGCACGCACAGCAGCAGGACAATGAAGATGGACATCAGACCGAGACCTTCATGGGAAAACATCGTGGGTTACTCCTGTAGTTCACTTTGTCGGTCCCGCAAGGGTAGGCACTCAGACGCTTCGCTTCATGAAGGTTACTTAAAGATAGTTTCATCTGTGCCCGAGCCATGAGGGCAGAAGAGGGCGCCGCCGGGCAGAGACAGGTACGAAAAAGCCCGGCGCTGGGCCGGGCTTTTCATGCGGGGCGATGCTGACCAACCGAGGGTATTGAAACCGATTCAGCTGGAGAGCATGAGGCTGGGTCTATCGATCATTCTTGCTCGAGGAGACGCTGGCGTTGCCCAGGCCTTTCGAGTTGTGGTCCCCGGGCGTGGTGTCCGAGATCGCAGTGGCTTTTGACAGTCCGCGGGTATCTTTGGAATGAGCCACGCCGGAAGTGGTCGAGCCATGGCCGTTGCTGTCATTACGAATGCTGCCGTAATGGTTGCCATTTTCTCCAAGATTGCGAACCG
Source organism: Pseudomonas sp. GW821-FHT09E12 (assembly GCF_059416085.1). Classification (NCBI taxonomy): domain Bacteria; kingdom Pseudomonadati; phylum Pseudomonadota; class Gammaproteobacteria; order Pseudomonadales; family Pseudomonadaceae; genus Pseudomonas; species Pseudomonas sp. GW821-FHT09E12. Next base: position 247,188 of record NZ_JBWKOM010000001.1, on the reverse strand, counting down.
ATTTGCCGGCTGGGTCGCTTTTCAGGCCGCCGTTATGACCCTTGCTGCTGACCCCTCCCGAGTGACCACCTGCCTGGCCACCATGACCACCACTGTTACCACCGCCATGCCCCCCGCCGTTGCCACCACCATTTCCCCCACCATGGCCACCACCGTCCTTGGCATAAGCGGACGTCATGGGGAGCAGAGGAGCCGCTGCCAGCATCAGTACACAGGTCACGGCAGTCACGAGATTTTTTTTCTTTAAAAGCATGATTGCTTCCATAGATAGGGAGAGGTTTGCAAGAACTAAGACGCAATCGGCTGTCTATAGTTCGGGTGTCATGACGAATGGCACCACGGCTGGATTCATGCAGAGGACTGCAGAGATGACGACTCGTTCGGTTGTAGCTGTTTTAGCAAGCGCCGCGTTTTTATTCGGCTCGACTGCCTTGTATGCGGACCCAGGGAACGGCAAGGGCAACCCCCATGGCAATCAGGGCGGACATGGCAATAAAGGCAACAAATCCCAGGACTACAAGCAGGGCGGGAGGTATGACGGCCCTCAAGTCGATGTCGGCGGTGTTCGCGTGATCATTGGCGACAGTCGTGACTACTGGTCACCCGGGCCGGCCCTGCCGCCGGGCATCCAGAAAAACCTGGCCCGAGGCAAGCCACTGCCGCCGGGCATCGCGAAAAAACTCGATGGCCGGATGCTCGGCCGCCTACCGCACTATGACGGCTATGAGTGGCAACAGGCCGGCACTGATTTGATCCTGGTCGCCATCGCGACAGGCATCATCTACGAAGTCCTGCACGACGCCCTGGACTGATTCCGGGCCGGCCCACCAGCAAGCCCGGTGCAAGACCGGGCTTTTTGCCTGACATGCGGCGTCCGGCACTCCCCCAACATCCTGATGCTGGTTCGATTCCAGTGCCCCCTGTTTTCGTTGGCTCAAGTACGGATAACCGCCTTGGCGGAGATTTTGCCGAGCCTCCTCTTCAGCAACATTCCAGCGCGATCTGATAATTGAGTGGAGCGTTTCGGAAGTGTCCTAGGGACGCCGATTTGGCTCCGTTCTAAGGTTTCAGCGTTCGCCGTGTGCGCTTTTTTGACGGGTACCGACTATCGAGCCGGCTGCGTTTCGTCCATTGAAAAAGTGCATGGCGACAGGCAGGAAGAGTGGCCTGGGTGGCTGCTCCGGACTGAACCGATCGCATGTTTGCATTCAATTAAAGGAATAAATAATGCCCACTCAAAATGTTGGTAAGTTCTTTGATTTTCGCGCCAGGGTTACCGCTCCCACGTGGACGATCGATCCTGATAATGGTGTGGGGGCGAGTGGTGTTCCCGGCGCTCCACGTCGGCGCTCCAGCGGCATGGAGCGGGTGGTCGAACTGGGTACATCGGGCCTTGATGTGCTTCAGGCGGGTGGCAGCCTTCCGCAGTTTTTCAGCGTCGAGCTGAACGAAGACAGGCTCAAGGGGGCGAGCAAGGTCCAGGCCTACTTTGATGGCATCACCAGTGATGGTGTGATCTTGATGAATGACTATGAAGAGGCCGGCTCCGCACGCAATGTGGGCGTTCAACTGCTGGACAGCGAGGGAAAAGTCGTGCTTCTGGGCCATGAAGGGCGTGCCGAATACCCGGTGGCACCGGGTTTCAGGCTGTCCTTCGCGGCAAGGTTGGTCAGCGCCAACGGGCCAGTGGAAGCCGGTGAGTTTTCCTCGTTTTCGGAGTGCGTGATCCTGTATGCCTGATGGCGGGCAAGCGGTTCACGCAGGCGTAGTCATGCGAAAAGAAGGGCGGTGGCGCTTTTTTGCTGGCGCCAACAAGGTGACGAATCGGCCATTGCCAGAAAAAACATGTGGTTATTTAAGGGCTTAGAAAATATTTAGGGTAAAAATAACCTCAAAATATATTGTTACATGTTCTTCGGGGCGTTAAGATAGCCCCGCGTTCACCTACCACGGTTTATGCATTTTTAGCCCCAAGTGTCCATCAGCTACTTGGGCTTTTTTTTGCCTGGAATTTGCCTTCGGCGGGCCTTCCCGCCACTCGATGCCACTTTGGCTCCTTCCTCAAGGGCCTCCTGCAAGGCAAAAAAAAAGCCCGCGGGGAGCGGGCCAATAGTTGAATGAGCAGGGTGGAATCTACCCGCCTGGCGCTCGGCTCACAGTGAAAGAAATTTCATCTGGCCATGCCCACCCGCAATCGCCGCCAATTCTGGCCAGCGCTGCTTAATAGCCGCCACCCATGTCTCCCGTGTCGCTGCCTGGAGCCCTGGCTTTCTGCTGGGCGTGGCTCCATTCGGCGCAAGTGAGGAAGCTTTTGTGATCGACTTTGCCGTTGCCGTCGAAGCTGACATTGAACGGCTGGTTATGACCGGCCTGGGTCAACACATAGTCGAAGCAGGTGCCGAGTTCCACGGTACGAGGGGTGACGGACACAGGTTCGCCGCCGATCTGCCGGACTTGTTCCTGGGTCATGCCGGTCTCGACCTTCGCCACCAGCGGCTGATTGCGGTAGACATGAGCGTCGCTGGTGCAGCCGGCGACGGCTGACAGCAGAGCGGTCATGACGATAAGTGTTTTGTTCATGGCAGGGCTCCCGATGGTAGGTGTCATGAAGAGACACCTGGGTGCATCAGTTGAAGTAAAGCCGAGCGACGAGGGCTGCGGGTCGTATTCGCGAAAGACGGGACGCGGGGAGGGCAGATAGACAAAAAGCCCGCATGGGCGGGCTTTTTGCAGAGGGGGAGCTGATCCGTCAGCTGCAGCCAGTGTGCGCTTGCGCTATGGCCCTAGCAACGACAGGGCGACGAAACGCAGGCCTGGGTATGGGCTGATAACGCAGTTCATGATTCGGCTCTGGCAGACCTGTCAAAACGCCATAAGCACGGCAGAAAACGCTGTTTGATCGATTACCATTCGTCAGCTGTTTTGCACCCTGCATGAGAATGGCCCTCTCATTGAAAGACATTCCATCGTGGTCGGGAGGTATCCATGAGTACGAACAGGCCAACGGGCCCGCGTTCATCCGAGCACGCTTCCGGCAAGGACGAACTGGGCTTCGACCCTGACTCTCCGGATCTGGCCGATCCGCAGGTGGACCCCATAGGTCCGGCGAAAGCGCCCAGGGACAACAGGCCGGAGAAAGAACCCAAGTCCCGGGCGTATGACCCTCTGGGAAACCTGAAGCCCAAGTGAAAGACCGGCAGCGCGTTCCCGCCCGGTGGCGATGGATGGAACCCCCACCCGCGCGGACCGGGTGTAAGGTGTTCGCGACAACCTCGGCCGATCTCTACCGAAAGGGAGGCGATTATGAGCGTTCCAATGCTGAACAAGATGCACATGAACGGCTATGACGTGGTCAGCGTCAACAGCGGCCCCTGGCGGGTCTGCACCAAGGGCGACCGTCTTGGCTCCTTTGGCACCCGGGAGGAGGCCCTGGCCTACGCGGCAGCCTTGCCGGCCTACAAGGCGAAGGCCAAGAAGGCTGCGCGAGGGGCCAATACCCGATAACCCCATCCACGACCCTGCCCGGCAGCCTGGCTTGTTCCCTGGCTGTCGGGTTTTCTTTTGCCCTCAGGCCGGCGACTGGGCCTGGGCGGATTTCCAGCCCTTGAGCTCCTCTGCGATGAAGTGTTGCACCAGGTCGCTGTAGAGCTTTTCGATGGCGTCGGCGCTCAGACCCTCGGCCTGGGCCCATTCCCGGCGTTGCAGGAGCATGGCGCGAAAGCGCTCGGGGGCGCGTACGGCAGTTTCCGAGGTCTTGAATTTCGACGCGGCCAAGACGTACCGGAAACGTTCGCCCAGCAGCTTGATGACAGCCTGGTCGAGGCGATCGATCTCGCGGCGGATATCCTCCATGCCTGCGCATTGTTCGGGGGCTCGCGACTGAATGACATCCATGTGAATACTCCAGGTGGGAAAGGATCGGCGGTTATCCGCTGGCGGATTTAATCACGGACAGGCTCGCCCTTGGCATCGCCTTGCAGGCCGCTGCGGCAACCGCGTCCGGCATGCTCTCCATGGCCACCCGCGGAGGGTCTGTTACCATCGCGTTTTTTTGCGACCCCGCCCGGGTTCAGGGCAGGGTCGCGCCGGTCAAAGGAGAATGCCGTGATTATCACTACCACCCACGCGATCGCGGGGCGAGAGATCGCCGAGTACCTGGATATCGTAAGCGCCGAGTCCGTGCAGGGGATCAACGTCGTGCGGGATGTCTTCGCCGGGATGCGCGATTTTTTCGGTGGGCGTTCCCAGACCCTGGAGCGGGCGCTGAAAGAAGCCCGGGTGCAGGCGACCGACGAGATCAAGGAGCGCGCCCGCGATCTGCGCGCGGATGCGGTGCTCGGCCTGGACTACGAGATCAGCATGCCCAGCGGCCGTGGCGGCATGGTGGTGGTGTTTGTCACCGGCACCGCTGTCAGGCTCAAGTAAGCGACGGCTACCCGCATCGCGCAGCCCCGCCCGTGTGCGGGGCTTTTTTATGCCTGGCATGCTCCGCCAGGCCGCTGCCCGGCCCTTGGCGATCGCCCATAAAAAAGACCCACCGGGGAGCGGTGGGCCAGTCGGGAGTCTTCAATAAGCGTGAGCCACTTTAGCGAAGCCTTGGCGGGTTCACAGTGAAAGAAATTTCATCATTGCTGGCGAGTGGCCGCAGCTCCCGGTTGTCCATGGTTTCAGGCGCGGCGGCTGGCGGCATTGAGCCGGCGGCACTCGCGCACGGCGTCCTCTTGCAGGTCGTAGCCATCGCCGATGAAACCATCGGTGCGGGTGTCGGCGATGCGGTACCAGTGGGCGGCGATCGGCGCGCCGTGGGCGGCTTCCCCGGCGCGTCGACCCTGGATGATGATCTTGTTGCAGCGCTTTACGACAAAAATGTCTTCCATGGCGCTTCCCTGGTTGATAGCTGCTCAGAGCAACTATAGAAGCAACTTTGAAATTCGTGCAAAAGCCTGTTCATTGGTTTTCCTCGTCCAGTCTCCAGCCGGCTGGCGTCCATTGCAGCCGGTGGCTGGGCGCCATGGCGGCGAGGAACTCGCGGTCGTGGGACACCACCAGCATCGCGCCGGGGAAATCGCGCAGGGCGCTTTCGAAGGCTTCCACCGATTCTAGGTCCAGGTGGTTGGTCGGCTCGTCCAGAAGCAGCAGCTTGGCCGGTGTGTCGCGCCACAGGGCAATCGCCAGCGCGGCTTTGAGCCGTTCGCCGCCGCTGAGCCGGCCACAGGGCTGGGTCACGCGCTGGGCGTCGAGTTGCAGCAAGGCCAGGCGGCTGCGCAGCAGGCCTTCCTGCAGTGGCCGGTCGAGGGCTCCCAGGTGGTCGAGGATCGAACGCTCGGGATCGAGCAGCGACAGGCGCTGGTCAAGGCAGGCGCTGGCCACCCGCACTTCGCATTGGCCGCTCAAGGGCTGGATCTCGCCGGCGAGCATCTTCAGCAGCGTGGACTTTCCGCAGCCGTTGGGCCCGCTGACTGCGATGCGCACGGGCCCGGTGACGGTCAGGTCGAGGTAGCTGGCAGCGGCCTCGGGCGGCAGCCAGGGCAGTTGTGCTTGGGTCAGGCAGAACACCTGTTGTCCCTGGGGCACCGCGGTGCCGGGCAGCGTCACCAGGGTTGGCGTCCGCGGTACCAGCCGCGCGTAGGCGTCGCGGACCTGCTGATCGAGACTGTCCTTGTGGCCCTGCTGGCGGTTGCGTACATGGCCCATGATGTCCCGGGCGGCGCCCTTTATCTTCATCCGTTCAAAGCTGGCTATGTTGGCAGTGTCGGCATAACGTCGGGCGCCGGCGGCGTGGCGCTGGATAGTGTCGTGCTCGCGCTGCAGGCGCTTTTGTTCGCGACTGCGTTCGGTTCGGGCGTGTTCCAGGGCAGCCCGCGCTGCGCCGTGCTCGGCTTCGCGTTGGGCGCGGAACGCCGCGTAGTTGCCGCCGTAGATTCGCGCGCCCTGGGGCGTGAGTTCGACGATGCGCTGCATCTGCGCCAACAACTGGCGGTCATGGCTGATCAGCAGCAGTCCGCCGCGCCACTGTTGAAGCTGCGTCAGCAGCCACTGGCGACCGGGCTCGTCGAGGTGGTTGCTCGGTTCGTCGAGTATCAGCAGTTGGGCATCGCTGAGCAGGGCGCCGATCACCGCGATACGCGCGCGTTGCCCACCGCTGAGACTGGCGGCCGGATCGTCGGGGCCCACCGTGCCGAGACCGGCCTCGTCCAGCAGGCGGCGCAGGCGTTCGCCAAGGTCCCAGCGCTCATCTGCCTGCGCCAGGTCGGCCATCGAGGCCTGGCCCGCGGCGAGGCGCCCGAGGGCGGCCAGGGCCTCAGCGATACCGGCGACCTGGGCGACGCTCTGGCCCTCCTGCGCCAGATGCTCCTGGGCCACATAGGCCACGCGGGCGAAGCGCGTGACGCTGCCCGAGGACGGTGAAAGTTCGCCGGCGATCAGGCGCGCGAGCACGCTCTTGCCGGTGCCATTGCGCCCGACTATGCCGGTGGGCAAGGCATCGAATGTCAGGTCGAGCGAATCGAACAGGGTTTCGCCATGGGCGAACTGGAAGGTCAGCTGGTTCAGGGAAACCAGCGCAGGCAGCCGTGTGACGTGAGTCATCAGCACCTCCGGAAAATGTCGAAAAAGGCCAACAAGCGCTGCAAGGCGGCTTGTCGCGAATACATTTCTGGAAGGCTTAGTTGTTCACGTCGGCAATCGTCCGGTGACGGGGAAGGGCGGCTAGCCTAACGCGCCAGCGTCCCGGATGACAACCCGGCGGTACCCGGGCGGCTATTGCGAAAAGCCTCAGGCCTGCTGCGTCAGGCGCTCGAGAAACATCCTCAGGCCGACTTCCTCGGCCCGCAGCCCTTTGCGTTTGCGCGGCCTCGGCAGGGCGGCCAGATGCCCCTGCACGAAGCCCTCGAGCAGCGCTGGATGGATGTAGCACTTGCGGCACACGGCGGGGGTATTGCCCAGTTGCCGGGCGACGTCCTTGACCATCTCGACGATGTGCTTTTTCGCATCGGCTTCGGGTTCCCAGCGCAGCTCGCGCAGCACCGCCAGGGCCAGGGTGCTGCCGGCCCAGGTGCGGTAGTCCTTGGCCGTGAAATCGGCACCGGTCAGCTCCTGCAGGTAGGCGTTGACGTCGGAGGAGCTGACGCTGTGGCGCTCGCCGTTCTCGTCGAGGTACTGGAACAGGTTCTGTCCGGGCAGCTCCAGGCAGCGCTTGAGGATCCGCGCCAGGCGCGGGTCCTTGACGCTGATCTGGTGTTCGATGCCGCTCTTGCCGCGGAACTGGAAGAGGATCGAGCTGCCTTTGATTGCCACGTGCCGGTTGCGCAGGGTGGTCAGGCCGTAGGAGCGGTTGTCGCGGGCGTACTGGCTGTTGCCGACACGAATCAGCGTGGCGTCGAGCAGGCTGATGACCGTGGCCATGACCTTGTCGCGGCTGAAGCCGGGCGTGGCCAGCAGGGCCTCCAGTCGCTGGCGCAGGCGCGGCAGGGCGCTGCCGAATTCCAGCAGGCGCGAGTACTTGTCGGCGTCGCGCACTTCCCGCCAGCGCGGGTGGTAACGGTACTGCTTGCGCCCGCGAGCGTCGCGGCCGGTGGCTTGCAGGTGACCGCGCGGGTCGGCGCAGATCCACACCTGGGTATAGGCCGGCGGCACGGCCAGGGCGTTGATCCGCTGGATCTCGTCGGGCGCCCGGATACGCTGGCCTTGCGGGTCGAAATAGACGAACGTGCCGCGCACTTTCTTGCGGCTGATCCCCGGCTGCGTGTCGTCGACGTAATGCAGGTCCGTTGGCAGGTCTTGGTGCAGTGGGCTGTCGGGCATGGCGGAATCCTTGGCAATCAATCGATCAGGCCTGTCTGGCGATTGACCGCGGCGCGGCACAGGGGTGCCAACCCATTTGCCGGGGACTCAGGCGAGCACGGCCACCGCCTTGATCTGGGCCCAGAGTTGCTGGCCCGGGTGCAGCTCCAGCTGGTCGCGGGAATAGCGGGTGATCCGTGCCAGCAGCGGGTTGCCGGCGACATCCAGGCGCACCAGGACATGCGCGGTGTTGTCGGCGGGGATTTCGCCGCTGACCGTCACCGGCAGGCGGTTGAGGATGCTGCTGTGCTCGCCCGCTTGCAGGCTGAGGCTGACGTCCCGCGCCTGGACCTTGAAGCGCAAGTGCTTGCCGATGACCATCGGCGCATGGGCGACCCGCACCCGCAGCTGGCTGCCGGGCAGTTGCAGGGCGAGCAACTGGTAACCGGCGTCGTAGTGGCTGACCTGGCCTTCGATCACTACCCCGGCGTCGTCGCCCAGGGCCAAGGGTAGGTCGAGACGGGCCAGGGTTTCGCCGATCGGCCCGCTGGCCAGGGCGCGGCCGTTCTCCAGCAGGACGATATGGTCGGCCAGGCGCGCCACTTCATCCTGCGAGTGACTGACGTACAGCACCGGGATTTCCAGCTCGTCATGCAGGCGTTCGAGGTACGGCAGGATCTCGCCTTTGCGTTTGCTGTCGAGGGCCGCCAAGGGTTCGTCCATCAGCAGCAGCCGCGGGCTGGTGAGCAGCGCGCGGGCAATGCCGACACGCTGGCGTTCGCCGCCGGACAGGTTGTGCGGGTGGCGCCGCAGCAGGTGGCCGATGCCCAGCAACTCGCTGGCCTGGGCCATGTCCACACGACGCTGCGCGCGTGGGATGCGTTTGAGGCCGAACTCCAGGTTGGCCTGCACCGACAGGTGGGCGAACAGGCTGGCTTCCTGGAACACATAACCCAGGGAGCGTTTGTGCGGCGCCACGAACAGTTGGCGCTGGCTGTCCTGCCAGACTTCGTCGTTGATCCGCACCAGGCCCTGTTCGGCCTGTTCCAGGCCGGCGATGCAACGCAGGCAGGTGGTCTTGCCGGAGCCGGAGTGCCCGTACAGCGCGGTGACGCCACGGCCTGGCAGCTGCAGGTCGAGGTCGAGGCTGAAATCTTTATAGGTGCGCTTGAGGCGCACATGGATCGATGCACTCACGACTCAACTCCAGCCAGCGCGGGGGTTGCGGCTGGCGTACAGCGCCAGCAACACCAGGAACGAGAACACCAGCATGGCACCGGCCAGCCAGTGGGCCTGGGCGTATTCCAGGGCTTCGACGTGGTCGTAGATCTGCACCGAGACCACCCGGGTCTTCTCGGGAATATTGCCGCCGATCATCAGCACCACGCCGAACTCGCCGACGGTGTGGGCGAACCCGAGAATGGCCGCGGTGATGAAGCCGGGCCTGGCCAGCGGCAGGATCACGCTGAAGAAGGTGTCCCAGGGATTGGCGCGCAAGGTCGCCGCCACTTCCAGCGGACGGCTGCCGATCGCGGTAAAGGCGTTCTGCAGCGGCTGCACGACAAAGGGCATGGAATAGATCACCGAGCCGATCACCAGGCCGCTGAAACTGAAGGTCAGGGTGCCCAGGCCGAGGGCCTGGGTGAGCTGGCCGATGGAGCCGTTGGGGCCGAGGGCGAGCAGCAGGTAAAAGCCGATCACCGTCGGCGGCAGGACCAGGGGCAGGGCGACGATGGCGCCGATCGGCCCCCGCAGCCACGAGCGCGTGCGCGACAGCCATAACGCAATCGGCGTACCGACGATCAGCAGGATCAGGGTCGTCAGCGACGCCAGTTGCAGGGTCAGCCAGATGGCGGAAAAGTCGGCACTCGATAGCGGCATTTAGCGTTGGTAACCGTAGGACTGGATGATGGCAGCGGCTTTCGGTCCCTTGAGGTAGTCAACCAGGGCCTTGGCCGCTGGGTTGTCCTTGCCCTTGTCGAGGATCACCGCGTCTTGTTTGATCGGGTCGTGCATCTCGGCCGGGACTATCCAGGCCGAGCCGCTGCTGACTTTGCCGTCTTTGTAGATCTGCGACAAGGCGACAAAGCCCAGTTCGGCGTTGCCGGTGGAGACGAACTGATAGGCCTGGGTGATGTTCTGGCCTTCGACGAGCTTGCCCTTGACCTGCTCGGTCAGGCCCAGCCTGGCCAATACCTGGGTGGCGGCCAGGCCGTAAGGCGCGGCTTTCGGGTTGGCGATGGACAGGTGCTGGTACTGGTTGGCCTTGAGCACCTGGCCCTGGCTGTCGACGTAGCCAGCCTTGGCCGACCACAGCGCCAGGGTGCCGATGGCGTAGGTGAAGCGCGAGCCTTTGACGGTGGCGCCTTCGCTGTCGAGTTTTTCCGGGGTGCTGTCGTCGGCGGCGAGGAACACTTCGAACGGCGCACCGTTCTTGATCTGGGTATAGAACTGCCCGGTAGCGCCATAGGCGGCCACCAGCTTGTGCCCGGTGTCTTTCTCGAAGTCGGCGGCGATGGCCTGGATTGGCGCGGTGAAGTTGGCGGCGACCGCCACCTGCACTTCAGCGGCCTGGGCCGGGCCCAAAGCGCAGGCGGCGAGCAAGGCGGCAAGGCAGGTCGGGGCAAAACCTGAGAGACGACGGTTCATGAACAGCTCCATTGGCGAAGGGACGTTGAGCGGTTGGCGGTATTGGAAATGGACGGCACCGGGGGTGGGTGAAACGCTGTATACGGAAATATATAGCGAATCGCCAGCGAACGGAACTGCAAAGGTCGCGCGGCCTTGAGGGCAAATGGAGGTTTTGCGCAAAACGCCGCGACCGCAGTCGCGGCGTGCCGGGTTTAGCGGCCGGTCAGCTTGGCCAGGGCCTGGGCGGCCAGGGTGCGGGTCAGTTCCGCGGTCGGTAGTTCGACCCCGAGGCGCAATGCCTGGCCGGACCAGAGGCTGGCGAAGTCGGCGTCGTCCTTGGCGCGCAGCGGCATCAGCGCGCCACCGGCGAGGGGGAAGGCCGGCGCCAGGGGGCTGATCGGGCCGATGTCGCGCATCACCCGGTTGAGAATGCCCCGCGCCGGGCGCCCGGTGAACAGGTTGGTCAGGGCGGTTTCGCTCTCCTTGGCGGTACGCAGGGCCTTGTGGTGGGCGGCACTGACCTTGGCTTCCGGGGTGAACAGGTAGGCGGTGCCCAGTTGCACCGCCGAGGCACCGAGGGCAAAGGCCGCGACTATGCCGCGGGCGTCGCCGATCCCGCCGGCGGCGATCACCGGCACCCGCACCGCATCGACGATCTGCGGCACCAGGGCCATGGTGCCGACCTGGCTGTTGAGGTCTTCGCTGAGGAAGATCGCCCGATGGCCGCCGGCCTCGTAGCCCATGGCGATGATCGCATCGCAGCCGTGCTGTTCCAGCCAGACGGCTTCATCGACAGTGCTGGCCGACGACAGGATCTTCGCCCCGGTGGCCTTGACCCGCGCGAGCAGGGCCGGCTCCGGCAGACCGAAGTGGAAGCTGACGATTTCCGGGCGCAGTTCTTCCACCAGTTCGCAACTGACGGTGTCGAAGGGCGCGCGGCTGCTGACCGGGGTCGGCGCATCGAAATCGACGCCGAGCTCGCGGTAGTAGGGTTCCAGGGTATTTTTCCAGCGGGTTTCCCGTTCCGGGTCGGGTGTCGGGTTCTGGTGGCAGAAGAAATTCAGGTTCAGCGGCGCGCGGGTCGCCTGGCGGATGCTCTGGACATCCAGGCGGATCTGCTCGGCCGTCAGCATGGCGCAGGGCAGGGAACCCAGGCCTCCCGCCTGGGCGGCGGCGATCACCATGGCGGTAGTGGTCGCGCCGGCCATCGGCGCCTGGATGATCGGCAGTTCGATGCCGAGCAGGTCGAGAATACGGGTGTCAGGCCATTGGCTCATGTTGAATGATTCTCCGACGTCAAAAAAAGAAGGACGGCAACCCGGGGTTTGTATCAGGTGACAGGCGATCAAGGCCAGTCGACTTTGGCCGCTACCCGGGTTGCCAGCGATAACGCTATCGCGGGCAAGCCTCGCTCCTACAGACAGGACAGGGCGCGAGTGTCCTACGACGAAAAGAGCGTGGATTTTTTGCGCCCGGGCTGGGAAGGTGGCGACTTTGTAGCCTGAAACTCAAGTTCACGGCCCGGCCATGGGCCTGGTGGGAGGCAGTGATGTTCAAGGGTATCTTGATCGAGAAAGACGACGCCGGTTATCGCGCGGCGCTGCGTGATATTGGTGAAGAGCAGCTGCCCGAGGGCAACGTGACGGTGCGGGTGGCCTACAGCACCCTGAACTTCAAGGACGGCCTGGCCATCACCGGCAGCAGCCCGGTGGTGCGCAAGTTTCCCATGGTGCCGGGGATCGATCTGGCAGGCATTGTCGAGTCCAGCAGCCACCCGGACTATCAGCCCGGCGACTCGGTGCTGCTCAACGGTTGGGGCGTGGGCGAAGGACATTGGGGCGGCCTGGCGCAGAAGGCGCGGCTGGACGGCGACTGGCTGATTCCCTTGCCCCAGGCGTTCAGCGCGGCCGAGACCATGGCTATCGGTACGGCGGGGTACACGGCGATGCTCAGTATCCTGGCGCTGGAGCGCCATGGCCTGACCCCGGGCCAGGGCGAGGTGCTGGTCACCGGGGCCAATGGCGGGGTCGGCAGCTTTGCCATAGCCCTGTTGGCCCGGCTGGGTTATCGGGTGGTGGCGTCCACCGGGCGCATTGCCGAGCAGGACTACCTCAAGCGCCTGGGCGCCAGCGAGGTCATCGACCGCGCCAGCCTGTCCGCGCCGGGCAAGCCGTTGGCCAAGGAGCGTTGGGCGGCGGTGATCGACTCGGTGGGCAGCCATACCCTGGCCAATGCCTGCGCCAGCGGCACCGTGGCCGCCTGCGGGCTGGCCCAGGGCATGGACTTCCCAGCGTCGGTGGCGCCCTTCATCCTGCGGGGCGTGACCCTGGCCGGGATCAACAGCGTGACCCAGCCCAAGGCCCGGCGGATCGAGGCCTGGCAGCGCCTGACCCGCGATCTGGACCCGGCCCTGCTGCCGTTGATCAGCCATGAGATCGGCCTCAGCGAAGCCATCGCCGCCGCGTCGCGCCTGTTGGCCGGCGAGCTGCGCGGGCGCGTGGTGGTGGATGTGAATCGCTGATACCGTGCGCGCCGATCACCCAGATAAACGCCAGACAGGAGTACCCAGCATGGATGTCAAACTGCGAGAGGTTCAGCCGTTCTGTGTCTCGGGCTTGCAGGTACGCACCTGCAATGCCGACGAGCAACAAGCGGACAGCGCGCGGATCGGGCCGATGTGGGAGCGGTTTTTTGTCGAAGGCTTGTTCGACAGCATCGGTCACCGGCAGTCGGACTCGTTCATCTACGGCCTGTACTCCAACTACGAGTCCGATGCCTCGGGGCACTTCGATGTCACCGCCGGCGTAGCGGTGGGCGAAGGCAACGCCGGTTATCCGTTGGTGCAGGTGCAGGGCGGCGAGTACCTGGCGTTCTCCGCCAAGGGGCCGATGCCGGACGTGGTGATCCAGACCTGGGGCCTGGTCTGGGCTTACTTCGAGGACAACCCGCAGGTCCGCCGGCGCTTCGCCACGGACTTCGAGGTGTACACCGGGCCGGAATCGGTGTCGGTGTACATCGGCATTCAGGCCTCGGACGAGTTCTCGCGTTCGAGCAACTGACGCTTGCGCTCCACGCCCCAGCGGTAGCCGGACAGGTTACCGTCGCTGCGCACCACCCGGTGGCAAGGGATCGCCACCGCCAGGCTGTTGGCCCCACAGGCCTGGGCCACGGCGCGAAAGGACTTCGGCGCGCCGATACGCTGGGCGATCTCGGCGTAGCTGGCGGTGCTGCCCGGCGGAATCTCCTTGAGGGCCAGCCACACCCGCTCTTGGAACGCCGTGCCTTGCAGGTCCAGCGGCAGGTCCAGGCCAATGGCCGGTGCTTCGATGAACCCCACCACCTTGGCCACCAGTTGCTCGAAACCCTGGTCGGCGCCGATCAGGTTGGCCCGTGGAAATTTGTCCTGCAGATCCTGCACCAGGGCATTGGGGTCGTCGCCCAGCAGGATCGCGCAGACCCCACGATTACTCTGGGCGACCAGAATCGCCCCCAGGGAGCACTGGCCGACGGCGAAGCGGATATCGGCGTTCAGGCCGCCGGCGCGGTAGTCGCTGGGTTTCATGCCGAGCAACTGGTCGGCGGTTTCGTAGAAGCGGCTGTTGGAATTGAAGCCGGCGTCGTACAGCGCGTCGGTCACCGAGTGGCCGTGCTCCAGTTGGCGCCGCACCCGCCGCGAACGGTGGGCGCTGGCGTAGCCTTTCGGGGTCAGCCCGGTGGCGGCCTTGAACACCCGGTGAAAGTGGAAGCTGCTCATGCCGGCTTGCTCGGCCAGCTGTTTCAGGCTGGGCAGCGTTTCGGCCGACTCGATCTGCCGGCACGCGGCGGCCACCAGGCTGGCATGGTGCGCGGCCACCTGGGTCTGGTCGCTGGCGCTGCGTTTGCTTGGCCGGTAACCGGCGGCTTCGGCTTGCTCCGCGGTGTCGAAGAATTCGACATTCTCCGGCCGTGGCAGGCGCGACAGGCTGCTGGGGCGGCAGTAGACCCCGGTGGTTTTCACCCCATAGACGAACTGGCCATCGGCGCTCGCATCACGGGCCAGGACGGCGAGCCAGCGTGGATCGCTGGCGGTGGTGGGCTTGGGCTGGACCATGGTCATGGGCTCTACTCGGTGGCGGATGTCGCTCAGATTAACCAAGGGCAGGGTGCCTGGCACTCCGAGTCTTGCGCTTGAATTCTCGCGGGATCAACCGGCCCGGCGAAAAGTCAGGTTGATGCGCCGTGGGCCCAGCAGCGGGTGCGTGCCTTCCTTGAGTGGCAGCACGCCGTGATAACGCAGACGGTCGACACCGCCCCAGACCACCACATCGCCATGCAGCAGCGGCACCCGCAACGGGCGGTCGCTGCGGCGCTCGCCACCCAGCTGAAACACCGCCGGCAAGCCCAGGGAGACGGAGACGATCGGTGCATCGTAATCGCGTTCGTCCTTGTCCTGGTGCAGGGACATGCGGGCGCCGGGCACATAGTGATTGATCAGGCAGGCGTCCGGTTCGAACCCGGCAAAACCGGCCTGGGTCGCGGCGGCCCGGGCCAGTTCGCGCAACACCTCGGGCATCGCCGGCCAGGGCTGGCCGCTCTGCGGATCGATGGCGGTGTAACGGTAGCCACTGCGGTCAGTGGTCCAGCCCAGCTGGCCGCAACTGCTCAGGCCCACCGACATGGTGAAACCGCCCGGCGTGACCATCTGCCGGAACGGCGCGGCGCGCAGCACGCCGCGCAGGGCCGGCAGCAGGCGCTTGACCCAGGGCAGGGCGAAGCCGCGAAGCACAAAGGACTGCGGGCCGACCTGTTCGGTGCGCGGGGCCTGTTGCGGCTCGGGTTCGCCGAACAGCTCGCCGGTGAAATTACTGGGCATCGTGGAAGATCACTCCTAGCGTATGGCGGCGACCGCTGTGCAGGCGGCTGACGCCATGGCGCAACGTCACCCGGTAATGGCCGCGCACGCCGGCTACCGGACGATGATGCACGGCGAAGATCAGCGCATCACCCTGCTTCAGACCGATGACCTGCGGCCGTGACTGCATGCGCGGGCGCTGTTCGGTGATGACGAATTCACCGCCAGTGAAATCGATCCCGGGACGGGACAGGAGGATCGCGACCTGCAAGGGGAATACGTTGTCGCCATACAAGTCCTGGTGCAGGCAGTTGTAATCCTGTGGGCCATATTGCAGCAACAAGGGCGTCGGCCGCTGCTGACCGGCGGCGTGGCAGCGCTGGAGAAAATCTTCATGCCGGGGCGGATATTGCACGGGGATATTCATCAGCTGGTTCCAGCGATTGGCCAGCGGCACCAGGCGCGGATAGAACTGGCCGCGCAATTCGGCGACCCGTTGCGGCAAGGGGTAGGCGAAATACTGGTATTCGCCGCGGCCGAAACCGTGCCTGGCCATGACCACCCGCGAACGAAACAACTCGCTGTGGGGATACAGACTGCCGAGCTCATGACATTGCTCGGCGCTGAGCAGGTTGCCGATCACCGCGCTGCCGTCCTGGTCGAGCTGCTGCTCGATCGAGGCCCAGTCCAGGCAGGCGAGACGTTGTTCGAGGGAGGGGGCGGACATGCTGGCGGTTCCCGGAGTAGAGGCTGAGGCCCGCCATTCTGGGAAGTGCGCGGGCCGCTCACACTCCGCTGCTTGCGCTCGAATTCGTCACAGGTTCTAGGAGCAGGGACTTACAGCGCCTTGCTCACGCTGACATCGCTGATGACGTCGTCGGTCTGGCCATGCAGGGCTTCCAGCGCGGCCTTGGCTTCTTCCTGAGTGCCGCTTTCCAGCTGGGCGAACTCGAAACGGCGCTCGCCGTTGAGTTTGTATTTGATGACGTACTTGGTCGTTTGGGCCACGGTGATACCTGTTGGTCGCGGGCTGGGGCGGGGTTCAGCGCAGTTTCGAGCTGGACCGGCGGATGATCTTGATCGAGTGGGTCAGGTTCGGCTTGCGGGTAACGCTGATGGGCCGGCGGTTGACGGTGTCGATGGTGATATTCCAGAAGCCGGTGCTCGGCGCGGTGATCTTGGCCGGGAACTTGTCGAACGCACCGCCATGATAGGTGTGACGTCCGCCGTTCTTGAAGCTTCGGAAGTTGGCGTCGTTCATCAGGCGGATGTTGCAGACCTGGGAGCATTCGATGACGACGATATCGTCTTCGTTGAGGTGCTCGCGCTGGTGGATAAATTTCATGGGCGCCTCCAGAAGGGCTTTTGCTACAAAATCAAAACGATGGCGCAGTTTATCAGGCCGCGGCAGGCGGCTTTGACAATTTAAAACAGTTATTTGCCGATTATTTAGGATAAATCTGACTGATCCGGAGAAAAATGCCATTTCTGCGGTCGGACGGTCTTTATTGGAGGAAATGTATGAAGTGGGGTGTGTTGATTCTGGCCTTGGCGATCAGTGGCTGTGCGACGGTCTCGGATATTAACCAGACATTGCCCACCCTGAACGTGATTTCAGGGAAAAAGCCGCAGGAGTACGCCAAGTGCGTCAGCGACAAACTGGCTGACAGCCGTGGCCAGTTGCAGGTCGAACCGCATAAGGACGGCATGCGCATTATCGTTCCGCAGAAAGTCTCGTCGGGCCCGAGCGCGGTATTCGATATCGAGGAGCGTTCCGGCGGTAGCAGCATCAAGCTGCATGAAAGCATGTCCAATGTGCCCATGCGTCCGGGCGATATCCGCAAGGCGGCGGAGGACTGCATTTCCGGCTAATAGCCAAGCGATTTTTCAACAGCCCGCCCTGGCCCGGATTTCCGTGGCGAGGGCGGGTTTTTTTGTGCCCGGTGGCAAGGCAGGCCCGGCTGGTTTCGCGTTGTAGCCAAAGGTCTATTGGCCTACTCTTTGTAGGCTTATATAAAATAAGCCTAAGAATATAACTAGAAAAATGGAGTTCGCCATGATCCCCGTGGATCGAATACTGCTGAGCAGCCTGATGCTGTTTTTTGTCGCCAATGCCCAGGCCGTGGATGGGCAGAAAGTCTTTACCCAGGGTGGAGCGCAGCCCGGTGCCACGGCGTGCCTGGCCTGTCATGGTGGCGATGGCCTGGGCCTGGCGGCCGCCGGGTTTCCGCGCCTGGCGGGATTGTCGGCGGGTTACCTGCGCAAGCAGCTGGAAGATTTTCGCAGCGGTGCGCGCAGCAACCCGGTCATGCAGCCACTGGCCAAGGCCCTGAGCGATGACGAGATAGACGCGGTCAGCCAGACCCTGGCGGCCATGCCGGCTGCGACGCCAGCGCCGATCAACCGCAGTTCCCTGGCTGAAGGCGTGGGTGCGAGGCTGGCCTTGCGCGGCGCCTGGGAGCGGCAGGTTCCGGAGTGCGTGACCTGTCATGGGCCGGGTGGCGTGGGCGTGGGAGACGCCTTTCCGCCGTTGGCCGGGCAACCCGCGGCGTACCTCGCCGGGCAATTGAATGCCTGGCGCGACGGCACGCGCCGCAACGATCCGAACGACCTGATGGGACACATCGCCAAGGCCCTGAGCCCCGAGGAAATCACGGCGGTGGCCGATTATTTCGCCAAGGTCGGCAGTCAGTTGGCCAAGGCCGATAACCAGGAGTCCAAGCCATGAAGCGTGATCTTCTATTGGGCTTTTCCCTCGCCTTGCTGACGGCCCAGGCTTATGGCGCCGCGGTCGCCATGGAGGACCAATCACAGTTGCGGGAGCCGGCGGTGAACGCTGCCCATCCCGGGTATTTCCAGCCACCGGCGGAGAGCGAGCTACCGGACAATGCCTACGGCAAGATGGTCCGCGACGGTTATGCGCTGTTCGTCGATACCAAGCGCCTGGCGCCGAAGTTCGTCGGCAATGGGCTCAATTGCAGCAACTGCCACCTGGATCAGGGGCGGCTGGCCAACTCCGCGCCGCTGTGGGGCGCCTATCCGATGTACCCGGCGTACCGCAAGAAGAACAACAAGGTGAACACCTACGCCGAACGTTTGCAGGGCTGCTTCCAGTTCAGCATGAACGGCACGCCGCCGGCCGCCGACAGCTACGAGATCACTGCGTTGTCGGTGTATTCCTACTGGCTGGCGAGCAAGGCGCCGATCGCTGTCGAGTTGCCCGGGCGGGGTTACCCCGAGGTGCCGCAGCCGGCCCAGGGCTACGACCTGGCCCGTGGCGAGCAGGTATACCGGGCGCAATGCGCGGTTTGCCATGGCGATAACGGCCAGGGCCAGAAGGTCGGCGCGGACTATGTCATGCCGCCGCTCTGGGGCAAGGACTCCTATAACTGGGGCGCGGGCATGCACCGGATCAACACGGCCGCGTCCTTTATCAAATACAACATGCCCCTGGGCAAGGCCGGCAGCTTGAGCGACCAGCAGGCCTGGGACGTGGCGGCGTTCGTCAACCGCCATGAACGACCACAGGACCCACGCCTGGTGGAGGGCTCCATCGAGAAGACCCGGCTCAAGTTCCACGCCAACGACGGGGTCAATCTGTATGGCCAGACGGTAGATGGCGTGCTGATTGGCCAGGGCATCCGATAAACTGTCGGCCATTGTCAAAGATGCCGTCGAAACCCAGGTTTCGGCGGCATCGTTTTTTGGGAGAAAGCATGAAGCGCGAAACAGTCCGGGAGAGGCATGCAGAGGGGCATATCTCTGCGACCCATGTGATTCAGAATCCGGCGAATTCCGGGGAATGGATCGTATTCTTCAAGAAAAGCGCGGGGCGCAGCTATTTTCTGGTGGATGACAACGATGAAGTCGAGTCATTCGACCGACTGGACGACCTGATCGAAACCATTCGCAACCTGGGCATCAAGTTTGCCGAGATTCATATGTAGGCCGTGTGCCTGCTATTTGCAGACCACCACCACGCTGCGGCTTTTGTAGTTGCCAACGTCCGCCCCCAGGGTCTTGTCGCTTTCCTTGAGCGACGGCGTGCCGTCGGTGCCAATGATCCGATAGCCGGTCCCGGCACAGGAGGCGTCGGCCTTTTCATAGCAGCTGGCCCAGGAGCTGGCTTCGCCGGAGCAATCGATGCTCAGGCCTTGCTCGCCGTTTTCCAGGTAGGTATCGGAAACGGTGGCGCATCCGCTCAGGGCCAGTACCGCGGTCAGTGCCAGAAGTTTGTGCATGGGTGTGGTCGTCGTCGAGAAGTTTGAGCCCCGGGGGAGGGCTGGACACCCTTGGCGAGCGTCTGGGACGAGATGCTATAGCGAACCGCCACTGCGGTATAGATCGGCATGAAAAAGCCCTGCGCGGGGCAGGGCTCTTCAGTGCGGAGGCGGTCTCAGGACTTGGGACTGCGACGTGCCGACGCATGGCCTGCGGAATCCTCGAACACCGATGCCACTTCGACCGCCATCGCTTCGCTGGCGAAAGGTCCGGCGACGTTCTCGCCCTGGGCGCTGACCAACCACCACTGGCCGTCTTTCAACTGCTTGATCTGGTAACCGTTTACGCTTTTTGTTGCCGACATCTATCTGCCTCGTTGGCGGGATTCAAGGGCGCCATGATAGCGGTAAACGAGTTCCTGTAAGAGGGTGGGCAAGGGCGGGGCGCAGAAAATTCAGGCTTTGCAGCCAGATGGCGGTTTACGGCGCGGGCTATCTGTACGATGCTGCAAGGCCGTGTTTGCAAGCCTGTTCGAAACTATGTGCGGAGCGCGCAGCTATGTGCAGAACAAGGTGGGGAGCTATGTGGGGAACTATCCGCGGCAATATTTCTCTTAGATGGCAGCGGTTAGCCACTGCGACCCATTGTAAGGCGCACGCGGCCTGATTAGACTGCGCCGAAATTCGTACGTACAGCCCTTTTAAGGACTCATATGATCAAGAAATGCTTGTTCCCAGCAGCCGGTTACGGTACTCGCTTCCTGCCAGCGACTAAAGCCATGCCTAAAGAAATGCTGCCGGTGGTGAACAAGCCACTGATCCAGTACGGCGTTGAAGAAGCACTGGATGCCGGTCTGAACGAAATCTCCATCGTCACCGGTCGCGGCAAACGCGCCCTGGAAGACCACTTCGACATCAGCTACGAGCTGGAAAACCAGATCAAGGGCACCGACAAGGAAAAATACCTGGTCGGTATCCGCCGTCTGCTGGACGAGTGCTCGTTCTCCTACACCCGCCAGACCGAAATGAAAGGCCTGGGTCACGCGATCCTGACCGGCCGTCCGCTGATCGGTGACGAGCCGTTCGCCGTGGTGCTGGCGGACGACCTGTGCGTCAACCTCGAAGGTGACGGCGTGCTGAAGCAGATGGTCAAGCTGTACAAGCAGTACCGCTGCACCATCGTCGCGATCATGGAAGTCGACCCGCAAGAAACCAGCAAGTACGGGGTGATTGCCGGCGACCTGATCGGCGATGACCTGTACCGCGTACGCAACATGGTTGAGAAGCCGAAGCCGGAAGATGCGCCGTCGAACCTGGCGATCATCGGTCGCTACATCATGACCCCGGACATCTTCAAGCTGATCGAAGAAACCGAGCCAGGCAAGGGTGGCGAGATCCAGATCACCGACGCCCTGATGAAGCAGGCCCAGGACGGCTGCGTGATTGCCTACAAGTTCAAGGGCAAGCGTTTCGACTGCGGTGGCGCCGAAGGTTACATCGACGCGACCAACTTCTGCTTCGAGAACTTCTACAAGACTGGCAAGGCTTACTGATAGCCCGCTTGATCCTTGTACTGAAAAGCCACCTTCGGGTGGCTTTTTCGTTTTATGCCCCTATGTAAATCCTCTAGCGCTGACCGGATACGCATCTGCGGTTATGCTGTCAGCCTGCCTGGGAGAGTGAAATGGCCTACGATTTTGATCTTTATGTAATTGGCGCCGGTTCCGGCGGTGTGCGTTCGGCGCGGTTCGCCGCGGGTTTTGGCGCGAAAGTCGCGGTCGCCGAAAGCCGCTATCTGGGCGGTACCTGTGTCAACGTTGGCTGCGTGCCGAAAAAACTGCTGGTGTACGGCGCCCACTTCGCCGAAGACTTCGAGCAGTCCGCAGGCTTCGGCTGGACCTTGGGCGAGGCCGATTTCGACTGGGCCACGCTGATCGCCAACAAGGATCGCGAGATCAATCGCCTGAACGGCATCTATCGCAATCTGCTGCTCAACAGTGGCGTGACCCTGCACGAAGGCCACGCCAGGCTGATCGACCCGCATCAGGTGGAGGTCAATGGCCAGCGCTACACAGCCAGGCACATCCTGATCGCCACCGGCGGCTGGCCGCAGATCCCGGACATTCCGGGGCGCGAACACGCCATCAGCTCCAACGAGGCGTTTTTCCTCAAGGAACTGCCCAAGCGCATCCTGGTGGTGGGCGGCGGTTATATCGCGGTGGAGTTCGCCGGGATCTTCCATGGCCTGGGCGCGGATACCAAGTTGCTGTATCGCGGCGAGCTGTTCCTGCGTGGTTTCGATGGTGCGGTGCGCAAGCACTTGCAGGAAGAGCTGACCAAGCGTGGGCTCGACCTGCAGTTCAATGCCGATATCGAGCGCATCGAAAAGCAGGCCGACGGGAGCCTGAAGGTCACGCTCAAGGATGGTCGCGAGCTGGCCACCGATTGCGTGTTCTACGCCACCGGCCGGCGGCCGATGCTCGACAACCTGGGGCTGGAAAATACCGGGGTGAAGCTCGACAAGCGTGGCTTCATCGAGGTCGATGAGCAGTACCAGAGCGCCGAGCCGTCGATCCTGGCGATTGGCGATGTGATCGGGCGCGTGCAGTTGACGCCGGTGGCCCTGGCCGAAGGCATGGCTGTGGCGCGGCGTTTGTTCAAACCGGAACAGTATCGCCCGGTGGACTACAACATGATCCCGACCGCGGTGTTCAGCCTGCCGAATATCGGCACCGTTGGTCTGACCGAAGAGCAGGCGCGGGAAGCCGGGCACAAGGTGCAGATCTTCGAAAGCCGCTTCCGGCCGATGAAGCTGACCCTGACCGAGTGCCAGGAGCGCACGCTGATGAAGCTGGTGGTGGATGCCGAGACCGACAAGGTGCTGGGCTGCCATATGGTCGGCCCCGACGCCGGCGAGATTGTCCAGGGCCTGGCGATTGCCTTGAAGGCCGGCGCCACCAAGCGTGACTTCGACGAAACCATCGGGGTGCACCCGACGGCCGCCGAAGAGTTCGTCACCATGCGCACGCCGGTCGCCGGTTAAGCTTGCTCTGGCGGCTCCGGCCGCTGCTCTTCTGTTTCTGGCTGCGCCTCGGTCTTCGCGGCGGCAGCCAGTTGCAGAGCCTCCAGGCTGGCCTCGGCCTTGGCGGCGCGTAGTTCCAGTTGTCGATTGTCCTGCAACTGCTGCTCCAGGTTCTGCTTGAACTCATGACTTTCCAGCAAGGCGACGCGCAGACGTTCCTGGAGGAGGGTGTGTTCGCTGTTCAGGCGAGTGGATTGCTCCAGCAACTGGCCAAGCTTGCTGTCGGTTTTCTGTACCTGCTCCTGTGCCTGGCGCAACTCTTTCTGGGTGGCGCGTTGCTCGCTGGTCAGGCGTTCGTTGTCGCGGTGCAGTTGGGTGATCTCGTCCTGGCGCACCAATGCGCTTTGCTGGGCCTGGCGCAGTTCCTGTTGCGCTTGCTGCAGCTGGCCTTCATGGCGGCGCTGGTCCTGCTCGCGCTGCTCCTTGACCGCGCTGCGGTAATGCTCGAGGGCGTCCCGGGCGTGCAGGTGCTTTTCTTCCAGTGAACGAATCTGCTCATCCTTGTCTTTCAGGCGCAATTCGAAGTCGGCCAGGGCCTGGTTCAGTCCGGCATTGCGCGTCTGTTCGCTCTGCAGGATGGAGCGGGTTTCCTGCAGCAGCGTGCTTTCGCTGGCCAGGGCTGCAGCCTGGGTCTGCAGTTGCTGCCGCAACTGGGCCTGTGCCTGCTCGGACGCGGCCTGCTGCGCCGCCAGTTCCTGGTTCATTTCCTCCACTTGCGCCTGGGCCTGCGCCACGGGCTCCTGAGCCTGTTCGCGCAGGCGCTGGGCCATGCGCTGGATCAGTTCCGTCAGTTCTTCTTCCAGGGCTTCCTGTGGCGCGGCGCGGCGGGCTTCGCTTTGCTCCAGCTCCTTCAGGTAGCGGTGAATGGTGGTTTTCGAGCCGGTATTGCCCATTTCGATGCGCACCGCATCGATGCTGGGGTGTTCGCCGCGAGCGAGGATTGCCGAACGGGCGATTTGCACTACCGCCTTGTTAACGCCGCCACGAGCCATGGGATCTCCTACGATTACGTACTTTTTTACGTGGTATGTATAAAGTGTAATTTTACAATAAAATCAAAGATAAATATTCGAATTATTGACATGGGATATACTGGTATTACCCCGTGTCATGACCAGAGCGCCCTGTTGCACCCCGCCATTTCCGTACGCAAGACGAGTCGAGCAAGCCATGAGTGATCTGGATCGTTATCTGCACGCCGCGACCCGCGACAACACCCGACGCAGTTACCGGGCAGCCATCGAACATTTCGAGGTGACCTGGGGCGGGTTCCTGCCGGCGACCAGCGACAGCGTGGCGCGTTATCTGGCGGCGTATGCGGGGGAGCTGTCGATCAACACCCTGAAGTTGCGGCTCTCGGCCTTGGCGCAGTGGCACAACAGCCAGGGTTTCGCCGACCCGACCAAGGCCCCGGTGGTGCGCCAGGTGTTCAAGGGCATTCGTGCGCTGCACCCGGCGCAGGAGAAACAGGCCGAGCCTTTGCAGTTGCAGCATCTGGAGCAGGTAATCGCCTGGCTGGAGCAGGAAGCCACCCAGGCCCGGCTCGAGGACAACCAGCCGGCGTTGCTGCGGGCGCGGCGTGACAGCGCGCTGATTCTCCTGGGGTTCTGGCGCGGCTTTCGCAGCGACGAGTTGTGCCGGCTACGGATCGAGCATGTGCAGGCGGTGGCGGGCTCCGGCATCAGCCTGTATCTGCCCCGCAGCAAGAGCGACCGTGACAACCTCGGCAAGACCTGGCACACCCCGGCGTTGCGTCGGCTGTGCCCGGTCCAGGCCTATATCGAGTGGATCAGCGTCGCCGCCCTGGTGCGTGGCCCGGTGTTTCGTGGCATCGACCGCTGGGGCCATCTGAGCGAGGAGGGCCTGCACGCCAACAGTGTGATTCCGTTATTGCGCCAGGCGCTGGAGCGCGCCGGGGTCGCCGCCGAGCAATACACCAGCCACTCCCTGCGCCGCGGTTTTGCCACCTGGGCCCATCGCAGCGGCTGGGACCTCAAGTCGCTGATGAGCTATGTCGGCTGGAAGGACATCAAGTCGGCCATGCGTTACGTCGAGGCCAGCCCGTTTCTCGGCATGGCCCTGACCCAGGAAAAGCCGGTCGGCGAGTAAATACGCATTTCTTCTATTAATACTGCGCGCTAATAGCCAAACCTAATCAGCAGCATCAGCTTTGCCAATGAGCCTTGGCTGGGAGCATTGGTTAGGATTCTCCCCATCAAGTTTTCAACCCAAGTTTTTACCCACTGATGGAGAATCACCGATGCCTATCATCAACAGCCAAGTCAAACCGTTCAAAGCAACCGCCTTCAAGAATGGCGAGTTCATCGAAGTGTCGGACGCCACCCTGAAAGGCAAATGGTCCGTCGTGTTCTTCTACCCGGCTGACTTCACCTTCGTTTGCCCAACCGAGCTGGAAGACCTGGCAGACAACTACGCCGAATTCCAGAAACTGGGCGTGGAAATCTACAGCGTTTCGACCGATACCCACTTTGCTCACGCTGCCTGGCACAACACTTCGCCAGCCATCGGCAAGATCCGCTACACCATGATCGGCGACCCGACCCTGGCCATCTCGCGCAACTTCGACGTGCTGATCGAAGAAGCCGGTCTGGCTGACCGTGGCACCTTCGTGATCAACCCTGAAGGCCAGATCAAGATCGTTGAAATCAACGACGGCGGTGTCGGTCGTGACGCTTCCGAGCTGCTGCGCAAGATCAAGGCCGCTCAATACGTCGCTGCCCACCCAGGCGAAGTCTGCCCAGCCAAGTGGAAAGAAGGCGAGGCTACCCTGGCTCCTTCCCTGGACCTGGTCGGCAAGATCTAAGCCTGTGACTCGCTACAGCAGGGCGGACCGCCGCACCTAAGTCAGCTGCACCGCCCTCAAGAACGCCCGGGCGAGATTCGCTCGGGCGTTTTTTTTCGATCTGAATAAAAGGAAATCGCCCGTATGTTGGACGCCAATCTTAAAGCCCAGTTGAAGTCATACCTGGAACGGGTCACCCAGCCGATCGAGATCGTTGCCTCTCTCGACGACGGTGCGAAATCCCAGGAAATGCTCGAATTGCTGAAAGACGTTGCCAGTCTTTCCAGCCAGATTACCTTGCTCGACAACGGTAGCGATGTTCGTAAACCATCGTTCTCGATCAATCGCCCGGGAAGCGACATCAGCCTGCGTTTCGCCGGCATCCCCATGGGCCACGAATTCACTTCTCTGGTGCTGGCCTTGCTGCAAGTCGGCGGCCACCCCTCGAAAGCCAGTGTCGAAGTGATCGAACAGATCCGCGCCCTCAAAGGCGAGTTCAACTTCGAGACTTACTTCTCGCTGTCCTGCCAGAACTGCCCGGACGTGGTCCAGGCGCTGAACCTGATGGCGGTGCTGAACCCAAACATCCGTCACGTCGCCATCGACGGCGCGTTGTTCCAGGACGAAGTCAACGATCGCAAGATCATGGCGGTCCCCAGTGTCTACCTCAATGGCGTGAACTTCGGCCAGGGCCGCATGGGCCTGGAAGAGATCCTCGGCAAGCTCGACACCGGGGCCAGCGAGAAACAGGCGGAAAAAATCAGTGCCAAGGACGCCTTCGACGTCCTGGTGGTCGGCGGTGGCCCGGCCGGTGCGTCGGCGGCGATCTACGCGGCCCGCAAAGGCATCCGTACCGGTGTCGCGGCCGAGCGTTTCGGCGGCCAGGTGTTGGACACCATGGCCATCGAGAACTTCGTCTCGGTCCAGGAAACCGAAGGGCCGAAACTGGCCAGCGCCCTGGAAGAGCACGTTCGCCAGTACGACGTCGACATCATGAACCTGCAGCGTGCCAGCGCGCTGGTGCCGGCCAAGGAAGTCGGCGGCCTGCACGAAGTGCGTTTCGAAAGCGGCGCGAGCCTCAAGGCCAAGTCGCTGATCCTGGCCACCGGTGCCCGTTGGCGCGAAATGGGTGTGCCCGGCGAGCAGGAATACAAGGCCAAGGGCGTGTGCTTCTGCCCGCACTGCGACGGTCCGCTGTTCAAGGGCAAGCGCGTGGCGGTGATCGGTGGCGGTAACTCCGGCGTCGAAGCGGCCATCGACCTGGCGGGTATCGTCAGCCACGTGACCCTGCTGGAGTTCGACAGCAAGTTGCGCGCCGATGCCGTGCTGCAACGCAAGCTGTACAGCCTGGCGAACGTCAACGTGATCACCAGTGCGCTGACCAGCGAAGTCAAGGGTGACGGCCAGAAGGTCACCGGCCTGGTGTACAAGGACCGCGATTCGGGCGAGTTCAACACCGTCGACCTGGAAGGCATCTTCGTGCAGATCGGTTTGCTGCCGAACACCGACTGGCTCAAGGGCACCGTCGAGCTGTCGCCCCGTGGCGAGATCATTGTCGATGCCCGTGGCGAGACTTCGCTGCCTGGCGTGTTTGCCGCCGGTGACGTGACCACCGTGCCGTACAAGCAGATCGTGATCGCGGTAGGCGAGGGCGCCAAGGCCTCGCTGAGCGCCTTCGACCACCTGATCCGCACCTCCGCGCCGGCCTGAGCCGACCGCGGAAAAAACAAAACCCCATGAGCCTTGGCTCATGGGGTTTTTTGTTGGTGGCTTCTGTAGGAGCGAAGCTTGCTCGCGATCAAGGATGACGCGCTGGATCAGCCAAGTCGCTGCCTACCGTGGGCGCGTCCCGCTCCCGCAGGAAGCGCGAGTTACAGCGGTGCCGGCTGGATGATTTCAACCCAGTAGCCGTCCGGGTCCTTGATAAAGGCCAGGCTCTTCATGCGGCCGTCGTTCAGGCGCTTCTGGAAATCGCAGCCCAGGGCTTCGAAGCGCTCGCAGGCGGCGACGATATCCGGCACCGAAATGCAGATATGGCCAAAGCCGCGCGGGTCGGTGTTGCCGTTGTGATAGGCGAAGTCCGCATCGTTCTCGGTGCCGTGGTTGTGGGTCAACTCGAGGATGCCGGGGATCGACTTCATCCACTCGGTACGGGCCGCGGCGTCGGCGGGGATCTGCGCCTTGTCCACCAGGGCGAGGAAGTACAGGCTGAATTCGGCTTCGGGGAAGTCGCGTTTTTCCACCAGCGAGAAACCCAGGACCCGGGTGTAGAAGTCCAGGGACCTGGTGATGTCCTTGACCCGCAGCATGGTGTGGTTGAACACGAAGTTGGCGGTGGCGGTGTCAGGCTGGGCGGTTACGCCGGGGAAAGTATTGAGTTCGTGCAGGCTCATGGGCCCTCCGGAAAAGAAGTGGGCAAGAACACTCATGCTAATGAGCCCCTTGGCTTGCAGGGCTTCGGGCGTCCTTGCGGTCGGGTAATGATACGCAAGAGCGGCAAGGCGCACCAAACACAAAGCTACGAATCTGTTGCTCGATACTCGTGCCAGCCTCAGACTTCAAGGCTCGTCCCTTACGTGTTCATGACCATGCGCTTATCGTTCAAAACCCTGTGTCTGCTTGCACCCTGGCTTCTGGTTCCGGCCCTGGCCGAGGCGGCGGACCCGGTGATCACCTGGCCCAGCGGCTGGCAGATCGAAGAGTTGCCACAGGCGCAAGAACAACCGGCCAAGGTATTCCGCCAGCGCGCGGTGAAGAACGATGCCGGCGGCACGCCGCTGATGGTCATGGAGTTGACCATGACTCAAGTTGAAAGCGGACATCAGGTCAATCTGCAGGCGGTCTTGCTGGAAATGCGCAAGTCGGTGCAGAAGGACTTCGGGCGCGGCGGTTATCAAAGTGTATGCACGCGTATTCATGACACGACATTGAGTCGTCTGGTGGCGCTGGAAACCACTTGCACCATTACCGAAAACGGCCGTCATGTGTTGTCGCAAACACTGGTGGCGGCTGTCGATGGCGATAAGGCCTATGTTTTGTCTTATGCCGGACAGGCTGCGATTTATGCCGAAAGCCAAGAGGAAATCCGCGGGGTGCGAAGTAGCCTGAAACTTTAGTGGAGGGGGGCGATTGTCCTACGTCGATCGGCGTGGTTCGCGCCTTTGAACTAAGTACAAAGTTGTAGGATCAAGCAGGGGGATTGGTAGGCAGGTGCAGTTCCGACTGGGTGTTTATGGCCGCTCAGGCAATCTATGGGCCGCAACTTATTCGATTTCGAAACAAAGAGCCTTGGCTTAAAGGTAAAGACCCTGCATTGGCAGGGTCTTTTATATACATCGGTTGCTTAACCGCGCAGCCAGGAATCTACAGTGGCGGCGCCGTACTGTTCTTTCCAGGCTTTAAGGCCACGGTGATTGCCGCCCTTGGTTTCGATCAACTCGCCGGTGTGCGGGTTCTGGTAAACCTTGACCACGCGTGCACGACGGGTTTTCGGCGCGCCCGAGAGCGGCAGAGCGGATTTGCCCGGATTAGGATCGAGAATGGCGATAATGTCGCGCAGGCTTTTGCCGTAGGTCTTCATCAGGCCCTGGAGCTTTTCTTCGAACTCGATTTCTTTCTTGAGTCCGGCGTCGTTCTTCAGGGATTCCAGCTGGGCGAGCTGTTCTTGAAGGGCCTTTTCTGCTGCACGAAATTCAGCGAGTCTGGACAATATCTTTACTCCAATAGTGTATTTGGCTGATACCAACCGCAAACAAAGCTATAAGCCAAGAGCCTTAGAACGACTCGATTATAATGGCCCACCTGTGAATCTTGTACAGGCTTGAAAAATTGTAGTAGTTAATCTGGCGCAAGTAAATCACGTCGTTGTTGATGCACGCAATTTGTCATCTTCTGATTCAAATTGGTGCGCGAAACAATTACCGAGTTCAATAAATCTTCATGAAAAATGGCTATTTAGTGGCGCGCCAGTGCTTGTAGGAATTCTTCCCCGGGCATTGGCCTGCCGAATAAGTAGCCCTGCAGGAAGTCGACGCCGTGGGCGGCCAGATAGTCCTGTTGTTCCACTGTTTCCACGCCCTCGGCGACTATCCCCAGTTCGAGCTTGCCCGAGAGTTCGATGATGCTGTCGAGTATGTGCCGGGACAGGGCGTCGACTCCAATCATGGCCACGAAGCTCTGATCGATCTTCAGGTAATCGACATTGAACTTGCGCAAGTAACCCAGGCTTGAATGGCCGGTACCGAAGTCGTCGATGGCGATCATTACCCTCAACTTGTGCAGTTCCTCGAACAGGCTGTGGGTGATCGCGGTCGGTTCTATCAGTTCGCGTTCGGTCAGTTCCAGGACCAGCTTCACCTTGCCCGGCGGGAACATGCCGAGAAACTGCCGGCAATCCTCCAGCAACTCCAGGTCCTGGCAATGGCTGGCGGTGATATTGATGCCGATATGAAAGTCGTCGATGAAGGTATGGGCGTGAGGCGCCAGCAGCAGGGCGGTCTGCTGCATCAGCGAACGGGTCATGGGCACGATCAGGCCGGAATGCTCGGCAAAGGGAATGAACAGGTCCGGACGCACCAGGCCTTCCCGGGGATGTTTCCAGCGCATCAGCACTTCGATGCCGGCCCACTGTTTCGTGTCGCCGCGCACCACGGGCTGGAAGTACGGAATGAACTCCGCCGCTTCCAGGGCGCGCTGCAGTTCATGGCTGGGCGACGACGAGCGTTTTTGCAGCCAGTGGCCAAGGGCCGCCGCCAGCACCCCGAAGAAGATCAGCAGGCTGAACAGGGCAGGGTACTGGGACTTCATGTAGAGCCAGATATCGCCTTCGGGGAACCCCACATTGACGCTGTAGGGGTAGCGCGAAGAGGCCATCTGATAAGGGGTGACCGGAGGCGGCGGAGCGATGGATTCATGGACCTGGCCATCGTCGGCCAGCCAGTAGGGGCCGACTTGCAGTTGCAGTTCGGCAAAGCGGCTGATCAGGCGCAAGGCGTTGCTCAGGTGATAGCCGTCGATGGTGGCCAGGACCGCGCGTTCACCCTCTTGCAGGCGATAGACCAGCAGCGCGGTGTTGGGCGTGACCTGGTTGCCGTCCATCAACCACAACTTGCCGTCGACATAGTCCGCCGGGTCCAGTAGGAACGAGGATGGGCCGAGCAGCGAGCTGCAGTAATTGTCATTGCGCCACACCAGATTGGTCGAGCGCACGAACGGGCGGCGGGTCACCTGTTCGCGCAGGGCCAGTTGCCGGAAGTCGTCGCAGGGCTGGCCGACTTGCGCCATCAGTGCCCGGGCGGCGAGGTCGGCGTTATCGAGCATCAGGTCGAACTGGCGGATCGCTTCCTCGGCAGTCTGCTGGCTGCTGTGAGTCAGCGCGCGTTCGGCCTGCATATAAAGGATCGCCACGCCCAGCACCACCGGCAGCAAGCCGATCAGCAGGGTTCGCAGGTTGCGGGTGGAGCGTTTCAACGGGCCTTTGGCGGTCAATGGCATGGAGGAAAAACCTGTGGCGAAGTGGGGGCCAGAGAACGCTCAAAAGCCGCTGGGCGGTATGGCGGCAGGTCCGGCGGCATCCGGTCCATGGGCATGATAGACGGCGCCTCCGGGTTGCGCTCAGTCACCGCGATACAGACTCCGTGCCTGCTCGATAAAGGCCAGGGTCGCTGGTGACGATTGCCGCCGGTCCAGCACCGCCAGCCCTACCTGGCGCCGGGCGGGAG
Source organism: Pseudomonas sp. GW821-FHT09E12 (assembly GCF_059416085.1). Classification (NCBI taxonomy): domain Bacteria; kingdom Pseudomonadati; phylum Pseudomonadota; class Gammaproteobacteria; order Pseudomonadales; family Pseudomonadaceae; genus Pseudomonas; species Pseudomonas sp. GW821-FHT09E12. The sequence continues at coordinate 216,119 of NZ_JBWKOM010000001.1, read as the reverse complement.
GTGACAGCGGCTTGATCAGGTAGCGCGGGTCGCTGGCCTCGGGCAGCGACAATTGTGCGACCAGGGTCAGGGCCTCGCCGCGGGCCACGGTCTCCAGGGTGCTGAGCAGTTGCGAGCTGCGATAGCGGATGTTGGGGCTGAGCCTGGCCGCGAGGAACAGCCGGGAAACCAGTTCGGCGGAACCGGCCTCGGTGAGGATGAACGGGTCGTCGCACAGCTCGGCGAGACTCACCGAGTCCTTGCTGGCCAGCCCATGCTGGCTGGGGATCAGCGCCACCATCTGGTCTTCCACCAGGGCGAAGCAATCGAAGCGTTCCTGGGGCAGTACCACGAAACCGACATCAATGCGCCGTTCCTCCAGCCATTGCAGTACCTGGCGGTCGGGCCCCTCGTCGATGTGCACCTCGATACCGGGATGGGCCTGGCGGTAACGCTGGAGGATTGCCGGCAGCAGTTTCATCGACGAAGTCGGGCCGAACGAGCCGATGCGCAAGGTGCCGCGTTTCATGCCGCGGGCATCGGCGGCTTCCTGTTCCATGGTGGCGGCCAGGCCGAGGATGGCGCGGGCCCGCAGCAACAATTGCTGGCCGATATCGGTGAGCTCCACCAGCGACTGATGTCGGCGGATCAGCTCGACCCCCAACTCCTGCTCCAGGGACTTGAGCGCGTGGGACACCGCGGATTGGCTGATGCCCAGCCGGCTGGCGGCGCTGGTGAAACCGCGGAGCTCGGCCACCAGGGAGAAGATCTGCAGTTGGCTCAGGGTCATGAGTAAAAGCTCATTTTACGATGATCGGGCATTAGCCGAAGAATACCCGAACCTTCCTTTATCCGCGCCTCGGGGCCTTATGAAAACTGTCGATCAAACCTGTGCCGGGCCTTCCGATTGGCCGGTGTATTGCAAACTGGCGGCGGTCACCATGATCTGGGGCGGCACCTTCGTCGCCGGGCGCCTGCTGGCCGGCACCCTGGAGCCTTTGCTGGCCGCCAGCCTGCGTTTTCTCCTGGCCAGCCTGGCCTTGCTACTGTTCATGGCGATCGCCCGGATTGCCATGGTGCGCCCGAGCCTGGCGCAGTTCGCCCAGCTGGCACTGCTGGGTTTTTTCGGGATCTTTTTCTACAACCTGTGTTTCTTCGAGGGCCTGCAGTCGATCAATGCCTCGCGTGCCTCGTTGATCGTCGCCCTCAATCCGGCGGTGATCGCCCTGGCATCCTGGGCGCTGTTCAAGGAGCGCTTGAGTGGCGCCAAGCTGTTCGGCATTGCCTTGTGCCTGGGGGGAGCGGGGGTGGTGATCCTTAGCCGCGACCCGGGGGCCTTCTCCAGCGGGCCGGGCAGTTGGCGCGGGGACCTGCTGATTTTCGGCTGCGTGCTGGGCTGGGGCGTCTATTCGTTGTTTTCGCGCACCCTGAACCAGACCCTGGGCCCCTTGCAGACCGTGACCTATTCGATCCTGCTGGGCACGGCAATGCTCTGCAGCACCGCGGCCCTGCGCGGCGAGGTACGGTTCGAAGCGCTGTCGAGCCTGACCCTGGAGCAGGGCCTGAGCCTGCTGTACCTCGGCGTGCTGGGCTCGGCCCTGGCGTATATCTGGTATTACGACGGCCTGCGCAAGATCGGCGCGACCCGCTCGGGGGTGTTTATCGCGCTCAATCCGCTGACCGCGGTGATCCTTGGCGCGCTGCTGCTGGACGAGCGTCTGAGCCTGGCCATGTGCCTGGGCGGCGGGTTGATCCTGTGGGGCATTTACCAGTGCAACAAACCCCTTGCGAGCCTGGAAAAAAAGCGGATTTTATAGAGAGTGCGGACAAATAGTTTTACGCTGTGTAGAATCTGGTTACGCATACAATAATAAAGTCTTCTGGCAGCAGAAGCCTCGCCCCCCAGCCGGTAAGACAAGGGTCGACATGAAGATTCTCGGGTTTCAACTGATTTACGGTGACTTCCTCGCGCGCAGCGTGCGGGGCATCTCTTGCGCGCCACCTGCCTGCCTCAGCATTGCTAGCAACTAACGATCCGTTAATTCCAAGCTATTGATTCTAAAAGCATGATGAGGCGCCAACCATGGCAGATATCTTCGAAAACCCGATGGGCCTGATGGGCTTTGAATTCATCGAATTCGCATCGCCTACCCCCAATACCCTCGAGCCGATCTTCGAGATCATGGGTTTCAGCAAAGTCGCGACCCACCGCTCCAAAGACGTGCACCTGTATCGCCAGGGCGCGATCAACCTGATCCTCAACAACGAGCCTCACAGCGTCGCTTCGTACTTCGCCGCCGAGCACGGTCCGTCGGTGTGCGGCATGGCGTTCCGCGTCAAGGATTCGCAAAAGGCCTACAAGCGTGCCCTGGAGCTCGGTGCCCAGCCGATCCACATCGAAACCGGCCCGATGGAGCTGAACCTGCCGGCGATCAAAGGCATCGGCGGCGCGCCGCTGTACCTGATCGACCGCTTCGGCGAAGGCAGCTCGATCTATGACATCGACTTCGTGTTCCTGGAAGGCGTCGACCGTCATCCAAAAGGCGCCGGCCTGAAGATCATCGACCACCTGACCCACAACGTGTACCGCGGGCGCATGGCTTACTGGGCCGGCTTCTACGAGAAGCTGTTCAACTTCCGCGAGATCCGTTACTTCGACATCAAGGGCGAATACACCGGCCTGACCTCCAAGGCCATGACCGCGCCCGATGGCATGATCCGCATCCCGCTGAACGAAGAGTCGTCCAAGGGCGCCGGGCAGATCGAAGAGTTCCTGATGCAGTTCAACGGCGAGGGCATCCAGCACGTGGCCTTCCTCACCGACGACCTGATCAAGACCTGGGATCAGTTGAAGAAGATCGGCATGCGCTTCATGACCGCGCCACCGGATACCTACTACGAAATGCTCGAAGGCCGCCTGCCGAACCACGGCGAGCCGGTGAACGAGCTGCAGTCGCGGGGCATCCTGCTGGACGGTTCCTCGGAAGAGGGCGACAAGCGCCTGCTGCTGCAGATCTTCTCGGAAACCCTGATGGGCCCGGTGTTCTTCGAATTCATCCAGCGTAAAGGCGACGATGGTTTCGGCGAAGGCAACTTCAAGGCACTGTTCGAATCGATCGAGCGCGACCAGGTCCGTCGTGGCGTGCTGTCCACCGACTAAGTCGCATCCTGCCTGACAATCGAGCCCGGTCGGGGAATTCTCGACCGGGCTTTTTCTTGCCTGTCGGTTGGCGATTGTGAATGTGTTAATGTTCGGCCTTTGTGGCGCTCCGCGTCGCCATCCAGCCCTGTGAACGACCCGCACATGACCAACCCAAGACCTTCCCTGACATTGACCCTGCTCCAGGCCCGCGAAGCGGCCATGGCGTTTTTTCGCCCATCCCTCAACCAGCACGACCTGACCGAGCAGCAGTGGCGGGTGATCCGCATCCTGCGCCAGAACGGCGAACTGGAAAGTCATCAACTGGCGAAAATGGCCTGCATCCTGCCGCCGAGCATGACCGGCGTGCTGACCCGCCTGGAGCGCGACGAATACGTCAGCCGGCGCAAATCCCCCGAGGACCAGCGCCGGCTGTTCATCACCCTGACGGAAAAGGGCGAGGCCTGTTTCGAGTCCATGAGCGGCGACATGGAAATCAACTACCAGCGCATCCAGCAGCAGTTCGGCGAGGAGAAGATGCAGGCCTTGCTGGCCCTGCTCAACGAACTGAAGCAGATCAAACCCTGACCCATCTTCCGTAGGAGCGAGGCTTGCCCGCGATGCCGACAACTCGGAGCAACAGGTGATCCGGGTCGCATTCATCGCGAGTAAGCTTCGCTCCTACAACAGCAACAGCCGCGTCAGCTTCTGCGCTGACGCATCAAGTGCTTGAACCCCTCGTACACCAGCACCAGCACCGCCAGCCAGATCGGCAGGTAGGTCAGCCATTCCCCAGCCTTGATGCTTTCCCCCAGCAGCAGGGCCACGGCCAGCAGCAACACCGGTTCGACATAGCTCAACAAGCCGAACAGGCTGAAGGGCAGCAGGCGGCTGGCGATGATATAGGCCACCAGCGCCGAAGCACTGATCAACCCCAGCAACGGAATCAGCAGGTACAGCCAGGGGTGTTGATCGACCACGGCAAAACCCTGCTCGCCGCCTTGCACGAACCACAGCGCGATCGGCAGCAGCAGGGCCATATCGAGCCACAGGCCGCCCAGGTTGTCGGCGGCCAGGCGTTTGCGTAGCACGAAATAGACGGGATAACCGATGGCCACCACGAGCGTCGCCCAGGAAAAACTGCCCACCTGATATAGCTCGTTGAGCACCCCCAGGGTCGCCAGGCCGGCGGCGATCTTTTGCAGCCGCGACAGCTGTTCGCCATAGACGATGCGCCCGGTCAGGACCATGGTCAGCGGCAACAAAAAATACCCCAGCGACACATCCAGGCTGTAGCCATTCAACGGTGCCCACATGAACAGCCACAGCTGCACCCCGAGCAGCGCCGCGGACAGCGGCAGCGCCAGCAGCAGAAGCGGTTGGCCCAGCAGTCTCTTGAGGATCGCGCCGACATGCCGCCATTCGCCGCTCACCAGCATGAATACCGTCATGCATGGGGCGGTAAGCAGCATGCGCCAGCCGAAAATCTCCACCCCGGTCAGCGGGGCCAGCAAGGAGGTGTAGAAATACATGACGGCAAACAGCACCGACGCCAAGACCGATAGAGCAATACCTTTAGACAAGCTGTCCTCGTGTGACCTGAACCAGGCAAATGGGATGGAGGGAAAAACTGCGGGGAATATAGAGGGTTTGGCGCGAGACGTTTACTCGGATTTATCGCAAGTTACGGGAAAATATCCCGTTTGCCGCCACTGACCGGCAGCGCGGCAGCAGGTGGCCCGCGGAAGGGGCCACCGCTGTGGGGGAGGTCAGCGTGGCGTGCGTCCGGAGACGAAGTGGCTGACGTCGTTGAAGCCCGGGGTCGAGGCATGCCCCGGGGTGACCAGCGAGTCGATGAAGGCTTCATCCTCGGCGCTGATCTTCACGTCCAGCGCCTTGGTGTAGGTGTCCCACTGTTCCTCGGTGCGCGGGCCGACGATTGCTGAGCTGACCGCGGCATTGTTCAGCACCCAGGCGATGGCGAACTCGACCATACCGACCCCGCGGCCCTGGGTGTACTGCTGGATCTGCTGGGCGATGCGCAGCGACTCGACGCGCCATTCGGTTTCCAGGATGCGTTTGTCCTGGCGCCCGGCGCGGCTGTTGCTGTCGGGGGCGGCATCCGGCGCGTACTTGCCGCTGAGCACGCCACGGGCCAGCGGGCTGTAGGGCACCACGCCGAGCCCGTAGGCCTGGGCCGCGGTGATCTGTTCGGTCTCGGCCTGGCGGTTGACGATGTTGTACAGCGGTTGGCTGATCACCGGCCGGTCGACGCCGAGCCGGTCGGCGACGCGGATCACCTCGGCGATGCGCCAGCCGCGGTAGTTGGACAGGCCCCAGTAGCGGATCTTGCCCTGGCGCAGCAGGTCGCCGATGGCCGACACCGTGACTTCCAGCGGCGTGTTGTGGTCTTCGCGGTGCAGGTAGTAGATGTCGATGTAATCGGTGCCCAGGCGGGTCAGGCTGGCGTCGATGCCATTGAACATGTGCTTGCGGCTCAGGCCGCTGCGGTTGGGCACGCCATCGACGGGGCCGAAGCCGACCTTGGTCGCCAGCACCCATTGGTCACGCTGGCTGGCGATGGCTTCGCCGACGATCTCTTCGGAGCGGCCGCTGGTGTAGACGTCGGCGGTGTCGATGAAATTGATGCCCTGGTCCCAGGCCTTGTCGATGATGCGCAGGGAGTCCTCGGTACTGGTCTGTTCGCCGAACATCATGGTGCCGAGGGTCAGGGGGGACACGTGCAGCCCGGAATGGCCGAGGATGCGATAGCTCATGTACGAAATCCTTGTGCGTGAGGTAAGGCCGGCGCGACAACGGCCAGCGACCGGTCATGGGACGCCCATCAAATACCAGAACGGGCGTAGGGGGCAATCTGAATTATCCGGCCAGCAGCTGGCAGCGGGCCTGCAAAAAGCGTTGCAGCACCTTCACCCGTTCCGAGACCTGCAAACGGTGCGGGCACAGCAGGTTGAGCGGCACGCTTTCGCCTTGCCAGTCGCCGAGCAGGGGCACCAGGCGCCCGGCGCGGATATCGCTGGCCACATCCAGCCAGGCCTTGTAAGCGATGCCATGGCCGGCCAGGGCCCAGCGCCGCGCCACTTCGCCGTCGTCGCTGAGGTAGTCGCCGCGCACCTGGACCTCCTGCACCTCGCCGTCGCGGCTGAAATGCCAGCTGTTGTAGGGGCGACCGTTGCGCAGATAGATCAGGGCACTGTGCTCGCCCAGTTCGGCGGGTGTCTGCGGGGTACCGTGGCGCGCCAGGTAATCGGGGCTGGCACAAGCCAGCCGGTGATGCCGGGGCAGGATCGGCAGGGCCACCAGGCTGGAATCGCTGGGCACGCCGAAGCGCAGGGCGACGTCGACGGTCTCGCGGAACAGGTCGTTGTGCCGGTCGTTGAGCAACAGTTGCAGGCGGATATGCGGGTGTTCGCGCTTGAAGTCGTCCAGCCAGGGCAGCAGCAGGTTGCGCCCGAAGTCCGACGGCGCCGCCAGTTGCAGCACGCCGCTGAGGCCCTGGCTCTGTTGCTTCAACGCCTGTTCGCCCTCCGCCAGGGCCGCCAGCGCCACGCGCACGCTGTCCAGGTAGCGCCGGCCTTCTTCGGTAAGGCGCATGCTGCGGGTCGAACGCGCCAGCAAGCGCATGCCCAGGCGGGTTTCCAGGCGCTTGAGGGCGATGCTGGCGGCGGCGGGGGTCAATTCCAGGCTGCGGGCGGCGGCGGAAATGCTGCCGGAATCGGCGGTACGGACGAAGACTTCAAGGTCGAGAATCGAGCTCATTGCTAAAAATCCTTTAAAGATCTTTGCGTTTTACCGGGATTTTTCCTCGATTATCAAGCTGAGAATATGCAGTCACTTCCATCGCACCAGGGTGACCCCATGAAAACGCTCAGTACGTTCTTGCCGGATCGCACCGCCGTCATCGGTGGCGGAGGTGTGTCATGACCTGGCACTTCGACCATCTGGCCTTCAACACCGCCGAGGGCGATGCCTTGCAGCAGGCATTCCAGGCCCTGCTCGGGCTGCAGGCTGGACGGCGCCCGCCGTTTCCCTTTCCCGGACGCTGGTTGTACCAGGACGGGCAGGCGCTGGTGCATGTGATCGAACAACCGACCTTCGCCGAGACCGCGCTCAGCCATATCGCCTTCAGGACCGAGGAGGATGCCGCTCAGGTATTGCAGAGGGTCCAGGCCAGCGGCCTGCCGCATCAGGTGGCGCAAGTACCGCAGGACGGCACCTGGCAGATTTTCGTGCAGATACCGGGTGGCCTGGTGCTGGAACTGGATGCACCGGCGAGCCCCGACCTGCATCCGGGGTATCGCTATGCGGCGGATGGCGGCGCGCCGGCCTGAAACATGGCCGCGCCAATACGGGGGGCGCAAGCATCCGTCAGCGCAGAAGCCGAAACTGTAGCCACTGCCGCAGGCTGCGATCGAGGCCGCAGGACTCGCCATCAACCATGACGCGGTCTGTCAGCAAAACGGCTTCTCTCCGGTCACGGCTGCTTCGCACGGAGTGCCGCCCAAACCGATCGCAGCCTGCGGCAGCGGCTACAGGTGAATGCCTTGAAGCGCGGCGACCCCGATGGCCGGGGCCGCCGGCAATTCAGGCCGAATGCAACTGGTAGCGCACCGCATAACCGCTCAGACGCTGCTCCAGGGCGGCACGGCGGGTGGCATCCAGGCCGGGCACATGGATGTCCACCCGTTGCCCGTGGCGCTCGTCGCTGAGGGCTTCGACGCGGATGCCCTCGGCAACCTGGCGCACCTCGTCTTCGAACACCCGGCGAATGGCGTCCAGGCGCAGGGCCGGCTTGAAGGTCTTGCCCACGGCCGTCAAGGGGATCTGCTCGAGCAGCCAGACGTCCTTGGGCAGCGCGGCCCGTTCATGGATATGCCGCGCGGCGTGCTCCAGCAATTCGGCCGGGTCGGCGCTGGCGCCGGCCTTGAGCTGGACGTACACCACCGGCAGCTCGCCGGCCTTGATATCCGGCTTGCCCACCGCCGCGGCCATGGCCACGGCCGGATGGCGGTGCAGGGCTTCTTCGATCATCTGCGGGTCGATGTTGTGGCCGCCGCGGATGATCAGGTCCTTGCTGCGTCCGGTCAGCCAGATGTAGCCGTCCCGGTCGATGCGCCCCAGGTCACCGGTGTTGAACCAGCCGCCGTCGAGCCACAGGCCCTGGTTCTTGTCGGCCTGCAGATAACCCTTGAACACTGTCGGCCCGCGTAGGCAGACGTTGCCGGGTTCGTCGGTGGCGGCGTCGCGCAGGTAATGGCCGCCGCTGTCGAGCACGGCGATCTTGACCTCGCAGTACGGCAGGCGCAGGCCGATGGAGCCGGGGCGGCGCTCGCCGTCCTGGGGGTTGCAACTGGTGGCGCAGGTGCCTTCGGTGAGGCCGTAGCCCTCGATGATCTTCAGCCCCGAACGCGCTTCGAACTGACGGATCAGTTCCACCGGCATGGGCGCGGCGCCACACACGGCAAAACGCAGGCTGGAGACATCGATGCCGTCATTGGGCACTTGCAGCAACGCGGCATAGATGGTCGGTACGCCGCTGAAACAGCTGACCCGATAACGCTCCACCAACTGCCAGAAATCCTTGATCAGGGTCGGGTTGCGGTAGCCCTGGGGGCCGGCCAGCAGCACCCGGGCGCCGCGGTGGAAGGCGGACAGGCCGGTGACCATCACCCCATTGACATGGAACAGCGGCAGCCCGCAGAGCAGCACATCGTTGCTGTCGTAGTCGCCGTGCAGGCTGATGATCTCGGCCATCGCCACTTCATTGAGGTGGCTGTGGGGCGCCAGTTTTGGTGTGCCGGTGGTGCCGCCAGTGTGGAAGTACGAGGCGATGTCGTCCGGCTGGATCACCCGGCCGCTTTCCAGGTGGTCGGCGGGGCAGGCGGCCAGCAGGCTGTCGAAGTCCAGCACGCCTTCCGGCATCGCCGGGCGCTGGCTCTGGATCGCGCTGCGTTGCGGCTCGGGCAGCAGGTTGGCCAGGTCGATGGTGACGATGGCCTCTAGCTCCGGCAGGCGCTCGCGCAGGTTGGCGACCTTTTGCCAGAGGTCGGTGCCGGGGAAGGGCGCCAGGGTCACCAGCACCGTGGTGCGCGAGGCGCGGACCAGTTCGGCGATGTGCGCAGGCTCTAGCAGCGGGTTGATGGCGTTGACGATCCCGGCGGCCTCGCCGCCCCAGATCACGTAATGGGTCTGCGGCAGGTTGGGCAGCAGGAACGACACCGCCTTGCCCGGGCGGATGCCCAGCCGGTGCAGGGCGTTGGCGGTACGGGTGACCTGGGCGAACAACTCGGCGTAGCTGATGTTCCAGGGCTGGTCCTGAATGCTGCCCTGGGGCAGGAAGGTCAGGGCGGTGCGCTCGCCGAAACGGCTGGCCGAGCGTTGCAACAGTTCATAGGTGCTGGCGGGAAGATTGCGCTGGGCCAGGGGCTGCTGTTGTTCGAGGGCTTGGATATCGCCGAGGCGGGCGAGGGAGATGGGCGCGGTCATGATCGTGTGGGTCTTCCTTCGGTAAGGTCTGCGAGGGAGTCATCAATCGATCCAGCCAATGGAAAACTGCCGCGGCCGGACGTCTGTCCGATATACCACGGGGGCGCTGAGGTCGGCTGTTGCTTTTTGTAGCGAGGCGGTGACAAACCCGCGGCTTGTCCCGGGAAGCCGGGCCCGCCAGAGGGCAGGCCCGGTGGCAGGCTCGGAGGTATGGCTCAGCGTTTCAGCGTGCGGGTCATGCGCAGCGCCAGCAGGCTACCCGCGACGATGACACCGGCCAGCAGGTACAGCGCGGCGTCGGTGGAGCCGGTGCTGTCCTTGACCCAGCCGACGATGTAGGGGCTGAGGAATCCGGCCATCTGGCCCATGGAGTTGATCAGCGCCAGGCCCCCCGCGGCGGCGCCGGCGCTGAGCAGCGCGGTCGGCACCGGCCAGAACATCGGCAGGCCGGTGAGGGCGCCCATGGTGGCGAGGGTCAGGCCGAGGATGGCGAGGGTCGGGTTGGCGGCGAAGTTGACCGCGATCACCAGGCCGATGGCGCCCATCAGCATCGGTACTACCAAATGCCAGCGGCGTTCCTGGCGCAGGTCGGCCGAGCGCCCGACCATCAGCATGAACAGCGCCGCCAGCAGATAGGGAATGGCGCTGAGCCAGCCGATCACCAGGTTGTCGCTGAAGCCGAGGTTCTTGATGATCGACGGCAGCCAGAAGTTGATGGCGTACACGCCACTCTGGATGCAGAAGTAGATCAGGCCGAACGCCCAGATGGCCGGGTTCTTGAACACCGCTGCCAGGGAGTCGCCGCTGGTGCGTGGCTTGCTCGCGGCGTCTTCGGCCTGGTCGGCTTCCAGCAGCGCGCGTTCCTGCGGGCTCAGCCACTTGGCGTGGGCGAAGTTGTCATTGAGCAGGAAGTACGCCAGGGCGCCGAGGATCACCGTGGGGATACCCTGCAGCAGGAACATCCACTGCCAGCCGGCCATGCCGCCCTGGCCCGCGGCGAAGTGGTTGAGGATCCAGCCGGAGAACGGGCTGCCGAGCAGGCCGGATACCGGGATCGCCGACATGAACAGGGCCATGATGCGCCCGCGGCGAAAGCTCGGGAACCACTGCGAGAGGTACAGCACCACGCCGGGGAAGAAGCCGGCTTCGGCGGCGCCGGTGAGCAGGCGCAGGCTGTAGAACTGGGTCGGGGTGGTGACGAACAGCAGGCAGGTCGACAACGTGCCCCAGGCGATCATCATCAGCGCGATCCAGCGCCGCGGGCCGAACTTGTTCAGCGCCAGGTTGCTCGGCACGCCGCACAGCACGTAGCCGATGAAGAAGATCCCGGCACCCAGGCCGTAGACGGTTTCGCTGAATTTCAGGGCATCGAGCATCTGCAGCTTGGCAAAGCCGACGTTCACCCGGTCCAGGTAGTTGAACAGGTAGCAGATGAAGATGAAGGGGATCAGGCGCAGGGTGATGCGCTTGTAGACGGCGTTTTTATCGTCATCGGTGGCCAGGGTGGCAGCGGCGCTCTGTGACATGGCGTGTCTCTCTTTATTATGATTTTTTGCGATGCGAGGTTAACGTTGATCGCCCCGAGAGTCTCGGTCACCCCATGGGCCGCTGTCTTTGTGCCGGCGCACAGGCTTTGCCGGCATCCCCTGTGCCGGTGAACAAGCCTTCGCCATCGCCCCGAGCCCGCCTTCCTAGGAACACGCCGCTATGTTCGAACTGGATCACGACCTGGCGCAGGATATCGTCGACCGGACGATGGCCATCCTGCCCTACAACGTCAACGTCATGGACAGCCAGGGCCTGATCCTTGGCAGCGGCGAGCCCGAGCGCATCAATACCCGCCACGAAGGCGCGCAACTGGTGCTGGCCAACGGCCGGGTGGTGGAGATCGACGCGCAGACCGCCAAGCACCTCAAGGGCGTGCAGCCGGGGATCAACCTGCCGCTGCTGCACGACCAGCGGCTGATCGGCGTGCTGGGCATCACCGGCGAGCCGGAACTGCTGCGCACCTATGCCGAGCTGGTGCGCATGACCGCCGAGATGCTGGTGGGCCAGCGCCACCAGCAGGCCGAACAGCAATGGCGCCGCCAGCGTTGCGACGACTTGCTGGCGCTGTTGCTCAGTGACAGTGGGGATTCGCCGCGGCTGGTGGACGAGGCGCAGCAGATGGGCCTCAAGCCGCAGTTGCCGCGTACGCCTTATCTGTTCGAACTGGGCCAGCCCCAGGAGGGCGGGGCGCAGACCGTCGAGGCCCTGAGTGCCTGGCTGATGTCCCGTTACCCGGACAGCTGGTGTGTCAGCTCGGCCAAGTCCTCGTTGCTGTGGTGCCGGCCGGCGACCCTGAGTGTCGATAACCCGCGACTGCTGGAAAAGCTCGACAGCCTGGGCTGGAACATCCTGCGCATTGCCGTGGGCGGCCAGGCCGACGGGCTGGCGGGGCTGCGCCGTTGCTACCGGCGGGTCGGCGACTTGCTCGCCTATGGCCGTGATGTGCTGCCCCAATCGCGCTTGCTGACCCTCAATCGTTTCCGCCTGCCGGTGATGCTCTGGCGCCACCGCAATGACGATGCCCTGGACGAGTTGCTCAGCCCCTTGCGCAAGGTCATCGCCAAGGATGCCAATGGCCAGCTGCTGGCGACCCTGCGCAGCTGGTGCGACCACGACGGCCAGAGCCAGGCCTGCGCCGACGCCCTGGGCATCCACCGCAACAGCCTGCGCTACCGCATGGAACGCATCGCCGAACTCAGCGGCGTCGACCCGCTCAAGCTCGACGGCATGCTGGCGCTGTACCTGGGGGTGCAACTGTTGCCGCAGACCGAGCCATCCCCGTTGTAATGCCAGGCCCTGTAGCCGCTGCCGTAGGCTGCGATCGGGGCAGCGCCCCGTAAACCCGGCGACGCGGTATGTCTGTCTATCGGTGTGGCGCGGTTCTGCGACCGCTGCGCGGTCGTGCGCAGCCTCGCCAGGGCTCGACAGCGGCTACAGACGCGTGCGATGCAGCTATTGTGAAAATGAACAATAAAGCCGCGCCACACTTGTGCAGCGGACCGGGGTCAAGGTCGCGGCCAACTGGCAGCATGGGCGCCATAAGAACCGGAGATAGCCCATGAAAATCATCATCGCCCCCGACTCCTTCAAGGACAGCCTGAGTGCCTCTGGCGTGGCCAGCGCCATCGCCGACGGCCTGGCGCGGGTGTGGCCGGACGCGCAGCTGATCCAGTGCCCGATGGCGGACGGCGGCGAAGGCACCGTGGAGTCGATCCTCGATGCCTGTGAGGGCCAGTTGCGCACCACCCGGGTTCAGGGACCGCTGGGCGCGCCGGTGGAGGCGCGCTGGGGCTGGCTGTCGCAGAGCCACACCGCGATCATCGAAATGGCCGAGGCCAGTGGCCTGCAACTGGTGCCGCCGGGCCAGCGCGATGCCTGTACCAGCAGCACCCTCGGCACCGGCGAACTGATCCGCGCGGCCCTGGATGCCGGCGCGCGGCGGGTGATCCTGGCCATCGGCGGCAGCGCCACCAACGACGCCGGCAGCGGTGCCTTGCAGGCGCTGGGCGTGCGCCTGCTGGATCGCGATGGCCAGGCCTTGCCCCTGGGCGGCCTGGCCCTGGCGCGGGTGGCGCGGGTCGACCTGAGCCACCTCGATCCACGCCTGGCCGAGGTGCGTTTCGAGATCGCCGCCGACGTCGACAACCCGCTCTGCGGCCCCCACGGCGCTTCGGCAATTTTCGGCCCGCAGAAGGGCGCGTCGCCGCAGCAGGTCGAACAACTGGACCGCGCCCTCGGCCAGTTCGCCGACCAGGCCGCGCGGGTGCTGGGCAAGGACGTGCGCGACGATCCGGGCAGCGGCGCCGCCGGTGGCCTGGGGTTCGCCGCCAAGGCGTTCCTCGGCGCGCGGTTTCGTCCAGGGGTGGAAGTGGTGGCCGAGCTGGTGGGGCTGGCCGAGGCCGTGCAGGGCGCGGACCTGGTGATTACCGGCGAAGGTCGCTTCGACGCCCAGACCCTGCGCGGCAAGACCCCCTTTGGCGTGGCGCGCATCGCCAAGCAGCACCAGGTGCCGGTGATCGTGATCGCCGGGACCCTGGGCGAGGGCTACGAGCAGATGTATGAGCACGGGGTGGATGCGGCCTTTGCCCTGGCCAGCGGCCCCATGACCCTGGAGCAGGCCTGTGCCGAGGCCCCGTGCCTGTTGCGCGACAGGGCTGCGGACATCGCCCGGGTCTGGCGCCTGGCGGCGCGCCAGGGCTGAGGCCATCGCGGGCAAGCCTCGCTCCTACAAGGCGCAGACCTGTAGCCGCTGCCGAGCCTGCGAGGCTGCGATCGACTGCGCAGCAGGCGCAAAACCTGTGATTGCTTTGGGTCTGGATAACCGCGTTGGCCCCGTTGCGGCCGCTACGCGACCGATCGCAGCCTCGCAGGCTCGGCAGCGGCTACAGGGGTTAGTAGACCCCGCCACCCGAGGTAGGCGTCACCACCTCCTTGTACTGCCCCAGCAAGCCCTGCAAGCCCTTCATCAGCACCGTGGTATCCACTCCCACGGCGACGAAGTTCGCCCCCAGCTCGATATAGCGCTGCGCCAATGTCCGGTCGGCGCTGAGGATCCCGGCCGCCTTGCCGGCTTTGCGGATGCGCGCGATGGCGTCCTCGATCGCCGCGACCACCTCGGGATGCCCCGGGTTGCCGCGATGGCCCATGGACGCCGAGAGGTCGGCCGGGCCGATAAACAGGCCATCGACCCCGTCCAGGGCGGCGATGGCATCCAGGTTGGCCAGGCCTTCGAGGTTCTCGATCTGCAGCAGCAGGCACATCTGCTCGTCGGCCTGGTCCAGGTAACCGGGAATGCTGTTCCAGCGCGAGGCCCGGGCCAGGGCGCTGCCGACGCCACGAATACCCGCGGGCGGATAACGCATGGCGCGCACCAGTTGCCGGGCCTGCTCGATGCTTTCGACCATGGGGATCAGCAGGGTCTGGGCGCCGATGTCCAGCAGTTGCTTGATCAGCGCGGTGTCGCCCACCGGCGGGCGAATGATGCCTTGCACCGGGTAGGGCGCGATGGCCTGCAACTGGCCGAGCAGGCTGTTGAGGTCATTGGGCGCGTGTTCGCCGTCCAGCAGCAGCCAGTCGAAACCGGCGTTGGCCGCCAGCTCCGCGCAATAGGCATTGGCCAGGCCCAGCCACAGGCCGATCTGCGGCGCGTCCTGGCGCAGGCGTTGCTTGAAATGATTGATCGGCAGTTGCATGAGCGTTCTCCTCAGACAAAACGGCAGGCGATGCTGCCGAGCTGATCGTAGTCGACGTGGAAGGTATCGCCGGGTCGGGCCGCCACCGGGCGGGTGAAGGAACCGCCGAGGATGATCTGCCCGGCCTCCAGGCCGACGTCGTAGGCCGCCAGTTTGTTGGCCAGCCAGGCCACGCCCTTGGCCGGATGGTTGAGTACCGCGGCGGACACCCCGGACTCCTCGATCACGCCGTTGCGATAGAGTACCGCCGGCACCTTGCGCAGGTCGATATCGTTGGGGCGCACCGCGCGGCCGCCCATGACTACCCCGGCGTTGGCGGCGTTGTCGGAGATGGTGTCGAACACCTTGCGCGTGACCTGGGTTTGCGGATCGACCTGCTGGATGCGCGCGTCGATGATCTCCAGGGCCGGGATCACCCATTCGGTGGCGTCGAGCACATCGAACAGCGTGCAGTTCGGGCCCTTGAGCGGCTTGCCGAGGATGAACGCCAGTTCCACCTCGACCCGCGGCACGATAAAGCGCTGGAACGCAATGTCGCTGCCTTCCTCGAACAGCATGTCGTCCAGCAGGGCGCCGAAGTCCGGTTCTGTGATGTTCGACGACACCTGCATGGCCCGCGAGGTCAGGCCGATCTTGTGCCCGACCAGCTTGCGCCCGGCGCGGATCTTGTGTTCCACCCAACTGCGCTGGATGGCGTAGGCGTCCTCGATGGTGATGCCGGGAAACTCCAGCGACAGCTGGGCGATCTGTTCCCGGTTGCGTTCGGCGGCGTCGAGGCGGGCGGCGGCCTGCTGGATGTCCGAAAGGCTGAGCATGGTTATTTCTCCTGGGGATTGACGATAAGGGCTGGCACCCGCAATACCAGCCAGGCGCCGAGGGCGATCAGCAGGGCCAGGGCATACAGGGCGAGGCTGGCGCTCTGGGTGGCGTCGCGGACCACGCCGATCAGGTAGGGCGCGAGAAAGGCGGCGATGCTGCCGAAGGAACTGATCAGGGCGATCCCCGCGGCCTGGGTGTTGCTGGCGAGAAAGGCCGGTGGCAGTTGCCAGAACATCGGCAGCGCGGCGCTGGCGCCCATGCCGGCCACCAGCAGCCCGGTCATCACCAGCCAGGCGTTGTCCGGGGCGACGCCTGCGACGATCAGGCCGAGGCTGGACATCAGCAGCGGCACGCCGAGGTGCCAGCGCCGTTCGCGCAGGCGGTCGGAGGAACGGCCGACACCAATCATGAACAGGCAGCCGGCCAGGTACGGCAGGGCGCTGAGCATGCCGACGCGGCTGTCGCGGGCGATGCCGGCGTGGTGGATCAGGGTCGGCATCCAGAAGGCGATGGTGTTGACCGCCAGCATCACCGCGAAATAGATGCACACCAGCAGCCAGATATGTTTGTCCTGGAGGATGCCGGCGAAGTGGGTGATCGGCTTGTGCTGTTCTTCCTCGCTCAGGGCCGCGTGCAGTTGCTGCTTTTGTGGGGCACTCAGCCAAGCGACGCTGTCGATGCTTTCCGGCAGCGCCTTGAGCACCACCAGGCCGAGCAGGACCACCGGCAGGCCTTCGATCAGGAACATCCATTGCCAGCCGCGCATCCCGCCCAGGTCATGGAAACTTTCGAGAATCCAGCCCGACAGCGGCCCGCCGATCACCCCGGCCATGGGCACGGCAATGGCGAACAGCGCGGTCACCTGGCCGCGGCGGCTGGCCGGGAACCAGCGGTTGAGCAGCACCAGGATGCCGGGGAAAAACCCGGCCTCGGCCACCCCCAGCAGAAAGCGCAACAGGTAGAAGCCGGCGGCGCTGTCCACCAGCAGCATGGCGCTGGACAGCAGGCCCCAGACCACCATCAGGGTGGCGATCCAGCGGCGCGGCCCGACCCGGTCCAATGCCAGGTTGCTGGGCACGCCGAACAGCGCATAGGCGATGAAGAACAGGCCGGCGCCGAAGCCGTAGACGCTGTCGCTGAAGCCCAGGTCCTGGGTCATCTGCAACTTGGCGAAGCCGATGTTGATGCGGTCCAGGTGGGCGAAGATGTAGCAGGTGAACAGCAGGGGCATCAGCCGCCAGGTGATCCGGCGATAGGTGTCGTTGGTCTCCACCGCGCTGGGCAGGGCAAGGGTCGAGCTGGACATGGGCGGGTCTCTTTTATTGTTCTTGTCGATAGGGCACGGACTCTGTAGCCGCTGCCGAAGGCTGCGATCGGCCGGGATGGCCGCAGCGACTTCAAGCTCGCTGAAGGCCTTCGGCCTTATCGCAGCCTGCGGCAGCGGCTACAGGTCAGGCTTGCCGCTTGAGAAACTCATGCACGTTGTTGTGCTTGAAGTTCAGCTCGGCATCCAGCTCGCTCATTTCGAACGACAGCGCCAGCAGGCGCTGGGCCTGGAGCTCGGCGAAGTGCGCCTTGATGATCTCGAACAGGTCCTCGGCGACCTTGCGTCTTGTCGCCAGGTCGCGCCCGGCGCCGACTTGCAGGCGCATATGGACGAAGGCGTAGTCGTGCTTGCCGTCGGCCATGCGCCAGGTGTCCAGGCGCACGCCGCGGCTGCGGATACCACCCAGCGGAAACACGCCGCTGGCCCCGAGGCAGTCATGGACCTTCTCGAACAGCCCTGGCAGGTCGGCGGCTTGCTCGATGTTGTCGGTGTATTCAGCGATGAAATGCGGCATGTGATCCTCCTTGCGGGTGAACCTTCGGCGGCCAGCCCTGGAATTCAGGGCCGGGTTGGCGAGGCTGGCGCGGCTCCTAGAGCGGGAAAATGGCGTTGATCTGGCCGGTGCCGGAGCTGCCGAAAGGCGCGGTGACGATTTCCGCCGGCCGGTTGTATTCGGGGCCGCCGAGCAGGCCCAGGAGCATGGCGGTGTCGTGCATCCGGCCTTCGCCGAAGCAGTGCTCGGCATAGTCCGGGAGCATCGAGCAGAACTCGCGGAAGCGCCCCTGTTGCCACAGCTCGACCACTCGCAGGTCCATCTGTTTGTCGAACTCGCGGGTCCAGTTGTGGATGTTGGCTTCGGCCTCGCGGTCGTCGGAGAAACGGTGCGACAAGGAGCCTGAGGCCAGCACCAGGACCTTGCGGTCGCTCTTCTCGATGGCCCGGCGCACCGCGGCGCCGAAGGTGAAGCTGTCTTCGAGCTTGTGCCAGGCACACCAGGCGGCGATGGAAATCACCTTGAAATGCTGCTCCGGCGGTACGTCCATGTGCATGTAGCGCATCGGCACCAGGGTGCCGTATTCCAGCTCCAGGCTGGGGATGTTGTGGGCGAGGGTGCGCACATCGGCGGCATTGGCTTGGGCGGCAATCAGCTCGCCCAGTTCCGGGCAGCCGTGGTAGTCGTAGTCCATGTTCTTGATGAAGTGCGGCAGTTCGTTGCTGGTGTAGGTGCCCTTGAAGTGCTCGCCGCAGTTGATGTGGTAACCGCTGTTGACCAGCCAGTGCACGTCGAACACCACCGCGGTGTCGGCCCCCAGCTCACGGGCGCGGCGGGCGATTTCCTTGTGCCCGGCGATCGCCGCTTCACGACAGCCGTGGTGCTTGCCCGGCAGTTCGGACAGGTACATCGATGGAACGTGGCAGACCTTGGCGGCCATGACGACTTCGCCCATGGTGCTTCTCCTGAAACATCTTATTGTTCGGCCCGTAGCCGCTGCCGCAGGCTGCGATAAGTCCCGCAGGGACTTCAAAGAGCGGCGTCTCGTTCCGAGACGAGCGCAGCCTTCGGCAGCGGCTACAGGATTTCAAAACCTTACACGCCCCAGCGCGGGATGTGGTGGCTGCCCATGGAGATACAGATGTTCTTGATCTCGGCAAACACCTCGAAGCTGTACTCGCCGCCTTCGCGGCCGGTGCCGGAGCCCTTGACCCCACCGAACGGCTGGCGCAGGTCGCGCACGTTCTGGCTGTTGATGAACACCATGCCGGCCTCGATGCCACGGGCCAGGCGATGGGCCTTGCCGATGTCCTGGGTCCAGATATAGGAGGCCAGGCCGTACTCGGTGTCGTTGGCCAGTCGCAGGGCCTCGGCCTCGTCCTTGAACGGGATCAGGCAGACCACCGGGCCGAAGATCTCTTCCTGGGCGATGCGCATCTTGTTATCGACGTCGGCGAACACCGTCGGCTGGATGAACTGGCCACGGCCCAGGTGCGCCGGCAGGTTGGCCGGGCGCTCCAGGCCACCGGCGAGCAGGGTGGCGCCTTCTTCGATGCCGATGCGGATATAGCCGGTGACCTTGTCGTAGTGGGCCTGGGTGATCATCGAGCCGACCTGGGTCTTCGGGTCCTGCGGGTCACCGACAATCAGGCGCTTGGCGCGGGCGGCGAACTCGGCGACGAACTGCGCATACACGCTTTCCTGGACGAAGATCCGGCTGCCGGCGGTGCAGCGCTCGCCGTTGAGCGAGAAGATGGTGAACAGCGCCGCATCCAGGGCGCGCTCCAGGTCGGCGTCTTCGAAGATCAGCACCGGCGACTTGCCGCCCAGTTCCATGGAGTACTTTTTCAGCCCCGCGGTCTGCATGATCTTCTTGCCGGTGGCGGTGCCGCCGGTGAAGGAGATCGCCCGCACGTCCGGGTGGCGCACCAGGGCATCGCCGGCGGTGGCGCCGTAGCCCTGGACGATGTTCAGCACTCCATTGGGAATGCCGGCTTCGACCGCCAGGCGCCCCAGTTCGTTGGCGGTCAGCGGCGACAGCTCGGACATCTTCAGCACCGCCGTGTTGCCCAGCGCCAGGCACGGCGCGGTCTTCCAGGTGGCGGTCATGAACGGTACGTTCCACGGCGACACCAGGGCGCAGACGCCGACCGGCTGGTACAGGGTGTAGTTGAGCATCTGGTCGTCCACCGGATAGCTGTGGCCATCCATGCGGGTGCAGACCTCGGCGAAGAAGTCGAAGTTGTGCGAGGCGCGCGGGATCAGCACGTTTTTGGTCTGGTGGATCGGCAGGCCGGTGTCGAGGGTTTCCAGCTCCGCCAGGTGCGGCACGTTCTGGTCGATCAGTTCGCCCAGCTTGCGCATCAGCCGCGCCCGTTCCTTGGCCGGGGTGTTGGCCCATTTCGGAAAGGCTTCCTTGGCCGCCGCGACCGCCTGGGCGATTTCCCCGGCGCCGCCGCTGGCCACTTCACCGATGGCCTCGCCGGTGGCCGGGTTGTAGTTGACGAAGGTGTCTTGGCTTTCGACCTCGCGGCCGTTGATCCAGTGTTTGATCATTTATGCGTGCTCCTTGGCCGCCAGTTGCGTGTCGTGTTGTGCCTTGATCCTGAAGAACTCCGCCTCGCTGACGATGCGGTTGACCAGCCGGCCGACGCCTTCGACTTCCACCACCACTTCGTCGCCGGGCACCACGTCGGACAGGCCTTCCGGGGTGCCGGTAGCGATCATGTCGCCCGGTTGCAGGGTCATGAAGCTGGACAGGTATTCGATCAGGTAGGGGATGTCGAAGATCATGTCGCAAGTGCTGCCTTCCTGGCGCAACTCACCGTTGACCCAGGTGCGCAGCTTCAGCCGGTTCGGCTCGGGCACGTCGGCGACGTCGACTATCCACGGCCCGACTGGGGTGGTGGCGTCGCGGTTCTTCACCCGCAGGTTGGGCCGGTAGTAGTTTTCCAGGTAGTCGCGGATCGCGTAGTCGTTGCACACCGTGTAGCCGGCCAGGTAATCCAGGGCGTCCTCGCGTTTGACGTTGCGCGCGGTCTTGCCGATCACCGCCACCAGTTCGCACTCGTAGTGCATGTAGGCGACGTTGTCCGGGCGCCAGGTGACCTGGTTGTGGCCGGTGTAGGTGCCGGGGGACTTGATGAATACCAGCGGCTCGGTTGGCGGCTTGAAGGCCAGTTCGGCGGCGTGGTCGGCGTAGTTCAGGCCCAGGGCGAACATGCTGCCGGTGGCCGGTGGCAGCCACTCGACCTGATCCTCGGCGAGCACGCGGCCATCGGCCAGTTTCACGCTGTTGGGCGCGTTGACCACGACCTCGTGGACCTGGCCTTGATAACGGATGCGGGCGTGTTTCATGGCGGCTCCTTATTCGGCGGCAATTTCGGCGGCTATTTCTTCAGCGACAACGTGATTGGCGAGACGGCCCAGGCCGCTGATCTCCACTTCGATGCGGTCGCCGGGCTTGACGTCGACGCGGCCTTCGGGGGTGCCGGTGATCAGCACGTCGCCCTCGTGCAGGGTCATGAACTCGCTGATTTCGGCGATCAGTTGGGGAATACCGCGCACCAGGTTGGCGGTGCTGTTGCGTTGCCGCAGTTCACCGTTGACCCACAGCTTCAGTTCCAGCTCATGGGGATCGCGTACCTGGGCCGCCGGCACCAGTTCCGGGCCGAAGGCACAGAAACCGTCACGGCACTTGGCCTTGACGGCGGGGCGGTAGTAGCTGTCTTCCGGCAGGCTGAACTCGTTGACGATGGTGTAGCCGGCCACGTGCTGCAGGGCGTTTTCCACGCTGACCCGGCTGGTGCTCTTGCCGATCACCACGCCCAGCGCCGGGCCGGGTTGCAGGCGCTCGACGCCTTGCGGATAGATCACGGCGCCGCCGTGGACATTGCGCGTATTGGGGGTCTTGATGAACAGCACCGGCTTGACCGGTGGCTTCTGGTAGGGCGGCTGGGTGAAGGATTCCAGGTGGCTGCGCAACAGGCCCTGGTAGTTCAGCGCGACGCCGAACAGGGTGCCGGTGGCGACTTCATGCAGTGCACGGCTCATTGTGGTTTTCTCCTGAGCATCGCGGAAGACGAGGTGATTTCGTTAATGTGTTAACGTTATATTTAATATGTTAACGATCGTCAAGCGCCGGCCAGGGGCCGATCACCAACTGTCTGCCCCGTGCTGGTGAACAGGCCGCGAATCACGCAGGATGTGGGCGCTTGCCGCAGGAAAAAATAAAAGCGCCGCGGGCGAAAATAAAAAAGCATCGCGAGCGAAAAAAGAGACACGCCACCATGAGCGATCGCCAGCCGATCCCCAATATCAACATCGGCCAGGTCTACGACCAGCGCTACGCCGACTCGCAGGTGCATTACGACAAGCTGAGCAACCTGGCCGGTTTCTTCGGCCGCAACATGCCGGTGCACCGCCACGACCGGTTTTTCCAGGTGCACTACGTGAAAAGCGGCGCGGTGCGGGTCTACCTCGACGACCAGCAATACCTGGAATCGGGGCCGATGTTTTTCCTCACGCCGCCGACCATTGCCCATTCCTTCGTCACCGAGGCCGACAGCGAAGGCCACGTACTGACCGTGCGCCAGCAGCTGGTGTGGGAGCTGATCGAAGCCGACAGCCGCCTGGCCAGTGGCCCCCAGGTGGCGCCGGCCTGCGTGGCCCTGGCGCGCCTGGACCCGGGGTTCGCCGGCGAGGCGCGGCGCCTGGCGCTGCTGTTCGATGAGTTGCAGGAGGAAGTCGCCGGGCAGGGCGCCGGGCATGCGCCGGCGCTGGAAGCCCTGACCCGGTTGATCCTGATCAGCCTGCTCAGGCTTTCGGCCAATTCCCTCAAGGCCCGCCCGGCGCGGCATGAAGACCTGCACATCTTCCATCGCTTCAACGAACTGATCGAAGCCCGCTACCTGGAGCATTGGCCGCTGTCGCGCTATGCCGGGCAGATTGGCGTCACTGAGGCGCGTCTCAACGATGTCTGCCGGCGCATCGCCGACCTGCCGTCGAAACGCCTGGTGTACGAGCGCCTGATGCAGGAGTCCAAGCGCCTGCTGCTGTTCACCGCCAGTTCGGTGAACGAAATCTGCTACCAGCTGGGGTTCAAGGACCCGGCGTATTTCAGCCGGTTCTTCCAGCGCTACGCGAAGATGACGCCGGGGGAATACCGGGCGCGCCAGGGCGCGGCGAAACCCTCGTCCTGAGGGCAAAAAAGCTGGGAGCGCCAGCGCGCTGCGTGGGACAATCGGCGCTTTACCCGACAAGGAAAGTCCCATGTTGCAGCGCACCCTGATGGTTCTTTTGCTGACCGCCAGCGCCGCCCAGGCGCTGGCGCAGAGCGCCGCGGAAAAGGTGCCGTTGCTGCGCCAGACCAAGGAATGGATCACCGGCTGCGACAACCTGCGCAGTTGCCACGCCCTGAGCGCGCCCAACGGTGAGCACGGTGTGCAGTACAGCAGCCTGACCCTGCATATCCAGCGTCGCGCCGGCCCCGACGGCCTGCTGGAAATACGCCTGGACCAGCGCGGCGACCCCGCCGAGCTGATGGCCTTGCGCCTCGACGGCCAACCACTGGAGCCGCAGCTGCTGGATGCCCTGGTGCTGTTGCCGGAGAAGAAGGGCGCGCAGATCCAGGTCACCCGCTATGAAATCGCCGACCCGGCTCGGGCCCGCCAGTGGCTGGAACGCCTGCGCAATGCCGAGGAACTGAAGCTGGAGGGGAACGACGAAGCCCGGGTGCCATTGTCCGGGTTGTCGGCGGCGCTGCTGCTGATGGACTCGGTACAGGGCCGGGTCGATGGCGTGACGGCGTTGTGGCGGCCAGGTCAGCGTCCGGCCAGCGAGGTGCCGGCGCGGCCGCTGCCGGCTCAGCTGCGGGCTTATCCGGGGGCACCGGAACTGACGGCGGCGCAACGCACGCGGATCTCGGCGGCCGCGGTGAAATTCGCCGCGCCAGGCACGCCCAACGACGATGAAGACTTTGTGGCCGAGCCCCAGGTCGAGGTCTATCCGCTGACCGCGCAGCGGGCGTTGACGGTGGTGCTGAGCGACTGCGCGGCCTACAACTGCGACTACCTGATCAGCAGCTGGTCGCGCGGCAACCCGCCGCAGCTCGAGGAGTTGCGCCGACAAGCCTTGCCCATGAACAACGCGGACGGCTCGGGCGGCGCCCACTACGACCCCAAGACCGGGGTGCTGACCACCTTCTATCTGGCGCGCGGCATCGGCGATTGCGGTGAAACCGGGCGTTGGCTGTTCGACGGTGAAAGCTTCCAGCTCAGCGATTACCGGCAGATGCCGATCTGCAATGGCTTGTCCTCCGAAGACTGGCCGCGGCTGTGGAATATCGCGCCGCCGGCCAACCGCTGAGGCGTTTCAGGCCAGGCCGGGATGGCGGCGCGCGAACTTCTGCTCCAGCACGGTCTTGCCCCATTGCGCCGCCGGCTGTTCCTCCACCAGCTGGAAGCCGAAGGCTTCGTACAGGTGCCGGGCGGCGTCCAGGCCGCTGAAGGTCCACAGATAGCAGGAGGTTGCCCGCACCCGGTCGCAATGCTCCAGCGCCGCCTTGAGCAGCAGGCGGCCGGTGCCGGTGCCACGGGTCGCCTCGTCGAGGATAAACCAGCGCAGATGGGCGACTCTGTCGGCCTGAGGGCGATCCGCGGTGTCGCCGAGGTCGATGGCGATCGAGCCGACGATCTGCTCGTCCAGCACCGCCAGCCAGACGCCGTTATCGGGGTTGTCCAGGCGCTCGCTGAACTCCGCCAGGCCCGCCGCGACGCGCTGTTCAAAGAACTGCCCGAAACCCACCAGGCGTGAGTAGTAGTGCGCATGCAACTCGGTGATGCGGCCGATCATGCCCGGCCGATAGCCACGGAGCACGGTCGGGGTGGCCGCGGCGATCTGCGCATGGCCCAGGCGGCAGGCCTGCAGCGCCTGGCCATAACGGCGCAGTCCGGCGACCACCTGGCTTTGCTCGCGGGGTGCCAGCAGGCGCAGCGCCTGTTGCACCTGGGCGCTGCCGAAGGCATGGAGCGCGGCGACCTGTTTGCGCCCGTTGGCGGTCAGGCCCAGGTGCTTTTCCCGGGCATCGGTGGGGCTGGGGCTTTCCTGGATATCGCCGCGCTCGATGAGCTTGCCCAGCAGGCGGCTGACCGAGGACTTTTCCAAATTCAGGGTCTTGCCCAACTGGGCGGCGGTGAGCGGGGCGTGCAGGTCGAGTTCGATCAGCGCATGCACCGCCGAGGGCGGCAGATCGGAGCCGGCCAGGGTGGCGCCCATAAAGCCCAGTTCTCGCACCAGTTTGCGCGATTCATTGCGGATCTGATCCACCAGCGGCGAAGACGAGGACATGGCGTGGCTCTCGATATAGTTGTTCGGTGCAACTATATGCCTTGGGGTACGGCAAAATCCATACACCTATAAACGCGGACTCCTTTTGGGAGATACCGATCAAAACTGTAGGAGCGAGCTTGCTCGCGATGGACCTGAGCGCGCCGCGTTCATCCGATTAGTACGCGTTATCGTTAACGACCATCGCGAGCAAGCTCGCTCCTACAATGGATCACCGGCGTTTGATCGATTGGCATTAGCCCTTGGCCCACCCGCGTCTGCGGTTGGCCGTTTTTCAGCCAATGACAGGCGCGGGTATCTGTTGTTCCAGGCGAGCGGGAACCTGAAGGCTCGGTGGCGCTTTACCCAGCAGCAAGTCCGCGGCCTTTTCGCCGATCATGATCGCCGCCGCGTTGGTGTTGCCGGTGGTCAGGCTCGGCATGATCGACGCGTCGGCCACCCGCAGGCCCTGCACGCCGTGGACCCGCAACTGGTCGTCGACCACCGCCTGGGCGTCATGGCCCATCTTGCAGGTGCCGACCGGGTGGAACACGGTGCCCAGGCTGTCGCGAATCCACTGCTCGATCTGCTCCTGGCTTTCCACCTGCGGGCCGGGCACCAGCTCGCCCTTGAGGCGCCGGGAGAAGGCCTGGCTCGCCGCCAGCTGGCGCACCAGGCGCACGCCCGCCACCAGCTTGCGCAGGTCTTCCGGGTGGCTGAGGAAGTTGCTGTCGATGATCGGCTTGTCATGGGGATCGGCGCAATTGAGCCGGACCTGGCCACGGCTGTTCGGGTGCATCACCGCGATGTGCAGGCTGACCCCATGGCCCAGCGGCACCAGGCGCTGGGGCTGGTTTTTCAGCGCCGGGGCGACGATCAGGCCCAGCTCCGGGGCGGCGTCCTCGGGATGCAGGCGCAGGAAACCGCCGGACTCCACGGTATTGGAGGTCAGCGGGCCGCTGCGCCGGCTCAGGTACTGCCAGGGCGAACGGGCCAGGGGCAGCAGGCCTTTGGCCGACACGCCGTAGGTCAGCTCGCTGTCGCAGCGGTACATCAGCACCACGTCCTGATGGTCCTGCAGGTTGTGGCCGACTCCCGGCAGTTCATGGCGCTGGGCGATGCCATGGCGCGCCAGTTCCTCGGCCGGGCCGATGCCGGAGAGCAACAACAGTTGCGGCGAGTTGATCGCCCCGGCGCTGAGGATCACTTCGCGCCGGGCCTGCAGCCGGAACACCGCGCCATCCTGGCTGACCTCGACGCCGCAGGCGCGATTGCCCTCCAGCAACACGCGGTGGGTCAGGGTCGAGCTCAGTACGCTGAGGTTGGGCCGCGACAGCGCCGGGTACAGGAAGGCCCGCGCAGCGCTGCAACGCTCGCCTTTGATCTGGGTGACGTGGAAGGGGCCGTAGCCTTCCTGTTCCTCGCCGTTGAAGTCCGGGTTGTAGCGCCAGCCCAGTTCCTGGGCGGCCTGGTAGAACACCTCATTGATAGGGCTCGGGCTGCGTTGCGCGGCGACGTTGAGTTCGCCGCCCTGGCCGTGCCAGGGCGAGGCGCCGGGCTCGAAATGCTCCGAGCGCAGGAAGTACGGCAGCAGTTCGTCGTAGCTCCAGCCCTGGTTGCCGGCCGCCGCCCAGCGGTCGTAGTCGCTGCGGTGGCCGCGGATGTAGATCATGCCGTTGATCGCGCTGGAGCCGCCCCAGAGCCGGCCGCGGGGGCAGGGGATCGGGCGCTCGCCGCTGGCGGCCTGGGCGCTGAACTGATGCATCCAGTTCCACTTCGGGTTGGCGATCAGGCGGATGATGCCCGCCGGGGTGCGCACATAGGCGCCGGGAAACAGGCTGCGGTCGCTGGGGCCGGCTTCGATCAGGCAGACGCTGAGCTGCGGGTCGGCGGACAGCCGGTTGGCCAGCACGCAACCGGCCGAGCCGGCCCCGACCACGATGTAGTCGAACGAACGCGGGGCAGAGTCAGTCATGGGAGATACCTCGTTGGCAGTGAAAAGCAGGTTTACAGCCCCAGCGCCGCGCCGACGTCGTACATGACTTGCAGGCCGACGACAAAACCGTTGCCGCTGAGCTCGCGGGCCTCGGGGTTGTAGAAGTTGTCCGGGTTGATCAGGTACTGCACGCTGGGTTCGAGCGCCAGGTGCCGGGTCAGGGCGAAGTGGCCGTTGGCCTCGATGGCGTACACGTTGCGTTCGCCCAGGCGGTGGTCGCCGCCGTTGGCGATCCGCGCCTGTTGCTGGAAGCGCAGTTGGTGGTCGTTGAGGCGCAGGTAGCTGGCCTTGAGGTTGAGCTTGTCCTGGGCGCGGTCGAAGGGCGCCAGGTAAGTCAGGCCGATCTCGGCGAAATGGCTGAAGGGCTGCTTGTCGTCGGCCGCCAGGGACAGCGAGCCGAACGCCAGCAGCGCCTGGGGCGCGGTGCGCTGGCCGCCGTCGGCCCGCCAGAAGCCTTGCTGGAACTTGAAGAAGGCGCCGCCGGTGCCGTGCTCGCTGGCGCCGGTCAGCGGGTCGTGCTGGTTGGCGGTGTTGTAGTAGCCATTGAGTTCATAGTGGGCGCTGTAGGCGCCGTCGTGCTTGCTGCCGATGCCCAGCAACAGGCTGGTGCCGCTGGCGTCGTCGGTGCTGAAGTCCAGGCCCTTGCGTTTTTTCAGGTAGTCCACCGGGTTCGATTCGAAGGCACCGGCATGCACATAGAACCCCGGCGTCGCCTGGTACTTCAGGTAGCCGCCCCAGCTGCCGTAGGGCGGCGGCAGGATGCCGGTGGACGAATCGATGATCGGGTCGTTGCAGGTGACCACGGTTTCGCAGTTGTAGATATAGAAGTAGCGCCGCGCGTTGGTGCGCCCCAGGCTCATGTCGAGCTGGCCGTCGAGCCAGGTCTGCTGGTAGGTCAGCAGGCT
Source organism: Pseudomonas sp. GW821-FHT09E12 (assembly GCF_059416085.1). NCBI lineage: Bacteria > Pseudomonadati > Pseudomonadota > Gammaproteobacteria > Pseudomonadales > Pseudomonadaceae > Pseudomonas > Pseudomonas sp. GW821-FHT09E12. The sequence continues at coordinate 188,388 of NZ_JBWKOM010000001.1, read as the reverse complement.
CAGCTGGTTGCTGGTGATGTCGTTGTGGATCGGCGCGCCGGCGAAATAGCTGCCGGCGGCGCCTTGCCAGTTGCGCGAGGTCGGCTGGCCGGTGGCGGTGTCGAGGATGAAGAAGGTTTCTTCGAAATGAACGGCCGCGCCTGTAAGGCCGGCGAGGGTATCGAGGTCGAAGTCGGCGCCGACGAACAGGTCGCCGCTGTTGCCGAAGCTGTGTTGCCGCGGACCGGTGTCGAGATTCTTCATCGACAGGCTCCAGAACTGCACATGGGGTCGGATGCCGTAGCCGGCCAGTTGCTCGCCGAGCCCGGCCAGCGGGCCTTCGCGGTTGGGCGCGGGAGCCTCGGCCTGGCACAACGGGGTGAACAGGACCGCCGCCAGCAGCGGGCACAGCAGGAGAGTGCTTTTCATGGTCGATACTCGTTTCTTGTTGTTTTTGTGAGTAGCCGCTGCCGAAGGCTGCGATCGGACGCGCAGCGTTCGCCAACGGGTTACCAGGGTGCTGCCGATTGCGCTGGCGAGGACTGCGTCCTCGATCGCAGCCTGCGGCAGCGGCTACAGGTCATGCCTTGGCCAGTTCGGGGTTGGGATTGACCAGCACCTTGATCTGGCTCTTGTCCCGCAGCAGTGCCTCGAAGCCGTGCTCCACGGCCTGGTCCAGGGTCACGCAGCGGGTCACGGCGCGGGTCAGGTCCAGGCGGCCGCTGGCCAGCAGCTCGATCAGCGGCGGGTAGGCGTTGCGATAGCCCACGCTGCCGAGCAGGCGCAGTTCGTGGTTGACCAGGTGGAAGGCATCGACGCTGACCTCACCCATCAGGCCCACCAGCACCACCTCGCCGCCCTTGCGCAGCGAGTGCAGGGCCAGGCTCAGGGTCTGCTGGCTGCCGGCGGCCTCGAAGGCCGTGTCGAAGCCGCCACCGCTCAGTTCGTGCAGGCGTTGCGACAGGTCGGCGGCGTGGCCATCGAGCACTTCCTGGGCGCCGAAGTCGCGGGCCAGCCGCCGACGTTCCGGGCTGATGTCCACGGCAAAGATCCGCTCCACGCCGCGCAGGCGCGCCAGCAGGATCAAGAGCAGGCCTATAGGACCGAGGCCGAACACCACGCAGCTGTCGCCGGCCAGCAGGCTGCTCTGGTTCAGCGCGTGAAAGGCCACCGCCGCCGGCTCCAGCACCGCGGCCTGCTTGAAGCTCACCGAGTCCGGCAGCGGGTGCAGCATGTAGGCCGGCACCAGCACCTGTTCGGCGAAACCGCCGTCGCCCATCAGGCCGATGAACCCCATGGACTGGCAGAGGTTGTACTGGCCGACGCGGCAGTACTGGCAATCGCCGCAGCGATACTCCGGCTCCACCGCCACCCGGCTGCCGACCCGGACCCGGTCGACGCCCGCGCCCACCGCCAGGACCTGGCCGCAGAACTCGTGGCCGAGGGTCAGCGGCGCGCGGCAACCGGACAGCGGGTGGGGCACCTGTTGCGGAATCGAGTGCGGGCCGTCGGCGTATTCGTGCAGGTCACTGCCGCAGATGCCGCAGTAGGCCACCTGGACCAGTACCTCGCCCGGGCCGGGCTGTGGCAGTTGCAGATCGCTCAGGCGCAGGTCGCGGGCGGCATGCCAACGCAATGCTTTCATGGCTGGTTTCCTTGCAGGACAGGAGAGGGGGAAGGTTCGGCGCGGCGGCCGCGCGCCAGGACCGCCGGCGCGGTTTCCTTGAGGAACAGCGCCAGCAGCGCCGCCAGCAGGGCGCCGCCGCAGGAGATCCACATGACGATGGACAGGCCGAAACGGTCGGCGGCAAAGCCGGCGATGGTCGGCGAGACAAAACCGCCCACCAGCTCGCCGATGCCCATGATCATGCCCAGGGCGGTGGCCATGACCTCACGGGGCACGGTTTCCGCCGGGATGGTCGCCATGAACAGGGTGAAGCAGCCCAGGCCCGTATAGGTCAGCAGCATCAGCACGCCCATCAGCAGCGGGCTGTTGGCGTAGAGCAGGGCGATCGGGCAGCAGGCGGCGATCAGCGAGAACAGCACCAGGGTCGGGCGACGGCCGAAACGGTCGGAAATCGCCGCCACGCCGAAGCCCCACAGCACCCAGGCGCCGCCCAGGCAACTCATCACCGTGCCCATGCTCGCCGGGCTGTAGCCGCGGACCTTGACCAGGAAGGTCGGGGTGAAGGAAATGAGGATCACGAACCAGGTGAGGAACACGCAGCTGATCAGGGTGCAGAGCACGATGTTGCGGCTTTTCAGCAGCGCCAGGCGGTTGACCGGAGCAGCAGGAGCGTTGTCCGTGATCGGTGCCGGCGGCGCGTCGTTGCGCACATAGCGCCAGATCAGCAGGGCGATCAGTAATCCGGGGATCAGCGAGACGATAAAGGCATGGCGCCAGCCGTAGGCCTCGGCCAGGGCGATCAGCACCGGCGGGCCGATTACCGCGCCCAGCAGCCCGGCCGCCGAGCCTTGCAGCAGGCCCATGTTCAGGCCCCGGCGATGGGGCGAGGAGGCCTCCACCATCAGCGATTGCGAGAGCGGCAGGATCGGCCCTTCGGCCAGGCCCATGATGCCGCGGAACAGCAGCAGGCTGAGAAAACCGGTGACCAGCCCCGACAGCGCCGAGCACAGGGAAAACAGGATCACCGCAACGATCAGCAGCGGCTTGCGCTTGCCACGCCGGTCCGACCAGGCCCCGACCAGCGCGCCGGACACCGCCCAGGCCAGGGCCAGGATCGACGACAGCATGCCCAGGTGGCTGTTGCTCAGTTGCAGCTCGTCGGCCATGAAGGGGAACAGGAAGGACAGGGCCAGGCGATCGAAAAAGACGAAGCCGAACGTCAGGAACAGCACGCCCAGCAGGATGTTCTCGTAACCGGCTTTATTGTTGTTGTAAGCCATGGTCGTTCTCCGCGGGAGGGACAGGTGAAGTCGAGACTTCAGCGAAACAGCGTGTCGATATAGGCCGCGCCGAGGCCGATCTTTTCGTAGTGCGCGCGGCACAGGGCGATGTAGGAGTGCACGTCGAAGTAACCGTCCGGCTCGCCCTGTTCGTCGAGCCAGATCAGCGGGCCCTTGACGATGAAAAACGCGCGCATCGGTTGCTCGTGCTCGTAGGCCACCAGGGTGTGGCCTTCGCCCGGGGTCTCGTAGACGAAGTCGCCGGCGGTGGCGGTCCAGTCGTGCTCCAGGTAACCCCACTTGCCGGACAGGGTGTAGGCGAACACTTCGTGGGGGTGGTAATGCCGGTTCACCAGGCCGGCGCTGCTGGCCATGAGGATGTCGCACCAGCGGTTCTCGCTCGGCGAGATCCACAGCGGCCGCGAGGACACGGTTTCGGTGAAGGGCACATACAGCTTCAGGTCGTCGCTGGCGGCATTGGCCAGGTAGACCTCGGGCTTGGCGTCCGGCTTGAAGCAATTGGCGATCGGTTGCAGGTCTTTCCAGAATTCACGGCGGGCGGCTTCGGGCATGGTCGGCCTCTATTCGTTGTGGGAGTCGAGGCGACTTTAGGCGCGGCGCGCGGGCGGGGTTTTATCCAATCGGACGGGATTGTTGACTGGATCGGACGAGACTTTTCCTACAGGCTTCAGGGACGCCGTTTACCCTGGCAATCGACTTGTGCCCACTGCGTTTCACGTTGACAGGGTATAAGCTTCATATGTTAATGAATCGCCGCGAGCGCCACCTGTCGCGGCCTCGGAATCCGGTCACTGCCTTGCCGACCGGGAATGCTTCCTAGCCATGAGAAGAATAAAAATGTCTCCATGCGCCTTGCTCGAAACCCGGCATGCCTGCACCCAGAGCATCGCCCTGGATCAGCGGCTGGCCTTCTGGGAGGACTACAACGCCTCCACCCTGGTCGGCCTCAAATGCACTTCCTTTTGTGAGAGCGGTTTTGCCGCCAGCCAGGACAACCTGCAGCTGGAGGGCATGCGCCTGGCGCGGATCGAGGGCAACGAGCACGTGGTCGAGCGTGACAACTCGATGATCCGCGCGGTGCCCAAGGAGTCGGTGTTCGTGTCCTTCGTCACCGGCAGCGGCTCGTTCTTCTATCAGGATGGCGCCTGCCAGTTGCTCGAACCGGGCGAGCTGATCGTCTACCGCACCGACAAACCCTATCTGTTCGGGTTCTCCGGGCCGATGCGCCAGTTCATTTACGACATTCCCCAGGCACTGTTCGCCGAGCGCTGCCTCAAGCGTTTCGACCGTCCGCTGAAGATCGGCGGGCAAAGTGGGGTGCAGCGCCTGTTGCTGCGCACCCTGGGCGAACGCACCGGAGGCTTTTTCCAGCAGCCGCTGAGCGAGGACGCCGAGAGTTATCAGAACCAGGCGCTGGAGCTGTTGGGGAGCCTGATCGCCGGGCAGGCGGGAGAGCGGCGGATCAATGCCCTGAGCGCGTCCTATCTGCTGGCGGCCAAGCAGTGCATCAGCGAACAGCTGGCCGATCCTGGCCTGAGTTGCGAGCGGGTGGCCGCGCAGACCGGCATTTCCCCACGGCACCTGAGCCGCCTGTTCGCCCTGGAAGACAGCCAGCCCAGCCGTTTTATCCTGGAAAAACGCCTGCAACAGGCCCATGACCTGCTGAGCAGCCCACGGGGAGGCGGCCTGGATATCGGCGAAATCGCCTACCGTCATGGCTTCACCAGCCAGGCCCACTTCGCCCGGGCGTTCAAGGCCCATTACGGCCAGACCCCAAGCGAAGTCCGCAAAACCCTGTAGCCGCTGCCGCAGGCTGCGATAGGTCCGAAGGACCTCCTGCGGTCGGGAGATCGCTACGCCCATTCCGGTCGATCGCAGCCTGCGGCAGCGGCTACAGGTCAGTGGTCGTTGAGGAAGGTTTGTGCCAGATCATCGATCAGCTGGCGCTGAAAGGCCTGGAACCGGGGATTGGGCTGCTGCAGCTGCACGAATTCCAGCATCGGGTCGGTCACCGCGGTCCTGACGCCGGCCAGCTCCTCGACCGTCGCCAGCCCGCAGAAGGGCACATAGGCTTCGGAGTAACCGCCCTCATGCACCAGCACCAGGCGGCCCTGGCACAGGCGCTCGGCGGCTTCGCGCACCTGGCGGGTCATGGCGCGGAACGAGTCGCTGTGCAGCAGCATCCGCGCCAGCGGGTCGACCGCGTTGGCGTCGTAGCCGCAGGCAACAATGATCAGCTCCGGCTCGAAGCGCTCCAGGGCCGGGATCACGATGCGTTGCAGGGCATGCAGGTAGGCGTCGTGGCCGCTGCCGGGCAGCAGCGGGATATTGAGGTTGGCCCCCAGCCCGGCGCCGCGGCCACGGTCCTGTTCGCCGCTGTAGCCGGGCGGGAAGCAGCCGTCCTGATGCAGGGAAAGGGTCAGCACATCGCCGCGCTCCTCGAAGATCGACTGGGTGCCGTTGCCGTGGTGCACGTCCCAGTCGATCACCGCGACCTTGCCCAGGCCGCGCCTGGCCTTGGCCGCCTCGATGGCGATGGCGATATTGGCCAGGAAGCAGAAGCCCATGGCGCCGTCGGCCAGGCAATGGTGCCCCGGCGGACGCGACAGCGAGTAGGCGTTGTCGGCTTCGCCGCCGAGCACCGCGTCCACCGCGGCGATGGCCAGACCGGCGGAGAGCCGGGCGATTTCGTAGCTGCCCGGGCCGATCGGCGCTTGCGGGCCGAGTTCGCCGCCACCGGCCTCGCTCAGGGCCTTGAAGCGTTGCAGGTACTCGGCGCTGTGCACCCGCAGCAGGTCCTCCTCGGTGGCGGCCGTGGCGCTGCGCACCTGCAGGTGGCGGGTCAGGCCGGAGACGTCCAGCAGGCTTTTCAGGCGGCGCTTGGTTTCCGGCGATTCGGCGTGCCCGGCCGCGGCGGGCGGTTGCACCCAGCCGCCCACCGGCAGCGTCAGCGCATGCAGCCCGGCGCTGTGCCAGAGGCTGAGTTCATCGAAGAAAAACGCGGTTTTACGGGTCATGGGCATCTCCATCTATGAGGGAATCTGTAGCCGCTGCCGCAGGCTGCGATCGACCGGAACGGTCGCTGCGATCTTCCGGGCGCCAGAGGTCCTTCGGACCTATCGCAGCCTTCGGCAGCGGCTACAGGGGTTCAGGGGATTCAGGGATTGCGCCGGCAGCCGAGGATCAGCGCCAGCGACAGCAGGGTCAGGCCGGCCCCGCCGATCAGCAGGGGCTGGAAGCCACCGGTGCTTTCGATCAACCGCCCGGCCAGCGCGGGGCCGATGGCCAGGCCGCCGCCGATCACCAGGTTGGAGGCGTTCATCAGCTTGCCGGAGCGGTCGAGGTCGGCCAGGCAGGCGAGGATCAGCGGCAGGATGAAGGTCCAGGTGAACTTGAAGACCAGGGCGGCGAGGGCGAAGCGCGCCAGGGGCGGCGTGCCCAGCAGCAACAGCACCGAGCCGGCCATCAGGCTGTAGCCGAACAGCAGCAACAGCAGGCGCGGCAGGCGATTGCCGATCAGCGAGGCGCAGCCGGCGCCGACGATGCCCATGACCGTGGCGACGGCCAGCAGCTCGCCGCTGGCTTGCGCGGAGATGCCGGCCTTGGCGCTGATCGAACCGATAAAGGTCCAGACCCCGCTGAGGCTGATATAGAAGCCAAGGATGCCGAGAATGCCGCACAGGGCCTTCCACTTCGGTGCGGCGGCTGCCTGCCCCGCGGTTTTTTCCGGGGGCGGCGCGCCCTGGGGAAAGTAGCGCGCCAGGGGCAGGCACAGGCTCATCAGCAGCGCCAGCAGCAGGTAGCAGGCCGCCAGGCCGTAATGCTCGAACAACCGCGGCAGAATGCTCAGGCCGATTGCCCCGACCACCAGTTGGCCCATGACCCACAGGCCGTAGGTCCGGCTGGGGTTGGCGGTGGAGGCGGCGCTGGACAGGCAGATGATCATCAGCGAACCGCCGGCCAGGGCACTGCAGAAACGCAGGGCCAGCAGCGCGCCATAACCCTGGGCCCAGATCGACAGCAGGTTGGCGACTATGAACAGCGCCCCGGCCAGCAGCGCCGCGCGGCGCCAGTCGACGCGCTTGAGCCACCAGAAGGCGGGCAGGGTGGCCAGGCTCATGGCCCCCAGTTCAGTGGAGAACAGGTCGCCGATCTGCGACGGGCTCAGTTGCCATTGGCTGGCCAGTTGCGCGGCCACCGCCGGGGCGGTCATGAGGATGGTCGGGGTGATGGCGGCGAACAGCACGATGGCCGCCAGCAAAGCCAGGGATGAGGCTGTGTGCGGCTGCTCGCCGGTGAGCGCCTGGCTCTTGTCGATCATGGGGGTCGTCATGGTGGGTAGCTCCGGAAAAACGCTTCAGAACACGTGGACCAGGCGCAGCAAGGCGTCGGTGCCGTGGTAGCCGTTACGGGTGGCGACGTTTTGCGAGAGGCCGAACATCAGCTGGTTCTGCTGGTCCAGCCAGTGGCCGACCTCGAAGCCGACCTGGGTGTAGCGCTTGTGGGTGTCGTCGATGCGCTGGTCGTTGATCCGCAGCTCGCCACCGTCGGCGTGGATCAGCCGCAGGGCGCCATAGGTACTGCTGGTGAAGTCATAGGAGGCGAAGGCTTGCAGGCGGTACAGCGGGTCCTGCTTCAGGTCGCTGCCGAAGTAATCGTCGTTCTTGGCGTAGAGCTGGGCTTCGAGGTTGGCTTCCAGCACCCACTTCTCGCCGACGCCCTGGGTGTAGTTGTAAACGAAGGTCGCGCCCCAGCGGTTGGCGCCCGGCGAGACATCCGGGTTGTCGCCGTGGTATTCGCCCACCGGCAGGGTGATCAGGGTCAGCAGGCCGCTGTAGGTTCGGCTGGCTGGGTCGTTGATGAAAAACAGGGTGCCGCCGACCTGCGGGTCGCCGAAGCCGCTTTCCCCGGTGTGGCGATTGGCGCCGGGCAGGCGCGCGTCGATATCGGCGAAAGGCACGATGAATTGCGGGGTGCACAGGGTGCCGCAGATGTCGGTGAAAAATACCTGGCGATAGGCCAGGGCGTTGACCTTCAGCTCGGCCTTGCCGGTGCTGTCGGCAGGACCGTGGAAGTCGTCGGCGCGGGTCGCCGGCAGGTACAGCACGCCCAGGCTGGTGCCCGAGGGCGCGCCGAAGAAGTCGCGGGCGTTGAGGTCGGCGGCGCTGACGTTCAGGCTCAGCAGGGCGCCGGTGACGGCCAGGGCGGTGTGGTGCGCAAGCGTTCTGGTCATGGGCGTAACGTCTCTTCTTTGAGTTGTTGTGCGGCGAAGTGCTCGCCGGTACGCGGCAGTGGCTGGAAAAAGGGCAAAAGCGGCCCGTGGCCGTCAAAACGACAGCGCGAAAGTCAGTCAGCGAAGGAGGTAAGCGTCAGTCGGGTGGGGCATGCAGCAGATGGGCGATGCGGGTCTTGTCCCTGACCCCGAGCTTGTTGTAGATGGCGCGGATGTGATGGCGCACGGTGTTCGGCGACAGGCCCAGCTCGCGGGCGATTTCCTTGTAGGTCTTGCCTTCGCCGAAGCCCAGGGCCACGTCGTTTTCCCGTGGGCTCAGCTGGGTCAGCAGCGTGCGGCCGCGGGCGGCGAGCAGGAACAGGTCGCCCACCGGCGAGGCCTCGAACTGCAGGTGCCGGCCTTCATAACCGCCATCGGCCATGGGCACGGGCAGGCAGGGGCCGCTCCAGTCCGGCCACTCGCCGAGCAGCAGGTCGACGAAGCCGCGTTCGGCGCAGTGCAGGGTGCCGCGCTGGTCGCACACCGCCAGCGCCAGGTTGCGCGGGCTGGTGAGGGTTTCGCGCATGGCCACCAGGGTGCGGATCTGGTTGGCCGACACCGCGGCCACCAGGTGCAGCATCAGGTTGTTCAGCAGCAGGCAGTCGTCGGCGTCGAAGCGTTTGGCGCCGGGGGCGCGGTACAGCGCCAGGTGGTCGCTGAGGTGGGTCTGCGGGTCGATGTACACCACGCACAGCAGCTCGCCGATGCCATAGGTCGTGCCCAGCCAGTTCAGGCCGGGGCCGTTGGCCGGGTCGCGCATGTCGACGATCACCGCCCGGCCCGGGTGGGCATGGACCCGGCCGACGGTGACGTCGACATGCTTGATCGACTGCCAGTCCGGCAGGTAGCTGGGGGGCAAGTGATGGAGGTAGGAGCTGTGTTCTTCCGGCAGGCCGTCGATCAGCGCGGCGCGGCCCCACCAGGCGCTGTCGAAGGGCAGCAACTGGCCGATGCGGTTCAGCGCATGGCCATGGAAATGTTCGATGTCCTTGTGCTGCGCCAGGCGCTGCAACTCCAGGGTCAGCGAGCTGAAGGCTTCCAGCAGGCTGGCGTGAGCATGATCATGACGGCTCATCGGGTGTTCCTCTGTGCGACGTTCTTATTGTTTTCGTCACGGAGTCAGTAGGGACCGGAACGTCCAGGGACGTGGGCAGGGCCTGGGCACGAGTATCGTCGGGTTGGCGGGGGATCGCTATCCTACAGATGCAGGATGAAGGGGAGGCCTGGCGGGGATATTGGCTTCTGTAGGAGCGAGGCTTGCCCGCGATAGCCGCGCAGCGGCGATGGACCTGACAACGCGCGTTATCGTTGTAGATTTATCGCGAGCAATCGAGCGTCGACCGGCCGCTCCTACAGAAGATCAGAAGAGCTGTAGATCACGCCGCCTGGACTGCCCGCTGCAAACGATGGAAACCACGGCTGAAATACACCAGCGAGTCGCCGTGTTCGCGCACGCAGATTTCATCCAGCTGCACCAGCATCACCGAATGGGTGCCGACCTCCTGCACCTCGGTGATGCGTCCCTGCAGGCTGGCCAGGGCGCCGTCGAGCACCGGCAGGGCGCCCTGGCCGTCGCGCCAGGGGTGCAGGCTGAAGCGCTGCTCCATCTCCACCCCGGTCATGCCGGCGAAGTGCCGGGCGACCTCTTCGTGTTCGCCGCAGAGCACGTTGACGCAGAGCTGGCCGTTGCGCTTGAACACCGGGTTCAGCGCACTGTTGCGGTTGACGCAGACCATCAGGCTGGGCGGGCTGTCGGTGACCGAGCAGACCGCGGTGGCGGTGATGCCGCAGCGTCCGGCCGGACCGTTGCTGGTGATGACGTTGACCGCCGCGGTCATGTGCGCCATGGCATCGCGAAAAGCCTGTTGCTTGGGATCGAGTTGAGTCATGACAGATTCCTCGGGTGAACCCGCGGGTGCCGGCAATCGGGGGGCGCCCCGCGGGTCATTCAGGTCGGGCGGCGATTACTGGCGGATGCGGTCGAGCATGTTGATGTCGTCCGGATTGGTCAGGTGCGGCACCGTCCAGCCGTCGAGGTCGTAGTCGCCCAGGCATTGGTCCACCAGGTCGGTCATGGCTTTCATCGAGCCGGTGGCCTGGGCATGGCGCAGGCACTGCATGCGGATTTCGTCCTGGCTGCCGGCGTAGTTGATTTCGTACAGCTCGTGGCGGCCGCCGAACTCGGTGCCGATGGCATCCCACAGCAGCTTGAGGATCTTGATCCGCTCCTCGTGGCCCATGCCCGCCGAACCCCGGCAATAGGTGCTCAGGTACTGGTTGAGCATCGGGTCCTTGAGGTCGCGGGAGCCGGACGGCAGGTAGATCAGGCCGCTGGCCACCACCTGTTCGATGATCTTCTTGATGTCGGTGTAGGCCTGGGGCGCCAGGACCCGGTAGGCCTGCAAGGCCTGGGCGCTGGGCAGGAAGGCGCCATTGAGCCATTCGCTGGCGTTGCCGTGCATGGCGTCAGTCAGCGACCAGAACAGGTTGCGCCAGGCCACCACCTCGCCAACCTGCGCCTGCACCCCGCGAAACTCCAGGGAACCGGTGCACTGCAAGGCCTTGACCAGCAGCCCGGTGATGAAGTCGAGCTTGACCGCCAGCCGGGTGCAGCCCTGCATCGGGAACAGCCGGCCGAAACCGCCTTGTGGGAACCACTGCCGGCAGCGTTCGAAGTCGCGGTAGATCAGCACGTTTTCCCAGGGGATGAACACCTTGTCCATGATCAGGATCGCGTCGTTCTCGTCGAAGCGGCTGGACAGTGGGTAGTCGAACGGCGAACCGGTCATGCCGGCCTGCAGTTCATAGGACGGGCGGCAGATCAGCTTCATGCCGCGGGTGTTCATCGGTGCGATGAACATCAGGGCGAAGTCGGTGTTGTCCCCTAACAGCTGCGCCGAACCCTGGCCGACGAAGTTGTAGTGGGTCAGTGCCGAGTTGGTGGCCACCACCTTGGCGCCGCTGACGATGATCCCGCCTTCGACTTCCTCGTCCACCGAGATGAACACGTCCTTGACCTGGTCCACCGGCTTGTCGCGGTCGATCGGCGGGTTGACGATGGCGTGGTTGAGGTACAGGCAGGCTTCCTGGATGCGCTTGTACCAGGTGCGGGCGTTGTCCGCGAACTTGCCATAGAACTCCGGGTTGGCGCCCAGGGCGCTGCCGAAGGCGGCCTTGTAGTCCGGGCTGCGGCCCATCCAGCCGTAGGTCAGGCGCGACCACTCGGCGATGGCGTCGCGCTGCTGGCGCAGGTCGTCGGCGCTTTTCGCCGAGCGGAAGAACTTGTGGGTGTAGCCGCCGTTGCCGGTGTCGGTGGCCCAGCACAGCTTGTCCTTGGTCTCGGGGTCGTGCAGGGCGTCATAGAGGCGCGCCATGGAGGCGGCGGAGTTGCGGAACGCCGGGTGGCGGGTCACATCCTTGACCCGGTCGCCATAAATGTAGATTTCGCGATCATCGCGCAGGCTGGCCAGGTATTCGGTGCCGGTCAGCGGGCGGTTGGTCTCGGCACGGAAGTCTTCGGGTTTCATCATCCACTCCAGTCGTTGTTGTTATGAATTGCCATTGCGAGCTGGGGCCCATGATGGGCAGGACGGGGCGGCGACTGAATGGCTTTTCCGGCGAATGAATTGCACTTTTCATGGGGCTGGTCATGGAGCAGGTCATGGACGCGGAACCGATCCGGCAGGCCGTCCGTTTTATCGTTGAAACACTTTCGCGGCGACGAAAAATATTTTCGCCGGGGCCTGCAAAAAAACTAAAGCCCGGCCGATATCGCTATTAGGCCCACAAACCAACTACAACAGTGGCGCCCACCTGTCAGGCCGCCAGCCGCCGCTGGCGACAGGGTTCAGTGCATGGATGCTCGCAGTCCTCAATATCCCGAGAGTCATCCTATGTCCCTACGTAATATGAATATCGCGCCTCGAGCTTTCCTCGGTTTTGCGTTCATCGCGTTGCTGGTCATCGCGCTGGGTGTGTTTGCCGTCAACCGCATGTCGATCATCCGACAGGCCTCCCTGGAAATGGAAAGCAACCAGCTGCCCAGCGTAGGGTTCCTCGGTAACGTCACCGAAAACGTGCTGCGCCTGCGGATTCTCTCGTTCCGGGTACTGGTCAACCGCGAGCCGGCCGGCCTGCAGGAAGCGCAGACGCGCATTGGCGTGCTGGTGGACAAGCTCAAGCAGGCCCAGGCCAGTTACGCCGCCTTGCCGGCGGGGGAAGAGGAAGTGGCCCTGTACAAGACCTTCGCGGCCACCCTGGAAAAGTACCTGCAAGCGCAGAACGACATGCTGGAGCTGTCGCGACAGAACAAGCTCGAGGAGCTGCGCACCCTGATCAATACGCGGATCAAGGACGGCACCGACCAGATGGGCGAACAGCTGAACAAACTGGTGGCGATCAACAAGGCCGGGGCCACCCAGGCGTCTGACCTGGCCGGTGAGCATTACCACGGCGCCATCACCGGCATCATCGCCGTGGCGGTGGTCGCGGCCCTGCTCACGGTGGTGCTGGCCCTGCTGCTGACCCGCAGCATCGTCACCCCGTTGAACCGCGCGCTGCTGGCCGCGCAGACCATCGCCTCGGGCAACCTGACCAAGGCCATCGAGGTCGACGGCAAGGACGAGCCGGCCCGCCTGTTGGTGGCGCTGAACGAGATGCAGGGCAACCTGCGCAAGACCATCGAGCAAATCTCCGGCTCGGCCACCCAGCTGGCCTCGGCCTCGGAAGAACTCAGCGCGGTCACCGAGGAAGCTTCCCGTGGCTTGCAGCAGCAGAACAACGAAATCGAACAGGCGGCCACTGCGGTCAATGAAATGACCGCCGCCGTGGAAGAGGTGGCGCGCAACGCGGTGTCGACTTCCGAAGCCTCGCACCAGTCGACCCAGGCCGCCCGCGAAGGCCGCGATCGGGTGGTGGAAACCGTCGACGCGATCCAGACCATGACCCAGGACGTGCAGAGCACTTCGGTGATGATCGAAGGCCTGGCCACCCAGGGCCGCGACATCGGCAAGGTGCTCGACGTGATCCGCGCCATCGCCGAGCAGACCAACCTGCTGGCCCTCAACGCAGCCATCGAGGCGGCCCGCGCCGGCGAGGCCGGGCGCGGGTTCGCGGTGGTGGCCGACGAGGTGCGGGCCCTGGCCCATCGCACCGCGCAATCGACCCAGGAAATCGAAAAGATGGTCGCCGGCATCCAGAACGGCACGGGCGAGGCGGTGCAGTCGATGCAGCAAAGCAATCAGCGCACCCAGAACACCCTGGAAATGGCCCGCGCCGCCGGCGTGGCCCTGGAGCAGATCGCCGAATCGATCAACCTGATCAACGAGCGCAACCTGGTGATCGCCAGCGCTTCGGAAGAGCAGGCCCAGGTGTCCCGCGAGGTCGATCGCAACCTGGTGAACATCCGCGACCTGGCCACCCAGTCGGCCGCCGGGGCCAACCAGACCAGCGCCGCCAGCCATGAGCTGTCGCGCCTGGCGGTGGATTTGAATGCGATGGTGGCGCGCTTTGTGATTTGAGTTAGGGTTGTTGGAATGCGTGCCCAAGGAGAGCGAGATGCGCTATTCAGCCTTGACCCAACGGATCGCCGGCGAAGGTGCCGCGGCCTGGCAGATTCACTACCGCGCCCTGGAACTGCGCGAGCAGGGCGTCGATGTGCTGCTGCTGACCATCGGCGACCCGGATTTCGACACCCCGCGGCCGATCGTCCAGGCCGCCATCGATAGCCTGCTGGCGGGCGACACCCACTATTCGGAGGTGCGCGGCAATCGTTCGCTGCGCACCCGCATCGCCCACCGCCATGCCACCCGCAGCGGCCAGGCGGTGGGCGCCGAGCATGTGGTGGTGTTGCCGGGGGCGCAATGCGCGGTGTTCTCCGTGGCCCAGTGCCTGCTCGACCCCGGCGACGAGGTGCTGGTGGCCGAGCCGATGTACGTCACCTACGAAGGGGTGTTCGGTGCCTGCGGGGCCAAGGTGCTGCCGATTCCGGTGCGCCCGGAGAACGGTTTTCGTGTCGAGCCCTCCGTGGTCGCCGCGCGTATCACGCCGAAGACCCGCGCGCTGATGCTCAACAGCCCGAACAATCCCTCCGGCGCCAGCCTGTCCCGGGAAACCTGGCAGGCCCTGGCGCGACTGTGCGTCGAGCATGACCTGTGGCTGATTTCCGACGAGGTCTACAGCGACCTGCTGTTCGACGGCGAACACATCAGCCCCGGCAGCCTGCCGGGCATGGCCGAACGCACGGCGACCATCAACAGCCTGTCCAAGTCCCATGCCATGACCGGCTGGCGGGTCGGCTGGGTGGTGGCGCCCCAGGCCCTGGCCGGGCACCTGAGCCATCTGGCGCTGTGCATGTTGTACGGGTTGCCGGACTTCGTGCAGAACGCCGCGGTGGTGGCGCTGGACGCCGACCTGCCGGAACTGGAACAGATGCGTGAGGAATATCGCCAGCGCCGCGACCTGGTGTGTGCGCAACTGAGCCAATGCCCGGGGTTGAAGCCGGTCAAGCCCGATGGCGGCATGTTCGTCATGGTTGATGTGCGGGAAACCGGCCTGGGCGCCCAGCAATTCGCCGAGCTGCTGCTGGAAGGGCACGGCGTCTCGGTGCTCGCCGGCGAGGCCTTCGGCCCCAGCGCGGCGGGGCATATCCGTATCGGCCTGGTGGTGGATCAACAGCGTCTGGCGGACGCCTGCCAGCGGATCGTGCGTTGCACCCAGGACCTGCTCGAAGGCCGAACCTCAAAACGCCGCTGAGCCTGTAGCCGCTGCCGCAGGCTGCGATCGACCGGAAGAACGGTCGTGGCGATCGTCGAAACGCCGCTGCCCCTGTAGCCGCTGCCGTAGGCTGCGATCGACCGGAACGGTCGTGGCGATCTTCAGGACGCCGAGGTCCTGCGGACCTATCGCAGCCTGCGGCAGCGGCTACAGGGTGGATCGGACGGTCGGGCAGCTACAGCGTCACACCGCGGCCTTGCGGCGCTCCCAGGCCTGGGGGTTGACCAGGTTGGCCGGGCGCTGGCCGGCCAGGGCCGCCAGCAGGTTGTCGACCGCGCAGCGGGCCATGGCCTCGCGGGTCTCGAAGGTCGCCGAGCCGATGTGCGGGGTGGCCACCACATTGTTCAACTGCAACAGCGGCGAGTCGTGGCCCAGGGGTTCGCGCTCGAACACATCCAGCCCGGCCGCGCGAATCCGCCGTTGCTGCAAGGCTTCGATCAGCGCCTGTTCGTCCACCACCTTGCCCCGGGAAATATTGATGAAGATGCTTTCCGGACGCATCAGGGCGAACTCTTCGCGGCCGATCAGGCCCAGGGTCTGGTCCGTCAGCGGCAGGGTCAGGCAGATGAAGTCGGCCTGTTGCAGCAGTTCCGGCAGGCTGCAGTAGCGGGCGCCGAAACGCTGTTCCACCGCCGGTTTCGGGCTGTTGCTGTGGTAGATCACCGGCATGCCGAAGCCGAAATGACCACGCTGGGCCAGGGCTTCGCCGATCCGCCCCATGCCAATGATGCCCAGGGTCTTGCCGTGCACGTCGCTGCCGAAATGCAGCGGGCCGATATTGCGGTTCCACTGGCCGGCGCGCACCAGGTTGGCCAGCTCCACCACGCGCCGGGCGCTGGCCAGGATCAGGGCGAAACCAGTGTCGGCGGTGGTTTCGGTGAGCACATCCGGGGTGTTGCTGAGCAGGATGTCGCGGCGGGTCAGGTAGTCGATGTCGTAGTTGTCGACGCCCACCGACACGCTGGCCACCGCTTCCAGGCGTGGCGCCAGGTCCAGCAGCTCGGCGTCCAGGCGCAGGCTGGCGCCGAGCAGGCCCTGGGCGGCGGGCAGGGCGCTACGCAGTTTGGCCAGGCCCTGGGCGCCGAGGTCCTCGATCAGGGTCACCTGGGCTTGCTCGTGCAGGCGGGCCATCAGCGGCGGCGAGAGTTTCTTGTACAGCACGACCTGTTTTTTCATGGGGTTCACCTTGTTCGATTCAGGAATGCGCCAGGCGGCGACGTACCGGCAGCGCGGCGCGGCTGCGGTCGCTGGCGCCCGGGTTGAGAAAGAGGGTCAGCAGCACCGACAGCAGCAGCGCGCCGCTCATCAGCAGGTAGGAGGCGCCGGGCGAGCCGGTGGCGCTGTTCAGGTAACCCACCAGGTAGGAGCCGCCGAACGAGCCCAGGGCGCCCATGCTGTTGATCAGCGCCATGGCGCCGCCGGCGACGTTGGCCGGGAGGATCTCCGGGACGATGGCGAAGAACGGCCCGTAAGGCGCGTACATGCAGGCGCCGGCGATCACCAGCAGGCTGTAGGACCACCAGAAGTGCTCGGCGCCCAGCAGGTAGGAGCCGTAGAAGGCGAAGGAGGCGATCAGCAGCGGCGGCCAGACGAAACGCTTGCGCTTCTGGATCCGGTCCGAGCCCCAGGACACCCCGAGCATGGCGATCACCGCGGCCAGGTAAGGTAGCGCCGACAGCCAGCCGGCCTCGACCATGTCCATCTGCGCGCCGTGCTTGAGGATCGACGGCAGCCACAGCACGAAGCCGTAGACGCCGATGCTCCAGCAGAAGAACTGCAGGGCGAGGATGATCACCTTGGGCGAGCGGAAGGCTTCGGCGTAGTTCTTCACCGCCCTGATGCCCACCTGTTCGGCGGTCAGGGCGCTTTCCAGGTCGTGTTTTTCCTGGTCGCTGAGCCACTTCGCCGCGCTTGGGCGGTCATCGGCCAGGCGCCACCAGATAAAGGCCCAGAGCACCGCCGGCAAGCCTTCGATGATGAACATCCAGCGCCAGCTGAAATGCTCCACCAGGTACCCTGAGACCACCGACATCCAGAGCATGGTCACCGGGTTGCCGAGGATCAGGAAGGTGTTGGCCCGCGAGCGTTCGGCCCGGGTGAACCAATGGCACAGGTAGACCAGCATCGCCGGCATCACCGCGGCTTCGACCACCCCGAGCATGAAGCGGATGGCGATCAGCCAATAGGCGTTGGACACCACGCCGGTGAGGGTGGCCAGGCCGCCCCAGAGGATCAGGCTGACGAAGATCAGCTTCTTGACGCTGTGTTTTTGCGCGTAGATCGCCCCCGGTACCTGGAAGAAAAAGTAACCGAGGAAGAACAAGGCGCCGAGCAGGGACGACAGGCCCGGGGTGATCATCAGGTCGGCGGCCATCCCGGAGGCGGCGGCGAACCCGTAGTTGGCGCGGTCCAGGTACGCCAGGCTGTAGGTGATGAACACGATGGGCATGATGTACCACCAGCGGCGGGTGGCGAGTTTCAGCGTTTGCATAAGGGTGCTCCTGAGCTTGTTGTTTTTGTCGCAACAGGTAACGCGTTGGTTCAATCAGGCGGTGTTGTTTTCACGGTTTTATCGCGAGCAAGCTCGCTCCTACAGAACTTGCGCAGCCCCTGTAGGAGCGAGCTTGCTCGCGATCGGTCGCGCAGCGACCGTCGGTAATTCATCGCGGCTCGGCAGGCCTTCCATGTCGCCGCGGCTCTGCACCGCGCGGCTGCCGATCCAGTTGGCGCGCTGCACGGCCTCGGCGACGCTGTGGTTTTCCAGCAGGGCGCTGATCAGGCCGACGGCGAAACCGTCGCCGGCACCCACGGTGTCGACCACCTGGGTCACCGGTACGGCCTCGATGAAACCTTCGTGCAGCTGGGTGCGGTAATAGGCGCCATGGGCACCGAGCTTGATCGCCACGACTTCGACGCCCTGGTCCAGGTAAAACGCCGCGATATCGGCCGGGTCTTCATAGCCGGTCAGCAGGCGGCCTTCGCTCAAGCCCGGCAGCACCCAATGGGCGAGCACGGCCAGGCGGTTGATTTCGTCGATCATCAGTTGTTCGCTGCCCCACAGGCCGGGCCGCAGGTTCGGGTCGAAGGACACGCTGCGGCCGGCCGCGCGCATCTTGCTCATCAGGCTGTGGGACAGGTCACGGGCCGAGGTCGAGAGCGCCGGGGGAATGCCGGTGGCGTGCAGGTGCCGGGCGCGCAGCAGCTGGGGGGCGATGTCGGCGACGCTCAGGTGGCTGGCCGCCGAACCGCGGCGGAAGTACTCCACCCGCGGATCGTCGCCGTGCTCCTCCAGGGACTTGAGCTGGAAACCGGTGGGGTGTTGCCGATCGGTGGCGACGTAGCGGCAGTCCACGCCTTCGGCCTGCAGGCTGTCGACGACAAAGCGCCCCAGGGAGTCGGCGCCGACCCGGCTCAGCCAGCCGACCTTGAAACCCAGGCGCGACAGGCCGATGGCCACGTTGCTGTCGGCGCCGGCGATGCGTTTGTGGAAGTGGCCGACCCGGGCCAGGTCGCCGCTCTGTTCGGCGACGAACATCGCCATGGTTTCACCGAACGACAGGATATCGAGCTCAGACATGGGCGTTCTCCAGGCGGGACTGGCCGAGGCGGGCGAGGGTGGCGACGTGTTCGCGGGTCAGCTGCACCAGGTCTTCGCCTTGCAGCGGGTATTCCACGGCCCGGGTCACACCTTGAGTCATGTGCCGCAGCAATTGTTCCCACAGGTGCAGGTCGGCCATGCCCGGCGGTATCGCCACCAGCTTGCCGTCGGCGCGCCGGGCCACGGCCTTGCAGTGCACGTAGCCGACATGCCGGCCGAGCAGGCGCGCGGCGACGGAGGCGGACTGGTCCTGCCACTGCCAGTTGCCGATGTCGAAGGTCATCTGCACCGGCAGGCGGTGGCGCTCGACCTCGGCGAAGAAGCGCTGGAAGGGTTCGATGCGCCCGCCGTGCAGGGTCTGGTCGTTTTCCACCAGCAGCTGCACCGGGGATTGCGCCAGCAGCAGGGCCAGCTGGGGCAGGTCGTTGTGCTCGGTGAAATACCCCAGGGACACCTTGAGGCTTTTTGCGCCGAAGGCTTCGGCCCGTTGCAGCGCCTGTTCCAGCAGCGGGTTGGCCCGGGAGCGCCCGGCCACCCAGAGTTCCAGCGGCGAAGAAAACACGCTTTCCAGTTGCCGCTCGCGGGTGGCCTGGGCCAACTGGGACGGGTCTTCGACGGTCAGCAGCTCTTCGCGCCATTCGATGCGCGACGCGCCGGCGGCGGCCAGCACCTCGATGAAACTGCCCTGGCCCTGCTCACGGACGCGGTCGGCGCCGTAGCTGGACAGGCTGATGGAGACAGGCGATTTATTCATGGTCATGGCCTCTGAAACCGGTTTCATTTCTTCTCAAAAAAAAGCCCCACAAAAGAAGCTCATTTCCCTATCTTCATGCCTGCGCCGTTCCCTGTAGCCGCTGCCGCAGGCTGCGATTGGCGGCGTAGCCGTCGTAACCCGGCCGAAGCGTTTTCCAGGCCGATCGCGGACGCAGGTTTTGCGGCAACTGCGTTGCCGATCGCAGCCTCGCAGGCTCGGCAGCGGCTACACCGGCACCACGACTCCCGAGTCGCCTCGTTGACGGGTGGAGCCACGGACGATCAGCTCGGCCGGGAAGTCCAGCACCCGCAGCGGCTCGACATCGCCGCGCAAACGCTTGAGCAGGCACTCGAAGGCGCTGGCGCCGATGCGTTCGGTGGGTTGGGCGAGGGCGGTGATGCCGCTGCCCACCAGCGGATACCAGTCGAGGTCGTCGAGGGCGATCAGGCCGATCTCGTCGAACAGTGGGCAGCCCAGCTCGCGCAAGGCCCGGGTCGCGGCCAGGGCGGCGACGCCGTTGGCGCAGAACAGCGCTTTCGGACCGGGGCCGGGGGCGGCGAGGAACTGTTGCAGCTGCTGGTTCAGCGCGGCGCCGGTTTCCACCGCCGCGCCTTGCAAGGCCGGGCGTTGCTCGATCTGCGCCTTGAAACTGTTGCTGCGCTCGATCCGCGAGCTGGTGCCGTCATGGGGTTCGCTGACCAGCAGCAGGTCGCGGTAGCCGCGCTCTTGCAGGTGTTCGATGGCACTACGCACGGCTTGCGGGTTGTCCAGGCCAACCAGGTCGCTGTGCAGTTGCTCGACCTTGCGGTCCACCAGGACCATGGGCATTTCCCGATGCAGTTCGCGCAGTTCGTCCAGATGATGGCCCAGGGTGTTCACGATCAGGCCTTCGATGTTGTACGAGCGCAGGTTGGCCAGGTGCTGGCGCTCCTGCTCGTCGTCGCGGTCGGTGTTGCACACCACCAGGCTGTAGCCGTGCTGGCGGCAGGCGGTTTCCACGCCATGCATCACGGCAATCGAATAGGGGTTGCGGATATCGGCCACCAGCATGCCGATCAGACGTGTGCGCCCGCGTTTCAGGCCACGGGCCATCTGGTTCGGGCGGTAGCCCAGCTCGGCTATTGCCTGTTCGATGCGCAGGGCGATGGCATCGGAGAGCAGGGCGCGGTCTTCGCCGATAAAGCGCGACACGCTGGCCTTGGAGACCCCGGCGCGTTCGGCGACATCGAGCATGGTGACGCGGCTGCGCTGGGCGGCGGAAAAACTGTTCACGGGCGGCGACCTGTCTTTGGCGTTCTTGTTATGGGGTGTATCCGCTCCAGGTGCGACGTTCTGCCGCATCGCTGAAACCGGTTTCAGGAAACAGCAAAGCGCTTTCGCCGTCAAGCGCGATCAGTGCCAGCGGCATGAAAAAAATGTCATGCAGTCGATCGCGGGCGGTCTTCTTCGGTAGAGGGAGGTGTCTGGCACCTGCGTTGCAGGTGATCGCGGGCAAGCCTCGCTCCTACGGGGGAAGTCATGCGCGTGACGGGCTCTTCGTAGGAGCGAGGCTTGCCCGCGAAAAGGGCCGCGCGGTTTCGCTGAAGAAAGACTATCCGAGGCAGCCCCGCAGGTAGTCGAGCAAGGCGCCATACAGCGCATCCACCTCCGGCGCCAGGCCCCGGGCGCGCAGGCAGCCGTGCACCAGGCCGAGGCCCGGGTACAACTGGCTGTGGCCGCCGGCGGCCAGCAGCCGCTGGTGATACAGCTCGCCGTCGTCGCGCAGCGGGTCGAACTGCGCCAGGGCGATAAAGGCGGCGGGCAGGCCGCGCAAGTCCGTGGCCAGCAAGGGCCGGGCATAAGGCGAATGCCGCTCCGGGCCGGGCAGGTACAGGGCCTGGTAGGCGTCCAGGTCGTTGCTGCCGAGCAGCGGCGCGTCGGCGCACTGGCTGCGCGAGGGCAGGTCGGCGGCGCCACCGAGGCCGGGGTACAGCAGCACCTGGGCGGCGGGCAGCTGTTCGCCGGCATCGCGCAGGGCCAGGCACAAGGCCGCGGCGAGGTTGCCGCCGGCGCTGTCGCCGATCACCAACTGCCGCCGGGCATCCAGGGCAAAGGGGCTGGCGCCGGCCTGCAAGGCGCGCCAGGCCGCCAGGCAATCGTCGAAGGCGGCGGGGAACGGATGTTCGGGCGCCAGGCGGTAATCCACGGCAATCACCAGCACCTGCAACTGCGCCGCCAGGTAGGCAGTGATGAAGTCGTGGGAATCCAGGTCGCCGACCACCCAGCCGCCACCGTGCAGGTACAACAGGCAAGGCCAGCCGTCCGCGGGCATCGGGCTGGCGGGGTAATAGGCGCGCGCCGGCACCCCGGCCAGTTGCAATTCGCTGACCCGCAGGCCCTCGGGACGGGGCGGGGTGAAGGCGCGGCACATGCGGCTGTAGCTGTCGCGCAGGCCCTTGAAGCTGTTATCGGGGCTGGTGAAGCTCAGGGTGCGCTCGACGAAGGCGGCGAGTTGGGGGGAGAGCGGGTAGTGGCGCATGGCTGGAGGTGTCCGTTGTCTGGAAGAGGGCCATCGCGAGCTGGCTCGCGATGAGACCGGCAGGACGCCACTATTTCAGGCTGGCCTGCACCGCCGCCACGCCGTCCTTGCCCTCGAAGCTGCTGACCCCGGCCAGCCAGCGTTGCAGGTCTTCGGGGTGCTCGCGCAGCCATTGCCGCGCCACGTCCTGGGGCGTCTTGCGTTCCATGATCGGCACCATCAGCTGGCTTTCCTGGGCTGCGGTAAAGGTCAGGTTCTGCAGCAGGCGCTGGACGTTGGGGCAGCGCTCGGCGTAGTCCGGCGCGGTGACGGTGGACACCTTGGCCGCGCCTTCGTTGGGGCCGTAGACGTCTTCGCTGCCGGTCAGGTAGGCGATTCGCATGTTGATGTTCATCGGGTGCGGGGTCCAGCCGACGAAGACCACGAACTCCTTGCGGTTGATCGCCCGTTGCACCGCCGCAAGCATGCCGGCCTCGCCGGACTCCACCAGCTTGAAGCCCTTGAGGCCGAAGCGGTCGCTGTCGATCATCGTCTTGAGGGTGGTGTTGGCGCCGCTGCCGGGCTCGATGCCATAAATCTTGCCGCCCAGTGGCTCCTTGAAGCGGGCGATGTCGGCGAAGGTCTTCAGACCCGCGGCGGCGACATAGTCCGGCACGGCGAGGGTGGCCTGGGCGTCGGCCAGGCTCGGCTGGTCCAGGACCTTGACCTGCCCGGCCTCGAGGAACGGCGCGATGTTCTTGTCCATCGCCGGTTGCCAG
Organism: Pseudomonas sp. GW821-FHT09E12; assembly: GCF_059416085.1. Taxonomy (NCBI): domain Bacteria; kingdom Pseudomonadati; phylum Pseudomonadota; class Gammaproteobacteria; order Pseudomonadales; family Pseudomonadaceae; genus Pseudomonas; species Pseudomonas sp. GW821-FHT09E12. The sequence goes on along the minus strand of NZ_JBWKOM010000001.1, from coordinate 165,807 downwards.
TAGCCGAGGAAGATATCCAGGCGCTTGTCGCGGATGCCGGCGAAGATGATCTGCTGCACGGCGCTGGTCTGTTTGCTGTCGTAACCGAGGCCGGTCAGCAGCACGTCGGCCATGCCGCTGGTGGCGATGACGTCGGTCCAGTTGACCACGCCCATGCGCACGGTCTTGCAGGAGGCGGGCTCGCTGGCCCAGGCATTGGCGCTGAGCAGCAGGGCGCCACAGAGCAGCGGGAGACAAGGCTTGAACAGGGTTTTCATCGGAGGGTCTCGTTCGGCAGGTCGTTATTGTCAGAGGCGGCGTCTTTAGTGCGCCGTGCCCACCACTTTAGGTAACCCTGGCCGTTATGAACGCGCCCTGAGGCGACTGGCTTTTGCACTGGGGCGACGGCGGCCAACCCCTTCAGGCCCACAGGCTCGCCCAGGCCGAGACCAGCAGCAACAGCGCCATGCCCTGGTTGAAACGCTGTAGGGCCAGCGGCGAACGCAGCAGCCGGGCGGAGCCGGCACCAAGCAGCGCCCAGGCGCCGAGGCAGGGCAGGGACACCAGGAAAAACACCAGCGACAGGTACAACACCTGGTCCTGGCGTTCGCTGCCGTTGCCGGCGAACACACTGATCACGGCCAGGGCCATCATCCAGGTTTTCGGGTTGACCAGTTGCAGGCTGGCGGCGCCGAGCAGGCCCAGGCGCCGGTGGTGGGTGTCCGCTTGTGGGTCGAGGGACGCGGCCGGGGCACGGAAGATCTGCCAGGCCAGGTAGCTCAACCAGATCACCCCGGCCCAGCGCATGGCGCTCGGCAGGCCGGGCACTTCCATCAGCGTGCGGCCGAGGCCGCTGCCCACCAGCATGACGATGCCGGCGGCGGCCACGCAGGCGCCGACAACGATCGGCAGCGCGGCCTTGAACCCGTAGCGGGCGCTGTTGCTCAGCACCAGGATATTGGTCGGCCCCGGGGTGATCGAGGCCACGAAGGCGAACAGCAGGAAGGGCAGCAGGCTGGGCAGGGAAGGTAAGAAGGAGAACATCGTGGGCAGGCTCCAGTGAAGATCGAGGGAGGCGATCTTCGCCGGTGCGGGTTCAGGCGTCTGGAAGGTTTGAGCAGCGCTTGCGGTAGGCCGCCGGGGTCAGGCCATAGGCGCGGACAAACCAGCGGCCCATATGGCTCTGGTCGGCGAACCCCAGGGCCATGGCCACCTCGGCCGGCTGTTCGCCGCGGGCCAGCAGGCGTCGGGCCTTGGCCAGGCGCAACTGCACCAGGTAGGCGTGGGGCGGCAGGCCATAGGCGGCCTTGAAGGCGCGGGTCAGGCGGAAGCGATCGACGCCACAGACCGCGCCCAGCTCGTCCAGGCTGATGTCCTGCTGGGCGTGGGCATGCAGGTAGTCGCGGGCCTGGTGCGCCACCAGGGGCAGGCGCGGGTCTGCGTGGTAGCGCTTGCGCCAGTGCAGGTGGCCGGTGAGCTGGTCGAGCAACTGGTCCATGGCGCTCTGGCGGACGATGCGCAGCTCGCCGTGGTGCAGGCTGTGGAAGGCATTGCTGGTGGCCAGGGCCAGGCGCTGGTCGCTGGCCAGGGTGGTGGCGAAACTCAGTTGGCTGTCGGCCGGCGCCTCTTCGAACAGCGCGCTCAGTTCACGCTCCAGCCAGTGCGGGTCGAGGTACAGCATGCGGTAGGTGAAGCCGCTTTCGGTAGGGGCATCGCCGTCATGGATTTCCCCGGGCTCGAGCAGGAACACCTTGCCCGGGGTGCTGTGAAAACGCTCGCGCCGGCAGTGGAATTGCTGCACGCCTTCTTCGGTCACGCCCACCAGGTAGCTGTCATGCCAGTGAGGGTCGTAGGCATGGCCGGTGAAATGGGCGCGCAGGGTTTCGATGCCGGTGTCGGCGTCCTGGGCCAGATCGATCCAGTTGTGCGCGTTCATGAAGTGTCCGTGGCAAGGGCGAGCGTGACAGTTAGCGCCCGCCGGCCAGGGCGGGTCTAGAAGATTTGTGCGGCTTCAACCGAACAGCCCGGCGGCGATGTTGATGGAAAACCCGAGGATCGCGGTGTTGAACAGAAAGCCGATCAGCGACTGGGCCAGGACGATCTTGCGCAGCTCGCGGGTGGCGACGCCGACGTCGGAAGTCTGCACCGCCACGCCGATGGTGAAGGAGAAGTACAGGAAGTCCCAGTAATTGGGGGTGGTCAGGCCTTCGGGAAAACGCAGCGCCGGGTCCTTGCCGTTCCAGGTGTAGTAGAGGCGGGCGTAGTGCACGCTGAAGATCACCCCGATCAGCAGCCAGGAACCGATCACCGTGAGGCCGGTAAAGGCGTAGTGCAGCAGGCGCCGGCCGGTTTCCAGGTCCTTGCTGCCGGACAGCGAGAGGGTGATGGCGGCGAGGCTGGCGATGGCCGCGATGCAGACCATGAGCAGCACCAGCCCGGCGTTTTCGTCCTCGACCTCGGCAATGCGTTTCACGTCGTCGGCCTTGGAGCGCGCGGTGAGCCAGCACATCAGCGCCAGGTAGCTCCAGACCCCGGCGTTCCAGCCGATGAGAATCTTGCTGATCAGGGTGTCGGCCGGCACCAGGACGCCCGCGGCCAGGCCGATAAGGGCACCGATGGTCAGGCGAGGGTGGGTACGTACAAGAAGGGACATGGCGGCTCGCAGTGGCGGATTTGCCGCAAACCTTAGCATGCCGTCGCCGCAGGGGCGGGGCCGCTGCGGTTACATGGCTCTTGTGTAGGAGCGAAGCTTGCTCGCGATGAGTCTTCAACGATGGCTTGATAAGCCTTCAACGGTCACTCGATAAGCCTTCAACGATGACTTGATAAGCCTTCAGCGATCACTTGACGAGTCTTCAACAATCACGCGGTACGCTGAAGACCCGTCGCCGCATGACTATTCGGCCGCTCCTGGCGCCGTGACGCTCACCGCTTGTTTGCCGTTGCGCCTGACCAGCCTCATCACCACCACGAAGAACACCGGCACGAATACCACCGCCAGGGTCGCGGTGATCATGCCGCCGATCACCCCGGTGCCGATGGCCTGCTGGCTGGCCGAACTGGCGCCGCTGGCAATGGCCAGGGGCACCACGCCGAGGATGAACGCCAGCGAGGTCATGACGATCGGTCGCAGGCGCAGGCGCGCGGCCTGCACCGTGGCGTCCACCAGGTCGTGGCCTTCGTCGTACAGGCTCTTGGCGAACTCGATGATCAAGATCGCGTTTTTCGCCGACAGGCCGATGATGGTGATCAGCCCGACCTTGAAGAACACGTCGTTGGGCATGCCGCGCAGGGTCACCGCGAGCACCGCGCCGAGCACACCCAGGGGCACTACCAGCAGCACCGAGGTCGGAATCGACCAGCTCTCGTACAGCGCCGCCAGGCACAGGAACACGATCAGCAGCGACAGCCCGAGCAACAGCGGCGCCTGGCTGCCGGACAGGCGTTCCTGCAACGACAGGCCGGTCCATTCCTGGCCCAGGCCGGTGGGCAGCTGGCTGACCAGGCGCTCGATTTCCGCCATGGCCTCGCCGGTGCTGTGGCCCGCGCTCGGCTCGCCGGAAATACTGATGGCCGGGTAGCCGTTGTAGCGGGTCAACTGGGTCGGGCCCTGGGTCCAGCGCGCCTGGGCAAAGGCCGACAGCGGCACCATCTTGCCGAGGTTGTTGCGCACGTTGATCTTCAGCAGGTCTTCCACCTGGCTGCGTCGATCGCCCTCGGCCTGGACCACCACCCGCTGCATCCGCCCCTGGTTGGGGAAGTCGTTGATGTAGCTGGAACCGACCGCGGTGGACAGCACATTGCCGATGTCGGCAAAGGACACGCCCAGGGCATTGGCCTGCTTGCGGTCGACCTCCAGGTGCACCTGCGGCGCCTCGGCCAGGGCACTTTCGCGCACGTTGACGAGGATCGGGCTCTTTTCCGCGGCGGCCAGCAAGTCGGTGCGGGCCTGCATCAGCGCGGCATGGCCGAGGCCGCCGCGGTCCTGCAGGCGGAACTCGAAGCCGCTGGAGGTGCCCAGGCCGTCCACCGGTGGCGGCAGCACGGCGTAGGACACCGCGTCCTTGATTTCACTGAAGGCAGCGTTGGCCCGGTCGGCGATGGATTGCGCCGAGTCGTCGCTGCCGCGCTGCGACCAATCCTTGAGGGTGGTGAAGGTCAGTGCGGCGTTCTGACCGCTGCCGGAGAAGCTGAAGCCGAGAATCACCGTGCTGTCGCCGACCCCCGGCTCGCTGGCGTTGTGCGCCTCGATCTGTTCCACCACCTGGATTGTGCGGTTCTTGCTCGCGCCCGGTGGCAACTGGATGTCGGTGATGGTGTAGCCCTGGTCTTCCACCGGCAGGAACGAAGAGGGCAGGCGGCTGAACAGCAGCCCCAGGCCCACCAGCAGCACGCCGTACACCAGCAGGTAGCGGCCGCAGCGTTTCAGCGCATAGGCGACCCAGCGCTGGTAGCCGTCGCTGAGGTTTTCGAAGCGCCGGTTGAACCAGCCGAAGAAGCCGCCTTTTTCATGGTGCTCGCCCTTGGCGATCGGCTTGAGCAGGGTGGCGCACAGGGCCGGGGTCAGGGTCAGGGCGAGGAAGGCCGAGAACAGGATCGAGGTGGCCATCGACAGCGAGAACTGCTGGTAGATGACGCCCACCGAACCCGGCATGAAGGCCATCGGCAGGAACACCGCCACCAGCACCAGGGTGATGCCGACGATGGCGCCGGTGATCTGTTGCATCGCCTTGCGCGTCGCCTCCCTGGGCGACAGGCCCTCGCTGGCCATGATCCGTTCGACGTTCTCCACCACCACAATGGCGTCGTCCACCAGGATGCCGATGGCCAGGACCATGCCGAACATGGTCAGCACGTTGATCGAGAAACCCAGCGCCAGCATGGTGGCGAAGGTGCCCATCAGTGCCACGGGCACCACCAGGGTCGGGATCAGCGTATAGCGGATGTTCTGCAGGAACAGGAACATCACCGCGAACACCAGCAACATGGCTTCGCCCAGGGTGTAGACCACCTTGGTGATCGAGACCTTGACGAAGGGCGAGGTGTCGTAGGGGATCTTGTATTCCACGCCGGCCGGGAAGTAGCGCGACAGCTCGTCCATCTTCGCCCGGATCAGGGTCGCGGTGCTCAGGGCGTTGGCCCCCGGCGACAGCTGCACGCCGACGGCAGTGGAAGGCTTGCCGTTGAGGCGCGTGGAGAACTGGTATTCCTGGCTGCCGACTTCCACCCGGGCGACGTCGCCGATGCGCACGGTGGAGCCGTCCGGATTGGCCCGCAGGACAATGTCGGCGAACTCTTGCGGCGTCGACAGCTGCCCCTTGACCAATACCGTGGCGGTGATTTCCTGGTTCGAGTGGCTCGGCAGGTCGCCGATGCTGCCGGCCGAGACCTGGGCGTTCTGCGCGACGATCGCCGCATTGACGTCGGCCGGGGTCAGGTTGAAGCCGATCAGCTTCTGCGGGTCGATCCACACCCGCATGGCGCGCTCGGCGCCGTACAGCTGGGCCTTGCCGACCCCGTCCAGGCGGCGGATCTCGTTCATCACGTTGCGCGCCAGGTAGTCGCTGAGCGCGGTGTCGTCGAGCTTGCCGTCGCTGGAGGTGAGGGTGATCAGCAGCAGGAAACCGGCCGAGACCTTTTCCACCTGCAGGCCCTGTTGGGTCACCGCTTGCGGCAGGCGCGGCTCGACCACCTTGAGGCGGTTCTGCACGTCGACCTGGGCCATTTCCGGGTTGGTGCCCGGCTGGAAGGTGGCGGTGATGGTGGCGCTGCCCAGGCTGCTCTGGGACGAGAAGTACAGCAGGTGGTCGGCGCCGTTGAGCTCTTCCTCGATCAGGCTGACCACGCTTTCGTCCACGGTCTGCGCCGAGGCGCCCGGGTACACGGCGTAGATCTCGATGCTCGGCGGGGCGACGTTGGGGTACTGCGCCACCGGCAACTGCGGGATGGAAAGGGCGCCGGCCAGCAGGATAAACAGGGCGACCACCCAGGCGAACACCGGACGGTCGATAAAGAATTGCGGCATGAGGGTTCCTACCTACTGTCCAGTGGTCTGGGCAAGGGGAAGAGGGCTGTCGTCGATCTGCACCTTTTCGCCCGGACGGGCGTGCTGCAGGCCCTCGACGACGATACGGTCGCCGGCCTTGAGGCCGTCGCTGACGATCCAGCGGTCCTGTTGCACGGCGCCCAGTTGCACCGGACGCTGCACCACCCGCTGCTCGGCATCCACCAGCAGCACCTGGGCGATGCCGGCGCTGTCGCGCTGGATGGCCCGCTGCGGCACGCTGATGCCCTGGCGGTTCACCGCCTGCTCCAGGCGTACGCGAATGAAGCTGCCGGGCAGCAGGTCGAGGTCCGGGTTGGGGAACTCGCTGCGCAGGATGATCTGGCCGGTGCTCGGGTCGACGCTGAGGTCGGCGAACAGCAGCTTGCCCGGCAGCGGGTAGAGGCTGCCGTCGTCCTGGATCAGCGTGGCCTTGGCCTGGTCCTGGCCGACCTGCTGCAACTGGCCGGCGCGGAAGGCCCGGCGCAGGTCGTTGAGCTCGCGGGTCGACTGGGTGAGGTCGGCGTGGATCGGGTCCAGTTGCTGGATCAGCGCCAGCGGCGTGGTCTCGTTCTGGCCCACCAGTGCGCCTTCGGTGACCAGGGCGCGGCCGACGCGCCCGGAAATCGGCGCGGTGACGGTGGCATAGCCCAGGTTCAGCCGGGCGCGCTGCACGGCGGCCTGGTTGGCGGCTACGTCGGCGGCGGTCTGGCGCGCATTGGCCCGGGCGTTGTCGTATTCCTGGGCGCTGATGGCCTGGTCTGCGATCAACTGGGCATAGCGCTGCTCCTGCAAGCGGGCCTGGAAGGCGTTGGCCTCGGCCTTGCGCAGGCTGGCCAGAGCGCTGTCGAGGTCGGCCTTGAACGGCGCCGGATCGATGCGAAACAGCACGTCGCCCTGCTTGACGTCGGTGCCTTCGCGGAAGGTCCGTTGCAGCACCACCCCGGCCACCCGTGCGCGCACCTCGGCAATACGCGGCGCGGCGATGCGCCCGCTCAGTTCGCTGCTGATCGACAGCGGGCGAGTCTCGACGGTTTCGATCCGGACCTTGGCCAACGGCGCCTGTTCTTCGGCGGTGGAGGCCTGGTCGCAAGCGCTCAGCGCGGCTGCCAGCAACAACAGGCAGAACGGCGCAAACAGGTTTTTCGACATGCTGATACCCCAATGATGACTGCGGCATGCTAAGGGCATGCCGCCAGGACCGCTGTGAAGCTGTGTAGGTGCTGTGTGAAAAAGTGTGAAACGAATGCTCGGGCGGGCGCGAGGTTGTATATCCTTTGTGCCTCGCTGATCGGGCGACGGCTTCCCAGGGAACACTCTAAGGAACGTTGTCGCTGTGTTTTTCTTCACTCAAAGACTTCAATCCCCATGCCCAACATCCTTCTGGTCGAAGACGACCCCGCGCTCTCCGAACTGATCGCCAGTTACCTGGAGCGCAACGGCTATCAGGTCAATGTCATCAGCCGCGGCGACCAGGTGCGCGAACGGGCGCGGGTCAACCCGCCGGATCTGGTGATTCTCGACCTGATGCTGCCCGGCCTCGACGGCCTGCAGGTCTGCCGCCTGCTGCGGGCCGATTCGGCGTCGCTGCCGATCCTGATGCTGACCGCCCGTGATGATAGCCATGATCAGGTGCTGGGTCTGGAAATGGGCGCCGACGATTATGTGACAAAGCCTTGCGAGCCACGGGTGCTGCTGGCGCGAGTGCGCACCCTGTTGCGCCGCAGCAGCCTCGGCGAGCCGCAGACCGCCAGCGACCGGATCCTCATGGGCAACCTGTGCATCGACCTGTCGGAGCGCACCGTGAGCTGGCGCGACCAACTGGTGGAGCTGTCCAGCGGCGAATACAACCTGCTGGTGGTGCTGGCCCGGCATGCCGGCGAGGTGCTGAGCCGCGACCAGATCCTGCAACGCCTTCGGGGCATCGAGTTCAACGGCACCGACCGCTCGGTGGACGTGGCAATTTCCAAGCTGCGGCGCAAGTTCGACGACCATGCCGGCGAGGCGCGCAAGATCAAGACCGTGTGGGGCAAGGGTTACCTGTTCAGCCGTTCCGAATGGGAATGCTGAGTCGATGCTGAGAATCCTGATTCGCCTGTACCTGGTGACCATCGTCTCGTTCAGCGCGGCGATCTACCTGGTGCCGGAGCTGGTGGTGAAGGTCTTCCACGAGCGTTTCGTCACTTACAACCTGGATTATTCCCGGGGCCTGCAGACCCTGATCGTCAAGCAGTTTCGCGGCGTGCCCTCAGAGCAGTGGCCGGCCCTGGCCGCGGAAATGGACCAGGAATTCCAGCCGCTGCACATCGTCCTGACCCGCAACGACGATGCCGATTTCACCCTGTACGAGCGCGAACGCCTGCAACGCGGCGAGAACGTGGTGCGGGTCGGCGACTGGGGCTGGCGCACCCTCGCGGTGGCGCCGCTGGACGAGCAGATGGCGGTGCAGATGGTGGTGCCGCCGGACCCGATCGACGTCAGCCTGCTGTACTGGAGCATCAACGTGCTGATCGGCGCGACCATGCTCGCCTGCCTGTTGCTCTGGCTGCGGCCGCACTGGCGCGACCTGGAGCGGCTGAAACACGCCGCCGAGCGTTTCGGCAAGGGTCATTTGAGTGAGCGCACGCAGATCCCCTCGAGCTCCAATATCGGCAGCCTGGCCAATGTCTTCGACACCATGGCCGGCGACATCGAGAACCTGCTGAACCAGCAACGCGACCTGCTCAACGCGGTGTCCCACGAGCTGCGCACGCCCTTGACCCGGCTCGACTTCGGCCTGGCGCTGGCGCTCTCCGACGACCTGCCGGCCACCAGCCGCGAGCGCCTGCAAGGGCTGGTGGCGCATATTCGCGAGCTGGACGAACTGGTGCTCGAGCTGCTGTCCTACAGCCGTCTGCAGATCCCGGCGCAGTTGCCGGAGCAGGTCGAGGTGTCGCTGGACGAGTTCATCGATAGCATCCTCGGCAGCGTCGACGACGAACTGGAATCCCCGGACATCGTCATCGATGTGCTGCTGCACGGCAGCCTGGAGCGCTTCAGCCTCGACCCGCGGCTGACCGCCCGGGCGATCCAGAACCTGCTGCGCAACGCCACGCGCTATTGCGAAAAGCGTATCCAGGTGGGGGTGCACGTCAGCGAGCGCGGCTGTGAAATCTGGGTCGACGACGATGGCATTGGCATTCCCGACGACGAGCGCGAGCGGGTGTTCGAACCCTTTTACCGCCTGGACCGCAGCCGCGATCGCGCCACCGGCGGCTTCGGCCTCGGCCTGGCCATCAGCCGCCGGGCCCTGGAAGCCCAGGGCGGAACCCTGACCGTCGAAGCTTCACCGCTGGGCGGCGCGCGTTTCCGCCTGTGGCTGCCGATGCCGGCCTGAGCCTTGCCGGGCACCCCCGGCGACGGGGAATGCCCGGCAAACTGGCGTTTAGGGAAGGTGTTGCATCAGCACAATGCGGTCGGCTGCAGCTCGCTGGCCTTGATCAGGTTCACCCCCGCCGCGCGCATCTGCCGGGTGGCCTTGTCCAGCGAGCCGTCCATGTCGATGGCCCGGCAGGCATCGACGATCACGAAGGTATTGAACCCCGCCGCCCGCGCATCCAGCGCCGACCAGGCCACGCAGTAGTCCAGGGCCAGCCCCACCAGATACACCGTGTCGATGCCGCGCTGGCTCAGGTAGCCCGCCAGGCCGGTCGTGGTGCTGCGGTCCGCCTCGACGAAGGCCGAGTAACTGTCGATATCCGGATTGCAGCCCTTGCGCAGGATCAACTGGGCGTGGGGCAGGTTGAGCTTGGGGTGCAGTTCGGCGCCACGGCTGGCCTGCACGCAATGGTCCGGCCAGAGCACCTGCGGACCATAGGGCAATTGGATGATGTCGTTGGGCGCGTGGCCGTCGTGGCTGGAGGCGAACGAGATATGCCCGGCCGGGTGCCAGTCCTGGGCGATCACCACCTGCTTGAAGTGGCTGCCCAGGCGATTGATCAAGGGTACGATCTGGTCGCCTCCGGGCACGGCCAGCGCGCCACCGGGGATGAAGTCGTTCTGTACGTCGATGACCAGCAGCGCCTTGCGTGAGCGACGGCTGCTGGCGGTTTTGGCAGTAGGCATGTGCAAGCTCCCTGGGTTGAGCAATGAGTCCATTCTCCCAGAGCATAGCGTGCCCGTTCCATGGCGCCGTTCCGCCGGTCAGGGCGTGGGAATCGACTGACCTCGGGTCTTGCCGCCAGCGGCGATGACCTCTTCATAGCGGTCATGGGGGAGCAGGCCACTGGCCTGGTCGGTGCGGTCGGCGTCCGGTAGCCGGGTGGTGCGCTGGCTGATGCAGCGTTGGTTCTTACTGTCCCAGACCTGGCCGTCCGGGCAGTTGACGGCGACCGCCAGCAAGGTCGTCAGCAGGCCGCCGGCGAGCAATAGCGGGGCGCCGAAGGCGAGGGGAGGGAGGTTCATCGCGCGGTCTCCATGCGGATAGCGGTCCCTCCATTAAAGGTCCATCGCCCTGGCCGCGCTGCCCAAACTGACAGATTTTTCATGCCGTCAGTCGCCTGGGCGGGGCTATGCTGGGCAGCACTGGCCAATGATCTGGAGCCGACCGATGAAAGACCCGCAACCTGCGATCCATCATGCTGCCGCCGACGGCTACAAGGGCGCGGCCGACACCTACGTGCGTGGCCGCCCGGACTACCCGCCGGCGCTGGACCAGTGGCTGCGCACAAGCCTGGGCTTGCAGGCCGGCCAGGTGGCGGTCGATCTCGGCGCCGGCACCGGCAAGTTTACCGGGCGCCTGCTGGCCACCGGGGCGCGGGTGATTGCCGTGGAGCCGGTGGCGCAGATGCGCGCCAGGCTCGCCGCCAGCTATCCCCAGGCCGAAGCCCTGAGCGGCACCGCCACTGCTATTGCGCTGGCCGACGAATCGGTGGACGCCGTGGTCTGCGCCCAGGCCTTTCACTGGTTCGCCAGCCATGAGGCGTTGAGCGAAATCGCCCGGGTGCTCAAGCCGGGCGGCCGCCTGGGCCTGGTGTGGAACCTGCGCGATGCGCGGGTGCCGTGGGTGCAGCGCCTCGATCGGATCGTCAACGCCCTGCAAGGCGATACGCCGCGCTATTACACCGGGGCTTGGCGCCAGGCCTTTCCCCATCCGAGTTTCACGCCCTTGCAGGAGCAGCACTTTCGCAACAGCCACAGCGGCGCGCCGCAGAACGTGATTTTCGATCGGGTGCGCTCCACCAGCTTTATTGCGGCCTTGCCGGATGCGCAGAGGGCGGAGGTCGACCGGCAGATCGCCGCCTTGATCGCCGAAGAACCGGAGCTGCGGGATAAATGCGTGGTCAGCGTGCCTTACGAAACCGCGGCGTTCTGGGCCCACAAAATCCCGTGATCCGCCAATCCTCCTGCCCGCAACCCATAGAGAATAGATAGGCCGTTGTGTGGCCAGTCCCGGTTTTGGCCGATGCGCTGCCTTACTGCGCGGCACAGGCCCTTGCTATAGTTCGGGCCTCATTTTTTTGCCCGGTAAGGAATGCTGCCATGTCCGAATATCAAGCCTTTCGCGTCGAACTTGCTGACAACATCGCCCATGTGCAGATCAACCGGCCGGAAAAGATCAACTCGATGAACGCCGCGTTCTGGAGCGAGATCATCGAGGTCTTCCGCTGGATCGACGACACCGACGCGGTCCGCGTGGTGGTGCTGAGCGGCGCCGGCAAGCACTTTTCTTCCGGCATCGACCTGATGATGCTGGCCGGCGTGGCCAACGAACTGGGCAAGGACGTCGGGCGCAACGCGCGCCTGCTGCGGCGCAAGATCCTGCAGCTGCAGGCATCCTTCAATGCCGTCGACAACTGCCGCAAGCCGGTGCTGGCGGCGATCCAGGGTTACTGCCTGGGCGGCGCCATCGACCTGATCGCCGCCTGCGACATGCGCTACGCCGCCGCGGACGCGCAATTCTCGATCAAGGAAATCGATATCGGCATGGCCGCCGATGTCGGCACGTTGCAACGTTTGCCGCGTATCATCGGTGACGGCATGCTGCGCGAACTGGCTTACACTGGGCGCACCTTCGGCGCCGAGGAGGCACGCAGCATCGGCCTGGTCAATCGCACCTACGCCGACAGTGAAAGCCTGCTCGACGGCGTGATGGGCATTGCCCGGGAAATCGCCAGCAAGTCGCCGATCGCCGTCAGCGGTACCAAGGAAATGATCAGCTACATGCGCGACCATCGCATCGACGACGGCCTGGAATACATCGCTACCTGGAACGCCGCCATGCTGCAATCCACCGACCTGCGCGTGGCCATGGCCGCCCATATGAGCAAACAGAAACCTGAATTTCTGGACTGATTGAACATGACTTCACGCTGGACCACCGCAGTACTGGATATCGACCTTCCCGGCGGCTGGGCCGTGGCCCGCGGCCCGCAGGGCTTTCTGTTCGACGACAACGGCGCGCTGTTCCCCCGCGAATGGCTCAAGCGCCAGGACCTGCCGATCCTCGCCGAGCACGGCATCGGCCACCTGGATGGCGAGCCGGTGTACCTGCTGGAGCTCAAGAGCGTTTCCGAGGTGCCGGGCTGCAACTGGAAAGGCCTGCGGGCGTTCATGCTCGACGGCGATCACACCCTGTACAAGGTCCTGGGCTATGCCGCGCAGATCGGCACCTGGGCCCGCGAGCACCGCTTCTGCGGCAACTGCGGCCAGCCCATGACCCAGGTGATGCGCGAGCGGGCGATGTACTGCGAGCCCTGCGACCTGCGCAGCTACCCGCGGATTTCGCCGAGCATGATCGTGCTGATCACTCGCGGCGACGAGGTGTTGCTGGCGCGGTCGCCGCGTTTCGTCCCCGGGGTCTACAGCACCCTGGCCGGGTTCGCCGAGCCGGGCGAATCGGCCGAGGACTGCCTGGTGCGCGAGGTGCGCGAAGAGGTGCAGATCGAGGTCAAGAATATCCAGTACATCGGCAGCCAGTGCTGGCCGTTCCCGCATTCGATGATGCTGGGTTTTCATGCCGAGTACGCCGGCGGCGAGATCGTGCCGCAGGAAGACGAGATCGAGGATGCGCAGTGGTTCAACGTGCATGCGTTGCCGCCGCTGCCGGCGTCACGCTCGATTGCCCGTTACCTGATCGATCTGTATGTGGCCCGGCGCCTGGGCTTGGCGGAGCCTGTATTGCCGGGTTGAGCCCCGGCTGGAAGCAAGCTGGAAGGAGCTGGAAACAAACAGCGCGGGCGAATCCATTGGGTTCGCCCGCTGTCGTTTCAGTGGGTCAAACGGCGCTGAACCAGTGCTGCCAGGCCAGGCGCACGGTCAGGCCCAGGACCACGGTGATGAACACCGGGCGAATGAATTTCGCGCCGCCGCTGATGGCGGTGCGGGCGCCGAAGAAGGCGCCGACCATCAGCGACAGGCCCATGCTCAGGCCGATGGCCCAATCCACCTGACCGGAGAAAATGAAGATCGACAGCGCCGCCGCGTTGCTGACGAAGTTCATGCTGCGCGCCACGCCGCTGGCCTTGACCAGGTCGATGGGGTAGAGCAGCAGGCTGCTGACGGTCCAGAAGGCGCCAGTGCCGGGGCCGGCCACGCCGTCGTAGAAACCGAGGCTGAAGCCCTGGGTCGATTGCCACTTTTTCTTGATCGGTGCTTCGCTGTCCAGCGGCGCTTTCGGCGTGCCGCCGAACAGCAGGTACACGCCACAGGCGAAGACGATCACCGGCAGCATCTTGTTCAGCCATTCGGCCGGCAGGTAATGGGCCACCACCGCGCCGCTCAGCGCACCCACCAGGGTGCCGACGAGGGCGTGGGTCCATTGCCGCGGGTGGAACAGCTTGCGCCGGTAGAAGGTGAAGCTGGCGGTGGCCGAGCCGAAGGTCGAACTCAGCTTGTTGGTGCCCAGCACCAGGTGCGGCGGCAGGCCGGCGGTGAGCAGCGCCGGGGTGGTGAGCAGGCCGCCGCCGCCGGCAATGGCATCGATAAAGCCGGCAATGAAGGCGACGAGGGCCAGAATGGCGAGGGTGGTCAAATCTACGCTGAGTTCGAAAGGCATGGGATCGACTTATTTCGGCGGGGCGCAGAAGAGCTGCGCGAAAGGTCGGTATCTTACCCATAACCTTTCACGACCGCGACCGTCCCCATTCTGTAGGAGCGGCCGGTCGACGCTCCTACGTTGAGGGCGGTGAGGCTGCTATTGGCGCTGCGGCCCGTTACCGATCTGCCACACGAACGGCGGTTCGCTGCCATTGATCAGCCAATCGCCGACGATGCGCGCCTTGTAGATCACCGGGTTGTGCGACGACAGGGTACGGGCGTTGCGCCAGTGACGGTCGAGGGCCTTGCCCTGGCGGATATCCGAAGCGCCCAGGGCATTGAACAGTTCGCTGGTGGCGCGCTGGATCAGCTCGGTGACCACCACCTGGGCCGTGGCCGACTGGATTTCCGCGGCGACATTGGCTGCCCGCTCTGCCTCGTCATTCCCGGCAAAACGTGCCAGGTACGCCTGCTGCGCCGGTTGCGCCGCGCGCACCGCGCTGGCCTCGGCGGCGTACACCAGGGCCGAGATTTCCCCGACCACCTGCTGCACCTGGGTATCCTCGCTGGCCCGGGGCGCGTTGCCGTGGCTGTAGATGCGTTTGCGCGCGCGCACCTCGTGGGCCACATCGCGCACCGCGGCGCGGCCGACGCCCGCCAGTGTCGCCAGCAGCACCAACTGATAGAACGCGGTCTGGTATTTGAAGCGGGTGGCGAAGTCGATAAGGTTCTCGGCCTCCACTTCGGCATCGACAAAGCGCGAGGAGCCGCTGCCCGTGGTGCGCTGGCCGAAGCCGTCCCAATCGTCGCTCTGCACGATGCCCGGCTGGCGGGTGCGCACCGCGGCGATCACGTCGCCACCGGTGTCGCTGCGCCGGGCGTAGACATCGATCCAGTCGGAGAAAATGCTCCCGGTGCTGTAGAACTTCTCGCCGTTGAGCCGCCACTTGTCGCCGGCCGGCGAGACCTGGGTGATCACCTCGCCAATGGCCACGCTACCGATCTCGGTCCAGGCGCAACCGACGATGTCGCCCTCGACGAAACGCTTGAACCACAGGTCCCGTGCCGGCCCCGGGGCAGCGTTGAGGCGGTCCTCGGCAAAGGCGAAATGCCCGCGCAAGGCTTGCGGCACGTTGGAGTCGGCCTCGGCCAGTTCGATCAGCAACTGGAACAACTGCGGCAGGGAGGCGCCGCCGCCACCATATTCCACCGGCACCCGCACCGCGCCAAAACCGGCCTCCTTGAGCCACCCGATCGCCTCGTACGGCAGGCTGCGCGATTGCTCGCGCTCCACCGCGCCGGCGGCGATCCGCTTGAAGATCGGGCGGAAGCGCCCGGCCAGGGCTTCGTAGTCGACGCCTACGGACAATGGATTGATCACCTGGTGTTCGGTCATGGGCACAGCTCCTTGAGTCGGCAGTGAAAGCGTGGTTTGCGCGGAGGGGATTGCATGGTCCGTGCCGGGAGGCGGGCGGCTGTAATCAGCGGGCCAGGCGCAGGGCGGCTGGTCGGCAACTGTTGCCCAGCCAACAGCGCATCAACAAATCGACCTGTTCACATAGGGTTCGACGGTCTACCTGTAGCCGCTGCCGCAGGCTGCGAAAAGGCCCGAAGGGCCTTCCTGCGTCGGCACAGGCAGCGTCTGCTGCGCAGCCGATCGCAGCCTGCGGCAGCGGCTACAGGGACGCGCGGCCCTGGAGTTTTCCGGCTGGCACGGTTGCTGCTCTGTTCCCCGGACACTTCAGTCGCGAGGACACGCCAATGAGTCAGCAAGCCGTCAAATTTGCCTACTGGGTACCGAACGTCAGCGGCGGGCTGGTGGTCAGCAAGATCGAACAACGCACCCACTGGGGCATCGACTACAACCGCAAGCTGGCGCAGCTGGCCGAGGCCGCCGGGTTCGAGTACGCCCTGACCCAGATCCGCTTCACCGCCGGCTACGGCGCCGAGTTCCAGCATGAGTCCGTGGCGTTCAGCCATGCGCTGCTGGCCGCCACCGACAAGCTCAAGGTGATCGCGGCGATCCTGCCCGGCCCCTGGCAACCGGCGCTGGCGGCCAAGCAGCTGGCGACCATCGACCAGCTGACCCATGGTCGGATCGCGGTGAATATCGTCAGCGGCTGGTTCAAGGGCGAATTCCAGGCCATCGGCGAACACTGGCTGGAGCACGACGAGCGTTATCGGCGTTCCGAAGAATTCATCCGTTCCCTCAAGGGCATCTGGAGCCAGGACAACTTCAGCTTCCGTGGCGACTTCTATCGCTTCGACAACTACAGCCTCAAGCCCAAGCCGCTGGGTCAGCCGGAAGTGTTCCAGGGCGGCAGTTCCCGCGCCGCGCGGGACATGGCGGCACGCGTCTCCGACTGGTATTTCACCAACGGCAACACGCCGGAAGGCATCAAGGCCCAGGTTGACGACATCCGTGCCAAGGCCGCGGCGAACAAGCATTCGGTGAAGGTCGGGGTCAATGCCTTCGTGATTGCCCGCGACACCGAGGAGGAAGCACACGCGGTGCTGGCCGAGATCATCGACCAGGCCGATCCGGAAGCGGTGAACGCCTTTGGCGACGCGGCGAAGCAGGCGGGCAAGGCCTCGCCGGAAGGCGAGGGCAACTGGGCCAAATCTACCTTCGAGGACCTGGTGCAGTA
The DNA here is from genome assembly GCF_059416085.1 of Pseudomonas sp. GW821-FHT09E12. Classification (NCBI taxonomy): domain Bacteria; kingdom Pseudomonadati; phylum Pseudomonadota; class Gammaproteobacteria; order Pseudomonadales; family Pseudomonadaceae; genus Pseudomonas; species Pseudomonas sp. GW821-FHT09E12. The sequence goes on along the minus strand of NZ_JBWKOM010000001.1, from coordinate 149,121 downwards.
CAACGACGGGTTCAAGACCAACCTGATCGGCACGCCGCAGCAGATCGCCGAGCGCATCGTCGCCTTGAAGGCAGTAGGCGTGGACCTGGTGCTGGCGGGGTTCCTGCATTTCCAGGAAGAGGTGGAGTACTTCGGCAAGCGTGTGTTGCCACTGGTGCGCGAGCTGGAAGCCAAGGCGGCGCTGAAGCGGCAGGATGCCGCGGCTTGAGGTGGACTGTAGGAGCGAAGCTTGCTCGCGATAGCGGTTTAGCGGACACACCGCGTCGCCAGCATCGCGCGCAATCGTAAGCGTCGACCGGCCGCTCCTACAGAAGAAGGTTACAGGCCCAGGTCGGACAGCCCCGGATGGTCATCCGGGCGCCGGCCCAGCGGCCAGTGGAACTTGCGCTCGCTTTCCTTGATCGGCATGTCGTTGATGCAGGCGTAGCGGTTGGCCATCAGGCCGTGCTCGTCGAACTCCCAGTTCTCGTTGCCGTAGGAGCGGAACCAGTTGCCCGAGTCGTCGTGCCATTCGTAGGCGTAACGCACGGCGATGCGGTTGTCGGTAAAGGCCCAGAGTTCCTTGATCAGGCGATAGTCCAGTTCCTTGGCCCATTTGCGGGTCAAAAAACCCTTGGCTTCTTCACGGTTGTGGGCGAACTCGGCGCGGTTACGCCATTGGGTGTCCAGGGTGTAGGCCAGGGACACCCGCTGCGGGTCGCGGGAGTTCCAACCGTCTTCGGCCAGGCGGACCTTTTCAATGGCCGATTCGCGGGTGAAAGGGGGAAGTGGCGGACGAACTTCAGCGTTAGATGACATTTAAAGTCTCCAATGAAAGTTGAGGTTCAGCAGTGTCGAACTTGTTTTAAATGATTACAGGTCCAATAACTTTCGCGCCATGCATTGCGCATTATCGGCGGCACTGCGATCACCCATCACAAGTGCAACGGTAATGGCCCCGTCAATCAGGATCAGCAGCTGTCTGGCTTGCTCCTCCGGATCTTCGGTGCCGGGTTTTTCCGAGGCGTGTTCCTTGCAGAGCTCGAACACGTAGTCGAACAGTTTCTGTTTGTGCGCCCTGGCCACCACCCGTACCGGGTCCTGCGGGTCGCCGGTCTCGCCGCTGGTATTGATGAAGGCGCAGCCGCGAAAGTCCTCCGAGGCGAACCAGCCGCCCAGCACCGTGAACAGGTTGAGCAGGCGCGCGGCCGCGGTCGGGGCCTTGTCCACTTCGCTGCGAAACCAGTGCATCCAGCGCAGGTCGCGGCGTTGCAGGGCGGCCACCACCAGTTCGTCCTTGGTGGTGAAGTAGCGGTAGATGCTCTTTCTGGAGACGCCGGCGGTCTTCACCAGAAGATCCATGCCCGTGGCGGCGATGCCACTTTTATAGATCAACTTTTCGGTGACATCCAGAATGATATCGCGTGTGTCGTTGCTAGTGATTTCGTTCATGTTGCGTACAGTAGAACGATCGTTCTCCTTGGTCAACAAGTTATTTTCGATCGATGAATTTATTGTCGCGACCCATCCCGTCACCCGCGCTTGCGCGGCAGGCGCCAGAGGGCAGGCGACAAATCTTCACAGCGCCCCGCAAGACCCGGGCCGGCACCTTGGTGTAAGCTCTTGCGCTCTTTTGGATTCGACCTTCTGCGAGCCCTATGCCGTCGCTTTTCAAACGTTCCCTGCTGCCAAAATTGCGCAGCTTCCCGCTGGCTGCCGATGACCTGTCCATCCTCAATGGCGCCGCCGAATTCCGCCGTTGCCTGCTGGAGAAGATCGCCCAGGCCACCCGGCGCATCTATATCGTCGCGCTCTACCTGCAACAGGACGAGGCCGGCCAGGAAATTCTCGATGTCTTGCACGCCGCCAAGGCCGCGCGTCCGGAGCTGGACGTGGTGGTCGTGGTCGACTGGCTGCGCGCCCAGCGCGGGCTGATCGGCGCCGGCAAGCAGCCGGGCAACTCGGCCTGGTACCAGGAAATGACCCGCACCCACGAAAGCGTAGTGCCGGTGTACGGCGTGCCGGTGCAGACCCGCGAACTGTTCGGCGTGCTGCACCTGAAGGGTTTCGTGATCGACGATTGCGTGATCTACAGCGGCGCCAGCCTGAACAACGTGTACCTGCACAAGTTCGACAAATACCGCTTCGACCGCTATCACCTGTTGCACAACCGCGAGCTGGCCGACTCCATGCAGCACCTGGTCCAGCATGGCCTGGTGGCGTCGCGGGCGGTGCATCGCCTGGACCTGCCGAACCTGCCGACCACCCGCAGCCTGCGCAACGACATCGGCGACCTGCGCAGCCGCCTCAAGCACGCGGCCTACGACACCAGTGCCGGCGGGGTGCTCAAGGACCAGTTGTCGGTCAGCCCGCTGCTCGGGGTGGGCAAGAACAACCCGCTGAGCCGGGTCATCTGCGAACTGATCGCCAGCGCCCAGCAGCAACTGACGATCTGCACGCCGTACTTCAACCTGCCGCTGGCGGTGACCCGGGAAATCAACCGCGCCCTGGCGCGCGGGGTGAAGATCGACATCATCGTCGGCGACAAGACCGCCAACGACTTCTACATTCCGCCGAGCGAGCCGTTCAAGGTCATCGCCGCGCTGCCGTACCTCTATGAGATCAGCCTGCGGCGCTTCGCCAAGAGGCATCAGAAGGCCATCGACAGCGGCCGCCTGAACCTGCACCTGTGGCGCGATGGCGACAACACCTACCACCTCAAGGGCATGTGGGTGGACCAGCGCTACACCTTGCTCACCGGCAACAACCTCAACCCGCGGGCCTTCCGCCTCGACCTGGAAAACGCCTTGCTGCTCGACGACCCCAAGGGCGAGTTGCTGGAACCGCGGCGCCAGGAGCTGGAAACGATCTTCCGCCACACCCGGCGCATCGAGCACTTCCAGCGCCTGGAAACCCTGGTGGACTACCCGGCGGCCGTCGGCAAGTTCCTGCGCCGGGTCAGCCGGGTGCGCATCGAGCGGTTGCTCTACCGCATCCTCTGAGGTCCGCGGCGAACGATCCACGATGGGGTCGTTCTTGCTGGCCCTGAAGCCCCTGCGGGGCTTATCGCAGCCTGCGGCAGCGGCTACACGAAGCCAGGCCCCGATCCTGTAGCCGCTGCCGAGCCCGCGAGGCTGCGATAAGGCCCGCAGGGCCTTCATCGATCTTGAGATCGTCGCGCCTCTTCGGGACGTATGCAGCCTGCGGCAGTGGCTACAGCTGTATCAGCGCCCGGATCAGCTGGGGCTTTTCGCCGCCGGCCAGACCGCCACCAACAGCAGCAACAGCGTGGCAATCAGGTAGGGCAGGCGCGGTTCGACGGCGTAGATCAGCGAGCCGGCCAACGGGCCGATCACCACGCCAAACCCCTGGGCCGCGCCAATCGAACCGGCGGTGGCGCCTTGTTCCGAGGCGTCCACGGCGTTGGCCGCCAGGGCAGAGAAGGACGGGAAGATCGCGCCCATGCCCGCCGCCGAGACGAAGAACCCCAGCCACAGTCCCCAGGCGCTTTCCACCAGCATGCAGCCGGCAAAACCGCTGGCGGCCAGCAGCGCGCCGGCGCGGATCATCCGCAGCGGCGGCCATTCGAGTTTGCGCACCACCAGTTGCGAGCAGATCAGCGCCACGCCGACCATGGCCAGGGCGATGCCGGCGGCCTGGGCGGCGTCGGCGCTGTCCAGGCCCAGGCGGTCGAGGGCGTAGAAGCTCACGGTGATCTGCGCGATGGACACGCAAAGCATGGCGACGAAGGCCACCGCCATCGGCCGGCGCAGCCGTGGGTCGCTCAGGCGTACCGAGCGCGGCGCCTGCTTGAGGTGCAGTTCCTGGCGCGGCAGCTTGTACAGCAGCACCAGGAACGCCGCCAGCGGCAGCACGGCCATGGCATACAGCGGCAGGCTCAGGCTGACCCGGGCGAGCAGCGCGGCCACGGCCGGCCCCAGCACCAGGCCGACGGCGTTGGCGGCGCCCAGGGTGGCCATGGCGCGGGCCCGATGTTCGGGTTCGACGTTGTCGGCGATCAGGGCAAAGCCGCCCACCGGAATGGCCGCGTAGAACACCCCGATCAGGCCGCGCCCGAGCATCAGGCCGATAAAGGCCAGCCACATGCCCGGCAGCAGGTGCAGCGAGACATCGATGAACAGGCACAGCGCCCAATAGGCGAGGGTGAAGCCGGCCGTGCCGAGCAGCAGCACCCGACGGCGCCCGAAGCGGTCGCTGGCCTGGCCCCAGGGGCGTGCCAGGAGCATCCAGATCACCCCGGAGACGGTCACCGCCGCGCCGGCCTGCCAGGTGGCCAGGCCGAGCACGCGCACGATCGGACCGATCAGCGAGACGAAGGCCATCATCGACATGGTGCAGGCCATGTAGGCGAGCATCAGCGGCAGCAGTTTGAACGGCGCGGCGGTCTGCGGCGGTTGGGCCGTGGCAGTGGACATGCAGGGTCTTCCATGAAAGTCGGGAGTGCGCGGGACGTTATAGACAAAACGCGCCCGCGCCCAGGGTTATTGGCGCAGGTGATGGTAGCCCAGCAGGGCGGGTGACGGGGCGAGTCATCGGCACGCCGGCCGGACGCTTGCCTGTAGGAGCGAAGCTTGCTCGCGATAGCCGCGCAGCGGCGGTCGTCAAATTTCACCGTGTTGTCCTGGCGAACTTATCGCGAGCAAGCTTCGCTCCTACGCAAGATCGGGCCGGGTACCCGGAGATCAGTCCAGCCCCAGCTTGCCGCGCAGGGTCGAGAGGTCTTCGGCCAGGGTATTGACCGGGCCCACCAGCGCCTTGCGGTCGTTGTCCTTGACCTTGTCGTAGGTCTCGAAGCCGCCGTCGGTGGTTTTGTACTTGGCCAGGATCTTGTTCACCGTGGCGAAGTTCTTGTCGACCTTGGCGACGAAGGCCGGGTCCTGCTGCTCGATCTGCGCACGGAACAGGTCGACGATTTTCTTCGCCCCGTCGATGTTGCCCTGGAAGTCGTAGAGGTCGGTGTGGCTGTAGCGGTCTTCCTCGCCGGAGACCTTGGTCGCGGCCACTTCCTCCAGCAGGGCGGCGGCGCCGCCGACGACTTTTTCCGGTGGGAAGGTCAGGCCGGCGACGCGGGCCTGCAGGTCCTTGACGTCCTTGCTCAGGCGGTCGGCCAGGGCATCCAGGCCCTGGGTGGAGTGCTGGGCGAACAGCGAATACTCGATGCGGTGGAAGCCGGTGAAGTCCTCGGCCTCGACGCCTTGTTCGTGGTCGTCGACCCGCGAGTCGATGGCCGCGTCGAGGTCGCTGAACAGTTCGGCGATCGGCTCGATCGACTCGTAGTACACCCGGGTCGGTGCGTAGAGTTTTTTAGCCGTAGCCAAATCACCTTTCTTCACCGCGTCGGTGAAGGCCTGGGTGTGGCTGGCCAGCTCGTCGAGCTGCTCGGTGACGTAGATCTTGTAGTCGGAAATCGGCCCCACCAGCTCCAGCGGCGAGGTGGCGGCAACCGCCGACAGCGGAACATGCAGCAGGCCAAGGGTCAGCAACACAGCGAGGGGCGACTTTTTCATGGGACGTTTCCGTGGGGGGATGGAGGGTGGTCAGGCACGGGTTTTCGCTTGGGTGGCCTCGAGCAGCGTGCGGCCGAGGAAGTCCTGCTCGCCGCTGACACCGGGCAGGCTGAAGAAATAACCGCCGCCCACCGGCTTGAGGTATTCCTCCAGGGGCTCGCCGTTGAGGCGGGTCTGCACCGCGATGAAGCCTTGCTCCAGGTCGGCCTGGTAGCAGATGAACAGCAGGCCCATGTCCAGTTGGCCGTTCTTGTTCACCCCATTGGAGTAGTTGAACGGCCGGCGCAGGATCAGGTTGCGCTGGGTCTCGGCGGTGCGCGGGTTGGCCAGGCGGATGTGGGCGTCGAGCTTGGTCAGCTGGCCGTGCGGGTCCTTGCGGTAGTCCGGCACCTGATGTTCCTGCTGGCCGTCCATGGGCGCGCCCGAGGCCTTGACCCGGCCGATGATGCTTTGCTGTTCCTGCAAGGGCGTGCGGTCCCAGCGTTCGACGAAGTTGCGGATGATGCGTACCGCCTGATAGCTGCCATGGGCGGCCCAGGCCGGTTCGTCGCTGCCGGGCTGGACCCAGACGATCCGTTCCATGGCCTTGCGGTCGTTGGAGTCGGGGTTGGCCGAGCCGTCGCGAAAACCCAGGAAGTTGCGTGCGCTCTGCGCCGGCTCGCCAGGACGCGCCGGGGCCTGGGGCGGCACGCTGCCTTCCTGCTTCCAGCGCACCAGCAGCAGGTCCGGCAGGTTTTTTACGATGTCGCGCAGGGCGTGGATATTGGTGTCGGTGGTGTTGGCGCAGAACTGCAGGCTCAGGTCGCCGTGGCAGCAGTCGGGTTCCAGCGCATCGTTGGGGAAGCCGACCATGCGTATCAGGCGCTTGGGTTTGGCCGCGGCCAGGCCGAAGCGCTCGTCGAACAGCGAGGCGCCCACCGAGACGGTGATGGTCAGGTTGTCCGGGGTCACCACCGGGCCGAGGATGCCCGAGTCCAGCGGCGGCAGTTTCGGATCGACCTGGGGCACCGGGCCGCCGGTCATCAGGAACTTGATGCGCTGGTCGAGGGTGCGCAGCAGTCGCTCCAGGTCTTCGCGGTCGCTGGCCAGCACGTCGAACGCCACCAGCATGCCGGCCGCCGGGCGCGGGGTGACGATGCCGCTTTGGTGCTGGCCATGGAAGTCATGGCGGTCCTGGGTCTGGTCGCTGCTCGGTGCTTGCGTGACCTGGGCGGCGGCTTTCCCGGTCTGGGCTGCTAGCGCCGGGCAGCTCAGGCTGCTGCCGGCCAGAGCCACACCGGCGGCGCCCATGCCCAGCAGCACGCGACGGCGTTGGGCGGAGAAATCTGGATTGGAAGCGTCTGAATCGTTCATCGGGCGGAGGTCTTCTGCTTACAGGCCGGAGAGGCCAAGGACGGGATCGATTCCATCGAGTGCATCGGCCAGAGCCTTGGCCTGGTCGGCGATCCGCTTGCGCTGATCGGCGCCGACACTGTCGTAGGAGGCATAGCCCTCGGCGCTGCGCAAGGCGCCGTACTGGCTGTCGAGGGCGCCGAGGGCGCTGTCGATCTGCGCCAGCAGCGGGGTGGCGGGCTTGGCCAGCAAGGGTCGCAGCAGGTCGACGACCTTGCGCGTGGTCTCCAGGTTGGCGGCAAAGCCGTTGAGGTCGCTGTGGCTGTAGCGTTCTTCCTCGCCGCTGCCGGCGCGCACCTCGGCGATGCTGCGCTGGGTGCGCGCGACCAGGCTGACCAGTTGCTCCGGTGGCAGCGACTGGGCCAGCAGTTGTTGCTTGAGCGTGGTGACATCGCTGAGCAGGCGCTGGGCGATCGGCGCCAGGCCGCTCAGGTCGCGTTGCTGGAACAGCGCGTATTCGAGGCGGTGGAAGCCGACGAAGGCGGGGTCCTGCTCGCGTTTTTCGAAATAGTCGGCGCGGGCGTTGATGCTGTTGTCCAGCTCGCCCAGGCGCTGGGCGGCCGGAGCAAGACGCTGGTAGGCCGCGCGCGCCGGCAGGTACAAGGCCCGGGCCTGGGCCAGGTCGCCGGCCTGGATGGCGTGCTCCAGCTCGCTCACGGCCTTGATCAGGGCGCTGCTCTGGTGGCTCAGGTAGACCCGGAACTCCGACAGCGGACCGATAAAAGCGACCATCGACGGTCGGGCCTTGGCCTGGGCGTCGGACTCGGCCGTCGGGGTCACATGCAGGGTGCCGCGCGGGTTGCTCAGCAGGCCGCAGGTGATGGCGTAGTCGCCGGGCTGCAGCCTGGCGTTGATCACCTGGCTCAGGCCCGGCGCAATGTTTTCCCGTTCTTCGACCACCAGCACGCCGTCGAGGATTTCCCATTCCACGGCGCGGTCCGAGCGGTTGACGATACGAAAGCTCGCTGGCCCGGCCGGCACGCTCAGGGCGTTCGGCTCGCAGCTGCGGGGGTGGATGGTCACGGTGATTTCGTCCTGGTGCGCCTGGCGCTTGCTGGCGGCCAGCTGCGAGGCGTAATAGAACAGCCCGCCGGCGGCGATCATCACCATCACGGAGCCGGCGAGTGCCCAGCGCAGGACGCTCGGTGTCGGGGGCTGTGGGGAGGCTTGCTGGGTCATGGAAAGGCCTTACTGGCTGGAAACGGAAGACGATGGGCTGGCGGCGGGTGCCGCGCCAGGCATGAAGAACAGCACCAGGGTCACCAGCACGTAGATCAGATAGGCGCCCAGGGTGCTGACGGTCGGCGCGTCCTGGTAACCGAACATGCCGGCCAGCACCGAGCCCAGCGGGCCGTCCATCGGCAGGCTGGCGCTGAAGTCGAACAGCACCGTCTGCAGGTGGTTCCAGACCCCGGCTTCATGCAGGGCCTGCACCGAGTTGGCGAGGATGCCGGCGGCCACCACCAGGATGAACAGGCCGGTCCAGCGGAAGAACGCGCTGAGGTTCAGGCGCATGCTGCCGCTGTAGATCAGCCAGCCGACAATGATTGCCAGTACCAGGCCGAGCAGGGCGCCGATGGGCGCGGCGGGGCCTTGGCTCTGCTGGAACACCGCGAGGAGGAAGAACACGGTTTCCAGGCCTTCGCGGGCCACGGCGAAGAACACCATGGCGATCAGCGCCGTGACCTGGTGCCGGGAGCCGGTCAGCGCCTGGTCCAGCGAGGCTTGCAGGGAATGCTTGAGCGAATGCGCGACCTTGCGCATCCAGAACACCATGGAGCTGAGGATGCCCACAGCCACCAGGCCGACGATGCCTTCGAAGAGTTCCTGCTGCTTTTGCGGAAACTCGGCGCTCATCAGCTCCAGGCCGCCCCCCACCAGCAGCGCCAGGGCCGCGGCGAGAAACACGCCGATCCACACGGCCGGCATCCACTGGCCGCGCCCGGTCTGTTGCAGGTAACTGGCGATGATGCCAACGATGAGCGCGGCTTCGATCCCTTCGCGCAGCATGATCAGAAATGGAACGAGCATTCAGCACCGGCGGGGAGATAGATAGGGAGCTAAGTTGTAACATGTTGATACGTATTCGCAAATGACTATGGTTGCTATTTGCTGAACGTCAGCTGAACGGAGCGCGTTTCGCGGGGCGCGTGTTTGTGTCTGTAGGAGCGAGCGGGCGGCGATCCGACTTGCCCGCGATAGCCACGCCGCACAATGCCTGACACACCACAGTGCCTGCATCGCGGGCAAGCCTCGCTCCTACGAAGGGGGCGGCGGTGTTTGTGGGGTCAGGCCAGGTTCTGTTCGGTCAGGCGCTGCACGGCCAGGCGTCGGTAGTGGGAAGGGGTCATGCCCTTGAGTTGCTGGAAGCGCCGGTTGAAATTGGAGATGTTGTTGAAGCCGGACTCGAAGCACACGTCGGTCACTGGCTTGTCGCCGTCGGCCAGCAATTCGCAGGATTTGCTGATGCGCAGGCGGTTGACGAACTCGACGAAGCAGCGGCCGGTGGCCTGCTTGAACACCCGGGAGAAGTAGGTGGGTTTCATGCCCAGGTAGTCGGCGACTTCCTCCAGCGGCAGTTCGCGGGCGTAGTGGGCGAAGATGTAGTCCACCGCGCGGTTGGTGCGGTCGACGTTGTGCTCGTCGGCCAGTTGCACGTTGGTGGCGCCGGACAGCAACTGGTAATCGTCACAGGCGGCCAGCAGTTCCAGCAGGATGAAAAAGTGCCCGAGGCGGGTGATGCCGCTGGAGTCGGCGATGCGCTGCATCAGCTCCATGGCCTGGGCGATGGTGCGTTTGCAACGAAACTCGATGCCGTACTGCGCGCGCTCCAGCAGCGGCGTCAGGCTCTTGAGTTCGGCGAACACCTGATAGCCGCTTTCGAACAGCTCGTCGGTGAAGTTCACCAGCATGTCGCGCTTGGCCACCACTTCGTCCTCGGCCACCTGGCTGATCCAGTTGTGGGGCAGGTTGGGGCCGGTGAGGAACAGCGATTCGGGGTAGAAGTTGCCGATGTAGTCGCCGATGAACACCTTGCCGGAGCTGGCGACGATCAGGTGCAGCTCGTACTCCTTGTGGAAGTGCCAGCGCACCAGGGGGCAGGGGAAGCCGTGCTGGCGATAGATGATCGACAGGCCGTTATGGTCGTCCATCAATTCGTAGGAAGGGTCGGTGACTCTCGCTGATCGGCTCATGGCGCTGCGCTTTTATCGTTGTTGCGCCCGATCATGCCTCCTTCAAACCCTCAGCACCAGTGCCGGCCGTAACACCTGTAGCCGCTGGCGCAGCCTGCGACAAGGTCCGCAGGACCTTCAGGGCCCGCAAGAGCGGCGCCCCCTTCGGGGTCGATCGCAGACTGCGGCAGCGGCTACAGGGTCGGGTGTCCGGGGGATCGGCGGGCGTGCCTCAGGCCAGGCGGTTTTTCGCTTCGATCCACTGCGCCATGTACTGGGTGCTCTTGTGGTGATGGTGACGCAGCATGCCGCCGGTGAAGTTATCGCGGCGCAGTTGCGCCAGGTTCGCCCGGCAGTACTGCAGGCGCTCGATCAGGGCCGGGCCGTGGACCTGTTGCCGATAGCGCGCAAGCAACAGTTGGCGCCCCTGTTCCTGGGCCGCGCTCCACAGCGCCTGGTCCTGGTACAGGCGCACCGCCGCCGCGGCGATGGCGCTGGCCGACTCGGCAATCGCTCCCGGCCAGGGCGCGTCACCGTGCATGGCTTCGGCGCCGACCGGGGTGGTGACGCTCGGCGTGCCACAAAGCATGGCGTCCAGCAGCTTGCCCTTGATGCCCGCGCCGAAGCGCAGCGGCGCCAGGCAGATCCGCGCGGCGGACATGACTTGCAAGGCATCCTCGGCCCAGTTCATCACCTGGAAACCCTGGGCCGGGTTGTGCAGGGCCGCGGCCTTGGGCGGGGTGTAGGCGCCATAGAGATGCAACTGCGCGCCCGGCAGCTGCTGGCGGATCAGCGGCCACACGGCGTTCTTCATCCACAGCACCGCGTCCCAGTTCGGCGCGTGGCGGAAGTTGCCGATGCTCAGGAAGTGCGCCCGTTCGGCGAAGGGCACATAGCTGTGCGGCATGTGCTCGGGCATCAGCGGGCACCAGTGCAGCAAGGCCGGCGGCAAACCGAATTGCCCGACCAGCAACTCGATCTCGAACTCGGAGATCATCAGGCTCAGGTCGCAGCGGTACAGCGCGGCGATCTCGCGCCGGGCCTGGTCGGTGTCGGCCATGGCGGCGAACTCCTGCGCGGCGGCGGGGGCGAACAGGGCGCTGAAGTCATCGTTGTCGTCGCTGGCCTTGAGGCGCTCCTTGAGGCGCTGATGGCGGGCGTGGCGCAGGCTCTGCAGGTCGGAGGTCTCGAGCACGCGCAGCGCGCCGGGGCACTGTTGTTCGACGCGCCAGCCGAACTGTTCCTCCATCATGAACTGGTCGAACAGCACGATATCCGGCGCCAGTTCGGCGATGAAGCGGTCGAAACTGCTGTTATTCAGTTCGATCGGGCACTCGCGGATGCCCAGGGCGCTCAGGTCTTCCTTGTGCTCGCCGGGGTTGGCCGGGCTGCTGAAGGTGATGTCCCAGCCTTGCCGGAGGAGGACCTGGAGGATCTGCATCAGGTGCCCGCTGGCCGCCGATGAGCGGGGTTCGGGCCAGACATAACCAATGACCAGGACTTTGGTGGCGGCGGTCGGACTCATGAGTGGGTATTCCTGAAAAGCGCGGGGGTGTCTGTGGGGGGCGCCATTAAACCACAGCAGGGCGCTGGCGCGGCCGCCCTGGCGCCCATGGCCGAGGTGCTCGTCGGGTCGGCGCGGGTTACCGAGGGTTCAGCCGAGGATGGCGCGGACCTTGTCGCGCAACTGGTCGATGGAGAAGGGCTTGCCGATCACCTCCATGCCGGCAGGCACCTCGATGTTTTCCGCGTAGCCACTGGCGAACAGTACCGGCAACTCCGGGCGCAAGGCGCGGGCGCTGGCCGCCAGTTCCTTGCCGTCCATGCCGGGCAGGCCGACGTCGGTCATCATCAGGTCGATCCGCAGCGCGCGGTCCTGCAACCGGGCCAGGGCCTCTTCGCTGCCCGCGGCTTCCAGCACCTTGAATTCCAGCTCCTCCAGCACATCGACAATCAGCATGCGCACGATGGCATCGTCTTCGACGACCAGGATGGTGGAATCGGTGGGGGACATGGCAAGGCTCTCGAAAATAAATGGAAAAAAAGGACGGCAGCGGAAAAAAGTGCTTGTCTCTTGCATCAGTAAATAACGCGCAATGACAAGTTCCCAAGGCTGTACAAAAAAGTAATCCTGTACAAGTTGTGCCAGAATAACCTGTCTGATCGAGGGTGGGCAGTGCAGGATGAAAAATTGCCACCGAGCTTGTCGCAAGCATAGATACGCTGCCCTCCTTTGGGGCAAACTCCATGGTTTTTGACCCTTTACCAAGGCCTTTCAATGATCTCTTCGTCTTCGGTCGATGAACAGAGTTTTCGCAAGCTGCTAAGCCGCAACATCGCGCTTCCCCTGGGCGTGGGCGTGCTCAGCGCGGTGGTCTTCGTGTCCCTGATCAGCTATCTGCTCTCGGCGATCCAGTGGGTCCAGCACAGCGATCGGGTGATCAACGGCATCAACCAGGCCGCCAAGCTGACGGTCGACCTGGAAACCGGCATGCGCGGCTTCCTGATCACCGGCGACGAGCATTTTCTCGACCCGTATGAAGTGGCCAAGCCGCAGATCTTCAGCGAATTGCGCGAGCTGCGCGGGCTGGTGGCGGATAACCCACAGCAGGTGGACCGCTTCAAGCGCCTGGAGGCCTTGCAGGAAGAGTGGGGCCTGCACGCGAAAAACATGATCGAGATGCGCCGCCAGGAGGGCGATTATCGCCGCTCGGTGCAGTCCGGCCGGGGCAAGCGCCTGACCGACCAGATGCGCAAGGAGTACGACGAAGCGGTGGCGATGGAGCAGCAACTGCGGGTCGATCGCAACGAGAATGTCACGCGTACCACGATCCTCAGCGTGGTCCTGTACCTGCTGTTCGTGGTGGTGATCAGCGGCCTGCTGGCCTATATCGGGCGCCGCGACCTGCTCAACCTGTCGAAGAGCTACAGCGCCAACCTCGAGGCCCAGCAGCAAAGTGCCCGGAGCCTGGCGCAACAGGCCTGGCTGCGCAGTGGCCAGACCGAACTGGCCGAGCAGTTGCTGGGGCAACTGACGCTGAACCTGCTGGGGCGCAACCTCCTGCAGTTCTGCGCGCAATACCTGGGCAGCGTGGTGGCGGCGCTGTACGTGCGTGAAGAGCACGGCGGCCTCAAGCGCGTGGCCGCCTACGGCTTCTCCCGCGAGCAGGAAGAGCGCGAACAGTCGATTTTCCTCGGTGAAGGCATGGTCGGCCAGGCGGCCCAGCAGGACCGGCTGATCCGCCTGGACGAGGTGCCCGCCGATTACTTCAAGGTCAGCTCCGGCCTGGGCGAAGGCGTGCCTCGCAGCGTGCTGGTGGTGCCGACCAGCGACGACGACCGGGTCAACGGGGTGATCGAGCTGGGCTTCCTGCGCGCCCTCAGCGAGCGTGATGTCGAGCTGCTGGAACTGATCGCCGGCAATATCGGCACCGCCATCGAGGGCGCGCGTTATCGCCAGCGCCTGCAGGAAGTGCTGGCCGAAACCCAGCAGCTCAACGAAGAGCTGCAAGTGCAACAGGAAGAACTGAAGACCGCCAACGAGGAGCTCGAGGAACAGTCGCGGGTGCTCAAGGAGTCCCAGGTGCACCTGGAGGCCCAGCAGGTGGAACTGGAGCAGACCAACGAGCAGCTGGCGGAGCAGCGCGACGCCATGGACCGCAAGAACGGCGAGCTGAACCAGGCCCAGGTGCAGCTGCAGGAGCGTGCCGAGGAGCTGCAGCGTTCGAGCAAGTACAAGTCCGAATTCCTCGCCAATATGTCCCACGAGCTGCGCACGCCGCTGAACAGCTCGCTGATCCTGGCCAAGCTGCTGGCGGAAAACGCCGAGGAAAACCTCAGTGCCGAACAGGTGCAGTTCGCCGAGTCGATTTATTCGGCGGGTAACGATCTGCTCAACCTGATCAACGACATTCTCGATATTTCCAAGGTCGAAGCCGGCAAGCTCGAAGTGCGTCCGGAAAACGCCAGCGTCGCGCGCCTGGTGGAAGGCCTGCGCGGGCTGTTCCAGCCGCTGACCGCGGACAAGGGCCTGGAATTTCGTGTCGAGTTGCAGCCTGGCGCGCCTTCGATGCTGTTCACCGACTGCCAGCGGGTCGAGCAGATTCTCAAGAACCTGCTGTCCAACGCGGTGAAGTTCACCGAGAAGGGCCAGGTCAGCCTGACCGTGTCGCGCGAGCCCGAGGCGGGCATTGCCTTTGCTGTGCGCGACTCGGGCATTGGCATCGCCCCGGAACAGCAGGAAAGCATTTTCGAAGCCTTCCGCCAGGCCGATGGCACCACCAATCGCCGTTATGGCGGCACGGGCCTGGGGTTGTCGATTTCCCGCGACCTGGCGGCATTGCTCGGCGGTTCGATCACGGTCGCCAGCGAGCCGGGGCAGGGCAGTGTCTTCACCCTGGTGCTGCCGGAACAATACGTCGAGCACGCACCAGAGCCGCAAGAGGCGACCAGGCCCGCCGCCGTGCGGGTGGCGCCGGCGCCGAGCAAACCGGCTGCACCGCCGGTGCCTGAGGTGGAGATTGCGCGTTTCGCCGACGATCGCGACAAGGTACCGTTCGCCACCCGCTGCATCCTGGTGGTGGAGGACGAACCGAACTTTGCCCACATTCTGTATGACCTGGCCCACGAGCTGGGTTACCAGTGCCTGGTAGCCCACGGCGCCGACGAGGGCTACAGCCTGGCCGAGCAGTTCGTGCCGGACGCGATCCTGCTGGACATGCGCCTGCCGGATCATTCCGGGCTGACGGTGTTGCAGCGCCTCAAGGCGCATGCCGCCACCCGGCATATCCCGGTGCATGTGATCTCCGTGGAAGACCGGGTCGAGGCCGCCATGCACATGGGCGCCATCGGCTACGCGGTCAAGCCCACCACCCGGCAAGAGCTCAAGGACGTGTTCGCCCGCCTGGAAGCCAAGCTCACCCAGAAGGTCAAGCGTGTGCTGCTGGTGGAGGACGACGACCTGCAGCGCGACAGCATCGCCCGGCTGATCGGCGACGACGACATCGAGATCACCGCTGTCGGCCTGGCCCAGGAGGCCCTGGAGCTGCTGCGCGACAACCTCTACGACTGCATGGTCATCGACCTGAAGCTGCCGGACATGCTCGGCAACGACCTGCTCAAGCGCATGTCCACCGAGGACATCTGCTCGTTCCCGCCGGTGATCGTCTACACCGGGCGCAACCTGACCCGCGACGAAGAGGCGGAGCTGCGCAAGTATTCGCGCTCGATCATCATCAAGGGCGCGCGCTCGCCCGAGCGCCTGCTGGACGAAGTGACCCTGTTCCTGCACAAGGTCGAGTCGCAGCTGTCCCACGAGCGGCAGAAGATGCTCAAGGCCGCCCGCAGCCGCGACAAGGTCTTCGAGGGGCGCAAGGTCCTGCTGGTGGACGACGACGTGCGCAATATCTTCGCCCTCACCAGCGCCCTGGAGCAGAAGGGCGCGATCGTGGTCATCGGCCGCAATGGCCATGAGGCGATCGCCAAGCTCAACGAAGTCGAGGACATCGACCTGGTGCTGATGGACGTGATGATGCCCGAGATGGACGGCTACGAAGCCACCCAGGAAATCCGCAAGCAGCCGCGCTGGCGCAAGCTGCCGATCATCGCGGTGACCGCCAAGGCCATGAAGGACGATCAGGAGCGCTGCCTGCAGGCCGGGGCCAACGATTACCTGGCCAAGCCGATCGACCTCGACCGGCTGTTTTCCCTCATTCGAGTCTGGTTACCCAAGATGGAAAGAATCTAGTGGAGCGCAATACCGAGATTGAACTGCGCCTGTTGATCGAAGCTATCTACCTCAAGTACAGCTACGACTTCCGCGATTACTCCGGCGCCTCGATCAAGCGCCGGATCAACCATGCGCTGCGCCAGTTCGAATGCAAGACCATTTCCGCCCTGCAGGAGCGGGTGCTGCACGATCCGGGCGCGTTCATGCAGCTGCTGCAGTTCCTGACGATCCCGGTCAGCGAGATGTTTCGCGACCCGTCGCACTTCCTGGCGATTCGCCAGGAAGTGGTGCCGCTGCTCAAGACCTATCCCTCGATCAAGATCTGGATCGCCGGCTGCAGCACCGGCGAAGAGGTCTATTCCATGGCCATCCTGTTGCGCGAGGAAGGGTTGCTGGAGCGCACCATCATCTACGCCACCGATATCAATCCCAGCTCCCTGGAGAAGGCCAAGCAGGGCATCTTTTCCCTGGAGAACATCCGCGCCTATACCCAGAACTACCAGCAGGCCGGCGGTTTGCGCTCCTTTGCCGACTACTACACGGCGGCCTACGACTACGCGATCTTCGACAAGACCTTGCGTGAGAACGTGACCTTCGCCGATCACAGCCTGGCGACCGACAGCGTGTTTTCCGAAACCCAGCTGATTTCCTGTCGCAACGTGCTGATCTATTTCAACAAGAAGTTGCAGGACCGGGCCTTCGGCCTGTTCCACGAGTCGCTCTGCCACCGTGGGTTCCTGGTGCTGGGCAGCAAGGAAACCCTGGACTTCTCGACCTACGGCGAGCATTTCGAGCCGCTGGTCAAACAAGAACGGGTCTACCGCAAATCATGAACGATGACGCCAACGGGCAATCCGCCTTGCCGCGGGTCGAGGCCATAGTGATAGGCGCGTCGGCCGGCGGCGTCGAGGCGTTGCTGAAAATCTTCACGGCGTTTCCCGAGGGCTTCAGCCTGCCGATAGTGGTGGTGCTGCACCTGCCCGAAGAGCATCGCAGCCAGTTGGCCGAGCTGTTCGCCCAGCGCCTGGCGCTGCCCGTGAAAGAGGCCCGCGACAAGCAGACCATCGAGCGCGGCACCCTGTATTTCGCCGTGCCCGGTTATCACTTGTCGGTGGAACAGGACCGCAGCCTGTCCCTGAGCCAGGAGGAGCGCGTGCATCATTCGCGTCCCGCCATCGATTACCTGTTCGACTCCGCCGCCGATGCCTATGGCCCGCGCCTGGCCGCGGTGCTGCTGACCGGGGCCAACCAGGACGGCGCCCATGGCCTGGCCCAGGTCAAGCGGCGCGGCGGCCTGAGCATTGTCCAGGACCCGGCCGAGGCCCAGGTGGCGACCATGCCCGAGGCGGCCATCGCGCTGCACCGACCGGATTACATTCTCCCTTTGCACGGCATCAGCCGTCTGCTTGTCGAGCTGGAACGAATCGCATGTTAAGTAATATCCAAGCCAAGCTGCTGATCGTCGACGATCT
Source organism: Pseudomonas sp. GW821-FHT09E12 (assembly GCF_059416085.1). Lineage (NCBI taxonomy): Bacteria > Pseudomonadati > Pseudomonadota > Gammaproteobacteria > Pseudomonadales > Pseudomonadaceae > Pseudomonas > Pseudomonas sp. GW821-FHT09E12. The sequence continues at coordinate 131,849 of NZ_JBWKOM010000001.1, read as the reverse complement.
GCCAGAGAACCTGTTGGCCCTCGAGGCGCTGATCAAGCGCGAGGACCGCCAGGTGTACAAGGCGCTGTCAGCAGACGAGGCATTGTCGCTGTTGCTCCAGCATGAGTTCGCCATGGCCATCCTCGATGTGCAGATGCCCGGCATGAACGGTTTCGAGCTGGCCGAGTTGATGCGCGGCACCGAGAAGACCAAGAACATCCCCATCGTGTTCGTCAGCGCCGCCGGGCGCGAGCTCGACTATGCCTTCAAGGGCTACGAAAGCGGCGCGGTGGACTTTTTACACAAGCCGCTGGATACCCATGCGGTGAAGAGCAAGGTCAATGTGTTCGTCGACCTGTACCGGCAGAGCAAGGCCATGAAGCAGCAGGTCGAAGCCCTGGAGCAGAGCCGGCGCGAGCAGGAGGCATTGCTCAAGCAGTTGCAGGCGACCCAGAACGAGCTGGAGCAGGCGGTGCGCATGCGTGACGATTTCATGTCGATCGTCGCCCACGAGGTGCGCACGCCGCTGAACGGCCTGATCCTGGAAACCCAACTGCGCAAGATGCACCTGGCCCGCGACAACGCCGCCGCCTTCACCCTGGACAAGATGCACGCCATGGTCGACCGCGACGAGCGCCAGATCAAAAGCCTGATCCGCCTGATCGAGGACATGCTGGACATCTCGCGGATCCGTACCGGCAAGCTGTCGATCCGCCCGAGCCGGGTCGACCTGGTGCAGCTGGTACGCGGCCTGCTGGAGAATTTCGCGCCCCAGGTCGAGGCCGCTGAGTCGTCGATTGCCCTGAGCGCCGAAGACTCGGTACTCGGCCAGTGGGACGAGTTCCGCATTGAACAGGTGATCTCCAACCTGCTGACCAATGCCTTGCGTTATGGCGCCAAGAGCCCGATCGAAGTACGGGTGTACAGCGCGGACGGGCAGGCGCGGGTCGAAGTGCGCGATCACGGGATTGGCATCAGCGAGGAAAACCAGGCGCGTATCTTCCAGCAGTTCGAGCGCGTCTCTGTCAATCATGCGGTGGCCGGGCTCGGGCTGGGGTTGTTCATTTCCGAGCAGATCGTCACCGCCCATGGCGGCACCATCGAAGTCGACAGCAGGATCGGCGAAGGTGCCCTGTTTCGCGTTTGTCTGCCGCTGTAGGAAAACACCGGCTCCCACGCAACCTTCTGGATGACCGGATGGTCGTATCAGCAGCTATTGACCGAACAAAGGCTTCTCATGAGTGAAGATGCACAAGACGTCGTACTGATCGTCGAAGATGAACCGGTGATTCTGATGTTGCTCGCCGACTATCTGTCGGGCCTGGGCTACCGGGTGTTGCAGGCGGAAAACGGCGAGCAGGCATTCGAGATCCTCGCCAGCAAACCGCACCTGGATGTGATGATCACCGACTACCGGCTGCCGGGCGGGATTACCGGGGTGATGATCGCCGAGCCCGCGGTGAAACTGCGCCCCGACCTCAAGGTGATTTTCATCAGCGGCTATCCCACCGAGATTCTCGAATCCGGCAGCCCCATCGCGAGAAGCGCGCCGATCCTGGCCAAGCCCTTCGACCTCGACAGCCTGCAAGAGCAGATCCAGCGCCTGCTGGCGTAACCTCCCGCGGCCGGCAGCGGGCATGTAGCCGCCAGCAAGATCGTCAATCGAGCCTCGCGGCGTATCAGACAACATGCATGTTCAGGACTTGCGCCTGCGGCAGCGGCTACGCGAAGTCTGCCGCGCTCCTGTAGCCGCTGCCGAGCCCGCGAGGCTGCGCTCGCCTGCAAAGCAGGCGTAAATCCAGGCCGCGCACTCCACCTGGTCCACCGCAGAATCAGGTTTTGCGACAACTGCGTTGTCGATCGCAGCCTTGCAGGCTCGGCAGCGGCTACAGGGGAATAGCCTTTACAGGCCTTGCTGCAAGGCCGGATCGTCAGGGTTCTGTTGCTCCAGCTGGGCCAGGAGGATCTGCACGTTCTGCAACTGGCCGCTTTCCTTCCAGTACTTGATCAGCAGCACCCGCGCCTTGCGGTTGGCGGGTTGGCGCTGGACGATTTCCTCGAGCTGTTTCTGCGCCGCTTCCAGCTCTTCTTCGCTGTGCAGGGTGGTGGCCAGGTCATAGCGGTAGTCGGCGTTGTTCGGCTCCAGTTCCACGGCGCGGGACAGGCCGAGCAGGGCGAACTCGCTCTGGTCGTGGTGCAGCAGCCACATGCCCAGGGCGTGTTGCAGGTAGGCGGAATCCTGTTGCGCCTGCAGCTGTTTGGCCAGCAACTGGCGGGCGGCTTCGCTGCGGCCCTGGCGGTCGAGCACCTCCAGTTGCAGGATCACCGCTTGCAGGTTGTCCGGTTGCAGGCTCAAGGCGTGCTCCAGCGTCTGCTGGGCCTGGTCCAGGTTGGCGTTGTGCAGGTACAGGCGCGCCAGCTGGTATTGTGCCTCGACGTTCTCCGGCTGGGCCTTGAGCACCTGGGTGTACTCATCGATCACTTGCTGCAGCGGCCCGAAATACAGGCCCTGTTCATCCGGCGACAGGCCGAGCAGGGCGGTGACGGCGGCGAAGCGCACGCTTTGCACTTCGTCGTCCAGCAGCGGGCCGATCAGCAGGCTGCGCTGGCGCGCCGGAACCAGGCCGAGCACCGCCTGAATGGCCGCCTCGCGGACCTCGGGCTCGGTGTGGTGCAGGCCGGCGTCGGCCAGTTTCAGCGCCTGTGGGCTGGGGTAGTTGTGCAGCTCGGCGAGCAGGCGGATGCGGCGGCTGTCCGACAGGTCCGGACGCCCCAGCTGCTGATACAGCACCCGCGCCGCGCCGGGCTGGCCGTTGCGCGCCTGCTCCAGCGCCTTGCCGTAACCGTGCCTGATCGCATCCGGCACCGCCGGTGGCGTGGTACGCAGGAACAGCCACGCCAGGCCCAGGGCCAATACGACGAGGAGGCTGATCAACAGGGTGCGGCGGGGCTTGGTCATGCAGGCATCCATGGCGGGGGCGGCTTTACGAAGGCGCAAGCTTCGGTCAGGTTCCCCTCGGAGTCAAACCCGCTTGCGGGGCGGCGGGCACGACTCGGGTTTTTGCGGCGGGCAAGGCTGGAAGAGCGGCGCCGGTTGGTCCAATCATTCTGCTTGACCAAGCGATTGGCGCGAAGGATCGACAGTTCGGAAAAAATTGCCTTCCTGCCGGGAAGGCCGGGACGATAAGCTTTCCCGGCCGCAGACTGACTACGCTAGCCGCAGGTGCCCCTTTGTCCAGAACCCACTCATGCAGCCACTGATCAATTACTTCAAGGTCGTGATCCAGCCGGGGGGCGCGGTGCTGCGCTTCGCCCTGCGTACCATCGCCGCCGGCCTGCTGACCCTGTACTTGGCGTTTATCTTCGACCTCGACCAGCCCAAGTGGTCGCTGATGGCGGTGATCATTGTCAGCCAGCCCCTGGCCGGCATGGCCCTGGCCCGCAGTTTCGGCCAGGTGGTCGGCACCACCCTGGGGGCCGCGGTGGCGGTGCTGATCATGGCGATCTTCCCCCAGGCGCCGCTGCCGTTCCTGGTCACCCTGGGCCTGTGGCTGGCGTTGTGCACCGCCGGCGGCACCTTGCTGCGCTACACCAGCTCCCAGGCGTTCGTGCTCAGTGGCTACACCGCGGTGGTGGTGGCGATGCTGGCGATCCCCGACCAAGGCAACACCCTGATGCTGGCCATTACCCGGGTCACCGAAACCCTGCTGGCGGTGGCCTGCGTCTGCGTGGTCAGCCTGCTGACGGCGCGGCCCGAGGCCGTGGCCCATGGTTACTTCGCCAAGATCGACCAGGTGCTCAAGTTGCTGGCGACCCACGCCGCGGCGGCGATTCGCACCGACGAAAGCGAGGCCGACTTCCACAAGCGGCAGATGCAGTTGCTGGGCGAGATCAGCGCCCTGGAAGGGTTGCGCCGCCACCTGTATTTCGACGCGCCGCGCTTGCGCAGCGCCGATGGCCTGGTGCAACTGCTGGGCAACCAGCTGGTGCTGCTGACCTCGCGCCTCACCGTACTGCGCCACCAGCGCGAACTGCTGCGGGCGCGCTGGGTCGGCGAGCTGCCGGAGGCGATCCAGCAACTGCGCGCCGACGAGCTGGCGTTTCTCGATGAACTGGCGCAGCACGGGCGTGCCTTGCCCGCCGCCTCGCGGCAGCAGTTCGCGCACTTGCAGCAGCGTTTCGACGAACAAGCGCGGCGTGCCGAGCGCGAGGCCGATGCCTTGCCCGCCACCCTGCGCTCCCTGGCCTGGGCCCTGCGCTGGGAACAGGCGCGGATGCTCAAGCAGCTCGAAGACATTCTCGAATTCAGCGATGCCATCCAGGACGGTCGCCAAGCCAGTTGCCTGTACCGCCAGGGCCGCTCAAACCCACTGCACCTGGACTGGCCGCTGGCGGCGATGAATGCGCTGCGGGCCTTCACCGCGCTGCTGGTCGCCGGGCTGATCTGGATCGAAACCGCCTGGGACGGTGCGCGTTCGAGCATGGTCCTGGTGGGCATTCTCTGTTCGCTGATGGCGACCTTCCCACGGCCCTTGGCGGCGGCGCAAAGCTATATGCGCGGCCAGGCCCTGGCGCTGCTGGTCTCGGCGGTCTACGTCTTCGCCCTGGTGCCCTTGATCGGCGATTTCGAATGGCTGGCGCTGTTGCTGGTGCCGCTGCTGTATACGGTCGCGGTGGGCCTGGCCAGCCCGATGACCGCCGGGATCGGCATGGGCCTGGGGCTGTCGAGCCTGCTGATGATCGGCCCGCAGAACATCGGCGCCTGGCAGAACAACGCCGCTCAGTGGTTCGAGTTCGCCGGGGCCTATGTCAGCGGCGGGGTGCTGTCGTTGCTGGTCTATGCGTTCATTTTCCCGTTCAACCCGGTGCTGCGCATTCGCCGCTTGTTCCGCGACACCCGCGAGCAGGTGTACGCCTTGCAGAAAACCACGGCCAGCGATGAGGAGCAGTTTGTCTTCGAGAGCCGCATGGTCGACCGCCTTACCCAGATGCTCGGGCTGTTGCCCGCCGCCGGCGACCGGGTTTGCGCCGAGCGTTTCGAGACCAGCCTGGCCTGCATGACCCTGGGCGTGGCGATGAACCAGCTCAAGCAGCAGAGCCTGGACAACCCCTGGCTGAGCGGCGCGGCCAACGCCGACCTGCAGCAGTTGCTGCGGTGGGTCGGGCGGTATGTGGCGGGGCGCCCGGGGCTGGATGTGGACCCACTGCTGGCGCGGCTGCGGGAGTTGGGCGACCACCTGGACCAACTGCACGGCGACGACCGGCCCCAGGCCCGCGAACAGCTGTGGTCGGTGTTCCGCATGCGCGTTTCGCTGCTGATCGTCGGCGCCTTCCTGGAGCGCTACCGCCCCATGCTGCAACCCACGGAAACAGGAGAGCCGGCCCTTGCCCATTGATTTCGAATTCGGCGGCGTCTACCTGCCGCCCATTGCCCAGGCCCTGTTGCTGGCCTTGCCGATTTTCCTGCTGCTCGACTGGGGGCTGCGGCGCCTCGGTGTATTGCGTTTCGTCTGGCACGAAGCGTTGTTCGAAGGGGCGCTGTATGCCTGCGTCTGCGCCACGGTCATTCTGTTGATGGGAAGCCTATGAATCTGAAAAACACCCTGGCCCGTTCGATCACCCTGGTGGCGGTAGTGCTGGCGCTGGTGCTGGGCTGGTTCGCCTGGGAGCATTACACCCGCGCGCCCTGGACCCGCGATGCGCGGGTGCGGGCCGATGTGGTGACCCTGTCGGCGGACGTCGCCGGGCGCATTGTCAGCCTGCGGGTGCAGGACAACCAGCACGTGGACAAAGGCCAGCTGTTGCTGGAGATCGATCCGGCGCAATATGCCCTGGCCGTGGAACATGCCAAGCGCTCGGTGGAAGTGGCGGTCGCCACCCTCGGCCAGTCCGAGGCGGCGATTGCCGCCAGCGCGGCGCAGCTCAAGCAGCGGCAAAGCGAAGAGCGCCGGCGGCGGACCCTGAAGCAGGGCTTTGCGATTTCCGGCGAGGAGTGGGAAAAGTCCAATACCGATGTGGCGGTGGCCCAGGCCGACCTGTTGCGCGACCAGGCCAACCTCGGCCTGGCCCAGGCCAACGTGCACCTGGCCCAGGCCGCGCTGAAGCAGGCCGAACTGGACCTGCAGCGCACCCGGGTCGAAGCCCCCGTCAGCGGCTACGTGACCAACCTGCAGACCCGCCAGGGCGACCATGCCGCTGCCGGCGCGGCCTTGCTGGCGCTGGTGGACAGCGCTTCCTTCTATGTCAGCGGCTACTTCGAGGAGACCAAGCTGCCGCGGATCGAGGAGGGCAGCGCGGTGCGCATCCAGCTGATGAGCGGCGAGAGCTTCGGCGGCAAGGTGCAGAGCATCGCCTTCGCCATTACCGACCGCGAGAACTCCCAGGGCAGCCGCCTGCTGGCCAACATCAACCCCAGCTACACCTGGGTCAAGCTGGCGCAGCGGGTGCCGGTGCGGATCGCCATCGACCCCGATTACCCGGACAAGGACAGGTTGCGCGCTGGCACCACGGCGACGGTGACGGTGTTGGAGTAGGTCGGGAAATGGCGGTGCCGGCGAGGGCGCCTATCGCGAGCTTGCTCGCGATGCTGTTCTATGGGCGAAAAAAAGCCCCGTGACCGAATGAGAACACGGGGCAAAAATTTGGTTGGTTGCGGCCAACCAAAGGAGCTCGGTTGAAGCCTTACTTGCTGGCCACCGTCTCAGGCTGCCAGCCGCCACCCAGGGCCTTGTAGATGGCGACGATGCCACGGTACAGGTCGACCTCGGCCTGGGCCTGGGAGTCTTCGGCGGCCAGGCGTTCGCGCTGGGCGTCCAGCAGCACCAGGAAGTCGACGGTGCCTTCGCGGTAGCGGATCTCTGCCAGGTCGGCCGCGGCGCGGCTCGACTCGCTCTGGCGAATCAGCGAGATCAGGCGTTGCTGGCGCTTGCCGTAGTCGCTGAAAGCGTTTTCCGACTCTTCCAGGGCCAGCAGCACTTGCTGTTCGTAGGTCGCCAGGGCGCCGTCGGCGTCGGCATTGGCGCCCCGCAGGCGGGCGCGCACGCTGCCCAGGTCGAAGGCCGCCCAGGTAATGCTCGGGCCCAGGGCCCAGGCATTGGCGGCCGAGGAGCCGATTTGCGAACCACGGCCGGCGGTGAAGCCGAGGAAGCCGCTGAGGCTGACCCGCGGGAACAGGTCGGCCTTGGCCACGCCGATCCGCGCGGTGGCGGCGGCCAGCTGGCGTTCGGCGCTGAGGATGTCGGGACGCCGCTGCAGCAGTTCGCCCGGGTCGCCGATCGGCAGGGCCTTGGCAATCGCCGGCAACTGCGCGGGCTTGAGATCGACACTGAGCTTGTCCGGACGCTCGCCCAGCAGGGTGGTGATACGGTTGCGCTGGCGCACCTGTTCGGCCTGCAGTTGCGGCACGCTGGCCTCTACCGCGGCCAGGCGCGCGTCGGCGCGAACCACGTCGAGCTGGTCGCCGACGCCGGCGTCACGCAGGCTTTCGGTGATCTTGCGCGACTCCTGCTGGTTGTCCAGGTTGGCCAGGGCGATCTTTTCCCGCAGTTGGGCGCCGCGCAGCTGGCCGTAGGCGTCCACCAGCTCGGCGATCATGGTGACTTGCAGCTGGTAGAGGTCGGCCTCGGCGGCCTGCTGGTCGGCTTCGCTGGCTTCCAGGTTGCGCTGGATGCGGCCGAACAGGTCCAGCTCCCAGGCCATGTCCAGGCCCAGGTCGTAGCGTTCGCTGTTGACCCGGCGGGTGGTCTGGCCGGGGATCTGACCCTTGGCCAGGTCGCTGCTGGCACGGCTGGTGATGGTCGGCATCGCATCGTTGCTGGCGTCGTCGCGGATCGCCCGGGCGGCCCGCAGACGGGCGAAGGCCACGCGCAATTCACGGTTGCCCTGCAGGGACTTTGTCACCAACTGGTTGAGCACCGGGTCGTCGAACTGCTGCCACCAGATGCCTTCGAAGCGCGCGCGGTCGAAATTCTTCTGGCCCGCGGCGCCATCGGCGGCGGCCGTGATGTGGGCCGCCTCGGTGGTCGGGGTCTGGTAGTCCGGGCCCACGGCACAGGCACTCAGGGCCAGTGCCAGCAAGCTCGGCAGGAAGACTTTCAGGCTCATTGTTGCGCCTCCAGTTTCAGGGCTCGGGTCGCTTTGCGGGCTTCGCTGCGCTCCACATAGTTGCGGATCAGGACGTAGAACACCGGGGTCAGCAGCAGGCCGAAGAAGGTCACCCCGAGCATCCCGGAGAACACCGCGACACCCATGGCATGACGCATTTCCGCACCGGCGCCGCTGGAGAACACCAGGGGCACCACACCCATGATGAAGGCGAACGAGGTCATCAGGATCGGCCGCAGACGCAGGCGGCAGGCTTCCAGGACCGCGGCCAGCGGGTCGAGGCCTTCTTCCTGCTTGTCCTTGGCGAATTCGACGATCAGGATCGCGTTCTTGCACGCCAGGCCCACCAGTACGATCAGACCGATCTGGGTGAAGATGTTGTTGTCGCCACCGGACAGGATCACCCCGGCGATGGCCGACAGCAGGGTCATGGGCACGATCAGGATCACCGCCAGCGGCAGGCTCCAGCTCTCGTATTGCGCGGCCAGTACCAGGAAGGCCAGCAGCACGCAGAGCGGGAAGACGAACAGCGCGGTGTTACCGGCCAGGATCTGCTGGTAGGTCAGCTCGGTCCATTCGTAGGTCATGCCGTTGGGCAGTTCTTCCTTGAGCAGTTTCTCGATCGCCGCTTCCGCCTGGCCGGAGCTGTAGCCCGGTGCGGCCGCGCCGTTGATTTCCGCGGTGACGAAGCCGTTGTAGTGCATCACGCGGTCCGGCCCCGAGGTATCGCTGACCTTGATGAAGGTCGCCAGCGGGATCATCTCGCCCTTGTTGTTGCGTACTTTCAACTGGCCGATCTGCTCGGCTTCGAGACGGAACTGCTGTTCAGCCTGGACGTTGACCTGGTAGGTACGGCCAAAACGGTTGAAGTCGTTGGCGTACAGCGAGCCCAGGTAGACCTGCAGGGTGTCGAAGATATCGCTGATGGCCACGCCGTGGGTCTTGGCCTTTTCCCGGTCGATAGCGGCATCGACCTGGGGCACGTTGACCTGATAGCTGGTGAACAGCCCGGCCAGTTCCGGCACGCTGCGACTCTTGGCGATGACGTTCTGCACTTCTTTATACAGCTCTTCGTAACCCATGCCGCTGCGGTCCTCGACCTGCAGGCGGAACCCGCCGATGGTCCCCAGGCCCTGTACCGGCGGCGGTGGGAAGATCGCCATGTAGGCTTCCTGGATATCGGCATACTTGCCGTTCAGGGCGCCGGCGATGGCCCCGGCGGACATGCTCGGGTCCTTGCGCTCGTCGAAGGGCTTGAGGGTCACGAACACGATGCCGTTGTTCGGGCTGTTGGTGAAACCGTTGATCGACAGGCCGGGGAAGGCCACCGCGCTTTCCACGCCCGGTTGCTTCAGGGCGATGTCGGACATGCGCTTGATCACGTCCTCGGTGCGGTCCAGGCTCGCGGCGTCCGGCAGTTGGGCGAAGGCCACCAGGTATTGCTTGTCCTGGGCCGGGACGAAGCCCATCGGCGTATGGGCGAAGCCGAACCAGGTCAGCACCATCAGGCCCGCGTAGAGGAACAGGGCGATGCCGCTGCCACGGATCACCCGGCGCACGGTGCCGACGTAGCCACCACTTGCGCGGTCGAAGAAGCGGTTGAAGGGTTTGAACAGCCAGCCACCCAGCAACCTGTCGAGGAACTTGGAGAAGCCGTCCTTCGGTGCGTGGTGATCCTTGAGCAATACCGCGGCCAGGGCCGGCGACAGGGTCAGGGAGTTGAAGGCCGAGATCACCGTGGAGATCGCGATGGTCAGGGCGAACTGCTTGTAGAACTGTCCGGTCAGGCCGCTGATGAAGGCTGCCGGCACGAACACCGCGCAGAGCACCAGGGCGGTGGCGATGATCGGCCCGGTCACTTCGCGCATGGCGCGCTTGGTGGCTTCCACCGGATTCAGGCCGAGGCCGATATTACGCTCGACGTTTTCCACCACCACGATGGCGTCGTCCACCACGATACCGATCGCCAGCACCAGCCCGAACAGAGACAGGGCGTTGAGCGAGAAGCCGAACAGGTGCATCACGGCAAAGGTACCGATCAGCGAGACCGGCACCGCCACCAGCGGGATGATCGAGGCGCGCCAGGTCTGCAGGAACAGGATCACCACCAGCACCACCAGGATCAGCGCTTCGAACAGGGTATGCACCACTGCCTCGATGGAGCCACGCACGAAGATGGTCGGGTCGTAGACGATGCTGAAGTCCATGCCTTGCGGGAAGCTCTGTTTCAGCTCGGCCATCTTGGCCCGCACTTCGTTGGAAATCTCGATGGCGTTGGAGCCAGGGCGCTGGAAGATCGGGATCGCCACCGCCGGCTGGTTGTTCAGCAGCGAACGCAGGGCGTACTGGTTGGAACCCAGCTCGACCCGGGCGATGTCTTTCAGGCGGGTGATCTCGCCGTTGTCGCCGGAGCGGATGATGATGTTCTCGAACTCTTCCTCGGTCACCAGGCGGCCCTGGGTGTTGACCGACAGCTGGAAGCTGGTGGCGCTCGGCGCGGGCGGGGCGCCCAGGGTACCGGCGGCGACCTGGCGGTTCTGCTCGCGAATGGCGGTGACCACGTCGGTGGCGGTCAGGTTGCGCGAAGCGGTCTTGTTCGGATCGAGCCAGACCCGCAGCGAGTAGTCGCCCATGCCGAACAGCTGCACATCGCCGACGCCGCCCAGGCGCGCCAGCTCATCCTTGATATTGAGGATGGCGTAGTTGGACAGGTAGAGCATGTCGTAGCGTTTGTCCGGCGAGGTCAAGTGCACGACCATGGTCAGGTCGGGCGAGGCCTTGTCCACGGTGATGCCGATGCGCGTCACCTCTTCAGGCAGCTTGGGCTCGGTGCGGGTCACGCGGTTCTGCACCTGCACCTGGGCGTTGTCCAGGTCGGTGCCCAGGGCGAAGGTGATGGTCAGGGTGATCTTGCCGTCGGCGGTGGACTGCGAGGACATGTAGAGCATGTTCTCGACCCCGGTGATGGCCTGCTCCAGGGGCGCGGCCACGGTTTCACCGATGACTTTCGGGTTGGCGCCCGGGAAGTTGGCGCGCACCACCACGGTCGGCGGTACCACTTCCGGGTACTCGCTGATGGGCAGCTGGAACAGCGAGATGGAGCCGGCGATCAGGATCAGCAGCGACAGCACCGCTGCGAAGATCGGCCGTGAAATGAAGAATTGGGAGAAATTCATCTTGAGTCTTTTCCCTTAACCGCGTGGAGTCGCAGCGCTGGCCAGTTTCGCAGCTGCTTCAGACGCGCCCTTGGCGGGGGCGACTTGAGGCAGGTTGCTGGCTTCCAGGGCCTTTCTTTGTTGCGCCAGGGCGGCGAGGGTTTCCTTGCTGGCCATCGGCACCACTTCAGGGCTGACCGGTGCGCCCGGACGGGCGCGCTGCAGACCCTTGACGATGATGGTGTCGTCCTTGTTCAGGCCGTTGCGCACGATGCGCAGGCCTTCGATCTTCGGCCCCAGCTCGACGGCGCGGTACGCCGGCTTGTTGTCGGCGTCCATCACCAGCACGAACTTCTTGCCCAGGTCGGTCCCCACCGCTTCGTCGTTGATCAGCACGGCGGAGTAGGTGCCGCTGCCCACCAGTTTCAGGCGCGCATAGAGACCCGGGGTGTAGCTGCCGTCGGCGTTGTCGAACACCGCGCGACCGCGGATGGTGCCGGTCTGCGGGTTGACCTGGTTGTCGACGAAGTTCATCTGGCCCAGGTGCGGGTGGCCTTCTTCATTGGACAGGCCGAGGTAGACCGGGGTGGTCTGGCCACGCTGGCCCTGGCGAGCGAGCTGGGTGTACTTGAGGTACACACGCTCGTCGGCGTCGAAGTAGGCGTAGACCTTGTCGGTGGAGACCACGCTGGTCAGCGGGGTGACATCGGCGGTCACCAGGTTGCCGGCGGTGATTTGCGCGCGGCTGACGCGACCGCTGATGGGCGCGCTGACCCGGGTGAAACTCAGGTTGAGCTTGGCCACGTCCAGTTGCGCCTGGATTGCGTCGACCCCGGCGCGGGCTTCCTGGGCGGCGCTGGTGCGGGTGTCGGCCAGCTCGGCGGAGATCGCGTTGCTGGTCAGCAGGCGCTGGCCGCGCTGGGCTTCATTGGCACTGCGGGTGGCGGTGGCCCGGGCTTGTTGCAGCTGGGCTTCCAGGCGGCGCACTTCGGCCTGGAACGGCCGTGGGTCGATCTGGAACAGCAGGTCGCCTTTTTTCACCAGGGCGCCTTCGGTGAAGGCCACCTGGTCGATCTGGCCGGAAACCCGTGGGCGGATCTCTACGGTTTCCGGCGCCTCGAGGCGCCCGGTGAACTCGTCCCATTCGTTGACCGGTTGCTCCAGCACCTTGGCCACACTGACTTTGGCGGCGGGCATGTTGGCGGCCGTTTGCGGCGCCTTGCCACAGGCGCTCATCACCAGCACAGCCAATAATGCGAGAGGGAAGCGTAAGTGTTTGAGTGACTGTTCCATGGATCATCCGCCAATGTATTTGAGATGGGCGGATGATGCTCGGCAGGGGTTGTATCGCACGAATCGAATGAGCCGAAGGTAACTATCATTCGGAATGATATAAGCGCGATGAAAGCCCTCTAGCATGCACCTTTCGTTAGGGTGCTATCAATTGCTTAAATGGAATTTCATTGTTTCCGCGATTGCAAGGGTCGGGCGGCGAGGGCGGTGACGGCATAAGGCGTTATCGCAAGGATTGTTGCGGTCTGCCCGGCAGGGAGGTGAGTGCTTTCATTACCAACTGCCATAGGGGATGCCGTACTTCTCTATATAGCGTTTGGACTCTTCACTGATCGGGTAGGCGTAACGGCCATTGGTTTTGCCTTGGCTCGGCCCTAAAGGCTCAACTTCGGCTTGGATGCGAGTGACTTTGATCGGGTGATGACATTCATCTCTTACCCAGACCTGGACAATGCGGTTGGTCGGTTTCGGCGGCGCCTTCGGCGGGGCTCTGGTTGGGATTGGCGGGCCGTAGAAGATTGGGCATCGGCCCGGGTCCGTTGCTGGCCATGACGGGTCCTGGTTCAAGCGAAAGGGTCGCTGGAAACCGTACCGGGAATGCTGGGGCAGGGATTTAGGAGGATTCTGCAAGAGGCTGGGCAGTGGCTGATTCGGTTGTAGGGCTGATGCAGAGCCCCCCAGATCGCCAGACAGTTTTTTACTCTCTAGCAACCACAAAAATCATAATTTCGGCATTTCCCGCCTTCTCCCAGAATGCGTCCTACACCGCCCACGGCTGCCTACGTGGGATCACTCAACAGGGCGCAGACATGACAACCCATAAAACAATAATCGACACGCTTGTAGTGGGCGCCGGCCAAGCCGGCGTGGCCATGAGCGAACACCTGAGCCGCCTGGGCGTACCGCACCTGGTGCTGGAGCGCAACCGCATCGCCGAAGCCTGGCGCAGCGGGCGCTGGGATTCGCTGGTGGCCAACGGCCCGGCCTGGCACGACCGCTTTCCGGGCCTGGAATTCGAAGGCCTGGACCCCGATGCCTTCGCCGGCAAGGACCAGGTCGCCGACTACTTCGAAACCTACGCCCGTAAATTCAACGCACCGATCCGCACTGGCGTCGAAGTCAGGAAGGTGGTGCGCAACACCGCCCGCCCGGGCTTCACCGTGGACACCGGCGACGGGGTGATCGAAGCCCGGCAAGTGGTGGTGGCCACCGGTCCGTTCCAGTGCCCGGTGATCCCGCCGATCGCCCCGCAGGATCAGCGTGTGCTGCAGATGCACTCGGCGGCCTACCGCAATCCGCAACAGCTGCCCGAAGGCGCAGTGCTGGTAGTGGGCGCCGGTTCGTCAGGGGTGCAGATCGCCGATGAACTGCAACGCGCCGGCAAGCAGGTCTATCTCTCGGTCGGGGCCCATGACCGTCCGCCGCGGGCCTACCGCAACCGTGATTTCTGCTGGTGGCTGGGGGTGCTCGGCGAGTGGGATGCCGAGACCATGCAGCCGGGCAAGGAGCACGTGACCATCGCCGTCAGCGGCGCCCGTGGCGGGCATACCGTGGACTTCCGCCGGCTGGCCCACCAGGGCATGACCCTGGTCGGCCTGACCAAGGCATTCGATAACGGCGTGGTCAGCTTCGAGGCCAACCTGGCCGAGAACATTGCCCGCGGCGACGAAAACTACCTGGCGCTGCTCGACGCCGCCGATGCCTACATCGCCCGCAACGGCCTGGACCTGCCGCAAGAGCCCGAAGCCCGGGTGATGCTGCCGGACCCGCCGTGCCTGACCCAGCCGATCCTCGAGCTCGACCTGGTCAAGGCCAACGTCGCCACCATCATCTGGGCCACCGGTTATTCGGTGGACTACAGCTGGCTGCAGGTCGATGCCTTCAAGGACAACGGCAAGCCTCGCCACCAGCGCGGCGTGTCCAGCGAGCCCGGGGTCTATTTCGTCGGCCTGCCGTGGCTGTCGCGGCGCGGCTCGGCGTTTATCTGGGGCGTGTGGCACGACGCCCGGCACATCGCCGAGCACATCGTCAAACAGCGCATCTACTTCGATTATCGCGATGCCGCGCAGCGCCAAGCCGAGCGCGAATCCGCCACTCAACCCGCCAGCCGCATGGGAGCCCGCTGATGCCTACTCATACCCGCATCCGGATGTTCAACACCAAAGACACCTACCCGAACCAGAGCCTGGACAACGACCTGTGCCAGGCGGTGCGCGCCGGCAACACCGTGTATGTGCGCGGCCAGGTCGGCACCGACTTCAATGGCCAGCTGGTCGGCCTCGGCGACCCGCGGGCCCAGGCCGAGCAGGCCATGCGCAACGTCAAGCAACTGCTGGAAGAGGCTGGCAGCGACCTCAGTCATATCGTCAAGACCACCACCTACCTGATCGACCCGCGTTACCGCGAACCGGTCTACCAGGAGGTCGGCAAATGGCTCAAGGGCGTGTTCCCGATCTCCACCGGACTGGTGGTCAGCGCCCTGGGCCAGCCGCAGTGGCTGATGGAAATCGACGTGATCGCGGTCATCCCCGAATAAGGAGTTCGCCATGACTTTCTCCATCGTCGGCCGCTGCGCCGAAACCGGCCAGCTGGGCATTGCCATCAGCTCGTCGAGCATCGCCGTCGGCGCCCGTTGCCCCTGGCTGCGCAGCGGCGTGGGCGCGGTGTCGAGCCAGAACATTACCTTGCCGGCCCTCGGCCCCCAGGTGCTCGACGGCCTGGGCGAAGGCCTGGAGCCGGCGCAGGCCCTGGACCAGGCGCTGACCCGCAACGGCTACAGCCAGTACCGCCAGGTGGCGGTGGTGGATGCCCGGGGGCGCACGGCGGTATTCAGTGGCAACCACGCACTGGGCATTAACAATGCCGTGGTCGGTGAGCAATGCGTGGCGGCCGGCAACCTGCTGGCCAACAGCGCAGTGATCGAGCGCATGGTCGAGGCCTTCGAAAGCAGCGAAGGCTGCCTGGCGGCGCGGCTGCTCAGCGCGTTGCAGGCCGGGCAGGACGCCGGGGGCGAGGCGGGCGCGGTGCATTCGGCGGCGCTGTCGGTGGTCGGCGAGCTGGTCTGGCCGATCGTCGACCTGCGGGTGGACTGGGCCGAGGCCAACCCCATCGGCGAGCTGCACAGGCTCTGGAGCGCCTACGAGCCACAGTTGCAGGATTACCTGACCCGCGCCCTCAATCCGACCCTGGCGCCGAGCTACGGAGTGCCGGGCGATGAATGAGCTGCGCAGCCGCGCCTTGCTGGCCAGGCTGGTGGGCTTTGCCACGGTCAGCCGCGATTCGAACCTGGCCTTGATCGAGTTCGTACGCGACTACCTGCACGGCCTGGGCGTGAGCTGCGAGCTGATCTACAACGCCGAGCGGACCAAGGCCAACCTGCTGGCCAGCATCGGTCCGGCGGTGGAAGGCGGCATCGTGCTGTCCGGACACACCGACGTGGTGCCGGTGGACGGCCAGCCCTGGACGTTCGAACCCTTCAGCCTGACCGAGCGTGACGGCAAGCTCTACGGGCGCGGCACTGCCGACATGAAAGGCTACCTGGCCTCGGTGCTGGCCGCGGTGCCGCTGTTTCTCGAAAGCCCGCTGCGCCGGCCGGTGCACCTGGTGTTCTCCTATGACGAGGAAGTCGGCTGCCTCGGCGTGCGCAGCCTGCTGGAAGTGCTGCCACAGCGCATCCCGCAACCGGCGCTGTGCCTGATCGGCGAGCCCACCGAGCTTAAACCGGTGCTCGGCCACAAGGGCAAGCTGGCCATGCGTTGCCATGTGCACGGCGCACCGTGCCACTCGGCCTATGCGCCTTATGGGGTCAACGCCATCGAGCAGGCGGCGCGGCTGATCGGCCGGCTGGGGGAGATCGGCCGGCGCCTGGCGGCCCCGGAGCATCACGACGCTCGCTTCGACCCGGCGTTCTCCACCGTGCAGGTCGGGGTGATCCAGGGCGGCACGGCGCTGAATATCGTCCCGGCCGACTGCCGCTTCGACTTCGAGGTGCGCGCCTTGCCAGCCTTCGAACCCCGGGCGGTGGTGGACGAACTGCAAGGCTATGCCGAACAGGAACTGTTGCCGGCGATGCAGGCAGTCAAGGCCGATACGGCGATCCGCTTCGAAGCGATCTCGGCTTATCCAGGTTTGGCGACTGCTCCCGAAAGCGCCGCCGCGCAACGGGTGGCGCAACTGTGCGGGAGCGATGCCTTCGGCACCGTGGCCTTTGGCACCGAAGGCGGATTGTTCGACCAGGCCGGCATCCCGGCGGTGGTCTGCGGCCCCGGCAGCATGGACCAGGGCCACAAGCCGGACGAGTTCGTCAGCGTCGAGCAGATGGCGGCCTGCGACCGGCTGATGGACCGCCTGGCCGAATACCTCTGCAAGCATTGATAACGATTTTTCAATAAGAACAAGGAATCCGCGGTGAAAGATTTCAACGAGTGGACAGCCCTGGCGCAGCGCCAACGCCTGATCGACAGCGCCTTTATCGACGGTGAGGCGTGCCAGGCCGAGAGCGGCGCGCGCTTCGATGTGGTCAACCCGGCCACCGAGAAACGCTTGGCTCAGGTGGCCGCCTGCGGCGCGGTCGAAGTCGACCGGGCGGTGCGCAGCGCCCGCCGTGCGTTCGAGCAGGGCCCCTGGGCGAGGATGGCGCCGGGCGAGCGCAAGGCGATTCTGCTGCGCCTGTCGCAGCTGATGCTGGAGCACCGCGACGAACTGGCCTTGCTCGATTCCCTGAGCATGGGCAAGCCGGTGATGGATGCCTGGAATATCGATGTGCCGGGCGCGGCCCATGTATTTGCCTGGTACGGCGAAAGCCTCGACAAGCTCTATGACCAGGTGGCGCCGAGCGCCAGCAATGTCCTGGCGACCATCACCCGGGTGCCGCTGGGGGTGATCGGTGCGGTGGTGCCGTGGAATTTCCCGCTGGACATGGCCGCCTGGAAGCTGGCCCCGGCCCTGGCCGCCGGCAACAGCGTGGTGCTCAAGCCGGCCGAACAGTCGCCGTTCTCGGCCCTGCGCCTGGCCGAGCTGGCCATCGAAGCCGGCCTTCCCAAGGGCGTGCTCAACGTGGTGCCGGGCCTGGGCGAGGAGGCCGGTCGCGCCCTCGGCCTGCACATGGAGGTGGATGCCCTGGTGTTCACCGGTTCCACCGAGGTCGGCAAGTACTTCATGCAGTACGCCGCGCAATCGAACCTCAAGCAGGTCTGGCTGGAGTGCGGCGGCAAGAGCCCGAACCTGGTGTTCGCCGATTGCCAGGACCTGGACCTGGCGGCCGAGAAAGCCGCGTTCGGCATCTTCTTCAACCAGGGCGAAGTCTGCTCGGCCAACTCGCGCCTGCTGGTGCAGCGCTCGATCGCCGATGGGTTCATCGAGCGCCTGGTGGCCAAGGCGCACCAGTGGCAGCCGGGCAATCCGCTGGACCCGGCGAGCCGGGCCGGGGCCATCGTCGATGCGCGCCAGGCGCAGCGCATCAAGCAGTACATCGAGCAGGCCCAGGCCGAGGGCGCGCAGTTGGTGTGCGGCGGTCGGCAACTGAGCATCGACGGTTCGAGCAACTTCATCGAGCCGACCATCTTCACGGGCGTGACCGCCGACATGACCCTGGCCCGCGAAGAGGTGTTCGGCCCGGTGCTGGCGATCACGCTGTTCGACGACGAAGACCAGGCGGTGGCCCTGGCCAATCAGCACATCTATGGCCTGGCCGCTTCGCTGTGGACCGACGACCTCAATCGCGCGCATCGAGTGGCGCGGCGGCTGAATGCCGGGACGGTGTCGGTGAATACCGTCGATGCGCTGGATGTCACCGTGCCCTTTGGCGGCGGCAAGCAGTCGGGCTTTGGCCGCGACCTGTCGCTGCATTCGTTCGACAAGTACACCCAGCTGAAAACCACCTGGATTCAACTGCGCGGCTGAGGCCCCGAAGCGCGGCACCGATCTTCAAAAAAATAGAACAACAAGACGGAGCAACCGATGAACAGCAATGCAAGCGTGCAAACCGGCGCCCTGGCGCCGCCCGCGAGTCGCAAGAAACTCGGCCTCACCGCGCTGTTGGCGGTGGCCATCGGCCTGGTGGTCTCACAAGGCGTGATGGTGCTGATGCTGCAAGGTGTCGGCATCGCCGGCCTGGGCTTTATCGTGCCCCTGGGCCTGGCCTACCTGTTGGCCCTGAGCTACGCCTGTTCGTTCTCCGAACTGGCGCTGATGATCCCCCGCGCCGGCAGCCTGAGCACTTACACCGAGGTCGCCATCGGCCAGTTCCCGGCGATCCTGGCGACCTTTTCCGGCTACATCGTGGTAGCGATGTTCGCCTTGTCGGCCGAGCTGTTGCTGATGGAGTTCATCATCGACAAGGTCTACCCGCACTCCATGCCGCCGCTGACCGTGGCCCTGGGGGTACTGGCGCTGTTCACCGTGCTCAACCTGTTCAACATCGACATCTTCGCCCGCCTGCAGACGGTGCTGGCGGTGGTGATGACCGTGGTCCTGCTGGTGATGGGCCTGAGCGCGATGAACAGCGACATCGTCGCGCCCAACCCGACGCTGTTCGACAGCGCCCACTGGAACCCCCTGGGCCTGGGCGTGGTCGCCCTGACGGCGATGGCGGTCTGGGGCTTCGTCGGCGCCGAGTTCGTCTGCCCGCTGGTGGAAGAAACCCGGCGTCCGGAGCGCAATATCCCGGGCTCGATGATGCTCGGCCTGACCATCATCTTCGTGATCATCAGCCTGTATGGCCTGGGCGCCTTGCTCACCGTGCCCCAGGCGGAACTGGCCAGCAACGGCCTGCCGCATTACCTGTTCGCCACCACGGTGTTCGGCGAGGCGGGCAAGGTGTTCCTGGTGACCGCCGCGATCACCGCCACCTGCAGCACCCTCAACAGTTCGCTGGCAGCGATCCCGCGCATGCTGTTCGGCATGGCTCGCAATGGCCAGGCCTTTGGCGTGTTCAAGCGCCAGGGCAAGCGCACCGGCGCGCCCTGGGTGGCGGTGCTGTTTATCGCCGCGGTCACTGGCCTGCCGTTGCTGCTGATGCACGACCATGCCGATGCGATCAACCAGCTGTTGCTCTCGGCGGCCCTGGCCTGGCTGCTGGCCTACATCATCACCCACGTCAATGTCATCGCCCTGCGCCGGCGCTACCCGCAGGTGGCGCGGCCGTTCCGCACGCCGTTCTACCCCTTGCCGCAGGTGTTCGGCATCGCCGGCATGCTGTTTGCGATCTGGAACGTCTCGCCCAGCCCGGAGATGACCTTTTCGATTTTTGCCTACGCAGGTCTCGTGCTGCTGATCGTCTCGATCATCGCCGTGCTGTGGATCAAGGGCGTGATGGGCAAGCCACTGTTCAAGCCGGAGCCGCTGGCCAGCGTGCTCGGCACTCTCGATAAAAACCCGCAAGGAGACTCGCAATGACCGTTCAGATCAAACCCGTGCGCAGCACCGGCGACTACCAGGCCGCGGATGCCGCGCACCACATTCATGCGTTCCTCGATCAGAAGGCGCTGAACGCCGAAGGGCCGCGGGTGATCGTGCGCGGTGAGGGCCTGGCGCTCTGGGACAACGACGGCAAGCGCTACCTGGACGGCATGTCGGGCCTGTGGTGCACCAACCTCGGCTACGGCCGCAAGGACCTGGCCGCCGCTGCCAGCCAGCAGCTCGAGCAACTGCCGTACTACAACATGTTCTTCCACACCACCCACCCGGCGGTGGTCGAGCTGTCGGAGCTGTTGTTCAGCCTGTTGCCCGCGCACTACAGCCACGCGATCTACACCAACTCCGGCTCCGAGGCCAACGAGGTGCTGATCCGCACCGTGCGCCGCTACTGGCAGATCCTCGGCAAGCCGCAGAAGAAAATCATGATCGGCCGCTGGAACGGCTACCACGGCTCGACCCTCGGCGCCACGGCGCTGGGCGGGATGAAGTTCATGCACGACATGGGCGGGGTGATCCCGGACGTGGCGCACATCGACGAGCCGTACTGGTTCGCCCACGAAGGCGACCTGACCCCGGCCGAGTTCGGCCTGCGCGCTGCGCGGCAGCTGGAGGAGAAGATCCTCGAACTGGGCGCCGAGAATGTCGCGGCCTTCGTCGCCGAGCCCTTCCAGGGCGCCGGCGGCATGATCTTCCCGCCAGAAAGCTACTGGCCGGAAATCCAGCGCATCTGCCGCCAGTACGACGTGCTGCTGTGCGCCGATGAAGTGATCGGCGGTTTCGGCCGTACCGGCGAGTGGTTCGCCCACCAGCATTTCGGCTTCGAGCCCGACACCCTGTCGATCGCCAAGGGCCTGACCAGCGGCTACATCCCCATGGGCGGTCTGATCCTCTCCAGGCGCATGGCCGAGGTGCTGGTGGAGCAGGGCGGGGTGTTCGCCCACGGCCTGACCTATTCCGGCCACCCGGTGGCGGCGGCGGTGGCCATCGCCAACCTCAAGGCCCTGCGCGACGAAGGCATCGTCAGCCGGGTCAAGCACGAGACCGGGCCGTATCTGCAGCGCTGCCTGCGCGAGGTGTTCGACAACCATCCGTTGATTGGCGAAGTGCAGGGTGCAGGTCTGGTCGCCGCCTTGCAGTTCGCCGAAGACAAGGCCAGCCGCAAGCGCTTCGCCAACGAAAACGACATGGCCTGGCGTTGCCGCACCATCGGCTTCGAAGAGGGCCTGATCATCCGCTCGACCCTGGGCCGGATGATCATGGCCCCGGCCCTGGTGGCCAGCCACGCCGACATTGATGAACTGGTCGACAAGACCCGTACCGCCGTAGACAGGACCGCCCGCGAATACGGTCACCTGTAAGCCCAAAGCGGCCGGCGCGCGCGGGCGCGTCGGCCTATTCGAGGAACCGCTACATGTCCAGATCCTTGCGTTGCTGTGTTCCCTTTGCCCTGGCCCTGTTGTGCACCGCGGTTGCGGCCGCACCGCAGAGCCTCACCGTCATCTCCTTTGGCGGTGCCACCAAGCAGGCCCAGGAAAAGGCCTACTTCCAGCCTTTCACCGCCAGCGGCGCAGGACGCGTGGTCGCCGGCGAATACAACGGTGAGCTGTCGAAAATCAAGGCCATGGTCGATGTCGGCCATACCAGCTGGGACGTGGTCGAAGTCGAAAGCCCGGAGCTGTTGCGCGGCTGTGACGAAGGCTTGTTCGAACGCCTCGACCCGGCGCGCTTTGGCGACCCGGCGCGGTTCGTGCCGGGGACCCTGAGCGAATGCGGGGTGGCCACCTATGTCTGGTCGATGGTCATGGCCTACGACCAGGACAAGCTGGCCAAGGCGCCGACCTCCTGGGCGGACTTCTGGAACGTCGCCGACTTCCCCGGCAAGCGCGGCTTGCGCAAGGGCGCCAAGTACACCCTGGAAATCGCCTTGCTCGCCGACGGGGTCAAGCCGGACCAGCTGTACCAGGTGCTGGGTACTCCCGAGGGCGTGACCCGGGCGTTCGCCAAGCTCGATCAGATCAAGGGCAATATCCAGTGGTGGGAGGCGGGCGCGCAGCCGCCGCAATGGCTGATCGCCGGGGACGTGGTGATGAGCGCGGCCTACAACGGGCGGATCGCCTCGGCGCAGAAGGAAGGCATGAAACTGAGCATCGTCTGGCCGCAAAGCCTGTACGACCCGGAGTACTGGGCGGTGGTCAAGGGCACGCCGAACAAGGCGCTGGCCGAAGACTTCATCGCCTTCGCCAGCCAGCCGCAGACCCAGAAGGTGTTCTCCGAGGAGATCCCCTACGGGCCGGTGCACCGTGACGCGCTGGCGCTGCTGCCGGCGGCGGTGCAACGGCAGCTGCCCACTGCCGAGGCCAACCTGGCCGGGGCGCGGGCGGTGGACGCGGAGTTCTGGGTGGACCATGGCGAGGAGCTGGAACAGCGCTTCAACGCCTGGGCGGCGCGCTGAGGTCAATGGCCACCAGCTTCGTAAAGGAGGGCACCCGCTCTTTGTAGGAGCCAGCTTGCTGGCGATAGAGGCAACGCGGTATGCCTGATGCGACGCTTCGCGAGCAAGCTGCGCTCCTACAGATGCAGATTGGGTATTGGCCGCGAGCCCGGGGCTGGCCCATAACCTGTTCAACCCTGGATAGGCGGGTTGCATTGGCCGCATCGCCGGCAAGCCCGCTCCGGTTATACCTGGGGTGCTATTTCAACCACGCAGCGAACTGCTCCTTGCAGTAATCGACGAACAACTGCGCAGGCTTGGTCAGCTGCGCCCGTTTCAGCCAGCCGGCCACCAGCGCCGAGCCGGTGACATCCTCGGCAATCTCCACACAGACCACTTCCTGGCCGTCATAGGTGCTGTTGCCATGGGGCCTGGTCACCAGCAAGGCAAAGCCGAACCCCTGGCCGACCATGCCGCGCACCATCTCGATCGACGGCGAGCCGAAGACGATATTCGGCGTCAGTTGCAACTCCTCGAAGATGCTCACGAAGTAGGTGCGGCTGGGCTGCACATCCAGCAGGATCATCGGCTCCAGGACCAGGTCGCGCAGCGACACCTGGGCCTGCCCGGCAAAACGGTGCCCGGCCGGCACCAGGGCATACGGCCGTTGCGGCGCCATCAGCGCCTCGGTCTCGATGGTGCTGTCCAGGTCGTGCTCGTAGAAGATCGCCAGGTCGAAGCGCCCGCCGGTCAACCCCTGCACCAGCTCCTGCTGCTCGCCGTCCTGCAGGCGGATCTCCACCCCCGGAAAACGCTGGCGAAAGCCGGCGATCAGCCGCGGCAGGTAGAGCGGGGCGACCGTCTCGAAACAACCGATATCGATCTGCCCACACACCACATCGTTGTCGGCCAGGGCGTTCTGCTCGAACTCGTGGGCCATGCGCAGCAGTTCCTGGGCCTTGCGGTAGAAACGCGCGCCACCCGGGGTCAGGGACACGCCCTGGGCGTGATGACGGATCAGCAACTGCACGCCGAAGCTGTCTTCCAGGCCCTTGACCGCGGTGGAGATCGACGGCTGGGCGATATACAGCTTGCGCGACGCCTCGGCGACGCTGCCACATTCGACGGTGGTGACGAAATACTTCAATTGACGCAAGGAATAGGACGCCACAGTGCACCTCTGGCCGATGGTTTTGCTCCACGATACCCGCTCCGCGGGCCGGCGCTGCAGCGGATTTTGCTCGGCAGTGGGGATATTTTCGCTGGGTAGGCGCGCAGTGCCGCAAAGGCTTGCAGGTAGAGGTACAGCTTCCAGGTGCCGCCTGGACATGTAGGACTTTTACTTCAAGTTGGGTAGGAGAAATCTTGGGGTACTGGTTATATATCCAGTATTTTCGGGCGATTCCTCTGCCAGCGTGATGCGGAGCGAAAAATGGGTGCGTGGACAGAAAATCCAGCTCGGTTAATTTGAAGACCTCTCCTTTGGAAAGGGAGAGTTTCTTAAATCAATGGAGCAATAAACATGAACAAACCACAAACCCAATCACCGCTTCGCCACGGTCGCGTCACCTCCCCAGCCTCCCGCGGCGCAGTCGCCATCGACCTGGGCCTGTTGGGCGGTTGGCAGGTCAATGAGATGGAAG
Organism: Pseudomonas sp. GW821-FHT09E12; assembly: GCF_059416085.1. Taxonomy (NCBI): domain Bacteria; kingdom Pseudomonadati; phylum Pseudomonadota; class Gammaproteobacteria; order Pseudomonadales; family Pseudomonadaceae; genus Pseudomonas; species Pseudomonas sp. GW821-FHT09E12. The sequence goes on along the minus strand of NZ_JBWKOM010000001.1, from coordinate 107,829 downwards.
GCGGCAAGAACTTCCCGGCCCTGGCCGCGGGTCCGTTCCCTGCACCGTTCAACACGGACAACCCAAGCGACGTGCCGCCGGCCGATGGCTTCATCCTCAGCGGTGGCAAGACCGATGCCCGGGACTGCGTCAACTTCAGCGATGAGGAGATGAGCAAGAAGCTCGGCCGCGCCTTCACCTGGCCGACGCTCAACGTCAACCCCGGCCAGATCTTCAAGGTGACCTGGCAGTACACCGCGCCACACACCACCCGTGGTTATCGCTGGCTGATCACCAAGGACGGCTGGGATCCGAAACAGCGCATCACCCGCGCTCAACTGGAGGCTCAACCTTTCGCCGAGGACTTCTATCCGCAGGTGCCTTACTACAGCCATGCCGGCGAACTGAAGGCCAAGGTCGATCACGAAGTGAAGCTGCCAGCCAATAAAAAGGGCCGTCACGTGATTGTCCTGATGTGGATCGTGGCCAATACCGGCAACGCCTTCTATCAGGCCTTCGACGTCGACTTCAAATAAGTCTGCGGATCGTCCAAACGTTCTGAAGGATTAGAACATGTCACAGATTGACTTTACCCAACTGAAAACGACGCAGGATGATGCCGCGTCGCGGATGCCGAGCCTGGATGGCAAGAAAATCCTCATGGGCTACTGGCACAACTGGCCGGCCGGCCCCTCGGACGGCTACCAGCGCGGGCAGTTTGCCAATATGAACCTGGAGGATGTGCCCCGGGACTACAACGTGGTGGCCGTGGCGTTCATGAAAGGCAGCGGTATTCCGACGTTCAAGCCGTACAACCTGTCCGATGCCGAGTTTCGTCGCCAGGTGGGCGTGCTGAACAGCCAGGGCAGGGCGGTGCTGATGTCCCTGGGGGGCGCCGACGCTCATATCGCGTTGAACCCGGGCCACGAACAGCCCCTGGCCAATGAAATCATCCGCCTGGTGGAAACCTACGGCTTTGACGGGCTGGACATCGATCTTGAACAGAGTGCGATTGACTCTGCCAGCAACAAGATCGTCCTGCCGGCCGCGCTGAAGCTGGTCAAGGATCACTATGCTGCCGAGGGCAAGCATTTCATCATCAGCATGGCGCCGGAGTTCCCCTACCTGACCGCTGCCGGTCGATACGTCGACTACCTCAAGGCGCTGGAAGGCTACTACGACTTCATCGCGCCGCAGTTCTACAACCAGGGCGGCGATGGCCTCTGGGTTCAGGAGGCCAACAACGGCAAGGGGGCCTGGATCGCCCAGAACAACGACGCCATGAAAGAGGACTTCCTCTATTACCTGACCGAAAGCCTGGTGAGTGGTACTCGCGGTTTCACCAGGATTGCCGCTGACAAATTCGTCATTGGCCTGCCCGCCAACGTCGATGCCGCGGCCACCGGATACGTGGTCAACCCGGCGGCCGTTGCCAATGCGTTCAAACGCCTCCATGCCAAAGGGCTGTCGATCAAGGGCCTGATGACCTGGTCGGTCAACTGGGACAGCGGGGTCAACAAGGACCACGTGCCCTACAACCAGGAATTCAGCCGGCGCTACGGGCCGTTGATCAACGGTGGCAAGCTGTCCTCCTCAACCCAGGATGAGTCCCACCCACAGACCGCCCTCTAGCATTCGATCAAGGAGACATCCGGCAGACGTGCCGGATGCTCGACAGTCAAGCCTGTTGACTTGATCGCTGAGGGCAAGCAATGAAAATCCGATGCCGCAAGGCATCGGATTTTTTTTGGCTTTCAAGATGGGGGCCATCCACCAGGTCCTGGCAGAGGACGGCAGCGTGGAGGGCCCGACTATCGGGCCATTGCAACTGCTGCGCATCAGTGCCGGCGACATGCTTGCCTAGGCGCTCAACTGATGAAGATGATCTTCGACACCAGTTCTGCGCTGTTCTTGGCCTGAAGTTTCTTCATCAGCCGGGCGCGGTGGACTTCCACGGTGCGGTGGGAAATGCCCAGCTTGCGTGCCACTTCCTTGCAGGTCAGGCCATTGACGATATGCAGCGAGATTTCCCGTTCGCGTGGGGTCAACTGGATCATCGGCGCCGGTTGGCGGTCCAGGCGCTCGAAATGCCAGACCATCAGCTTGAACGGGTCCTCGGCCGTCAGGGAAAAACCGTGGGCGCGGGCCCAGAACACCTCGCCGTTGCGATGCTGCATGAAGCGTTCATCGGAGTAGAAGGTGCCGGGTCCGTTGCGCAGCCAGTGCTCGCTGCGTTCGCCGATGCTCTGGTAGTCGGCCTGGGAGGGGTACAACAGCAGGGTCAGGTGGCCTTGCAAGTGTTCGCGCTCGTAGCCGAACAGGCGTACGAAGGCCTGGTTGCAGTCGAGCATCCGGCGATGTCCGGTGATCATCTGCGGTGCGGGGGAAACCTGGAAGGCCAGGCGCTCGAGGTCCTGGAATTGCTGGGCGTGTAGGGTCATCAGGCATCCTGCCTCGGGTTTATCGGCGCGCCCCTTTTTTGGGGGGGCGGGGGACTACTTACTGCCGTACGTAGTTCCCCCAACTAGCGTGTGATTCGGGTGTTGAATCATTGTATGGAATACCCGCTTCAAGGAAGAAGAAAATCACATGGTTCATGATTCCGTATCCATCGTCGCTGCCGCCCATAGTCCTTTCGGTCGTCTGGACGGCCTGAACCTCGAGGACCTGATCGTCCAGGTTACCCGCGAGGCCCTGGCAGACGCTGAGATCGAGGCTGCACAAATCGACGCGCTGTTTCTCGGGCACTTCAACGCCGGCCTGGTGGCGGACGGTTTTCCCGCCTCGCTGATGCTCCAGGCCGATCCGCAACTGCGCTTCAAGCCCGCCACTCGCTGCGAGAATGCCTGCGCCTCCGGTTCGGCGGCGATCCAGGCCGGGATCAACGCGATCCGCAGCGGCGCCGCCGAACTGGTACTGGTGGTCGGCGCGGAGAAAATGACCGGCAACAGTACCGTCGAAGTCACCCGGGCCCTGGCCGGCGCCGGCTACCAGAACGCCCTCCAGGAGGCCGGCATGAGTTTCGCCCAGCTTTTTGGCCGGGTGGCGCAGCAGTACGCCGACCGCTACCACAGCCCGTTGTCCTCGATGGCCATGATCGCGGTGAAGAACCACGCCAATGCCATGGCCAACCCCCTGGCACAGATGCACCGCGTGATGGATTTTGAACACTGCAACAACGTTTCCCAGGGCAACCCGCTGATCGCGCCGCCACTGCGCCTGACCGACTGCTCGTTGATCAGTGACGGTGCGGCGGCGATCATCCTGGCCTCGCCCCAGCGCGCCCGTTCGATGCGACGCCAGGTGGCGATTCGTGCCATGACCCAGGTGAACGACTTCCTGCCCTTGTCGCGCCGCGACATGCTGGCCTTCGAGGGGCCGCGACGGGCTATCCACGGGGCCCTGCGCCAGGCCGGCGTGACCCTCGGCGACCTGAGTTTCGCTGAGGTACACGACTGCTTCACCATCGCTGAATTGCTGATCTACGAAGCCATGGGCCTGGCGCCCAGGGGCGAGGGGCACCGGGCCCTCGACGACGGCACCGTGCGCCAGGGCGGACGCCTGCCGGTGAACCTGTCCGGCGGGCTCAAGGCCAAGGGGCATCCGGTGGGGGCCACCGGGGTATCGATGCATGCCCTGGGCTTTGCCCAACTGATCGGCAAACCCATCGGCCTGGGTGTGCCCAGTGCCGAGTTCGGCTTGCTGTTCAACATGGGCGGCATGGCGGTGGCCAACTACGCCAGCGTCCTGCAAGCGGTCAAGGTCTGAGGATGAACATCGCCCATTGGCTGCGCGATGCGGCCCAGCGCTGGCCGCGGCGGGGAGCTCTGTTCGAGGGCCGCCGCCAGGTCGCCGACTACCAGGCGTTTGCCGAGCAGGCCAGGGCACGCGCCCTGCAACTGCGCCACGAGTACGGCATTGAGCCTGGCGACCGAGTGGCGCTGCTGCTGAAGAACAGCTGCGGTTATCTCGAACTGTTGTACGCCATCTGGTGGAGCGGGGCGGTGGCGGTTCCGATCAACAGCAAGTTGCATGCACTGGAAGCCGCCTGGATTGCCGGCAATGCCGGGGCCCGGCTGATCTACACCGATGAGGGCCAGAGCTTCGACACCGCGACCCTGCCGGCCGGCTGCCGCGAACTGGCCGCGCCCGGGCTGGCCGTGCAAGGCCGGGTGCCGGGTGATGAACTGGTAGAGCCGCACCTGCGGGAGGACAGCGACCTGGCCTGGCTGTTCTACACCTCCGGGACCACTGGCCGCCCCAAGGGGGTGATGTTGTCCCATGGCAACCTGATCGCCATGTCCTTGTGCTATCCGCTGGACGTGGACCCGGTGGCCGCTGATGACGCAGTGGTCTATGCCGCGCCGATGTCTCACGGCGCCGGCCTCTACAACTTCATCCATGTGCGCTGTGGTACGCGGCATGTGGTGCCGACGTCCCAGGGGTTCCAGGCGGCGGAATTGTTCGAGCTGGCGCAGGCGCTGGGCCAGGTCAGCCTGTTTGCCGCGCCGACCATGCTCAAGCGCATGGTGCAGCAGGCCCGGCAGCAGGGCTATTGCGGCGAAGGGATCAAGACCATCGTCTACGGCGGCGGCCCGATGTACCTGGCGGATCTCGCCCAGGCCCTGGACACCTTCGGCCCGCGGCTGATGCAGATCTACGGCCAGGGCGAATGCCCAATGACCATCAGCGCCCTGTCCAGGGAGACCATTGCCGACCGCGGCCATGCTGACTGGCCGACCATTGCTGCCTCGGTAGGGCGTGCCCACGCCTGCGTTGAGGTGCGCGTGGTGGATACGGCGGGCCAACCCCTGGCTGCCGGAGAGAGGGGGATAATCGCCGTGCGCGGGGCTGTGGTGATGCAGGGGTACTGGGATAATCCGCAAGCCACCCGGGAGGCCCTGGTGGACGGCTGGCTGCTCACCGGTGACATCGGTTTCCTGAATGAGCGGGGTTACCTGACCCTGACCGATCGCAGCAAGGATGTGATCATCTCCGGCGGCAGTAACATCTACCCGCGGGAAGTCGAGGAAGTGCTGATCCAGCACCCCGAGGTATTCGAAGTGTGCGTGGTGGGGGAGGCCGACCCGCAGTGGGGCGAGTCGGTGGTGGCCTTCGTGGTCCTGCGTTCGCCCGGCAACCTCGATGCGCAGGCGCTCAACCATTGGTTCCTGGCGCGCATGGCCTCGTTCAAAAAGCCGAAGAAGTACCTGTTTTGCGCCGAGCTGCCCAAGAACAGCTATGGCAAGATTCTCAAGACCCGCTTACGCCAGTGGTTGCAGGACCCCACCGGGCCCTTGAGCAACCTCTGAAGCGCGGCATTTCATGGATAGCACTACGACAGGAGTCCCCACGATGGGCGTGCCACCTTCCAACCCCCAGCGCCAGCGGCGCCGGGCCTTCATCGGCGCCACTTCCGGCCACTTGATCGAGTGGTACGACTATGGCGTCTACGGTTTCCTGGCCTTGTACATCGGCAAGGCCTTCTTCGTTTCCGACGATCCCACCAGCAGCCTTCTGGCAAGCTTCGCAGCCTTTGCCCTGAGCTTCTTCATCCGGCCCCTGGGCGGCCTGTTCTTCGGCCCCCTGGCCGACAAGATCGGCCGACGCAAGACCCTGATCACGGTGCTGGTGATGATGGCCGGCTCCACCTGCCTGCTGGGCCTGTTACCGACCTACGCGAGCATCGGCATCGCCGCGCCGGTGATCCTGGTGCTGGTCCGCTGTGTGCAGGGTTTCTCTGCCGGTGGCGAGATCGGCACCATCACCAGCTTCATTTCCGAATACGCCAGCCCAGGGCGCCGGGGATTCGCCACCTGCTGGCTGATGGTCACCGCTGTGCTCGGCCTGCTCCTGGGCGGCGCCGTGGCCAACGGCATGACTTGGGCCCTGGGCGCCGAACTGATGCAGGACTGGGGCTGGCGGATCCCGTTCCTGATCGCAGGCCCCCTGGGCTTCATCTCGCTGTATATCCGCCTGAAGCTGGAGGACAGCCCGGAGTTCCTGGCCCTGGTGCAGGCCGGGCAGACCTCCAAGGCGCCGCTGCGGGAGGTCTGGCAGTGGAAGCGCTCGATCGCCCTGGTGTTCTTCATCATTACCCTGCACAGCTCGATCTTCTACCTGGTGCTGACCTTCGCCTCGACCTACATGTCCAACACCCTCAAGTTCGACAGTGGCACGACCTTGCTCTATGTATTCGTTGCCAGTCTCTCGGCGGCGGTGGTCATGCCCCTCGGCGGTGCCTTCACCGATCGCTACGGGCGCAAGCCGTTCCTGATGGTGATCGGTACTCTGGCGACCCTGGCCATGTACTGGTTCTTCAAGGCCGCGCCCAACGCGACCCCGGCCACCTTGTTCTGGCCGCTGATGGCCGTGGCGATCCTGTTCGGGCTCTATGCGTCCTCGACCTACGCCCTGATGAGCGAGCTGCTGCCGACCCGCATCCGCTCCACCGGCATCGCCGTGGCCTACAACATCCCGGTGGCGGTGTTCGGCGGCAGCGCGCCGCTGATTTCCACCTGGCTGATCAAGCTCACTGGCGACATCACCGCGCCCTGGTACTTCTACGTGGCGACCGGGATCGCGTCGCTGCTGGCCCTGGTAGTGCTGCGCAAGGAGGACTTCGTCGCCTGTACCCACGACGTCCGGCACCAGGGGCATGGGGCTGCGCAACTCCTGGTCAATCCGCAAGCTTGAGCCCACCTGTCAGCGCCGGCCCCACCCGGCCGCGTATCGCGGCCTGGCGGCCAGGACGTCGGTATGGGTCAGTGGTGGGCAATGGCGTCGGGCGGGTCGAGCGCATAGCTGCAACGCTCGGTGTCAGCACGGAAACAGGAAAGTCTCGCGAGCGGCCAGTCAGGACTGGCCCTTTTGCCTATGGCAGACGATCCGGTTTGTGTAGGGATCAAAGGCTATCGGGGTCGCCAAAAAACATCTGAATCCGCGAGCGCAACCAGCGTTCCCCCGGGTCGTTGTCCTGGGAGCCGCGCCAGGCCATGTGCAGTTCGAAGGTCTGCACCGGCAGGGGCGGGTCTTCGGCGCGCACGCCGCCGGCGGCGGTCAGGGCTTCGGCGGTGTAGTCCGGCACGGTGGCGACGATGTCGGTGCCGGTGAGCAGGGTGCTCAGGCCGTTGAACTGCGGCACTGCGAGCACCACGTGACGCTTGCGCCCGAGTTTTTCCAGTTCTTCATCGATAAAACCACTGAGGTCGCCGGCGAACGACACCAGGGCGTGGGGGCGGGCGCAGAAGTCATCGAGGCTCAGGGCGCCGGGCATGCTGTCGGCCCGCAGCAGCTTGGGCAGGCTGCGGCGCAGCACCTTGCGCTTGGCGTTGGCCGGCAGGTCCTGGGTGTAGCTGACGCCGATGGAAATCTCACCGGAGGCCAGCAGGGCCGGCATCAGCAGGTAGTTGGCACGGCGCACCACCAGCACGATCCCCGGCGCTTCGGCGCGCAGGCGCTTGAGCAGCATCGGCAGCAGGGCGAACTCGACGTCGTCGGACAGGCCGATGCGGAACACCGCGGTGCTGGTCGCCGGGTCGAACTCGGCGGCGCGGCTGACCGCGGTGGAGATCGAGTCGAGGGCGGGCGAGAGCAGGGCGAAGATTTCCACCGCCCGGGCCGACGGCTCCATGCTGCGCCCGGTGCGCACGAACAGCGGATCGTCGAACAGGCTGCGCAGGCGCGACAGCGCCGCACTGATGGCCGGCTGGCCGAGGAAGAGTTTCTCCGCCGCCCGGGTCACGCTGCGTTCATGCATTAATGTTTCGAACACGATCAACAGGTTCAGGTCGACACGACGCAGGTCATTACGATTCATCTTGAGTCCTGGCAGAGTCAGCAAACTTGACGAGAGCGGCCATATGAGAACAATGGCCGGCATGAATCTTACGGGGAAAGGCTGCTACTCTGCACCGGCTAATTGTTTTTTCCTGTAAGGAACCCTTCGCTCTGGCACGCTGTTTCCCCGTTGTTGCAGGTGCTGCGGAATCAATGACAGGCATGTCGACTATTAATAGTCACTGATGGTCTTGGCCGGAAAGCCCAGATAGAGTTCAGGGCATTAGAGGTTACTTTGACGAGGTTTGCGATGTCCCGCACGATCCGTTTTCACAAGTTTGGTCCGGCCGAGGTGCTCAAGTGCGAAGAGCATGCGGCCGCTCTGCCTGCGCCAGGCGAAGTGCAGGTGCGTGTCGAAGCGATCGGCATCAGTTGGTACGACGTCCTTTGGCGCCAGAACCTGGCGTCTTCCCATGCCCGCCTGCCTTCCGGCCTTGGCCATGAGATGGCCGGCGTGGTGACTGCGGTCGGCGAAGGTGTCGACGACCTGGCCATTGGCGACAAGGTTGCCAGCTTCCCGGCCGAAAGCCCGAACGATTATCCGGTCTATGGCGAGCTGATTGTCCTGCCACGCTCGGCGTTGACCCGCTATCCCGATGTGCTCAGCCCGGTGGAGGCCGCGGTGCATTACACGCCGCTGCTGGTGGCCTACTTTGCCTATGTCGACCTGGCGCGGGTCAAGCCCGGGCAGTTCGCCCTGGTCACCGATGCCAGCCACTGCGCCGGTCCGTCCTTTGTCCAGCTGGGCAAGGCGCTCGGAGTGCGGGTGATTGCCGCGACCAAGACCGCTGAAGAGCGTGAGTACCTGCTGTCCCTGGGGGCCGAGAAAGTCATCGTCACCGAAGAGCAGGACCTGCTCATGCAGATCAACAAATACACCGACAATCGTGGTGTCAACGTGGTGTTCGATGGCCTGGGCGGTCCGCAGATGTCGATGCTCGGCGACGTCCTGGCGCCGCGCGGCAGCCTGGTGCTGTATGGCCTGCAAGGCGGCAACCAGACGCCGTTCCCGGCCTGCGCGGCGTTCCAGAAGAACATCCAGTTCTTCGTGCACTGCATCGGCAACTTCACCGGCAAGCCCGAGCTGGGCATCATCCAGGACCAGGTGGCCTTGCAGCGCGCCTTGCGCGACATCAACCAGCTGACGGCGGACCGTGTGCTGCTGCCGCTCAAGACCCGGATCTTCCCGTTCAACGAGTTCGTCGAAGCCCACCGCTACATGGACGAGTGTCCTTGCCGCGAACGGGTCGCACTGCAGGTCGAACCGGCCTGATCCTGACGCCAGGGTTCGCCATCGCGCACTCTGGCGTTTCTGTCCTCGCGGTCATTCCCTTCTTTATTCCCGTCTCGATCCTGAGTGGCCTCTGTGCAGTTGCCGAGCATGGCCTGTCGAGCTGGCCGCTGCACCTGCCGATTGTGCAAGCCTCCACGGATAGATCCCGTCGCGTTGCGGTCAAACTGCCAGTAAACTGCGCAGCACTCACCGAACCATCCATTTCCCGAGGTTTTGCATGACACTCAGTCCTTTTGCGGGCAAACCGGCGCCGACAGAATTGCTGGTCGATCTTCCGCGACTGGTAACGGCCTACTACACCGGCCAGCCCGATGCCGCCATCTCTACCCAGCGGGTCGCCTTCGGTACCTCGGGGCATCGTGGCAGCTCGTTCGACCTGAGTTTCAATGAATGGCATGTCCTCGCCATCAGCCAGGCGATCTGCCTGTATCGCCAGGCCCAGGGTATCGATGGCCCGCTGTTTGTCGGCATCGACACTCACGCCCTGTCCACCCCGGCCGGTGCCAGCGCCCTGGAAGTGCTGGCCGCCAACGGCGTGACCGTGATGATCGCCGCGGGTGACGAGTACACCCCGACGCCGGCGGTGTCCCATGCGATTCTCTGCTACAACCGTGGTCGCACCAGCGGCCTGGCCGACGGCATCGTGATCACCCCGTCGCACAACCCGCCACAAAGCGGTGGCTACAAGTACAACCCCACCAACGGCGGCCCGGCCGATACCCACATCACCAAGTGGATCGAAGCCAAGGCCAACGAGCTGCTGGCCAACAAACTGGCCGGTGTGAAGCGCATTAGCTACGAGCAGGCGCTGAAGGCCGACACCACCCATCGTCACGACTACGTCAACAGCTATGTCGCCGACCTGATCAACGTCATCGACCTGGACGCTATCCGCAACGCCAAGCTGCGCCTGGGCGTCGATCCGCTGGGCGGAGCAGGGGTGCGCTACTGGTCGGCGATTGCCGAGCACTATCGCCTGGACCTGGAAGTGGTCAACAAGGAAGTCGATGCCACCTTCCGTTTCATGTCCGTCGACTGGGATGGCCAGATCCGCATGGACCCGTCGTCCAGCTATGCGATGCAAGGCCTGATCGGCCTGAAGAATCGTTTCGACGTGGCCTTCGGCTGCGACCCGGACCACGACCGCCACGGTATCGTGACCCCGACTGGCGGCCTGCTGGCGCCGAATAATTACCTGGCGGTGGCCATCGACTACCTGTTCCAGAACCGCCCGCACTGGCGCGCCGACGCGGCCGTGGGCAAGACCGTGGTCAGCAGTGGCCTGATCGACCGCGTGGCGGCGCGCCTGGGCCGTCGCCTGTACGAAGTGCCGGTGGGCTTCAAGTGGTTCGCCGACGGCCTGTTCGACGGCTCCCTGGGCTTTGGCGGTGAAGAGAGCGCCGGTGCATCGTTCCTGCGCAAGGACGGCGGCGTCTGGAGCACCGACAAGGACGGCCTGATCCCGGCCTTGCTGGCCGCGGAAATGACCGCCCGCACCGGCCGTGACCCGAGCCAGGCCTACCGTGCCTTGTGCGACGAGTTGGGCGAGCCGTTCTCGGTGCGCGTCGATGCCAAGGCCAACCCGCAGCAGAAGGCGCTGCTCGGCAAGTTGTCGCCGGAGCAGGTGACCTCGACTCAGCTGGCCGGCGAAAGCATCCAGAAGATCCTCAGCCACGCGCCGGGCAACGACCAGGCGATCGGTGGCCTCAAGGTCATGACCGAGAACGGCTGGTTCGCCGCGCGTCCATCGGGCACCGAAGACATCTACAAGATCTACGCCGAGAGTTTTATCGGCGACGATCACCTGAAGCAATTGGTGCAGGAAGCGCAGACCCTGGTGGACGGCGCGATCAGCGGCTGATCCAGCGGCGTTTCGCGGCAGATGAAAAAGGGGCGACCAGAAGGTCGCCCCTTTTTATTGCGGCTGTGTTTTGTAGGAGCGAGGCTTGCCCGCGCTGGCTGCCGTTTGAGCGACAGCCATCTTCAACTGGAGCGGAGTCAGCTTCAGGGCTGCTTTGCTACCCATCGCGAGCAAGCTTCGCTCCTACAGAAACGGAGCATTGCTTCGCTGTCTCAGGCCAGGTCCACCAGGACGATTTCGCTGTCCTCGAGGGCAGTGACCCGCAGCAGGCGCTCGTCCTCGATCGCGACACCGTCTCGAGCTTCGGCGCGCAAGCCATTGACTTCAATCACCCCGGTCGCTGGGACCAGATAGGCCCGACGGCCCTTGTCCAGCGGGTATTCGGCGGACTCGCCGGCCTTCAGGTTGGCGGCTACCAGGCGCGCGTCGGCACGAATCCGCAGGCTCTGGTCATCGCCTTGTTTGCCGCTGGCCAGGGTCACGAAACCTTCGCGCTGGCCTTTGGGGAACGGCTTGGCACCCCAGGACGGCGCGGAGCCGGCCTCGTTGGGGATAATCCAGATCTGGAAGATCCTGGTTTCGCCGGCTTCCAGGTTGTATTCGCTGTGGGCAATCCCGGTACCGGCGCTCATCACCTGCACGTCGCCAGCCTCGGTGCGGCCATGGTTGCCCAGGTTGTCCTGGTGGGTGATAGCACCTTCACGGACGTAGGTGATGATTTCCATGTCCCGGTGCGGGTGCTGCGGAAAACCGCTGCCGGGAGCGATCACGTCGTCGTTCCACACGCGCAGGTTGCCCCAGTTCATGCGTTTGGGGTCGTAGTACTCGGCGAACGAAAAGTGGTGGTGGGCATCCAACCAGCCATGATGGGCGCCGCCCAGGGATTTGAAGGGTCTGAGTTCAAGCATGATCGTCTCCTGTCAGGGTTCGTCATGGGGCGCCTTGGTGGAGCCGCAGAACGAGACCGGTGATTGATGGCGCTCATCATCCATCAGCAAAGCATCGATAAAAAGCGCAAAAACTGCCGTTATCAGATCTAATAAATAGATATATTTTGTGGTCTTTCTTCTGCTTCCAAACATTCAGTTCGGGGCTTAAGTGGATGACCTGTAAGCATTTCACTAGAAGTCATCGACGAATGAAGCGACCATACCGTCCCACACAGCCTCACACCCTGGAGTCAGCGTGCCGCAACACACCCCCGATCTTCCTCCCGAACTCTTGCCCCTGGCCGAAATGCCGCTGCTCAAGCGCTTGGCGGCCAGGTTCTTCGGTCATGGCCTCAGTCGCTTGCGCGCCCAGCATCGCGCGTCCTGGTTGCATGGCCAGGCGGACGGCTTTCGCAGCGGGCATACCGCCGGGGTGGAATACGGTTACCAGGAGGGCAAGGCCGAAGGTCTGGAGCAGGGTCGTCAGGTCCTGCTGATTCGCGACAGCCGCTCCACCGAGCATCCGGCGCCCGGGGTAGACGATTATCTGTTTGACGACTGGCGCCTGCCGCTGAGCGCCGAACTGAAGAAGCGCATCAAGGCCGATGTTGGCCGCCTGCTGCCGGCCCATGCCCAACCCAGCAGCGCGCAATGGAAGATGATCTTCAGCGAAACCCCGTCCACCTCGGTGATTGCCGGCGCTGGCGCGGGCAAGTCGACTTCCCTGGTCCTGCGCATCCTGCTGCTCAATCATTACCTGGGCTTCGAGCTCGACTCGATGACCGTGGTGACCTTCACCCGCGAGTCGCGCAAGGACTTCATCAACAAGCTGATGGAGGTGTTCGCACTCTGGGGCCGGCCCCTGGGCCTCAAGCAGGCGCGGGAGCTGGTGCGCACCTTCCACTCGCGCATCCTGCCGATGGTCCGCAGCCTGCCGGGTTTCGAGCGCCTGCAGGCGTTCGAGAACCTCAGCGATCGTCCGGTGGCGGGGGATCTGGAGGTCGACAGCAATCCCTTCGACCTGCGGATCAACGACGCCCAGCGCAAGCACCTGAATGCCTGTTACCACGCCCTGCACCGGCGTGACGGGCGTTTTCGCGAAGCGATCAAGCCGTTGCTGCGCCATGCCCTGCAACTCAAGGAGCTGGAGCGCGATCACCCGGACGTGCAAAAACGCATGGCCGTGACCGAACTGGCGGCCAAGCGCGACGAAGAGCTGTGCGACACCCTGGAAGACCTGTGGTTTCGTGCCGGAGCCTGGCCGATCAAGGGCATCGAGCCGAACCGGCAGACGGTCGAGATCAACGGCTCGCAGTTCCATTGCCATGGCTACGTCGCCGAGCTGGATGCCTGGGTGGTGCTGGGGTTCGACCCTCGGGAAAACCCGCAGTTGAGTCGCCCCGGATCGAAGCTTTCGGTGCGCGCGGAGTGGGCGGTAAAGCGCACCCTGTTTCAAGCTTTCTGCCGTAAGCCAATGATTTGGCTGGATAGTTATGATTCGGCCAAGCGCGTCCTGTCGTCCCTGGCCGGGGATGCCAGTGCCGGGCCGGGCTTCGATTACAAGGTCAAGGGTGAGCTGGCTTCGGCGCCGTTGCTGGACTGTTTTGTCGCCGCGGCCGGGTTTATCGAGAACCTCGGGCTGGACGTCTCGGTGGCCGTGGGCCAGATGGTGTTTGCCCGGGACGACCCGGACCGCTTTTTCTTCGAGGCACTGAGCCTGTTCTGGCGGGCGCTGGATGATCATCTGCTCGACCAGTCGCCGCCGATCATGAGCTACAACCGCATGTTCGCGCTGTTCGGCGAGAACACCCCGGAGAACTTCAAGCTGCTCAGCGATGAGTGCTTGCGGCCGATGTCGCACCTGATGATCGACGAATTCCAGGACGTCTCGCCGCAGATCGTCTCGTGGATTCGCGCCAGCCTGCGCGAAATCCGCAGTCGCGGGCCGGCAATGCATGTCGGTCGCGGGGCACAGCGCTCGTCGTTGCTCTGCGTAGGGGACGACTGGCAGTCGATTTACGGCTGGCGTGGCAGTTCGCCGAAATTCTTCATGGAGTTCAACAAGGAATTCCCGTCGCCGGCCACCACCCGAGTGATGCTCAGCGAGAACTATCGCAGCCACCAGCACATCATCGACGCCGCGGAACATATCGTCCGCGCGGCGCCGGCGATTGGCGGGAAGAAGGCCAAGGCCAGCGGCGAACCCAAGGAAGTGTTGCCGGTGAATGTGCTGGACCGCGACGACCAGGGGCTTGCAGCACGGCTGGCGGAGCACTATCGCAATGGCGATTCGATTTTGATGTTATTTCGAAAAAGTAGCGATAAATCATTGATTGAAGAGCATATTTTACCAATAGTTAATGTTGATTCTAGATTGCCGGCCGAGGACCGACGCCTCAAGCAACTGACCTATCACAGCTCCAAGGGCTTGCAGGCGGATGCGGTGTTCCTGCTGGGCGATTGCCAGCATCTGACCAGTTCGCCCTACAAGAACCAGGTCTATCGCATGGCCGGGCTGGGCAAGGATGGCGACAGCGAGCCCTACGACAATGCGCAGAAGGACGAGACCTTGCGCCTGGCCTATGTCGGAATCACCCGGGCGGTGAAACATTGCTACTGGTATGTGGACCGTCCGGACACCCAGGCGGCCAATGCACCCAAGGCGTCGGACCGGGTTCCCCAGGGCAAGCCGTTCTTCGCCGACCTGCGGGCCTGAAAAAGCCCGCGCGATGGCGGGCTTGAAAACAGTCTGGAGTGGCCGGGGCCAGGAGCAGAGCGACTCTAGGCTTTCAGAGCGACCTCAGGCTTTCAGCGCGAGTGGCGGCATGAAAGCCTCCAGCTCGTCTTCCACCGCCTCGATTATTCGCTCGACATCGGTGGCGTTCATCACGGTGGCGCAGGGGATGCCGGCAATGGCGATCATGGTCTCGCCGCTGGCACGATCGAAGAGCCGGGCGATCATGCTGCCGGGTGCATCCATGCTGGCCTCGAAGCCCATGGGGTGAAAATGCCAGCGCATCAGCTGGCAGGCGTTGGGAAAGGTGACTTTGCTGGCGGAGACTCTATTCATGGATTGCCCACCTTGATCATTGAGCGCTTCCTTGTGCTCGCGGTAGGTACGGAAGGGCCGTCACTGGACCAACCTGTGGAGCTTTTAAAAATAGCACCGGGATATGACATTCAACGGTTTTTTTCAGGCCGTTTGGCGATTGTCTGGCACTTTTTTGATGCAGGTCATTTCCGCCCGCGGTTTAGGCAAAACGCCAGTATCCAGGGGCCGTGCATTGGCCATTGAAGCGTTGGACGAACTTCGGCAAGCTGCGCCTTTCCGTCCCCTGAACCGTTATATCTGCCCCTATGTCTTTCCTTGATGATGGCCCGGCGCAAACCCAGGCCACCGGCGAGACGGTGCTGCGCTATCACCTGTGCTGGAAGCACCGCGACCTCGATGGCGTCATGGCGCTGTATCACCCGCAAATCCAGTACAACGACTTTTTCCAGAACCGCACCCTGGGCCTGGACGAGTTGCGCGAATACGTGCGCAACAGCATGCCGCGCGCACCCGATGAGGCCCTGGAGCACAGCGACCGCATCCGTCTGGACGGCAACACCGCGTTCATTCAATACCAGGTGACGCTGCGTGGCGGGCAGGGCCTGGTGTCGTTTCGCGCCAGCGAGGCGATCACCGTGCGCGACGGCCTGATCTGGCGCGTCAATGAATACGCCTCGCTGGTGCGTGAGGCCGCGCCGGGCAAGGCCCAAGGCAGCGCGCGGCCGGCGGTCAGCCGCCTGGGGCTGTCGCCGCGCCAGTTGAGTTTCATGGCCGAGGACCTGCAGCAGTACTTCGAGCGCCAGCAGCCGTACCTCGACCCCGAGCTGGACCTGCAGCGGGTGGCGAAGGAGTGCGGCTACAGCCGCAACCAGATCTCTTACCTGCTCAACCAGGTGCTGGGGCAGAGCTTCTACCGCTATGTGAACCAGGCGCGCCTGCAGCATCTGCTGGCGGCGCTGGACCAGGCGACGCCGCCGGTGCGCATCGACGAGCTGGCGTTCGCCGCTGGCTTCAACTCGCTGTCGGCGTTCTACAGCTGTTTCCGCCAGCACACCGGCCTGTCGCCCAAGGCCTACGCCAAGCAAATTTCTTTGCGTGCACGCGCGCAAGACAACCCCTGAGCCCAGGCACTAGGATCGGCGCCATCGAAGTTCGGGTGGTGGAGTGCGTGTATGCCAGCGTGGCGCAATATCAGTTTGTGGATGGATCAGCTCGACGAGCCGCTGCTGGCCCGGCCGTCGCTGGAGCAGGACCTGGATGTCGACGTGGCGATCATCGGCGCCGGTTATACCGGGCTGTGGACCGCCTATTACCTCAAGCGCCTGGCGCCGACCCTGAACATCGCCATCGTCGAGGCGCAGACCGCCGGCTTCGGCGCCTCCGGGCGCAACGGCGGTTGGCTGATGGGCAACCTTTTGGGGGAGGATCGGTTGCTGGCCAGACTGAGCCCCGAACAGCGCCGCGCCTCCTTCGACCTGCTGCACGGCATTCCCGATGAAGTGGCCATCGTCCTTGAACGCGAAGGCATCGACTGCGACTACCGCAAGGGCGGGGTGCTGTACTGCGCGGCGCGTTACCCCGAGCAGGAAATCACCCAGCGCCGCTACCTGGACAAGCTCTACCGCCAGGGCCTCGACGAGCGCGACTACCGCTGGCTGAGCCCCGAGCAACTGGCCCGGCAGATCCGCGTGGCCAAGGCCTACGGCGGCATCTACGCGCCCCATTGCGCGACCATCCAGCCGGCCAAGCTGGTGCGCGGCCTGGCCCGGGCCGTGGAGCGCCTGGGCGTGCCCATCTATGAAAACAGCCCGGTCAGCCACTGGCAGGCCGGCAGCCTGCAAACCGCCAAGGCCAACGTGTGTTGCCGCTGGATAGTGCCGGCGGTGGA
This sequence comes from Pseudomonas sp. GW821-FHT09E12, assembly GCF_059416085.1. Lineage (NCBI taxonomy): Bacteria > Pseudomonadati > Pseudomonadota > Gammaproteobacteria > Pseudomonadales > Pseudomonadaceae > Pseudomonas > Pseudomonas sp. GW821-FHT09E12. Next base: position 90,987 of record NZ_JBWKOM010000001.1, on the reverse strand, counting down.
GGGCTATTCGGTGACCTTGCCGCCCCTGGGCCGTTACCAGTTGCCGGTGCAAAGCCTGCTGGTGGCCACCGAGCCCTTGTCGGCCGCGACCTGGGACGAGATCGGCCTGAACCAGGGCCAGGCGTTCAGCGAAAGCAGTCGCCAGGTGACCTACGGCCAGCGCACCGCGGATAACCGCCTGGTGTTCGGCGCCCGTGGCGGCTATCAGTTCGCCGGCAAGCTGCGCCACGACTTCGACCTGACCCGCAGTGAAGTCGAGTTGCGGCGCTACCTGTTCAGCGAGCTTTTCCCGCAGCTGAAAAATGTGCGGATCACCCATTCCTGGGGCGGCAACCTGGGCATGTCCCGGCACTTCCGGCCGCACATGCTCTGTGACCCCCAGCGCGGCATCGCCTTGTCCGGCGGCTACGGCGGCGAAGGCGTGGGCGCCAGCAACCTCGGCGGGCGGACCCTGGCCGCATTGATTCTCCAGAGCAACAACGAATTGACGCGCCAGCCCTGGGTGATCCCCGAGGGCGGCCTCGACGCCTTGCGCGCCTGGGAGCCGGAGCCGTGCCGCTGGCTGGGCTACAACACGATCATTCGCAGCTTCGTCCATGAAGACCAGACCCTGGCCAACCCGGCCACGCCGCCCTGGCGCCGACGGCTGGCCAGCCGGGTGGCGGGCTTCATGGAAGGCCTGATGCACTAACCAGGTTTTTGACAGCGGTTTTTTCCATCGACAGGTAGCGCCATGAGCTGAGCATCACTCAATTCAAGAACACCGCCCACGCCACCCTGGAGCAATCGACTCCGGTGGCCGTGCCCCTGGGCAGCCCGGTCGCTGGCGGCAATAGAGGAGATTGAATCCCCTAAGCGGGAGATACAGAGGGTGACGCTGTTTGCCCTGTCGAATCTGTGGATGGCCCGCCGAAATTTTGCTGACCAGCGCAGGAGAGGTGCGCCTTTGATGCGGAAAATGGCCGCAGCAGGGGGGCTCGCGACGGCTGCAAACAGCGAAATGAGCGAGTGATCCGATCATTTTTGATCGGCTCGCCTCTTTCAAAATCGGCGGTGGATGAAGTCAGCTCAAAATACATGGCTACTTCAGACCATCCTTAGCGGCGGGCTGATTAGGCGCAAAAAACCGTACGCAAAACTTTTCGTTATACCGAATGCCTTTGCGTTTCAGTTTGTTAATTCGGAAACGGAATTTGCGTCGCTTTTCCGGCAGGCTAGAGTCTAAATCTCACAGCACATTGATGTGCCTCTTGCACGGATGCACGGAGACTGGCGGCCTTCCCCTCGTCACAGGCAGGCCGCCTTGAAACAGGGAGTGTTATGAACAAGCCGATCAAGAATATCGTCATCGTGGGCGGCGGCACTGCGGGCTGGATGGCCGCCTCGTACCTCGTCCGGGCGCTCCAACAGCAGGCGAACATTACGCTCATCGAGTCTGAAGCGATCCCCCGGATCGGCGTGGGCGAAGCGACCATCCCGAGTTTGCAGAAGGTGTTCTTCGACTTCCTCGGGATACCGGAGCGGGAGTGGATGCCCCAAGTGAACGGCGCGTTCAAGGCCGCGATCAAGTTCGTGAACTGGAGGAAGTCTCCCGACTCCTCGCGCGACGATCATTTCTACCATTTGTTCGGCAACGTGCCGAACTGCGACGGCGTGCCGCTTACCCACTACTGGCTGCGCAAGCGCGAACAGGGCTTCCAGCAGCCGATGGAGTACGCGTGCTACCCGCAGGCCGCGGCGCTCGACGGCAAGCTGGCGCCGTGCCTGCCCGACGGCACCCGCCAGATGTCCCACGCGTGGCACTTCGACGCGCACCTGGTGGCTGACTTCTTGAAGCACTGGGCCGTCGAACGCGGGGTGAAGCGCGTGGTCGACGAGGTCGTGGACGTTCACCTGAACGAGCGCGGCTACATCTCCAGCCTGTTCACCAAGGAGGGACGGACGCTGGAGGCGGACCTGTTCATCGACTGCTCCGGCATGCGGGGGCTCCTGATCAATCAGGCCCTGAAGGAGCCCTTCATCGACATGTCCGACTACCTGCTGTGCGACAGCGCGGTCGCCAGCGCCGTGCCCAACGACGACGCGCGCGAGGGGGTCGAGCCGTACACCTCCGCGATCGCCATGAACTCGGGGTGGACCTGGAAGATTCCGATGCTGGGCCGGTTCGGCAGTGGCTACGTCTTCTCGAGCAAGTTCACCTCGCGCGACCAGGCCACCGCCGACTTCCTCAACCTCTGGGGCCTCTCGGACAATCAGCCGCTCAACCAGATCAAGTTCCGGGTCGGGCGCAACAAGCGAGCGTGGGTCAACAACTGCGTCTCGATCGGGCTGTCGTCGTGCTTTCTGGAGCCCCTGGAATCGACGGGAATTTACTTCATCTACGCGGCGCTTTACCAGCTCGTGAAGCATTTCCCCGACACCTCGTTCGACCCGCGGTTGAGCGACGCATTCAACGCCGAGATCGTCTATATGTTCGACGACTGCCGAGATTTCGTCCAAGCGCACTATTTCACCACGTCGCGCGAAGACACGCCGTTCTGGCTCGCGAACCGGCACGACCTGCGGCTCTCGGACGCCATCCAAGAGAAGGTTCAGCGCTACAAGGCGGGGCTGCCGCTGACCACCACGTCGTTCGATGATTCCACGTACTACGAGACCTTCGACTACGAATTCAAGAACTTCTGGTTGAACGGCAACTACTACTGCATCTTTGCCGGCCTGGGCATGCTGCCCGACCGGTCGCTGCCGCTCTTGCAGCACCGGCCGGAGTCGATCGAGAAGGCCGAGGCGATGTTCGCCAACATCCGGCGCGAGGCCGAGCGTCTGCGCACGAGCCTGCCGACGAACTACGACTACCTGCGGTCGCTGCGTGACGGCGACGCTGGGCGGTCTCGCGGCCAGCGCGGGCCGACGCTCGCGGCGCAGGAAATCCTGTAGTGGAACGCACCTTGGACCGGGTATCCGCATTCGCGGCCACCCACGCTGCCGTGGCGGCCTGCGATCCGCTACAGGCGCGCTCGCTCGTTCTGCAGCTGCCGGGCCTGAACCGTAACAAGGACGTGCCGGGCATCGTCGGCTTGTTGCGCGAGTTCCTCCCGGCGCGCGGCGTGCCCTCCGGCTGGGGCTTCGTCGAAGCCGCCGCCGCGATGCGGGACATCGGGTTCTTCCTGGGGTCGCTCAAGCGGCACGGACACGAGCCCGCGGACGTGGTGCCCGGCCTTGAGCCGGTGCTGCTCGACCTGGCGCGCGCGACCGACCTGCCGCCGCGCGAGACGCTCCTGCATGTGACGGTCTGGAACCCCACGGCGGCCGACGCGCAGCGCAGCTACACCGGGCTGCCCGACGAAGCGCACCTGCTCGAGAGCGTGCGCATCTCGATGGCGGCCCTCGAGGCGGCCATCGCGGTGACCGTCGAGCTGTCCGATGTATCCCTGCGGTCGCCCGCGTTCGCGCAAGGGTGCGACGAGCTGGAAGCCTATCTGCAGAAAATGGTCGAATCGATCGTCTACGCGTACCGCTTCATCTCGCCGCAGGTCTTCTACGATGAGCTGCGCCCCTTCTACGAACCGATTCGAGTCGGGGGCCAGAGCTACCTCGGCCCCGGTGCCGTAGAAATGCCCCTCTTCGTGCTGGAGCACGTGCTGTGGGGCTCGCAATCGAACGACCAGGCTTATCGAGAATTCAAAGAGACGTACCTGCCTTACGTGCTTCCCGCGTACAGGGCGGTCTACGCTCGGTTCTCCGGAGAGCCGGCGCTCATCGACCGCGCGCTCGACGAGGCGCGAGCGGTCGGTGCGCGGGACGAGCACGTCCGGGCTGGGCTGACAGCCCTCGAGCGGGTCTTCAAGGTCCTGCTGCGCTTCCGGGCGCCTCACCTCAAGTTGGCGGAGCGGGCGTACGAAGTCGGGCAAAGCGGCCCCACAATCGGCAGCGGGGGGTACGCGCCCAGCATGCTCGGTGAACTACTCACGCTCACGTATGCCGCGCGGTCCCGCATCCGCGCCGCGCTCGACGAATCCTGATGCGCGCGACCAAGTGTTATCTCACAAGGAGAGTTTGCCCCCATGACTCAGAAGAGCCCCGCGAACGGACACGATAGCAACCACTTCGACGTAATCATCCTCGGCTCGGGCATGTCCGGCACCCAGATGGGGGCCATCTTGGCCAAACAACAGTTTCGCGTGCTGATCATCGAGGAGTCGTCGCACCCGCGGTTCACGATCGGCGAATCGTCGATCCCCGAGACGTCTCTCATGAACCGCATCATCGCCGATCGCTACGGCATTCCGGAGCTCGACCACATCACGTCGTTCTACTCGACGCAACGCTACGTCGCGTCGAGCACGGGCATCAAGCGCAACTTCGGCTTCGTGTTCCACAAGCCCGGCCAGGAGCACGACCCGAAGGAGTTCACGCAGTGCGTCATTCCCGAGCTGCCGTGGGGGCCGGAGAGCCATTATTACCGGCAAGATGTCGACGCCTACTTGTTGCAAGCCGCTATTAAATACGGCTGCAAGGTCCACCAAAAGACTACCGTGACCGAATACCACGCCGATAAAGACGGCGTCGCGGTGACCACTGCCCAGGGCGAACGGTTCACCGGTCGGTACATGATCGACTGCGGAGGGCCCCGCGCGCCGCTCGCGACCAAGTTCGGGCTCCGCGAAGAACCGTGTCGCTTCAAGACGCACTCGCGCAGCCTCTACACGCACATGCTCGGGGTCAAGCCGTTCGACGACATCTTCAAGGTCAAGGGGCAGCGCTGGCGCTGGCACGAAGGGACCTTGCACCACATGTTCACGGGCGGCTGGCTCTGGGTGATTCCGTTCAACAACCACCCGCGGTCGACCAACAACCTGGTGAGCGTCGGCCTGCAGCTCGACCCGCGGGTCTACCCGAAAACGGACATCTGCGCGCAGCAGGAATTCGACGAGTTCCTCGCGCGATTTCCGAGCATCGCGGCGCAGTTCCGGGACGCCGTGCCGGTACGCGACTGGGTCAAGACCGACCGCCTGCAGTTCTCGTCGAACGCCTGCGTCGGCGACCGCTACTGCCTGATGCTGCACGCGAACGGGTTCATCGACCCGCTTTTCTCCCGGGGGCTGGAGAACACCGCGGTGACCATCCACGCGCTCGCGGCGCGCCTCATCAAGGCGCTACGCGACGACGACTTCTCCCCCGAGCGCTTCGAGTACATCGAGCGCCTGCAGCAAAAGCTTCTGGACCACAACGACGACTTCGTCAGCTGCTGCTACACGGCGTTCTCGGACTTCCGCCTATGGGACGCGTTCCACAGGCTGTGGGCGGTCGGCACAATCCTCGGACAGTTCCGGCTCGTGCAAGCCCACGCGAGGTTCCGCGCGTCGCGCGACGAGGGCGACCTCGATCACCTCGACAACGACCCCCCGTACCTCGGGTACCTCTGCGCGGACATGGAGGAGTACTACCAGTTGTTCAACGACGCCAAAGCCGAGGTCGAAGCCGTGAGCGCCGGGCTCAAGCCGGCGGAGGAGGCCGCGGCGCGGATTCACGCCCTCATCGACGAGCGAGACTTCGCCAAGCCGATGTTCGGCTTCGGGTACTGCATCACCGGGGACAAGCCGCAGCTCAACAACTCGAAGTACAGCCTGCTGCCGGCGATGAAGCTGATGTACTGGACGCAAACCAGAGCGCCGGCAGAGGTGAAAAAGTACTTCGACTACAACCCGATGTTCGCGCTGCTCAAGGCGTACATCACGACCCGCATCGGCCTGGCGCTGAAGAAGTAGTCGGCCGATGAACGACATTCAATTGGATCAAGCGAGCGTCAAGAAGCGTCCCCCGGGCGTGTACGACGCGACCACGCGCCTGGCCGCGAGCTGGTACGTCGCGATGCGCTCGGACGACCTCAAGGACAAGCCGACGGAGTTGACGCTCTTCGGCCGTCCGTGCGTGGCGTGGCGCGGAGCGACGGGGCGGGCCGTGGTGATGGACCGCCACTGCTCGCACCTGGGCGCGAACCTGGCTGACGGGCGGGTCAAGGACGGGTGCCTCCAGTGCCCGTTTCACCACTGGCGGTACGACGAGCAGGGCCAGTGCGTTCACATCCCCGGCCACAGCCAGGCGGTGCCCCGGCTGGAGCCCGTGCCGCGCGGGGCGCGCCAGCCGACGTTGGTCACCGTCGAGCGATACGGCTACGTGTGGGTCTGGTACGGCTCCCCGCAGCCGCTGCACCCGCTGCCCGAAATCGCCGCGGCCGACGTCGACAACGGCGACTTTATGCACCTGCACTTCGCGTTCGAGACGACGACGGCGGTCTTGCGGATCGTCGAGAACTTCTACGACGCGCAGCACGCGACCCCCGTGCACGCGCTCCCGGTCTCGGCCTTCGAGCTCAAGCTCTTCGACGATTGGCGCCAGTGGCCGGAGGTTGAGTCGCTGGCCCGGGCGGGCGCGTGGTTCGGTGCCGGGATCGACTTCACAGTGGACCGGTACTTCGGCCCCCTCGGCATGCTGTCGCGCGCGCTCGGCCTGAACATGTCGCAGATGAACCTGCATTTCGATGGCTACCCCGGCGGGTGCGTCATGACCGTCGCCCTGGACGGAGACGTCAAATACAAGCTGCTCCAGTGTGTGACGCCGGTGAGCGATGGCAAGAACGTCATGCACATGCTCATCTCGATCAAGAAGGTGGGCGGCATCCTGCGCCGCGCGACCGACTTCGTGCTGTTCGGGCTGCAGACCAGGCAGGCGGCGGGGTACGACGTCAAAATCTGGAACGGGATGAAGCCGGACGGCGGCGGCGCGTACAGCAAGTACGACAAGCTCGTGCTCAAGTACCGTGCGTTCTACCGGGGCTGGGTCGACCGCGTCGCGAGTGAGCGGTGATGCGTGAAGCCGAGCCGGTTTTGGCCGCGTCGCTGCGCCAGGCGCTCGCGAAGCTGGCGAGCGGCGTCACGGTCATCACGGCGTACGGCGCGGCGGGCCCGCTTGGGCTCGCGGCCACCCGCTGCGTGTCGGTGTCGCTCTTGCCGAGGTATTCATGACTATCTGGCTGTTGCAACTCGTGCTGGTGATCGCGCTCTGCAACGTCTGCGGCCGCATTGCCGAACGGCTCGGCCAGTGCGCGGTCGTCGGCGAGATCGCGGCCGGTCTGCTGTTGGGGCCTTCGCTGTTGGGCATGATCGCACCGAGTTTCTACGACCTGTTGTTCGGCCCAAGTGCGCTGTCAGCGATGGCGCAAGTCAGCGAAGTCGGCCTGATACTGCTGATGTTTCAGGTCGGTCTGCATATGGAATTGGGCGAGACGCTGCGCGGCAAGCGCTGGCGCATGCCCGTCGCGATCGCAGCGGGCGGGCTCGTCGCACCGGCCGCGATCGGCATGATCGTCGCCATCGTCTCGAAAGACACGCTCGCCAGCGACGCACCGGCGCTGCCCTATGTACTCTTCTGCGGTGTCGCACTTGCGGTCTCAGCGGTGCCGGTGATGGCGCGCATCATCGACGACCTGGAGCTCGGCGCCATGATGGGCGCACGGCACGCAATGTCTGCCGCGATGCTGACGGATGCGCTCGGATGGATGCTGCTTGCAACGATTGCCTCGCTATCGAGCGGGCCTGGCTGGGCATTTGCGCGCATGCTCCTCAGCCTGCTCGCGTATCTGGTGCTGTGCGCGCTCCTGGTGCGCTTCGTGGTTCGACCGACGCTTGCGCGGCTCGCATCGACTGCGCATGCGGCGCGCGACCGCTTGGCCGTGTTGTTCTGCTTCGTAATAGCGTCGGCACTCGCGACGTCGCTGATCGGATTCCATAGCGCATTTGGCGCACTTGCGGCGGCGCTGTTCGTGCGGCGCGTGCCCGGCGTCGCGAAGGAGTGGCGCGACAACGTCGAAGGTTTCGTCAAGCTTGTGCTGATGCCGGTGTTTTTCGCGTATGCGGGGCTGCATGCGTCGATCGGCACGATCGACGACGCAGCATCATGGATATGGTTCGGTGTATTCCTCGCGGGCGGATTCATCGGCAAGTTCGGCGGCAGCTATCTGGGCGCGCGTGCCACCGGGCTTGCGCCACACGATGCGATGCTGGTGAGCTCGTTGATGAATACGCGCGGCTTGATGGAGCTGATCGTCCTGTCAATCGGTCTGCAGATGCAGATCCTTCCGCCAAGGGTCTACACGATCCTCGTGGTGTTCGCGCTGGTGACCACGGCGCTGACCGCACCGTTGATTCGATTCACGCTGCGCGTGCAATCGCGCGCAATGAGCCAACAGGCTGCCTGAGCCAGCTTGAGGGGAGAGATCACCATGAATGCCGCCACCGAAACCAAGGCTCACGATTTGCTCGATGCCGAGGGCCGCGGTGTCCGCGAACTGCGCAACTTGCTGGGGCAGTTCGCTACCGGTGTGACCGTGATCACCACGCGCACCGCTGACGGCCGCAACGTCGGTGTGACCGCCAACTCGTTCTCCTCGCTGTCGCTGTCGCCGGCGCTGGTGCTCTGGAGCCTGGCACGCACGGCACCGAGCCTGAAGGTTTTTTGCTCGGCGAGCCACTTCGCCATCAACGTGCTGGGCGTGCACCAGCACCACTTGTCGGAGCAGTTCGCACGGGCAGCCGCTGACAAGTTCGCCGGTGTAGCTCATTCCTATGGCAAGGCGGGAGCCCCGGTGCTGGACGATGTGGTGGCAGTGCTGGTGTGCCGCAACGTCACCCAGTACGAGGGCGGTGACCACCTGATCTTCATTGGCGAGATCGAACAATACCGATACAGCGACGCAGAACCGCTGGTCTTCCATGCAGGCCAATACCGGGGGCTGGGGAGCTGGAACAGAAGGTGCTCTTAAGCTCGAATAGCCCGGTTTGTGTGATCTTTTGGCGGGAGGGGGCACTGATCTTCGTCTGGATTGCGTAGTGGCCGCAGTTCACCTCGGGCGACTTCTTCCGGTACCGCAAAGAAGTACTGCCCCAACATATTGATGTGCTCGAAGATCAGCGACGACAACCTAGCCAGATCCTCGTCCTGTACCGGGTAGCCGTGCTGTTTTAACTGTAGTGGTCCAATGAAACCGGACACCCATTTAGGCGAGAATGCTCGCCAGATAGAGGTGTCTGATGACCAAGCAACGTCGTTCATTTTTCGCACCGGCAACTGAAGCAATGCCACCGCTCCCCGATCTGGCGACTGCCGTCGGGGAGCGCTGCCTTCATTGGTTTATCTTCAGCCGTGCCGCCAGAACTTTGGTTGTCATTCATCGATGGCAGGACTCAGCCAGAATCGGTCCTTCAAGGCGTCTACAAAAAAGGGACGATTCACAGGGCCAACCAGACTAAAGCTTGCCGTCTTTGGGAGAGATTGGCGTTGGTAGCTCCCCAATCCCGACCTTTCTGTCAATTGTCCGCGGACAATGGCGGGGTACGAGGCGGGATCATGCGCTTCGTACCAGTCGACTCAAACGCTGAAGCCAAACGCAGCAGCGTCGAGTCGTCATAGGCACGGCCGGCAAAGGTCAGTCCAACCGGCATGCCGATGTCCGGCATAACGCCCATAGGCACTGTGACTGTGGGCACGCCCAGGTGCCGGATGGCGAGGTTGCCGTTGGCGACCCAGACGCCATTGCTCCAGGCGATGTCCGCTGACTGCGGATCCCGATTTTCCACACCCGGTCAGACTATCGTGACCGGTCATTAGAGGGGCACTTTCGTTGCCGACTGGTAATGGGTTAACGACTACCCCGATAGTTGTATGTACAGCCACCGGTCTACTTTTTACTCTTCTCTCTGTCTTGTTCCCAATGCCTGACCGTACTAGGTGTGGGGCGATTTAAAACATAATTAAAGCTTTGATGACTGCGAGGGGCGCTATGGTTCCGCATGCAAGTAACTGCTCTTGTCTTTCCTGAAGGTAATAATTAGAAAGTTAGCTCACTACTCATTTACACGTCATGGTGCCGTTGCTACAGACAACGCAAGCACCATGAAAAATGCTGGCAAACGTTTACCTTTCGGATGCGAGTGCGGCGCGGCTAAAGGCGTTTTTACATAAAGGCATCGCTTTACTTGAATCTAAAATCCCGATGTAAGAACGCCCTTGGTCGAAAGCGCTTCAAGCTAGTGCTTGGGAAATTTCCTACAAGTTGCCGGGATAAATCCTTCGCTTCCAGTGAAATGGAATTGCCAGAATTTTCCCCTCAAGTCATTGGCAGAGTAACTGGCGAGATGTGCTCCCCTAGCGTCCTGGTTTTAGAAGAACAAACGTTTCAGCGTGGCGCGTTAGTTACGGCTCTCCAGCATCTGGGGGTCGACGATATTTTGCAGGCGGATGACAGCGAGCGGGCCCTGACGCAAATATACCGGGCGGGAGGCGTTGACATTGTGCTTTGTGACCTGAGCAATACGGCCGTCGACTGTCTGGACTTTCTGACCCAGGTCGCAGAGAACGGCATGGCTCGTGCGGTTGCGCTGTGCAGCGAGCTGAAGCCGGAATTGCGCCGTGCAGTCGAACAGATGACCTGCCTTTCGGGGTTGCAGATGCTCGGCGTCATGAGCAAACCCACGCAGCTGTATACATTGCAGGAAATCCTCAGTCGCTATTCTCGCCGGCGGCCGGCACCGGACGTCGAGTCGTCGCCTCACTCCAGGCTTCCGAGCGAGGAGGACGTGCGGCGGGGCCTGGCCCAGGGGGAGTTCAAGGCCTGGTTCCAACCCAAGTTCGATTTGAAAACTTCCGCGGTGGCCGGGGCAGAGGCGCTGGTGCGTTGGCAGCACCCGGTCAGAGGCCTGTTGTTGCCCAAGGACTTTCTGGCGGCCGTATTGGCCTATGACCTGATCGACGAAATGCTCAAGCAACTGTTGGAGCAAGGGATGAGTTTGCTGAATGCCTTGCGCCGATCCGGTCTGAGCCTGGAGTTGGCGTTCAACCTTCACGCCTCGCAATTGGCCCGCAACGACCTGATCGAGCACATTGAACATCTGTTGAAGCGTCACGGTTTCCCAGGATGGACGTTGTTGTTCGAAGTGGCTGAAAACGGCTTGCTGGATGTTCCTCGCACGACATGGGAAAACCTTCAACGCCTGCGCATGCTGGGGTGCGGTCTGTCGATTGATGATTTCGGCATGGGCTTTTCATCGTTGACGTTGCTCAGCCAACTGCCGTTCAACCAGCTCAAGCTCGACGGCCAACTCGTCCGATCCATCGAGGACCCACGGACCCATGCGCTGGTCACCAGCACCGTGGCACTGGCCCGCGCGCTGAACATGAGCCTGGTGATCGAAGGTGTCGGTAGCCACGTTATCCGCGACGGATTGGTGGAAATGGGGTGTTCATTTGGCCAGGGCTTCCACCTGGCGCGTCCGATGGAGGCCCAGAGGTTCCTGCGGTGGTTGCAGGAATCTGATTCACCCGTTTGAAAGCGTCAGTCTCGGTTCCTCAAACAGCTCGATATAACTGCCTGATTACTGAGTGATCCGGGCAGCATAAACCGGTGATTTGTTCCATACTTTTTTGATGCATGGCCCATTTCGTCACTGGTATTTTCCTGTGCGTATTGCAGTGAGGTTCAAATGCATAAAGCGTTGATTGTAGACGATCATCCATTCATTCGGGCGACGGTGAAGGTGTTGCTTGAGCGTGAGCAATTCGAAGTCGTTGCCGAGGCCGACAATGGCGCCGATGCCGTGCAAATGGCTCGCAAGTATGAGCCGGAACTGATCCTGCTGGATATCGCCATGCCCAGCCTCGACGGTCTGGAAGTCATCAATCGGATCAGTGCTCTGAAACTGTCGAGCAAGATCCTGGTGTTGACCTCTCAGTCCGCGGCGTTTTATGCCATGCGCTGCATGAAGGCGGGTGCTGCCGGCTATATTTCGAAAACCGATGAATTGAGCGAGCTGAGCAAAGCGATCAAGGCGCTGATGGCCGGCTATACCTTTTTTCCCAACCTTGCCGGAAACTCCGTACGCCGCAGCGATATCGACTCCACCGAACTGGAGATGATCCGCGGACTGTCCGATCGAGAGCTGGTCATTTTGCAGCAACTTGCCCGGGGCCTGAGCAACAAGGAAATCGGTGATGCCATGCTGTTGAGTAACAAGACCGTCAGTACCTATAAAACCCGCCTCATTGAAAAGCTCAATGTGAAGTCGGTGGTGTATCTGGCCGACTTTGCCAAGCGCAATAACCTGATTTAGATGAAAATTCTTCTGCGTTGCTTTGGGCTGGCCGCCTGTTTGCTCGGTCAGTTGGGGAGTGTTTCGCCGGCACAGGCTGCGGTGCAAACCCTGAACCTCTTTGGTCGTTCGAATGGTGAACTGCCTTCGGTCGTTCTGGATGAGGCGCACTGGCGCTGGTTGCGCGATAAAGGATCACTGCGCCTGGGGGCATCGCTGCCGGACAGCGCGCCCTTCGGCATGATCACCGGGGGCCAGGATTACGAGGGCATCACGGCCGATTATGCCGCGCTGCTGGCCGGCATGTTGCACATCAGGATCGAAGTGCTTCGTTATGATTCCCGAGCCGAGGCGATGCGGGCGCTCAGGGACGGTGAACTGGATCTGGTGGGCACCGTCAACAGTTTCGATGGGACAGATCAGGAGCTGGTGCTCACCAGTCCCTATGTGCAGGCACCGTCGGTGCTGGTGACGCGCAGTGGCACCAGCAAGCTGCTGGCGCCAGACCTGGTCGGCAGCCGGCTTGCCATCGTTGATCACGTCCAGCCGACGGATGCGGTCACCGCGAACTACCCCAAGGCTGTGTTGCAGTTGCACTCATCGGCCCAGAGCGCGATTGGCGCCGTGGCATTCGATCAGGCGGATGCTTATCTGGGCGATGCCGTCAGTACGCATTATCTGGTCGGCAAATACTTCCTCAATGACGTCTACCTGACGACGTTGTCGGGCGTGTTCAGCACGCATTTCTCGTTCGCCCTGAATCAACGCAACAGTCAGCTGCTGCATATCATCAATGCAGCGCTGGAGGTGATTCCGATCAGCGATCGCATGACGATTCTGCGTCGGTGGGGAGCAGGGGACCTCAACGTTGCCGGCCTTGACGCGCTTCAGTTCACCGCAGCCGAACAACGCTGGATACAAAAACATCCTCGCCTGACCGTGGCCGTCAATGACAGTCTTCCGCCTGTCTCCTTTTTTGATGAGCAGGGTGAATTCCGGGGTATCGGCGCCGAGGTGCTGGCCAAGGTCAGCCAGCGCACCGGTCTGAAATTCGATGTCCTGCGCAGCAGCTCGATGGAGAAGTTGATCGAGCAGATCCGGGCCGGCAATGCGGATCTGATCGCGGCCTTCACCCCCAGCACTGTCCGTGAAGGCGAACTGCGGTTCACCCGGCCTTATCTGACCAGCCCGTTTGTCCTGATCACGCAGGACGGGGCGGGCAGACCACAATCGCTGGAAGGCATGGTTGGCAAGCGACTGGCGATGCGGCGCGGCAATGCGCTGAGCGAGTACATTCGTGAGCAATTCCCGGGTATCCGGTTGGTCGAGACAACGACGTCAGCCGAGGCCTTGGCGTCGGTGGACAAAGGCGAAGCGGACGGTGCACTCAATTCGCTGATCAACGGGCGCTACATGATTCTGCGGCAGTACCGCGACCGTCTGCGGGTGGCTAGTGTGGTCGGTCCGCTGTCGGCACCGACCGGGTTCGCCACCGATCGTGGGGCGCTGGAGCTGTACTCGATTCTGGACAAGGCCCTGCAAAGCATTCCTCCGGAGGAACTGGATGAACTGACGAGCCGGTGGCACCACGACGTGGTGATCGATAACGACAGCTGGCTGCACCATCGCTCGGCGGTCATCCAGGGGTTTGTCATTTTCGCGCTGTTGCTGATTCTGGCGCTGGTGTGGATCGTTCATCTGCGCAAACTGGTGTCTATCCGTGTAAAGGCCGAACGGGCGCTCAATGATCAGATGGAATTCATGAGGGCCTTGATCGATGGAACGCCCCATCCGATTTACGTGCGCGACCGTGAAGGTCGACTGATCAGCTGCAACTCGGCCTATCTGGACGCGCTGGGCCTGCCGCGCGAAGCCGTGATGGGCAAGCGTCTGATCGACAGCCCGGTGGTTGGGCGTTCCGATGCTCAGACGTTCCAGGCCGAATACGTCAAGGTCATGGAGAGCGGCACGCGATGGCTCCAGGATCGCACCTACATCCACACCGATGGCGTGGTGCACACGGTGTATCACTGGATGCTGCCGTATCACACCAGTGAAGGCGTGGTGATGGGCATCATTGCCGGCTGGATCGACATCAGCGACCGTCAGCGCCTGATGGAGCAATTGCAGAATGCCAAGAAAAGCGCCGACGACGCCAACCGGGCGAAAACCACCTTTCTGGCGACCATGAGCCATGAAATCCGCACGCCGATGAATGCCGTGATCGGCATGCTCGAACTGGCGATGAAGAAGGCCGATCAAGGCATCATGGACCGGTTCGCAATCGAAGTGGCCTCAGGTGCGGCCCGGGGGTTGCTGGATCTGATAGGCGACATTCTCGACATCGCACGAATCGAATCCGGCCGCCTGTCCCTGACCCCGGAACGGGCCAGCCTGCGTGAGTTGGTCGAATCGGTGGTGCGCATGTTCGAAGGTGTGGCGCGGCAGAAGGGGGTGCGGCTGTTGCTGGATTTCGACCTCAAGGCCAGTCGCGATGTCCTGATCGATCCCCTGCGTTTCAAACAGATCCTGTCCAACCTTCTGAGTAACGCGATCAAGTTCACCGACGAGGGCGAAGTGCGTTTGAGCGTTCAGACTGTACTCGGCGTGTGCGGCGAGCGCCTGGCGATTCATGTCCAGGTGAAGGATTCGGGCATCGGCATTTCGGCCGAAGATCAGGCGCTGTTGTTCAACCCGTTCGGCCAGGCCCGCAATAATCATCAGTCGGCGCGGGGTGGTTCGGGGTTGGGGCTGGTCATCAGCCGCACCTTGTGTGAAATGATGGACGGGCAATTGCACCTGACCAGCGTGCCGGGCAAGGGCACACAGATTGATATCCGCCTTGATCTTCTGATCCTGCAACCTGTGCCCGCTGCCGAGTCGCCTGCGGCCGTGCTCACGGATCAGGCGAGTGTGCTGAATATTTTGGTGATCGACGATTACCCGGCCAACCGATTGCTGCTCTCTCAGCAACTGTCTTACCTCGGTCACAGCGTCAGCGACGCGGAGGACGGCGCCCATGGCCTGCGCGCCTGGCGCAATGGCCATTTCGATGTGGTGATCACCGACTGCAACATGCCGGTCATGAACGGTTATGAATTGACGCGGGCCATCCGTGACGAAGAAAAGTCCTCGGGGGCCGAGCCTTGCTTGATCCTCGGCCTGACCGCCAATGCTCAGCCAGAGGAAAGAGACCGCTGTCTGGCAGAGGGGATGGACGACTGCCTGTTCAAACCGATCAGCCTGGGTGACCTGAGTGCCCGACTTGCCTCGGTGCAGTCCGGAGTGGAGCCATCTACGCATGGCGCCCTGAGCCCTGTTGTCGAGGGCGAGATCAATCTGAGCAGCCTGCAGCAATTGACCCATGGTGATCACAACGCAATCAGGAAATTGCTGGGGAATCTGGCCAGCAGTAATGAAGAGGATATGTTGCGGCTCATCAAGCTGTTCGGCGAGCATGACTTGTCGGGGCTTTCCGGTCTGGCCCATCGGGTCAAGGGCGGGGCGCGGCTCATCAAGGCCGGCAGTCTGATCCTGTGCTGCGAGCAGTTGGAAACCGTCTGTATGGGGGCTGACTCTGCCGCCCTGACAGAAGCGGTGGATGCGTTGCAACAAGCGATGGAGCAATTGGCGCAGACGCTGGAGCGGCACATGGCTGATCCAGACGCTGTCGAGATAGGGGCCGGCATCGCCGTCGATTAGACGCCGGTCGCGACTTTGGGAAAAGTCCTACATTGACAAGGAATTTTCCTAAAGATGCCCGCTGGCCAAGCCCGGACAATTGGCTCATTCCCTTTCTTGTGAGCTGCGTCCATGTCCATGCTCCCTTTGCGTATTCTGGTTCTTGGCGACACGGCATCCGGTGCTTCAAGGGTGGCCAACAGGCTGCGACAAGCCGGTTGCCAGGAAGTTTTTGTTGCCACCGAGAGCGTGCAAGCCCTCGCGATCCTCGAACAGACCGGTCCAGTGGATATTACGCTGTGCGACTTGCGCATGGAGAATGCGGGCGTCCTGGACTTTCTGCAGGGGATGGACCGATTCGGGTGGTTGGCAGGATCGATCATCATCAGCAGCACACTATTGGCCGATGCCAGCAGTGTGCTGGGGTCATTGGTTTCGCTTTTGGGCATGGCGCTGCTGGGCGATGTCAGCAAGCCTTTGCAGCCCGGGGCATTGCAGCTATTGCTGGCCAAGCACTTGAACGAACCCATCAATGAATCGGGCGTGCTGCCTGTCGTACCGGCCACCGAAGAAGAGGTTCGTCGGGCCCTCGCCGGCCATCAGTTGCACACCTACTTTCAGCCCAAGTTCAATCTGCGGACGGGGGATGTATGCAGTATCGAAGCGCTGGCGCGCTGGCACCATCCCTTCAAAGGTGTCTTGCCGCCCTCGGTGTTCATGCCGGTTATCGAGCGTTGCGGATTGCTGGATGAGTTGCTGTTCCTTCAATTGGAACAAGGGCTGAAGCTCCAGCGCCAGGCCCTCAATCAAGGGTTTGCCCTGAATGTCGCGTTCAATCTGCATGCGGGGCAACTGGTCAACCCGGACCTCACGGGCCGGATTCAGACCATATTGGCGGCTCATGATCTACCCGGTTCCGGGCTGACCTTCGAGCTGACCGAAACGGGGTTGCTCGAAGCGCCGGCCATCAGCCTGGAAAGCCTGGTGCGACTGAGAATGATGGGGTGCAGCCTGTCTATCGATGATTTCGGCGCCGGTTTTTCTTCGTTGCAGCGGCTGTGTCAGTTGCCGTTCAACGAAATCAAACTCGATGGCGAGTTCGTGCGTGGTCTCAAGCACGAGCCGCGCCGTCGCGCAGTTATCAGCAGCACATTGGCACTGGGCGAGGCGTTGGGCATGTCGGTGGTGGTGGAAGGAATCGAAACCGAAGAACAACGCAAAGTGCTGTTGGAACTTGGCTGTAAACAGGGGCAGGGCTACTTGTGCGCGCGACCGATGTCGGCGGCCAGTTTGTTGAATTGGCTGGATCTTCAGCGGGGGGCAGAGGCCAGTTATTGAGCGGCTTATTCAAGTACGCAATGCATGAGTACATTTGGAAAACGCATAACGCCAAAGACATTTATTACATGTTCTTTGGCGTTTTTTTATGGGCGGATTTCTGATGTTTGTTAGCTAGGAAATTTCCTACAAACAGCAGGAAATTTCCTAGCTTAATCCGTAGGGACAGTCGAGAAAATACGCTCACTTGATTCCATTGTGCTGCTTGTTTGCTACGTGAAGCGAAGTTCGAGTCTTGTCGATTACTGACAGGATTCGATGCTTGCCGGCAAGGTCCTGGATCCGCAATCGAATTGAAGGCGAAAGTCATCACGCCATGGATGACGCGTATTTCGGAGGTTGGCTCTCGCCAAATTTACAAATGAACAAAATTTACTCTGTGGTTTGGAACGCTTCGATCGGTTGCTGGGTAGTTGCTTCGGAACTTGCCAGCAAGAAGACAAAGAGTGGGTCGGCGGGGCAGCGTAAGCGGGGGGTTAACCTACTTTTTGTACTGAAGGGGAAATCGCGAGCGTTGAGTGTGCTCGCGGTGGCTTTGAGTCTGACTGTTGGATGGTCTGAGCCAGGGTACGCATGGCTGTATTTTGCTAACAGTTCTGCTAGTTCCTGCACCGGCACCGCTACTGGTACCGTGGGTCGGACTGCCGTCTCGGGGGCAATTGTAGATCCGACTGCCGGCTCTGGCTCTTATATAAACGTTGCCGGTTGCAATTCATCCGCTGGATCCTTCGATGGAGCCACTATTTTTGGCAGCTTTTCTACCGTGACCGGGCTCGGTGGAACAGTAGTCGGATACTCTGCCAACGCCGTCAAATGGGCCACTGCGATAGGGTTGGAGTCCAATGCATCGGGTACTGCAAGTATCGCTTTGGGTTACGGTAGCGTTGCGAATAAGACTAATAGCGTGGCCATCGGTGGTTCCGCCGGGACCGGCACTACTTCGCTTACAGTAGTACAGTCCACCACAGCGTCCGGCGCGGGTGCCGTTGCCATTGGTAGTAACACCACCCGTGGGGCCCAGGCTGGGGCCAACGATTCTATCGCTCTGGGTGGTCAATCAACGGTGTCGGCGACTGCTACTTCCAGTGTTGCAATTGGGCTTCTAGCATCCGTAACCGGCACCGCCACCAACAGCGTGGCTATAGGTAAGGGGGCAACCACCAGTTCGGCTTCGTCCGTGGCAATCGGTGATAGCGCGCTGGCCCAGGGTGGCAAAGCCGTGTCGATCGGTGCCGGAAACACTGCGACGGGGAACGGTGCAGTGGCTATCGGAGATCCGAACGCCGCCACGGGCACAGGGGCTGTCGCTATGGGTGCCGACAACACTGCGAACGGCCAAGGGGCTGTCGCGCTGGGTAACACCAATACGGCCACTGGCCAAGGTTCGGTAGCACTGGGAAATACTAGCAATGCGGCTGCAGCAGGCGCCGTGGCGCTGGGCGATACCGCAATGGCTAACAATACCAACGATGTGGCGTTAGGTTCGAAGTCAACTACAGCTGCACCGCATACCGGTACTACTGCGCAATTTGGTGGTATTGCAGCTGGCGTGGAAGCAGCAGCTTCGACCAATGGTGTGGTGTCGGTGGGTGCGGCAGGTACTGAGCGCCAGATCCAGAACGTTGCGGCAGGCGTGATTTCTGCCACCAGCACCGACGCAATTAACGGCTCTCAGCTGAATTCGGTCGTCACCGGCGTCAACAATGTGGGCACAACAACCGCCAGCACGTTGGGCGGTGGCGCGACCTATAGTCCGGCGACCGGCAATATCAGCGGCTTCAGCCAGCCGATCAACAGTATCAGCGCTACCGGTGCAGTGACCGGGCCTACGGCGCAGGCGAATGTTGCATCTGCCTTGACAGCGCTCAACACCAATGTGAATAACACGGCCAATATCGCAGTCAAATACGATGCCACCGGCGGCACCAGGATCACTTTGGGTGCGACTGGCGGCGCCGGAGCAGGTGTTCCGGTGACGATCACCAACCTGGCACCGGCGACATTGAATGCCACCAGTACTGATGCGGTGAACGGGTCGCAGCTGTTTGCCACCAACACCACCGTTAATAACATCAACAACGGCGCAGGTATCAAATACTTCCACAGCAACTCGACCCTGGCCGACAGCACCACCACAGGTACCGACAGCGTCGCAGTGGGACCTGTCGCCAGCTCCACGGCTACTAACGCTGTAGCCCTGGGCAAGGGCGCTACGGCAGGATCGGCTGACTCTGTGGCCCTGGGCAGCGGCGCTTCCGCCACTGGCACGACGCTGGCCAATGCAGCTTACGGTGTCGGCGGGGCGGCGACGGCGGGTGGCGAAGTGAACATCGCCAACGGCGCCGATGGCCGGCGCATCACTGGCCTCGCTGCGGGCTCCAGCGCAACCGATGCGGTCAACGTCAGTCAGCTCAACCTGATCGGTCAAAGCGCAGCAATAGGTCTGGGCGGCGGCGCACAACTCGATCCAGCCACCGGCGTATGGACGGCACCAAGCTATTCCACCAACAGCATCGACGCGACCGGTAGCAACACCGGTCCGTTGGTCAGCAGCAACGTCGGCGCAGCACTGAACAACCTCAATACCAGCGTGACCAACACCGCAGCCGTGGCGGTGAAATACGACGATGCCACGACCAAATCGCAGGTGACCTTCAACCCGTCGGGCACCTCGGTGACGTTGACCAATGTCGCGGCCGGAACCTTGAACGCTACCAGCACCGACGCGGTGAATGGCTCGCAATTGTTCGCGACCAACCAGACCGTCGACAACATCGTCAACAACGGTGCCGGCATCAAGTATTTCCACAGCAATTCGGTTCTCGCCGACAGCACCGCGACGGGCCAGGACAGCGTGGCCATCGGCCCGCTCGCGAGCGCGACCATTGCCAATGGTGTGGCGCTGGGCTCCAACTCGTCCGCCACGGGCGCGACATTGGCCAACGCGGCTTATGGTGTCGGCGGGGCGGCGACAGGTGGTGAAGTGAACATCGCCAACGGCGCTGATGGCCGGCGCATCACCGGTTTGGCGGCCGGCAGTTCGGCGACAGACGCAGTCAATGTCAACCAACTGAACAAAGCAGGCCAAGATACCGCGATCGCCCTGGGCGGCGGCGCAGCACTTGACGCGACCACCGGAGCATGGACAGCCCCTAGCTATTCCACCAACAGCATCGGCGCAACCGGTGCCAACACCGGTCCATTGGTCAGCAGCGACGTCGGTGCAGCGCTGAGCAATCTCAACACCAGCGTGACCAACACCGCTGCTGTGGCGGTGAAGTACGACGATGCTTCCACCAAAACCCAGGTGACCTTCAACCCGGCGGGCACGGCGGTGAAGTTGACCAATGTCGCAGCCGGTGCGTTGAACAGCACTAGCACCGATGCAGTTAACGGCTCGCAACTGTTCGCGACCAACCAGACCGTCGACAACCTCGTCAACAACGGTGCCGGCATCAAGTATTTCCACAGCAATTCGGTTCTCGCCGACAGCACCGCGACGGGCCAGGACAGCGTGGCCATCGGCCCGCTCGCGAGCGCGACCGTTGCCAATGGTGTGGCGCTGGGCTCCAACTCGTCCGCCACAGGCACAACGTTGGCCAACGCGGCTTACGGCGTCGGTGGCGCCGCGACGGGTGGTGAAGTGAACATCGCCAATGGCGCTGATGGCCGTCGCATCACCGGTCTTGCCGCCGGTTCCAGCGCAACGGATGCGGTGAACGTCAGCCAGCTCAATCTGATCGGGCAAAGCGCGGCACTGGCTTTGGGCGGTGGTGCTCAACTCGATCCAGCCACCGGTGTGTGGACGGCACCGAGTTATTCGACCAACAGCATCGGCGTGACCGGCAGCAACGCTGGTCCGCTGGTCAGCAACAACGTCGGCGCGGCACTGAGCGACCTCAACACCAGCGTGACCAACACCGCTGCCGTGGCGGTGAAGTACGACGATGCTTCCACCAAGACCCAGGTGACCTTCAACCCAGCGGGTACCGCGGTGAAGCTGACCAATGTCGCGGCCGGTAACTTGAACAGCACCAGCACCGACGCAGTGAACGGCTCGCAGCTGTTCGCAACCAACCAGACCGTCGACAACCTCGTCAACAACGGCGCTGGGATCAAGTATTTCCACGGCAATTCGACCCTCGCTGACAGCAGCGCGACGGGTCAGGACAGCGTGGCCATCGGCCCACTCGCGAGCGCGACCGTTGCCAATGGTGTGGCTCTCGGCTCCAATTCGTCCGCCACTGGCACAACTTTGGCCAATGCGGCTTATGGTGTTGGCGGTGCGGCGACAGGTGGTGAAGTGAACATCGCCAACGGCGCCGATGGTCGTCGTATTACTGGCCTTGCCGCCGGTTCCAGCGCGACCGATGCCGTCAATGTCAGCCAACTGAATAAAGCAGGGCAGGATACGGCGACCGCTCTGGGCGGCGGTGCAGCGCTTGATTCGAACACCGGTGCATGGACGGCACCGAGTTATTCGACCAACAGCATCAGCGTGACCGGCAGCAACACCGGCCCGCTGGTCAGCAACAACGTCGGAGCAGCGCTGACCTACCTCAATACCAGCGTGACCAACACGGCGGCTGTGGCGGTGAAATACGACGATGTCACGACTAAAAATCAGGTGACCTTCAACCCGGCGGGTAGCTCGGTGAAGTTGACCAATGTCGCGGCCGGAACCTTGAATGCCACCAGCACCGACGCGGTGAATGGCTCGCAGCTGTTCGCGACCAACCAGACCGTCGACAACCTCGTCAACAATGGCGCTGGCATCAAGTATTTCCACAGCAATTCGGTTCTCGCCGACAGCACCGCGAGCGGCCAGGACAGCGTGGCGATGGGGCCGGCCGCTGTTTCCAGTGGTGCCAACAGCGTTGCGCTGGGCAATGGCGCTGCTGCCAGCTTTGACAACAGCATCGCCTTGGGCGCCGGTTCATCCGCCACAGGTGCGACACTGGCCAACGCGGCTTATGGCGTCGGCGGGGCGGCGACGGGGGGCGAAGTGAACATTGCCAACGGCGCCGACGGCCGTCGCATTACCGGTCTTGCCGCCGGTTCCAGTCCGACGGATGCGGTCAACGTCAGTCAGCTCAATCTGATCGGCCAAAGCGCGGCACTGGCTTTGGGCGGCGGCGCACAACTCGATCCAGCCACTGGCGTATGGACGGCGCCCAGTTACTCCACTAACAGCATCGACGCGACAGGCAGCAACACCGGGCCTTTGGTCAGCAACAACGTCGGTGCAGCGCTGACCAACCTCAATACCAGCCTGACCAACACCGCTGCCGTGGCGGTGAAATACGACGATGCCGCGACTAAGAATCAGGTGACCTTCAACCCGGCAGGTACGGCGGTCAAGTTGACCAATGTCGCGGCCGGAACCTTGAACGCTACCAGCACCGACGCGGTGAATGGCTCGCAGCTGTTCGCGACCAACCAGACCGTCGACAACCTCGTCAACAACGGTGCCGGGATCAAGTATTTCCACAGCAATTCGGTACTGGCCGACTCGCAAGCCACAGGTCTGGACAGCGTAGCCATCGGCCCACTCGCGAGCGCGACCGTTGCCAATGCTGTGGCGCTGGGCTCCAACTCGTCCGCCACGGGCGCGACATTGGCCAATGCGGCTTACGGCGTCGGTGGCGCCGCGACAGGTGGTGAAGTGAACATCGCCAATGGCGCTGATGGTCGTCGTATTACTGGCCTGGCTGCCGGTTCCAGCGCGACCGATGCCGTCAACGTCAGCCAACTGAACAAAGCAGGCCTAGACACCGCGACCGCCCTGGGCGGCGGTGCAGCACTTGATGCAACCACCGGCGTATGGACAGCGCCCAGTTATTCCACCAACAGCATCAGCGCAACCGGTGCCAACACCGGCCCGCTGGTCAGCAGTAACGTCGGCGCAGCGTTGAGCAATCTCAATACCAGCGTGACCAACACGGCAGCCGTGGCGGTGAAATATGACGATGCCGCGACTAAAAATCAGGTGACCTTCAACCCGGCGGGTAGCTCGGTGAAGTTGACCAATGTCGCGGCCGGAACCTTGAATGCCACCAGCACCGACGCGGTGAATGGCTCGCAGCTGTTCGCGACCAACCAGACCGTCGACAACCTCGTCAACAACGGCGCGGGCATCAAGTACTTCCACAGCAACTCGGTATTGGCCGACTCGCAAGCCACAGGTCTGGACAGCGTTGCCATCGGGCCACAGTCCATTGCCGCTGGCGCCCATTCGTTCGCCGTCGGCTCGGGCGCCAACGTGACGGCTGATGGCGGTCTCGCGCTGGGGCATCTGAGCCAGGCTCAGGTGGCGGGTGGTATCGCACTGGGTGAAGGTTCGGTTGCCGACCGTGTCCTGGCGCCGACGACAGGGTCGATTGCAGCCGGCAGCGGGGCGATCATCTACGACACTTCGGATGCCACCTTGCTTGGCTCGGTTTCGGTGGGCAAGGCCGGCAGCTACCGGCAAATCACCAACGTGGCGGACGCCACCGACGATCACGATGCCGTGACCCTGCGTCAACTGACCGGTGCGATGGGCTCGTTGAGCTCAACCGGCACCCTGTACTTCCACGCCAATTCGACGAACCCGGTGGACTCGCTCGCCAGCGGCGCGGAGTCGATCGCTGTCGGTCCGGGCACCGTGGTCAATGGCGACAACGGCATTGGTCTTGGCAATCAGGCCAAGGTCGGTCAGGCCGCCGTCGGTGGCATCGCCATCGGTCGCGATACCCAGGTGTTACTGGCGTCCGGCATCGCTGTGGGCAGCGCGGCTCAGGCAGCGGCGGAGCAATCGGTTGCGTTGGGCGCCGGGGCCAGTGCCAGCCACGCCATGAGCGTGGCGCTGGGTTCGAGTTCGCTGACCACGGTCGGCGCCGAGACGGGTTACAGCGCCTATCGACTGGCAGCACCGCAGACGTCAGTTGGTGAGATCGGCATCGGCACGGCACTGGGCAATCGCAAGCTCACCGGGCTGGCGGCTGGCTCGCAGGACAACGATGCGGTCAACGTGGCTCAACTGAAAGTGGTCGGCGATCAGGTGGATCAGAACACCACGGACATCACTAACCTCGGCGGTCGAGTCGGAGGGCTTGAAACCCTGATCGGCGCGGGCGGTGGCATCAAGTATCTGCACGTCAACTCGACCAAGGCCGACTCCGCCGCCACCGGCACTGACGCCATGGCGTTGGGTGCCCAGG
The DNA here is from genome assembly GCF_059416085.1 of Pseudomonas sp. GW821-FHT09E12. Classification (NCBI taxonomy): domain Bacteria; kingdom Pseudomonadati; phylum Pseudomonadota; class Gammaproteobacteria; order Pseudomonadales; family Pseudomonadaceae; genus Pseudomonas; species Pseudomonas sp. GW821-FHT09E12. The sequence continues at coordinate 66,623 of NZ_JBWKOM010000001.1, read as the reverse complement.
CCCAGGCCTCGGGCAATGGCTCGGTGGCGATGGGCGCCAGTGCTACGGCGTCCGCCGATGGCAGCGTCGCGGTGGGCAGCGGTTCCAGTGATGACGGACGCGGTGCAGAAACCTACAGCGGCAAGTATTCGGGGGCGAATAACGCGACCGCGGGCACGGTGTCGGTGGGCAATGCCACCACCGGTGAAACCCGAACGGTCAGCAACGTTGCCGACGGCAAGGACGCCAAGGATGCGGTCAACGTGCGCCAACTCGACGGTGCGGTGGCTGAAGCCAAGCAATACACGGACGACTCGATTGCCAATCTGGGGGCGAATGCAGGTCAGCAGGAGGGCCGCATTACCGCCGTCGCAGACGATGTCTCCAACATCAAGAACGGCACCGACGGCATGTTCCAGGTGAACAACCGCAGCGCGGCGGCCAAACCGAAAGCCACAGGTGTCGACTCGATCGCCGGGGGGGCGGGAGCGGTGGCTTCGGGCAACAACAGCGCGGCGGTCGGCACAGGGTCTCAGGCCACCGGGGAAAACTCGGTTGCCCTGGGTAACGGGGCCAAGGCTTCGGCCAGGAATGCCACGGCACTGGGTGCCAACTCGGTGGCGGATCGCGACAGCAGCGTGTCGGTCGGCAGCACTGGCAATGAGCGGCAGATCACCCACCTCGCGGCGGGTACCCACGGCACGGATGCGGTGAACCTCGACCAGTTGACCCGAAGCGTGGCGGACATCACCACCAGTGCCAATGCCTACACCGACCAGCGCTATAGGGAGCTGAAAAACGACCTCAAGCAGCAAGACGAAATTCTCAGTGCGGGGATTGCCGGTGCGATGGCCATGGCCAGTCTGCCGCAGTCGTACTCGCCGGGTTCCAGCATGACAGTGGCGGCGGTAAGCAGTTACCGCGGTCAGTCGTCGCTCGCTTTCGGTGTATCGCATATGTCCGGCAATGGCCGGTGGGTGACCAAGTTGCAGGGCAGTACGGATACCCAGCGCAAAGTGGGGGTGGCGGTGGGGATCGGTTATCAGTGGTGATCCGCAGATGGGTCTTGTGCAGTCTTAATCCAACTTTTTCGGGCAAAAAACCATGAACATGAAATCCATTTCCGTCGCTCTCCTGATCATGCTGGTGGCGCTGGCCGGTTACGACAGATTCCTGGCAGACAAGCCGACGGATACCCCGCGAATCTGGTTGCGCGTTCCCGCGTTACCCGTAATACAGGACGCGATTTTCCAGCTGTCGCCCAGGTTCGACGAGCCGCGTAAAACTCTCATGATGGAACAGCTTTGCGCGTTGGCGCGAGGCGAAGTGAAACAGGAACAGGTCAACGCCTTTCTCAAGCAGCAGGGGATCGACGCGCAGACTTTGCCTCGACAGGGCAGTCCGTACTCGTTGTTGGTCAATGCTGATCAGCCTGGGCAAGCTTCGGCCTGTGCGGCGTATCTGGCGACGACGGTACTGTCGACTGTCAATGTGGCCGAGTTCATGCGCCCCGTCACCGAACCCGCCGCCAACGGCCAGCCAGAGAAATCGTCGTTGCAGATTGATAACGCTTTGCTGGCGTCGGCGCTGTCGGTCAAGTTGGCCGTGGCGCGTGCCAACGCCGATGTATTCGCCTTGATCGCCGTCGAGTTGCAACGCAGTCCAGGTCTGACGATACCGCAATACCGTGAACAGGCCGGGCAGTTGTTTACCCGTCTGGCCCCGACTTACCTGCAGCGCATCAAGGAGCAACTGCCGCCCGCGAACACGCAGTACAAGCTGCTGCAAATGGACGACAGCCGCTTCGTCTTCAGCAGTTCCGTCGGCAGCGTGTTCGAGTTCGGCCGCAACGGTCTGGTCCTGAGTCAGGGCGGTATCGTCTGGTATGGCAAAGGCCGGTTGATGGGGCAGGAATACCCGCTGCAGGTGGAGTGTTTCTCGGCGGCCGTCAAAGGGTTGCTGACATCGCCTGCGCCGCAACTGACCACCTCGATCCAGTGAAGGCGGGATGACACATATCAACGCCACCGCTCCCTGATCTGGCGACCGCCGTCGGGGAGCGGCGTTTTTATTGCTTTATCTTCAGGCGCATCGCCAGCATCACCCCTAGCACTGCGGCGGCCAGCACCAGCGCCGCCGGGGCGGACCAGCCGGCATAGGCGACGGCGGCGCTCAGGGCGATGGGCGCGAGCACCTGGCCCAGATAGTTGCCTTGCATCACCAGGCCCAGGCACAGCGGGATCAGCGCGGGCTCCGGCGAGGTCAGCGAGGTGCTGGCGAGAAGGGTGGCGGGCAGCATGCCGGCCACTGCGCAAAAGAAGAAACACAAAGGGATTACCAGGCCGGTCGGCGTGACCGAAAGAAAGATCCCCATCCCGAAAAGCCCCATGACGATACTGGTGCCGGCGAGCAGGGCTTGTGGGCGGACGCCCCGTGACAGCAGCAGGCCGGCGCTGAGGTTGCCGACGATATTGACCGCCACCACCGCGGCGCTGACCACCCCGGCGCTGGCGATCGACAGCCCGACCCGCTGCATCAGGAACACCGGTAGGAAGGCCATCACTGCGAAGAACTGCAGGTTGTAGGCGGTGAACATCAGCGCCATCAGCAGCGGCTGGCGGGCGCGCAGCACGCTGCTCAGCGAGTGGCGCAAAGCGGATTGCGCCTGGCGGCGCAGCGCCAGCGGGTCCCTGGGCGTGGTCAACGGCAACAGCAGCGCCGCCAGCAGGGTCAAGGCCGCGCCGGCGATCCAGCTCTGTTGCCAGCCGCCCAGCAGCGGCCCGATAAGCATCGAGGTGCCGATACCGAACGCCATGAAGGTGCTCCAGATGCCGAACACCAGGTGGCGTTTGTGCGCCGGGACCAGGCGATTGAGCACCGCCGGCGCCGCGACCACCACGATGACGAAGCCCAGTCCTTCGACAAAACGCGTGGCCAGCAGCCCATGGAAGTCGTGCAGGCTGGAGCCCAGCGCGCTGGCGGCGCACATGATCAGCAGGCCGAGGGCCAGCAGATAGCGGTCGCCCCAGCGCTGCACGAGGATGCCGGCGGCGATGCCACCGAACACCCCGACCAAGGGGAAGGCTGACATGACCCAGCTCAGGGATTCCAGGGACCGGCCGAATTCCTGCTGCAGCTGCGGCAGGGCGATGGTGGCCTTGCCGATATGCAGCGCCGCGGCAATGCCGGCAAACAGCACGTTGAACACGGCGGGCCAATACCCGGTATCGGCGACGGCGTAGCTGAGGGTGTCGGGCTTGGTTGAGGTCATGGGCTTCTCCGAAAGCAGGCGGGCGGGCGAGGATCGCCGGGGTGAGGCGCGCCAATGGGTCGGAGCCGACTCTAAAAGTTAAAGTTAACTTCAAGTCAATCGGTAAAAACGGGATGCAGCGTTCTACCCATAGCACCATTGAGCCGTTGATCTCGCTGGACGAAGGAGCCAGGCGAACGGTGCTGTCGGGGTTGGCGTGGCGGCGCCCGGTGGGGCGCCGTGGGTGAGGGAGGGCGTCTGCCGTCAGATGAGCTGCGTATTCTCCGGCAGCAGGGCGCCGCCATCGACGATCAGGGTCTGCCCGGTGATATAGCCGGCCTGCTCGGACGCGAGGAACAGCATGGCGTGGGCAATGTCCTGCGGGCTGCCCAGGCGCTTGAGCGGGATGCTGGCGGCCAGGGCCGGGGAGTCGCCGAGGCTGGCCATGGCCTGGGTGGCGATCAGCCCGGGTTCGACGCCATTGACGGTGACCCGGTGTTCGGCCAGTTCCAGGGCCGCCGCGCGGATGAAACCGTTGACCCCGGCCTTGGACGCGGCGTAGTGGGACAGCCCGGGAATCGCCGTGCGCGGCCCGGTCACCGAGGAGGTGATGACGATGCGCGGATGCTCGGCCCGGCACAACGCCGGCAGCGCCGCCTGGGTCAGCCAGAAACAGCTCTTGAGGTTCACCGCCAGGGTCGACTCGAGGATTTCATCCCTCAGGTCGCGCAGGTTTTCCATCGGGAACACTGCGGCGTTGTGGATCAGCAGGTCCAGCCCGCCAAAGGCCCTGAGCGTGGCGGCCACCGCCTGGTTGGCCGCGGCCCGGGTGCTCAGGTCCACGACCAGCAGCTCGGCGCTGCCGCCGGCTTCACGGATCAGGCGCAGGGTTTCGGCGCCCGAGGCTTCGCTGCGAGTGGCGAGCAGCACCTTGGCGCCCTGGGCGGCGAAGACTTGCGCGATGGCGCGGCCAATGCCCTGGCCGGAGCCGGTGACCAGGGCGATACGGCCGCTGAGGTCGAGGATCATGGATGTTCTCCTTGAGTGACAGTGCCCAGGCATTCGTCCAGCAGGCGGTTGTGCAGGTCGACGTCGTCGCTGGTGGCCGCCGGGCAGATCAGCGCCATGTTGTGGAACGGGGTCAGCAACACCCCGCGGTTGAGCAGGTAGAGATGCAGGTAGGCCTCGATCAGGCCATGACGGGCATGGTGGGCTTCGCCGCCGTTGCGCGGCGCGTGGTCCATGAACAGGTATTCGACCCGGGCGCCGATCCGCGTCACGTGCCAGGGCAGGCGATGCTTGGCGATCAGCGCCTGGACCCCGGTCCGCAGGCGTTCGGCCAGGGCGATCATGTGCGCGTAGTTGGCCGCGCTCATGACCTCGCCGAAGGTGGCGCGCATGGCGGCCATCTGCAGGGCGTTGCCGGCCAGGGTGCCGCCGAAGCCGAAGTGGTTGATCGCCTGGCCGGGCTGGAAATGCGGCAGCACCTGCCAGATGCGCTCGGCCATGGCCTGGCTGGCGCCCCACACCGCGGTCGGGATGCCGCCGGCGATGCACTTGCCGAGCACGAAGAAGTCCGGTTGCAGGCCATGTTCGCCGCTGTAGCCGGCGGGGCCGCAGGAGATGGTGTGGGTTTCGTCGATGATCAGCGGCACATCGAAACGCCGGGTCAGCTCGCGCAAGCCGTCGTGGAAGCCGGGGGCGGGCGGGACCATGCCGACGTTGGTCATGAAGGGCTCGGTCAGCACCGCGGCCACGTCGCCGTGGGCCAGTGCCGCTTCCAGCGCCGGCAGGTCGTTGAACTCCACCAGCCGGGTGGTGGCGTCGTGGCGCAGGCCATTGGCGTGCACGCCTTCGCGGGGAATCATCTGCCCGCTGGCGTCGAATTCGACCTGGGACTCGTCGACGCTGCCGTGGTAGTTGCAGTTGAACACCAGCACTTTCTCCCGCCCGGTGATCATCCGGCACAGGCGCAGCACAAAGCGGTTGGCGTCGGTGGCCGAGGTGGTGACTTGCCAGAACGGCAGGCCGAAGCGCCGCACCAGTTCCTGGCCGACCCACAGGCTGTCGGCGGTCGGCAGCATCAGGGTCGAGCCGTGCCGGGCCTGATGGGCGATGGCCTCGGCCACGGCGGGCTGGCCATGGCCGAACATGGCGCCGGTGTCGCCCAGGGCGAAGTCGACGTAGCGGTTGCCGTCGCAGTCGGTCAGCGTCGCGCCCTGGGCGTCGGCCACCAGGATCGGGTACAGCCCCGGCCATTGCTGCATCCAGTGCAGCGGCGCGCCGTACAGCCAGTGCTTGAGGTTTTCCCGGTAGAAGCCGGCGGAACGCGGGTGGCGTTCGGCGAACAGTTGCAGCTCTGATTGGTAACGGCTGGCGACGCGGTCGAGGTTGAGGCCGAGGGTCATGGTCGAAGTCCTGGGATAGAGGGTTGTCGCTGACAGGCTTTTGTAGCCGCTGGCGAAGGCTGCGATCGGCCCGAAGGGCGGTAAAGGCAGCGGCTACAGGAGCAAGTGTCTGGGTAGCCGCTGCCGAGCAACGCGAGGCTGCGATCGGCAACGCAGTTGCCGCGAAACCTGCGCTTGCGGTGTGTCAGGCCGAGCGCGTTTTGCGGATCGCGACAGGTAGTATCAGATGTAAGCGGTGCGGTTCAGCACATGGGCGAGGGCGCCCACCGGGAAGTTGCTGGGCGCGGCGAAGTCGCTGCCCTGGTAGCCGAAGATCTTGCCATCGGTCCTGCCCGCTTGCAGGTCGATCAGCACCAGGCCCAGGGTCGGCACGATCTTTTCGCGCCAGACGAACAGGTACAGCTGTTCGGCGAGCTTGTAGTAATGGCAGCGGTCGGTGTCCGCCAGGCCCTGCTCGACGCCCTTGAGGCACTGCCAGCTGTAGAAGTTGCGGTTCAGGTAGACGTGCTCGTAGGCCTCGGTGGCGCTGTAGACGTACTGGTTGCGCAGGCCGACCAGCTCTTCGGTCAGCGCGTGTTGCGGGCTGCTGGCGGTCAGTGGCGTGTCGATGCTGCCGTGGATGAACTGGGCCTGGACGCTGGTCAGCTCGCGGCCGGACAGGGCGCGGCTGAACAGATCGACCCGGGTCTCGGCCTGGCTCGGCATCTGCCCGATCACCGCGGTGAAGATGTTCCGGCCCAGGTCGAGGATCAGGCTTACCGAGTGGATCTGGTGGTTCTCCGACTTGAGAAAGTCCACCAGGTAAATGCCGGAACGTATTGAAGTGGCTCGATAAGTCGTCTCGCCGCTGGCTTGGCTTTCAGTGTCCTGCCAATGCAGCGAGCGTGAGCCGAAAAGGTGTTCGATGCGCCAGCCATTGGCGAAATGCAGGGTCAGGCTGCGGCCGTTGAGGTCATCCAGGCTGGGCAGGATATGGTTATCGGCGGCAAAGCCTTCGGCCAGGGCGCCAACGGTAATCCATTCGGGTTGCAGGTTCATGAGGGCGGACCTTGTCGATGAAGGAGAACCTCATGTTCATCGCGCAAGCCGTTGTTGCCCATCAACCGAATGGTTGAGGCGCGCGGTTTTTTACAGGAACAGCACGCTCACCAGCTCGGTGCGGTTGTTCACCCCGACCTTGCGGAACAGGTTGATCAGGTGGGTCTTGACCGTCGGCAGGCCCAGCGCCAACTGCTGGGCGATGGTCTTGTTGCAGGCGCCGTCGCGCACCAGTAAGGCGATCTGCCGCTCCCGGGGCGTAAGGGCCTGCAGGCGTTCGTCGTGGCGCGAATAGGGCGCCTGGGCGGCGATTTCCAACAGGCCTTGCAGCGCCTGCAGGGTGCTCAGTTCGTCTGGCCGGAACGGGCCCAGGCTGGCATCGCGCAGCAGGGACAGGCCGGCGATCGGGCTGCCGCCGGCATTGCGCGCGAGGATTTCCACCACATCCAGCACCCCATGGCGTTGCAGGAACCCCTGGAAGACCTCGGTTTCGTGCCGCCCCTGCTGGGCCATGCCCATGTGCAGCGACAGCACCGGGCGGCCCGCCGCCACGCAGTTGCGCGGCCGCAGCGGGTCGTAATGCCGGTAGCGTTGCAGGTAGGCCTCATGCATCTGCGGGCTCATGTGGTACAGCGAGAAATGCTCGGCCTGCAGTTGCGCGTCGATGCGGTAGAAGGCGCACAGGGTCGCCGGCACCACCCGGGTAAAGGCGCTGATGCAGCGTTGGCCAAGCTGTTGGGCATCCGGCAGGGCGGTTGGCGTATGCATGGGACGACTCCCTCTTCATGAACGGCCGGTAAAGAGGGCCGTAACCCTCTGATGCCATGGTACTTCAGACAGATCGCGAACCCCGGTTTGCGGCAACTGCGTTGCCGATCGCAGCCTCGCGAGCTCGGCAGCGGCTACACGGGCACCGCATTCCTTGTAGCCGCTGCCGCAGGCTGCGAACGACCGCGTAGCGGGCGCCAAACCTGATGCCACGGTATTTCAGACAGATTGCGAGCCCAGGTTTTGCGGCAACTGCGTTGCCGATCGCAGCCTCGCGGGCTCGGCAGCGGCTACACGGGCACCGCGTTCCTTGTAGCCGCTGCCGCAGGCTGCGAAAAGCCCCGCAGGGGCTTCCCGCGATCATGCAGACCGCGCTGATATCGGCTCCAGCGCGGTCCGGGTTTCAAGGCTGCGGCGTCAGGCTCAACGGGCCTGGGTGAAACCCAGCTCCAGGGCGGAGACGATGGCGTCGATCTGCGGCGGCTGGATCACCAGCGGCGGCGACAGGATGATCTTGGTCCCCACCGGACGCACCATCACCCCGTTGTCGCGGGCGATCTGCGCCACCTGGTTGGCATAGCCGCCCATGGGGTCGATCGGCTCGCGGGTGGTTTTGTTAGCCACCAGGTCGAGGGCGATCATCAGGCCCTTGCCACGCACTTCACCGACACTGTCGAAGCGCTCGGCGAACGGCAGCAACTTGTTCAGCATGTAGTCGCCCATCTTCGCGGCGTTGGCCGGCAGGTCTTCCTTGACCACGATGTCGAGGCTGGCCAGGGCCGCCGCGCAGGCCACCGGGTGCCCGGAGTAGGTGTAGCCGTGCATGATTGCGCCGGTGAAGTTGGCGTTTTTGCTGAACGCCGACTCGATCCGTTCGTTGACCACCGTGGCGCCCAGCGGGATGTAGCCGGAGGTGATGCCCTTGGCCAGGCATATGATGTCGGGCTTCACGCCCCACAGGCGGCTGCCGAACATCGAGCCGCTGCGACCGAAGCCGGTCACCACTTCGTCGGCGATCAGCAGTACGCCGTACTTGTCGCAGACCTCGCGGATCAGCGGCCAGTAGTTGGCCGGGGGCACTATCACGCCGCCGGCGCCCTGGATCGGCTCGGCGATAAAGGCCGCGACGGTGTCGGGGCTCTGGAACTGGATTTCCCGCTCGAGCAGGTCGGCGCAGATCTTGCCGAGTTCTTCCGGGTCCTGGCTGTAGGGGTTGCGGTACAGCCACGGGGTGTCGACGTGGAAGCAGCCGGGCAGCAGGGGCTCGTAGTTGCGCCGGAATACCGTGTTGCCGTTGACCGAAGCGCCACCGAAGTGGGTGCCGTGGTAGCCCTGGCGCAGCGAGATGAACTTGGTGCGGTCGGCCTGGCCTTCGAGTTTCCAGTACTGGCGGGCCAGTTTCAGCGCGGTCTCGATGGCATCCGAGCCGCCGGAGCTGAAGGCCACGCGGCGCATGCCCTCGGGCTCCAGCAGGTTCATCACCACCCGCGACAGCTCTTCGGCGCGCGGATGGCTGACGCCGTCGAACAGCTGGAAGTATTCCAGTTCGTCCAGCTGGGCGGTGATCGCCGCCTTCACTTCCTTGCGGTTGTGGCCGACGTTGACGTTCCACAACCCGGCGACGCCATCCACCAGTGGGTGGCCCTGGTCGTCGTACACGTAGCAGCCATCGCCACGGACAATGCGGATCGGCTCGCGTTGTTGCATTTCGTTGGGGTGCAGCATGGGATGCCAGAAACGGCTTGGTTCGCTCACGTTGAATCTCCTGAAAACGCACAGACAGCGTGGGACATAGTAGTGCGCCCTTTGCCGGATGCCTGCTTGCCTCTGTGTGCCAGGCATTTGACCGCCACTGCCATCGACCCGGCGTCCCGTGCATTGCCGATCTGCCTGTAAAAATGCGTTCGCAGGCTTGGCGACGGCTGCGCCGCCGATCGCAGGCTGCGCCAGCGGCTACCGGGCACGCGGTGTTTTTGTAGCCGCTGCCGAGCCCGCGAGGCTGCGAACGGTTGCGAAGCAACCGCAAATGCTGAGTCCGCGGTTTATCTGGATAGACGCGCCAGCGGCGGAAAAAGCGTGTGTCGCGGTTCCCTGGCAGCCAGTGGCAAGTTTCGCGGCAGCCAGGATCAAGACGCTGGCCGGCATTGGTCTCAGAGTTCGATCCATGAGGCCAACTAGCGAGGATTGCCCATGAGTATTGCCATCGACCCACGTGTCGCCGCCTTTATCGACAGCCAGCACGGCCTGTTGATCGACGGGCGCAGCCAGCCGGCCTTGTCCGGTGCGCAGATGCCGGTGTTCAACCCGGCCACCGGCGAAGAACTGACCCGCGTTGCCGCCGGTGCCGACGCCGATATCGACCTGGCCGTGGCCGCCGCGCGGCGAGCCTTCGAGGGCCCCTGGGCGGCGCAGCGCCCGGCGGATCGCGAGCGCCTGCTGCTGAAGCTTGCGGACCTCTTGGAAGCCCATGGCGAGGAGCTGGCGCAGCTGGAAACCCTCAACAACGGCCAGTCGATCCACCTGGCCCGGGCCCTGGAAGTCGGCGCCGCCGCCGAGTTCACCCGCTACATGGCGGGCTGGGCGACCAAGATCGAAGGCAAGAGCCTGGACCTGTCCATCGCCGCCGTCCCGGGCGCGCGGTACCGTGCCTACACGGTTCCGGAGCCGGTGGGCGTGGTCGGCGCCATCGTGCCGTGGAATTTCCCTTTGTTGATGGCCATCTGGAAAATCGTCCCGGCCCTGGCCTGCGGCTGCACCGTGGTGCTCAAGCCGGCCGATGAAACCCCGCTGACCGCCTTGCGCCTGGGCCAGTTGTGCCTGGACGCCGGGATTGCCCCGGGGGTGGTCAACGTGGTCACCGGCAGCGGTGCCCAGGCCGGCGCGGCCCTGGCCGCGCACAAAGGCATCGACAAGCTGGCCTTTACCGGCTCGACCCAGATCGGCAAGGTCATCGGCCATGCGGCGGTGGACAACATGACCCGGTTTTCCCTGGAACTGGGCGGCAAGTCGCCGGTGATCGTACTCGATGACTGCGACCCCCAGGCCGCGGCCGCCGGTGCCGCCGGGGCGATCTTCTTCAACCAGGGCCAGGTCTGTACCGCCGGTTCGCGGCTGTATATCCAGCGGGCGATCTTCGACCAGGTGCTGGAGCGTTTGTCGGCCATCGCCGGCTCCCTGAGCATCGGCCCCGGGCTCGACGAACAGGCGCAGATCAACCCGCTGATTTCCGCCAAGCAGCAGAAGCGCGTGCTGGACATGATCGGCCAGGGCGTGGCCGACGGCGCCCGGGTGCTGTGCGGCGGGGTCGCCTATGGCGAGCAGGGCTTCTATGTGCGCCCGACGGTATTGGCCGACGTGCACGCAGGCATGCAGGTGGTGCGCGAGGAAATCTTCGGCCCGGTGGTGGTGGCCACGCCTTTCGACGAGATCGACGAGGTGGTGGCGCTGGCCAACGACAATCAGTACGGGCTGGGGGCGAGTATCTGGTCCAACGACCTGGCGAAGGTCATGGACCTGATCCCGCGGATCAAGGCCGGTACGGTCTGGGTCAACACCCACAATATGCTCGACCCGTCGATGCCGTTTGGCGGCTACAAGCAATCGGGCATCGGCCGCGAGATGGGCCACGCGGCGATAGAGGCGTATACCGAGAACAAGTCGGTGTGCATCGCGTTCTGATCCCGTAGCCGCTGCCGCAGGCTGCGATCGCGCCCGCAGGGTGCGCAAGATCTCAAGATCGCCGAAGGCCTTCGGCCTTATCGCAGCCTGCGGCAGCGGCTACAGTCGGATGCAACCGGCCAGGCTGCGCAGACAGCCAGGTAAAACACGCCCGCCCGGCGTGCCCTTGAAATGCCTAGAACAACAACATCACCCATGCTTTCGAGGTCCAGCACCATGTCTTTCAACGACAGACTCACCCGCCACTTGAACCAGGGCGTGGTCGGCTTTCCCACGGCCCTGGCCAGCGCCGTCGGCCTGATCATGGCCAGCCCGGTGATCCTCACCGCCACCACCGGCTTCGGCATCGGCGGCGGGGCGTTCGCCGCGGCCATGCTGATCGCCATGCTGATGATGCTCGCGCAATCGACGACCTTCGCCGAAGCGGCCTGCATGATCCCCACCACCGGCTCGGTGTACGACTACCTGGCCTGCGGCCTGGGGCGCTTCTTCGCGATCACCGGGACCATCTCCGCCTACCTGATCGTGCATGTGTTCGCCGGCACGGCGGAAACCATCCTCAGCGGCGTCATGGCCCTGGTGAACTTCGAGTCCCTCAACACCCTGCTGGAGCAGAGCGGCAGCGCCTGGCTGGTGGGTGTCGGGCTGGTGATCTTCTTCGGACTGCTGAACGCCGTGGGCATCACCGCGTTCAGCCGCGCCGAGGTGATCCTGACTTTCGGCATGTGGACCACCCTGATCATCTTCGGCGTGGTCGGGGTGTTCAAGGCGCCGGCGGTGGAACTGAGCGGCTGGTTCGGCGAGTCGATGGTCGGCACCGACCTGACCACCATCCTCTCGCTGGTGGGCATGGCCATGTTCATGTTCGTCGGGTGCGAGTTTGTCACCCCGCTGACGCCGGAGGTGCGCAAGGCGGCGAAAACCATTCCCCGGGCCATGGCCCTGGGCCTGGTGGGGGTAGCCACCTGCATGTTCATCTATGGCGCGGCGATGAAGCGCCAGGTGGCGAACATCGCGCTGAACGAAGACGGCAGCGTGCACCTGCTGGACACGCCCATGGCCATCCCGCAGTTCGCCGAGCAGGTGATGGGGCCCTACGGGCGGATCTGGCTGGGCGTCGGCCTGCTGTTCGCCGGAGCGGCGACCATCAACACACTGATGGCCGGATTGCCGCGCATTCTCTACGGCATGGCGCTGGACGGCGCGCTGCCCAAGGCCTTCACCTACCTGCACCCACGCTTCAAGACGCCGCTGCTGTGCATCGCCGTGGCGGTATTGATCCCATGTCTGCACGCCTGGTGGTTGGGCGGCAGCACCGACAACATCATGCACCTGGTGCTGGCCGCGGTCTGTGCCTGGAGCACCGCCTACCTGCTGGTGACCCTGGCGGTGGTGGTGCTGCGCATCCGGCGCCCGGACCTGCCGCGGGCCTACAAGTCGCCCTGGTTCCCGCTGCCGCAGATCGTCTCGTCCATCGGCATCCTCCTGGGCATGTGGTTCATCACGCCGCCGGGCATGAACCCGCGGGACATCTACGTGCCCTTTGGCAGCATGCTCGGCCTGACGGCGATCTATGCGCTGGTCTGGACGGTCTTCGTGCAGAAGGTCAACCCGTTCCGCCCGGTGCCGGTGGAGGAGGTGCTGGAAAACGCCTTCAACCTGCAATCCCCCACTGAAACCCAAGCGCAGACCCTGCCTGGAGCCAAGCCCGATGAGCAGTACAAGCTGGCGGCAAAACCTCTCTGAGTTCTGGCGGCGGCCACCCTCGGGCTATCGCCCGGGGGTGACCCTGAACCAGTTGCGTCGCGACCTGCCGGGGCTCGACTGTGCGCCGCAGGCGCCCGGGCTGGCGCGCTTCACCTGGGCCGAGGAGGGTTTGGACTTCGAGGTCGAGGAGCTGCCACAGGCGCAGTTCCTGATGCACCTGGTGGTTTGCGAGTTTCGCCTGCGGGTTCCCGGTTCGCCGGGGCCGCAGGCACAGATCGACATTCGCCATACCGGCGCGATCCGCCGCCAGGGCGTCGCCGCCGGCCTGAAGCAGGGCGCGCAGGATGAGTGGGCTGGGCTGTTGCAGCAGTTGCACAGCGACCCGCAGCTACTGGCGGCGTTGCTGCCGCTGGACTTCAAGCGCCTGCAATTGCAGCGCGACGAGCAGGGTTGGCAGGTGCGCCTGGAGCATTTCGGCGCCAGCGAGGTGGTCAACCGGCTGCCCGGCTTCCGCCGTTATATCCGCCTGAGCGCCGAGCAACGCGGCGCCTTGCTGGCAACGTTCAAGCGCCTGGATTCACTGCTGCGCGATCACTGAACTATTCCCACCCGCGCTGGCACAACCCGTGCTTAGGCTATAACGGACTATCCATTGCGCCGCGCTTCCTTGCCCGGCAAATAGATAACATGTTAATGATATCGCCATAACAACAAAGGCGGTCTCAGCCGGCTTCTGGAGGTGCACAGTGCTTGCTTCGCAAAGTTTCGGTTCCTGGATCGGCGCATTACAGGGGGTTTGCGGTCGCTTCGACGCCCGCCAGGCGTTGAACTCGGCGTTGTTCATCGGCGAAGTCGGCTTGCGCGACTACGCCGGCCTCGAGGTGGCGCAGATCCGCACCAATGCCGGACTGATCTCGCGCAAAGGCACCAGCGTCGATCATGAAGACGACCGGCACTGTTTCCTGATCATGCAGCGCAGCGGCCATGCCCAGATCAGCCAGGGCGGCGAGCGCATCGAACTGGCACCGGGGGAAATGGCCTTGCTGGATTCCGCCGGGGCCTGCGAAATCGTCCCCCACGGGCTGATCGAACATGCCTCCCTGCACCTGTCCCGCGACGAGGTGTATCGCCATCTGCCGGCGCAGCAGCGCAAGTTCGGCAAGCTCTCGCAGCAGTGCGCGAGTGGCCGCTTGATGCGCCTGCTGGTGGAACAGATCTGCGGCGAGCCGTTGCCAGGTTGCGCCGACCCGCAGGAAGGCCAGGCGTTGCAGGAAGCGCTGATCGCCTTGCTCGGCCCGACCCTGCGCCAGACGCCCAGCGCCCATCTCGACGGCTACGACAGCCAGCACGGCGGTTGCCTGCGCAGCCAGGCCCGGCAGTTGATCAACCAGTCCCTCACCGAACCCAGCCTGACCCCGGTGTCACTGGCCAGCCAGATGAATATCTCGGTGCGCCAGCTGTACCGGCTGTTCGAAGAGCAGGGCGACAGTGTCTGCCGTTTCATCCAGCGCGCGCGCCTCGAGCGCAGCGCGGCGGACCTGAGCAACCCGCGCCTGCGCCACGCGTCGATTACCGAGATTGCCTTCAAGTGGGGGTTCACCGACTCGGCGCACTTCAGCCGCACCTTCAAGAAGCATTTCGAGCAATCGCCGCGGGATTACCGCGCCCGTTCGCTGAACGTTTAGGCGCGAGCTTGCTCGCGATGGCGCGGTGCCGGCACCGCGCGGCGCAAGGACCGGGTTCAAGGGTTTTCCAGGTCGTGCCCCAGGGACTGGATAAACAGCGAGAACAGCTCCGGCTGTGAGGAGATATCCAGCTTGGCGTAGAGATGGCGCCGGTGCACCTTGATGGTGTCCGGCGAGATCTTCAGCCGCTCGGCCATGGCCTTGGAGGAGAACCCACGCAGGATCAGCCGGGCGATTTCCACTTCCCGATCCGACAGCACGCCACAGCCGAAATGGCTCAGGGCATCGCGGATCTGGCTGGCCATTTCTTCCCCGGCGGGTGGCTGCGGGCGCTGGTTGCTTTGCTGCCAATGCTGCTGCATCAACGGCAGGACCCAGGCCGAGAAGGTGGTGAGCTGGCCGATCTCCTCGGCGCTGAACGGTCGCTGCATGCCCAGCGACAGGGACAGGGTGCCGGCCTCCGGGATCTGCAGGATGAACTGCAGTTCGTCCTCCAGCACGTTGTCGTGGAAGTAGCTGGAGAAATACTCGGTCTGGCGGAAATGGTCCGGCGCCACTTCCTCCAGGCGGTACAGGCCGTTGGGATAACCCTCGCGGCAGGCCTGGAAAAACGGGTCGAGCAGGTACAGGCCATTGAGGTAGGTGAGCATCGACGCCGGCTTGTCCGAGGGCTCGGCGTCGTATTCCTCTAGGGCGATGGGCAGGCCGTTGCGCGGGTAGAAGATCGCCAGGGCGTTATCGAACGGCAAGGCCTGGTGCAGCAACAGCACCAGTTGTTTCCAGAAGCGCTCGCCGCCGATCTGCGAGAGGGTGCGCCCGAGTCCGGCATGCATGCCGATTTCCCTGAACAGAGTGATCAAATAGGTGGCTCCGCGTCGATGCCGCTGTGGTCTGGCGGGTTGCTTTCTCGCCAGGTGGCAGCAAGGTTTCGGCGATTTGCCCGGCGACGTCAAGGGGGAGTACTCCAATAGGGGAATTGGCCCTGTACCCCCGGCTGCCTAAAGTGGCCTCCATCAAGTGCGCCCCAGAGCGCATCCGCCCGACGTTCTTCGTTTCTGCCTCAAACCAAAAATAACCACGAGGATAACGACATGAGCTCTCCCTGCGCGCCGCAAGGCGCCCTGAAACCCACGCTGAGTGTGTTCGATGTGGTGGCCATTACCGTGTCGGGCGTGACCCCGGCCAGTTCGGTCTTCGTTATCGCGCCGTTCGCCATTCACCAGGCCGGCAGCGGGGTGTTCCTGGCCTTTGTCATGGCGGGGCTGCTGGCGCTGATGTTCGCCTTCTGCTACGCCGAGCTGGGCCGCGCCCACAACAGCGCCGGCGGCGAGTATGTGTACGCCAAGCGGGTGTTCGGCGGCATGGCCGGGTACGCGACCTTTCTCACGGTGCTGGTGATGTTGCTGTTCATCCCGCCGGTGCTGGCCACCGGCGCGGCGACTTACCTGAACAATGCCCTGGGCACGCGCTTCGATTCGCAGACCGTGGCCCTGGTGATCGTGATCTGCAGCTATGCGCTGGGCATCCTCAACATCAAGTTGAATGCCTGGATCACCGGCACCTGTCTGCTGCTGGAAATTGCCGCGTTGCTGGTGATCGTGTTCCTGGGCTTTGGCAATGCCTCGCAGCCGGCGAGCATCCTGCTGCAACCGCAGATCGTCGAAAACGGCGTATTACACATGGCGCCCTGGGCCCTGGTGATCGGCGCGGTCGGCATCGGCCTGTTTTCCTACAACGGTTACGGCCCGGCGGTGCTGCTGGCCGAAGACATGAAATGCAAGGGGCAGGGCGTGCACAAGGCGGTGCTCTGGTCGCTGGTGCTGGTGGTGATCATCGAACTGGTGCCGTTGACCGCGCTATTGATTGGCGCGCCGTCCCTCAGCGCCATGCTCGAAAGTCCCGACCCCATCGGCTACCTGCTCACCAGCCACGGCAACGAAACCCTGTCGCGGGTGGTCAGCGCCGGGATCTTCCTCTCGGTGTTCAACGCCATCGTGATCCAGATCGGCCGGGTGGTGTTCTCCAGCGGCCGCGATGCCTTGTGGACGCCGGGCATCAACCGCCTGTTCACGCGGATTCATCCGCGCTGGGACTCGCCGTGGCTGGCCACGCTGTTCCTGGCCATTCCCTCGGCGGTGCTCAGTTTCAGCTCGAACCTGGCCGACCTGACCTCGTTCAGCGTGCTGCTGATCATGCTGGTGTACCTGATCGTCGCCCTCAGCGCGCTGATGAGCCGGGTGCTGCTGCGCGACCGCGCCCACCCGTACCGCATGCCGCTGTGGCCGTTGCCGGCGCTGCTGGCGGTGATCGGCGCCGGGTATCTGTTGTTCAATCTGTTCCTGGACGCTTCGCTCAGGGACATCATGGTGATCGTCGGCCTGCTGGCGCTGTCGGTGATCCTGTATGGCACCAACGGCCGGTTCAGCCCGGCGTTCCAGAAACTCTAAGGAGAAGTCATGCGCGCACGTCAATTGGGGATCAGCCTGGGCCTGGGTACTCCCGGCCCCTTCAATGCCATCACCGACGTTCCGGGGGTACGGGTGGGCCACAGCACCCTCAGGACCACGGTCGACGGCAAGCAGGTACGTACCGGGGTGACCCTGATCCAGCCCCGCGAGGGCTTTGCCCGGCTGCAACCCTGTTTCGCCGGCTGCCATGTGCTCAACGGCAACGGCGATGCCACCGGCCTGGAGTGGATCCGCGAAGCGGGCCTGCTGACCACGCCGCTGGCCATCACCAACACCCACAGCGTCGGCGTGGTGCGCGACGCACTGATCGCCGAGGAGCACGCCAGCCTGGCGGACCCCGCGGAATACTGGTGCATGCCGGTGGTGATGGAGACCTATGACGGCCTGCTCAACGATATCTGGGGCCAGCATGTCGGCCCGCAGCAGGTCCGCGAGGCGCTGGCCAATGCCGAGTCCGGGCCGGTGCGCGAGGGCGCGGTGGGCGGCGGCACCGGCATGATCTGCCATGAATTCAAGGGCGGGATCGGCACGGCTTCGCGCCGGGTGCCGGGGGAGCAGGGCGGCTACACGGTCGGCGCGCTGGTGCAGGCCAACCACGGCAAGCGCGAGGAGTTGCGGGTCGATGGCTACCCGGTGGGGCGGCAACTGAGCGGCATCCCGTCGCCTTTCGCCCGGCGCGGTACGCCGGGCATGGGTTCGATCGTGGTGATCCTGGCCACCGACGCGCCCTTGCTGCCGCACCAGTGCCAGCGCCTGGCGCAGCGCGCGTCGATCGGCATCGCCCGCACCGGCGGCGGCACCGAGGACTCCAGCGGCGATATCTTCCTGGCCTTCGCCACCGGCAACCGCGACTTGCCGCCTTCCGCCTACGGGCGCCAGGGCGTGCCGTTCAGCACACCCCTGGCGATGCTCAACAACGATTACATCTCGGCCCTGTTCAGCGCCGCCGCCGAAGCGGTGGAGGAGGCCATTGTCAATGCCTTGCTGGCGGGCGAGCCGATGACCGCGGACAGTGGCGCGAGCGTTCCGGCGCTGACCGGGGAAACCCTGCTGCAAGCGATGAAACTAACCGGATGGAACAAACTTGCATGAACTAAAAACTGCGACGTAGTCGGCAAAACTATCTGTACTGCTATTTAATATTTAAATTCGAGATTGTCCGACAATTATCAGCGGGTATTGAGGCTTAAAGAATATTTCGACTCACCAGTCATTGTTTTCGGGAGTTTGCTGGAACAGCGAAAATCAGGCGTCAAAAAGTAGTGGACGCCTGATTTCAAATTGTGTCAGGTTGCTTACGCCCGGATAGGGCGAGTGATAGGACGATCTCGCCAGGGATTGTCGCTATCGGACAAAAACTGTTCCATTGATTACAAGGAAGTGTGTTTATGTCGAAAGTTAAAGCGAAAGCTATTGTGACCGCCGAACAAGAACTCGTGCCCTTGGCCGCGG
Organism: Pseudomonas sp. GW821-FHT09E12; assembly: GCF_059416085.1. Lineage (NCBI taxonomy): Bacteria > Pseudomonadati > Pseudomonadota > Gammaproteobacteria > Pseudomonadales > Pseudomonadaceae > Pseudomonas > Pseudomonas sp. GW821-FHT09E12. The sequence goes on along the minus strand of NZ_JBWKOM010000001.1, from coordinate 48,190 downwards.
CAAGTTCGGCTTACAACCAGATCAATAGCTTCAGCCATCAGTATGACCGGGGTGGCAATCTGACGGTCAATGGCAAACCCTCCTACTCGGTCGATCAGGCAGCCACCCAGCTGCTGCGCGACGGTGCCGCGTACCAGGATCTCAACGGCAACGGCAAGATCGAACTGACCTATACCTTTCTCACCTCGGCCTCCTCGAGCACCATGTACAAGCATGGCATCTCCGGGTTCAGCCAGTTCAGCGCCCAGCAGAAAGCCCAGGCCGCGCTGTCCATGCAATCCTGGGCCGATGTGGCCAATGTCACCTTCACCGAAAAGGCTTCCGGTGGTGACGGTCACATGACCTTCGGCAACTACAGCGGCGGCCAGGACGGCGCGGCGGCCTTCGCTTACCTGCCGGGCACCGGTGCTGGCTACGACGGTACGTCCTGGTACCTGATCAACAGCAGCTACACCCAGAACAAGACCCCCGATCTGAACAACTACGGCCGGCAGACGCTGACCCACGAGATCGGCCACACCCTGGGCCTGGCCCACCCTGGCGACTACAACGCTGGGAATGGTAACCCGACCTATAACGACGCGGTCTATGGACAGGACACGCGCGGTTACAGCGTCATGAGCTACTGGAGCGAAAGCAATACCAGCCAGAACTTCAGCAAGGCCGGCGTCGAAGCCTATTCGTCCGGCCCGCTGATGGACGATATCGCGGCGATCCAGAAGCTCTACGGGGCCAACACCACCACCCGTACCGGCGACACCACCTACGGCTTCAACTCCAACACCGGTCGCGATTTCCTCAGCGCGACCTCGTCGGCGGACAAGCTGGTGTTCTCGGTATGGGACGCGGGCGGCAAGGACACCCTGGACTTCTCCGGTTTTACCCAAAACCAGAAGATCAACCTCAATGAGACCTCGTTCTCCGACGTTGGCGGCCTGGTGGGCAACGTGTCCATCGCCAAGGGCGTCACCGTCGAGAATGCGATCGGCGGTTCGGGCAGCGACCTGCTGATCGGCAACAAGGTGGCCAACGAGCTCAAGGGCGGTGCCGGCAACGACATCCTCTACGGCGCCGGCGGTGCGGACAAGCTCTGGGGCGGCGCGGGTGCCGACACCTTCGTCTTCGGCGCGAGCTCGGACTCTGCTCCGGGTGCGGCCGACCAGATCCTGGATTTTGTCAGCGGCCTGGACAAGATCGATCTGACCGGCATCACCAAGGGCGCTGGACTGCACTTCGTGAACGCATTCACCGGTAACGCCGGCGACGCGATCCTCAGCACCTCGGCTGGCAACAGCACCTTGTCGGTGGACTTCTCCGGGCACGGCGTGGCGGACTTCCTGGTCAGCACCGTCGGCCAGGCGGCCTACACCGACATCGTCGCCTGAGTCATTGCGGTAAGGTAAAAGAAGGAGGGTGGCGCCCAGACGCCGCCCTCTGACCTTGCATTGACAGGCGAACTGCCTGAGGCTGTGGCCCGGAGCTAACCCCTTATGATTCGAACTGCCTTGATCGCTAAGGCCGGCGCGTACCTGATCGCGACGCTGATGATGTTTTATGGAGAGACAAGCATGGCAAGCAGCCTGATATTGGCGGACCCCGCGGAACTGGCCGGGCACTGGCAGCTGTCGCAGCCGGCGCAACCTGCCAACCACTGTGCCCTGGACCTCGAGCTGAACGGCACCCTGGGCGCCGGCGCCGAGTGTTTTTCCGCCTGGTTGGGCGATGCGGCCATTGGCTGGTTTCCCGAGCCGGACGGTATTGCCGTGACCGGCAAAGAGGGTTCGAAGATCATCTTTCTAAGTCGTCAGAAAGAAGGCTTATATCAAGGCACTTTGAAATCAGGCATAACCATTATATTGCAGCGTACGCCCTGAATAATCGCGGCTGTATGCATCTTTAAATGTATCTGTATGGATAAGCGTATAAGGCAGTGCCATATACGCGATGTCCTTCGTTCGATTAAAGACAACTAAATAACTAGAACTCCGTTTCGTCTGACGGTAGAGTTCTTTCGCCTGTCCGCCGCAATAAATCCAATAATGTCCCGACTCAAGTACGGGCGGTTTATTTGTCCTGCGCCCCTGGCACGGGATATTACAGCTCAGGAAAGACCAATGAAGATGGCGAAGACCACTGCACCGCTGTTCAAGGCACTGGGCGATTACAAAGGCATTCTGATCAGCGTCGGGTGTTTCACCGCCCTGATCAACGTGCTGATGCTGGTCCCCTCGATCTACATGCTCCAGGTCTACGACCGGGTACTTTCCTCGCAGAACGAAACCACCCTGGCGATGCTGTCGCTGATGGTGGTCGGGTTCTTCGCATTCATCGGCCTGCTGGAGGTGGTGCGCAGCTTCATCGTCATTCGCATCGGCAGCCAGCTGGAGCGGCGTTTCAACCTGCGGGTCTACCAGGCGGCCTTCGAGCGCAACCTGTTTCGCGGCGAAGGCCACGCCGGGCAGTCCCTGGGCGACCTGACCCATATCCGCCAGTTCGTCACCGGTCCTGCGCTGTTCGCGTTCTTCGACGCGCCCTGGTTCCCCGTCTACCTGTTCGTGATCTTCCTGTTCAATACCTGGCTGGGGGTGTTCGCCACCGCGGGCGCGGTATTGCTGATCGCCCTGGCGTACCTCAACGAGGCCATGACCAAGAAGCCTCTGGGCGAGGCCAGCGGTTATTCGCAGAAATCCACGCAACTGGCCACCAGCCACCTGCACAATGCCGAGACCATCCAGGCCATGGGCATGCTCGGCGCGCTGCGCAAGCGCTGGTTCGAGGTGCATTCGCGTTTTCTCGGCCTGCAGAACCAGGCCAGCGACACTGGTGCGGTCATCAGCTCGCTGAGCAAGACCCTGCGCCTGTGCCTGCAATCGCTGGTGCTGGGCCTGGGGGCCTTGCTGGTGATCAAGGGCGACATGACCGCCGGGATGATGATCGCCGGCTCGATCCTGATGGGCCGGGTGCTGAGTCCGATCGACCAGTTGATCGCCGTCTGGAAGCAGTGGAGTTCCGCCAAGCTGGCCTACCAGCGCCTGGACTCGCTGCTGCAGGCCTTCCCGCCGAGCGACACGGCGATGTCGCTGCCGGCGCCCAAGGGCCAGGTGAGCTTCGAGCAGGTCAGCGCCGGCCCGCCGGGCAAGCGCATGGCGACCTTGCAGCAGGTCAGTTTCAACCTCGGGGCGGGGGAGGTGCTGGGGGTGCTCGGCGCTTCCGGCTCCGGCAAATCCACCCTGGCCCGGGTGCTGGTGGGCGTATGGCCGACCCTGGCCGGCACGGTGCGTCTGGACGGCGCCGATATCCATCGCTGGAACCGCAACGAACTGGGGCCTCACATCGGTTATCTGCCCCAGGACATCGAGCTGTTTTCCGGGAGCATCGCCGAGAACATCGCGCGCTTTCAGGAAGCCGACCCGCAGCAGGTGGTGCAGGCCGCGCAACAGGCCGGCGTGCACGAACTGATCCTGCGCCTGCCCCAGGGCTACGACACTTTGCTGGGCGATGACGGCAGCGGCCTGTCCGGCGGCCAGAAGCAGCGCGTGGCCCTGGCCCGGGCGCTGTATGGCCAGCCGCGCCTGGTGGTGCTCGACGAGCCGAACTCCAACCTCGACACCGTGGGCGAAAGCGCCCTGGCGTCGGCCATCGCGCAGATGAAGGCCCAGGGCACCAGCGTGATCCTGGTCACCCATCGCTCCTCGGCGCTGGCCCAGGCCGACAAGCTGCTGGTGCTCAACGAAGGGCGCCTGCAGGCCTTCGGCCCGAGCCAGGAAGTGCTCAAGGCGCTGTCCAGTGGTGCCCAGGCACAACACCAAAACCAGGCGCAAAACCAGGAACAGCAGCAGCGAGAAAAAACCTCGGCCCCGACGGCCCCGGGCGGCTTGAGCATGAGCCGCCAGTATCAGGCCCCGACACGGAACCCAGGCGCATGAGCAAGGACAGCGAAATGATGATCGAACAAGGTTACGCGCCGGAGCGTCCCGAGCGCGATGCGCGGTTTTTCGCGCGCATGGGCTGGGTCCTGGCACTGGCCGGCGCCGGCAGCTTTTTTCTCTGGGCGGCCCTGGCGCCGCTGGACCAGGGCATCCCGGTGCAAGGCACGGTGGTGGTCTCGGGCAAGCGCAAGGCCGTGCAATCCATGAGCGGCGGGGTGGTCAGCCGGATCCTGGTGCGTGAAGGCGAGGCGGTGAAGCAGGGCCAGCCGCTGTTCCGCCTGGACCAGACCCAGGTCGAAGCCGACGTGCAGTCGCTGCAAGCGCAGTACCGCATGGCCTGGGCCAGCCTGGCGCGCTGGCAGAGCGAACGCGACAACCTCAAGCAGGTGAATTTCCCCGAGGCCCTGAGCGCCGATCCCGATCCACGCCTGGCCCTGGTGCTGGAAGGCCAGCGGCAACTGTTCAGCAGCCGCCGCGAAGCCTTCGCCCGCGAGCAGGCGGGGATCCGCGCCAGTATCGAAGGCGCCACCGCGCAACTGGCCGGGATGCGCCGGGCGCGTACCGACCTCAACAACCAGGCCGAGTCCCTGCGCCAGCAGCTGGCCAACCTGCAGCCCCTGGCGGACAACGGCTACATCCCGCGCAACCGCCTGATGGAGTACCAGCGCCAGCTGTCCCAGGTGCAGCAGGAACTGGCGCAGAATACCGGCGAAAGCGGGCGGGTGGAGCAGGGCATTCTCGAGTCGCGGCTCAAGTTGCAACAGCACGGCGAGGAGTACCAGAAGGAAGTGCGCAGCCAGTTGGCCGAAGCCCAGCTGAAAAGCCTGACCCTGGAACAGCAACTGACCTCGGCCGGTTTCGACCTGCAGCACAGCGAAATCCTCGCCCCGGCCGACGGCATCGCGGTCAACCTCGGGGTACACACCGAGGGCGCCGTGGTCCGCCCCGGGGAAAACCTGCTGGAGATCGTGCCCCAGGGCACTCGCCTGGAAGTGGAAGGGCACCTGCCGGTGAACCTGATTGACAAGGTTGGCAGCCACCTGCCGGTGGACATCCTGTTCACCGCCTTCAATCAGAGCCGCACGCCGCGGGTGTCCGGCGAGGTCAGCCTGATCTCCGCCGACCAGATGGTCGATGAAAAGACCGGCGTGCCGTACTACGTGCTGCGTAGCAGCGTCAGCGACCAGGCCATGGAAAAACTCAATGGCCTGGTGATCAAGCCGGGCATGCCGGCGGAGATGTTCGTCCGTACCGGCGAGCGCTCGCTGCTCAACTACCTGTTCAAACCCCTGCTCGACCGGGCGGGTTCCGCATTGACCGAGGAATAAGGATGTTCCGTCGCATGAGTCAGTTTTCCATCTTCGGAGCCACAGTCGCTTTACTGGTATGCACCCACGCCCAGGCCATGGGGCCGTTCCAGGTCTATGAACAGGCCTTGCGCAACGACCCGGTGTTCCTCGGCGCGATCAAGGAGCGCGATGCCGGCCTGGAGAACCGCATCATTGGCCGCGCCGGGCTGCTGCCGAAACTCAACTACAGCTACAACAAGGGCCGCAACAACTCCCAGGCCACCGTGCCCGACGGCCGCGGCGGCACCAGCCACGATGACCGCAACTACGACAGCTACGGTTCCACCTTCACCCTGCAACAGCCACTGATCGACTACGAGGCCTATGCCTCCTACCGCAAGGGCGTGGCCCAGGCGCTGTTCGCCGACGAGAACTTTCGTGGCAAGAGCCAGGAGCTGCTGGTGCGGGTGCTGACCTACTACACCCAGGCGCTGTTCGCCCAGGACCAGATCGAGATCGCCCAGGCCAAGAAGAAGGCCTTCGAGCAGCAGTTCCAGCAGAACGAGCACATGTTTCGCCAGGGCGAGGGCACCCGCACCGACATCCTCGAAGCGGAGTCGCGCTACGAGCTGGCCACCGCCGAGGAGATCGAGGCCCGCGACGAGCAGGACGCGGCGCTGCGCGAGCTGGGTGCGTTGATCGGCGTGCCGACCGTGGACATCCGCGACCTCGACCCACTGCGCGAGCGTTTCGAGTCCTTCACCCTGTCGCCGGCCAACTACGACGCCTGGCATGAGCTGGCGATCAGCAACAACCCGAACCTGGCCTCCCAGCGCCAGGCCGTGGAAGTGGCGCGTTACGAGATCGAGCGCAACCGCGCCGGCCATTTGCCGCGGCTCAGCGCCTATGCCACCTCGCGCCGGGTCGAGTCGGAAAGCGGCAACACCTACAACCAGCGCTACGACACCAACACCATCGGCATCGAAATCAGCATGCCGCTGTACGCCGGTGGCGGGGTCTCGGCGGCCACCCGCCAGGCCAGCCGGACCATGGAACAGGCCGAGTACGAACTGGATTCGCAGACCCGCACCACCCTGATCGAACTGCGGCGCCAGTTCAGCGCCTGCCTGTCCGGGGTCAGCAAGCTGCGGGCTTATCAGAAGGCGCTGACCTCGGCCGAGGCCCTGGTGGTCTCGACCAAGCAGAGCATCCTCGGCGGCGAACGGGTCAACCTCGACGCGCTGAACGCCGAACAGCAGCTGTACACCACGCGCCGCGACCTGGCGCAGGCCCGTTACGACTATTTGATGGCCTGGACCAAGTTGCACTACTACGCAGGCACCCTGCGTGAAGACGACCTGGCCCGGGTCGACGAAGCCTTCAGGCCCGGCTCATGAACTGACAAAAAGGCGGCCGCGGGCGGCCCGACCTGACATTTTCGACAAAAACAAAAAACGAGAAGTCATCACATGGATAGACGCTTTTATCAGCTCAAGGCGCTGAGTCGCCGCTCGTTGCTCGCTTGCTCCACGCTGTCGGCGGTAGCACTGCCCGGTATGGCCCAGGCGCAGTACCAGGAAACCGGCCAGTTGGGGGTGCCGGCCAGCTGGCAATCGGCCGAATACACCCAGGACTGGGGCCTGGAGCGCATGCGCGCCAGCTCCGCCTATGCCGCCGGCATCACCGGCAGCGGGGTGAAGATCGGTGCCCTCGACTCGGGCTTCGACGCCAGCCATGGCGAAGCCTCGCCCGAGCGCTTCCACGGGGTCACCGCCACCGGCACCTATGTCGATGGCACGCCGTTCAGCGTCTCCGGGGTGCTCAACGGCAACAACGACAGCCATGGCACCCATGTCACCGGCACCATGGGCGCAGCCCGCGACGGCGTTGGCATGCACGGCGTGGCCTTCAATGCCCAGGTCTACGTGGGCAACACCAACAAGAACGACAGCTTCCTGTTCGGCCCGACCCCGGACCCGCAGTACTTCAAGGCGGTGTACGGCGCCCTGGCGGATGCCGGGGTGCGCGCCATCAACAACAGCTGGGGCAGCCAGCCGCCGGGTGTCAGCTACCAGACCCTGGGCGACCTGCACGCCGCCTATGCCCAGCACTATGGCCAGGGCACCTGGCTGGACGCGGCGGCCGATATCTCGCGCCAGGGCGTGATCAACGTGTTCAGCGCCGGCAACAGCGGTTACGCCAACGCCAGCGTGCGCGCGGCGCTGCCGTACTTCCAGCCGGAGCTGGAAGGCCACTGGCTGGCGGTGTCTGGCCTGGATGCGAACAACCAGCAGCGCTACAACCAGTGCGGCATCGCCAAGTACTGGTGCGTGGCCGCGCCCGGGCGGCTGATCTCCAGCACCGTGCCCGGCGGCGGTTACGCCACCAAGTCCGGCACCTCGATGGCCGCACCCCATGCCACGGGCGCGCTGGCCCTGGTGATGGAGCGTTATCCCTACATGAATAACCAGCAGGCCCTGGAGGTGCTGCTGACCACCGCCACCCAGTTGGACGGCTCGATCACCGAGGCGCCCACCAGCCTGGTCGGCTGGGGCGTGCCCAACCTGGAGCGGGCCATGCACGGTCCCGGGCAGTTGCTGGGATCGTTCGACGCCAACCTGGGTGCCGGGCAGGGCGATGTCTGGAGCAACGACATCTCGGACAAGGCGCTGTTGCAGCGCCAGGGCGAGGACGCCGCCGAACACGCGGCCTGGCAACAGACCCTGAAGGACAAGGGCTGGGAAAACGGCCTCGGCGCCGGCGCCAGCCAGCAGGACAAGACCGACTACGCCGTCGGCATGGCCCGCGACGCGGCCGCCGCGCAGCGGGTGTACGAGGGCAGCCTGATCAAGTCCGGCGCCGGCTGGCTGGTGCTCAGCGGCAACAACAGCTATCGCGGCGCGACCACGGTCAACGGCGGCTTGCTGACAGTCAATGGCTCGTTGGCTTCCAGTGTCACGGTCAATGACGGCGGCACCCTCGGCGGTTCCGGCCGCATCGGCGCGCTGCTGGCCAACAGCGGCGCCACCGTGGCGCCGGGCAACTCCATCGGCACCTTGCAGGTGGCGGGGGACGTGACCTTCCAGCCGGGCTCGACCTATGCGGTGGAGCTGTCGCCCACCAGCAGCGACCGCATCGTCGCTGGCGGCAAGGCCACCCTCAACGGCGCTGGGGTCACCCTGGCCCTGGAAAACAGCCCGCAGCTGCTCAGCCTGGAGCAGACGCAAAGCCTGATCGGCAGCCAGTACCAGATCCTCCAGGCGGCGAACGGCATCGACGGGCGCTTCGGCTCGGTGGAGCCGAACTACCTGTTCCTCGGCGGCAGCCTCGATTATTCGGCCAGCAGCGTGCAGCTGAGCATCGGGCGTAACGCCACCTCGTTCGCCAGTGTCGGCCTGACCCCGAACCAGCGCTCGGTGGCGGCCGCCGCCGAGCAGCTGGGGGCGGGCAACCCGGTGTATGAAAGCCTGCTGCGCTCGCCGAGCGCCGGTGTGGCGCAACAGGCGTTCCAGCAGCTGTCCGGGGAAATCTACCCGGCGTTGGGTTCGATGCTGCTCAACGACAGCCGGCAGCTGCGCGATGCGGTCGGCGAGCGTCTGCAGGTCCCGGGCGCGGTGGTGCAGAGCGAGGGCAACCTCTGGCTCAAGGTGCTGGGCGCCTGGGGCAAGAACGACGGCAGCCACGACACCGAGGGCTACAACACGTCCATCGGCGGGTTGCTGCTGGGAGCCGATGGCGCGCTCAGCGACAGCACGCGCCTGGGCGCCTTCGCCGGCTATAGCGACAGCTCCCTGAGCATGGGCGGCGGTACCCATTCCAAGGCCTCGGTGGACAGCTATCACCTGGGTACCTACCTCGGCCACGAGCTGGGCGCCTGGCGCCTGAGCGCGGGCGCGGCGCACAGCTGGCATCGCGCCGACGTCAAGCGCGACCTGCAGTTCGGCGAAGTCAGCGGCAAGCAGAAAGCCAAGGTCGATGCCCGCACCAGCCAGGTCTTCGGCGAGGCGGCTTATCGCCTCGACCTGCCGGCGCTGGCCCTGGAACCGTTCGCCAACCTGGCCTACGTGCACCTGCACCGCGACAGCTTCAGCGAGAAGGGCGACGCCGCGGCGTTGAAAGGCGGCAGCGACAGTCGCGAAGCCGCACTCAGTACCCTCGGCCTGCGCGCCCTGAAAAGCCTCGAGCTGTCCGGGCAAACCCGCCTGGACCTTTCCGGCTCCCTGGGCTGGCAGCACAACCTGAGCAATACCCGGGCCGAGGAACACCTGGCCTTTGCTTCCGGCGGCACGCCGTTCAGCGTCGAAAGCACCTCGCTGCCGCGCAATGCCGCGCTGGTCGGCGCCCATGCCAGCCTGGCGCTGAGCCGGGACCTGCGCCTGAGCCTGGATTACAACGGCCAGCTGGCCAGCCGTGAGAAGAACCACGGGGCGGGGCTGAGCCTGAACTGGCAGTTCTGACCCGGCTTTTGACAGCGCCGTGTCGACGCAAGGTCGCGTCGACACGGCAGCCGCTATCGGTACAGCACGGCTCGTCGTTGGCGGGCCGGCTGTTCGGTAAAACCACCCGCGCCGGGTCTGGCGCGGCGTTTCCTCTAGCAAGGCAACTATTTCCAGCAAGGCAACTATTTCTAGCAAGGCAACTAAGGAAGGTACCGATGAAATACAGATTTACGGGGGCTGCTCCGGCGGCCAACAGCCTGGTGCGCGCCTCCTGCGGCGCTTTGATCTGTGGCCTGGCCGTGGCGGGTAACGCCCAGGCCGCGCCTTATGTCGAAAGCGGCCAGCCGGGCGATCCCGGCAGTTGGCGCAGTGCCGAGTTCAACGCCGAATGGGGCCTGGGGGCGATCCATGCCGAGCAGGCCTATGCCGCCGGTTATACCGGCAAGGGCGTCAAGCTGGGGATCTTCGACCAGCCGGTGTATGCCCAGCACCCGGAATTCAGCGGCAGCAACAAGGTGATCACCCTGGTCACCAGCGGCATCCGCGAATACACCGACCCTTACATTCCGGTCAAAGCCGGCGATGCCTTCCGTTATGACGGCACGCCCTCGGTGGGCTCCGACGGCAAGCTCGGCTCCCACGGCACCCACGTTGGCGGGATCGCCGCGGGCAGCCGCGACGGCGGGCCGATGCATGGCGTGGCCTTCGACGCGCAGATCATCAGCGCCGAAAACGGCGACCCGGGCCCCGAGGACGGGATCATTCTCGGCAACGACGGCGCGGTCTACCGGGCCGGCTGGGATGCCCTGGTGAACAGCGGCGCGCGGATCATCAACAACAGCTGGGGCATCGGCATCACCGACCGCTTCGACCAGGGCGGTCGCGACCCGGCCTTTCCGCATTTCACCGTGCAGGACGCGCAGTTGCAGTTCGATCAGATCCAGCCGCTGCTGGGCACCCGCCAGGGCGGCGCCTACAGCGGGGCGATCGACGCGGCCCGCGGTGGTGTGCTGACCATCTTCGCCGCCGGCAACGACTACAACCTGAACAACCCGGACGCCATCGCCGGCCTGGCCTATTTCGTGCCGGAAATCGCGCCGAACTGGATGACGGTGGCGGCCTTGCAGAAGAACCCGGACACCGCCAGCCCCAATCCCTACACCCTCAGCACCTTCTCCTCGCGCTGCGGCTATACCGCGAGCTTCTGCGTCTCGGCGCCGGGTACGCGGATCTACAGCGCGGTGATCGGCGGCACCAACCTGGACGACATGACCATCGGCTACGCCAACAAGAGCGGCACCTCGATGGCCGCGCCCCATGTGGCGGGCGCGGCGGCGGTGCTGATGGAGCGCTTTCCGTACATGAGCGCTTCGCAGATCGCCACGGTGCTCAGGACCACCGCCACCGACATGGGCGATCCGGGCATCGACGCGCTGTACGGCTGGGGCATGATCAACCTGCAAAAGGGCATCGACGGCCCGGGCATGTTCGTCACCGAAGCGGACATCCCCCAGGAGTTCAGGGTCGAAGGCGCCTACGGCTCCGGCCAGTTCGTGGTCGACCTGCCCGGCATCGGCGCCGTGGTGGATGCCGGCAAACCCACCGAACGCCTGTGCACTGGCCTGTCTTGCGGCCTGGATGTCTGGCGCAACGACATTTCCGGACACGGCGGCCTGACCAAGCAGGGTATCGGCACCCTGGTGCTGACCGGCAACAACAGCTACAGCGGCCCGACCCTGGTCAATCAGGGACGCCTGGCCATCAACGGTTCGCTGGCCTCGGCGGTGACGGTCAATGACAGCGGCATTCTCGGCGGCAACGGGCGCATCGCCGCGCTGACCGCCAACCGTGGCGGTACCGTGGCGCCGGGCAACTCGATCGGCACCTTGCAGGTGGCGGGCGACGTGACCCTGCAACCGGGCTCGACCTACGCGGTGGAGCTGTCGCCCACCAGCAGCGACCAGATAGTCGCTGGCGGCAAGGCCACCGTCGAAGGGGCCAATGTGACCCTGGCCCTGGAGAACAGCCCGACCCTGCTCAGTGCCCGCGAGGCGCAAAGCCTGCTCGGCCGGCAATACAACATCCTGCAGGCGGCCGGTGGCATCGACGGTCGTTTCGCTTCGATCGCGCCGAACTACCTGTTCCTCGGTGGCAACCTCGATTACACCGCCACCGGCGTGCAGTTGCAGGTCGCGCGTAACGCCACGTCCTTCAGCGACGTCGGCCTGACCCCGAACCAGCGTTCCGTGGCGGCTGCCGCCGAGAGACTGGGGGCGAGCAATCCGGTGTACGAAAGCCTGCTGCTGTCGGAGAACGCCGCCAGCGCGCAACAAGCCTTCCAGCAACTGACCGGGGAGATCCATCCAGCCATCGGCACGCTGCTGATCAACGACAGTCGCCAGCTGCGCGATGCGGTGGGCGACCGTCTGCGTCAGGACGGCCTGCTCGATTCGTCGGCGCCCGCGGCCAGCGACAACAATGTGTGGTTCAAGGTGCTGGGGGCCTGGGGCAAGGCCGATGGCGGTTATGACCATGCCGACTACACCACCTCGATCGGCGGTCTGCTCGCCGGGGTCGATGGCTTGATCGCCGAGGACACCCGTCTTGGCCTGTTCACCGGCTACAGCGACAGTTCCCTGAGCATGGGCGACGGCACCCATTCCCAGGCCTCGGTGGACAGCTATCACCTGGGTGCCTACCTGGGCCATCAGCTGGATGCCGTGCGCCTGAGCGTCGGTGGTTCCTACAGCTGGCATCGCATCGATGTGAAGCGTGACCTGCAATACGGCGAGTTCTCGGACCGGCAAAAGGTCAAGCGCGACGCCCAGACCGCCCAGCTGTTCACCGAAGCAGCGTGGCAAGTGGCGCTGCCAGGTGTGGCCCTGGAGCCCTTCGTCAACCTGGCCTACGTGCATGTGGGCAGCGACAGCTTCCGCGAAAAAGGCGGGGCCACCGCCCTGCGCAGTGGCGATGACAACCGCGACGCGGTGCTCTCGACCCTCGGCCTGCGGGCCAGCAAACGCTTCGCCCTGTCCGATGCCCGGCAGCTGGAACTGGCCGGCACCCTCGGCTGGCAGCACAACCTGAGCGACACCCATTCGGACCAGCACCTGGCTTTTGCCAATGGTGGTTCGTTCAACATACAGAGCGTTGCGCTGGATCGTAACGCCGCTGTGGTCGGGGCTCGCGCCGGCCTGTTGCTGGGGCGCGATACCCGGGTAAACCTGGACTACAACGGCCTGCTGGGTTCTCGGGACAAGAGTCACGGGGTCGGCCTGACCCTGGACTGGCAGTTCTGAGGCCTGCGGGCCAATGACCATAAGAGTGAGACACAACATGGGTGTATTCGATTACCGGAGTTTCAAGGGCGAGGCGGGCAAGGCGCTGTACAGCGATGCCCTGGCGTTGACGCTCTACGCCTACACGCCCACCGGGCAGCCGTTGGCGTCGGGCTGGACGGCGATTGGTGCCGAGCGGCTGGGGTACCAGGGCAAGGTCGGGCCCCAGGGCACCTTCTTCGGCGAGCAGCCAGGCTTTACCAGCGCCGAAGTGGAGGTGCTGGGGCGTTACGACGAGGCTGGCAAGTTGCTGTCGATCGGCATCGCCTTTCGCGGCACTGGCGGCCTGGGCTTGGGCGATACCCTGGGCGACATCAAGAACAACCTGCTGGCGGCGGTCGGGCCGGTGGGCTACGCGGCGAACTACAGCAAGAATGCCTTCGACAAGCTGTTCGCCAGCGTCGCCGAGTTCGCCAAGGCCCAGGGCCTGAGCGGCCAGGATGTACTGGTCAGCGGCCACAGCCTGGGCGGCCTGGGGGTCAACAGCCTGGCCGAGCTGAGCGGCGAGCACTGGGGCGGTTTCTACGCTGACGCCCGCTATGTGGCGTTCGCCTCGCCGACCCAGAGCCCGGGGGACAAGGTGCTGAACATCGGCTACGAAAACGATCCGGTGTTCAGGGTGCTTGACGGTACCACCTTCAACGCGTCGTCCCTGGGCAGCCATGACAAGGTCCAGGCGTCGGCGACCAACAACATCGTCAACTTCAACGAGCACTACGCGTCGACCCTGGAGAACCTGCTGCCGCAGAGCATCCTCAACCCGCTGTCGTGGAAGGCCCACGGTTCCGCAGGTTACGCCGATGGCTTGAACCGGGTGGTGGATTCGGCGTTCTACGACCTGACCAGCAAGGACTCGACCCTGATCGTCTCCACCTTGTCCGAGGCCAATCGGGGCAAGACCTGGGTCGAGGACCTCAACCGCAACGCCGAACCGCACAAGGGCAGCACCTTTATCTTCGGCACCGACGGCAGCGACCTGCTCAAGGGCGGACGCGGCAACGACTTCATCGAGGGCCGCGACGGCAACGACACCTTCCGCGACGCAGGCGGCTACAACATCCTGCTGGGTGGCAAGGGGCATAACGTCTTCGACCTGCAGCAGTCGCTGGGCAAGTTCAGCGTGGTCAACGATGGTGACGGCACCCTGTACGTGCGCGATGCCTATGGCGGCATCAGCATGACCCGCGATATCGGCGCGCTGGTGAGCAAGGAGCCGGGTTTCGCCTGGGGCCTGTTCAGCAAGGAGGTGACCCACAGCGTGACCGACCAGGGCCTGCTGGCCGGCAACCAGTTGACTCACTACAACCATTCGCTCAATGGCGACGCCTACGGCAATGCGCTGGTGGCCAGCGTCGACGGCGACTGGCTGTTCGGTCACGGCGGCGACGATGTGCTGCGCAGCGACAAGAGCGACGTGACCTTTGTCGGCGGCGCCGGCAACGATGTCATGTACTCCAGCGGCGGCGGGGCCAACACCTTCCTGTTCAGCGGCGCCTTCGGCTTCGACGCGATCCATGGCTACCAGGGCAGCGACAAGCTGGTGTTCATGGGCGTGGCGGGCGCGGGGCAGGGCTATGACTACACGCAGCACCTGTCACAGAGCGGCCAGGACACCTTGCTCAGCGTCGGCGACTACGCCGTGACGCTGGTCGGGGTCGCGCCGGACAACCTCTCTGCAGGGGGGATCGTCTTCGCCTAGATAAAAAACGCAAGGAGGCATTGCACTAAGGGCGGGGCGCCAGCTGAAGGCGTCCCGTCCGCGTGAGCTATCTCGAATAAAGTTCAACAACAAAGAGAGGCAATACCATGGGTGTGTATGACTACAAGAACCTCGGCACAGAAGACTCAAAGGCGCTGTTTTCCGATGCGCTGGCGATCACGCTGTATTCCTACCACAACCTCGACAACGGTTTTTCCGCCGGCTATCAGCAGTACGGCTTCGGCCTCGGCCTGCCGGCGACCCTGGTGACGGGGCTGATCGGCAGCAGCGACTCGCAAGGGGTGATTCCCGGGCTGCCCTGGAACCCCGACTCGGAGAAGGCCGCGCTGGAGGCGGTGCAAAAGGCCGGCTGGACACCGATCGGCGCTTCCCAGCTGGGCTACGACGGCAAGACCGACTTCAGGGGCACCTACTACGGGGAAAAGGCCGGCTACACCACCGCCCAGGCGGAAGTGCTCGGCAAGTACGACGATCAGGGCCACCTGACCTCCATCGGCATTGCCTTTCGCGGCACCAGCGGTCCCCGTGAATCGGTGATCGGCGACTCCATCGGCGATGTGATCAACGACCTGCTGGCGGCGTTCGGGCCCAGGGACTACGCGAAAAACTACGCCGGCGAAGCCTTCGGCAAACTGCTCGCCGATGTCGCGGCCTTCGCCCAGGCCAATGGCCTGACGGGCAAGGACATCCTGGTCAGCGGCCACAGCCTCGGCGGCCTGGCGGTCAACAGCCTGGCGGACCTGAGTGGCGATCACTGGTCGGGGTTCTACCAGGATGCCAGCTACGTCGCCTACGCCTCGCCGACCCAGAGCGCGGGGGACAAGGTGCTGAATATCGGCTACGAAAACGATCCGGTGTTCCGCGCCCTCGACGGCTCTTCGTTCAACCTGGCATCCCTCGGCGTGCACGACACGGCGCAGGAGTCGGCGACCAACAACATCGTCAGTTTCAACGACCATTACGCCTCGGCGGCCTGGAACCTGCTGCCGTTCTCCATCCTGAATATCCCGACCTGGCTGTCGCACCTGCCCACCGGCTACGGCGACGGCATGACACGGATCCTCGAGTCGAAGTTCTACGACCTGACGAGCAAGGACTCGACCATCATCGTCGCCAACCTGTCGGACCCGGCGCGGGCCACCACCTGGGTCCAGGACCTCAACCGCAATGCCGAAACCCACAAGGGCAGCACCTTTATCATCGGCACCGACAGCAACGACCTGATCCAGGGCGGCCAGGGCAACGACTACCTCGAAGGCCGCGCCGGCAACGATACCTTTCGCGATGCCGGCGGCTACAACATCCTGCTGGGCGGGCAGGGCCACAACACCCTGGACCTGCAGCAGTCGGTGAAGAACTTCAGTTTCGCCAACGACGGCGCCGGCACCCTGTATGTGCGCGATGCCAATGGCGGCATCAGCATCACCCGCGATATCGGCGCGATCACCAGCAAGGAGCCGGGGTTCCTCTGGGGCCTGTTCAAGGACGATGTGACCCACAGCGTCACCGACAAGGGCCTGCTGGCGGGGAGCAACCTGACCCAGTACGCCGCTTCGGTGAAGGGCGACGCCGCGGCCAATACCCTGACCGCCCACGCCGGCGGCGACTGGCTGTTCGGCCTGGACGGCGATGACCACCTGATTGGCGGCCAGGGTAACGATGTGCTGGTCGGCGGCGCGGGCAACGACCTGCTGCAGGCGGGCGGGGGCAGCAATACCTTGCTGTTCAGCGGCAACTTCGGCCAGGACCGGGTGCTGGGTTACCAGAGCAGCGACAAACTGGTGTTCCTCGGCGTCGCAGGCGTGGTCGCCAACGACGACTTCCGCGCCCACGCCAGCACCGTGGGCAACGATACCCTGCTGACCTTTGGCGGCGACTCGGTGACCCTGGTAGGGGTGAGCCTGGACAGCCTCAACGGTGCGAGCATCACCATCGCCTGAAGCCCGACCGCGCGGGGTGGCGAGTTTTGCCTCGCGCGGTCACGGGTTTGCCTTTGTGTGTCCCTCGACCGCACTTTTTTCGCCAAAACCAAGGGTATTTGCCCAAAGGGTGACCCGCCAGCCTGGAAGTGACTCCAATACCTGCCCCTGTGACACAGCGCTCGATAAAACATCGGCCTGTCGCCAGGCGGGTGGATGCCGCGTGCGCGCT
Source organism: Pseudomonas sp. GW821-FHT09E12 (assembly GCF_059416085.1). Lineage (NCBI taxonomy): Bacteria > Pseudomonadati > Pseudomonadota > Gammaproteobacteria > Pseudomonadales > Pseudomonadaceae > Pseudomonas > Pseudomonas sp. GW821-FHT09E12. Next base: position 31,324 of record NZ_JBWKOM010000001.1, on the reverse strand, counting down.
CCGGGCCCTTAAAGTCCGCGGGGGCTTGCGCGTTATCAAGGCAGGCAGCCGCTGCCGAGGCTCATTCAATGGCAACAGTGAACAGTAGGAGAAACACAAGGTGAGTGATAACCAGAGGTATGTCATCGGTCTGGCGCTGGTCCTGATGGCGGGCAGCGCAATGGCCGAGGACTTGCCTCAGCAGTCGATCCTCAAGCGCTACGGCGTGACCCCGGACCAGCTACCGGCCGCCGCGCAGGCCACCGAAAAAGAAGTGCAGCCCGAACCGGGCAGCCGCTTTCATATCGACGCGGAGCGGCCTTGGGCGAGCGTGACCCTGGGGGAGGGTAAAAAGCCTGAAGCCACCGGCAATATCAGCATCGATAATGCGGCGGCCCGGGAGTTCGAGCGGTGTCAGCGGGTGCGTGGCGAACTGCAGAAGCGCGGGGAACAGCACTACATTTCCTGCGATAACAGCGTGCCGGGGCAGAACTCGGCACCCTGGTCGCCCTGAGGGCGACCGGGTTCGATCGGTCAGTCTTCTTGGCGGACGGTGGCGACATCGGCCGCCTTGATGCGGATTTTCTTGCCGGCGATGTCTTCGAATTCGTAGAACCCGTCGGCGGTCTTGGCGTTAGGCATGTCCTTGGTCAGGTATTGCGTGCCGTTCTGCAGTGTCACCACGGTTGGCGAGGCACAGCCGCCCAGTGCCAGGAAGGCTGTGACGGCCAACGGCAGGCCCAGGTATTTGACGTTCATAGACAAACCTCTCTTCATGAATCTCTGTGAGTCCACCCATGATTGGCGGCTCGCGACTATATGGCTATCCGCCCTTGGTGTGATTAACCGCAAGAAAGTTCTGCGGCCCCGTAAAAAAACCTGTAACGCCACTTATCCAATAGTGTTTGCCAGGGCAGGTCGGCAGCTGTTATCTGTATGCATAACCAGTATCAACCTCTTTGCGGCGCGCTTGTCCTGTGACTTCCAACCCTCTGGAAAACCCTCTTTATTACCTGCACAACTTCCAGCAGGTGCTGGCGTGGCTCAAGCTGCGCTACGCCGATGTGCTGTCACCCGAAGAGCGTAGCTTCATCGACGACTTCTCGACGCTGGCCCAGCCATCCCAGGCCCTGCTGGTGCGCATGATCATGCGCAAAGGCTGTCATTTTCGCACGTCCCGACTGGTCTATGAAGAAATTGGCGATACTCGCGCGGCCGTCGCGCCGCTGGTGCGCCTGGGCTGGGTCGACGAGCAGGCGCCGCTGACCCTGGAAGAGCTGTTCAACCTGTTGCAGAAGGCGGAGATCCTCCACGTTTTTCGCGCGCAAATCGAGCAGCCGAAGGCCCGCAAGTCCGACTGGCTGGCCGCCTTGGCGCCGTTGTTCGACGAGCCGCGGAGCCTGGGCCAATGGTGCCCGGATCTGGAAGACGGGGTGTGCAGCCTGACGGTCATGGCGCTGTGCGATCGCCTGCGCCTGATGTTCTTCGGCAACCTGCACCAGGACTGGTCGGAGTTCGTGCTGGCCGACCTGGGCATCTTCACCTACGAGAAGGTCGAGTTTCGCGACGACGCCCGGGCGCTGCGCAGCCGCGCCGACGTCGAGGGTTTCCTGTACCTGGAGGACTGTCGGCAGCATTTTGAAAACGGCGCGGCGCTGCAGGAGGTGCTGGCGAGCATCCAGGCGTTCGCCAGCGACAATCCCTGGTTGCAGCGGCGCCGGGCCAAGCTGCTGTTCCTGCTGGGGCAGCATTGCGAGCGGCTAGCAGAATGGCCGCTGGCGGCCGCCATCTACCAGGCCTGCGCCGATCCCGGGGCGAGAGCGCGGCTGATCCGCGTCTTCGAGCGCAGCGGCGATTACCCGCAGGCGCTGGCCCTGGCCGAGGCGGCGGCACTGGCCCCGCACAACGCGGCCGAGCAGCAGCAACTGCTGCGGCTGCTGCCCAGGTTGCGGCGCAAGCTCGGCGGCCCGGCCACGCCGCGCGGCGGCACCCAGCCGACGCTGCGCCTGGACCTCAGCCTGCCGCGGGTCGATCCGGCGCTGTCGGTGGAATTCCATGTGCAGGCCCATCTCCACGAGGAGCAGGCGCCGGTGCACTACGTGGAGAACAGCCTGATCAATTCGCTGTTCGGGCTGCTCTGCTGGCCGGCGATCTTCGCACCGCTGCCCGGGGCGTTCTTCCATCCGTTCCAGCGCGGCCCGGCGGATCTGTTGAGCGAGGACTTCCACAGCCGTCGCGCCGAGCTGTTCCAGGCCTGCCTGGCGGAGCTGGATGACGGGCGTTACGCGCAGACCATCCGCCAGCGCTACCTCGACAAGTGGGGCGTGCAGTCGCCTTTCGTGTTCTGGGGCGTCCTCGACGAAGAGTTGCTGGAGCAGGCACTGGCCTGTCTGCCGGCCGAGCACCTCAAGCACTGGTTCGAGCGCCTGCTGCAGGACATCAAGGCCAACCGCGCCGGCATGCCGGACCTGATCCAGTTCTGGCCGCAGCAGAAAACCTACCGGATGATCGAGGTCAAGGGCCCTGGCGACCGCCTGCAGGACAACCAACTGCGCTGGCTGGAGTTCTGCCGGCAGCACCAGATGCCGGTGGCGGTCTGCTACGTGCAATGGGCGGAGCAGGACGGGTGAACTACCGCATCGCGGTACGGGCGCTGTGCGAATTCACCGCCAAGGTCGGCGACCTCGATCTGCGCTTCACCCCGTCGCCCACCGCGCTGGAAGGCATCCAGGGCCATCGCACGGTGGCGGCGCGGCGCAGCGCGAACTATCGGAGCGAGGTGCCCCTCGAAGGCAGCTTCGGCGCGTTGACGGTCAAGGGCAGGGCGGACGGCTACGACCCGGACGCCAACCTGTTGGAAGAGGTCAAGACCTACCGCGGCGACCTGGAGCGCATGCCGGCCAACCATCGCCAGCTGCATTGGGCCCAGGCGAAGGTCTATGGCTGGCTGCTGTGCCAGCAGTTGCAGTTGAGCAGCATCCGTCTGGCGCTGGTGTATTTCGACATCCTCAGCGAGCGCGAGACGTCGCTGGTGGAAGAGCACGAGGCCCAGGCCCTGGAGCAGTTCTTCAACCGCCAATGCAGCCTGTTCCTGCAGTGGGCCGAGCAGGAGCTGGCCCACAGGCACGCCCGCGACCAGGCCATGGCGGCGCTGGGTTTCCCCCATCCCGACTTCCGCCCTGGGCAGCGCGCGCTGGCCGAGTCGGTGTACAAGGCGGTGAGCACCGGGCGCTGCCTGATGGCCCAGGCGCCGACCGGGATCGGCAAGACCCTGGGCACGGTGTTTCCCATGCTCAAGGCGATGCCGGGGCAGCAGCTGGACAAGCTGTTCTTCCTCACCGCCAAGACCCCGGGACGCAAACTGGCGCTGGATGCCGCCCAGGTGCTGTTCGAACGCAGCCCCGGGTTGCCGTTGCGGGTGCTGGAACTGGTGGCGCGGGACAAGGCCTGCGAGCACCCGGAGCTGGCCTGTCATGGCGAGTCCTGCCCGCTGGCCAAGGGTTTCTACGACCGTCTGCCGGCGGCGCGGCAGGCGGCGAGCCAGCGGTCCTTGCTGGACCAGCAGGCGCTGCGCGAGATCGCCCTGGCGCATGGGCTGTGCCCGTATTACCTGAGCCAGGAAATGGCCCGCTGGAGCGATCTGCTGGTGGCGGACTACAACTACTACTTCGATTTCAGCGCCTTGCTGTTCGGCCTGGCGCAGGCCAACCAATGGAAGGTCGCCGCGCTGGTGGACGAAGCGCACAACCTGGTGGAGCGCGGGCGCTCGATGTACAGCGCCAGCCTCGACCAGTACCAGTTGAACGCCGTGCGCCAGGTTGCCCCGGAGCCGCTGAAGAAGCCGCTGCAACGGCTCAACCGCGAATGGAATGCCCTGCACAAGGAACAGCTGCGGCCGTACCAGGCCTACGATCAGGCGCCGGCCCCGTTGCTCAAGGCGCTGTCGCTGTGTATCTCGGCGATCGGCGATTACCTGGGCGACCACCCGCAAGGGCTGGACAGCCGGTTGCAGGGCTTCTATTTCGATGCCCTGCAATTCGCCCGGGTGGCCGAACTGTTCGATGGGCAGTTCCTGTTCGATATCAGCAAGCGCGAACTCAATGCCCGGCGCAGCCTGTCCGAGCTGTGCCTGCGCAACGTGGTGCCGGCGGGTTTCCTCGCGCCGCGGCTGAGCGCCGCGCGCAGTACGGTGCTGTTCTCGGCGACCCTCAACCCCTGGCATTACTACCGCGACCTGCTGGGGCTGCCGGAGACCACGGTGTGGGTGGACGTGGAGTCGCCGTTCAGTGCCGCGCAGCTGGACGTGCACATCGTCAGCCGGATCTCCACCCGTTTCGCCCATCGCCAGGCGTCCCTGGCGCCCATCGTCGAGCTGATCGCCAGCCAGTTCCGCCAGCGCCCTGGCAACTACCTGGCGTTCTTCAGCAGCTTCGATTACTTGCAGCAGGTGGCCAGCCTGCTGGCCGAACAGCACCCGGATATTCCTCTGTGGCAACAGTCGCGCGGGATGGATGAAGGGCAACGCCAGGGGTTTCTCGAGCGCTTCGACGCCGATGGCCAGGGGGTGGGTTTCGCCGTGCTGGGCGGGGCGTTCGGCGAGGGCATCGACCTGCCGGGTTCGCGGCTGATCGGCGCCTTTATCGCCACCCTCGGCCTGGCCCAGCTGAACCCGGTGAATGAGCAGATGAAACAGCGCATGGCGGCGATTTTCGGCGCCGGTTACGACTACACCTACCTGTATCCCGGCCTGCAGAAGGTGGTGCAGGCCGCGGGCCGGGTGATTCGCAGCCAGCAGGACCGCGGTGTGGTGATGCTGATCGACGACCGGTTCGCCGATCCCCGGGTCCGGCAATTGCTGCCGGGCTGGTGGGCGCTCGACGCTCCGGGCGGCGAGATGCTTCAGGGCGCCGGGTAGGCGGCGTCGCGGATTTCCCGGGTGAAAGCTCCCGACATGCCCTCGAAGGCGGTGTTGGTCAGCGCCACCACGGTCAGCCTGGCCTGCGGGTCGACAAACCAGCTGTGGCCGTAGGCGCCGCCCCATTGCAGGGTGCCCCGGGATTGCGGGGTGCCGGCCAGGGCCGGATCGTCCAGTACCGCCCAGCCGTAGCCGAAGCCCCAGCCAGGCCCCTGGGTCTGCGCCTGGGCGCCGACCTGGTCGGTCATCATCGCCTGCACGCTGCGGGCGGAAAGCAGCGGGCCGCCACCCTGGCGCAAGGTGTCGAGAAAACGCGCCACGTCCATGGCGGTACCGGCCATGCCGGCGCCACCGGAAGGGTAGGCGCGCGGGTCGAAGATCCGCTTGAGGGAGAACAGCGTGGTGCTTTCGCCGACCCTGATCGCCGCCTCGTCCTGCATCCGGCTCGGCCGCGGACGGTCATCGCGGTACACCGCGCCGAGGCGGGCAGGGTCCTTGACCGAGAACGCGGTGTCGTTCATGTGCAAAGGCAGGGTGACCAGTTCCTCGGTCAGGGCCGGCAGGCTTTTGCCGCTGGCCTTTTCCAGCACGGCGCCGAGCACGTCGATGGCCATGGAATAGCGCCACTGCGTACCCGGCGGATAACTCAAGGGCACGCTGGCAATGCGTTTGAGGTTGTCTTCCAGGCTCATGCCCGGCTCGGCCAGGCCATCCGACACCCCGGCCGTGCGATACGCCCCATGCTCGGCCTCGAGAAAGCCATAGCTCAGGCCGGCGGTGTGGGTGAGCAATTGCTTGAGGGTGATCGGCGGGCGGGTGCCATCGGCCAGCCTTGGGCGGAAATCCGCCAGCCATTGGCTGACCCTATCGTCCAGGGACAGCGTGCCCTGTTCCACCAGGCGCATGGCGACCACGGACACCATGGGCTTGGTGATAGAGGCCAGGCGCAGGATGGTGTCGCCGGTCATGGGCCGGGCCGCCTCCCGATCGGCGAAACCGGCGGCGCGCTGGTACACCACCTGGCCGTCGCGCATCACCACCACCACGGTGCCGACGATCCGCTGTTCGCCGATGGCGCGTTCGATGGCCGTGTCCATGCGCCTGCCGAGTTCCTCGTCCGGCGTGGCGGCGCTGGCCAGCGAAGCGCCGAGGGTGGCGGCCAGGGCGAGCAGACCTTTATGGGGTAGATCCATGGGGAGAGCCTCTATAATCACAATGTCCGCTATGATTAACCGGCATTCGTTCTAATTTCAATAGTGATCACTATGATAAATAATCCTGCTGCCGTGGTGCGCCGTCGTGGACGGCCGATTGCCTTTGATCGCGACCAGGTCCTGGGCCTTGCGGCAGAGGTGTTCTGGCGCCTGGGCTATGAAGGCGCCTCGATGCCGGAGTTGTCGGCGGCCATGGGCATCACCGTGCAAAGCCTGTATGCCGCGTTCAGGTCCAAGGCCGAGCTTTACCAGCAGGCGCTGGCGCATTACCAGCGCAGCACTGGCGCCTTTGCCGAGCGGGCACTGCGCGAGGAGGCGGATGTGGTGGACGGTTTCCTCCGCCTGCTGTGCGAGGCGGCCCATGAATACAGCCTGCCCGGGCGGCCGCGGGGCTGCATGATTTCCACCGCGACCCTGACCTGCGCGGTGGAAAACGATGCGCTGCGGGAGTTCGTCAGTGCCCTGAGGGCCAACACCCTCAAGGCCTTTGAAGCGCATATCGAGCAGGGCATCGCCAACGGGCAACTGCGCGCCGATACCCAGGCAGCGGCGCTGGCCCGGTATATCGGGGCGATCATTCAAGGCATGTCGGTACAGGCCCAGGATGGTGCGGATTGCGCAGCGTTGCTGGCCATCGGCGAGTTGGCGGGGCAGGAAATACAGCGGGCCAGGGCCTGACGGCATGCCGGCCAACGAGCGAACCTCAGCGGCTGCCGAGGCCTGTTCCATCCTGTGAAACGCGGATGAACCGGCGCAGGGTTTCACCTGGCCCGGTGCGGAACTCGGTGGGCCTGGGGCGGCCCTCGTCCGCGGCGATGAAGACGAAGTCATCGCCGTCCAGTCGATAGCTGGCAGGCAAGTGCTTGCCGGTGTCGGCGCCCATGGAGTCGACCCAGGTAATGGATTTCGGCGTGGTCCGGGTATCGAGGGTAAAACTGCCCGCGAGCAACAGCTCGCCTTCGAGCGTCACGACGCGGAACCCTTGCCCCTGGATCAGGGTAAGAGCTCCTGGGGCGCCATGTTCGTCAGGCGGGTTGCTGACCCCGTTGTCCTCGTATTCCACCTGTTCCCAGGCACCTTGAAGCTGTTGCAGGTCGAACTGGTCGCCGCAGGTCATCGTCGTTCGAGCCTTCTGTCTTCGCTGGATAAGAGGGGGTCAATTGAAGATGTTGCGCCCGATGCAGTACGTCAGCAGGTCCTGGTCGCTCTCGACTTCCAGCTTGCGCATGGCGGAGATTTTCTGCGCGCTGATGGTCTTCGAACTGCGGTTCTGGCTGCGGGCAATGTCACTGACGCTCTTGCCGGAAACGAACAGCCGCAGGATTTCAAACTCCTTGGGCGAGAGCATGGAGATCCGGTCGTCGATACTGGCGTTGGATTCGATGACCGAGCTCGGCGCAGGTTCCAGACTCTGATAAGAGCCTCTTTCGACAATGGTCTTGAGCGCCACCTGGATTTCATTGTGCAGCTGGCTTTTCTGGATCACCCCGACCACCCCCAGTTCATGCAGGCGCGTGAGGATCAACTGGTTGGAGATCATGGTCAGGATCAGGATCTGCAGGCGCGGGAAGTGGCGCTTCAGGTACTCGACCAGCTTGAGGCCGTCGCCGTAGGGAGAGTCCCCGGGCATGTTGTAGTCGGTAATGACGATATCGACCGGCTGTTGTTCGAGGATCTCGATCAAGCCCTGTGAGCTGATGGCTTCACCGACTATTTCAAAGTTGCTTTCCCGTTCCATCAACTCGCGAACGCCGAGCAGAACAATCGGATGATCGTCGGCGATGACTACTTTAAATTTTTCCATGACTAGCCACTCGTAATACGCCGGTTGGTAAGGAGAAAGAGTAAAGGATTGCGCTCATCAAATCTTGTCGCGTCTCATTCAAGTGCATTAAGAATATCCGTCAAGCTTTGTATCAGGCTTTTCACCTCAAGGGTCACGGAAGAGGTGATCGCGCTTTGCAGTATCCGGGACTCCAGTTCGGCGCAGTTTTTCGCCAGCCCGCTCAGCTGCACGGCACCCAGCGCCCCGGCGGCGCTGTGCAGCCGTTCGGCGAGCCGCTTGGCATCCTGGGCGTCGAGGGCGTCGGTCACGCTCTGGACATCCTGGCGCATGGTGGTAATGAACAGCTCACGCATTTTTGGGGACAGCTCGATCATTGTGTCGCCGGTCGTGGGGGAAGGCGTTGCATCGATCATCGGTTGCGGTTCCTGGGCAGGCGCATTCGCGCAGAGATTCGACAGGTAGTGGTGCAGAGTCTGCAGGCTCAAGGGTTTGACCAGCCAGGCATTCATGCCGACAGCCATGCAGCGGGCGCCTTCTTCGCGCATGGCATTGGCCGTGACCCCGACGATTGGAGTCTCCCGGTCACGCTCACGCAGGGCGCGGGTCAGTTCATAGCCGTTGAGCAGCGGCATGTTCACATCGGTCAGCACCAGGTCGAACACCTGCGGCTGCCAGAGCTGCAAGGCTTCTTCGCCATTGGAGGCGGCCGTCACCGTACAGCCCAGGGCTTCGAGTTGCTCCTTGATAATCGCCTGATTGATCGCGTTGTCCTCGGCCACCAGGATATGCAGGCCGAGCCTGTTGCTCAGGTCGCATTCGGGAGCGGCGGGCGCGATGGTTTTCCCGTGCAGGGTCAGGGACACGGCTCTGGCGATGGCCCGCACATCATGGGCATCCACGGTGCAACCTCGCGGTGGTGGTGCCGGGTGTTCGCCGGCGACGCACAGGACCCGTGGTCCGGCCCAGGCCGGCAGGCTGTCGGAGGGCAGGACATCGATCAGCAGGTTGGCCTGGCGCGACTCTTCGACAAAGGCCGGCAATGGCTTGGCGACCACGCCGAGGCGATTCAGCCAGTCACAGGTGCTCTGCGCCAGCTCCACGGCGGGAGCCCGCACATACACCGCCTGGGTGCTCGGCAGGATGTCCGCGCAACCTTCCAGCGCGCCGGGCATGACCTTCAGCCCCAGCTGGAGCGAGAAGCTGCTGCCCAGGCCGGGCTCGCTGACCACGCGTATCTGGCCGTTCATCATTTCCGTCAACCAGCGGCATATCGCCAGGCCGAGTCCGGCTCCGGCCTCGCTGGAGGCGTCGCGTACCTGGTAGAAGGTGTCGAACAGGCGTTCCTGTTGCGCCGGTGAAATGCCAATGCCGGAGTCGGTGACCTGCCACTCCAGGCTGGCCTGGCCATCCACGCAGTGCAGGAGCTTGACGCGCAATACCACGCGCCCGGTGTCGGTGAACTTGATGGCGTTGCTGAGCAGGTTGCTGAGGATCTGCCGGATCCGTACCGGGTCGCCCAGCAACTGGTCGGGCAACGCCGCATCGATACAGGCGTACAGCAGCAGGCCTTTGTTTTCGGCGAAGACGCTGTAGGCGTGCAGCGTGTCCTCGATCATCTGCAGCGGGCAGAACGCCTGGGACTCGATCGCCATCTGCCCGGATTCGATCTTGGAAATGTCCAGGACGTCGCTGATCAATTGGAACAGGGTGCTGGACGAGCGCTGGATGGTTTGCAGGTGTTCGCGCTGGCGGGCATCCAGGCGCGTCAGCCCGAGCAGTTCCAGGGTGCCCAGTACGCCATAGAGCGGGGTGCGTATTTCGTGGCTCATGGTGGCGAGGAACAGCGTCTTGGCTTCGCTCGCCGCATCGGCGGAGCGTCGCGCCTGCTCCAGCATGGCCGCGCCCTCGATGTGGCTGGTCACGTCGTGGAAGGCACAGAGCAAGGCATCCTCTCCCTGATAGCGGGTGGGCACGAACCCTACCTGCAGGTGAGTACCGTCGATGTCCAGCCGGGTTTCACCGGCGACGCACAGGTCCTGCCGGCTCTCCAGGGCCATCCGCAGTTTTGTGCTGCCTTGCCATTGCTGGGCTTTGCGGTTTTCCAGCAGGACCTTGAAGTCCGAGCGACGCACCACGCACAGGCCAGTGGGCGCGCAATCGATCACGGCCCGGCTGAAGGCCTCGCTCTCGGCGGTGCGTTGGTAAGCCTCGTAGACCGGTCTGACGATACGTGACTGATACCGGCGACTGACCAGCCAGCCACAGCCAATGCCGCCGATCAGCAGGGCCAGCAAGACCGGCAAGGGCCACAGGGTGTAGTTGAAGTAGCTCTTGAAACCGATGGTATAGAGAGCGGTCCAGGGCTCGGCGGAATGGCTCGAGACTTTGAAGACCATACCGTCGCCGGTGATGTTCAGCCCGTCATGCAGCACGACGCCCGGTTGCAGCGAACCGCTGAGCACCTTTCCGGAGGGGGCGACCAGGGCGACATGGTCATAGGTCGACCACGGCATGAGTCGCTTGATGTCATTGACCAGATCCATGCTGAACAGCGACGCGACGCCGATCTGGTTGCCGCTGTCCTGGACTCGTGACCATTGCGGCCCGAGATGGGTGCTGACATAAGCCAGCAGCCGGACGGGGGCCTCATTGGTCTGATGGGGGACGAGGGGCTCCCAATCGACCGCGCCATCGGCCCGTGCCGAATCTTTCGCCAGCAGACGCTTGAGCGTTTGCAGGACGAGGGTCTTGTTGGGGGTGTCGTTTTTCCAGAGCGGGTCGCGTGAATGCCCGGCGGCCGGAATGCCGATATTGAAGTTGCCCTTGGCATCGAACAGGAAAAACGGCGGTGACTGGTAATGGGAAGTGGACCAGAAGGCGTTGTAATAGTCGGTCAGGTGCTCTCCCAGGTCGGCCAGCCTGGCCAAGGTGTCAGGCTCGACGCTCTGGTGATCGACAGAGAGGCTGAAGGGCGTGGAAAAGGCAAACTCCTGGCCCAGGTAGTTGTGCGGCCCCTCTTCGGGCAAGGCGCTTTTCAGGTATGAAACCGAATCGTTGGCGTGAAGGGGGATCTTGCTACTTTGTACGGCCACGCCCCGGAGGAAGTCTTCATGTTCGCGGATGTCTTCCATCATCCGCGCAAAATGCGCTTTGAACCTGCCGTGTTGTTCTTCGAGCAGTTTGTGCGACGACCAGTAACTGATGGCGATCAACAACAGGGTCAAGCCGAGAAAAATCAACAATCCCTTGTTCAGGCGAGTCGAGTATCGTTTCAGATTCTCGATGAGCGTGTCCTGGTGGTTCATCACTGGTATCCAAAAAAGCATGAAAAAGTCGAAGCCTTGAGGATTTTACCTTTAAACAACGACTTGTCAGTGATGTGGGGCATGTAATCCTGAAGGGTGGATGTCCTCGGTTCAATAACTGGCGGCTGGACCGTCGTTCACCAGCAACTGTTGAAACTGCTCGGAGGGGACTGCGCGAGAGATCAGGAAACCCTGCACCTGGCTACAGTCGATCTTGCGCAGCAACGCCAGCTCCTCGGCGCTTTCCACGCCTTCGGCCACCACGGTCAGGCCCAGCTGGCGACCCAGGGCAATGATGCTGGTCAGGGCCTTGGTCAGTTCTTCGCTGGCGTGGCATCCCTGGACCAGGGCGCGATCGATCTTCAGTTCGGTGAACGGGGTGGAAACCAGGTTCATGTACGAGCTGTAGCCCTTGCCGAAGTCGTCCTGGGACAGGCCGAAGCCCTTGATGCGCAAGCGGCAGGCACCGGCATAGAAGTTACTGATGTCCTGGGGCACCGAACATTCCATGAGTTCGAAACAGATCTGCCCCGGCACTCCCTGGTGTTCCATGACAAAGTCGAACAGGCGGTCCGCCAGGTCGTGGCTGTTGAGCAGATGGGTCGGCAGATTGATCGACACCGGAATGTCGTAGTCCTGCTGGCGCCAGCGAGCCTGGGCCTGGATCGCCTGGCGCAGGACCAGCCACAGCAGGTCCTCCTCGAGATCGAAGGACTTGAGGGCGGGCAGGAAGGTGTCGGGGAGCAGCATGCCCTGTGTCGGATGCATCCAGCGGACCAGGGCTTCGGCGGCGACGATGCGGCCGTTGAACAGTGATTTCTTGGGTTGGAACCAGGCTTCGAACTGCTCTTGCTCGATGGCCTGGAGCAGCGCGCTCCTACTGAGCATGGAGGCGGGCAAGGGGCGCGGCGAGCTCGGCTGCGAAATGCTCAATTGCGTGGTCAGGGTCTGCAAGGCGGCAAGGTTCACCGGTTTCGAAATCAGGCCGATGACTTTCACCCCGAGGTTCTTGGCAACCAGGCTGGCACTCATCAGCATGCGCCGCGAAGCCGAGCTCATGATCGCCAGCGCCGGCTTGGAGTGCAGGGCCGCCAGTCCCTGGATGAACTGCACGCCATCCATTCCCGGCATCAACAGGTCGGTGAGCACCAGGTCGAACTTGCGCCATTTCAAGCGTTCCAGCGCCTCTTCGCCATCCCGTGCGCCTTCCAGGTAGTAGGGGCCCAGCTCACCGAACAGATGCTGCAGGTACATGTGCTGGAAGGGATGGTCTTCAACGATCAATATGCTACAGGGCTTCATTCTTCGCTCTTTCATAGGGCGCTAGGTAATTGAACAGGGCGCGTAATGCAAAAGGTTTGACCAGGCAATGGTTCATTCCGGCCGCCAGACATTGCTCTTCTTCTCCACGCATCGCGTTGGCCGTGGCACCGATGATCGGGACCGTACAGCCACGGCGTCGCAGCTCCTTGGCCAGTTCATAGCCATTCATCATGGGCATGTTGACGTCGGTGAGGACCAGATCGAACCGCTCGGGGTTCCACATCGACAGGGCTTCCTCGCCGTTTGACGCAAGCTCCACACTGCAGCCCAGCTCTTCCAGCTGATCCCTGAGGATCAGCTGGTTGATGACGTTGTCTTCGGCCACCAGCACGTTCAGGTTCAGTTGCTTCAACGTCCAGTGTTCGTTGTGATTCTCGGCCTTGGCCACCCACAGCCCCTGGGCCTGGCTGACCGCCTGATGAATGGAACGCAGGTGGTTCAGGTTCACGTGCCAGCATCCGGCACGAACCTGCGGTTGGTTATTGCCGGTCCCGGTGGCGAGGATCAGCGGACCTGGCCAGTCGGGCTGCAGGCGTTGTTCCAGTTCGCCGGGGTGAACCTCGACCAGCAGGCAATCGCTGGTCGGGGCGATCTTCGAGGGATGGCAGAGTTGCACCCGCGCGCCCCATTGGCGCAGCCAGCCGCCGATGGATTCCGCCAGCTCGCGGACGCTGGACATCACATAGATGGTTTCCGGCAGCAGCTGCGTGGCGGGCAGGGTGACCGGCCCATCGATCGCCGCTTCCAGGGGCAGGGTGAGGGAGAAGCTGCTGCCCAGCCCCAGTTCGCTGACCATGCGCAGGCTGCCGTTCATCAATTGCGTGAGACGCTGACAGATAGGCAGGCCCAGGCCGGTGCCCGCCACCACGTTGGCGTTGCCGCCGGTTTGATAGAAGGGTTCGAAGATCAACGGCTGATGATCCTGGGCAATGCCTTTGCCGGTGTCGGAGACCTGCCACAGGATGTTGGAGCGCTCGCCATCGCGGCTCAGCAGGTTGACCCGCAGCACGATGCGCCCCAGGTCGGTGAACTTCACCGCGTTGTTGAGCAGGTTGCTGAGGATCTGCCGGATCCGGGTGACGTCGCCGATCAGTCGCTCGGGGATTTGCGGGTCCACGCAGGAATACAGCAGCAGGCCCTTGTTCGACGCCGCCGCGGAATAGCCCTGGATCAGCTCGTGGACCAGGTCCAGTGGTGAGAACTCATTGAGTTCCAGGGCCAGTTGCCCGGCCTCGATCTTGGACACGTCCAGCACATCGCAGATCAACTGCAACAGGGTCGAGGAAGAACACTCGATGGCGCGCAGGTAATCGCGCTGCTGGGTATCGAGTTGAGTGCGCGCGAGCAGCTCCAGGGTGCCCAGCACGCCATACAGCGGGGTGCGTATTTCATGGCTCATGGTGGCGAGGAACAGGGTCTTGGCTTCGTTGGCGGCATCGGCCATCTGCCGGGCTTCTTCCAGCGCGGCTTCCACCTGCTTGCGCGCGCTGATGTCGCTGAAGGCGCAGAACAACACGTCCTCACCCTTGTAGCGGGTGGGTGCGGAACTCAGGTAAAGATGGCGCCCGTCAGTGGTCTCGAAGTAGTCGAAGCGGTTCGGTTCGTGGCTCTTGAAGGCTTGCTGGATCCAGCCGGCGCAGAGTATTTCCCGTTCGACGCCATCGCCCAGCCACTGCTGCGCCAGGGTGTTTTCCAGGACCACTCGGCCATCGGTACGCCGCAGCACGCACAAGGCCACGGGCGCGGTCTGGATCACGTCGCGGCTGAACAGCTCGCTCTCGACCAGCGCCTGGATACGGCTCAGCGCAGGGGTGATGAAGCGGTGCTCGATGCGGCGGGTCAGCAGGCAGATCAGGCTGATGCTGAACAGGCAGAACGCCAGGGCGCCGGCCAGCTGCGGCCAGAGCGCGATCAGCAGGGACTGTAGGCTGAAGGAGTAGACCAGTTGCCAGTCGGAGGTCATCAGTTGCTTGCGGATCACCAGGTGATCGGGCCACCAGCCACTGCCGACAAAACCGAAGAAGTTGCTGCCTTGCAGTTGCTGCAGGGCCTGCCCCAGGCGCCCGGCCGGGGTGTTGGTGAACAGCAGCGCGCCTTCGGAGTTGAACATCATGAACTCGCCGGCGCTCTGGTCGCTGAGGGCCTTGAGCACTTCCCGCCCATCCATTTCCAGGCCCAGCCAGCCGGAGTCATTGGTGCGCTCGTCAAGCCGGGTGAAAATGTACAGCTGCGAAGTCTGCGTGGACGGGTCGGTCAGCCACAGCTCGTTGGTGTCCGGATGCTCCCCATGGTTCAGGACCTCAAGCTTCGAGAGGATGGTCCTGGGCAGGTTGGGGGAGGTCGGGTTGCTGCTGTAGAGGCGCATGACCCGGGCCTCGGGGCCAGGGCTTACATAGAGCAGGTTGACCTGCTTGGCCTTGAAGTATTCGCGCATGCGCTGGCTCAGCCAGATGCTCCACGGATCATCGATGTCGCCCAGTTGCAGGTGCAGTTCTTCGCTGGAAGGCGGATACCCCTGGACCTGCCTGGATCGGCGTACCGCGGACAGGCTGAGGCTTTCCAGCAAGGCCTCGCGGCTGGTGAAGAAGGTCTGGGCTTCGGCGATGGCGCTGCTCATGTAGCCGCGGCGCCGGGAAATATCGTTGCTGAGGGTGGAATTGAGGAAGTTGTAGACGGCGCCGAGGATGCCGACCAAAAGAATGAGTGCGAAAAGACGCAGCAACCTGCTGGCGGCTTCAGGACTGGAAAATAGGGGACTGATCTGATGAAGGTAGGTCTTTAATCTCATTGACCCACTCTAAATAAACCCTCAAAAATCCGGGATAGGACGATCCTTAAAGTCGCTGGTATTTCGCCGCTTCCAGCCTGGTCCACGACGAAAAAAACCTGGCATGGGTGCCAGGTTTTTCGGGGTGGCGCAGCTCGCGATAGCCGGCTCAGACCATCGCCAGTCGCTGCTTGCGCAGTGGCGCGGGGAAGGCCTGGTCGATGGCCGCCAGGTCTTCGTCGTGCAAGCGCAACCCGGCCGCCTCGGCATTCAGCCGGACATGCTCGGGGTGTACCGCCTTGGGAATGGCGATCACGCCGTCCTGGCGCAGGACCCAGGCCAGCAAGACCTGGGCCGTGGTCACGCCATGGCGGTCGGCGACCTGCTGCAGCGTAGGGTGGCGCAGCAGCTTGCCGGCCTGGGCGATAGGGCAGTAAGCCATGAGCGGCAAACGCTGTTGTCGCGCGGCGGGCAGCAGGTCGAATTCGATGCCGCGTTCCTCGATGTTGTACAGCACCTGGTTGGTGGCGCAGGCCGGGCTCGTCAGTTCCTCGAGGTCATCGAGGTCGAAATTGGAAACGCCCCAGCGGCCGATCTTGCCGTCTTCGCGCAGGCGCTCGAAGGCTTCCACCGTTTCCTCGAGCGGGTACTGCCCACGCCAGTGCAGCAGGTACAGGTCGATGTAGTCGGTACCCAGGCGCCGCAGGCTGCGCTCGCAGGCTTGCGGAATGCCTTTGCGGCTGGCGTTGTGTGGGTACACCTTGCTGACCAGGAACACCCGGTCGCGCTGGCCGGTGATGGCGGCACCAACCACTTCCTCCGCGCCGCCCTCGGCGTACATCTCGGCGGTGTCGATCAGGCTCATGCCCCGTTCGATACCGGCCTGCAGCGCGGCAATCTCGGCGTTGCGCTGGTGGCGCTCCTCGCCCATGCGCCAGGTACCCTGGCCAATCACCGGGACGGGCACGCCCGCCAGCTCGAGTGTTCGCATGACAATCTCCTGAAAGGGTTAGGGATCCAGAGAAGCAAAGGCGCGGTGCTCGGTCAAGGTAACGAAGGGGACGGGGGAAAATTTTTATATTCATTTAAGGAATAAAATAACTACTATTTATTCCTTTTAATATGAAAAAACACAGGGCACCTTAGAGGCCTGCACGGCGATGCGCCAGTGCCCACCCCAGACAGGAAGGCCCATCATGACCATCAAGGCAATCAATGTTCGCAACCAGTTCAAGGGCATCATCAAGGAGATCCATGAAGGCCAGGTGGTCTCGGAGATCGATGTGCAGACCGCCTCGGGCATCGTCACCTCGGTGATCACCACGCGCTCGGTGCGCGACCTGGAGTTGAAGGTCGGCAGCGAGGTCATCGCCTTCGTCAAATCCACCGAGGTGTCGATCGCCAAGCTTTGAGACCCGCGGTCCGAGCCCGCGTCATGCCCCGCACCGCGCTAGCGACCCTCGCCGAATCCTGCCACAGGGCACCGGCGAGGCTGGCAAGGGGCCTTTTCCCGAGAAAAGTCGGGCCTCTTTAGAATGATTATTTCTTTGGGTTATGGGATGCGCTGATTCGCGCATATCCATCGCAGCGGAAAACACGCTGTTGTCCTGCTCCCGTCCGCCATGAAATCCATCCGGCTGCTGAAGCGGAAAATCCCGCACGAGCGGCTGCGCTGAAGCTGTCCCGGCAGCCGCGATTGCTGTTCGATCGGCATCTTGTGCGGCGTTCGCCACTCCCTAGAATCCGCCCCATCTGCTTCGTCCAACTATCGAATCGCTTAGGGAGTTTCACCATGATGAATGCCATGCAGATGCAAATGCCGATGAACGCCAACATGCCGATGATGCCGATGATGGGCATGCCGATGATGATGGCGACCATGAGCTGCGAAATGATGGACGACGGCATGCTGTGCAAGATGATGCCGGCCGCGGGCATGGACATGGCCATGTTCAAGAACAGTGCGCAAATGATGCAGATGATGATGAACTGCGGCATGCCGATGATGATGCACTGCGCCAACATGAGCATGATGTGCATGTCCCGGGCGAGCATGGCCATGCCGATGATGGGCGCCATGATGCCAATGCCGATGATGGGCATGCCGATGCCGTCGATGAAGTGCGTGATGGAGTGCACAGTCGAAGCCGACTGCATGATGTGCAAGATCATGCCAATGGCCGGCATGAACATGGACATGATGAAAAGCTGCTGCGCCCTGATGATGAAGATGATGAACGACTGCGGCATGCCGATGATGATGAGCTGCAACGGCATGCCGATGATGTGCTGCACCTGCTGATTCCTCGCAGCGGCACCCAACAAGCCCGGCCGGGACGATCCCGCCGGGTTTTTTTTATTTCAGGCACCCACTCGAACTTCGGATTCCCCCTGGGGTTGGGCGACGGCCCTTGCTCGTTCCCGGTACTCCCGTGGCGAGCATTTGATGATGCGCTTGAAGGCATTGCTGAACGCGCTGTCGGACTCGTAGCCCAGGGCCTGGGCGATCGAGGAAATCGTCAGGTGGGTGTTGCGCAAGGACCGGGTCGCCAGTTGCATGCGCCAACGCAACACGTATTCCAGGGGCGAAAAGCCGGCGGCCTGTTTGAAACGCAGCGCCAGTGTCGAGCGCGAGACACCGGCCACTTGGGCCAGGGCCTCGACCGTCCAGCGTTGGGCAGGGCTGGAGTGAATGGCCTGGACGGCGGCACCGATACGCGGTTCGGACAGCGCCGAGAGCCAACCCGGGGTATTGCCTCCTTCCTGCTCCAGGTAAATGCGCAGTACCTGTACCAGCATGATGTGGCCCAGGTGCTGGACCATCAGGGCGCCGCCCGGGGATGGGGTGGAGAGTTCGTGCGCCAGCCGCTGCAAGGCCCAGCGCAATACGGATGCCTGGTCCGACTCGTTCTTGATCACCGCGACCGGTGGCAGGCTGTCGAACAGAAGCTCGGCTTCGTCGCCAAAGGCGAAACGCCCGCCGACCAGAAAGCAATCTTCATCACTGCCGCAGTGCGCCACGCCGTTGACGGCGTGAGGATAGATCGCCTCGGCCGCGATCGCTGGCAGCGAAAGATCGCTGCCAATCAAGAGGGGGCGCCCACGGGATAGCAGGAAACAGTCGCCAGCTTGCAGCCATATCGGCTCTGCTTCTCCTTCCACGGCCAGCCAGCAAGCCCCCCGCACAAGCACGTTGAACTTGATGCCTTCCGGCGCCGGGAAGCGCACGGCCCAGTCGCCGCCGGCTTTCAAACCACCGAAAAAGGAATGCTGGCTACTGAGCTGGGTGAGGACTTCTGATAGGGGATCCATGTGTCAAACCGGACGCTCTCGATAGAAAGTAGGACGCCATTGCATTCACGCTCCAGCTTCGGGCTCGCAGAATGAAAGCGCTTCAAATTGGCAGCTTGGTTTCCATTCGTAAAGGACATTGCAATGACCCATAGACAGACGCCTGTTCATTCCGGTTTCAGCGCAGCTTCGACGGCATCCGAGGTACTCGAAGGTCTCGATCTTTCCCGAACCACGGCCCTGGTAACGGGAGGGCATTCCGGCCTGGGCCTGGAAACCACTCGGGCGCTGGCCGGCGCCGGGGCACGGGTCATAGTGGTGGCCCGCGATCGCCAGGCGGCCCAGGCCCGGGTTGCAGGTCTCGCCAATGTCGAGGTGCATGGGCTGGACCTGGCCGACCTGGCGAGCATCAAGCATTTCTCGGAGGCGTTTCTGGCGAGCGGCACGCACCTGGACATATTGATGGGCAACGCCGGCATCATGGCTTGCCCTGAAACCCGAGTGGGACCCGGTTGGGAGGCGCAGTTCGCGACCAATCACCTGGGCCACCATGCGCTGGTCAACCGGCTCTGGCCGGCGTTGCAAGGCGGGGCCAGGGTGGTGATGGTGTCCTCCGCGGGCCATCACTCATCCGCCATTCGCTGGGATGACCCGCAGTTCGATCGGGGCTACGACAAGTGGCTTGCCTACGGCCAGTCGAAAACCGCCAACGCGCTGTTCGCCGTGCACCTGGACCGGTTGGGGCGCGAGCAGGGCGTGCGGGCGTTCTCCCTGCACCCCGGCATGATCGCCACGCCTCTGCAGCGTTACCTGCCCAAGGAAGAAATGGTCGCCCTGGGCTGGATAGACGCCGAGGGCAATCCGGCGAACCCGGCCTTCAAGAGCACTCGGCAAGGCGCCGCCACCCAGGTCTGGGCCGCGACATCGCCGAAGCTGGATGGCCTGGGTGGGTTGTATTGCGAAGACTGCGAGGTGGCCATGCTCGACGAGAGCGAGCCGGCGTCGTTCGTTGGCGTAAGGCCCCATGCCGTCGATCCGGAACAGGCCGAACGTCTTTGGCGCCTGTCGGCCGAACTGACCCGGGTGGATGCCTTCTCATGAGCAATCGTCAAGTCATCCTGGCTGCGCTTCCCCAGGGCAAGCTGGGGCCTGAACACTTCCGTATCGAGGAAGCCGCGCGTCCAGTACCGGCCGAGGGCCAGGTGCTGGTTCGCACCCTGTACGTATCGCTGGATGCCGCCAGCAGGGCCTGGATGCAGGGCGCTACCTATCGGGCAGGCCTTGAGGCCGGCGAGGTCATGGCCGGCATGGCGCTGGCAGAGGTGATCGAATCACGCTCATCGCACCTGGTGATCGGCGACCTGGTGTTTGCCGAGACGGGCTGGCAGGCCTTCGCCGCGGTTGCTGCCAACGGTCTGGTCAGGTTGCCGCGGATCGAACCACTGACGTATCTGCTCAGCATCTATGGCGTGCCGGGCCTGACGGCCTATTTCGGCCTGCTCGAATGCGGCCGGCCCAAGGCCGGTGACACCGTGGTGGTTTCCGCGGCGGCGGGGGCGGTTGGCTCGATCGCCGGGCAGATCGCCAGGCTCAAGGGCTGCCGTACGGTCGGCATTGCGGGTGGCGCCGCCAAGTGCGGCGTGCTCACCGGTGAACTGGGGTTCGATGCGGCGCTCGACTACAAGGCGGGCAACCTGCTCGACGATCTGCGCGCGGCATGCCCGGACGGGATCGATGTCTATTTCGACAATACCGGGGGCCGCATACTGGATGCCTGCCTGTCGAATATGGCGAACCATGGGCGAGTCGTCTGTTGTGGCGCCGTTTCACAATACGACGGCGGTGTAGCGGGCTCCGGATCGCTCGCGGTGCCGGGGATGGTCATTATCAAGAGCCTGACATTGCGCGGCTTCCTGCTGGCGGACTTCCTGGAGAACCGCGAGCAGGCGATGCTCGAACTCAAAGGCTGGGTCGAATCCGGCCAGTTGCGGGTGCGCGAGGATGTGCTTGAGGGGCTGGACAGTTTGCCGGCTGGGTTGATCGGTTTGCTGGGGGGAGAGAACGTCGGTAAGCGAATGGTGAAAGTCCTATGAAATCCGTTGTCACGACATCGAAGCTCGACATCGCCTGTCTCGAATGGAACCCGCAAGGCCGGCACACTGCCGTTTGGCCGTTTCCCCGGCCGTTCAATCCGTATTCGCCTTCACGCCTGGCATGACGCGCGCACGGATTCAGTCCAGGCGTTCCGGGTAGGTCACCACCAGGTAGGCCACCGCTTCGCTGTCGGCGGGGTTGCGGTAGCGGTGCGGCTGGTCGGCGTAGAACAGGATCGAGTCGCCGGTGGAGAGCAGGTAGCGTTCTTGGTTGACGCTGATTTCCAGTACGCCCTGGGACACCACCAGGTTTTCCTGGACCCCCGGCCCGTGTCCTTCGGACTGGTCTTCGCCGAGCGGGCTCAGGCGCAGTTCGTAGAATTCCGACTGGCGCGCCACGTCGAAGGGGAACAGGGCGCGGCTGACAAAGGCGCCGTTGGCGCTGACCAGGCGTTTGCTCCGGCTCGACGGCAGCACCGCCACGCCTTCGAAGGCGCGGTGTTCGAGAAAGGCCGCGACCGACACCTTCAGGCCCTTGGCGATCTTGCACAGCACCTTGATCGACGGCACGCTGCGCCCGGACTCGATCTGCGCCAGCATCGCCCGGCTGACCCCGCACTGGCGGGCCAGGGCATCCAGGGACAGATGACGCTTGCTGCGCAGGCGTTGCAGGTTCTGCGCGACCCGTTCGCTGATGGGGTCTTCTTCCTGAGTTTCCAGAGGGGTCAAATCAAGGTCGGGTTCGTCGGCGCTCGCCAGAAAGCGCGAGGGTTCCTGGGCGCTCACGCGTGGTAGGTCCTGGTCGGCCGGGCCGCCTGAACCCACTGGAACGCCTGGTAACCGGCATTGCGCGCGTACATCTCCCACATGGCCCGGGCCAGTTGCTGGGCCTGCTTGCGTTTGCGGAACTGGGCGAAGTCGATAACGTTGTCGGTCGGTTTCATAAGGCACTTCACTGTCGTGACCAATGGGCGGGATGAGGTGAGAGTACGTGGTTATTTTTATAACCATAAATACTGATTATTTATTTATTAATTCCTTTGTGTTCTTAAGTGCCGGGCCGTGGCAAAGCCCGCTCAAATCACATGGGCC
Organism: Pseudomonas sp. GW821-FHT09E12; assembly: GCF_059416085.1. Classification (NCBI taxonomy): domain Bacteria; kingdom Pseudomonadati; phylum Pseudomonadota; class Gammaproteobacteria; order Pseudomonadales; family Pseudomonadaceae; genus Pseudomonas; species Pseudomonas sp. GW821-FHT09E12. The sequence goes on along the minus strand of NZ_JBWKOM010000001.1, from coordinate 9,559 downwards.
TTGTGCAATTCGGTCAGGGCCAACGCCTTGAGGCGTGCCAGCAGCGGGTCGCGGCGGTCCCGCGGGTGGCTCAGTTGCACCGCCAGTTCCTGGCGAATACGGCTGGGGCGGTTGTCCATCACCAGCACCCGGTCGCTCAGGTACAGCGCCTCGTCGACATCGTGGGTCACCAGCAGCAGGGCGATGGCGTGACGCTCGGCCAGTTGCAGCAGCAGGTCCTGCAGTTTCATCCGGGTAAAGGCGTCCACTGCGCTGAAGGGCTCGTCGAGCAACAGCACCTGCGGCCGCGAGTACAGGCCGCGGGCGATCGCCACCCGCTGCGCCATGCCGCCGGACAGCGCCTTGGGCAGGGCCTGGGCAAAATCCGCGAGGCCGACTTCGTCGATCAGTTGCGCGACCCAGGCCCGGTCGTAATGCTCGTCGTCGCCAAAGCCGATGTTCTGTTCCACCGTCAGCCAGGGCATCAGCCGCGGTTCCTGGAAGACAAAGGCCAGGCGTTCGGTGTGGCTCAGCAGTTGCCCCTGAAAGTCCTTCTCCAGGCCGGCGACGATGCGCAGCAGGGTGCTTTTGCCGCAGCCGCTGGGGCCCAGCAGGCTCACGGTTTCCCGCGGCTGCAGTTGCAGGTGGATATCGTCGAGGACGGTGGTGGCGGCGAAGGTCTTGCGCTCCACGTGGATGTACAGCAGGGCTTGGGTCATGGCTCGATCCTCTGTGCGTTAGTCGTTGCCGCCTTGGCCATTGAAGGTGTCGCGCCAGGCCAGGCAGCGTTTTTCCAGGCCGGCGAGGAGGCCGTCGCTGAGCTTGCCCAGCACGGCGAGGACGATGATCGCCGCCAGCACGATGTCCGGCCGCGAGGTTTCCCGGCCGTCGCTGAGCAGATAACCCAGGCCCTTGGTGGCGGCGATCAGTTCGGCGGCCACCAGGAACATCCAGGCCAGGCTCATGCCGCTGCGCAGGCCGGTGAACAGACCGGGCAGGGCGGCCGGCAGGAGAATCCGCCGCACTAGCCGGCGCCGGCCGAAACCGTACATGTGGCCGACCTCCACCAGCTTGCGGTCGATATCGCGAATCGCCGCCACGCCATTGAGGTACACCGGGAAGAAGGCGCCGATGGCGATCAGCACCACCTTCGAAGTTTCGTCGATGCCCAGCCACAGCAGGAGCAACGGCACCCAGGCCAGGCTGGGGATCGAACGCAGGCCGGCGAAGGTCGGCTCCAGGTAGGCTTCGGCCTCCCGGCTCAGGCCGACCCAGGCGGCGAAGACCAGCGCCAGGCCGGCGCCGATGGCAAAGCCCAGCAGCACCCGCAGCAGGCTGGCGCCAATGTGTTTCCACAGCGCGCTTTCGGCCAGGTCGCCGAGGGTCAGGGCGATCTCGCTGGGGGCCGGCATCTGGTACGACGGCAGCCAGCCGATGCGCACCACGAACTCCAGCAGCAGGATGATCACTACCGGCAGGGCCAGGCCCTTGAGGCGCAGGCGCCAGCGGGCGGGGTTGAAGCCTGGGAGCTTGCCCGGCGCGGACAGGGCCAGGCGGGTCGAGAGGTCGTTGCTGTCGCTGCTCATGGCGATTCTCCAGCAACACCGAATCCGCGCCAGGCGCGGACTCGGTCGTCGCCTGGGCGGTGGGTTATTGACGGGCCACGGCCTGCTTGACGTCGGTGTCGAGCAGTTGGTCGATCACCTGGTCCACGTTGACCCCGCGGCGTACCAGTTCCTCGGACACCAGGATCGGCGCGGCGGCCTTGGAGGCCAGCACATCCTCGGCGCTCAACCGCGGGTTGCCGAGGTCGGTGCGCGACAGTTGCAGCCGGGCCACTTCCAGCGGCAGGCCGGATTCGTCGGCCAGCAGTTTGGCCAGCTCGTCCGGGTGCTTGACCGACCATTCGCGGGCTTGCTCATAGGCGGCGAGCACGCTGGCGATGGTCTGCGGATGCTCCTTGGCGTACTGCTCGGTGACGCTGAGCACGCCGTAGCTGTTGAAAGCAGTGTTGCGGTACAGCAGGCGCGACCCGGCCTGTACTTCGCTGGCCGCCATATGCGGATCGAGGCCGGCCCAGGCGTCGACGTCGCCTTTCTCCAGGGCGGTGCGACCGTCCGGGTGCTGCAGGTGCACCAGTTCCACATCGTCTTTTTTCAGCCCGGCCTGTTGCAGGCTGCGCAGGGTGAACAGGTAGGGATCGGTGCCCTTGGTGGCGGCGATCTTCTTGCCCTTGAGGTCGGCGACGGTCTGGTACGGCGAATCCTTGCGCACCACCAGGGCGGTCCACTCGGCGCGGCTGTAGACATACACCGACTTGATCGGGCTGCCGTTGGCCCGGCTCAGCACCGCCGCCAGGCTGGCGGAGGAGGCGAAGTCGACGCCGCCGCTGTTGAGGTATTCCAGGGAGCGGTTGCTGCCCTGGCTGAGGACCCAGCCGACCTTGGTCTGGGGCAGGGCCTTTTCGAGAAAGCCGAAGTGCTTGAGCACCAGGCTGACCGGCGAGTAATAGGCGTAGTCCAGGTGCACTTCGGCCGGCGGGTTTTCCGCGGCCTGGGCCAGGGGTTGCAGGCTCGAACTCAGGAACAGTGCAAGGGCGCAGGCGCTGAACAGGTATCTGGCGCGGGCCAGGGGGAAGCGCAAGACGGGTTTCATGGATGGCTCCGGACAAGGCGGCGAGAGGGCAATGTTGTTATTTCCGCTCCTTATTTCAAAAGTCGCGGAAGGCAGGAATAAATCCTGTCGGAAAGGAATATTGCAGGCTCTATGCCATAGCTGGGGAAGGGCGGTTGCAAGGTGTTCCAACAGGAAAAAAGCCTCTGGCGATGTTGCCTGGCCGACAGTCTGTTGCCGCGCTGTTTCTCCGCCAACAGCCCCGGTTGCGGATGCCAGAGCGGCTATGAGCTTATGCATTAACAGAATTTCAAAATCGGATTCTAAGAGCGTTATGTTCTAGAAAATCCGCTTTTCCAATCATCCAGGAATTTCCCATGACGCTCTCCCGACGCTTGCGCCGTCTGCTCTTCAGCACCCTGTTCGCGGCGCCCCTGGCCCAGGCCGCCGAGCCGCTGGTGCTGCATGTCGGCGACCAGAACTACTACAACGTGCGAGCCTCGGTGGAGGCCTCGGGAGTGCTCGAAGGCGCGCCCTACCAGGTCGACTGGAAACACTTCCAGGCCGCTGCGCCCCTGGCAGAAGCGCTGAACACAGGCGCCCTGGACCTGGGCTTTCTCGGCGATTCGGGCTTTCTGTTCCTCGCCGCGAAACAGGCGCCGGTGAAGCTGATCGGCGTCTCGCGGCAGAACCCGGACACCATCGCCTTGCTGGTGCCCAAGGACTCGCCGGTGCAGACCATCGCCGACCTCAAGGGCAAGAAGGTCGCCTACTGGCCCGGCGCCTGGAGCCAGCAACTGACCCTGCGCGCCCTGGAGCAGGCTGGCCTGCCGGAGGACCATGTCGAGTTCATCAAGCTGATGCCGATCGACGCTGCCGCGGCCTTGCCCCAGGGCAGCATCGACGCCTTCCCGGTGTGGGAACCCTATATCTCGCAGCAGATCCTGTTCTCCGGCGCGCGGCCGATCCTCACCGCGAAGAACCTGATGCCCGGTCTCAGCGCCATCGCCGCCTCGACCCCGGCCATCGACAGCAAGCGTGAAGCCATCGCCGACTTCCTCGGCCGCCTGAAGCTGGCCCGTGCCTGGGTCGACAGCCACACCGACCAGTACGCCGACCTGTGGGCGAAAAAGGCCAACCTCGACCCGAACGTCTCGCGCCATTGGTTGCGCCAGGCGCACATGAGCGTCGGCCCGGTGGACCCGCAGGCCGCCGCCGACCTGCAAAGCACCGCGGACTTCCTGTTCAAGGTCAAGGCGCTGCCGGCGCCGCTGGCCACTGCCACGGTGGTCGACCGCTCCTTTACCCAGGCGCTGAGCCAGTGAAGGCGAAGTTCGTCTGTAAAACGCAGAAACCAGGGAAAGCCCCTGGTTTCTGGTGACACACGTCCAAGAGCAACCTATAAAGCGATGAGGTCGTCAATCGGATACCCGTAGCCGGCCTATTCGGAGTTTCCCTAGACAGGATATGGCCGGGTTGACCTTCTCGGAGCTTCCCTTACTGCAGGAAGGGCACGGCCAAAGCATCTGGTATCAATGCAATCGCCGCTACAGGGCTGCCAGAAAACTGAGGGTTCGGGCTTGTGACTTGCGTTGGAGCGCTCCAGGTGTGTCCATCGGACGAAGTTATATAATAGAACTGCCCGGAGTTGGTGCCGGCACCTTGGTACGAAACGTAAATCTGGTTACCAACAGTTGCCACGGATGGCGATTGAGCAATGCTCACTCCAGGAGTTTTGATGGGTGAAGACCAACTTTGTGAGTTGGACGGATTAGTCGAGGTTACATACCAAAGCGCACCGTCATTGCTGCCGCCTTGATAGAAGATATAAAGAGGGCCTGAAGAGCCGCAAGACCACGCGCTCGGACGCAGTCGGGGCGGCCTGATGACCAAGATTCACATGCTGTGCGATGCCAATGGCGTGCCTTTGCACTTCCTACTTTCAGGCGGGCAGGTCAGCGATATCGCGTATGCCCAGCCGCTGCTGGATGAGGCTTGCATTTCAAGCCTGCGCGGCCGTCCCTGCACGCTGTCGATGGCTGCTGGCTGACAAGGGTTATGACGCATTGGCCTTGCGCCGTTACTGCGATCGTTATCGGATGCAGCCAGTGATCCCGTTGCGAAGCATGAAGCGAAAGCCTCGACCGGGTTTGCCCAGGTTGTTTGATCGGCCCAAATACCGGCGGCGCAATATTATCGAGCGTATGTTCGGATGGCTGAAGGAGCCCTAACTGCTCGGCTTTGTACTGTTGTCCCCAGCACCGAACGGCCGTATCACCAATATCAAGATCACGACAAACCTGTGAAACGCCCAGGCCCTTGTCCTTGATCATCCTCATGACTTCCAGCTTGAAGCTGTCGTTGAATGTTCTGCGTTTGTCGGTCATGAAAAACGCCTCGATAGATGCATTCTCTATCTATCGAGGAGTTCTGTTTCATCAAGGCGCTGGAAACAGGTTTGGTCCAAAAATATCCTTGTCATCAACGGGGCCTTGGCCCTTGAGGTTCGTCATCACTGGAGGGATCAAGGACTGAACCTGAGTCGACAGGATATTCCAAACGGAGAGTCCGGTCGCCGCTTGCAGGTACCCAGCTTGTTGGACACCAGACCAGCTAGATCCGTTAGAGGAGGTAACGTACAGAAGTTGCCCATCCGGCTGGCTATTACGACCAACGCCCTGGAAGAAGACGTAAAGCTGGTTGTTGTAAACGATCGCCGCCGGACTCGAACTCGCTATCTCGTTTGAGCCCGAACTGGGAATAATATAATTAATGCCTGGGCTGTAGCTGCTGCCATTAAATATGACATAGCTGAGCGTATTGTTCGGTGACGCGAAGAAGCAATAGATGTTGTTGTTAAACACCACCGCAGAAGGTGACTGGTTAGCCATCAGCCCCATAGCTTGCCCTGTGGCCCCGTTCACAAGTTGCTTGTCGCCGGACCAGGTCAGTGGGCCGGCAGGGTTGCAGGGCGCGCTGTTGCACCAAAGCTGACTGTCAGTGCCGGATGAGGTGCCACTGGTGCCCGTGTGGAAGAGGTAGATCGTGTTATTAAACACGACGGCCGATGGGGAATCCCAAATGCCCGTACCGGGGACCTTGTACAGGGTGCTCCAACTGCTTCCGTCGGCAGACCACAGGTAGTAGGGGACATCTGCCTCTTTCGATGCGGGCATGAATACATAGAGGAGGTTGTCCGAGACCAACAGATTCGGACACCACGACAGAATGGCATTCTGACCGGAGTAATAGGTTGAGGAGACGGCGGGGACCACCTGGTGTTGCGTGCTCCAGCTGAGTTGGCCGTTGTAGGCTACGTAGCACAGCTCGCCGTTATTGCCAGGGCCCTCATACAAGACCCAAAGGGCGTAGTTGTTGAGTAGGACCGCCGCCGGCGATCCGGACATGGAGCCAGTGGGCATCACCTCAAGGGTTGAGCTCCAAGTACTTCCGTTAAGCACGGAGTAGTCGAGCCCGCCACTATTAGCCGAGGTCTGGTAAAAGACATAAAGCTCACCTGCATAGACCGCGGCTGACGGCGAAGCGGAGATGACGGGATAGTCTGGTATAGGGGCGTCAGGAGTCCAACTGCTCCCATCGAATATATTGTAATACACCCCCCAGTCATCTCCGCCCTGGTAGAAGAGATAGAGCTGATTGTTGTACACGACGGCAGACGGTGAAGCCTCCCCTCCACCAATGGACGGTTGGACCTGCCCGCCCCACGTCGACCCGTCACTGCAGGTGTTGTAGCACCAACTTACGCCAACACCCTGATAGAAGACGTACAGTACATTGTTGAAAACCACCGCGGACGGCGAGTTTTCCATCAGTACTTCGCCCGCAGAGTTTATCCAGACTGGCGAGGCCCAACTGCTCGTGCTCGGATTGTAGGTCACGTAGCAGAGCTGCCCGTTATTGCTGGCCCCCTGGTAGAAAACGTAGATCTCGTTATTGAACACGACCGCGGACGGTGTCCCGGAGAGCATGACACCGGGGATCTGGGTTTCAGGCAACCAGGTGGCCGCCCCACCGGCGTTGCCGTTACACCACAGTTGACCACCTTGATTGTAGAAGCTGTAGATCACATTGCCGAAGTTCACCGCACACGGCGATGCCGACAGTACCTGCGGATTCACTTGGGTAGCACCGCTCCAGCTGGTGCTGTTCATCACGTTGAACCAGAGCTGGCCACTAGCACCGCCCCCTTGGTGCAGGATATAGAGATTGTCGTTGCACACAGCGACCGCGGGTGCATAGGTAATGGGCGCGGCTGCCGTCCCTGGCCCATTCATGACCGGGGGGGTCGCAGGTACTATATCGACGTAGCCCTCAAGCGAGGTACCCCCGGAGCTTGTCAACGATGCGATGTAAGTGCAGCCATCGGGTTGACCATTTGCTTCGCCTTGGTAGCAGACAAGGATCTGATTGCCGCAGAAGACGGCCGATGGTGAGTACGAGAGGTTGACCCAAGAAACCTGGGTGTCGCCAGACCAAGTGCCAGCGCTCGACAGGCAGTCGTAGAAAAGGTCATTGTCGGGTTGTCCGCCTCCTTCGCCCTGGTGGAAGACGTAGAGCTGATTGTTGTAGACGACAGGCGCCGGCGAGTATGCAATTCCAACGCCGGGGACTTGTTGGCTGCCGGACCAGGCTCCTGCAGTCGACAGACAGTCATAGTACAGCCCGCTATTGCCCTGCCCACCCGCGCCGCCTTGGTAAAAGACGTAGAGCTGCTTATTGAAAACAACTGCCGAAGGTGAGTACGACAGGCTAACGTTGGCTACCTGAATCGGGGGCGAACAGGTTCCCGTGGCGGTATCGAAGATCACATACCAAAGCTGTCCGGAGACGGTGTTATCGGCGGTCTGGTAAAAGATGTAGAGCTGGGCCGAGGTGGCCCCGCTCGGTGTGAACATGACGGTCGAGGGGGTGTACATGAGGCCGATGGTGTTGAGCTGGGTGGCCGATGACGACCACCCGACAAGGTAGGGCGATGTCCACGCATTGGTGCTGGTACAGGTGGTATAGCAGAGCTGCCCCTCCTGCTGGAAGAAGGAGTAAAGCAGCGTGTCGGAGACGGCGACCACAGAAGGTGACGCGGACAGGCTAATCGGGCTTGCGGTGCTTGGCGAAGACCAGGTCGATTGGACAGTGCCAACACTTTGGTAAAGGTAGCCGCTTTGCCACGAGCCCTGATACATGCAATACAGCTGATTGTTGAATTCCGTGGCGCTCGGGCTGCACGACATTTGGGCGCCACTCAGCGTCGTAGTTGGCATCCAGTTGCTGCTATCACTTCCACTATATTGCAGTTGTCCATTTGATCCTGGGCCTTGCCAGAAGCAATACAGTTCATCGTTGAAAATGACGGGGGCGGGGGAGTTTGAGATCCTTATCGGGGCCATTTGGGTGTCGCCGACCCAACTGCTGCCATTGAAAGCGTTGACATAGATATTCCGAGAGTTTCCAGAGCCCTGATGGAGCACAAGCAGTTCACCGTCGTACACGATGGCGCATGGCTCGGCACTAATGCCCCCACTGCTGTCGGTGTTATTGGAGCTGCTCCAGTTTCCGTTATACGTGCTGTACCACAGTTGCCCATCGTTACCACTGCCCTGGTACAGGACATACAGCTCGCCGTTGTACACCGCGGCGGCCGGCGAAACAGACATACCAACGCCCGCTACCTGCTTGTCGGCCGCCCAGCTGGCGCCATTGAACACGCTGTAACACAGTTGTCCATTATTACCCCCGCCCTGGTGGAACACGTAGAGCTGGTAGTTGAACACGACGGCGCATGGCGAACAGGAAATACCCACATTATCAACCTGAATGGCGTCAGACCAGGTTGTTCCATTGAACACACTGTAATAGAGCCCGGTGGTGGTGCTCCCGAGAGGCGTGCCCTGGTAGAAGACATACAACAGATCGTTGAACACGACTGCGGAGGGCCCGAACTCTGGGGTGAATCTGGTGGGTTCTGGTGTATCGGTGAGGCAGAGGCCAGACTGAACCAACGTCGTGCTTGCGGACCAGCCGCTCCCACTGCAGGTAGAATACTGGAGTATTCCCCCGCTCTGGGTGAAAACATAACTCACGTTGTTGTAGTTGACGGCTGACGGGGCATCCGTTATCGCGTTAGCCAACTCTAGGCCCTCCATTGCTGGGCCAATACCCCATGTTTTAGCGGCATCCGTGCCTTCGGATTTCACGATGCCAAAACTAATTTTCCCTGCTGTCACTGCCGCACTTTCACCACCATCAATAAATACGAAACCCAGGTCTGCGGCCACCATTTCCGCCACAGTGACTGTCGCCGTGATACCAAATGCCATGATATTTCTCCTTGTTTTCGCAAGAGCCAATGGACTTTGCGTCACCCGTCCGTGGCCGTCATAATGTTGCTTCGGCAATCTAGCGTGCAGGCGAAAAGATCAAAGTGTTACATCACCTTCAATCACAGAGCCTGCCTACCATGATCCGTACGCCTACTTCTGGGGTGTACTTACCGTGCCCACTCGTTACAACTCTCTTTCCGCATGATTGATGCGGTCCTCGACGAACACCGTTCAGAGGTCGATGAAGAAGCCCATGTCCAATGCACTAATAATGCGAGGGCGTGCAGCCGTCTGAGCCCCAGTACACAGAGGCCACTTATCTGCAGTGCTGCGAATAAGCAGTGGCCAGCCGTATGTCGTATTGATTCTTTGCGTAATCGGGTCCGTTGTAGGCAGCTGCAAAAACGGCCCAGTCCTTCGTCCTCAACGCGTCGCGGAACGGAGGCCGATCGATGAACTGCACGAATGCCGCCAGCTGTTCATCTGCTCCTGCACGATGTGCTTCGGCGAAGTCGCGCACTGTCGAAAAGCCGCATGTGGGATAGTTGAAGCCTGAATCGCCCCGGGTTTCGTAGACACCTCTTTGCCTTAAACTGAGGCCAATCAGGAGGTGCCATGAGCAACCCGCG